>CAWFIT010000001.1:0-1186116 GCA_963815965.1 uncultured Actinomycetes bacterium | reverse complement strand
GATGTATTGCTGCTCCCGATGTTGACGACGAGGTTCGCGTGCTCGCTCTCGACGACCGCGATGATCCCGTCGACGTGGTCGGAGACGTAGGTGAACGAGCGTGTCTGCGCACCGTCGCCGTGGACCGGGAGCGGCTCGTCCGTCGAGCGCGTTCTCGATGAAGACGGACTGGGGGCCGCCCCACCAGGTCAGATTCTGGTTCGGGCCTAGCCACCGAAGAACCTGATCAGCACGACGTCGATCCCGAACGCTCGTGGCACGCGAGCAGCAGCTGCTCCTCGAACATCTTCGAGATCGCGTACGCCCAGCGCTTGACGTCGGGTGCCGATGACCGAGTCCATGTCCTCGGAAAACGGCACCTCGGGTTCTTGCCGTAGACATCCGAGGTCGATGCCGCGACGATCTTGACCGGTTCCGAGCCGCGATGTGAGCGACGATCTCCGAGCCGAATCCGTTGATCATGAGCGTGTCGTAGGCGTCGCTGTAGCGCGGGATCTTGTACGCGGCGAGGTGGACGATCACGTCACATCCTTCGGCGGCTGAGCATCCGTCGCTCGTCGCGAATGTCGCCCTCGACGAGAGCGAACGCGGTCGTGCGACTCGAACGCCGCGAGGTTGAACAGCGTGCCCTGCGAGAGGTTGTCGAGGCCGCTAACGTCATAGCCGCGACGAAGCAGCTCCGCCGCCAGGTTGGAGCCGATGAAACCGGCGACGCCGGTAACCATGACCCTCATCGGCATGCGCTCCGGATGCCTGCGGTACTGGGGTTCTCGTAGAACGTCCCGAGCCTTCCGGACATGTCTCGAGCGCCGATGCGCACGGTGGCCCGGAGGCCCTTGCGAGTCGGGGCGAGAGCACATAGTGCGATTTCGCGTTCCGCGAACGGGCGTCGTGAACATACGGCGACCCCGATGCCCGGCCGGCACTAGCGTCACGCGCCAGTCGTAGACCTCAAGCCGGGAACGATCAGCGTGTTGCACCAGGGTTCCGGAGGCGCGTGTCGTAGCGGCATCCGTGCCGCGAACCTCGGCGCTCACGCGCGAACAGCACGTGGTCCGAGGCCGAAGTTTGGCGTCCATTGCCTGATAGGCGTTGAGGAACTGGGGAACGCCGACGACGTTGAGCGCGACGACGATGGCGAGCACGATGCGCATCCGGCCGAATCGCGACGAAGACGAGGACGCTCAGCAGCAGGTGGGCGCCGAGTCACGCCGATAGTACCCGTAGGCAGATAGAAGGTCAAGCGCCGCGACGATGATCAGACTCCAAGATTGTCCACGTGCAGAAAGGCCTCGCGACCGGAGGGGCCATCGACGCCTGCGACCGGAAGCACGGGGCGCAGGCTCGCTCGCGGCGACCGCGGCGAGCGCGGCGAAGCACCAGTCAGCCCGACGACCGCCCAGCTCTGGATGCCCGGTTGAGTCGAGGCGCCCCGGATCGACGACGGGCGGCGCCGCTGGATCCAGGCGCCGGGGTACAAGAAGAGCTGAGGTTCAACCACGAGCTAGCGGATGAGGTCCGCTGTACCCGGCGATCGGGTCGGTGTGAGCCCGCTGATGGCTCGGCCCCCGGAGTTGTGACCAGCGGGTTGGAAGACCTTCGTCAGCCGCACCGGCGACCGTCACGGCAGCGAGCGACAACGGTGGTTCCGGCAACGACTCGCCGGGGCTGATCACGGGTCGCATAAGAGCAGGAGCAGGACGGGGACCAGCAGGACTGCCCAGCTGAACCGGAGGACTCGACGCAGCACGAGCAGCAAGGTCACGCCGAGCGATCTCTCAGCGACGCGACACCTCCGGCCGCGCGACGAGACTGCACGGCAGAAGACGCCGGCGAGCACCATCGCGAGCGCCTGCTGCAGCGACTCCTGCGACGCTGTCGGCACGTAGAGCAGGACGGGCCAGGATGACAGCGACGACGAGCCCTGCAGCGAGCATCCGCTCGGTGTCGAGCCGGGCGAGCACGCGAAGTAACGACTGCAGGCCCGCGGCGAGGAGCCACGAGGTTGAAATAGATGCTCGTGACGACTCCCAGCCGACAATCGTGCGATGCCCCATAGACCACGGCGAACCACGGGCCGTTCACCCCGTAGCGGCCGCGTCGATACTCGACGAAGCTGCAACCTCGTCCGGGGTGTAGTAGCCCGTGTCGAGCCTGACCTCGCGAAGAGCTCAAGATCCGAGTCCAGTACCCGACTTGGTCGTTCCACACGTTCGGGACGAAGTCGCCGACACCCGCGTGAAGCCAACGGTGCACGAGGACATACGTGAGCACGCCCGGAAGGGCGGCTGCAAAGACGGTCGTCGCGACGCGCAGACTTGGGCAACGCATCCGCGCGTCCGGCCCAGCCGCGTCGGCTTCCGCACCATGGGCGCGCTTGAGTGCGGCACGCATCGCGCAGGAGGGGATCGCTACGTGACGAGGGCGCTTGGGGCTTCCCCGCGGTCAGCGGGCACCGAGTGCGATGGTCGCACGCGGCTCCAAGCCCCGCCGAGGTCACTGTATCCGCCATGCGAGATCACACCAGAGACGAACAGCGCATTCACTGAGGCCGCTCTCGGTCGCCCTGAAGCGCGCTCGTTTAACGCCGGGACCGCGTTCAAGCGGCTTACGCGGTGGGATGCATCCTCGTAGGACTTGCATGCTGCGCTGCTCGCGCCGATCCGACGCCAGGTCGCACAGGACGCTCCAGCCGGTCGCGCGGCCCCGACGAGCGAGACCGAGAAGTTGCTCGAGCTCTAGCGCCGCGGACGCGGCGTGAGCGGCGAACTCGTCGTGTGAGAGTCGCTGATGCTCGCCGAGGGTCTGTCCCTAGATGGGATTCCAAGCTCGAAGAAGACTTCGGGGGTGCGCGTGCCCCTCGTGCGCTCCGACACGGAACGCTCCGCCGAGGGCTCGGGCGATCGGTTCCGGATCGTGAGCGCGCCCGCTGACCTCTTACTATGCAAGGTAAGGGCTCCTGGCCTGAGCCCGCATGGCTCCCAGACTGAAGCCGACGCGCGGATTCGAACCGTGGACCCCTTCATTACGAGTGAAGTGCTCTACCAGCTGAGCTACGTCGGCGGGGAGACGGGATTGTAGCCGCGGACAGGCCGCGGGCCTGCTCTCCGGTCAGTCGTGGCGAGATGTCGCCGAGCATTGCCTCGGTCTGCCTGACGATGTCCTTGTCCGTAGGTGGCACTCTCGCTCGCAAGCGTGACGCGGGTCGTGTCGAGCGGGTCGCGGAACTTCCCGAGATCGAGTTGCCCCGAACAAGGTCGCGCACGGCCTTCTCGGGTCGAGAGGTTAATCGGCTTCGCGACCGACGCCGGCAGGACGCCGACCGCCTCCCGTCTTCGAGTGCGGTCTGGTGTGCTGATCTGGGATCACGTCGTCGGGAACATCGGACGTGTCGAGCACGTCCAAGAAAGTTTCCGCTGCGATTGGCTGGGCCGAGCAGCACCTCCTTCGGGCCGCGGAGGTCCCTGAAGATCAGAGACCATCGGTCAGCGCGCGTGGAGCGCAGTTGTTAGTTCATCGGCTTCGCTTTCACGCGACCTACGGGCTGACGACCGAGGCGTCAGCGCTCCCTCCCCCACTCGGCCTCCGTGCCTACGGCCTCAGTGATTCCGTTCAACGACCTGGGCCGCGGCGTGATCGAGCGGCGACATGAGCTCGAAGCGGCGATCGCGCGCGTGTTGGACAGCGGGTGGTTCGTGCTCGGGCCGGGAGGGCGGGGCCTTCGAGGACGAATTCGCCGCAGCGATGCGGCGCATCTCACGCCGTCGGGGTGGCTTCAAGGCACCCGATGCGATCGAGTTGGCGCTTCGTGCGCTCGATATCGGATCGAGGCGACGAGGTCATCACCCAGGCAAACACATGCGTGCCGACGGTGGCCGCGATCGAGCGCGCCGGTGCGACTCCCGTCCTTGTGTGACGTCGAGGCAGAAGCTGGAACGATGGATCCGTCGTCCTCCCTCGCGGCAGGCTCTGAGCGACAAGACACGCGCCGTCGTGCCCGTACACCTGTACGGCCAATGCGCGGACACGGGACGCGATCGTCGCGGTTTCCTGCGGTCCGAACGAGGAATCGAAGTCATCGAGGATTGCGCACAGGCCGTCGGGCGGAACTGCGAGGGCGGCCGGCCGGCACCGTCGGCAGAGCTCGGCTGCCTTCAGCTTCTACCCGACGAAGAATCTCGCTGCGTTGGGCGACGGCGGCGCGAGTCGTGACGGATCGATGAAGCGCTCGCAGAGCGTCTCCGTCTCCTTCGGCACGTACGGCCAGCTCCGACCGCTACCGCCATGTCGCGGCTGGCGTCGAACAGCCGCTCGACGAACTTCAGGCCGCGATCCTGCGAACCCGCCTCCCGTATGCCTCGAGCCTGCGAATGAGCGGCGCGCCGAGATCGCGCAACTTGCTTGCAGACGCGCTATCCGACACGCTGGTCACACCGCTTCATCGCGCTCGACGGACGCAAGCACGTGTTCCATCTGTTCGTCGTCAGCGCGCCAGACCGAGATGCGGTCAGGGCGCAGCTCGATGCAGCTCGGAATCGCAGACGCTGATTCACTACCCGGTGCCCATACACCGGCACGCGTCCGTACGCAGCGGCTCGCCGCCGGGCCGGACCTCGCTGTCCGTCTCGGAGTGACCTCTTGCGAACGGGTCCTCAGCCGTTCCGATCTATCCGGAACTACGGGACGATGAGGTCGACATCGTCGAGCGCGTTGAGCGCGCTCGCTTGAGCATCGTCGACCGCATTCTCCGGCTGCCCGAGCTCGAGGCCGCGCCGCCGGTCCTCGTCGATTCGGCGCGGCGAGCGGTTTGCATCCCCCGTGGCGCCGCATCGCGAGGTACTCGGTCGGCCTCGCCTTCGAAGCCGACGAGCGCGAGTTCGAGAGCGTGACGGGCGAAGCCGCGGGCTTCCGCCGGCTGACGACGTTCAACTACCTCGCGGCCGAACGCTCTTCGGTCTCCGAGCCGATTCACCTGACTGCGTCGCCGTATTGCTCGCAGTCGATCTCCAACCGCGCCCGGAGTCGCTTCGTTGGTACGCATTCGCCCCGCTCTTCAACGTCGAACGCACCGTCGATGTGCGTTCCGCGCGACGTGCTGTCCGCCCTCGTCGGAACTCGAGCTCGATCGCGTCGACTGGGTCAAGATCGACTCCCAGGGAACCGATTTGAGGCTCTTCCGTAGTCTCGGCGAGGAGTTCGCTAGCAGACGCTCTGGTCGTGGAGTTCGAGCCCGGGATCATCGACGCCTACGAGGGCGAAGACAGGCTCGACGACGTCCTCCGCGAGATGCGCGCGCGAGGCTTCTGGGTGTCCGATCTGACGGTCCGCGGCTCGACGCGAGTCGACGCGGACGCTGTCAGCGCGCCCTCGGTGCGCGCGCGAGCCGCTACCTCGACGCTCGCCACAGGCCTGCGCCGGGATGGGTCGAGATCGAGTACTTCAACGGTTTCGACGACGAGCGCCTTGGCAAGCGCGAGCTTCTCCTCGGCTTCGTGTTCGCGTTTATGCGCCGCCACTACGCCTTCGCGCTCGAGCTCGCGGTGAGGGGTCGCGAGCGTCTTCGGCCGCCGTTCGACGAGCTCGGACCACGGCTCTCGGCCGCGTGAAGTCGGGGCTCGCCCGCGTGCCCCTGTCGATTGCGTCCCCGGTGGCGCGCGCGATCCGACGCAGGCCCTGACGTTCAGCTGCGGTAGTGCTCGCCGTGCTCGCGGTAGAACGCGAACGTCTCGGCGAGGCCGTCTCGCAGGCCGACCTGCGGCTCCCAGCCTGTCGCCTCGGTGAGCCGCGTGTGGTCGACGTAGATCGAGCCGATGTCGATCTTCTTCGCGGTCGGGCGGCCAGGGCACGGTCTCCACGGTGCCGCCCGCGCCGCCGAGCTCCTGGCAGAGTCTGCGCCACCTCGAGCAGGGACACGGGCCGGTGCCGCCGACGTTGAACGCCTTCCGTACGTCGCCTCCGTGATGCCGACAGCGAGGAACGCGTCGACCGCATCCGAGACGTAGGTGAAGTCGCGCAGCTGGCTCCCGTCGCCGAACACCCTGATCGTCTTGCCCTCGAGTGCAAGGCGGATGAACGTCGTGATGAAGCCCTGGCGGTCGTGCTTCATCAACAGGTGCGGGCCGTAGGTGTTCGTCAGCCGCAGCGAGACCGCGCGGATTCCGTAGACGTCGTTGTAGAGGAGGTGGTAGCGCTCGCCGGCGATGAGGTTGATGCCGTTGACGTCGACCGGCACGAGCGGGTGCTCCTCGGTGACCGGGACGAACTGCGGGCCGCCCGTACTGCTGCCGCGACGCGGCGAAGACGATGCGGGCGTCGGGATTGTTCTCACGGCACGCCTCCAGGAGGGAGAGCTGGCTGCGGCAGTTGATGTCGAGATCCGTCTCCGGATCCTTCATCGAATCGATGATGACTGACCTGGCCTGCGAGGTTGAAGATGAAGTCCTTGCCCGTGACGAGGTATCGGATCGACCACGGATCGCGGATGTCCGAGTAGTTGATGTGCACGTCGTCCACGATCTCGCGGACGTTGTAGGGGTTGCCGCCGTACTCGGGGATGAGCGAATCGACGATCGTGACGTCGGCGCCGAGCTCGACGAGCTTCTTGCGACAGGTGCGAGCCGATGAAGCCGAGGCCTCCCGGTGACCAGTACACGGGCGCCTTCGTAAGGCGCGAAAGACGGCGACGCCATGGCCGAATGTTATGACCGGCGCGGCGTCAGGGCCCAGCCGTCCAGATCGTGCAGACGCAACGGCCGAGCGTTGTGCGTGTCGCGCCAGAGCGCCTCGAAGGCGCCGCGTGTTCGCAGCCAACCCGCCCGTGTGGCCCCCCGCCGCTGGATCCGGAACAGCAACTCATTGGCGAGGCGCCTCGCCGTCGCCACCTCCGTCGCCACGACGAGGACGCTCTCATCGGAGAAACGCCGAAACGTCGCGTGCCACTCCGCGTCCGACAGCTCCGTATCGATTCGATGGAAGAGATGGGCATCCGCCGACAGAGGCGGATCCTGCAACAGGTCATGGCCGTGGACATCGACGCCAGGGAACAGCACGCGAAGGCGTTCGACGGTCTTCGGAGCGTAATCGGCAAGGAGCAGACGCAGCTCCGGCCGGATGCGCAGAAGCCACCATTCGAGAACGGCCGCCCCGGCACCATACGACGCGAGCGTCCCCACGTCCATGCCCTCGAGCCACCGGTCGATCTCGCGCGACCGCGTTTCGATCTCGCCCTGCGCTGTCGCGATCCTCTCGAGCTCCACGGGAGATTCGGCGAGCGCGAACGCGCCTTCCGTCTGGGTGCGGAGCGCATCCCAGGAAGCGGGCCGTACGAGATCGTCGCCGACAATGGGCCGGTCGTCGCCGAAGTCGAAGTGGTGTCGGATCGTAATCCGCAAGGAGCTCTCAGGCCGACCTCGGCAGGGCCTCGCCCGCCACGCGCCACCGCCGATGGCGGTACCGCATCAGCCACGGCGTCTTCCAGAGAAACCAGGCCGTACCTTGATTCAGCGCGAGCTGGAAGCGCTCCCGACGTGCAGGCGCGGACTCGAGGCCGCTCGCGAATCCCGGCACTTGTTCCTGCACCTCCTCGACGGCAAGACGAAGCTCCTCGAGATACGGGTCGTAGACAAGCCGTCGGTTCTCGGCCGAGACGTAGTAACCGGGCGGCCGCCAGAGGTAGCCGCCCGAAGCGAGGAGGCGGACCCGGTGGTAATGGAAGAAGACGAGCGGATCGTCGTCGACATACACACCCTGTGGCGTCTCGTGGACCGAGAACTGCGTGATGTTCCACGGTGCCAGACCGCAGCCTTTGTAGCGCGCGACGCGAACGCCCTCGAACCTGTCCGGCCAGTCGTCGAGGTACTTCTGATCGCCGAGCTTCCCGTCCTCGAACCGGCTGTAGCACCACTCGATGCAGCGGTCGTGCCACCAGTCCAGCGCCTCGAGCCCGCGTGCGTCCCGCCGGAAGGTCAGGAACTGGACGTTGTAGATGCCGTTGATCGCGTGGTGTGCAAGCTCCGGGAAAAGCGATGCGGAGTGATGAGAATCGACGCGTCGCCCATCTCCTCGAAGATCGGCTCGGGGTCCGAGAAGAACATCAGGTCGGCGTCGAGGTAGGTGACCTCGTCCAGCGTGGGCTCCGTCGCGAGCATGTAGAGCGGGAGGCTCGGGGTCGCGGTCCACATGTACTCGACCGCGCTTCGGTCGGACTTGACGGAGTGGAGCTCCGCATCGAAGTCCTCGAGCTGCGCGAGCGAGACCGTCGAAACGTGGGGCAGGTCGAGTGCCTCGATCACACGCTGCGCCTCCTCGTCGAAGCAGAACGCGGTCAGCCGGAAGGAGGGGCAGTGGCGCACGAGCGATCGGTAGAGGACGACCGCTTTGAAGACGTAGTTCCGATCGAAGAGCGTGCAGAAGTGGCGGGTCATCTGTCTGCCGACACGCCTCTCGAGCATCGAGGCCAGCTCGCGCATGCGCTGCCCGTACGTGTGCTCGGCCATCGTACGCCGCTGTCCCGCGGCAGCGATCGCCAAGCGCTCGTCGTCGTGCTCGAGGTAGTGCTCGATCTTGTCCACGAGGTCGTCCACGCCGTCGTAGGCGACGACCTCTCGGCCCGGTTCGAAGAAGTCGGGGAGGTTCGTCGCCGATTCGGTCACCAGGAGCGCCCCCACCCCCGTTGCCTCGAACATCCGCATGTTGGCTGCATAGCCGTCGGCGAAGTCACCGTGACGATTGACGGCGATGCGGGACTCGGCGAGCACCCGGTACATGTCCATTCCCCATGCTTGGCCTCGGTAACGAGAGCGGATCGGCGACGATCGCGCGAGCTTGGCGTCGACCGGCCCCCACAGCTCCAGGCCGACGTCGGCGCTTAGGCGCTCGAGGAGCTGAACACCACCGCGGTGCACGGGGTCGGAATGGATCGTGCCCACAAACGAAACCGGGTGCCGACGCCCGGCATCGGGAGCGGCGGTCACGCCCCCGGCCTGGAGCCGACTCAGCACGGCCTCGTCGAACGCGGCGCCCAGGTGCTCGGCGTCGATTTCCAGCGCGTGCAGGCGCCTAACGAGCGGCGGCACGAGCGTCGTGACCAGGTCATAGCGGCGGAGAACCTCGAGGCTCGGGAGCTGCGATCCGACCTGCGCCACCAAGTACCGTCCGTGGCCGTCGAGCGCCCTTGGCCGCAGACGTTCGAGGTGCATAACGTCCTGGACGTAGACAACGTCCGGGTCGAGCTCCTCGATCTGGGCGTCCAGGATGCGGCGCAGGGTGCCCCAGGCCAGCGGCGCCGGCCGCAGCTTCGCGGCTACCGGTAAGGGAAGGGAGCGCTCCTCCGCCCACTTGAGCTGCATGGGGCGGCAGTTCGAGATCAGCTCGGTGGCCTCATGGCCGAGCTCCCTCAGGTTGCGCGAGTACGCGTCCGTGGTGCCGAAGCTGCGGTCGAGCAGCGCTCGATGCTGCTGCTCGTAACTGGCGTTGGCCAGGCCGGGGGTCGCGCCGTAGTGGTCCGCGAGAAAGGCCTCGTAGCAGGTGTCGACAATCACGATCTTCAAGGCGCGCGTCATGCTAGAAGGGGCGCTAGCTTGGAGAAGCGATGACAGCCAAACGAGGAGTTCGCGAGAGGGTGCGCCATCGGAGCGGGTGGCTCCTCAACGTCGCCGGCAACTTGGCGATCGAAGCTTCACGGCGGATTGCCGAGCGCGACGGCGCGACGCTGGCGGGCGATCGGTCGATCGAGTGGTCGTTCTGCCTTGCGCGGCTGGCGGACGGACCTGGCACGACGCTCGACTTCGGCGCAGATGTCGGCTTCCTGTCGCTGGCGGCCGCGCAGCGTGGGCACGAGGTCGTCGCGCTCGACCGGATGCCGCCCGCGCTCGAGTACCGGCATCCTCGCGTGACCCCTGTCCAAGGGGACATTCTCGACAGGCCACTCGAAGGCAAGCGCTTCGATCAGATCATCAACTGCTCGTCTGTCGAGCACGTTGGCCTCGCGGGCCGCTACGGAAGCTTCGAAGACCCCGAGCGGCGACCTCAAGGCCATGGCGATCATGCGAGACCTGCTCGACCCGACGGGCGGATGATCCTGACGATCCCCGTCGGGCGGGATCTCATATGCGCGCCGCTCCATCGCATCTACGGTCAGGAGCGGCTTCCACGACTGCTGGAGGGCTACGCCGTGCAGGAGGCTCAGTACTGGCTGCGGGACCCTGCCGCGTCAGCGTGGACCCAACTGGACAGGGACGACGCGCTCCAGACGCAGGGATCCGAGTGGTTCTACGCGCTCGGCCTCCTCGTCCTAGGGCGCGCCGGCACGTAAGCAGCGGCTCGGTGCAGCCGACGATCACGATCATCACGCCGTCCTTCAATCAGGCGCGCTTTATCGAGCGAACGATCACCTCGGTGCTCGACCAGGGCTACGAGAAGCTCGAATACTTCGTGGTGGACGGGGGATCCACGGATGGGCTCCGTGGAGGTCATCCGGCGTTACGAGGATGATCTTGCCTGGTGGGTGAGCGAGCCCGACGCGGGCCAGACCGAGGCCATCAACAAGGGGCTGCGACGAGCGACGGGCGACATCATCGCCTTCATCAACAGCGACGACCACTACCTCCCAGGCGTGTTCGAGAAGGTGGTCGCCCTGTTCGATCGGACCGGCGCGCGCTGGATCGTGGGTGCGTGCCGCTACGTGTTCGAGGACGGCAGGCTCATGGAGGTGTGGAAGCCGGAGCTGCCGACCTCACCGCGTCATCGTTGGATCATCGATACCGTGGGCTGGCCCCAAGCCTCGACGTTCTGGCGGCGTGACGTGTTCGAAGAGTTCGGCATGTTCCGGCAGGACATGCACTACATCTTTGACACCGAGTTCGGCCTTCGCCTTGCGCTCGCGGGCGTGTTGCCCGTCCTCACCGACGATGAGCTCGCAGTTCGTCTCTGGCACGAAGCTGCGAAGTCCTGGGACCGTCGTCCCGCACAGCGGGAAGAGCTCATGCTCCTGAAGCTCCACCCTCGATCGCTCACGCGCGTCGAGCGGCTCCGCTTCTTCGCACCGGCAACGGCGAAGCGACTTGGTCTGTACAGGCTCGGCATCAGGCCACGCATCTCGCGGCTCCTCCGGCGTCAACCGTAACGCTGTGACCGAACCAGACTCCGTCCCGAGCACCCGGCCCGCCTCGCTCGTCTTCAACACGGTCGTGATGACGGCTTCGAGCGCCGCCTCCTTCCTGATCACTGCGGCGCTGGCCATCTACGCCATCCGCACCTTCAGCGTCGAGGAGTACGGACACTTCGCGATCGCTCTCGCGCTGATCGGGATCTTCGGGGTCTTTTCGGAGACCGGCATCTCAACGGTCGCGTTGCGGTCGATGTCGACCGATCACGCAGGTGAGGCGAACTACCTCGGCGTGGCGCTTGTCGCCGAGTTCGCGACTTCGGTCGTCATTGCGCCGCTGATGCTGCCGGTGGGGATCGTGCTGGGCTACCCGCCGGAGGTCATCGCGCTGCTCGGGATCGGTGCAGTGTACCTCGTCTTCCAGGGCTTCCTGGCTGCGCTCGACGCGACGTTCCGGGCGCGCCGGGTACTCGTCTTCCCGGCGTTGTTCCTCGCGCTGCAGGCTGTGGTCACCGGCGCCGCGGGCGCTGCGCTCATTGCGAGCGGCTCGGGGCCGCCCGGGCTCGTTACAGCCATGGGGCTCGGCTATGCGGCGGCTGCCGTGGCGGCGTTCGTGCTGGTGAGGTCGCGATTGAAGATCCCGATCGTGCTCACGGGCAAGGTTCGGAAGGTCCCCTCCTTCCTCCAAACGGCGCTTCCGATCGCCGCGACCGGGGGGATCACGATCGTCTACGAGCGAATCGACCTGCTGATGGTCTCGAAGCTCGACAGCACTGCGGCGGCCGCCATCTACGGAGTTGTGCTCACGGCGCTGGCGATCTCGGCGATCCTCCCGAACATCATCGTACCCGCGTTCTTTCCGCTTGCTTGCTGCCGGCCTCAAGGAGGCTCCCGAGCAGGCGCGCGAGTCCTTCTTTCTCCTCTGGCGGGTGTTCCTGCTCGCTGAGCGTGCCGGTTGCCCTTTTCCTGGTTTTCGGCAGCGACGACCTGGTGACGGCCGTGCTCGGCGATCGCTACGAGAGCGCGGGAACACCGCTGGCGATTATCGGCGGCTGCATCGTGCTCGGGTTCCTGAACTACCTGCTCTGGTACGCCCTCCTAGCGGGCTACCGCGAGCGCCGGAGACTGCTGATTCTCGCGGTCAGCCTGGGGATCAACGTCGGCCTGAATGTTCTCCTGATCCCGCCTTACGGCCCGACTGGAGCGGCGGTGGCTCTGGTCGTGTCAGACGCCTGATCGTTGCCTGGCAGACGGGCATGGTGCACAGAAGCGTCTTCGCCGTGCCGTTCCGCCGGCTCTTCCTCAGAGCCGGTGGTCGCGGTGCTCGCGGCGCTGGCAGCGGCGATTCCGCTGTCGGCTGTCACCACCCTGGGCGCCGCAGTCGCTGCACCGTGCATCTATGCGGCCCTGTTATTGCTCGGGAGCTACGTGACCCGCGAGGAGTGGCGGCCATTGATCGATCCACTGCGCTCCTTCGCGAGCAGGCGCACGCTGCGAGCGGGCTCTCGGGTAGCGAGCGTCAGGGCGCCGGATCGACCCGCAGTTGATCCCCCTCATCGCTCTGGAAGTTTTCGCCTTCGACCCGTACGACTCCCGTTCTGAGGGATGCGAATCGGTCAGCCGGCGATCACGAGGGAATCGACGCCCGCATAGATCGCGGCTCCGGGGAACGCGTTTCTAGCCGCGGAGGTGAGCTCGTCCAAGCCGGGGAAGCCGTCGCCGCGCCCGAACAGGCGGAGGTCGTCCACGATGATCGAGGTGCCGGGCGGAAGGCCGAGCGTGCCCAGCTTCTCGAGAATTCCCGGCGCCGGCTCGACGAACCGCCCCGGCTCCTTGTTCACGCCGCCGGTGAAATGTCCGTCGAGATAGACCAGCGGCGGCTCCGACACGGCATCCAGCACCCGCGGGATCTCCTCCAAGGCGTCTCCGAGCACGAGTTCGACTGACGGCGACGCTTTGAAGCGGCGCTGCGCCGCCTCGTAGAGATGAGGCTCGATCTCTACGGAGATGATTCGCCGGGCGTGCGGCAGGAAGTATTCGACGGTCCCGCCCAGGAACGTCCCTGATTCCACGAGCAGCTCGTGGTTGCGCTCCTTGAAGAGACGCAGGAGAAATCGGCGTTTGGCGCGATCGGCGGGTGCCGCCACGAGGCCGGCGTCGTAGCGGAGCACTGCGCGCGGACGCTGAAGGTAACGGCCGATTCCCTGCAGGTACGAAGGCCGCATTACGCCAGAGTCTTACAAGAGGTAACTACCATGCCGCCGGGCACGTCCCGCATGTGATTCTCATTTGGACCTCGCGAGATGCTCGTGGAAGTACGCGAAAAAACCCTCTGGAGCGACGTAGTGCTCCCAGAAACGGCGGCAGGAGCGCTGGAGGTCAACGAACTCATCGTCACCGATCGCCTCGTGGAACTCGGCGACACGATCGCCGATCGAGTCGAGTTCCGACTCGTCGACCCACACGCAGTGGCTCCGCCAGTCGGCCTCGAAGTCCAGAGGTAGCACGACATCCGTGTCGACGAAGACCGGAACGCGTCCGCAGCTCAGCGTCTCGTAAAGCCGGTACGAGAAGTTGCCGGCGCCGCGGGCGCACAGGACGTAGTCGCTCTCGACCATGTTCTGCACGAACTCGACGCGGACGCGCCGCATCGTGCCGACGTCGAGCCCGCCGCGAGTCAGTGCGCCGCCGAGGAACCGTTCGCGGACAACGAAATTTGTCTCGACGCCAGGATGCTCGTCGAGGAGGCGGAGTGCGCGGGCGCGGATCGACGTGTGCGCGGCGTGCGCGCGAAGTCGGCCGCGGAGACCACGGCGACTCGGAGCAAGGCCGCAGAAGCCGACGACGGGACGCGCTCCCTTCGGCCGGAGCGGAAGCTCTCCTCCGAGATGCGCCGCGACGAAGTCCTCGCTCCACGCGGGCTGCGCGAACTCGTTCGGCAGTCGTCGCGAGCGCTCCAGAGAGGTCTGGAAGACGAGAATGGGATCGCGAATCGTCCGGTGTTCGTCACCCGCGACGAAGACGACCGTCGGCTTTCCGGCCTCGCGCGCGGCCACGACGACCCGCTCGGCCTTGGGCGCGAGCGCGGGCGTCCACGCGCACGGAAACACGACGACGTCGGCGGACTCGGGCGGCACGAGCTCGAAGAAGTCGGTGCCGACTTTCGCGTAGCGGTCGAAACGACCGGTGTTCGGATCGTCGGGGTCTTCCCGATTCGGGCCCCAGAAGGGGTAGAGCATCGCCACGTGCGCACCACCCGGAGGGACGAGCAAGCGGTCCGCGTGAATCCGAAGCGTCAAGAAGTGAGCGCGACGCAGTGGTAGACGCGCACCGCTCCCACGCCGGCGTCGACGGGCTCGCCCGCGGGAGTGACGAGCCGATAACCCGCCTCGAGCAGCTCGCTCCGCCCAGCCCAGCCCTCGGGCGTATGGAACTCCACCATGAGCGTCGGCCTGCGCTCGCGCAACAACCGGCGCATGCCGCGAAGGACGCGCGCCTCCGCGCCCTCGACGTCGAGCTTCACGAAGTCGAGCGGGCCATCGACGAAGTACGCGTCGAGCGACGTCGCAGGCACCTCGAACTCGGCCGGCGTCGCGCGGCCCTCAAGGTCGTGCCCGGTGACGTTCCATTCCTGCGAAACTCGCCGCCGCCCCGCATGGAGCGTCACCCATTCCGTCGCGCCGTCGGTCACGGCGACGTTCTCGACAGCCACACGGCCGCGCACCCGGCTACCGAGTGACTTCTGCAACCGGCGGGCGTTCTCGGATGCGCCTCGAAGGCGACGATCCGGCCTCTGTTCCCGACGAGCTCGGCGAGCAGTCGCGTGTAGATGCCCTCGTGGGCGCCGACGTCGGCGCACGTCCAGCCAGGCTGGACGAGCGACGAGATCACCGCGCGGACGTCGGGCTCGTACGACGCGTCCCGACGGATGAGCCAAGCGATGATCGACTGCACGGCGAAGGATCGTAGCCCTATGTCACGCGTGCATCCGTGGCCAGTGCGAGATGCGCGGGAACACCTCGCGTTTGAAGCGGTCGTAGCCCTCCATCAGCAGACGGTCGCGCCGGCCACGCGCCCACCGGAGCCGGATCTGCGAGCGCCTCCTCCTGGCCGCGCCGGTAGTTGATGCCCGTCTTGCTCTCGGCGTGGTAGCGAAAGCGGACGAGCGGTTCACGTCGGCGCTCGACTCGTGCGTGCCGGAGCAGGCGCAGGTGAAAGTCGTAGTCGGCTGCGTCAACGTACGTCTCGTCGAGCACGGCCGACGTGCTCGAGCAGGTTGCGCCGGAAGATGATCGTCGGCGTCGTCAGGTAGTCGCCGATAAAGAGGTAGAGCCGCCAGTTGAACGGCAGCGGCCGGTACAGGCGTCGGGTGGTGCCCTCCTCGTCGGTGATCTCCATCGACCCGTACACAGCGTCGATCCCGGGGTCGCTCTGCATGCGCGCGACAGCCCGGTCGACGGCGTCCGGCACGTACTCGTCGTCGCCGTTCAGCCAGCCGACGAGCTCACCGCGCGCACGCGCGAACCCCTTGTTGACGGCGTCCGTCTGCCCCCGGTCCGGCTCGGAGACCCACTGGAGGCGCGGATCCTCCCGGCCCTCGAGCAGCTCGATCGTCCCGTCCGTCGAGCCGCCGTCGATGACGATGTGCTCGTGCGGGACCGTGAGCCGCGCCACGCTGTCGAGCGTGTCGGCGAGGTAGCGGGCCGAGTTGTAGACGGGCGTGACGACCGAAAGGGCGAGCTGTCCGTCCGGCACGGAACGAGCTTACGGGATCGTTGTCGTTTGACAGACTTGCTTATTCGATGCATTATGCCTGGCTGCATACCCGACCAAGCCGATCGACAAAGGAGAGACGTGCGCCGTATCGCCCTGCTCACCGCCCTGCTCGCTGCATTCGTCGTCCCCGCCGCGGGCGCCCGCACGACCGACACGACGATTTCGCTCGTCGCGTACTCGACGCCGAAGGACGCATTCTCGAAGATCATCCCCGCGTTCCAGCAGACGCCCGCCGGCAAGGACGTCTCGTTCACGCAGTCGTACGGCCCCTCCGCCGACCAGGCGCAGGCGATCGTCAAGGGACTGCCCGCCGACGTCGTCGACTTCTCGCTCGAGCCCGACATGCGCACGCTCGTCAAGGCGGGCCTCGTCGCGCCGACTTGGAACGCGAACAAGTACAAGGGCATCGTCACCCGTTCGGTCGTGGTGATCGTTTTCCGCGAGGGGAACCCGAAGCACATCCGCAGCTGGAACGACCTGATCAAGCCGGGTGTGGAAGTGCTGACGCCCAACCCGCTCACGTCAGGCGGCGCGCGCTGGAACGTCCTCGCCGCGTACGGCGCGCAGCTCAAGCTCGGCAAGACGCCGAAGCAGGCGGAGCAGTACCTCTACAAGCTCTTCCACCACGTCCCCGTGCAGGACAAGTCGGCGCGCGACGCGCTCAACACGTTCCTGAACGGGAAGGGCGACGCGCTGCTGACCTACGAGAACGAGGCGCTGCTCGCGCAGCACAACGGGCAGCCCGCGTACTTCAACATCCCGAAGGCGACGATCAGGATCGACAACCCCGTCGCTTCCCTCAGCACGAGCAAGAACAAGACGGCGGCGCAGAGCTTCGTCAAGTTCCTCTACACGCCGACGGCGCAGAAGCTGTTCGCGCAGAGCGGCTACCGGCCGGTACTGCCTAGCGCGACCAAGGGCTTCAGCTTTCCGGTGCGGCCGAAGTTGTTCACGATCGACTACCTCGGCGGCTGGACGAAGGCGCAGAAGAAGTTCTTCGACCCGAACACGGGGCTGATGGCGAGGATCGAGGCGAGCCTTGGCGGTTGACGCCGCCGCCGTCCGCGTACCCGCGGCGGTCCGCACTCCTCGGTTCGCCGAGGTCGCCGGCGGCGGATTCATCGTCGGCTACCTCAGCCTCGTCGTCCTGCTTCCGCTCGCGGCGCTCGCGGCGGAGGCCGGCAACTTCGAGCACGCCGTCACGAACCGCGAGGCGCGTCTCGGCGCTCAAGCTCACGCTCGGGCTTGCGCTGGCGGTCGCGCTCGTGAACGCCGTCGTCGGCACCGCGACTGCGTGGGTGCTCGTGCGCGACGACTTTCGCGGCAAGCGGATCGTCAACGCGGTGATCGACCTGCCGTTCGCGCTGCCGACGATCGTCGCCGGCCTGACGCTGCTCGCGCTCTACGGACCGCGCGGTTCCTCGGGGATCAACCTCGCGTACACGCGCGCCGGCGTGCTCGTCGCGCTCCTCTTCGTGACGCTGCCGTTCGTCGTGCGCACCGTGCAGCCCGTGCTGCTCGAGCTCGACACGGAGATGGAGGAGGCCGCGGCGTCGCTCGGTGCGCGCTCGACGGCGATCTTCCGCCGCATCGTGTTCCCGAACCTGCTGCCGGCGATCCTCTCCGGCGTCGCGCTCGCCTTCGCGCGCGCTGTCGGCGAGTTCGGCGCCGTCGTGCTCATCTCGGGGAACCTGCCGTTCAAGACCGAGATGGCGTCCGTCTACATCTTCGGACGCATCCAGTCGAACGACGCGGCGGGCGCGGCCGCGCTGTCACTTGTCTTGCTTCTGATCTCGTTCGCGACCCTGCTCCTGGTCGGCGCGCTCCGCCGCTGGGCGACGAGGCATGATCGCCAGGATTAGCCTCCGAGTCGGGGTGCTCGCGTACCTCGCGGCGATCCTGCTCGTGCCGGTCGGGCTCGTCTTCTGGCGCACGTTCGAGCACGGCGTCGGGCCTGCGTGGGACGCGGTGACGACGCCGGACGCGAAGCACGCGTTCTGGCTCACGTTGAAGATCGCCGCAATTGCTGTCCCGCTGAACACGGTCTTCGGCGTCGTCTGCGCGCTGGCGATCGTGCGTCACCGCTTCCCCGGCAAAGGCGTGCTCAACGCCGTCGTCGACCTGCCGCTCGCGCTCTCGCCGGTCGTCGTCGGCCTCTCGATCGTCCTGCTCTACGGCCGCGACGGCTGGCTCGGGTCGCTGCCGTTCCAGGTGCTCTTCGCAACGCCGGCGATGGTCCTCGCGACGATCTTCGTCTCGCTGCCGTTCGTCGTGCGCGAAGTCGTGCCCGTGTTGCGCGAGATCGGCACCGACCAGGAGGAAGCCGCCGCGACGCTCGGCGCGGGCGCGTTCGCGACGTTCCGCCGCGTCACGTTGCCGGCGATCCGCTGGGCGGTCGCGTACGGCGTGATCCTGACGACCGCGCGCGCGATCGGGGAGTACGGCGCCGTGCGCGTCGTGTCCGGGAACATCGAGGGCAAGACGCAGACCATGACGCTGCTCGTGCAGGACAGCTACGACAACTACGACATCACCGGTGCGTACGCCGCGTCCGTGCTGCTCGCGATGATCGCAATCGCCACCTTGCTTCTGATGACGATGTTCCGGCCACGAGAGGAGAGCACGTGATCTCTGCCCGCAACGTGACGAAGCGGTTCGGCGAGTTCGTCGCGCTCGACGACGTCTCGGTGGACGTGCCGAGCGGGGCGCTGATGGCGTTGCTCGGGCCGAGCGGCTCCGGCAAGTCGACGCTCCTGCGCGTGATCGCCGGGCTCGAGAAGCCCGACGCCGGCGACGTGTTCATCTCCGGACGCGAGGCGACGCAGCTGCGGCCGCAGCAGCGCGGCGTCGGCTTCGTCTTCCAGCACTACGCGCCGTTCAAGCACATGACGGTCGCCGACAACGTCGCGTTCGGGTTGACCGTGCGGCGGCGTCCGAAAGCTGAGATCCGCGATCGCGTGCACGAGCTGCTCGAGCTCGTACAGCTCGAGGGGCTCGGCAAGCGCTATCCCGCACAGCTCTCGGGCGGGCAGCGCCAGCGGATGGCGCTTGCGCGTGCGCTCGCGGTCGAGCCGGAGGTGCTGCTGCTCGACGAACCGTTCGGCGCGCTCGACGCGCGCGTGCGGCAGGAGCTACGTGAGTGGCTGCGCCGGCTCCACGACGAGGTGCACGTGACGACGGTGTTCGTGACGCACGACCAGGAGGAGGCGATGCAGATCGCCGACCACATCGTGCTCGTGAACCATGGCCGGGTCGAGCAGATCGGGACGCCGCAGGACCTCTACGAGCGTCCCGCGAACGAGTTCGTGCTCACGTTCGTCGGCGAGGCGACGAAGTTTCGCGGCGACCTCGTCCGGCCGCACGACGTCGTGCTCGGGGCACTCCCCGAGGACGGCGCCGAGGAGGCGCTCGTCGAGCGCATCGCGTATCTCGGCTTCGAGGTGCGGGTGCAGCTCGTCCTCGGCGACGGCGAGCGCTTCGACGCGCAGATCACGCACGACGAGGCGGAGCGCCTCGAGCTCGCGCGCGGGCAGATCGTCTACGCGCGGCTAATGCGGCGACCAGGCGTCCGGGTCGCGGACGAGCTCGCGCACTCGGTCGGGTAGCTCGTCCGCCGCGACGTCCGCGAGCGTCACCTCCTCGAGCACGGCGCGGACGTTCGCGCGCAGCGCGATGAAGACGTCGCGGAGCGGATTCGCGACACCTTCGTACTCGAGCTCCTCGGGCCGCACGCCGCGGACGTTCGCGAGCGGGCCTTCGACGGCTCGGATCACGTCCGCGAGCGAGATCTCGCCGCGGCGGGCGCGCGAGCCAGTAGCCGCCCTCCGCGCCGCGCTGGCTCGCGACGATCCCGGCGTGCTTCAGGTCGAGGAGGATGTGCTCGAGAAAGCGCAGCGGCACCGACTGCGCACGCGCGAGCGCCTCGGCCTTGACGTGCCCTTCGCCGTGCGACGCCAGCTCGACAGTCGCGCGCAGTGCGTAGTCGGCCTTCGCCGAGAGCCGCACTAGCCCACCGGAGCCGCGACGCCGCCGAGCTCACCTCGCAGGCGCACGAACAATGCGTCCAGCGCGAGCTGCGGGGCGATGTTGAACTCCTCGAACGCGCGCCACGTCTCGCGTACGTGCTCGCACGCCGCCTCTGCGGCCGGGATGCGCTCGCGCGACGCGTCCTCGGCGAGCCGTTCGAGCCGATCGGAATGCACGACCGCGCCCTCGGCGCCGACGGCGACGGCGATCAGGTCGCGGTACCACCACGCGAGCTCGTCGAGCGACGCGAGCAGCTCCTCGCGCTCCGCGCGGCGCTGCGCCCGCTTCACGCGCTGCTCGGCTTCGCGCGCGGTCAGCTCCAACGCCTCGACGGCCTCCTCCGCCTCGGCGCGCGCCTCTGCGCCGCGCGCCTTGATCCCTTCGAGGAGCGTCCGCGCCGCCTCACCTGCGTCGAAGGCGTCGGCGGCGTACACGCTTCGCGCAACGTCGAGGAGGACATCTCGGCGATTGCGCCCCTCGGGATCGAGCAGCCGCTCGAGCCTGTCGAGGCGGCCGGCGGCGAGATGCGTGATCGCCGCAGCCTCGTCGGCGTCGAGCTCCGGCGCACGCTGCAGGAGCTCGGCGCGCACCGCCGCCTCCGACAGCCTGCGGAACGGGACGAGCTGGCAACGCGAAAGGATCGTCTCCGGCAGCGGCCCGAGGTCGTCGGCGATCAGCACGATGACGGCGTACTCCGGAGGCTCCTCGAGGTCCTTGAGCAGCGCGTCCGCGGCGGCCTCGTTCATCGTGTGCGCATCGAGGATCACGTACACGCGGTGCGACGCCTCGAACGGCCGCATGTGCAAGTCGCGGCGGAGTCCGCGGATCTCGTCGATCAGCACCTGGTCCCCCACGGGCTCCAGCTCGTAGAGGTCGGGATGCGTCTTGCGGGCGACGCGGCCGGCGTCGCCGATCACGGCGCCGGCGAATGCCGTTGCCGCGCGACGCTTGCCGACCCCGGGCGGCCCGTGGAAGAGATAGGCGTGCGCCGGCCCATCTGCGAGCGCGGCGGTGAGCAGGCGCTTGGCCTCCTCCTGCTCAGGAAAGCTCTCGAAGCTCATCTCTGACGATTCTCGCCAGCTCGGCGGCGGGCTGCGTTGCGTCCAGCTTCTTGATCCGGTTCGGGAACATGGTCGCGAGCTCCTCGTAGGCGCGCTCGACCGCCGCCTGGAGCTCGACGCCCTCCCGCTCGATGCGGTCGCGATCGTCGGGCGCCCGGCTCGCCGCCTCCTTCGCACCGAGCACGAGGAGGAACGTGCGATCCGGGAGCAGGCCGCGCGTTACATGGAGGTTCAGCTCGAGCACGCGGTCGACGCCCAGGCCGCGCGCGAGCCCCTGGTACGCGAGCGACGAGTCGAGGTAGCGGTCGCAGACGACGTCGGCGCCGTCGCGGAGGGCGGGATGGATCACCTCATCGACGAGCTGCGCGCGGGCCGCTGCGAACAGCGCGGTCTCGGCCCACGGCGTGATCTCGGCGCCGTGCCCGAGCAGCAGGTCGCGGACGCGCTCGCCGAGCTCCGTCCCGCCCGGCTCCCTGGTTGCCACGACCGCGCGACCCTCGGCGCGGAGCGCCTGGGCGAGGAGGTCGGCCTGCGTCGACTTGCCGCTCCCGTCGATTCCCTCGAACGTGATGAACACCTGGGCGGGAGGATACGGACGCGCCCCGGCGAACGAACTCGGTCCGTGGAGTCGTCGTACGTCCCAACCATCGACGCGGCGCGCTGGCGCACGGCGACGATCATCGCGTGTGCGGTGGCGGCGCTCGAGCTCGGACTGCTCGTGGCCATCGGCGTCGCGCTCCTCGGCAAGTCTGCCGCCCATCGCGTCCGCGAGGCAGCGATCGCGAACGTTGCCGGCGTGCAGGCCATCCCGAAGGAGACGCCGCCCGGGAAGGCGAAGCTCGCCCGCGGAGAGACCAACGTCCTCGTCCTCAACGGCAGCGGCGCTGCCGGTGCGGCCGGCACCGCGGCCGACGGCCTGCGCGCGCACGGCTACCGGATCACGTCGGTCGGCAACGCCAAGAAGCAGTCGAGCTCGACGCGAACGCTCGTCATGTACCGCCGCGGCTACCGCGCCGAGGCGGCGCGCCTCGCGAGGGACGTGCACGCGCGGATCGTCACGCCGCTCGACGGCATGCGCCGCAGCGCGCTGATGGGCGCGCAGATCGTCCTCGTCGTCGGCAACTAGTCCGTTCCGGACATGTCCGGGGTCAGACCCCTGCCATGTCCCTACGAGACGTTGACGACAACGCTGTGGACGGCGTTGTTCGCGTAGCCGCCGACGTTCCAGTCGGCGTTCCAGCGGCTGCTCGTTGCCCGCTTCGTCACGCGCCCTGAAGCAGAGCTCGTGGCGCCCCGGCGTCGCCTGCCACTCGTACGACCACGCGCACCATGCCCACGGCGAATCGAGGTCGCGCTCGAGCTCGGCATCGTCCCACGTCGCACCGCCGTCGACGCTCACGCGCACGCCGGCGACCGGAGCCCAGCCGGACCAGGCGCGCCCGCGCAACATGCAGAGTCCCGCGTCGACGAAACGTTCGCGCGAGTGAAACTCCGGAATGCCGGGCGGAATCACGAGCGCCCGCGGCGCCATCCGCGTCAGCGGCGTCCCCGGATCGTTCTCGTCTCGTTGCAAGCGGTAGTGCAGCATCATCTGGGCGCCCTCGAACGGCACGTCGAGGACGGTGATGCCCGCCAGCCACTTGACGCTTGTCATCCCGTACCAGCCGGGAACGAGCAGCCGCAGCGGGAACCCGTGCTGAGGCGGCAGCGGCACGCCGTTCAGCTCGTACGCGAGGATCACATCGTCGCGAAGCGCCTCCTC
Source organism: uncultured Actinomycetes bacterium (assembly GCA_963815965.1). Lineage (GTDB taxonomy): Bacteria > Actinomycetota > Thermoleophilia > Gaiellales > Gaiellaceae > DASVFB01. The sequence continues at coordinate 1,163,387 of CAWFIT010000001.1, read as the reverse complement.
GAGCGGCAGGCTCCGCTGATAGCGCTGCTCGACGTCGTCCTCGACGCCACGATCGAGCGCGGTGAACAGCACTTCCCGCGCGCCGCCGAGAAGCCCGGCGCTCTCGAGCACGTCGCGCACGCGCACGCCCCGCCAGAGACCCGTGCCGACCGCCTCGTGCAACCACGGCTGGCTGTCGACGCGCGGCGTGAGCCGAGCCCGGCCGTTCCCGGCGCACTCCATCGTGGCCGCGACCTCGATCGCGGGCCGCGCGCGCAGTTCGTCGAGCGAGAGCGACAGCGGGCGCTCGACCTCACCGTCGACGGCGAGCCGCCACGCGTCGGCGTCGACCACCGGGATGTCGTAGTGGATCAGCAGATAGTGGAGCCCGATCGGGGTGATCGGATACGCCAACGCCTCGAGCGGCATCCCGTGATTCCGCGCCGCAAGTTGCAACTGCTCGAGGCTGATCGCGTCCGCGTCCACGCCGGCGATGCTAACCGCACCCGGCCTTACGGGCCCTGGCGCGCGCGACGTCGAGCGCGCCGCCGTCGACTGCGACCACCGGGTTGTACCGGTCGAGCGCGTACGCCTGGTTCAGCGAGCGGAAGTGCGCCGCACGGATCGTCGTCAGTCGAGCTGGAACTGGCCCAGCGCGACCCAGGCGTCCGGGTTCTCAGGCTGCGTGTCGACCGCCTGGCGATAGAGCCGCAGGGCCGTCACCGCGGTGACCGCAGCAGACTCCTCGAGCGCGGCCTCGGTCAGGAGAGGCACGACGGAGACGGGATTCCACGAGTGCGCCTCGCAGCGAGCTCCGGATCTGCCCGCGCAACCGCCTCGTCGACCTTGTGCTGAGCGACCACGGCGCCGCAAGCGAGAGGACGCACGCCGCCGCGAGCAGCGAGCGTTCCGGCGCCCAGACGGGCTCGCGACGAGCGACGCGCGCGCTCGACTCCGTGAGCAGAACACCGAGCAGCGTGAAGAACGGCGCGCTGACCGCGACGAAGTCGTAGCCGACATCGAGGAGGATGTTCACGAGATACGCGAGCGCACAGACCGCGAGCGCAACGGCCGCGTCGTCGCGCCGGCGACGCCGGATGGCAACCGCGGCGAAGCCCACCGTCGCCTGCGAGCAGCAGGAAGCCGACGATGCCCGTTCTCGCCGACTCCTGCAAGGCAAAGTTGTGCGGCTCGGTCACCGGCCTTGTGTACTCGGCGCGGTGCAGGCGGTGCGAGAGCTCGAACGAGGCCGCGCCGGTGCCTGCCAGAGGCTTGTCCTCGAACGATTGCCACGCCTCCTTCCACCAGTCCAGGCGCGCGTCGGAGCTCGCGCACGCGAGCCGGCGCGCACCCTCCGCGCAGTGCAGTGCCTGCGGCGGTCACGCGGGTCGAGCCGCCGTTGTGCAGCGCGACGGCGACGACGCCGACCGCGCAGGCGAGCACGATCGCCGCGGACGAGGATCGCCGTCGCGCGGCGGCGCGCCGCCGCGCCGAGCTCGAGTCGCAACGCTGCTCGCCCGAGCGAACGCGACGACGATCGCGGCGACGACGACGGTGAGCAGGAACACTCTGCCCGTCGTGCACGCGAACGGAATGCGACTGGCCGTCGTCGCTGACGCCGTGAACGCGAGCGCGATGCCGGCGACCACGCCGGCCGCGCCGCCGCCGATCACGAGCGCGAGCAACGCCTCGAGTCGGCGCCGGTCGAGCGCGAGCCAGACCGCCGACGCGATCACGGCGATCACGATGCCGCCGCGCGAGTACGCGAGCAGGACCGTGAGCACACCGCCGAAGACCAGCAGCACGCCGTCGAATCGCCGCTGCGCCGCGCGCCACAGCCCGAGCACGAGCGCGAAGTCGCCGAGAAGCGCGAGCGCGTTCCAGAACCCGACCGGCGAGCGCAGGCGCGCGAGCCTCCCGTAGTCCGGATAGAGCGAGGGAACGCCCTTCGCGAGCAACGCGTACGCCAAGCACGAGCGCGAGCAGCGACGGCGAGCCCGGACGCCACCGCACGCGTCGCACGAGGGACGAGCGCAGCGACGAACATCCCCAGGACGAGAAACGCGAGGTACACGAGGCCGCGGTTGACGTAGTCCCACGAGCGATCCGGCTGGACGGACCAGTCGATCGAGATCCCCTGCCACAGCGACAAGCCCGGCAAAGCAGGCAGCAGCAGGCGGCGCCGGCACGGCCGAGTCGCGGCCGCTCGATGCGCCGGTCGAACGCCGCGGCCGCCAGACGAGCGCGGCGACGATCACGGCGGCGCCGCCGATCCACGCGAGTCGGCTCGTGTCGATCGCCGCCGCCGAAGAAGAGCGCCCAGGCGAGAAGCGCCCGCGCTCGCCAAGACGCGCGCGGAAACCGGCGTGCAGGCGCACGTGACCGTCCGCGCAGCGGTAGCGCCGGCATCGGCGCGACGCTACCAGCGTTTACAAAGCCCTTACAGGGCGATGATTTGAATCTCACCGCGACGGGAGAGACTGCCAGCCGAAGCGGAGGATTTCCACTGTCGTCCCTGATGAGCAGTCGTCGCGACCACACCGTGTCCTTCGCCCTGCCCGCTGGCAGCGAGACCGCTCGGTCACTAGCATGCACGCTCGCCGTGAAGTCTCTCTTGCTCGTCGCCTGTTCGCCGGGCTCGTCCTGGCGCTCGGCAACTGCGGCGCCTGCAGCCGCCGCAACGCCGTGCTGGAAGGCTGCTCATCAACGACTGGTACGACGGCAGATCGACCACACGTATCCGCGGCCGCCTGCTACAGGCAGGCGCTCAAGCACCTGCCGCAGCGACGTCGACATCATACTCGAGCGCGAAGGACGACATCGAGCGCGCCCTGCTCGCTGCGATCCGGAAGGGCAACGGCAACGGCCGCCGACATCGAAGCCGAGCCGGACATCGACGAGCCGGACAGGACTCGCGAGCGAGCGCGGGCCCGAAACGAAGAGCAGTCGACAAGGGCGTCATCCTGCGGCGATCGAGTGGCTCGGGCCGTCAGACGCCGCCTCGAGTCCCGCTGCCGCTGCTCATCCTCGCGGGCGTGGCCTTCCTGCTCCTGGCCGCGGCGGGCGGGAGCTTCGTCAACCGGCGCCTGCAAGAGCGCCGGCTGCCGCCGCCTCAGTAGCCGGCGCGGACTGGTTCCGTCCGGTCGTGGCACTAGCCTCCGGACCCCGCAATTTACCCCTGGAAAGCTAGCCTGGAGGAAGACAGAATGGCGACCGCCGACGAGACTCAGACTGCCCAAACCTCGGCCTCCACGGCCGCGAACACCGTCGTCGACGACGGCGCACAGCTCGGCGTTCGCCGCTACTTCACGATTCCCGGGCGCGACCCGTTCGACGAGGTCGAATGGGAGACGCGCGACGCCTTCATCCCCGGCAAGGACAAGCCCGTGTTCGAGCAGAAGGGCGTCGAGTTCCCGAAATTCTGGTCGCAGACGGCGACGAACATCGTCGCCCAGAAGTACTTCCGCGGGCGCATGGGCTCGCCCGACCGCGAGCGGAGCGTCAAGCAGATGATCGGCCGCATCGTCGACACGGTCGGCACCTGGGGCCGCACGGGCGGCTACTTCGCGAACGAGGAGGACGCGCAGACGTTCGAGGACGAGCTGAAGTTCATCCTCGTCCACCAGCTCGCGGCCTTCAACTCGCCTGTGTGGTTCAACGTCGGCTTCGAGGAGAAGCCGCAGTGCTCGGCGTGCTTCATCCTCTCGATCGACGACTCGATGGAGTCGATCCTCGACTGGATCAGGCGCGAGGGCGTCATCTTCCGCGGCGGTTCCGGCTCCGGGGTCAACCTGTCGAAGCTTCGCTCCTCGAAGGAGCAACTGTCGAAGGGCGGCTACGCGTCCGGCCCCGTCTCCTTCATGCGCGGCGCCGACGCGTCCGCCGGCACGATCAAGTCAGGTGGCAAGACGCGGCGAGCGGCAAAGATGGTCGTCCTCGACGTCGACCACCCGGACATCGAGGAGTTCATCTGGTGCAAGGCGCACGAGGAGGAGAAGGCTCGCGTCCTCGAGGCGGCCGGCTACGACATGTCGCTCGACAGCCCCGACTGGGCGTCGATCCAGTACCAGAACGCGAACAACTCGGTACGCGTCACCGACACGTTCATGGAGGCGGCCGCCGACGGACGCGAGTGGAACCTGACGGCGCGCACCGACGGGACGGTGGTCGAGACGGTCGAGGCGAAGAAGATCCTCCGCGACATGGCCGAGGCGGCGTGGAAGTGCGCCGACCCGGGCGTGCAGTACGACACGACGATCAACAAGTGGCACACGCTGCCGAACACGTCGCGCATCAACGCGTCGAATCCGTGCAGCGAGTACATGTCGATCGACGACAGCGCGTGCAACCTCGCGTCGCTGAACCTGATGAAGTTCCGCCGCGAGGACGGCGAGCTCGACGTCGAGGCATACGAGCACGCGGTCGACACTGTGTTCCTCGCACAGGAGATCCTCGTCGGGTACTCGTCCTATCCGACGCCCGAAATCGAGAAGAACGCCAAGGCCTACAGGCAGCTCGGCCTCGGCTACGCGAACCTCGGCGCGCTGCTGATGGCGCGCGGCCTGCCGTACGACTCCGACGAAGGGCGCGCCTACGCGGCGGCCGTGACCGCGCTCATGACCGGCCGCGCCTACCGCAAGTCGGCCGAGATCGCCGGGAGACTCGGCCCGTTCGCCGGCTACCGCAAGAACGCGGCGGCGATGCTCGGCGTGATGTCGATGCACCGCGCCGCAGTCGGGAACATCGAGACGGCCGAGTCCGTGCCGAGCGATCTGCTCTCGGCTTGCCGCAAGGCGTGGGACGACACGCTCGATCTCGGCGAGGTCAACGGCTACCGCAACGCGCAGGCGACGGTGCTCGCGCCGACCGGGACGATCAGCTTCATGATGGACTGCGACACGACGGGCGTCGAGCCGGACTTCTCGCTCGTCAAGTCCAAGAAGCTCGTCGGCGGCGGCGAGATCACGATCGTCAACCGCACCGTCCCGCTCGGGCTCGAGAAGCTCGGCTACGCGCCGGACGAGGTCGACGAGATCGTCGCGTGGATCGATGAGCGCAACTCCGTCGTCGGCGCGCCGTATGTCAAGGCCGAGCACTACCCCGTGTTCGACTGCGCGGTCGGCGAGCGCGCGATCCACTACGGCGGCCACGTGAAGATGATGGGCGCCACGCAGCCGTTCATCTCGGGCGCAATCTCCAAGACGGTGAACCTGCCGGAGACGGCGACCGTCGACGAGGTGGCGCAGCTCTGGCTCGACGCGTGGAAGCTCGGCGTGAAGGCGATCGCGATCTACCGCGACAACTGCAAGGTCGCGCAGCCGCTCTCGGGCAAGAAGGAGGCCGCGGCAGCGCCGCCGGTGCCGCTGCGCGAGCGCAAGCGGCTGCCCGAGGATCGCACCGAGGTCGGCCGCAAGTTCCGCGTCGGAGACTACGAGGGGTACATCCACGTCGGCCTCTACGAGGACGGGACGCCCGGCGACATCTTCGTCGACATCGCCAAGGAAGGCACGACGCTTGCCGGTCTCATGAACTCGTTCATGATCTCGGTGTCGCTCGGCCTCCAGTACGGCGTGCCGCTCGAGGTCTACGTCTCGAAGTTCGCGCACATGCGCTTCGAGCCGAGCGGGATGACGAACGACGCGGACATCCGCGTCGCGAAGTCGATCGTCGACTACGTCTTCCGCTGGATGGGCAAGAAGTTCCTCACCGTCGAGCAGCAGGAGGAGATCGGGATCCTCTCGCCGGAGGTGCGTGCCAAGATGGCTTCGGCGTATGCCGCGGCGGATGCCCAGGCCGCGGCCGCGCCGGTCGAGGCGCCGCCGCCCGGCCAGACCGCGCTGTTCAACAGCTGGGAGGACGCGGTGGAGTGCGCCCGCTGCGGCGGCCGCATGATCCGCACGGGCTCGTGTTACACGTGCCGCGATTGCGGTACGAACACCGGTTGCAGCTAGCCGCACGCGCTAGCGCATTGACGAAGGGCGCCGCGAGGCGCCCTTCGTCGTTTCGGCGTCGAAGCGCTGCGGAAGACTGCACACCGTGACGGGGCGCTGGCGTTCTGCCGTCGCTGGATCGGCGGCCGCAGTCGTGTGGGCGGCGCAGGAGCCGTTCGACCAGCGGCTCTTTCGCTGCGACTACTCGGACGTGGCCGTGCTCGGGAAGCTCGTCACGCAGGGCGATCGTTGGCGCGCGGCGGGGCTTGCGATTCACACGCTCAACGGCGCAATGTTCGGCCTTGCCTTCCACGAGGCGCAACGCATGCTAGGGACGGACCGGCGCAGGCTCGCAGCTCGGGATGGCGCTCGCCGAGCACGCGGCTCTCTACCCACTCTGCTATTTCATCGACCGGTACCACCCTGCGCGTGGCCAGCCCGGGATCCCGCGGCTTCTGACGAACCCGCGTGCCTTCGCTCAGGCCACGTGGCGTCACGCCCTTTTCGGCGCGGTGCTCGGCCGCCTCGCCTGAGATGGGCCCCGTCCCGGCGGCTGCGTAGCCTGTGCGCATGATCCTCGCCCACCTCGACCTGGACGCGTTCTTCGCCGCGGTCGAGGAGCTCGAGGATCCGTCGCTGCGGACGCAGCCGCTGATCGTCGGGGGTGATCCGCACGGCCGCGGCGTCGTCGCGACCGCGAACTACGTCGCCCGCGGCTTCGGGATCCACTCGGCGATGAGCGCCGCCGAAGCGCTGCGGCGCTGCCCCCACGCCGTCTTCGTGCGGCCACGCCACTCGCTGTATCGCGAGTACTCGCGCGCGGTCTGGGAGAGCGTGCGCGCGATCGTGCCGACTGTCGAGCGCACCGGCCTCGACGAGGGATACCTCGATCTCACGGAGGGCGCGCGCGACTTCCTGCGCGCGCGAGAGCTCGCCGACGCCGTCCAGACGGCCGTACGCGGAACGACGCAGCTCACGTGCTCGCTCGGCGTTGCGACGTCCAAGGTCGTCGCGAAGGTCGCGTCCGACACCCGCAAGCCCGGCGGCATCACGGTCGTCCTCCCCGGCCGAGAGCCGGCGTTCCTCGGGCCGCTCGCCGTGCGCAAGCTGCCGGGCGTCGGCCCGCGCAGCGCGGAACGACTCGCGCGCGCGGGCATCGAGACAGTCGGCGCGCTCGCCGCACTCGACGACGACGCGCTACGCGCGCTCCTGCCGGGGAAGGTCGGCAGGCTGCTGCGCGACCGTGCCCGCGGCATCGATCCGCGGCCGGTCGAGACGATCATCGAGCGGATCTCGATTTCGAACGAGGAGACGTTTCCGCGCGACATCGCCGAGCCCGCGCTCCTGCACGCCGAGCTGCGCAGGATGGCGGAGCGCCTCGCCGAGCACCTCCGCCGTGAGGGCCAGGCCGCGCGCACCGTGACGACGAAGCTGCGCTACCCGGACTTCGCGATCAGGACACGCTCGCTGACGCTCGACGTCGCCGTCGACGACGCGGAGACCATCGGGGACGTCGCGTGCCGCCTGCTCGATCGAGCTCTCGCCGACCGCCCGGGCGCGCTACGCCTCGTCGGCGTCGGCCTGAAGGGCTTCGAAGGCCACACGCAGCTCGCCCTTTCCTAGACCTCAGGGCTGAAGTTGCTCGATCTCCCAGCCGTCGCCGCGGCGCCGGTAGACGAAGCGGATGTGCAGGCGGTTCTCGCGGTGCTGCCAGAACTCGAGCTCGTCGGGCACGACTCGATAGCCGCCCCAGAACGGCGGCCGCTCGACCTCGCGGCCTTCGAGCTCCGCGTCGAGCGCACGCACTCGCGCCTCGAGCTGCTCGCGCGAGGCGAGCGGTTCGCTCTGCCGCGACGCGAGAGCACTGATCCGGCTGTCACGCGGCCGCGCGAGAAAGATGTCGTCGGACTCCTCGGGAGCGACCCGCTCCGCCCTGCCCTCGACGCGCACCTGGCGTCCGAGCGGATGCCAGTAGAAAAGTAGCGCGGCGCGCTCGTTCTCGGCGAGCTCGCGGCCCTTGCGACTCGTGTAGCTCGTGCCGAAGACGAAGCCGCGCTCGTCCACGTCCTTCATCAGCACCATCCGCACGGAGGGCTGCCCGTCGCTCGCCGCAGTGGCGAGCGCGCACGCCTCGGGTAGCGGCAGCCCTTCCGTCTGCGCCTGGCCGTACCAGGCGGCGAACTGGCGAAGGGGGTCGTCGAGAAGATCGTCCCGCCGCAGCGTCTGCTCGCGTCCGCTCATGCTCAGCGAAAGAGGTCGCGCTCGGCTGGCATGACGAGCTCGCGCGCCGAGCCGTCGCCCGCAGAAGCGAACCCACGAATCACGGCGCCGGGGATGCCGTTCGTCTTCCCCATCACGAGCTCCGCGGCGCCGGCCAGCTCGTCGGCGACGGCGATCTGCGTCGACCGGAGCTCGTAGCCGACGGCGTCGCGCTTGCCACGGAGGTCGAGGAGCGGCGCGAGTCCGGCGACGCCGATGGCGACATCCGTCGTTCCCTGGCGCCACGGGCGTCCGAACGAGTCGCTGATGATCACCGCGACAGTCCGGCCGGTCAGCTCGCGGATGCGAGCGCGAATGCCTCGCGCGGAGGCGTCGGGATCGAGCGGCAGCACGACGACCGTTCCTGCCTCCGGCGCGTTCGACGCGTCGACGCCCGCGGAGGCGCAGACGAAGCCGTGCCGCGTCTCGGCGATCACGAGCGACCCCCGCGCTCGCACGATGCGGACGGACTCGCGAAGCACGACCTCGACCTGGCGCGGGTCGCCGTCGGCGTCCCGCGAGCTCGCGCGCGCGGTCGGAGGGCTCGACCTCGTCGAGGCGGACGACGCGCCCTTCGGCCTTGGACACGACCTTCTGCGCGAGCACGAGGACGTCCCCCTCCTCGACCAAGTGACACGTTGTCACAAGGCTTGCGAGGTCGGCGCCGGGCTCGACCTCCGGCAGGCCCTCGAGCGGGGAGACGGTCAGCGTCACGGAAGGCCGGTGACGCGCAGACCCGCGTGCGTCTTGTAGGCCCGGTTCACGTTCACGAGCACGGCGGTCAGCGCTTCGAGCGCGCGCGCAGCCGCGAGCGGGCCTGCGTCGATCGCGCGGCCGGCGACGATCTTCGCGGCGAGCTCGAGCGCCAGGCGCTTCGACTCCGCGTCGTCGCCGCAGACGAAGACGTCCTCCTCGGGCGGCGACGCGGCAATCTTCATGGCAGCGAGCGAATGCAGCCCGGCGGCGACCTCCACGTCGACGATCTCGGCGACCCGCTCGGCGATCGACTTGCCCTCGACTACCGGTCGCGCGAGCCCCGCCTCGAACGACACTTCGGAGGCGACCGACAACAGCGGCGCCTCGAGCGTCAGGTCGCGCACGGTCGCCAGCGCGGCGCCTGCCTCGACGGCGAGGACGACGAGGTCGACGTCACCAACGTCATCGTTGCGCGCCCCGCGCACGCCCACCTGCTCGGCGATCTCACGCGCGCGCTCCGCGTCGCGCGAACCGATCACCACGTCGTCGCCGACCGCGGCCAACCGCGTCGCGAGGGCGCGCCCGAACTTACCCGTCCCGCCCAAGATCGCGACTCTCATGCGGCGACGGACAACGCCGCGTCGGCAACGCGCCGCCGCGACTCCGCGTCGATCATCAATGTCCCGGTCACGATCGCCTGCACGTCGAGCCCGGATGCGTTGTCGTGCTCGTCGACGACGAGCGCGTCGATCAGACCCTCGTAGCAGGATGCGACGTGAGCGGGCGACGTGCCGCCGGCCAGTCGCGCGAGCATCCGGTCGGCCGGGCCTTTGACGGCGCGCCCGCCGACGAGCGGGCTCACGGCCACACACGGGACGCGCCGCTGCTCGATCGCGGCGCGGATCTCGCCCACCGCGAGAATCGGGCCGACGCTGACATACGGATTGCTCGGCCCGATCAGCAGCAGGTCGGCGGACGCGAGCGCCTCGAGCACGCCGGGGGCGGGGCTAGCCTCGCCGCGCACATCGACGGCGTCAACGTCGTCGCGATGCCCGCGGGCGACGAACCACTCCTGGAAGTCGAACGTGCCGGCGGGCGTCACGACGAACGTTCGCAGCTCGTCGTCCGTCGCGGGGAGCAGCGTTGCATCGACGCCGAGCGCGCGACTAGCGCGTGCCGTGAACGCAGACAGCGGCTCGCCGGAGCGCAACGCCTGCGTGCGCAGAAGATGCAGGCCGAGGTCGCGGTCGCCGAGCTTGAACCAGTCCGTGCCGCCGAGGCGGGACACGGTCTCGAGCGCGTTCCAGGTCTCGTCGGCGCGTCCCCATCCGCGCTGCTCGTCCATCAGCCCCGCGAGCGCGTAGAGGACGCTGTCGAGGTCGGGAGAGACGTGGAGGCCGAGGGCCTCGAGGTCGTCGCCTACGTTCACGATCGCGGTCACGTTCGGGCCGCCGAGGGTCTCGACGAGCGCGCGGACGAGCTTCGCGCCGCCGAAGCCGCCGCTCAATACGCAGACGTTCATGCGCGCGCGTGAACGAGCAGCGCGCTCCGCGTGTTCGAGCCGACGCATGGGGCGAGGCGCAGCAGGTCTTCCTCGGTGTCGATGTCCTCGCACAGGCCGGGGAGGTAGAGCTGCTTCAGGCCGAAGCGATCTGCGCTACCCGGCCCGTAGAGCGGCCGAAAGTCCCGGGCGTCCTCGAGCGCGATGGCGTTCGTCGTCCCGTCGGCCGCGGCGACGAGCGCCGGCGCGGCGTTGACGAGCTCCAGGAGCTCGTTGGGCGTCGCGCAGGGAACGTCAGAGTTGACGATCGCGACCGGCCCTTCGAGCGTCGAGAGCATCGCGGCTAGCGCCGCATTCTGGCCGCCGGGCGCGTCGCAGATGCGCACCTCACCGATCTGCTCGCACGCGGACCGCACGTCGAGGAACATCGCCAAAGCGATCTCGGGGTCGCCAAGCCGAGTCTTCCCGTCTGCCCGGTAGGGCACGACGAACAACGCCATGTGACAGAGACTAACCGGCTGCGGGCTCGGGTAATGGGCTTGTCGAGCCGGACTAAGCGTCAGTGACGCGGACGGCCGTCGTCGAAGTCCTTCACGTAGCCCGGCGGGTACCCCGGGGCACTGCCGCCGATGTCGACGGAGGCCTCACGATTCGCGGCGACGGCGCCCGCATCGAGATTCTCGACGGGGCGCTCCCCCGCCTCGGTGTAGTCACCTCGCTCGAGCGACCGGAAACGGAACCGCCGTCTGAGAGTGTGGAAGAAGCCCATCGGCGCCGAGAGCCTAGCGCCCGGCTTGCCCGCTCGTGGACCATTCGGCGAGCTCGTACCAGTGCGTCTGGCGTAGCGCCTTGACGACGCCCGGGTCCGTGTGCGCCGCGTAGAAGACGTGCCGCTCGAGATCGCAGCAGAGTGCGACGTCGGAGAGCGAGACGTCCGTGACGTGCACGAGCGCGTCGGCAGGCAGCTTCGCCTCGGCGACGGTGTAGTGCTTGAACTGCAACTCCGGCGCGATCTCCATCAGCCGCGGCCAGTCAGGACACGTACGGGAGCTCATGACCCCCTCAGTTCTGCGGGCGCTGCAACTTCCCCTGCCGACCAGCGCCCTTCCAGCACGACCTGTCCACGCTCGCCCCCCGCCGGGTGGACGACGAACGGGGCCACGCGCTCGAGACGGTGGTAGAGGTGTCCGGTCCGCGGATCCGCCAGAGCGAACGAGAAATGGAAGCGCCCCTCCGCGAGCGGCAGCGCATCGACGTCGAATCGCACTCCGACCTCGCCGGCGCTGTCGGGCCAGCCCACGTCGTCGGCGTCCACGCCGCCGCCTGCGAGCAGCCGATCCGATTCGTCGCGCACCTCGAAGGAGAGCCGCGGCGGCGCGAGAGCGACGACGGCTTCGAGCTTCAGCGCGAGCGAGAGCGGCTCGCCGGAGAGGAATGCATCGCGCTCCTCCCCGCCTGATCCAGACAGCCGAACCTCGGCGATGCGCGCCTCGCCGCTGCCCCACTCGCTCAAGCCGCCTGCGCGCTCGGCCGGATCGCGGTCGTCCGCGAGCAGGCGGTGATACTCGGTCAGCGCGTTGTGGGTCGCGCCGTCGAAGGCGACGTTGCCGTCGCGAAGGAGAATCGCGCGGTCGCACAATCGTTCGACCGCGTCGGAATCGTGTGAGACGAAGACGATCGTCCCGCCGTTCCGGTTGAAGTCGAGGATCCGGTCGATGCACTTGCGCTGGAAAGCAGCGTCGCCGACGGCGAAGACCTCGTCCAGCAGGAGGACGTCGGCATTGAGGTGCGACGCGACGGAGAACCCAAGGCGCATGAACATGCCGGACGAGTAGGTGCGCACGGGAACGTCGATGAAGTCCTCGAGCTCCGCGAACGCGACGATCTCGTCGAAGCGTTCGCGGATGTACGCGCGCTTCAGCCCGAGGATCGAGCCGTTGAGGAAGACGTTCTCGCGTCCGGTGAAGTCGGGATGGAAGCCGGCGCCGAGCTCCAAGAGTGTGCCGATCCGGCCGCCGACGTCGACGTGGCCATCGGTCGGCTTGATGATCCCGGCGATGATTCGCAGCAACGTGCTCTTGCCCGAGCCGTTCCGGCCGACTAGGCCGAGCGCGCCGCCGGGGTCGACCTGGAAAGAGACATCACTGAGCGCCCAGACGTCGGCCGGCTTGGTCCGGCCGCGCAGCAGCACGCGGCTCTTCAGCGTGCGCGTGCCGCGCGGATAGACGCGGAAGCGCCGCGAGAGCTCGCCGACGCGAATCTCACCCGGGCGCACGAGTCCCCAGCTCCTGCTCGACGAGCGAGGTGAGCGCGCGCACGAATTCGGGATCGGCGTTCGGCATCTCGATTCTCTGCAGCGTCATTCCGAGCTCGCGGGCGCGGTCCTGCGCCTCGACGTCGATGTCCCAGCGGATCTCGAGATGGTCGGAGACGAAGCCGACAGGACACACGAGCACGGCGCCCACGCCGCGCGCGTGAAGGTCGTCGAGGTGATCGAGGATGTCCGGGCCGAGCCAGGGCTCGCCTGTCGGCGATTCGCTCTGGTAGGAGAACGACCAGTCGCCGAGCTCTGCGCGCTCCGCCACGAGACGGCACGTCTCGAGCAGCTGGTCCTGATACGGATCGCCTTCATCGAGGACGCGCGCCGGAAGCGAGTGCGCGGTGAAGACCACGTGTGCATTCGTTCCACGGACGCGCGCAGCCAGCACGTCGACGAACGGCTCGAAGTCGTGCCAGCTCTCGATCATGCGCAACTCGGCGCGGCCGCGAAGCGCGGCGTCGAGCTGGTCGCGATAGCCGGCGATCGACAGGCGCGAGTAGTGGGGCGCGAGCACGAGCCCGACGACGACGTCCGCGCCCGCCGCAAGCGCGGCATCAGCGGCGTCCGCGATGCGCGGCGTCCAGTGCTTCATCCCCGTGAAGACCGGGATGCCGAGGTCGCGCTCGAGCGCACGCGCGCGTCTCCTCGGTGATCGCGTTCAGCGGGTTGTGCTCTTCGACCCCGAGGCGGCGATAGCGATCGACCAGGTCGTCGAGCTGCTCGGGCGCGATCGGCCGACCGCCGCGGATGTCGGAGTAGTAGGCGGGCACGTCGGCCAGGCGCTCCGGCGACCCGTATGCCATCAGCACGACGGCTGCCTTCATACGCGCGCCTCCACCGTGCGCGACTGCACGAGCTCGGTCAGGCGCGTGACCGCGTCTGGGTCGGTCTGCGGGAGGATCCCGTGGCCGAGATTGAAGATGTGACCGTTGCGCCCGCGGGCTCGCTCGAGGACGTCGAGAGCGGCTGCCTCGAGGCGGTCCCAGGGAGCAAGCAGCGCCGCGGGGTCGAGGTTGCCCTGCGCGCCGGAATTCCCGGCGAGCTCCCAGCCCTCGTCGAGCGGGATCCGCCAGTCGAGGCCGATCACGTCACCGGCCATCTGCGGCAGGAGCGCCGTCGTTCCTGTGCCGAAGTGGATCGTGGGTACGTCGACAGCGTCGAGGATGCGCTCGCTGTGCGGCGCGACGAACTCTGCGTAGTCGGCCGGGGAGAGCACGCCGACCCACGAGTCGAAGAGCTGGATCACGTCGGCGCCGGCGTCGACCTGCTCGCGCACGTAGCGCGCGAAGCATTCCGCGAGCGTCTCCAGCAGCGCGTGCCAGGCATCCGGCTCTCGATACATGAATGCCTTCAACTTCACGAAGTCGCGGCTCGGCTTCCCCTCGATCAGATAGCCCGCTACGGTGAACGGCGCGCCGCAGAAGCCGACGACCGCCTTCTCGTCGTCGAGCTCGCCGCGCACGATTCGGATCGCCTCGCACACCTCCGGCGCGACCTCGTCGGGAATGCGCAACTGTCTGGCGTCGAAGGACTCCACGACCGGCCCGACGCCCTCGACGAGCTTCACGTCCACTCCCATCGCGACGACCGGAGTCATGATGTCCGCGAACATCACCGCCGCGTCCACGCCGTGACGACGCACGGGCTGCAGCGTTACCTCGGCGCAGAGCTCGGGGCGCCTGCCGAGCTCGAAGAAGTCATGACGCTCGCGGAGAGCGCGGTACTCCGGCAGCGAGCGGCCGGCTTGACGCATGAACCACACAGGCGTGCGCTCGACGGGCTCGCACCTCGCAGCGCGGACGAGCAGAGGCGCGGACATCGCGTCCCTACACTAGCGGCGCGTGATCAGAGCTCGACGGCGATCCGGTCGTCCAAGCGCCTGAAGGTGAATGCGCCCAGGCCGAGCGCGACAACGGCCGCGCAGACGAGGTAGACGGCGTCGACCAGACGAGGAGGCGTACCCGCCCAGAGCGGGTCGCGGATCGCCGAGACTGCCGGCGAAATCGGATTCCCGTACCGAACGATCTGCACGATGGTCTCGTGCTGCGTGAACTGCGTCCAGCTCCAGAACACCGGCGTCAAGAAGAACCACGGCAACAGGAGCGCACCGACGAGGTGCTCGACGTCCCGATAGAGCGCGTCGAGACAAGCGATCGTCAGCGTCACGCCGGCGACGAAGCAGACGAAGAGCGCGGCGAGCGGGACGCGAGCAACTCGGTGTCCCGTGACTCGGGCACGAAGATGAAGGACGCGATGAGCAGGATCACGAGCATGACCGCGTACGTCACGACATTGGCGCCGACGACCGAGAACGCGACGAGCTGCCGCGGGAAGCGCGTCTTCCGAATGAGCTCCGCGTTGTCGAGCATCGCGCGCGAGCCGACCTGCAGCGTCGTCGCGAAGAAGACCCAGGTCGCGAGACCGGCGAGCAGATAGAGCGAGTAGTCCTGAATGTCCGACGTGACCGCCCACAGCACGTTGAACACGAGGAAGTAGATCGCGAGCAGGATCAGCGGCGGCAGCAGCACCCAGACGACGCCGAGGACCGAGCCCTTGTACCGCTTCTGGAGGTCCCGCCGGAAGAGGTTTGCGAAGAGCTCCCGGTAGGAAACCAGGTCCACGTAGACGCTCATCGACGCTCCGCTCCGCAAGGCCGCTCCGTACCAAACATCTGCCTAATAGCCTACGTTTAACCTCCGGACAGTGAGCGCAACCGCGTTCCTCATCTCGTACCCGGTCACGGTCGTCGTGCTCTGGCTCGTGATTCGGTCGCCCGCCGCGCGGCGCTTCGTGTCGGCGCCGCGTGCGGACCGCTGGCACACGCGCGCCACGCCGTACCTCGGCGGGATCGGCATCTTCGCCGGCCTTGCCGCCGGCATCGCCGCGGCCGTCTTGGCCGGCGCGGTCCCGCGGCCGTACGAAGAGATCGTCGGGCATCGTCGCCGGTTGCGCGATCGTCTTCGTCGCCGGCCTGCTCGACGACGCAGTCAGCCTGCCGCCGATCGCGAAGCTCGGTGCACAGCTCGGCGCCGCGGCCGTCGTCCTGTCGACCGGGCTGAAGGTGACGATCGTGTCGAATCACTGGCTCGCGCTCGCACTCGCCGTCCTGTGGCTCGTCGGCATCACGAACGCGTTCAACATGCTCGACAACATGGACGGCCTCGCCGCGACGCTTGCCGCGATCGCGGCGATGTTCTTCGCGATCGACGCCGCGTGGCTCCACTCGAACCCCAACGTGCTCGTCGTCGCACTCGCCGTGCTCGGCGCCTGTCTCGGCTTCCTGCCGTTCAACCTTCGCCGCAGCGGCGGCGCGAGAGTCTTCATGGGAGACTCCGGCAGCCAGGCGCTCGGCTTCGCGCTCGCCGCGTGCGGAATCGCCGCGACGCTCAAGGTCGCGCAGACGACTGTCGCGACGCTGCTCCTGCCGCTGCTCATCCTCGCGGTCCCGATCCTCGACACGACGCTCGTGACGTTCGTGCGGCTGTTCGAGGGATCGCCCGGTCTACCGCGGCGGCCGCGACCACACGTCGCACCGGCTCGTCTACCACGGGCTCTCGGACCGCCGGGCGGTGTTCCTGCTCGCGACGATCTCCGCCGCGCTCGGCGCGACGAGCCTGACGTACACCGTCATCGACGACGCGAAGATCACCGTGATCGGCGTCCTCCTGACCTTCGCGTTGTTCGTCCAGTTCGCGAGCTTCCTGGCAGACGTCGAGCGCAGCCCAACCCGGGCGACAAGCAGCGAACGGTCGTCCCGGGCCTGCTCGCGGCCTCGATCATCCACCGGCGACGCGTTGTCGAGGTGGTCGTCGACGCGATTCTCATCACGGTGTCGCTGTACGCGGCGTACGTCCTGCGGCTCGGCTCGAACGGGACGCCGACGCAGCGACGCTTTCTCTTCGCGACTGCTGCCGATCCTGCTGTTCTGCGCGCTACCTCGTCTTCATTCCGATGGGGCTCTACCGCGGCGTCTGGCGTTACGCCGACGCCCGCGACGCGAGCGCGGATCGCGGTGGCGGTGCTGGCCTCGGAGTTCATCGCCTTCGGCGTCATCTCGGCCCTGCGTGCGCGCAACGACTTCCCGCGCGCCAGTCCTCGTCATCGACGCCTTGCTCTGCACGCTGCTGATCGGTGCGTCGCGCTTCTGGGAACGTGCCGCGTATCGAGGGGTCACGACGCTGCGGACTTCCGGGCCGCGCCGACGCGTGCTCGTCGTCGGCGCTGGGCGAAGCGGCAGAAGCTTCGCGCGCGAGCTCCGCGAGACGCCGGACGAGCAGCTCGTCGGCTTCGTCGACGACGACCCGCGGCTCTGGCGGCAGCGCCTGCTCGGCGTGCAGGTGCTCGGCAGCGCCGACGAGATGCGGCGAATCGTGCTGGAAGCGCGGCCCGACATCGTCTTCGTCGTCGATCCCCGACGCGTCCAGCGAGCGCCTCGACTTCGTGCGCAGCGCCTGTGACGAGGCGCAGATCGACTGCCTCTTTGTCCGCCGCGAGATCGATTCGGAGCCATGGACGCCGCTGCGGGCCGGCGGCGGTCCTGACCCGCATACGGCCTGCGGCCTCGCGGCTGCATGCCGCGCTCGCCGCCGCGCTTCCCCTGCTCACGATCTTCGTCGGGCTTTGCCTTCTCTACGGCTGGCAGGCCTGGCTGAACGTCACGCCGTGGGTCGTCCGCGACGAGTTCGAGCGCGCGCAGCTCTCGACGCGCCGTCGCCGTCGACGGGACACGCGGCGTGGCGGACGGTTCCGCACGCCGTTCCCTCGCTCTAC
This sequence comes from uncultured Actinomycetes bacterium, assembly GCA_963815965.1. Taxonomy (GTDB): domain Bacteria; phylum Actinomycetota; class Thermoleophilia; order Gaiellales; family Gaiellaceae; genus DASVFB01. The sequence continues at coordinate 1,145,932 of CAWFIT010000001.1, read as the reverse complement.
GTCTATCTGATCGCGCCCGCGTGGTGGATCCACGACACGGCGCACGCATACGGGCTCGCGAAGGCGATCGGAGTCGTGGCGATGACGTCCGTCGTCTTTCCCGACCTACCTGCTGGCGAGGATGCTCGTCTCGAAGCCGCTGGGCGCTGTTCGCGGCGGCGGGCGCGGCGGTGATTCCCGCTCTCGCCTACTCGCCGCTGCTGATGCTCGAGACCGCTCGCGTACCCGTGGGCGGCGCTCTGCTTCTACCTCCTCGTCACAGGCTCTTGTCACGCCCGCGGCCGCGCTGGTGATCGCGGCCGCGGCGGCGTGCCTGCGTCGCGCCGCCGTTCTCGCGATCGAGCTCGGCGTGTCGATCGCCGGCGCCGCGGGCGCCGCCGGCGCCTTCTGGTTCACAGGTGAGGGCGGACGGCGACTGCGCCGCAACTGGACGCCTGTGGCACTGGGTCGGCTTCGTCGTGCTCGTCGCGCGGCGTCGTGGTGGCGTCGACCTGCGTCGCAGCACACGAATCCGACGTCTGGCGATCCCGACGCAGGAGCATCACGGGCGACATGATCCGGTACGGACTTCGCGCCTTCGGCGCGCTGACGATCGGCCTCGGCGTCCTGCCGATGGTCGCGGGGCTTGACCGCGCTCGTGACGCCGCGAGGCGATCCGGCGGCCCGCGAACGACGCGCGTTCACGTCACCGCGATCGCGTCGCATCGTCTGCTTCGGCCTCTACGCGGCCGCGAAGGCGGTGTTCATCGCCGACCGGCCAGCCGTTCCTGCTCGAGCGCAACCTCATCTACGTCGCGCCGCTGCTCTTCGTCGGGACGGCGCTGATCTTCGACCGGCGCCGTGTGTCGCTCGCGGCGGTGGTCGCGGCGACCGCGTTCACGCTCTACCTCGTGGCGACGACGCCGTACAGGCTGGAGGAGCGCTTCTCCTTCGAGGCGCCCGGACTCTCGGTGCTCCAGAGCCTCCACCGGCGATCGGCCTGACACCGGCGTGGCGCGACGGCGCTCCTGATCGTGCTCGCGCTTGCGTCCGCAGCGCGTCTTGCTCCTCATCCGTGCGCGGCACGTAGCCCGCTCGTGGCTCGTCGGTGCCGCGGCGTTCGTCCTCGCCTGGAGCGCGTGCGGGCGAGATCGCTTACTCGCGCGCGTCGCACCAGTGGATGCGACCAGGTCGTCGCCAAGCGTCCCGCGACCGCTCGACTGGGTCGACCGCGCCGTCCCGCACGGCGCAGACGTCAACTACCTCGGGCAGTCGATCGGCGACCCGAGCGACATCCTCGAGCTCGAGTTCTGGAACCGCTCGGTCAAGCACGTCTGGAGCACCGACGGGACCGCGCCCGGCCCCGGGCCGACGTCGTCCCCGAGCTCGTCTCGCCCGACGGGCGTCTCGAGCCGGCAAGGACGTCCGGTACATGGTCGCGGACGCCGGCGTCTCGCCGGTCGGACACGTGGTCGACCGCAAGATCCACTTCGGCGGCGGTCAGGCGCCGAAACCTGGACGCTCGTGCGGTTCGCGCCGCCGTTGCGCCTCCGCCAGTCGGTCGAAGGCCTCGATGGCAACGGCTGGGGCAGGCCGACCACGGCGCTGAACGATTCTCGATTCCCGGCGACGCGCCGAGCAAGCTCCGGATCAACGTCTCGCGACACGGCCTCGACCCGAACCTTCCCGCCACGGTTCGCGTCCGCGTTGGCAAGCTCGCGTGGCGAGTCTTCCCGACAGCCGGGCTCCGTCGTCACGAAGCCGGTGATGGGCAAGGTGCTCTTCACACGGACGCTCCACGTGCCGCACAACCTCGACCACTCTTTCGTGTCCAGGCTCCGAGCCCGCCCTTCCGCGTCGAGACCTCGGTCACGCCGATCGCACCGCACGACCTCAAGCCGACAGGCAGCCGCGAGCGGACCCTCGGCGCCTACGTCGACTACTTCGTGTATCCGCGAGGCGGCCGGTAGTGGAGGTCGCCGAGCCGAAAACAGTGCCTGCCCCCGCGCCCGCGGCCCGGTCGCGACTGAGGGCCGGGCTCAGCGCCGCCCTACCGATCGTCACCGTCTTCTTCTGGCTCTGCCTGTTCTACGGCTGGGAGGCGTGGGGGAACATCACACCCTGGCTGAACAGCGACGAGTACGAGCGGGCCGCGCTCTCGCGGGCGGTGGCTTCGACCGGGCACGAGGCGTGGAGGACGGTTCCCTACGGGTTCGACTCGTTCTACGCCTACCTGATCGCCCCGGCTTGGTGGCTCCACGACACCGCTCGGGCGTACGGCGTCGCAAAGGCGATCGGCGTCGTGTCGATGACCGCTGTCGTCTTCCCGACGTACCTCCTCGCGCGAATGACCGTCTCAAGGGGCTGGGCGTTGTTCGCTGCGGCCGGCTCGGCGATGATCCCTGCGCTGGCGTACTCGTCGATGCTGCTTCTCGAGCCCGTTGCGTATCCATGGGCGGCGCTGTGCTTCTACCTCGTCGCGAAGGCGCTCGTCACGCGCCGCCCCGCGTGGACTGCGGCCGCGGTCGTGGCGTCCCTGATCGCACCACTGATGCGGTCACAGCTCCTCGTGCTCATCGCGGGCGCGGTCGCGGCGGCTGCGCTCTTCTGGTTCACCGGCGAGGGAGGGCGCGCTGTTCGCCGAAGTTGGAGCCGCCGGCACTGGACCGCCTTCATCGTCCTCGCGATCGGCGCTGCCGTTATCGGCGACATGATCCTCGCGCACTACAGCCACGTCTGGTCGTTCGCGACGGAACACTCCCGCGGCCACATGATCACGTACGGCCTGCGGTCGGTCGGCGCGCTGACAATCGGCGTCGGCGTCCTCCCTGTGATCGCGGGTTTCACCGTGCTGGGGAGCTCTCGCGGCGAGCCGCGGCCCCGCGAGCGTCGTGCGCTCACTTCGCTCATCATCACCATGTTCGTCTCGTTCGGCGTCTACGCGGCCGCGAAGTCGGCGTATGTCACGACGCTTGGCCTCACCGAGTTCACCGAGCGGAACCTCATCTATCTCGCTCCGCTGCTCTTCGTCGGGACGGCTGTCGTTTTCGACCGTCGCCGGCCGTCGCTGATCGCGCTATTCGCGGGGACGGTGCTCGTGCTCTACCTCGTGACGACGACTCCATACCACATGGACATCCCTGCCTTCTTCGACGCGCCTGGACTCGCGGTTCTGCCGGGCCTTCACCGCGCCTTCGGCCTTGCTCCAGCCGGCGTGAAATCCCTGCTGGTCGTGCTCACGCTCGCCTCGACAGCGCTGCTGCTGTTCCTCCGCTTCGCCTCGCGAACGGCCGCCGCGACGGTGGCAGTCATCGCAGCGGCGCTGGTCTTGTCCTGGAACGCGTTCGGCGAGATCAGCTTCGTGCGGTCAGCCCACAAGGCCGCGAGCTCGCTGCTCGCCACCATGCCACGCCCGCTCGACTGGGTCGACCGCGCCGCGCCGAACGGCGCGCAGGTCTACTACCTCGGGCAGTCGATCGAGGATCCGAGCGACCTGCTCCAGCTCGAGTTCTGGAACCGGTCGCTTCTGCACCTCTGGAGCCTGGACGGGACGGCGCCCGGGCCGGGGCCGACATTTGTCCCGACGCCCGCCTCGACGGACGGTCGGCTCGTCCCGGCCGAGGGCGTCGAGTACGTCGTCGCGGATTCCGGTGTCACACCCGTGGGGCGCGTTCTCGACCGCAAGGTTCATCACGGCGCACGCGGGGCGCGAACGTGGACGCTGGTTCGCATCGCGCCGCCGCTACGTTTGCGCCAGTCGGTCGAAGGGGTCTATGCGGACGGCTGGGGCAAGCCGCATCACGGCCCTCAACCAGTACTCGCTGACACCTGTTGGGCCTAGCAAAGTCAGGGTGCACGTCTTCCGGACCGGCGCGGCGCGACGCTACCCGGCGACGGTCCGAGTGACGATAGGGACGCTGGCGTTGGCAACCGGGCCGTTCGGGCTGCAACCCGTGATGGGGCGCGTCGTCGCCACCCGGACAGTGCGAGTCGGCAACGATCTCGACCACGAGTTCGCCTTCGACGCGCCTCCCCCGCCCTTCCGCGTCGAGACGCATGTGACGCCGTTTCCGCACGAGCGCGATCCGCGGATCGGCGACCCGCGGGACCTCGGCGCGAACGTCGAATACACGGTGACTCCGAGCGCACCCGGGTCATAGACGTCCAAGCGTCTCGGGATGCTTCCGCACGAAGCGCGCGATGCCGCGCCAGTGCCAAAGCGTCCGCCGCGTGAAGAAGCGCACGTCTGTCTCCCGCTTCCAGACATGGTGGACGACCGCCGCGGGCACGTACCAGCGCTCCCAGCCGGCCTTCGCAGCGCGGTAACAGACGTCGATGTCCTCGCCGTAGAGCCGGAAGCCCGAGTCGAAGCCGCCGAGCTCGTCGAACATCCGTCGTCGGACCAGGATGAAGCCTCCCAGCAGCCAGTCAGCCTGCACCGGCTCGGTCGGCTCCTCGCCGAGGTGGTAGTGGTCGCGCTGCCGCTCGAGCGGCGGGAGCAGGCGCCGTACCGGCGTTCGACGAACGAGCGTTCCGCGCACCGTCGGGAAGCGGCGGCGGGACGGCACGAGCCCGCCGTCCGAGCCGAGCATGCGCGGGCCGGCGACGCCGCAACGGGGATTCGCATCGGCGAACGCGGCAGCGCGTCGACGGCGCCGGGCTCGGCCACGGCGTCCGGGTTGGCGAGCACGACGAACTCCCCGCGGTCTCGGCGATGCCTCGGTTGGCGTTCGCCGCGAAACCCTGCGGCCGCTCGTTCTCGAGCACGCGCGTTCCCGCGGGCGTCTCTCCGACGCTACCCGGGACGTTTGCGACGACGACGAGCTCGTCCACCTGCGGCGCGAGCGCCGCGAGCGAAGCCGGCAGCTCCGAGGCGTCCCCTGCGAGACGACGACGGCCGAGACGCGCGTCACCCGATCCCTCGCGATAGGCCGCGACGGCGCGCCGAGCGCTCTCTTCCCACGAGAAGAGCCGCGCGCGTGCGAGTCCCGCTCGTGCGCGTGCGTCGCGGTCGCTCAACGTTCGTCGAATCGCGTCGGCGAAGCCGCCCGTCATTCGCGTAGACGGCCGCGTCGCCTCCGACCTCGCGTAGAGCCGGCTCGTCGGCGGCGACGACCGGCGTGCCGCACGCCATCGCTTCGAGCATGGGCAGTCCGAACCCTTCGTACCGCGACGGCAGGACGAGGCAGGCGGCGCGGCGGTACAGCTCCGCGAGCGCCGGCTTCTCGACATAGCCGTGGAGCTCTGCGCCTCGGCGCTCGAGCTCGCGGGCGAGCGAAGGCTCTTTTTCGGGCCCGCGACCACGAGCCGGACGCCCGAGCTCCTCCGCGGCGACCGCGGCGAGCGGGTTCTTCCGCCGCGGATCGCGCCGACGAACAGGAGGTAGCCGTCCGGCCTTCCGCCCGGAGTGAAAGCCGGTCGACGCCGTTCGGCGTCACGACGACCTTCTCCGCCGGCGTTCCGTACAGCTCCATCAGGTCGCGCCGCGTCCGCTCTGAGACGGCGAACACGCGGGAAGCGCGGCGCACGGAGCGCGGGACGACGGTGCGGAAGACGAAGCGGTCCCGGCGCCCATCACTTGCGGGTCGCGCTCGAACGACAGATCATGCACAGTCACGACCGCGGGGCACGGACACCCAAGTGGCAGGCGTGCTGGAAGTGCGCGAGCGCCGGCCGCACGCGCCGCAGGAGCCGCGGCAGCGTCCAGGCCATCCGCAGCTCCTGTCTGCGGGCTGGGAGCTCGATCGCCTCGACGCCGCTCGGGACGAGCTCGGGATGCCGCGTGACTGCGGCGAAGCGGAGCGTGGTTCCCCGCGGCCTCCGGCAGCGCCTCAGCAGGTTCTGCACGTACGTCTCGTCGCCGGTGCGCTCGCGGCCCAGCACGTCGGCGTCGATCAAACGAGGGGCGGCGTCACGCGACCTCCCGATAGACGGCCGCCGTCGCTTCCGCGCTCGCCCGCCACGAGAACTGCGCGCGCGCTCCGGCCCGAGCCCGCCAGCTCGTCCCGCCGCCGATGCCTCGCGGATCCCGGCGGCGATGGCATCGGGTCGAGCGGATCGACGAGCACGGCCGCGCCGTCCGCGACCTCCTCCATCGCGGTCCCGGCGCTCGTCACGACGGGCGCGCCGCACGCGAGCGCCTCGAGCACGGGGATGCCGAAGCCCTCGTACAGCGACGGATACGCGACGCAGAGCGCTCCCGGTACAGCCGCGCGAGCTCGTCGTCGCGACGAAGCCGAGCAAGCGGACGCCGTCGCCGTTGGCACCGACGTCGCCCCAGCCCCGCATGCGCCGGCGACGCGCAGCTCCAGACCCGCGAGCTCGGCCGCCCGCGCGAGGCGCGGCAGGTTCTTGCGCGGCTCCACCGTTCCGACCGCGAGCACGTATTCCCCCTCCGCGGCTTGCGCCGCGGCGCGAACGGATCACCGACGGCGTTCGGCACGACGCGGACCGCGCTCCTCCGGCACGCCGAGCAGCTCCATCGATCTCCCGCTCGGTGAACTCGGAGACGGCGATCACGCGCTGGCCGCGCGCACGACGCGCGGCACCAAGATGCGGCTGTACGTCCGGGTCCAGCGGTTGAAGGCCTCGGGGTGCCGCAGCACGGCGAGGTCGTGCACGGTGACGACGACGGGCGACGGGCGCGCATCGGGCCCCGGTAGCTCGGGCAGTGGAGGACGTCGACCGACCCCGCGCGACGGCGGTAGCCCGAGCGGGATACCAGAGCGCGTCGCGCGCGATCGTCGCGGTCGGCCCGGCCGCCGAAGGCCAAGGCGCTCGACCTCGACGGCCGCTCGAGCTGCGGCAGCAGGCCTCGGAGGTAGCGCGCCGTGCCCGCGCGCGTCTGCCGAAGCGGCGAGACGTCGATGCCGACGCGCATCGCTTCGAGTGTTTCGCAGCCGCTTCCACGTACGCAGCCCGGATCCCCGCCCTCCCTCCCACGTGAACCGCGATGCATGCTCGAGCCCGCGGACACCAGCTCGCCGCGTTGCGCGATCGCCTCGCCGATCGCGTCTGCGATCTCTTCGGCAGCGCTTGGGATCGACGCGCACGGCTGCATCTCCGCACGCCTCGTCCAGCGACGGATGCGCGGAGACCACGGCCGGCATGCCGCTGGCCATCGCCTCGAGCACCGGGATGCCGAAGCCCTCGAAACGCGACGGAAAACGAAGACGGCCGCGCCCGATACAGCCGCGCGAGCTCCCGTCGTCCACGTGGCCGAGCGCGATACGCCCGGCCGGTCGAGACGCGGCTGCGGTCCCCAGCCGCCGCGCCGACCGCGGCGAGCGCGAGTTCGCCGTCGAGCAGCGCATGCGCCTCGAGCAGCGTCTCGAGGTTCTTCCGCGGCTCGAGCGTCGCCACCGAGAGCACGTACGGCCGCCCGAGGTCGGCCCGCTCCCCGTCGCCGTGAACACGGCTGCCGGCGCGGGTGCGCGACGCGGAGCCGCTCCGCCGGAACGCCCAGCAGGTCTCGCGACGTCGCGCGCCGTGTACTGCGAGTTGCACATGATCATTCGGACGTCTCGCGGCGTTGCGGTACTTCGCGCCGTGCATCCGCGCCGTTCGCCCGTCGTCCACTCCGGAAAGCGCAGCGGAACGAGGTCGTGGATCGTCGTTGCCCGGACGCCGGCGCGCTGCGGCGGATACATCCAGTCCGAGAAGTGGAGGACGTCGAAGCGGCCGAGCCATCGCTCGGCCGCCGGCCGCTGCAAACGCGACCAGCTCGTCCGCCACGAATGGGCGAACGGGAATGTCAGCAGGCGCCGCTCGACGTCGATGCCTGCGAGCGCTTCCTCGACGATTCGCTTGCCGCGCACGGAGACCGGCGCGAAGACCACGACCTCGGCGCCTCATCGACAAGACCGCGCAGGCGACGCGAGCATGTAGTTGGTCACACCGCACGGGGATGCGACAGCGGTGCGACGTCGAATGCGACTCTCACTTCGGCGGGAGATACTCGAAGCTCACGAAGTGGATGCCGAGCCGCCGCTTTTCGGGCCCCCCGGGATCGTCGTCGGCGAGACCGTGAACCGCGCACGGCAACCGACCAGCGGAACTGTCATCGGCGTTGGGACCCGGGAAGATCGAGCGCGTCACTCCGTTCGAGCGCACCGTCTGCCCACGCTTGAAGAGGCTGGGGTCGCCGACCAGCCTGACGCGGACAGCGCCGCCACCGCACCCGCGCCGCGTTATGAGGACCCGACCGGACCAAGTGTCGTTCGCATACAGCCCGGTGACCCCGTCAGCGCCCGAACGGGTCCGCGTACTTCCCACAGGTTCAGGCCGGGCAGCCCGGTCCGAAGCGAGCCTGACGCCGTTACGTCGACGTGCCGTCGGCGAGGACGTACTGCGCGCGCAACGGCCGCCCCCGCGTCGGTCACTTGCCGTCGTCCGCGACCCGCACCGGGGTCGAGGCGAGACCGCCTGGCTGGGCGGCCGACGTCGTAGACGTCACCGACTCGTCGGTTGAAAAACTCGTTCTCCCAGATGGCATGGATGTTTGTTTTGCCCGTCCAGATCGCCGCGACCCGCGCCCTTCGGCACCCGCGGTCGATCCAGTCCTTCGGCACCGAACGGATCCCTGGGCGAGCGCGTCGCGCGACACGGAGGTCGTGGGGTTCTCGATCGGCCCGCTGCGCAGCGACGAAGTAAACGAGCACGAGGACGGGCAGCGCGACGGGTACCGCCTCGGAACGAGGACGAACAGCGCTCCAGCCGCAAGCGCAAAATCGTCGAGGGGACCCGGTCTCGTTGAGGCTCACCCCGTGGTCCTCAACCGCCACCACGGCACGAGCGCGAGCGTGTCCGACACGATCTGCACGCCGATCAGCCGCGCGAAGGGAAGCGCGGCGACCAGCAGGCCGCGCCAAGGCGACGCGCCGTCGCCGGCTTCGGCCGCGGCGCTCCCAGCTGGAGCCACAGGAGCAACGCGATCAGGAAGCGGGGCGCGACGTAGAACATGTTCCGCTCTCGACGCGCGTCACCGAGGGAAGTGACGCGAACGCCGCGACCTCGAGGACGAGCCACGCCGAGACGGCGGCGGTCGCGGCGAGATACGCGCGTTGCGCGGCTCGAGGCCCTTCCAGGAGACGACGAGGACGAGAAAGGCCACGAGGGGCGACGCCGAGATACAGGTCGAGCTCGGCGACGTGCCACAGGAGCCACTTCGTCACCCCGGCGACGGAGTAGCCATGCCTGCCCGCCGTCTCGTAGGCGCCGAGCAGCGCCAGCGGCCCTTCCCACGCGCCGCCTCGACGGCCACCGCGAGGACCGCCGCGGCGGCCGAAACGCCGTAGAGGACGCGGAAGCGACCCAGGCCGCGCCGGCCCGAGCAGCGCGCCGTCAGCACGGCCGGGAAGAGCGCAAGCGCCTGCTGGCGCGTCTCGTATGCCACCACGCAGAGCGCGAGCAGCCCGGCTGGTTGAGCCGGGTCGGCCGCTCGAGCATGCGCACGAGCACGAGCACGACGAACAGAAGATCGGGTAGAACGCGTTCTCGGTCATCAACATGCCCGTGTAGACGAGCGACGGGATCGCAACGGACAGCGCCGCCGCCGCAACGGCGAACGGCTGGTCGAGCACGCGCTGCGCGAGGAGATACGCCGGCATGGCGGCGAGCGACACACTACCGAGTTGATCGCCTTCGCGGCCTCGTACGCGTCCGGCACCGAGGCGAAGGCTCGGTACGCCGGGCTGATCAGCGCGGGATAGACGACTCCGTACGCCGCCGGCCGGGACGTCCCGGATCAGGAACCGGCCGTCCGCGGCGAAGCTCTTCGCGAGCTCCGAGTAGATCAGCTCGTCGACCATGATCCACGGCGCGACCATCCGGCGCGCGAGCCAGAAGCGAACGGCGGCCGAGACGACGACGACGCTGGCCACCCACGCCCAGGCCGGAACAGCTCGCACGGCGAACGTCCGCCCACCTGGCGCTCGTCGCCCGCGACGTTCGGCACAAGGTCACGCGATCTGTGCGTCTCGAGCACCGCCGCGTAGAGATCCGCAACGTGCTCGAGATCATGCTCACTCGATGCGCGCTCGCGCGCCGGCGAGCCCATGGCCTCGCGTACGCCGGGCTGCTCGAACATCTCCATCGCGGCGACGAGCCGGTCGACCTCGCGCTCGTCCGGCGCGACCTTGAGCGCGACGCCGTCCGGCAACTCGGTGAACGACCGACGTCCGATACGACGACGGGCTTGCCGAGAGTCAGCGCTCTAACCACCATCGCCGACGTCTCGCCCATCGTCGGCGAGCGAAGCGAGACGACGGCGTCGACTCGCTCGACCAGCGACCACAGCCGCTCCTCCGAGACCCAGTCCTCCCGCACGACTGCGTCCACGAGCCCCGCATGGTCGATTCGCCATTCGAGATCGAGCTCAGGCGCAACCGAACCGACGAGCAACAGCCGTGCGCCCGCGTGCGAGGCGCGGAACCGGCCGAACGCGCGGAGCAGCTGCGGAATGCGCTTCGACGAGTTCATGTGACCGAACGCGCCGAACACCGGCGACCCTTCGACGTCGCACGGCTCGACCGCCGGCACCGGCCAAGCAGGCATCGGCACCTGCTGGACGGGCCGGTCGTACCCGTGCTCCCGCGCCCGCCGCTCGACGAACTGGGAATGGACGACGAGACCCGTCGCCAGCTCGAGCACCTCGCCGCAGAGCGGAAAGTCCTGGGCCGCGCATCCCAGAGCGGAGGGATGCAACCGTCGACCACGCCGAGGGCCAGGAGCCGCCCGGCGACACCGGCGTCGCGTTCCATCGCCGCGAGGTAACCGCGGCGGTCCTTGCGCCGAGCGTCAGCCCCGCAACAAGATGGTGCAGGACGAAGTCGTGGAGCACGACGACGCCGGGGCGGCGCCGGAGCTGTTCGAGGATCCAGCCGTGGACCGTCGGGTCGTTACCCATGTGATAGAGCGCGACTTCGCCGTTCGCGCTCTTCCACGAGGGGCGATCTCGAGGTCGAGGCGCCTGCGAAGCGCGGGAACGAGCAGCGCCGAGTAGCGGCGATGCCCGAGCGTTCCGGCGGCATCGGGCTGTAGTACGCAACCCTCACTTGCGCTCGCGGTCGCGCGCCTCGCGCTCCAACAGCCCGTCGATCAGTTGCAGCAGCGCAGAGTTGAACATGCGCTGCTCGTACACGAGCGGCTCGACGTACCAGCGGAGCAGAGGGCGAAGCAGCTTCTTCACCGGGTAGACAAGCGCTCCTCTCAACCCCGGGCGCCGCGTGAGAGGCCGCTTGGCCGAAACGGCCCAGTGCCGCTCCGCGAGGTCGCGCAGCCCGGCCAGATCCTCCCCGCCGCCGCGCGTGCGAACGACCTCCTCCTGCAACCTCGCGTAGAGAGCGGCGATGTCGACGTCCGGGTGCTGCGGCGGCCGCCCGGCGTGGGAGGTCGTGTCCTCCGGCGCGGGCATCCGCGCGATTCTAGACGGCGACGGTTACGGCCCTGTTAGGGCCGGTCGCGCTTGGACGCTAGGGTCGCGCGATGATCGGGATCAGCCTGCTGACGCTCGTCCCGGGACTCAGCGGGGGCTCGGAGACGTACGCGCGCGAGCTCTGCCGGGCCTCGCCCGCGTCGGCGAGCTGCGCTACCGCGTCTTCGTCCCGGAGATCGCCCCCGACGCGTCGGACGGGCTTCCCTCCTCCGTCGTCGCACGCTATCGCGCCTCGCGCACGATGCCGGGACGGATCGCCGCCATGTCGCTGGCGGCGCTCCACCCGGGCCCGCTTCGGCGCGCGCTCGAGCTCGAGCGACTCGACGCCATTCATTTCCCGCTCAGCGTCATGCTGCCTCCGGTCGACCGTCCGCCGGCGGTCACGACGGTCCACGACCTCCAGCACGAGGAGCATCCCGAGTTCTTCGGTCGCGCCGAGCTCGCCTACCGCAGAGTCGTCTACGGGTGGACGATCCGACGTTCGCGCATCGTCATCACCATCTCCGAGCACGCCCGCGGGATGCTGATCGAGCGCTTCGGGCTGGCGCCGGAGCGGGTGCGCGCGATCCCCCTCGGCGTCGACCAGCGCTTTTCACGCCGAGCGACCAGGTGACACGAGGCGAATTACCTCCTGTACCCCGCGCGGCCCTGGCGGCACAAGAACCACGCGCGCCTCTACGAGGCGTTTGCACGCCTTCGCGCGGCCGGCCGGAGCTGCGGCTCGTCCTCACCGGCGAGGGAGACTTCGGAGCGCTTCCGGAGGGTGTCGAGCGCCGCGGCCGCGTCTCGCGCGGCGAGCTCGTCGAGCTGTACCGCCGGCGCTGCCGCGCTCGTCTTCCCGTCGCTCTACGAGGGGTTCGGGATGCCCGTCGTCGAGGCGATGGCGTGCGGTTGCCCCGTCGCGTGCTCGAACGCGACGTCGCTGCCGGAGGTCGCCGGAGACGCCGCACGGCTCTTCGACCCGCGCGACGCGGACGACATCGCCGCCGCCGTGGACGACGTGCTCGCCGATCCTCGGCCCTGGATCGCGCGCGGGCTCGAGCGGGCGCGTCGCTACACCTGGGAGGCCTGCGCCCGGGCCCACGACGACGTCTACCGGGCGCTCTCCTCCGGCTGACGCTCGCGCACGAGCCGCTCGAGCTCCGCGTCGACGAGCATCGCGACGAGCTCCTCGAACGACACTTCCGGCTTCCAGCCCAGCCGCTCGCGCGCCTTCGCGGGATCGCCGACGAGGCCGTGCAGCTCCGCCTTGCCGCGCTTCAGCGACTCGTCGATCTGAACGTGGGCATGCCAGTCCAGCCCGACGTGCTCGAAAGCGCATGCCGACGAGCTCCTCGACGCTGTGCAGCTCGCCTGTGGCGATCACGTAGTCGTCCGGCTCCTCTTGTTGAAGCATCAGCCACATCGCGCGCACGTAGTCGCCGGCGTAGCCCCAGTCGCGCTGGGCGGACGAGATCGCCGAGCCACGAGCTCGCCCGCAGGCCGAGCTTGATCGCCGCTGCCGCGTTCGCAACCTTGCTCGGTAGGAACTCGAGCGGCCGCCGCGGCGACTCGTGGTTGTAGAGGATTCCCGCAGCACGCGTGCAGCCCGTAGCGAAGCCGGTACGAGCGCGTGATGAAGTGCGCGTATGCCTTCGTGACCCGTACGGCGTCAGCGGCGCGAGCGGCGTGGCTCCGTCTGCGGACGTCTCGACCGGCTCGCCGAAGATCCCGCCGAGGACGAAGCCTGGTAGAAGCGAATCTCGGGATCGACCTCGCGGATCGCCTCGAGCAGCGCGGTCGCGCCGACGGCGGCGAGCTCGGCCGTGACGACGGGCTGCTCCCACGACATCGGCACGAAGGAGACCGACGCGAGGTTGTAGACCTCCTGCGGCCGGCAGCGCGCAGGGCGCGCACCAGGGCGAGCTGGTCGTTCAGATCCGCCTGGATCAGCTCGACGCGATCCCGGAGCCCCGCTAGGTTCGGATAGTTCGCGGCGCTGCGGCGCACGACGCCGTAGACGTCGTAGCCGTGCTCGCAGCAGCAGCTCGGCGAGAACGAGCCGTCCTGCCCGCCGATGCCGGTGATCAGCGCACGCTGTGTCACCGGCCGAGTGTAGGGACGGGTCCGAACTCCGACTCGTCACGGATGACCTTCGAGCAGTGCTGGCATCGGGTGCCGGGCGGTACCGCGCTGGCGGCGATCGACCTCGCGCAGAGCCGAGACCCCCGAGCTCGACGTCGTCGGTGGTCGCCGCCTGGCACCTGGAGATTGCCCCAGTGCTCCATTCCGTCCGCCCATCGGCGAAGACTTCCGCTGCTGCGGCCCGGCTCTACGAAGCGTGGCACGTCTTCTGACGCCCCCGGCGTCGAGCGCGCAACGGGCCCGGCGCACGTGCACCCCTCGCGACGGGGCTTGCGCATGCCGAGCCGCGCTCGCTCCCATCGTCCTCACCGTCCCACGACCTGCACCTTCCTGCGGTGACCCCGAGCACTTCTCCAGCGCGGGGTCGGCGCTTCTTCCGCCAGAGCCTGGCGCTCGCGCGCCGGCAGGCCGACCTCATGCTCTGCTCGTCCCTTGCAACGCTCGCAGACTGTCGCGCTGCCGGCTTCGCAGCCGGACCGTCGTCCGACATGTTCCCCTCGGTGTCGAGTCCCTGAGGGCCAACGCTAACGACGTCGAGCGTGTGCTGCGTGCCTACTCGCTCAAACGGCCGATACATCCTCTGGGCTCGGGACGATCGAGCCGCGCAAGAATCTCGCCGGACTGATCGACGTCTTCGGCCTGCTCGACTGCGGCGTTGAGTTCGTGCTTGTCGGGCCGCGGGGATGGCGGAGAACCTGCGGCGCGTCTCGACGCACTGCCCCAGTACATGTGCCGGCTCGTGCGCCTGCTCGGCTTCGTCCCGGGCGCGACCTGGCGCCGCTGTATGCGGGCGCCGCCGCGTTCTGCTTCCCTTGCCGGCTCGAAGGGTTTGGTCTTCCGGTTATCGCAAGCGATGGCGCAAGGGACGCCCGTGGTCACCTCACGCGGGACTTCGACGCAGCTGCCGGGGAACGCAGGACTGCTCGTTGATCCCCGCGACCCCGCGGCGATCGCCGCGGCGCTCCAGCGGTTCCTCACCGACCAGGCGCTCGCGGAAGGCTGCGCCGCGTCGGTCAGGCCGGTGCCGCCGAGTACACTGGAGCGAACCGCGCGGCTCGTCAAAGACGCTTACCTGAAGCCGGGCCCTAGCAATCCCCGCCCAGCCCTCGCTCTCCTACGACTAAGCGTGCAGCGCGCGGACGTAGCGCCACGCGTCGAGCAGTCCGCGCGGGCGTAGCGCCGCCAGCGCCAGCACGTAGATCGCGAGTCCTGCGATCGCCGCCGCGGCTCCACTCAAGACGAGGTCGGCGGCTCCGAACGACGCGAGCGTCAGCCCCGCGATCACCGAGGCCGTTCGCAACAGGCCGACGACGGTGAGTGAGAGCATCCGCATCGACACGGCCGCCATCAGCGCGACGTTCACGAGGAACGTCGCGATCGCGAGCGCGAGCACGAGACCGCGGTAGCCCGAGCAGCGAGCGCATGCCGAGCGACAGCGGAATGTCGACCGCGAGCATGAGCACGGCGAGAGGGACCAGCACGCGCGGCTTTTCGAGCACGAACAGCAGCGGGAAAATCACCGAGAACGCGACCGCCGCGAAGATCCACGGCGAGAGGTAGACGACCAGGTGACCGAGGTCGTCCCGACGCGCCCTGAGTACGCGTCGCCCAGAACGAAGGACACGACATGTTCCGCCGACGAGCGCGAAGACGCCCGCCGCCGCACCGATCAGCGTCAGGCTGAGCCACGACGCGTGGATGACGTGGTTCGAGGCGCCGTCGGCGTCGAGGCCGCGCCGCGTCAGCGGCGCCGACGAGATGAGCGAGAGCGACGATGCCGTCGCGGCGACGAGCGTCGCACCGAACAGATACGCGTACGTCAGGCTCGTCTGGTTTCCCTCGCCGAGCCCGGATGCGCCGCGCAACGCGATCACGTAGAGCCCCTGGAGCGCGAGCGGCAGAGCCGCTGCCTGCACGAGCTTGCGCAGCCGCGGCCCGACGGCGACGCCGCCGCTTCGGCTGCCGCCGAGATAGCCGGAGAGCACGAGCGCGACGAACGGGATCCCGGCGGCGAGCGCTCCGTTCAGCGCGAGTCCCCACGCCAGCGAGACGAGGCCGTGTGAGTCTCGCGAGCGAGACGAAGACGATCAGGCCGGCCACCGCGCCGACGCGTAGCCGGCGGCCGCGACGACGTAGCTGTCGCGGGCGGCGAGCGCGCTCGCCGCCGAGCGCGGCGAGCGTCTGCGCGAACGCCGCCGGGAACGAGCCACGGGATCGCCCGCGAGGCAACTCGTCGCTGCCACGGGGGCAGCGTTGCCGGTGAGCACATCGCCGAACGGATGCGAGAAGACGACCGTGACGACGCGTCGCAGGCACGGCGACGCGAGCAGTGCCGACGCGTACGAAACGAACTCCGCCGGCAGCCGCCCGTCCGCGGATGCGCGCGTCAGGTCGGGGACGATGACGAGCCGGAACGCCTGCGCGGCGAGCACGATCACGAGGTAGACGCTGTAGGCGGCGAGGAAGCCGTCGGTCCCCGCGTTCCGGCCGAACTTGTGCGCGAGATACGCGCCGGCGATCGCCGCAGCCCCGCTGACCGCGAGGATCGACGCGCCCGTCGCGACCCCGCTTCGAAGGGCACTCCCGCGGAAGCGGAAGGCTAGGCTGTTCGGTCTCGGCGCTCATGGCCTCGACGGCGAACTCAAACACACAGCACCCGATCTGGACCGAGGAAGCGCTCGACGGGCTGCGCGCCGAGTTCGCCGAGTTCTACGCCGGACGCACGGTGCTCGTCACCGGCGCCGACGGCTTCATGGGCTCGCACCTGACCGAGGCGCTCGTCGAGCTCGGCGCGAACGTCCACGCGTTCGTGCGCGCGACCTCGAGCGGCGCGCTCAACAACATCGGGCACCTGCGCAGCGCGGCTCAAGGTCCACTTCGCCGACCTCACCGACAAGACGTCGATCGACTGCCTCGTCGCGCGAGCTGCGCGAGGCGCCGGACCGGCCCTACGTCTTCCACCTCGGCGCGCAGGCGCACGTCGGCGAGTCGTGGCACCGGCCCTACGAGACCGTGATGGCGAACACGGTCGGCACGCTCAACCTGCTGCAGTCGATCGTCGACAACGGCGCTCGAGCTCGAGAAGTTCGACACCGCGGGCACGTCGGAGGAGTACGGCAACGTGCGCGAGTCGGTCGCGCACCACCACGACTTCGACGAGGACGGCGGCGCTGATCCTGCACGAGCGCTCGCCGATCAACCCGAAGTCGATCTACGCGACGGCGAAGGTCGCGGCGGACTTCCTGACGATGAACTACCACGACGCGTACGGCGTGCCCGGCGTCGTCACGCGGATGTTCAACAACTACGGGCCCCGCCAGAACCCGCGCTACGTGACCGGGCACGATCATCACGCAGGCGCTCGAGCGCGAGACGATCGAGCTCGGCGCGCTCGAGCCGATGCGCGACTTCTGCTTCTGCACCGACGGCGTCCGCGGCCACCTGACCGTCGCGGCGCACGGGCATCCCCGGCGACGTCTACGTCTACGGCCAGGGCAAGAACATCTCGATGCAGGACTGGGCGCGATCTGATCCTCGACGATCGGCGCGCGAGCAGGGCTACTGGGGCGAGCGCGAGATCGTGACGACGCCGCTGCGCGATTCCGCCCGGGCGCGAGCGACGTGATGGCGCTTCGCGTCGGCTACGAGAAGCTGAACCGCGAGACCGGCTGGGAGCCGCTCGTCTCGTGGGAGGAGGGCATCGCGCAAGACGATCGCGTGGTACGCGGAGAACCGCGACCGCTGGATCGGCCGCGTGGACTGGCTCAGCACCGAAGGCCGACCGTGCAGCCGCGCACGCAGTGAGGATCCTCGTCACCGGCGGCGGCGGCTTCCTCGGCTCGCACCTCGTCGAGCGGCTCGCGGCCGACGGTCACGACGTCGTTCGTCCGCGCGGCAGCGCCGACTACGACCTGACCCGCCGGGACGACACCGAGCGGCTGTTCGAGGACGCCGCGCCCGGAGCTCGTCTTCCACCTCGCAGCCGAGGTCGGCGGCATCGGCGCGAACCGCGCGAACCCCGGCCGCTACTGGTACGCGAACCTGATGATGGGCGTGAACGTGCTCGAGCAGAGCCGGATCCGCGAGGTCGAGAAGCTCGTCATCGTCGGCACCGTCTGCGCATACCCGAAGCTCACGCCGGTGCCGTTCCGCGAGGACGACCTCTGGAACGGCTATCCGGAGGAGACGAACGCGCCCTACGGCATCGCCAAGAAGGCGCTCCTCGTCGGCGCGCAGGCCTACCGCGAGCAGTACGGGCTGAACTCGATCTTCCTGCTGCCGACGAACCTCTACGGCCCGCGCGACAACTTCCATCCGACGAACGCGCACGTGATTCCGGCCCTGATCCGAAGATGCTCGAGTCGCCGCGGACGAGGTCGTGCTCTGGGGCGACGGCTCGCCGACGCGGGAGTTCCTCTACGTCGAGGACTGCGTCGAGGGCCTCGTGCTCGCCGCCGATCGCTACGACGGGCCGGACCGGTCAACCTCGGGGCCGGCAAGGAGATCTCGATCCGCGAGCTCGCCGAGCTCGTCGCCGAGGTGACCGGCTTCGAGGGACGAATCGACGTGGGACACGTCGAAGCCGAACGGGCAGCCGCGGCGGAGCATCGATGCGACGCGCGCGCGCGAGCTCTTCGGCTTCGAGGCGCGGACGCCGCTCCGCGACGGGCTCGAGCGAACGGTCGCCTGGTACCGCGAGCAGGCTCCGGCCTCTGCCGCTCCGGTCTGATCAGCGCTCGTCGACCCGCTGCTCGAGCAGCGCGAGGCGTTGCGCGAGGATCGAGTTCTGGTCGGAGAGATTGGAGATGACCGTCGAGTAGTGGAGCAGCACGGCGAGGATGAAAAACGACGCGACGGCGAAGAGGATCGCGGGCGGATACGTCTCGACGCCGACCCAGCGCGCGATCGTGTTCAAGCCGCCGCGCCACGCGGACAGCACGAGCAGCACGACACCCGTGAGCAGCCAGAGCAGGGCGTACCGCTCGCGGAGCCGTCGGCTGCGGATCAACTCGAAGACGACGAGGAGCAGGACGATGGACGCGATCGAAGCAGCGATCGAGATCTTGAGCGGAGTCATTTCTCCTCCAGTGGGACGACGTTGCGGCGAAACGAGCCGACGAACAACGCGAGCAGGACCTTCACCATGTAGTAGAGCGGACGACAGCGCCCGGATCGACGACCGCCCCGCCGTGCGCGGGCGCATCTCGATCGGGACCTCACACAGGCGCAGACGGTGGCGCACCAGGAGGACGAGCGCCTCGACCTCCGGATAATCGTGCGGATAGTCGGCGGCGA
This sequence comes from uncultured Actinomycetes bacterium, assembly GCA_963815965.1. Lineage (GTDB taxonomy): Bacteria > Actinomycetota > Thermoleophilia > Gaiellales > Gaiellaceae > DASVFB01. The sequence goes on along the minus strand of CAWFIT010000001.1, from coordinate 1,127,100 downwards.
AGAGTGCGATCGCCTTGCGGTTGAGCGCCTGGAAGCCCGACGTCGGATCGGTGATCCGCTGGCGCGTGAGCAGCGACACGGTGCTCGCGAGGATCCTGATGCCGAGCCGTCGTGGCGCGGACGACCGGTAGCCCTCACCGCCGCCGAGATAGCGCGAGCCGACCGCGATGTCCGCCTCGTCGCGGAGCACCGGCTCGACGACCGTCGCGAGCTGCGCCGGATCGTGCTGACCGTCTCCGTCGACGCGAACGGCGAGGTCGAAGCCGTTTTCGTGCGCGTAGCGAAGACCCGTCTGCACTGCGCCGCCGATCCCGAGATTGAACGGCAGTCGCGGCACGTGCGCCCCGGCGGCACGCGCGGCCTCGGCGGTCCTGTCGTTGGAGCCGTCGTCGACGACGACGATCTCGAGGTCAGGGTCGTACGCGCGGATCTCTTCGATCACACGCGCGATCGCATCCTCCTCGTTGAACGCCGGGACGATCGCGATGCCGGGCATGTCAGACACCCGCGCTCACGGGCCCGAGACCCCGACAGCTCGAGCACGCGCCGCGCCCTGTGGACATACGTGTGCTCGTCGAGCACGCGCTCGCGCGCCCGGCGGCCGAGCTCCTCGGCCTGTGCGGGATCGGCGAGCAGATCGCGATAAGCAGCGAGCGCCTCGTCGGCGCTCGAGACGACGAGCAGCTCTCGCCCAGGCTCGAACCAGCGCTCCATTCCCTCGACCGGGTTGGAGACGATCGCCGCGCCCGTCGCCGCGAGCTCGAACGGCCGGCAGTCGACGACGCACGAGACGGTCGCGTGGGAGCGGCGCGTGATGTTGAGGTTGACCCGCGCGGCCGAGATCGCGCGCGCGAAGACGTTGAACGGCACGTCGCCGATGAGCCGCGCGCTGCCGATGTCGCCGCGGAAGTCCCGGCCGCCGAGCGCGAAGTCGATCTCTGGCGCGCGGCGCGACGGCTCGCCGACGAGCGCCTGCATCCATTCGCGCCGGAACTTGTCGCCGTAGCCGTAGAAGAAGACGTCGTACTCCTTGTCGACTTCGTGGGGACGGAACAGCTCGGGGTCGGCGGCCCAGAACACCGCCTCCGCGCGACGCGCGCCGAGCTCGCGCAAGCCGCTCGAGCCCGCCCTCCGAGTTGGAGATGACGAGGTCGTACTCCGACGGATCGGCGCCGTGGTAGTAGTTGAAGCCCGTGTCCATGCCGCCGAACTCGGGCAGGCTCATCGGCACGTCGCCGTCGTAGAAGACGACGGGCACGCCGAAGCGCTCGCGCAGACGCGCCGGGATGCCGCGAAAGTGCGCCATCGGCACGGTGAAGAACGACGACGGCGTCGACGTCGCCCTCGCGCTCGAGCAGCTGCTCGAGATGGCGCCGCCAGCGCGGCGTCACGTAGCGCCAGATCACCTCGCGCACCGCCTTGTCGACGCGCGTGTCATCGGGGTTGTCCTCGGCACGGCGCAGGTAGCGGTCGCCCTTCAGCCGGGCGACGGTGTCACGCGCCCGCGCGAACGCCTCGGCCTCGCGGTAGAGCGGGTTCGGCGCGGTGCGCCACCACGGGGACTCGATCGCCTTGCCGCGGTACGGCGTGACGATCAGGTCGACGCCGACCGTCGTGCAGCCCCTTCCAGAGCTGCCACCAGGCCGGCGTGCAGCCGTAGCGGAAGTCGAGGTCGACCGCCGAGGCGACCGCGACGATCTTCGGCGCCTTAATACGCACCTCGGCGCGAGCAGCACCGCGGGAACCGTCTTGGCGAGGATGGTGATGTCGAGCCAGACGGACCAGTTCTCGAGGTAGTAGAAGTCGAGCCGAACGAGGTCGTCGAAGTTGAGGCTCGAGCGGCCGGAGATCTGCCAGAGGCCGGTCATTCCCGGGAGCACGCGGTAGCGCCTGCGGTGCCAGTCCTCGAGCAGGAGGTAGTCGCGCACGGGCAGCGGCCGCGGGCCGACGAGGCTCATCTCGCCGCGCAGCACGTTCAGCACCTGCGGGATCTCGTCGAGCGAGAACCGGCGCAGGGCTCGCCCGACGCGCGTCATCCGAGGATCGTCGCGGATCTTGAAGAGCGCGCCCGCCGACCTCGTTCGACACGCTCGAGCTCGCCCTGCTGCTCGGCGGCGTCGGCGACCATCGTGCGGAACTTCAGCATCCCGAACTCGCGCTCGCCGAGGCCGACACGCCGGTCGCGGTAGAAGACCGGGCCGGGCGACGAGAGCTTGATCGCGAGCGCGATCGCGAGCCAGAGCGGGAAGCCCGAGACGGCGACGAGCAGCGCTGACGGTGAGGTCGAAGCCGCGCTTGACGAGCCAGTCGGTGCCCGCGAACGCCGGCGGCCGCAGCTCGAACAGCGGCACGCCCTGGCCGGGGATGTACTCGACGCGCTGCGTGAGCAGCTCGGTCGTCTTCGCTGCGATCCGCACCTTGACGCCGCTGCGCTGTTCGCCTCGTCGATCAGCCGGAAGAGCTGGTCCGCGTCGAGGTCGGAATCCGTGACGATCAGCTCGTCGAGGTCGTACGTCTCGAGCACCGCGGGCAGGTCCCCGAAGCCGCCGAGCACGCGGCAGGTCGACGCCGGCCTGCGACGGCGCGATCGCACCGAGAAACTCGTACTCGACCCCGCCGCGCCCGGGGCCGAGGCTCCTGTGCAGGCGCGCGACGTTGTCGCCCGCGCCGACGAGCACCGCGCGCCGCTGCAGCCCGGTCAGGCGGAAGATGTCCCTCGTGACGACGTCGTAGCTCGCGCGGAGCGTCCCGATCAGGACGGTCGTGAAGACGAGCGCGGTCGGGAAGATCGCGAAGGTCGTGAAGTGGTAGCCGGTGCCGATCGCCGAACGCGAGCGTGAGCACGGCGACGATGACGAGCGACGAGACGATCTGGCCGATGCCGCCGCGACGCTCGCGCTCCGCGTACAGACCCTTCTGCCAGAACACGAGGACGAGCACGAGCGCGAGAAACGGCAGCCAGTTCGCCTCCGCGTCGCGCCAGATCAATCCCCAGAGAATCGGACGCGAGCCGGTGACGATCTCGCGCAGCGCCGAGCGCGGCGTACACGCCGAGCGCGAGCCCGCATGAGGTCGAGGACGAGCAGCGAGGCGACGCTGGCCGATCCTGCGCGCAGCCGCCTTCAGCGGCCCGCCGGCGAGGAAGAACGGCCGGCGTGCGCGGACGTCCTCAGGCAGTGGTGGCGGGCTCGTCTCGCGCGGCGTCGTGTCGAGCTTCGTTGCCAGGCTCACGATTGTACGTACGCGGACATCGGCCGCCTTGACCGCGCCGAGGTCGGCCTCGAGGTCAGACTTGTCCGTCGTGACCGGCCGAGCACGCAGCGCATCGGCCGCCGCTGCGGCCGTCGCGGCGCTCGTGATCGTGCGCTCGTCTCGGGTCTCAGTGACCTTCCGGGGACGTGGGACTGGCTTTCGGGCCAGCGAAAGCAGTTCGAGCATTTCTCCGCGCAGGAGCGCGCGCAGGAGCCCGGGACCGCGCAGTTCCTGCCCGTCGACGCGTTCGACTTCTTCCGCTCGCAGTGTCGGCGACGGCGACCGCTACTACCTCGCGGTGACGAGAGGCGGCTTCGCGACCGGCGTCGACCGCGCGACCGCAGGGCGCATCTTCAGCCGTTTCTACCTGCTGCCGGCGATCCAGGTCGACGCGCCCGAGAAGGCCGACGTCGTGCTCGACGGTCGGGGTCGACCCGCACTCGCTCGGCGTTGCCGCTCGGGCCGCGTCGAGAAGTTCTCCGGCGGCAACTACTTCGCGCGCGGGTGCGGCGTTGACGGGCTCGCTCGCCGGCCTGCTCGTCGCGAACGTCTCTACCTCGTCATCGGCGTCGCGCTGCTGCCGCTGCTGCGCGTCGCGCGCACGCGGGACGAGCTCGCGGCACGCCTCGGGCTCGGCTACATCGCTCGGCGTCGGCGCGATGGGCGCGCTGTCGGCGCACCTCGCGCTGATCGGCGTCCCGGTCGGCCTGCTCGAGCTCGTCGTCCTCGCGCTCGTCGTCGGCGGCATTCCCGGCGTGGCGGCGCGTCCGCCGCCTCCCGAGGCAGCCAAGTGACACGTTGTCACTTGGCGCGGGAGGCTCGAGATCGCGTCGCGCGTGATCGGCATTGCGGCGTTCGTCGCTCGCGCTCGTGCTGCTAGCGCACGCGATGCACGCGTTCTCGGTGCGGCCGCTCGTCGAGTGGGACGGCTGGGCGATCTGGGCGATGAAGGCGCGCGCGCTCTACGACTTCGGCGGCGTCGCGCACGGCGTGTTCACGACGCAGCCGTACGGACCGCTGCAGCATCCGCTCGCTGCTGCCCGCGCTCGAGGCGAACGGGCTTCCGCGCGATGGGCGCGTTCGACGGGACGCTGATCCACGTCCAGCTCGCGCTGCTCGCGTTCGGCTTCGCGGCGGCGCTATGGACGCTCCTGCGCGAGCGCGTGCCGGCGGCGCTCGCGGGCGCGGCGATCCTCGCGATCGTCGCGGCCGATTCGACGCTGCGCCAGCTCGCGGGCAACCTCGCCGACATCCCGCTTGCGTTCTTCGTCGCGCTGGGAGTCGTCGCGCTCGCGCGGGCGCTGCTCGACGAGCGCAGCGGCTTGCTGCCCGTTCGCCGCGGTCATGCTCGGCGCGGCGACGCTGACCAAGCCGGAGGGCCTGCTCTTCGCTGCGGCGGCGCTCGTCGCCGTTCGTGCTGATCGCGCGGACGCGCGCGTCGCTGCTCACCGCCGCTGCCGTCGCGCTGATCCTGCTGCCGTGGCGGCATCTTCGTCGCCGTCCACGGCCTGAAGAACCCCGAGTACAGCTTCGGCGACGCACTGAGTCCCGCGTACCTCTCCGACCACTCCGATCGCGTGCGGCCCGGCGTTCTGGGGCGTCTGGCACCAGGTCTGGTCGAGCGGCTGGGGCCTGCTCGTGCCGTTCGCGCTCGTCGCCTTCGCCGCGGCCTTGCTCGCCACGCGGTGGCGTCTCGCAGCGTTCGCGGCCGCCTGGGCGCTACTCTCGTTCGCGGGCATCGTGCTCGTCTTCTGGATCTCGGTCGTCCCGATCGAGCTGACGCTCAAGTGGGCCGCGTACCGGACGGTCGCATCACTCGTCATCGGCGCTGCAGCGCTGGCGCCGCTACTCGCCGGAGAGGCCTGGAACGCAGTCCAGACTGATCGGCCTCGGACAAGGCGCGGCTTGGCCGCGCCGCCGCATCCCTCGAACGAAGCAGCTAACCCGCCGACGGCCACCCAAAGGTCACGCGCGCGCAGCGCGCCTGACGGTCTGCCTCGCTGGAAATGCGCAGCATTTCCAGCGAAAGCACGTCAGTGCGGCAGGCGCGCGAAGGTGACGAACGCAGGCTTCTTCGTGCCGCGCGTGGTCATCAGTCCTGACTGCCAGCCCCCGATGCCCGGCTCGTCCTTGAGCTGGAACCACAGCAGCATGTCGATGCGCGGGTTCTTGCGCGCGATCGCGTACGCCTGCTTCAGGTAGAGCGCCTGCTTCGAGAAAGAGACGCCGAAAATCCTGTCGGGGGGATTCGTCTGGTACGCGTACTCGGTCAGCCAGACGCGCTTGCGGCCCCAGAGCTTCGTGAGCTGGGCGATCATCGTGTTGATGTTCCCGAGCGTCACGGCGCCCTTGGCGCGCGGCTTCGTCGTCGGCGTCTCCCTCGGACCGCCGTACGGGTTGTGCGCCCACGCGTCGAAGTTCCTCAGGTGCGCCTTCTTCACCGCCGCCATGAACGACATCGGCGTCGGCGAGCCTCGGCGACCACCTGGACGGTCGTTCCCGCCGGGAGCGGTGACGCCGCACGCGACCTTCTCGCCCTTCAACAGCGTCGCGTGCACTCCCGCGTAGACCGCGTTGCAGATCTTCGCGTAGTTGATCGCGCTCTGCATGACCCATTTGCCGCGGACGCGCTTGTACTGCGGGTAGAGCTGGAACAGCTGGTTCGGCTCGTTCCACGCCGTCCACAATCGCACCGGCGGGATCGTGTTGCCGTCCTCGTCGGTCTCCGCCCCGCTGTAGTGCTGCGCCGCCGCATACGCGAAGTTGCGCAGGTCGGTGGGGTTCTTCGGGGCGACGCGACCCGCCTGACCCCCGTTCGCCCACCGCGGCGTCCCCCAGATCGTGAAGAGGATCTTGATCTTGTACCGCGCCGCGTACGTCACGATCCGATCGAAGGCCTTCCAGTCGTACGCCGGGTCCTCAGGGTCGCGCGCGTCCGCCGGCCGCTTCTTCGCGACGGCGTACGGGGAACCGCCCCAGTAGAGATCCAACCGCAGCGTCTGAACGCGGAGCTTCTTGAGGATCGGGAACGCCGTGTTCGGGTAGTAGAACGTGCTGGCCTGGTCGAGCAGACCGACCATCAGGTGCGGCTGCGCCGACGCCGACGGCGCAGCGATGACAGCCACAGCGCAAACCGCGGCACAGACCCCGACTAACGCTTTAGACACGCGCAGGTTCTCGCCCGAACGCCGCCAGCCAGCGGCGCAGGCCCTCCTCCAGGTCGATTTCGGGCTGCCAGCCGAGCACTTCGCGCGCGCGAGAGATGTCAGGCCGCCGCACCTGCGGATCGTCCATCGGCAGCGCCTCGAACGCGATCTCGCTCGTCGATCCGGTGACGCGGATCACCGTCTGCGCGAGCTCGAGCATGGTCACTTCGTGATCGGGGTTGCCGATGTTCACCGGCATGTGCTCTCCGGATTCCGCGAGCGACACGAGTCCTCGGATCGTGTCGTCCACGTAACAGAGGCTGCGGGTCTGGGCACCGTCGCCGAACACGGTGAGCGGCTTACCCGCGATCGCTTGCTGGATAAACGTCACCGACGCGCGGCCGTCGTTGCGCCGCATCCTCGGTCCGTAGGTGTTGAAGATGCGCGCGATCGACGTGTCGACGCCCTGCTGGTGGTGGTACGCCATCGTCAGCGCCTCTGCATAGCGCTTCGCCTCGTCGTAGACGCCGCGAGGTCCTACCGGATTCACGTTGCCCCAGTACGACTCGGGTTGCGGATGAACTTGCGGATCGCCGTAGACCTCGCTCGTCGACGCAAGCAAGAAGCGCGCGCGCTTGTGCTTCGCCAGACCGAGCGCGTTGTGCGTGCCGTACGAGCCCACCTTGAGCGAGTGCAGCGGCAGCCGCAGGTAGTCGATCGGGCTCGCGAGCGCGGCGAGGTGGTAGACGACGTCGACGGCCTCATCGATCTCGATGTACTCGACGGCGTCGTGGTAACGGAACTCGAACTCAGGCCCGCGGCCGATGTGCGCGATGTTCTCGAGACTGCCGGTCTCGAGGTTGTCGATGCAGATCACCCGGTAGTCGCGCCCCAGCAAGTGATCGCAGAGATGTGAGCCGAGGAATCCCGCGCCCCCGGTGACAACCGCAGTCGGCATCTCGCGCAGGTTAGCGACTCACCTCGGAAGACCTGCCAGTCCTAACGATCTCTTTACTCAACGCAAGTCCTTGTTCGACTCCATGTCGAACCACATCGCAAAGAGCGTGAACTGCGAGCCGGCGATCAGCAGCAGCGCGACGAGCACGACGGTGCCGACCGAGACCGCGTTGCCGGCGATCCGCAGCGCCGTTTCCACGATGCCGAGCACAAGGCCCGTAGCGGTCATCACGAATCCGAACGCGTAGAAGAACACCAGCGGATGGAAGTCGCGGATCACGTACTTCTCGCGCAAACGCCACAGGAAGCCCTTCAGCAGCAGCCACGAGATCGTCGGCACGACGCGGCGCAGCCGGATCCCCGAGCGCTCACCGACGCCGTACACCGGGCGCGCGGGGAAGTCGCGCACACGCGCGTTCCACACGTTCAGGTGGACGAGCATGTCGTTGGGGAAGCCGTAACCGCGGTAGATGCGGTCGCGGTCGAGCTGCGCGAGCATCGCGGCCGAGATCGCCGTGTAGCCCGACTGCGAGTCGGCGACGTGCCAGTAACCGGACGCAATCTTTGTCAGCAAGGACAGGATCGCGTTGCCGACGTAGCGATGACGCGGGATCACGCGCCACGCCTCGCCGGTGAAGAGCCGGTTCGCCTTCGCGTAGTCGACCTCGCCCCCCGCGACTGGTCGCACGAGCTGCTCGAGCTCGGCCGGATCCATCTGGTTGTCGCCGGCCATCACGCACACGACGTCGATCTCGTCGATGAGAGCGCGCTCGTAGCCGGTGAGGATCGCGGCGCCGACACCCTCGTTCCGCTCGTGCGTGATCACCTCGACGCGCGAGTCGCCGAACGAGCGCGCACGTTCTGCGGTTTCGTCCTGCGAGCCGTCGTCGACGACATAGATCCGGTCGACGAAGCCGGGGATCCCGCCGAGCGTCGCGCCGATCAGCTCCTCCTCGCGGTATGCGGGCACGACGACGGCCACGGACTTCCCCTCGAGCATCAGTCGCGGAACCGAACGCGCAGCAGGACGAATATCGCCTTGAAGCCGTCGCGCCAGGTGATCTTCTTTCCCTCGGCGTACGTGCGTCCGTAGTACGCGATCGGCAGCTCGTACACGCGCAGGTTGCGCTTGCAGACCTTCGCGGTGATCTCCGGCTCGATCGCGAAGTCGTTCTCCCGCAGGTCGAGCGAGCGCAGAACGTCGGTGCGAAACGCCTTGTAGCCGGTCTCCATGTCGGAGAGCGTCGTGTTGTAGAGGACGTTCGTCAGCAACGAGAGGAAGCGGTTGCCGACGAGGTGCCAGAAGAGGTACGCGCGCTGCGGACGCCCGCCGCGGAGGCGTGAGCCGAAGACGACGTCGGCCGAGCCGCGGCGGATCGGCTCGATCAGGTCGGGGACGTCGGCCGGGTCGTATTCCATGTCCGCGTCCTGAATGACGGCGATGTCGCCGTCGAGCAGCGGAATCGCCGCACGGATCGCGGCACCTTTGCCGCGGTTCTCCTGCCGGACGACCTGGATGCCGTTGCGGCCAGCCCAGCTCCTCGAGCACCCGCGGCGTGTCGTCGGTCGAGCCGTCGTCGACGACGACGATCTGCTTGTCGAGGTCGAGCGCCTCGACGCGCTCGAGCACGTCCGCGATCGTCGACGCCTCGTTGTACGCAGGGACGATGAACGAGACGCGCGTCACTGATCGCGGCGGCGAGACCGGGCGATCGGATCCCAGAGCAGCGCCGCGATGCCTCCGAGGATCAGCCCGATCAGCGCGCCGACGGCGGTGGAGTTGCGGTGGTTGCGCGCGGACGTCTTCTCCGGCGCGGCGTACGTGACGATTCGCGCCGCCTCGACCGTCTTCGCGGAGATGAGCAGCTGCGCGGTCAGCGTCTTGTCGCTCTGCAGCGTCTGCAGCTTGCCTTGAAGGAGGATCTTGTCGGTCGTCGAGAGGTCGGGCTTCGCGAGCGCCTCGTTGACGATCTTCAGGCCGGCGTTGTCCGCGTCGACCTGCTGCTGATAGATCGCGATCTTCTGGCGTGCTCCCGACGAGAGCTGGAACGCGAGCTGAGAGGCGAGCGCATTCGCCGCACGCGCGACCTGGCCGCGGGTCGGGCCCTTGACCGTGACCTGGATCAGCGGCGTCTGCCCGAGCCTCGGAACGCTACCGGCCACGGCGGTGACCGACGTACCCGAGCGAATCTTGCCCGCCGGCATGCCCGTCTTCGCAGCAGCGCGCCGGATCGCGGACTCCGACGTCGCGATCGCGCGCGCGGTCGACGGATTCGTGTTCAGCGACTGCAGCGGCGCCTGCCCGGCGCCGAGCGGCTGACCCATGTAGACGACCGCTTGCGCGCGGTAGAACTGCGTGCCGCCGAGCGTCGTCAGGTAGCCGATGACGGCGCCGACGACGAGCCCGACAAGCAGCAGCCACCAGCGCGCGAGCAGCGCGCGGCTGTAGCGGCCGAGATCGACCTCCGCTTCGGCGTCGAGGTCCGGAGCGTCGTGTGCGGAGGGGGCCATCGCGCGCCGACTCTACCTGGGTAGCAGCGCAAACAGGCGCGTGTGCCCGACGAGGTACAGCTTCTTCGAGTCGGCAACCACTGGCGTGTACTGGCCGTCCGGGAAGTGCCAGAGAAGCTTGCCGGTGCGTGCGTCGAGCGCGTACGTCCGGTCGTGCGCGGTGGAGAAGTAGACGACGCCGTCGATCACGGTCGGCGAGCCGGAGATGACTCCGTGCGCGTCGTAGCTCCAACGAACGTCGCCGGTCGCGGCGTCGAAGCAATAGAGGTGCTCGTCGTGCGACCCGATGTAGACGCGGAGACGCCACACCGCCGGCGACGAGTACACGTAGCTGCCCGTGGTGTGCGACCAGCGCACCGCGCCGGTCGTCGCGCCGAAGGAATAGACCTTGTGGTCGGTCGAGCCGATGTACACGCGGCCGTACGCGACCGCGGGCGTCGCGTAGAACGTGCCCGTCGGCCCGAGCCGCGCCTGGGCGGACGCGCGCCATATCTGCCGTCCCGTGCGCGCGTTGAGCGCGTAGACGTGACCGTCGTACGAGCCGACGTACAGCCGGTTTCCGGACACGGCGACGCCGCCCTTCACCTTGCCGCCCGTCGAGAACGTCCAGCGCGTCTTTCCGGTCGCCGTGTCGAAGGCGTACACCTTGCCGTTCCAGTCGCCGACGTAGACGAGCCCGTTCGACACGAGCGGAGACGTCTCACTGGGTCCGATCGTCCGCCTCCACTTGATGCGCCCGCCGATCGCGTGGAAGGCGATGATCTCGCCGTCGAGGTTCGAGCCCTGTGCATTGCACGGCGGGTGGTTGAGGAAGACCTGGTACACGATCCTGTTCGCGACGGCCGGAGACGCGGCCGTGCAGCGCTTCGCGTCGTAGCGCCACTTTTCATTCCCGGTCCGCGCTTCGATCGCGAACATGACGCCCGCGTTGTTCGCGATGTAGAGCTTCCCGTACGCGACCACCGGAGGGAACTCGAGCAGCTTCCGCGCACGGAACGCCCACTGCACGCGGAAAGGCGGGCGCACGCCGAACCCAGACACGGCCTTCACGCGCTCGTTGTCGTAGCCGTACGTCGGCCAGACGATGTCCGGAGTCCGCTGCACGGGCTTCGGCGGCTCGGTCGTCACGAACTCGACGCTCGGCGAGCCGTGGATGTTGCGCGACTCGTGGTTCTTGTAGAGGACGTAGCCGACAACAGCTCCCGCGATGAGCAGCAGGATGAGCGCGGCGGCGGCGGCGAGCTTCTTCACCGCGGCGCGACGCCGTAAAGCGTGGCAAAGCCGTGGACGAGCAGCCTGCTTCCGTTGCCCGAGATGGGTACGTAGTCGCCGTCGTCGAACGACATCAATCCCCGCCCCGTGCGCGCGCTGAGACCGTAGGTGCGGTGGCCGGTGTTCGAGAAGTAGACGACGCCGGCGACGACCGTCGGCGCACCCGAGATCGCGCGCCCGCTCGAATACGTCCAGAGGATGCGTCCGCTAGCAGCAGACGCGCAGTAGAGGACGCCGTTGAACGAACCGAAATAGACACGCCCCCGCCACACCGCCGGCGACGAGTACACATAGGCGCCTGTGTTGATCCCCCAGAGGCGGCGCCCGCTCGCCGAGAAGGCTGTCAGTGAATTGCCGGTCGACGACGGGACGAAGACGCGTCCGTGCTCGACGGCGGGTGTGCCGTAGATACGGCCACCGACGGACGAAACCCAGCGCCGGTGCCCAGTCCGCGGCGAGAGCGCCCAGATACGCCCGCCGTAGTCGCCGATGAAGAGCTTGCCGCCCGAGAGCGCCGCGCTCGACGTGATCTTGTAGCCCGAGCGGAACACCCATCGAAGGCGCCGCGTGCGCAAGTCGAGCGCGTAGACGTTCCCGTTCCACGCGCCGAAGTAGTCGATCCCGTGCGACACGACCGGTGACGACTCCACAGGCGACCCGATGTGAAAGCGCCAGCGCACGCGACCGTTGCTGCGGTCGAGCACACGGACGTTGCCGTCCATCCCGTGCACGACGAGATCGTCGCCGACGACCGCAGGGGACGACGCCGACTTGCCATGGCGGATCTTCAGGAACCACAACCGCTTGCCGTCGAGCATGCGCAGCGCGCGCACGGTGCCGCCGAGGTTGGAGATGTAGGCGACGCCGTCCGACACGACCGCCGGGAACTCGATGTAACCGATGCGTCGCTGCCATACGCGGTGGAACGGCGGCCGGAGGTTGATCGCCGACTGAGCCTGCGTCCGCTGCGGGCGTTGCGCCGTACATCGTCCACTGCAGCTGCGGGCGTAGAGCGGCAGCATGCGGAAGCGGCGCTTGGTGAAGGGAAGCGCGAGCTCGCGCTCGGGATATCCGTGCGCGACGGCCCTGACGACGAACCTCCCCTGGCGGCTCAGGCGCAGCGAGGCGACGCCGCGCCCGTTCGTGCGCGCGCGGTGCGGTCCGATGCGCACACGCGCACCGCGGATCCGGCGGCCGGTGTCGCCGTCCTTGACGAGCACGGCGACGTCAATGCCGGGCTTAGCCCGCTTCGTCGGCGAGTCGGGACGCACGCTGCCTGTTTCGAGGGCCGATCCGCCGCAGCCGGCCGCGAGCCCGGCGATGACGAGCAGGAGCGCGCCCGCCGCGCTGGCCCTCAACCGACCCACCGCGGCGAGGGTAGCAGCGGCACGGGACACCACTAGACACCTGCGGTGCAAGACCACAAGCCTGAGAGTTCGGGAACAAGCCTGACAACAAAAAGGGGGATGCGAGGAAGCAAAACCGCGCCTAGCGTGTGAGGAGGCGTGAGGGGTCGGGCCGGTATCGCTGCGGCACTAGCCGCCCTCGCCGCGACCGGCACTGCCGACGCGGCGCGACTGCCTGCGCAGAACGCGGCCCTCGCGGCCGTGAACCGCGCCGTCGCCGCAGGGCGCATCGACCACAAGGCCGCGGCGCGCGACCGGGCGGAGATCGTCCGGGCCGGAAGCCTGATCCGCCGGCTCCCGAGCGGCCGCCGCGAGCACGTAGCCGCCGCCCTCGACCAGATCGCCTCGTTCCCGGGGCGCATGACGGGTCCGCGCGCGGTCGCGCTGTTCGGGCAGCTGAGGGCGAACAACTCGTACTTCGCGCGACACTCGGCGCCCGCGGCGAAGACGGACATCGTGGACTCCGACGGCATCGTCTACCGCTACTTCGCCGGGCGCTGCTTCGAGTTCCACCCGTTAGCCGAGTTCGGCGCACTGAACGCCCGCGTGTCGGCGGGCGACGCGCGCGGCGCGGAACGGCTTGCGCGGGCGCTGATCGCCCGCGGCGTCGGGCAGAGCGGCGGCGCCGTCTGGGAGTACTACTTCGACTTCGGCGGCGGCCGCGCGCCGTGGCTCTCCGGGATGGCGCAGGCGGTGGCCGCTCAGGCGTTCGCGCGCGCTGCGACGCTCGTGCCCAGCAGGTCGTCGTCGTTCTTGCGCGCCGCACGGAGCGCGTACCGGCCGATTCCCGGGCGGCTGACGATGAACGTCGCCGCGGGGCCGTGGATCCGTTTGTACGGCTTCGCCTCGATGCAGGTGCTGAACCCGCAGCTCCAGGCCATCGTCTCGCTTCGCAAGTACGTCGCGAAGACGGGCGACGCGTCGGCCGCCATGCTCGCGCGCAGTCTCCAGCGGGCAGCCGCGGCGACGCTGCCGCGGTTCGACACGGGCTACTGGACGTACTACTCGCTGCCGAGCCGCTTGTCGAACCTGCACTACCAGGATTACGTCGTCCGGCTCCTGCGGATGCTGTCGTCTGCCGATCCGCGCTTCGAGGCCGCAGCGTCGCGTTTCGCTGCGTATCGGCGCCAACCGCCTGCGTTCAGGCTCGCGGAGGGACGTCTCGGTGAGCTTCGCTTCTGGCTGTCGAAGCCCGCGCGGACGACCGTCTACTCGGCCGCCGGCGGCCGGACGCAGCGCATGTGGCTCGGCGGCGGCTGGCGCACGCTGGCGTGGAAGAAGCCGCGGCGCGGCGGCATTTATCCGATCGCGCTGACCGCCGTCGACGTCGCCGGAAACCGCGCGTCGTTCCAGGCGCTGCCGCTCGTCCGCGTGGCACACGGAGCACGCACGCGGTCGGTGCGGGCGACGAGCTCGACGGCGAACGAGCGGCCGGCGCTGCTCGTCGGCGCAGGTCTCGACGACCCGGTCGACGCAGCGCGCGCGCAAAGGCTCGGGCTGAGGCTGGTGCGCATCCGCGTCGAATGGCCGACCGGCGCCTCGAGGCCGGCGCTGGCGCTCGCCGCGGCCTTCCGCCCGCTCACCGGCGCCTCCGCGCTCGTGGAGCTTCGCGTGCGACGCCTACCCGCAAATCACCGCGAGAAAAGGGCGCTTGCGCGGTACGCGGCGGCGCTTGCGCAGCTCGTCCCGGGAATCCACGACTTCACCCTGACCCCGGCCGCCCGCCCGGCGACGGTCGGTGCGTACACCGCGGCGCTCGCTGCGGTGCGCAAAGCCGTGCACGCCGAGTTGCCGGATGTCGCGGTCGGTCCACTGGTCGACATGAAAAGGGCGCCGAAGGCGACCCTGAGGGCGCTCGGCGCGGATTCCGACGTCGTCGTCCTCCGCCATGCGACGGCTGCGAGCGTCCCGGCTCTCGACAAGTTCCTCGGCGCGGCTCCCGTGCTGATCGACGGGCTCGCGACTCCGAAGCGAACGTACGCGCAAGCGATTACCGACCTCGCGTGCGCGAAGAACGTCAGTGGCGTTGTCGTCGACCGGCTCATCGGGAGCGCGTGGGCCCGAAAAGTCGCCGCCGCCGCCGCGCCGGCACAGCGCGGCACGGTCGTCTGTCCGGGCCTCGCGTCGAAAGCGGCGGCGAGCACGCTCGACTTCCCGAAGGAGCTCGACGCCTCCGCGCCGGCCGCGGTCAATCTTGCCTGCGCCCGCGACTGCCTGTACCTGCTCACGCTGGACGACGCGCGAGGACGCCCAGTCGCGGCGCGAAGAGGCTCGCTCCGCGGCGCCGGTCGCGCGCTGACGCTCGAACTGCCGAAGACGCGGCTCGGCCGCTCGATCTACCGGCTGGACGTGCGACTCGTCGACCGGGTCAACCCAGGAGAGGTCACGCGGCTGACGAGCGGGGCGCTACGGGTCAGCCGCTCGGCGGGAGGTCGTTCGACGCCTGCAGTTGCGTCCACTGCCGCGGCGTGGTGAGCGCGAAGTCGTAGAGGCTGGAGCCGATCGCGGCGCCGGCCCGCGCTGCCCGGAGAAAACCGCGCAGCTGGCTGGGCGTCACAGCGTCGGCGATCCCGCCGATCACGTGCACCGGCAGCGCCGGATCGCCGGTTCCAGCGCGGAGCAACCTGATGTTCGACAGCGTGTACGCCGCGCTCCCTCCGCGGTAGTGCGGCCGGTAGGTGAAGTAGCCCATCGGGAGGAAGACGTCGTACGAGCGTGCGAGCTGCGCGAACGGGAAGCGCGGCCAGTACCACGGCCGAAGCTGCATGCCGACGCGGTGACGGCACGATCGCGCCGAGCGCGAGCTCCTGCGGTACGGCGGCCCGCAGTCGGCGCGTCAGCGTGAGCAGACGCTCGTTGCGCTTTGCCGGCGACCGGACGAGTGTCGCCTCGATGTCGAGCGCGAACGAGTCGAACTGCTCGCCGTCGGGCGTCGTGAACTTGACGGCCGCGAGCGACCGCCGCAGGTCGCGGTTGAGATCCGTCAGCGACGGCAGGTACCAGGCGACGACCTGCATCCCCTCGGCGTGCGCGGCCTCGACGAAGCGCGCGACGCGGTCCGGACGCACGATGTCGCGGCGCATCTGGTAGTTCGACGTCTCGAAGAACAGCGTCCGCACGCCGTTCTCTGCCATCGCGGCGACCGACGTCTCGGGACGCTTGAGGACGTGCGGGTCGTAGAGGTCGACCCAGGTTGCAAGCCCGGTGTACGCGGAGAGATCGCGCTCCTCGTCAGCGCGTCCCGAGGAAGCCGCGCCGCATGCGCACAGGGCCGCGACGACCGCGAGCAGGGCGGCGATCCGCATCAGCGCACGCCCTCCGCGCGCTCCCATTGCGGCGAGACCCCGAAGCGCAGGTAGCTGACGAGCGCCGCGAGCGTCGCCCACGTGACGAGGAAGTAGTAGTACGCGATCCCCGCACCTGGAATCGGCACGCGGAGTCGTCCCAGCGCGGCCAGTGCGAGCCACGCGAGCTGACCGGCGAGCGCGACGAGGTAGACGAGCCCGTGGCCGGCGAGCGCGATGCTCGTCGCGAGCAGCACGACGTGCAGGATGCCGCTCGCGTAACGCAGCACGCGATGAGAGAAGAGCTCGAAGAAGTAGAGCGGGCCGACTCCCGCGAGCATGCGCCCCTCGAACATGTGCTGCCACGCCCACGGGAACATGCGCACCTTGCGCCGGTACTCGTCCTCGAGATTGCCCGCGGGCTTCTCGCTCGCGACCGCCTCGGGCTCGTAGACGGCGCGCTTGCCGCGCTTCACCATCGCATCGGGTAGGCCGAGGTCGAGGCCGAAGCGGTGGGCGACGTAGTCCGTGCGCCTGACGGCGAAGATCGAGCCGTTGCCGCCGGTGATCGAGCCGAGCGCTGACTCGCTCTCGCGCAGCCAGAGCTCGTAGCGCCAGTAGACGCCTTCGCGGTTCGTGCCGTCGGGACGCTCGAGGCTGAGCTTGCCGCAGACGTAGGCGACGTTCTCGTCGGCGAGGTTCCGCATGAGCTTGCGCAACGCGTCCGGCGCCCAGGACGAGTTCGCGTCGGAGAACGCGACGACGTCGCGCGTGCTCTCGCCGACGGCGTGGTTCAGCGCCGCGAGCTTCCCTCCGCGCGGGAGCGCGAGCAAACGGATGCGCGGATCGCGCGACGCGTATTCCTGGACGATCGCGTCGGTGCCGTCCGTCGAGCCGTCCGAGACGACGGTGATCTCGAGCTGCTCGCGCGGGTAGTCGAGCGCGAGCAGGTTGTCGAGCCGCGCCGCGATCACGCCCTCCTCGTCGTGCGCGGGGATGATCACGGTGACGCTCGGCGTGACGTCGGCCTTGTGCACCTCGCGGCTGCGAACGCGCGCGAGCAGTGCGGCGGCGAGCGGATAGCCGACGTGCGTCCAGACGATGGCGGCCAGGCTCGCCCAGAAGAGAACCCTCACCACGACCACGGGCGCAAGCTACCGGAGAGGGGTCGAGGCCCTCGCGTTGGCGGCAGCCACCCATGAGAAAGTGTGTCGGATTGTACCGAACGTCAGCGGACCGGCTCCAGCTCATGCCACCGCCAGGCGATGCGACCAGGTCTGGTCGCAGCCGCCGTTACAGGAGTGTCAGACGTCCCGACGGTCGAGGCCGTAGTCCTGCACTTGGGTCACCTCCTGTTGTGCTCGCCGCGGTGAACTTTGAGCGACGCTAGTGACCGGTCGAGGAGAAGTGCATGTAGTCCTTCGTCGATCCCGACCAGGAGCCGCCCCAGCCCCAGCCGATCGACTTGAACGCGCGGACGACTGCGGGCGTGACCATCCCGCGGAGATGCCGCGAGCGGTTGAGGTAGCGCCGCGCGGAGGGGTCGCGCGTCATGCCGCAGCCGACGTACGGATTCTCGACCGGGTTCAGGTCGACGGCCTCGCCGTAGGCGTGCATCGACCAGCTGCCGGTGCCCGTCCCGCCGGTGCACGGCGACGGGACGGCCTGGCGGCACTCGAACGACGCGGTGACGTCACCGTCGGCGGGGCGGGAACCGCTCGGCCCGTACGCGTCGGCGAAGCTCATGTGACGGATCGGGAAGCGAAGCTCGTAGAGACGCCGGAAGACACGCGAGAGCGGGACGGCGAACCGCTCGTTCACGACGAGCTGTCCCGTGTGCGCGCGGCCGTCGAAGCCCCAGTGCGTCACTCTGAGCAGACGCAGGTCCGACAGCGCAACCGGGCAGCCCCGGTGCCAGGACGGCCCATTCAGGTCGGCGCGCTGCTGCGAGGACAGCGGCTGCACCGACGTGTGGAACGCCAGCACCGCCAGCGGGAGTGCGAGCAGACGCATCACTGCGTACCTTCCCTGTAGGCGGGAAAGAATGCGCTGTCAGGTGTGTTCCCGACCCGCGCGGTTAGCTCGTCGTAAAGCTCCGGCTGCAGGATGCGGCTGCCCGTGTAGAACGGCACAAGGCCGTGCGGCGCGAAGCTGCGCTTGTAGCGGAAGATCCCGTCGTCGGCGCCGTAGCCGCCGCCGAGCACGAAGCGGCGCTTGCCGGCCTGCTTTGCCCAGAGGATCAGCTCCCACTTCAGCAGGTCGTTCGGGCGCAGTGCGAACGCATCGCTGTCGGTGCCGCCGAGGAACGAATACGCGTTGCGCTCGGAGAGCAGCACGAGCTCGGACGATACGACGTGGTCGTCTTGGAGCGCGTGCACGTAGACGCGCGCATCCGGGAGGCGCTCGAAGAACTCACGCGGGAGGCGGTAGCGCGCAGGTGCGTCGCGGCGCTCGAGCGTGTGCTCGTAGAGGCGAAGGAAGTCGTCCAGTCGCTCGCCTGTCGAGTCGAGCTCGATCGTGATGCCCGCGCGCCGCGCCGTCTTCACGTTCTTGCGCACCTTGTGCTCGCAGTCCATCCAGAGCTCGTCCGCGCTCGGCGCCAGATCGCGCACGACGTTGACGAGGCGCTGCTCGCGCTCACCGGGATACGGCAGGAGCTCGTCGTCGAACAGCGCGAGCCGCACGAACTCCGAGACCACGCGTCGCTCGGCCGCCCAGGCGTCGAATGCGGGCCAGAACGCTCGCGCGACTGCGTCGCGATCTCGCCCCCAGAAGAACGCGCCGCCATAGCCGTACGGCGTGATCACGTCCGCCGCATCGACGCCGAACGGGTCGCCGCGCAGGTCGCGCAGCAGGAACGGATAGAGCACGGAGCCCTCGTCCGAGCGCCAGGCGGCGCAGAGCGCGCGTGTGTGCTCGTCCTGCTCCAGCGATACGTAGCCGGGGTGCGCGTAGACCTCGAGCTCGGGCCAGGACGACCAGTGCGCGAGCCACTCCGGCGAATCGGCGCTCCAGACCTCGAAGCTCACAGGATCGCTTCGTAGACGCGCTCGTGCTCGAGCGCGGCCGCGTCCCATGTCAGCGCCTTCCTCGCCGCGCGCGTGCCGTCGAATGCCGCAGCCAGCCGCTCCGGCTCGAGGAGGCGGAGGCACGCCTCGGCGAGCGCGCGCTCGTCGCCGGGCGGCACGACCTCGCCGGCGTCGAACTCGCGGACGGTCTCGCCGAGCGAGCCGACGTCCGTGACAACCGCGGGCCGTCCGTGGCCGATCGCCGTCGCGAGCACGCCCGACGCGTCGGTCCGCCGGTAGGGCAGCACGACGATCGCTGCGTCGCGCATCAACGCGGCGACCTCGTCGTCGGGGAGGAAGCCGAGACGCCATTCGACGCGCGCGTCCACTCCGAGCTCGCGCGCGAGCTGCTGCAGCGGCTCCACGGGATCGAGCGGATCCCCCGCGACGACGAGCCGCGCATCCGGCATGTGCGCGAGCGCGCGCAACAGCACGTCGATCCCCTTGTACGCGCGCAGCAAGCCGAAGAAGAGCAGCGTCGAGCCGCTCGGCGGAGTCGGCTCCGAGCACCGTCGCGCCTCGAACACCGCGTGCGGGATGTACGCGATGCGCGCGCGGTCGACACCGAGGGCAGCCAGATCGTCGACACCGCGGCACGAGTGCACGATCACGCGCCGGACGATGTCGTACACGCGGCGGCGCGCGTCCACCCCCGCGCCGTCGTCACGCGGCAGCGCGTGGTGCGCCGTAAAAACAGTCGGTCGCGATGCGGCGACGCTCTGCAGCCAGCGCACGTCGATGCGGGGCAGCGAGAGCCACTGCACGTGCACGACATCCGGCTCCAGCTCCTTCAGGCGTCGCGTCAGGCGGCGGACGCTCGGCAGGTACTCGAGCCCCTTGACGACGTAGCGCGAGCGCGAGCGTGGATTGCGCGCGAGTATCCTGCCGCTGACCGGAAGGAAGAGCTCGTCGCGCCGATAGCCGACCGGCTGGGGAACGGGCCCGAACGGAAAGGGAGACGTGAGCAGATCGACGGTGTGGCCGCGACGCGCGAGCGCGCTCGCAAGACTGTGGTCGTACGGCGGCGTGGTGCTCCCAGGATCGATGAGCGCGACACGCACTGCGGCGATGATACGTCCGTGACCTCGCTGGCCCGCAACACGCCCACCGTCTGGCTGAAGCACGCGCTCGACCGCGTGCTCGCAGTGATCGCGCTGATCCTGTTCAGCCCCGTGCTCGCGGTCGTCGCGCTCTGGATCCTGTTCGAGACCGGCCGCCCCGTGCTGTTCGCGCACCCGCGCGCCGGCAAGAACGGCCGCGAGTTCCGGATGTTCAAGTTCCGCACGATGGTTCGGGACGCGATCGCGGTCGGGCAGGCACAGAAGCTGAGCGAGGATCCGTACGGGCACCTCCCAGACGATCCGCGCATCACGCGCAGCGGCCGCGTGCTGCGGCGCACGAGCCTCGACGAGCTGCCGCAGCTCGTCAACGTCGTGCGCGGAGAGATGAGCCTCGTCGGCCCGCGTGCCGACATCGTCGAGCAGGTCGCGAACTACACGGAGGCGGACCGGCGCCGGCTCGCCGTGAAGCCCGGGATCACGGGCTGGGCGCAGGTGAACGGCCGCGACTCGATCCCGTGGCCGCAGCGCTTCGAGCTCGACGCCTGGTACATCGAGAACTGGTCGCTGAAGCTCGACGCGAAGATCGTCTGGCTGACTGTGCGGCAGCTGTTCGGCGAGCGGCCCGAGCCGATCGTCGACGAGATGAACATCGAGCGGGCGAAGGCGCGGCAGCATTGAATCAGCGTCCGGCCGTCGTCTTCGGCCTGCTCTGGGCCGGGCTCGCGCTCGCGCGCAGCCTCGGCCGCTCCGGCGTCCCGGTGACGGGCGTCGCGTACGAGCCGACCGACTTCGGCGTCCGCTCGCGGCACCTGACGCGTCGCGTCGCCGCAACGGGCGACCGAGACGAGCTGCTGCTTGCGGCGCTCCGCGAAGCCGCGCGCGACGGGCGTCCCGTGCTCTTTCCCGAGCGCGACGAGAGCGTCCACGTCGTCCTCCGGAACTGGGACGAGGTGCGCGAGCTCGCCGATCTGCCGTTGCCCGACGATGCGCAGATCGTCGAGAAGCTGCGCCGCAAGGATCTGCTCCGCGCTGAGGCCGAGCGCGCTGGCGTGCCGCTGCCGACGACGATCACTCCGGACGGCGAGGAGTCGATCCGTACGTCGGGCCTGCGCCCGCCCTACCTGATCAAGCCCGTGACAGGGCAGGAGTTCGCGTACATGTTCGGCGAGAAGCTCTTCGTCGCCGACGACGTCGACTCAGCCGTAGCGGCGTGGCGCAAGGCGAGCGAGCACGGCTTCGAGACCGTGGTGCAAGAGCTGATCCCCGGCTCGCAGGAGAAGATCTACTCGCTGTTCACGTACATCGGCCGTGACGGCGAGGCGCTCGCGAGCGTCGTCGGCCGCAAGCTGCGCCAGGGGCCGTTGCGCTTCGGGACGAGCGCCGTGTTCCTCGTCGAGTTCGACGAGCGCGTGCTCGACCTCGGGCTGCGGTTGCTTCGCGGTGCCGGCTATCGCGGCTTCGCGCAGGTCGAGTTCGCGCACGACGCGCGGGACGACACGTTCCGCGTCCTCGAGGTGAACACGCGGCTGCCGATGTGGGCCGGCGTCGCGATGAGCCGCTGGTTCGACCTCGCGCGGATCGCGTACGACGACCTTTGCGGCAAGCCCGCGCCGCCGCCGCGAACGTTCCGCGAGGACGTCGCCTGGGTCTACTTCGCGAAGGACGCGTGGGTGGGCATGCAGATGCTCAGGCGGCGCGACATCGGCCTGCGCGACTTCGCCACGCCGTACCTCCGGCGCAAGAAGGTGCGCTCGACGTTCGCCGCCGACGATCCGCTCCCCGCGCTCGCGTCGATGACCTACCTCCGGTCGAAGCTGGGCTCCGGGTCAGACTCGCGCCCGAACACGATCGGCGTTGCGAGCGCGAGCGCCGCGAAAACGAAGAAGTAGAAGAACGACAGCGTCAGGTAGAAGGCGTTCGCCGCCATCGTCCCGAGCAGCGCCGCCGTCATCCCCCACGCCAGCGGCCGCACCCGCGCGGCCTCGGGATTGCCCGCGGCGGCGAGCGAGCGTCCGATGCGTCGCGCGACGCCGAGGCGATGGAGCACGTAGAGCAGGAACGCGGCGAACAGCAGCGTCCCGACGAGGCCGCCCTCCACGAGCAGCGCGACGTAGTACGAGTGCGGCCCCCAGTTCGTCTTGCCGGTGACGAACTCGTAGTAGACGGAGAAGTTGTTGTAGCCCGAGCCCGAACAGCGGATGCAGATGCAGGACGTCGGGAATGAACGAGTAGACGCCGAAGTGCGCGGACGTCCCTCTCCCGCTCGTCGCGAGCCGCGAGCGGACGACCGTGTCGAAGTATCCGAAGCGACGGTAGACCTCGAAGAGCACGGGTACCGCGACGAGAGCGAGCGGCAGGGCGGCGGCGCGCGTCCAGAGGAGATGCCGGTACGGCACGGCGAGCACCAACGCGCCGACCGCGAGCCCGAGCAACGCGCTGCGAGAGAGCGTCGTCGAGCTCGGCGAGCAGGAGCAGCGCGATCAGAAACGCGAGCGGCAGCCGCAGCCGATGGCGCCGCTCGAGCCGCAGGTAGATCGGCGCGAGCACGAGCAACGGCACGAGCAGCATGATCCCGAGGTGGTTCGGGTCGCCGGTGAGCGCGTTCGGCCGGTAGACGTTCGATCCCCCCACTGCGCCGTAGATGTTGATCTGGCTCGCGCCGCGCGTCAGCGGCTTGATGAAGAACGAGTCGAGGTTGTGGCCGGCCTGCGCGGCGCCGAGCTGCAGGATCCCGTAGAGCGCGTTGAACGTGATCCCTCCGAAGAACCACGCCAGCGTCCGCCAGTAGAACTGCGCGTGAGTGCCCGGCCAGGTAGATGACCGCGACGATCAGGAAGACGAAGTGGATCAGCCACTTCACGACGCCCTTGCCGAACTGCGCCGCCGCCTGCTGCGTGTCGAGGTTGAAGAAGCCGACGAGGTACACGAGCAGGAACCCGACGAGGAAGAGCAGCAGCACGGCGGCGGTGCGCGGCACACGCCGACCGTGGTGGCCGGCGCGATCGAGGCCCCAGACGGCGAGAAACAGCAGCGACGTGACGTCGGCGAGGTACACGGTGCCCGCGACGTTCCAGTGCACCTTCTCGAAGGTCGAGCAGAACACGGCGGCGAGGAACAGCGGGCTGACGAGGCGGCTCTCCGCGCGGCACGGGCGTGAGGCTACTTCGCGGAGGAGCGCGCGGTAGCGATCCACGGCGACGAAGCGATCTGCGTTCGCGACGACGTACTCACGCCCGGCCGCGACCATGGGCGCGAGGTCGTAGCCGCCGTCGCGCGCGGGGGCGAGTGACGGCGGTCAGCGCCTCGGGATTCCCCGGCGCGACGACGACTCCGCAGCCGACGTTCTCCGCGATCTTCGCGGGCTCACTTTCCGCGTCGGCGGCGGCAATGACCCGGCCGAGTTCGGCGAGGATGGGCGGGGCGAACGGACCGGAACGGCTCGCGGTGTTTGATCCGGCGCATTGACGATGTCCTTCATGACATCCCGCCGCGGATCGGGCCAGAACCAAGCGATTGCCGAGGGCGCGCGGACCGATCCTACGCCCTGGAACCAGCCGAGCACGTCACCGAACGCGATGGACGCCGCAACCGTGCGGAAGAGCTCATTTTCGGCGAGGAACTCCGACCCGAGACCTGCTGTGCGGATCGCCGCATCGCAGGCATCATCGGAGTACTCCGAGCCGGTATACGCGTGGGTCCATCACGAACCGCGCGGCGCAGGCCTGACCGAATCTGCTGGAGCCGAAGAGGAAATTGCTCTCCGCGAGAGCCGTTACGACGTCCGGTACCAGTCGACGTACTTGCCGCACGACCGCGAGAGCGGCAGAGTGCGTTCGCCGGAGGACTTGACCGCCGCGAGCGTTCCGAGAGCGGCGATCTCGGACGGAGCGGAGAGGACTTTGGGCCTCTCCTCAGCAAGCGAGACGGTCACGGGCGGCCGTTCCCGCGGACGTCACCGACGCGCCAGAATGCGCCCGGCCGGTCGAGATTCGCCGGCAAGGTCGTTCGCAACGACCCGGCGGCAACGCGAACACCGAAGGAACTCGTGTAGAGAGCGAGAGCTCCCATGTCCCCCGCGGCAGCGTAATCGCCGTCGTAACGGACTGTCCAGGCTGAAGCCCCCGGTTGAGGGATTGCACGACCGGGCGAGCTCGGATGCGTGCGATCCCCTGTGCGCGCGCGATGTCACGACCCGAACGTTGGCGACAGTCGAGAACGGCGCCCGGAGCGCCTGCTTCTGGCAGCACACGACGAGGAAACGTCGGCCCGACCCGGCGCCACACTTCGTACGACCGCGTACGTCTGACAAGATGGAAGTTCGGCGGTGGCTCGCTCTGGTAAGCCGTTCGGGAGGTGATCACATAGTCGAACTGATCGAGGGTGCCCGCGTCGACAGAGTCGAAATCGATCGGAGAACCGTACTGCCACGGCTTCTGAGCCGAGAATGGCGCCGCCAGGATCGGTGAAAAGATGGGCGGGCTCGTCGTCGGGACCGGCAGGAGCTCGGATTCATAGAAGTCGTCGTGAACGAGGACGAGTGTCGGGCGGCGGTCCAGCAGACCGACCAAGCTGTGCAGTTCACGCGCATGGTCGGCAGGACCGACGAAGGCGCTCCGAAGCACCAGGAAGCTCGAGCCGAAGGCGAGCACGAGGAACGGCACGGCGAGGGCAAACAGCACAACCCTTAGCCTTCCAGCCCACGCGCGCGGGCCGACGCGTCCGAAGAGGCCGCGACCCCCGGTGACTGCGATAAGCGGCGCCGGAACCACGAGCGCCTTCGCGGCGACGTACAGCGACTGCGTGTGCCTCGTGTACGCGAAGACCAGGGCGCAGCCGAGGAGAGCTGCGGGAATCTCGAGCTCGCGCTTCGCCAGCTCTCTCGCGACGCCGATGAGCACGACGGCCAGGGCGAACAGCGAGAGCAAGCGAGCCTCATGGTGGTTCGACGGCCAGAATCTGAAATCGCGCTGTAGCCAGATTCCGAGCGTTTCCCGAGCGCTCAGCGGGAAGGGAATGTTTCCCGTGTTCGTCTTCGGAATCGCCGCCACGGTGCCGAGTGTCGCGCCGCCGATCGTCCGGACGAACGCCTGGACTTGCGTGACCTCAGGAATTACACCGAGGACGAACAGACCGACTCCCGCGCCCAAGGGAGCAGCTCGAACGCGAAACTCGTGGAGCAGCCGCCGCCGCCCCGGCCGCACCAGGAGCAGAATCAATTCTGCTCCGCCCCAGATCGCGAGAAATGCCGCGGGCCAAACGAGACCGGTGTAGGAGTAGGCGTAGACTATCCCGACGAGCAGGAGTGCAGCGGGGATGGCGACGCGCCAGAGATTCACGAAACGCTCGCGCCGTCCGCGCAGAACGAGCAGCACGAGTGCGAGGAGGAGCATTCCGACGATGGGCTCCTTGAACGCTCCCTCCGCGTACCAGGCTGCGGGGAGATAGAAGATCGCCGCGAGCGTCGCGATGACCCACCTCGCAGGTCTTGGAAGCTCCTCGAGGCCGGCGAGTGCCGTTAGACCCGTCAGCACGGCGGTTGCGACAAGCAGCCCGTTCAACGTTTCGTCCAGACCGACGCCGAGGCCCTGCCCGGCGGTCGCGAAGATCGCGTGGGGGCCGGAGGGATAACCCGGGGGCCCGTGGTTGGTGAACGCGCGGAACTCCGGATGCAGAAGACCGTCGGCGAGCAGCAGATGCACTGACGAGTCGTTGAGGAACGACACGCCGAGAATGCCGAACCGACCGCTGGCGATGAACGGGATCGCTGTCGCGACGAGTACCGCGACTGCCGTCACGAGCCCGTCGACGAGCGACCGGTTGACAGCTGACCGACGGCTACGAGGACGGCGCCCGCCACGACGACGAGCACCGCGGCCACGGCCGTCCACCGTGGCCGGGCAGGCGAATGGCCTGTCGCAGAGCACGAGCAGAGCCGCGTACCCGACCGCGGGCGCCAGCCAGTTCCAGTTCGTCTCGCCCGTTAGTGAGAAGATCCCGCGGCCAATGGCGATCGCGGCCACACAGATGAAGACAACGGTTCCGTAGGTCCCGATCAAGACGCGACCTCAGCGCTTCGGGCGTTGGCCTGATCGGTTGGGCCGCAAATCGATGGGGTACGTTAACGGCCCGCGAGGTCCTCTGTTGCCTGACTGCCGCCCCCGACGCTCGTCCAGCTCGAGAGCGCCCATCGAAGCGCCCTCGGCTAATGTGCCCCGGTGACTGGGCGACGCCCCGACCGCCTTCGCGAGTAGCGTCCATGCGGCTGGGCCAGCCGGTAGCGTTTCGCGATTCTTGATGCTCAAACGGGGTCACATTCGTCACGGACGCATCCTCGTGCGCCGTACGGCCGAGGTCCTGCTCAACGAAGGCGGGCCGAGGGAGGTCGCGCGGCGGGTGCGCCGTTTGGCCTGGCGCACTGCGCGCGAGCGCGCATCGACGGCCGTGTCTATGTCCCGTCGTAGCAATGAGATACAGCAGCGATACGAGCTGTGGCGAATGCGGAACGATCCGAGCAAGGCGGAGCTAGCCGACCAGCGCCGACGGGCGGTTCGGGTCGACGTCGAGCCGCTCATCTCCGTCGTCGTCCCAGTCTTCGACCCTCCGCTCTTCGTGCTTCGAGAAATGGCCGAGTCCGTGCTCGGACAGACGTACGGCAACCTCGAGCTCTGCGTGGCGAACGCGGGCGCCGATCCCGCGTGCGCCCGCCTGCTCGATGAGCTCGCAGCGCGCGACTCGCGCGTGAATGTCCGTCATCTTCCGGAGAACGGAGGCGTCAGCGCGAACTCGAACGCCGCTCTCGGGCTTGCGAGTGGGGACTTCATCGCTCTCGTGGATCACGACGACGTCCTTGCGCCGCAGGCGCTGTTCGCGATCGTCGAGGCAATCAACGAGGATCCGAGCGCAGACATCCTGTACAGCGACGAGGACCGGCTCGCAACGGACGGGAAGCGGGTCCTGCCGTTCCTCAAACCGCACTGGAGCCCGGAGTTCCTGCACAGCTACATGTGGACCGGGCATCTCTCGGTCTACCGTCGTTCGCTCGTCGAGCGGCTCGGAGGGTTCCGAAGCGAGTACGACGGCTCTCAGGACTACGACCTCATGCTTCGGGCGGCCGCGGCCACCGATCGGATCCGCCACGTGCCTCAGGTGCTGTACCACTGGCGGATGATCGGAGGGTCTGCGGCGGTCGGCGGCAAGGCGCACGCTCGACGAACGGAACCTTGCGGCGCTCGCGGCAGCGATCTCAGCGACTGGCCGCAGGGCCCGCATCGTCGAGTACCCCTTCGCCAATCGGGTCGTCTTTGACCTCGTCGAGCGTCCCCTCGTTTCGATCGTCATCCCGACTGACGATCTTTCGAGGGCGCGCTCGTGTGTGAAAGCGATCGCCGCGAACACGTCGTACGAGAGCTACGAGATCCTGGTTGTCACCCGGTCCAGGCTCGCGGATCGTCTCGAACGAGAGTTTCGACCCGATGAAGCGCACTTCGTACGGTTCGACGAGCCGTTCAACTTCTCCGCGAAGTGCAACGCGGGAGCAGCCGCAGCGGAAGGGACATACCTCCTCTTCATGAACGATGACGTCGAGCCGCTGACCGAAGGCTGGATCGAATCGATGCTGCAGTACGCGCAACTACCCGAGGTCGGTGCGGTGAGCCCGAAGCTCTTGTGGGCCGACAACACCATTCAGTACGGCGGGCTCGTGTTCGGCGTGCGCGCACCTCGTCGGGACTGCTTTCAACGCGTGGCCGCGCATGGACAGCGGCTACCACAGCATGGCCGTTGCCGTGCGCAACGTGTCGTGCGTGAACGGCGCGTGCATGCTCATTCGATCGGAGGTCTTCCACGGCGTCGGTGGGTGGGACGTGGAGAACACCCCGATCTCGCACTCGGACTTCGATCTCAGCTTTCGCATCGTGGAATGCGGCCTACGACTCGTCTACACACCTTTCGCCGAGCTTCGCCACCTCGGTCACCAGTCTCGCAAGGATGCGAATGTCGATGAACGGGCGCCGGTCAGCCGAGCGGACTCCGGCGCCGACACCTATCTCCTCCATCGCTGGGGCGGTCGGCTGCGCGAGGACCCCTTCTACCCACGCGGGATGCGTGAGCTCGTCCACGACGACAACTCGGTGTACGAGGTCTTCGCCAAAGACGGCATGCACCTCCCGAGCCAATGGTGGGATCTCCCTCGAGTGCTACTCGTCGGCCACGAGTTCTCGTCGACGGGCGCGCCTGTCATGCTGCTCGAAGTCGCGCGCGCACTGAGAGAAGCGGGAATGATCGTCGTGTGCGCGTCTCCGGTCGGTGGTGACCTCGTCGACGAGTGCATCAGCCTCGGGATTCCGCTCGTGATCGACGGCATGATCCTTCGCGATCCGTCGCGCGCGTCTCGGTTCCTGCAGAGCTTCGACGTTATTGGCGCCAACACCGTGCTCGGCTGGGGCGTCGTCAACCAGGCCGCGGAACTCGGTGTGCCGTGCGTGTGGTTCGTTCAGGAGTCGGAGTTCGGCCTGCCGATCATCAGAGAGGGGGGGAACTCAGCGCGCGCCGCCTTCCGCCGTGCCGATCGCGTCGTCTTCCCGTCGCACACGACCGAGCGCCTGTACGAAGCCTTCGGCGACGTCGATCGTTTCACGACGATCCACTACGGGATCGACGACGTCGCGAAGTGTGCCCCGGACGAGCCTCCGTTCGAGCGCATGGACGGTCATGTCCACATCACGCACGTCGGCACGCTGGAAAGGCGGAAGGGCGCCGACATTCTCGTCGAGGCCGTTCGACGCCTCCGCCCCGACCTCCGGGCGCGGTTGCACACGCACTTCCTCGGTCGACGCCTATTCCCCGACTACACGGCGGAGCTCGAGAGGCGCGCCGCAGGGCTGGAGAACATCGAGTTCGTGGGCGAGGTCGGCCGGACGACCGTCCTCGGGTACATGAGGCACTCGGACCTCTTCATCTGCACTTCGCGAGACGAATCGGGACCGGTCGTGGTGATCGAGGCCATGGCGCTGGCCCGCTCCGTCGTCTCGACCCCGGTCGGCCTTGCCGCGGAGGTCGTACGCTCGGGTGTCGACGGTGAACTGGTGCCGACCGACGACGTCGACGCGCTCGCCCGCACGCTGGATCGCCTCCTGCAAGATGCAGATCTGCGGGAGAAACTTGGCGTCGAGGCGCGCAGAACGTACGAGCGGTACCTCAATCGCACCCGATACGCAAGCGATGTCGTCGAGCTCTTCGGGCAGGTTCTCGCTCGGCGACCCGGAGACGTCCGGCCGCAAGCCGCGACCCTCGGTGCGTCGAGGTGACCGAGCGCACGATCTCCATCATCGTTCCGAACAAGGACGAGGTCGGACACGCTCGGGAGTTTGTACCCATCGTCACTGCGCAGGCGTTTCCGCGCGGCTCTTCGGATCGCGGTCTGCGGCGATGCGGCCCGCCCTCCACCGCGGCGCGACCGCAAGCCGTTTCGATGCCAACGCGAAGCCGGCGCTCCTCGAGCGCAACGCCCTCTACGGCGTGATCAAGCACTGCAGCGTCGACGCCTTCGCCGCGGTGTTGCCGGCTGTGCTCTTTGTCGTAAGCCTCAGACCCGTTCGTGGTCCGCGTAGAGCTCGATTACCTCGTGCGTAGGCCCGATTGCCGTGCAGACTCCGCCCTGGACCAGCATCGCGCGGTCGCAATAGTTGCCGACGGCGGCAAGGTCGTGGCTGACGAGCACGATGCGTCTTTCCCTGCTCGCGGAACCGCTCGAACGTCGCGAAGCACTTCTCCTGGAACGACTGATCGCCGACGGCGAGCACCTCGTCGAGCAGGAGGATGTCGAACGGCACCTGGATCGCGATCGAGAACGCGAGGCGCACCTGCATCCCGGACGAGTAGTTCTTGAGCTTCTGGTCGACGAAGCGCTCGAGCTCGGCGAAACCGACGATCTCGTCGAAGCGCTCGTCGACCTCCTTCGGCGTCAGGCCGAGGAGCGTGCCGTTGATGCGGATGTTGTCGCGCGCGTTCAGATCGGGGTTGAAGCCGACGCCGAGCTCGATGAACGGCGACAGCCTGCCGTCGACGCGAACGGCGCCGGCGTCGGCGCGGTAGATGCCGGCGAGGATCTTCAGCAGCGTGCTCTTGCCGCTGCCGTTCGGGCCGATGATGCCGAAGCACTCGCCGCGCTCGACGACGAAGCTCACGTCGTCGAGCGCCTGCTGCTGCTCGTAGTCGAGCTTGCGGAACGGGTGCAGGAAGCAGCTCCTTGATCGACGTCTGGCGCTGGTGCGGGAGCAGGAACGCCTTCGAGACGTGCTCGACGCTCGATCGCCGGTCGTCATCACACGCGCTCCGCGAACCACGGCGACTCGCGGCGGAAGAGCCACGAGCGCGAAGACGAGCGTGAGCACGCAGAACCCGAGCGGCACGAGGTAGGCCCAGCCGGTCCCGTAGACGTCGGCGACGGTGATCGTCCTGCGGGCCGCCGATGATCGACCGCGCGGACGTCCTGCATCACCTGGACGAACGGGTTGACGAACGCGATCGGCTTCGCCCACGGCGGCAGGAACCCGACCGGGTAGATGATCGGCGACGCGAAGAACAGCAGCTGGACGACGAGCTCCCAGACCTGGCCGACGTCGCGCAGCCGCACGAACACCGTCGCGAGCACGAGGCCGACCGCGAGCGTGAACACGATCGAGCTCGAGCAGGAGGAACGGGATGCAGAGCCAGTCGAGCTGCGGCGCGATGTGCGTTCACGGCGACGAAGCACGCCGACGACGAGCGAGGTTGACGAGGAAGGTCATCGCCGCCGACATCGTCACCGAGAGCGGGATCACGATGTGCGGGAACGCGAGCTTTCGCAGCAGCGACGCCCGCGCGACGAGCGACGTCATCGCGACGCTCGTCGCGTCGACGAAGAACGTCCAGAGCGACGATCCCGATCAGCAGATAGAGCGGGTAGTGCTGCGAAGCCGACGTTCGAGCTTGAAGAACCGGCCGAACACGGTGTAGAGGACCGCGAACATCGCGAGCGGCTTCGCGATCGACCAGACGTAGCCGAGCGCCGACTCCGCGTACTTGAGCTTGTACTCGGTCCCCGCGATGACGCGGAGGATGCGGAGCTGCTGCAGCGAGTCGCCTGCGCCGCGCGCGCGGCTCGGCGATGGTGCGTCGACGTCCGGCGCTCATCGGGCGCCTAGGGTAGCGATCGCCTTCGACAGCGCGCCGCGCGGCCAGCTGTCCGCAGCCGCGCGGCAGCCGCACCGAGGGCTCCGCGATCGCGCGACGGCGTGCCGGCACGCGCCACACGACCCAGCTCGCGCCGGCGGCCGCAGCGCGCGGCGACGTGGGACGGGCTCGCCGGCTCGTCGCACCAGCCGCCGCAGCGGCTCGACGACGCGCGGCCACAGGAACTCCTCGCGCACGGCGGCGATCGCGCTCGCGCGCGCCGCGCCGTATGCGTCCGCGTCGTCGAGCAGCGACTCGAGCGCGTCCGACCCAGCCGTCGACGTCCCGAGGCGACACCGCGGCCGAGGCCGCGCCGCTCGACGAGGTCGCCGAGCGAGTCGCCGCGCCGTCGTGACGACGGGCAGTCCGGCCCAGAAGCAGTCGAGCAGGCGCGTGCGGAACGCGAAGCGGCTCTCGAGGTCGTCGAAGTGCGCCGAGACGCCGAGGTCGGCCTCGAGCGAGGTAGGCGCCGCGCCGCTCGTACGGGACCCAGCCCTCGTTGAAGAAGACGACGCGATCGCGCAGCCCGAGTTCCTCGGCGCGCGCGACCGCGCGCGCCGCCATCGCGCATCTCCGGCACGTGCGGGTTCGGGTGATGGAGCCCGAGGAAGACGAGCCGCACGTCGTCGCGGCGTGCGCGCGAGCTCCGCGACGGCGTCGATCACGCGTCAGCGGGTCGAACCAGTTCCAGATCCCGCCGCGGCCAGAGCAGCACACGGTCGTTCTCGCCGATCCCGGGCACGACGCCCTTCAGCACCGCGCTGCTCGGCTGCGGCGGCTCCGTGGATCGATGCCGAACGGAACGACGTCGATCAGGCCGCGAAGCGATGGGTCGCGCGCGAAGCGCTCGTGGTCGATGCGTCCCGCCTGCAGCAGCGCGCCGAGCCAGAGGTCGCGCTGCCGTCTCGCTCGCGCAGACGAACGCGTCGCCGGTGCGCAAGACGACGGCTCCTGCGAGCCGGTTCAGCTGCGCGCGCCTCCGCCGGCTGCCGATCCGTCGCCCTGGCCGCGCGTCGAGCGCGAGGTTCTCGATGTGCAGCGGCGCATAGAGGTCGTAGATGCGCCGCGCGTCCGCGTCCGCGCGAGCTTCGCGCATCGTCGGCACGGGCAGGCGCTGCGCGACGACGACAGTCTGCGCCGGCCGTGAGCGGCGTCATCACGCGCGGGATCCCAAACGTCCGCGACGACGAGCTCGAAGCCGTCTCGGCTCGAGATCCGTCTCGAACGGAACGACGAGCGTCACGTCGCCCTCGCTGCGCAGCTCGCGGGCGAAGTTCAGGTAGCGGATGCCCGGGCCGGCCATGCTCGAGCCGACGTGGTCGTTCGACACGACGACGATGCGGCGGGACGCGGCTCATGCCGGCTGTCCCGCGAGCATCCAGTCGAGCAGCTCGCGGCGCGGCCGAAGCTCGCGGCGCGCGCGCACGATCTCAGGCGATTCGCGCGCGACCTGCACGAGCGCGGCTGCGATCGCGCGCGGATGCTTCGGCAGTCGGAGCAGCTCGCCGGCGATGACGCGCGCCGCGGCCGAGGCGGGCAGGCACTTGAGCGCGAAGCGCATCAGGTTGTGGTGCGACGATGCGCTCCGCCGCGCGCGCACGCGGTCCGTCGTCGTGACGGCGCCGACGCGGTGGCGCAGCCGCGCCTGCGGGACGTAGACGGTCGGCCAGCCGCGCAGCCCACGCGCGCCAGCAGAGGTCGAGGTCCTCCCACTCCATGAAGAACGACTCGTCGAAGCCGCCGAGCTCGAGCAGCAGCTCGCGTCGGACGAGCATCGCGGCGCCGTGCGCGCTCACCGTCGGCACGACGCCGTCGGCGGGCACGGTCGTCGAGGATGCAAGCCCGGGCAGGTACTCGCGCCACAAGCGGCCGCGGCGCGAGCGTCGTGCGCGCGTGGATCGACGCGCCCGTCGCCCCAGCCGAGCTGCGTCGGATCGGCGGCGAAGCGGCTGCGCGTCCGCGTCGAGCGCGGCGGCGAGATGCTCGAGGCAGTCCGGCTCGTAGGCGACGTCGTTGTTCGAGAGCAGCACGTAGTCGGACGTCGACGGCGCGCGCGCCGAGGTTGTAGAGGAAGCCGAGGCCGCGGTTCGGTGCGTGCAGACACCCGCGCGTCGAGCTCTCGGCGAGCTCCGACGCTGCGGTCCGTCGAGCGCGCCGTCGACGACGATCGACCTCGAGCGCGGCGGCCGCGTTTGCGCCTCGAGGCTTTCGAGACAGTCGCGCAGAACGTGCTCGCCCTGGTAGTTCCCGACGACTACGGCGATCTCAGCCGTCATCGAGCTCCTCGAGCGCGCTCCCGTAGCGCCTCGCGCAGGTGCGCGGGATCGTGCTCGCGGACGACGTACGCGTGACCTCGGCGGCGCATCGCGACGAGCCTATCTTCGGTCGGCCAGGAGCGCTTCGACCCGCTCTGCGAGCTCGTCCGCCTCGAAGCCGGTGAGCACTTCGCCGCCACCCGAAGCGCGGATCAGCTCCTCGGGACCTCCGCTTGGAGTGATAACCGCGGGTACCCCGGACGCGAGCGCCTCGGCGACGACAATCCCGAAGCCCTCTTGCCGCGACGGGAGCACGAAGAGCGCTGCGCCGCGAATCAGCTCTGCGACCGAGTCCACATGGCCGGTCGCGTGGACTCCGGGCGGCAGCGGCGCGAGCGGCGGCTCCCCGACGAGCGTGAGCCGAACCTTCTGGCCGAGCCGCTCGCGCAGCAACCGGAACGCATCGAGGAGGAGGCCGACATTCTTGCGTGGGTCGGACGCACGGCCTACGAAGATGATCTCCGGCATGTCGACCCGCGCGCGCCACTCGTCGTCGTCGAGCGGAACGAACGCGTCGAGATCGATCGGGATCGGGACGACTCGGATCCGCTGCTCGGTGATCCCGGTCGCCTCGACGAGATCCCTTCTCGTCGCCGCGGAGATCGTCCAGATCACACTTGCGTGGCGAATCACCGTCCGCTCGTACAGCCGAAGCGCCGGCGCGTTCGCGCGGAACAGCGCGCGCCGCCGCGAGTCGAGCCCGTCGCTCCGCGATTGCCACTCGTGCATCAGGGACGTCGCGATCCAACAGCCGTAGCGGCGGCGCGCAAGCACCGCTGCAAGGCCGTTCGACGCAACGGCCGAGCAGACGAAACGACTACGCGCGGCGCGCAGCCGCGGTGCGATCACGGCCGCTGCGCCGGCGACGTTCGCCGCGTCCAAACCGCGCAGCAGCTGCGGGACGCTCCGGCCGCGGAGCACGGACCCGGAGTCACGGCGTTCGTCGAGTGCGCGGTAGCGGAGGTACTGCAGCTCGGGACGGCGGCCGAGCGACTCGGCGGCGCGCCAGAACGACTCGCGTCATCGCGAGCGTGCCGCCGCCGAAGCCTGGATCCTGGCCGAGCACCGCCAGGTCGGTCATGCCGCGACGATGCTCTGGAGGATCTCCTCCTCGACCGCGGCGACGTGTTGCCACGACCATTCCCGCGCGACCTCACGGCCGCTCGCACCGAGGCTCCGGCGGAGGCCGCCATCGCGCAGAAGACGCGCCAACGCCTCGCCGACGGCAGCGCGCGAGTACGGAACGACGAGTGCGCCACGATCGCGGAGCAGCTCGGCGACACCGCACCTGTCGGTGATCACACTGGGCACCCCCGCGGCCGCGGCTTCGGCCGCAACCATTCCGAAGTTCTCGTGCTCCGATGCGAGCACGAAGACGTCGGCGTCGGCGTAGATGCTCGGGAGCCGCTCCGGCTCGATCGCGCCGACGAGGTGCACGCGATCGTCGAGCCCGTTCGGCGGTGCGCTGCGCCTCGAGCTCGGGCAGCAGCCCGTGACCGGCGTCCGGCCCAACGATGGCGAGGTGCACTCCGGGGAGGTTGCGCATCGCGTCCACGAGGAGCTCCAGCCCCTTTCCGCGCGCGAGACGACCTACGCTCAGCACCAACGGCGTGTCGAGATCGAGCCCGAGGCGCTGCCGGAGCTCCCCGCGCGGCGCGTCGTCGGAAACGTCGGGAAACCCGTTCGGCCTGATGCTGATCCGCCCGTCGTCGATGCCGCCCGCGAGGTACTCGTGACGCTCGACGTCCGAAGTCGCGACGAGCCGGGCAGCGCCTTGTGCAACGTGCCGCACGACGGTGGCGTCGAGCGCGCGCTTGAGCCCGACCTTGCGCAGCTTCGGCTGGTACATCCCGAGCGCCTCGACCAGGTACGGCACGCGGCGGTGCCGGCACCAGCCGGCGACGAACGTGCCGAGCGGATCGCGGAGCCCGAAGACGTGCGCAACGTCGGGTCGCGGCTGCCGGCGCAGGTGCAGCGGCAGAGTGGGCGTGATTCCCATCCACCGGAACCGCGTGGGCGTCGCGAGGTAATGAACGGTCGCTCCGTCAAGTTGCTCCGACCGCGAGTGCCAGCTCCGGTGGCCGTTCAGGTCGATCAGGCTCGTCGTGAAGACGTCAACCGTATGGCCACGCCGTGCCAGCTCGGAGACGAGCCGCCGCAGCACAAGGATCGGCCCGCCAAACGCGTGTGCCGGCCAATACACGGGAGCGGAGACGAGGATTCGCAGCGGATCCGCCAAGAAGTCGAACGTTAGCCTCCGCGCGGCCCGTGCTCCTCGGCGGCCACGGATCTCGCGGGCCGTGGTCCGGTACGTTCCGCGTGCCGATGGTGCGCCGTCTCGCCGGTTTCTTTGCGCTCGTCGCGCTTGCCGCTGCTCCCGCCGCGGCTGCGCCCGGCGCCGCCCCTGCACTTCGACGTGTTTGCCCGAACCAATATCCCGCTCACGGGTGTCGTCTGGACGGGAGCGCAGTTCCTCTACATCGAGAACACGACGAACGCGATCTTTGCCGGTGACGCGAAAGGCGGGCCGCTGCGGCCGTTCGCTGCGCTGCCGAGCATGACGGAGGAGACTCGCTGCGTCGTTTCGCCCGGAGGCCACAAGTTCCCGGCGCGCCAGATCTATTGCCATCTGCCGGACAATCGCATCTTTCGACTGAGCCCTGACGGCAAGACGATCCGGCTCTTCGCCGCGCTCCCGACGAGGGAGACGTCAGACGGGATGCTCGCGTTCGATACCGTCGGGCGCTTCGGCTACCGCCTCGTCGCCGCGACTGGCCGTTCCGGCGACCCGAGCCTCGCCGGCGGCGTCGTCTATACGATCGGGCCCCGCGGCGCCGTTCACCGCGTCGGCCGCTACGCAGGCCCCGGCGGCGCCGACCAGGTCGCGATCGCGCCAGCAGGCTTCGGTTCGGTGGCCGGCATGGCCTTGCTGACGGTCGATCCCGGTGCGAACGGCGGAACCGTCGTGGCGATCGGCCCTCGCGGACGGACGCGCACGATCGCAAGGCTGCCGGTCGGCCCGAACCCGATCGCCGTGATCGCCCGTGGCGGCCGCCGCACAGCGGCAGCTGCCGGCCTGTACGTCGCGGATACGAGCACGAGGAACGTTTACTTCGCATCCGCGGCGCAGCTGCACCGCTACATCGGAGACGTGCTGGTCGGCACTGAGCTCGCGGCGCGGTTCTTCGTCATTCGGCCGCACGGCCGCGATTACGACGCTGCTCGAGCTCGGGACCGACCTGCCGCCGGCGAGCTACAACCTCGAGGGAGCGGCCTACGTGCCCTAGCACGAGCCGGCACACGCCGGCTTTCAACAATCACAAAGCGAAATGTCGCGTGGGCCGGCCTCGGCTGCTGGTCCTGAACCAGTACTACTGGCCCGGCGTCGAGGCGACCGGGCAGCTCCTCACGGACCTCTGCGAGGCGCTCGCGGAGGACTACGACGTCACCGTGATCACGGGCGCATTGCCGAACGCGCCGGGCGGCGAAACGAGCGTGCGCAACGGCGTGAGGATCGTCCGCGTCCGGTCGACCGCGTTCGACCGCAGCCGCCTGCTCCTCCGCGGCACGAACTACTTCAGCTTCGCGTCGCTCGCGGTCGGCGCCGGGCGTTCGCGCGCCGCGCCCGGACGCCGTCATCTGCATGACCGACCCGCCGTTCCTCGGCGCCTTCGCCTACGCCATC
Source organism: uncultured Actinomycetes bacterium (assembly GCA_963815965.1). Lineage (GTDB taxonomy): Bacteria > Actinomycetota > Thermoleophilia > Gaiellales > Gaiellaceae > DASVFB01. Next base: position 1,089,932 of record CAWFIT010000001.1, on the reverse strand, counting down.
GCGCGCCGCTTCCGCGTCCCGCTCGTCGTCATCAGCCAGGACGTGTTCCCCGAGATCGCGGTCGAGCTCGGGCGGCTGCGCAACCCGATCGGCGTCGCGTGCTCGGCGCGCTCACCCGGTTCCAGCTCAGCACGCCGACCGCGTCGTCGCGATCGGAGAGACGATGCGTGCACGGCTCGAGGCGAAGGGCGTCCCTCGCGAGCGGATCGACGTCATCCCGAACTGGGTCGACGTGCGAGGCGATCTCGCCGCGGGACGAAACGGAACGGCTGGTCCGAGACGAACGGTCTCGCGGACTCCTTCGTCGTGATGCACTCGGGGAACGTCGGTCACGCGCAGGATCTCGACACGCTCCTGCACGCGGCCTCCCTTCTGCCGCGACCTGACGAGCCTTGCGATCGTGATCGTCGGGTCGGGCGCGCGCCACGCGGAGCTGGTGCAGCTCGCGAGGCGGCTCGAGCTCGAGAACGTCGTCTTCCTGCCGTACCAACCGCGTGACGTGCTGTCGGAGTCGCTGTCGGCGGGCGACGTGCACGTCGTCGGGCTCGCGGCCGGACTCTCCGGCTTCGTCGTGCCGAGCCGTGTCTACGGCATCCTGGCGGCCGGACGACCGCTGATCGTGTCCGCGGATGTATCGAGTGAGACAGCGCGGCTCGTGGAGGCGGCCGGCTGTGGCGTGACGGTGCCGCCCGGACGGCCCTCGGAGCTCGCCGCGGCGATCCGCTCGGCACACGATGGGGAGCTCGACCTCGAGACGATGGGCCGGCGCGCGCGCGAGTACGCGGAGCGCGAGGCGACGCGCGAGATCGCGGTTGGTCGTTACCGCGCCCTGCTCGACCGGGTCATCGGCAGGTGATGTCTACGATCGCGGCGTGACCGCGATCCTCGGGCTCAACGCCTACCACGGCGACGCCGCCGCCGCGCTCGTCGTCGACGGCGAGCTCGTCGCCGCCGCCGAGGAGGAGCGCTTCACGCCGCTCAAGCACGTCGCCGGCTTCCCCGCGCTGGCTGCGGCGTGGTGCCTCGAGGACGCGGGCCTCGCCGCCGCCGATCTCGACCACGTCGCGGTCGGCCGCGATCCCGCGCGCGAACCTCGGCGCCAAGGTGCGGCAGACGCTGCGCCGCCTGCGCAATCCCGCCTACGTCGCGGCGCGGCTCGCAACATGGCGCAAGGTGCGCGACGTGCGCGACGATCTCGCGGCCGCGCTCGGTGTCGAGAAGGACGAGCTGCGCGCGAAGTTCCACAACGTCGAGCACCACCAGGCGCACGTGGCGAGCGCGTTCTTCGTCTCGCCGTTCGACGAGGCCGCGATCCTCACGCTCGACGGCTTCGGCGACTTCGCCTCGGCGCTGCTCGCCGTCGGCCGCGGCAACCGCTTCGAGATGCTCGACCGCGTCGTCTTCCCGCACTCGCTCGGCATCTTCTACACCGCGCGTGACGCAGTGGCTCGGCTTTCCCGAAGTACGGCGACGAGGGCAAGGTGATGGGCCTCGCGCCGTACGGCGATCCCGAGGTGCACCGTGCGCAGATGCGCGAGCTCGTCCGGCTCGACGGGTCTCTTCGAGCTCGACCTCGACTACTTCACGCACCACGCGCAGGGCGTCGACATGACCTGGGCCGAGGGCTCGCCGACGATCGGCCGCTCTTCTCGCAACGCTCGAAGACGTGTTCGGCCCGCGCGCGCGAGCCGGACGGCGAGCTGACGACGGCACCACGAGGACGTCGCGGGCGCGCTGCAGGCCGTGCTCGAGGAGGCGTACCTGCACGCGGTCGGCGACGCGCAACGGCGAACGGCGCTCAGCGAACCTCTGCCTCGCCGGCGGCGTCGCGCTCAACGCCGTCGCGAACGGTCGCATCCGCACGGAGACGGCGTTCGACGAGCTGTACGTCCAGCCTGCCGCGGGCGACAACGGCATCGCCGTCGGCGCCGCGTACTTCGTCTGGAACCAGAAGCTCGGCGACCGCGCGGCTTCGTGATGGAGCACGCGTACACGGGGCCCGAGTACTCGGACGCGGAGTGCGCAGCTGCGCTGCGCGCGGCCGGACTGCCGAGTCGAAGCGCATCGGACGACGACGCTCTACGCCGCGCGTCGCGGAGCGCATCGCCGCAGGCGACGTCGTCGGCTGGTTCCAGGGGCGGATGGAGTTCGGCCCGCGCGCGCTCGGCAACCGCTCGATCGTCACCGACCCGCGCCGCGCACGACATGAAGGACATCCTCAACGCGCGCATCAAGCACCGCGAGCCGTTCCGCCCGTTCGCGCCGTCGATCCTCGCCGAGCGGACAGGCGAGTGGTACGAGCAGGACTACACCTCGCCGTTCATGGTCCTCGTCTACAAGACGCGCGCCGAGAAGCGCGACGCGATTCCGGCGGTGAACCACGTCGACGACACCGGGCGCCTGCAGACGGTCGAAGCGCACGTGAACCCGCGCTACCACCGGCTGATCGCCGAGTTCGAAAAGGTCACCGGCGTGCCGATCGTGCTCAACACGTCGTTCAACGAGAACGAGCCGATCGTGATGACGCCGCAGCACGCGATCGATACGTTTCTGAAGACGCGCATGGACGTCCTCGTGCTCGGCAACTACGTCGTCCGGCGGGACGCGTCGGCGTATGCCGCGAGCACGGAGTCCGTCACCGTCTCCCAGGAGCAGTAGACGCGGACGCGCTCGCGTGCAGACGCGCCGAGCCTGCGTCTCAGTCCGTCGTCGTCCAACAGCCGCTCCAGAGCCTCGCGGAGAGCCGCGACGTCGCGCGGCGGCACGAGCAGGCCGGTCTCGCCGTCGACGACGAGATCGCGGAGGCCGCCGACGTCGGAGGCGACGACGGCTCGGCCGTGCGCCATGGCCTCCGCGCACACGACGCCGAACCCCTCGCGGTGCGAGGGGCACGCGACGACCGCGGCTCGGTCGTAGAGACGCTCGAGCTCGTCGTGCGGCAGCCAGCCGCGCGCCTGCGGAACCTGCGGGCGAAGGGGGCCGTCGCCGGCGACGACGAGCGTGTGACCCTGCGCGGCCTCGACCAGCTCGAGGATGCCTTTCTCGGGCGACAGCCTCCCGGCGAACAGGATTTCGGGCGGCTTGGCTTCGTCACCGACCTCGGCCGGCACCTCGACGCCGTTCGGCACGACTCGGACGTCGCGCGCGCCGAGCGCCTGCACCTCCTCCGCGAGCGCGGTCGACACCGCGACCACGACGCGGACCCTGCGCAGCAGGGCGCGCGCGAGCGGCCGCGCGCGACGCGCGAGCTCGAGGTCGGTGCCGTGCACCGTGAGCACGACGGGACGCCGCGTCGCGAGCGCGACGGCGGCGGTGGGCAGCCAGTGCGCGTGCACGACGTCGGCGTTACGCGCGGCACGACGGGCCGCACGCGCGAAGGAGACGAAGGCGAGCGGCGCCGCAAGCGCGAGCCACGGCCGCCGCCGCAGGTTGCCCGCGACGCCCGCGCCGTACGCGATCCCGAAGTGACGGAACGACGCCGGGGACACGACTTCGACGTCGACGCCGCGCGCGCGTAGGTGCTCCACCGCATCGGCGACGAAGCGTCCCGCAGCGTCGTCCGCGGAGCGCGGATACGACGTCGTCAGCACGACGACTCTCATTCGAGCTCTCGCACGAGCTCGGCGAGCTCGGCGACGCGTGCGCGGCGTGAGAGGCGCTCGCGCACGTCGGGCGCGAGCTCGACCGCGAGCTCGCCGCGCTTCCAGCGCGCGTGCAGCTCGACGAGCGCCGCGCGCAGCGCATCGACGTCGTCGACGGGCGCCACGATCCCCGCGCCGATCTCGTCGATCAGCTTCGCCGCCGCGCCGCCCGGAGGCACCGCGGCGAGGATCGGCCGCTCTGCCGCGACGTACTCGAACACCTTCCCCGGAATCACGCCGGTGCCGCGACCGCCCGCCTCGGGGAGGATCAGCAGCAGCGCCTCCGAGTCGCGCTGCAGCTCCAGCGATTGCCGGCGCGGAACGAACGGGATCACCTCCACGCGATCGGCGAGCCCGAGCGACTCGGCGAACTCGCGGTCGGCTGCGCGGAAACCGCCGACGAACCGTACGACCACGTCCTCGAGTCCAGACTCCGCGAGCGCGCGCAGGAACGGCTTCGGGTCGCGCTGCCCGAAGAACGCGCCCGTGTGCGTAATCCGGAACCGCTCGCCGGGCGTGTAGGCCATCCCGTCGAAGTCGTCGAAGTCGCTGCCGTTCGGGATCGTCACGATGCGTCCCGCCGGCGACAGCGCACGCATCTCGTCGCCGATCGAGTCGAACGCGGTGACGATCGCGTCGGCGCGCCGCGCGACGAGACCCGCGACGACGCGCACGGTGCTCGCCTTCAAGCGCACCGCTGCGGTGTCCGAACGCCGGTCCTGGTGCGCGAGCAACGAGTCGCGCAAATCGGCGATCCAACGCACGCCGAGCGCTCGCTTCACCGCAGCGCCGACGAAATGGACGGAGCCGGGCGGCGACGTCGTGAGAACGACGTCGATCTTCTCCGCTCGAGCGATGCGCAATGCGGCGGGGATGGCCGTCACGTTCCAGGTCGCGGCCTCGTCCGGAACGACGAGCCGGCGCGGCAGCAGCCGCGCCTGTGTGAGCGCACGCTCGACGCCGCGCTTGCCGTGCAGCTCCTCCGACGGCCTGCGGCCCTTGGGTCCCAGGTAGCGCACGCGGTGCACCCACGCCTGCGTTGGCGGAAGCAGCTCCTCGTCCATGTGGATCCACTTCGGGATTGTCGGGCGCGAGCACGTGCGTCTCGATCCCGAGCGCCGGCAGGTGCGTCGCGAACTTCAACGGCCGTTGCACGCCGCCGCCGCCCGCGGGCGGAAAGTACAGCGTGACGATCAGAACCTTCACGAGTCAGAGCCTGTAGAGGGCAAAGCGCGCGTCCTTGTATAGCGGCCGCAGCGGGACGTTCGGGTGCGGCATGAAGCGCGCGATGACGAGCCACCGCGCGTGGTAGCGGCGCGGGATCGCGAGATTGCCGGTGGAGAAATAGGCCATGACGTCGTGGCGGCGCTCATAAGGCCTGTTCTGCTTCGTGTCCGCGACGTGCTCGGGCGGCGCGGCCGCGACGAGCACCGGCGCGGCGGCGGCGATGCGGTAGCTCGTCTGCATGTCCGAGAAGACGACGCCGCGCTTCGGCACCTCCTCGCGCAGCGCGTTGACGAGACCGGGCGTGAGCGCATCGGCGTCGACCTTCGTGCTAGTCGACCAGCGACTGAAGCCGTGGACGGCGACGGGCAGGACGAAGAGGCCGACGGCGATCGCGGGCAGCCAGCCGTCGCGGTCGAGCTCGAGCGGGCGCCGCACGACGAGCGCGGCGACGAGCGCGACCAGGCCGGCGCCGGCCGCGAACCACGCTGCGTGCTCGGGCCCGCCGTTCACGAGCCGGAAGCCGAAGTCCCCGGGCCAAAGGACCTGGAAGACGGCTCCGGCTATGAGCGCGATGGGCAGCACGAAGATCCCGAGCAGCCCGCTCATCACGGCGATACCGCCGACCAGCGCGATCGCGAACGGCAAGAACCCGGCGGCGCGGCGCGACTGCGAGAGCGACACCGCGTCCGACAGGTGCTCGAAGAGAAACGGCACGAGCATCACCGCGAGCACGGCGAGCGACCCGCCGAGCACGAACGACGACCAGCGCCGCCCCCAGGCCAGCGCGGCGAGCGGGACGAGGATGAGCGCAGCGACTGCGACGGCGCCGTTCCGCGCGAACACCTCCGGCGCGAGGTGGTAGCTCGTCCCGTGCACGACGAGCTGGTCGTGGTAGTGCGCGAGCGCGCGCAGCAACTCCATCGACGACGGCGCGTGCGAGACCGTGTCGCGCGCGAGCGGCAGTAGTGCGAGCCCGACGGCGCCCGTGGGAACGGCGACCGCCGCGAGCCCGGCGGCGATGCGCCAGGCGCGCCGTCCCTCCGCGAGCGCCGCAACGAGGAGCCAGCCGGCGAGCGGGATGCAGAGGAAGGCCGCGTACGTCGGGTGGACGAGCGCGAGCCCGAGCGATGCGATCCCCGCGGAGAGCAGCACGCGCCAGGTCGAGCCCCGCGTGTAGGCGAAGACGAGCGCGAGGACGGCCGGGACGAGCAGCTGCCTCGCCGCGGGCGCCGGACGAGCGAGAAGCGGGTATGTCCCGCCGTGCCCCGCCGCGAAAGCGACGATCGCGACCTGCGCCGCGGCGGTGGCGGCACCGAGCGTGGGCGAGCCGAAGATCGCCGACCCGGCCTCGAACGCGATGACGACCGCGAGGGGAACGAGCAGCGCGCTCTCGTGCTGGACGACGAGCGTCGGATCGACGCCGGCGAGCTTCGTCACCGCGGCGAGAAAGGCATGCCACAGCGGAAAGGCGTAGCCGGGATGCAGACCGCCTCCGACGAGCTCGTCCAGGCGCCACGGGCTGAGCGATCCGAGATCGACGAGCTTGCGCACGCGGGCGAGGTGGAACGGACTGTCGCCCGTCAACGCGCGCGGCGCGATATGCCAGAGCAGCGCACCGAGCACGACGCCCGAGAGCGCCACGAGCGCGAAGCCGCGCGGCTCGTCGAGCTCGGGGTCGGGCTCGGGAACCAGAAACGCGACGAGCCCCACCGCGAGCAGGATCCACAGCGCGAGCGCGAACGACGAATGGACGAGGAACACGACGCCGAGCGCGGCCGCGAGCGCCGCAAGGGCCCATGCGAGCGTCGCCGCGACCGAGCGCTGTCCGAGCGCGCGCGCGATCAGCCGCCCCGGAAGCAGGACGACGAGCGTCGCGGCACCGAGCCGCAGGAAGAGCCAGAACCCGTGCTCGGGGAGCAGCCGCGAGATACCGAGCGCCGCGAGCACGGCCGCGACGTATGCCGCGCGACGGATCAATCCGCGAGCAGCTCCGGCACCGATCCGCGCGCGAGCCACCGCGCGATTCGTAGGTACTGGCGATCGCGCGGCGCACGCAGCACACAGCCGGCGAAGAGCACCCAGCGCGCCCGCGCCGCCGCACGCAGTCCGTGATGCTTCGCGATGAAGCGGAGATTGCCGCGCACGTTCTCCCGGAACATCCGGCCGCCGTGCACCGCTCCTGCGACATGCGCGAACTCCGCGTCCGGCGTGAACAGCACCTGCCACCCGGCGCCGCGGAACCGGTAGCACCAGTCCGTCTCCTCGCTGAAGAGGAAGAAGTCCTCGTCGAGCGGCCCGACCTCGTCAATTGCGGCCCGGCGCGCGAGCATGACGGCGCCCATCACGAAGTCCGCCTCCCGCACGTGCGCGTAGTCGAAACCGCCCGCGTAGAAGGCGTTCAGCGCCTGCGAGCGCGGAGCGAGCTTGCGCAGGAACAGGTACTCGGTCGCGAGGCGCCACGGCGTCGGGAAGCCGCGCACCGAGGGCTGGAGCCGACCATCGGGATAGCGGAGGCGCGGACCGACCACGGCCGCGCGCGGATGCGCGTCGGCGAACTCGGCGAGCCGTTCGATCGCGTCGCCGAGCGCCCAGGCGTCGGCGTTGAGGATGAGGACGTACGCGCCGGTGGTCTCGCGGATGCCGCGGTTCCAGCCGGCCGCAAGCCCGCGGTTCTCCTGCTCGACGAGCCGGACGGCCGGGAAACCTGTCACGCACGAACGCGACCGTCCCGTCCGTCGAGCCGTGGTCCACGACAACGGTCTCGTAGCCCGCGACGCTCTCGAGGCACTGCTCGAGCCACGGCAGCGCGTTGTACGCGACGACGACGACGGACACGTCGTCACGCGTCACGAGTGCTCCGCCGGCACCCAGTGCGGCCCTCCCCACGACAGGTCGTACGGGAAGTGGTGGATGACGTGCGCCCACACCGTCCACGCGATCCAGCGGCTCGTGCCGTAGAAGAACGCAGCTCGGTAGGCGACGAGCAGCGCCGTCATCGGCACGAACCTGTTCACCTTGGGCCAGAACCCGTCGGCGGTGAAGACCTGCGTCTCGAAGTACGAGCGCGTCAGCACCTGCCAGCTGAACACGCCGTACACGATCCACACGAGGTCCCACATGCCGCCGAGGCCGCTGAAGTAGGCGGCAGCGTCGGTCAGCCGCCCCGTCTGGCCCGCGTACGCCCACGCGCCGAAGCTCACGTGGTACGTCCACGGGAAGAACAGCATCGTCCCCACCGTGTCGCACGCGTCGGTGAGTGCGTGCGCCCACTGGCCGATCATGAAGCTGATGCCCCAGTTCTTGCTGCCGAGCCCCTTCCAGAAGATGAGGCAGATGACGGCGCCGTAGAGGAACGAGTGCGTGAAGCCGAGGCCGGGCCAGCCGCGGTGGAACTGCGCTGCGTTGTCCGCCTTCAGGTCCCACGGGCCGAGGTGGATCCCGTAGACGTACCACTTCGTCATCAGGTCGGGCGCGTACGAGCCCAGCAGCAGCGGTACGAATGCGATCTTCAGCTTCGAGTGATGCGCCTGGATCGCGTACGGCTCGAGATCGTGCGCGGCCCAGCTCAAACGAGCCTCCTCACCGCGGCGGGAACGAGCCACGCGACGACGAGAAGGTACGCCAGCGCGACGAAGAACGAGAACAGGAAATCCACGTAGGTCACGCCGATCAGGACGTACAGGACACCGGCTGCTGCATAGCCGCCCGCGATCGCAAGCTGCCGCTGCGAGGGACGGTAGATCACTCCACGGTCTCGCAGTCGCAGGTTCGCTCGCCGAGGAGGATCGTGCGCCCGCAGTCGAGGCACATGCGCAGCGCGCGACGGCGGCGCTTCAGCTCCCTGTGCATTGCCGGCAGCCCGGTCAGGATGGCCAACCCGAGTGCAGCGAGCACCGCGGCCGTCTCGGTGGCAAGCCAGGTCACGACTGCACGGGGTCGGCGCGGGGCGCGCGGCGCCGAATGTTCTCCCAGCCGAGGATGAGCGCGCCTGGGACCGAGATCGTGATCGTGACGACGAAGAAGAGAAAGCCTGTCGCGAACGCGCGGTCCGGATCGACGCCGAGACCGCCCAGGAAGCTGACGAAAAACGATTCGCGCACGGCGATCCCGTTGATCGTGAACGGGACGAGCAGCACGAGGAAGAGCAACGGGCCCATCACGTAGTAGATCCTCGGCGAGAGGTCGACGCCGACGCCCCTCGCAGCCGCCCAGATCGCGAGCACGCGCACCGCCTGGACGGCGACGGTCAGCGCGAAGACCCAGGCGAGGAGCCGCGGACGGCTGCGATACGCGTGGATCGCCTCGTACACCGCGCGCAGCGGACGCTCGATCCGCAACTCTGCGCAGCAGCGGCACGAACCAGCTGAGCGGACGTCGGGCGCGCTTCGAGAACAGCAGCACGGAGAGCACAACGGTCCCGATCACGAATGCGCCCTCGATCCAGATGTACGCACCGACGTCGTAGCGGCCGACGGCCAGGGCGAAGCCGACGGCGGCGAGCGTGACGGTCGCGGCGCCGCCGAGCGCACGCTCGAGCAACACGGTCCCCGCAACGGGGCCGGTGTGCCCAGGGTGCCGGCGCGACGTTTCGAAGATGCGCATCGCATCTCCGCCGATCGACGTCGGAAGGATCTGCCCGGCCGTGTAGGCGACGAAATACGCGCGCACGAGCCACAGCAGGCGCTCGTGAAGCTTCTTTTCGAGCAGCAGCCGCTGCCAGCGCCACGCCATCGGCCAGACGGTGCCGGCCATGATCGCGACGGCGAGAAGAAACCAGGCCAGGCTCGCGTTCGAGAGGATCTCCCACGTCTGCTTGAGGTCGACCTTCCAGATCAGGTAGGCGACAGCGAGCCCTGTGACCGCGAGCGTCAGGACCAGGCGGCTGAGGCGGCGCATTCGGAGTCCAGGGTAGTTCGTCAGTCGGCGAAGCGCGCGTGCACGAGGCGTATGGCGTCGATCGCGTCGCGGATGTCGTCGTCAGAGTGCGCGGGCGAGAGCGGAAGCGACAGCACCTCCGCGCCCGCGCGCTCGGCGACGGGACAGTCCGCGCTGAAACGGTCGCGATACCAGGCCAGGCGGTGCACGGGCAGGAAGTGGATGCTCGTCGCAATCAGCTCGTCCGCGAGCGCGCGCTGGTAGTCGTCGCGCGACGCGCCGGCGCGCTTGCCGTCGATCCGCACGACATAGAGGTGAAGCGCGTGCGTGTCGCGCGGGTCGCGGGCGAGCGGCGTGATCCCGCCGAGCTCTGCCACTGCTTCGTCATAGAGCGCGAACTGACGCTCCCGAATCTCGCCGTGCTGCTCGAGCTTGTCGAGCTGGACGAGCGCGATCGCCGCAAGCACGTCCGAGAGGTTCGCCTTGTAGCCCGGAACGCTGAGGTCGTACAGCGAGCCGTCGCCGCGACGCATCAGCCGCAGTTCGCGGATCGCGTCGGCGACGTCCGCGCGGTTCGTCGCGACCAGGCCGCCCTCGCCGGCGGCGACATTCTTCGTCGCGTAGAGCGAGAAGCACGTCGCGTCGGAGAGGCCGCCAACCTTGCGGCCGCGGTACCTGCTCTCGAACGCGTGCGCAGCGTCCTCGATCACCGGGATGCCGAGCTCCCAGAGCGGCTCGAGGTCGCACGGTTGTCCTGCGAGGTGCACGGGCATGATCGCCTTCGTCCGCTCGGTGACGAGCTCGGCGACGCGTGCAGGATCGATGTTGAGGTCGTCGTCCTTCACGTCCGCGAAGACAGGCGTCGCGCCGGTGTGGACGACGACGTTCGCGGTCGCCGGCCACGTGATCGGCGACGTGATCACCTCGTCGCCGGGACCGACTCCGAGCGCGACGAGTGCCAGGTGCATCGCGGCAGTGCCCGATGCGACGGCGAGGACGTGCTCTGCCTCGAGCACTTCTGCGGCGCGGCGCTCGAGCTCCGCGGCCTTCGGCCCCGTCGTCAACCAGCCGGAGCGGAGGGTTTCGGCGACGGCGGCGATCTCCTCCTCGCCGATCGCCGGCGGCTGGAAGCCCAGGGGCTTGGTCCTACGCAACGACGCGCGCGGCCTGGATCTCGAAGCGAACGAGGCTCCGCGCGCGATCGGCGCGCGTGACCGCATCCTCGGCCGAGTCTCCGACTGCCAGGATTGCGCCCGCGCGGTCGGCACCGCTCCGCAGCGGCCCGAAGACGTGACCCGGCCGGTTGTACACGCGAATCCCGCGCACGCCGTCGACCGCAAACGCCTCGTCGAGCCCGCTGACCGCGCGCAGCTCCCCGGGCTCGGCGACAAGGAACCGGATGCACGCGCCCCCCACCCGCGCCTGCGGCGCGAGCCTGTTTCGCGGCACTTGCTCTCCGAGCGCAGCCGAGAGCGCGAGCTGATTGAGGTTCACGCGAAGGGCGGCACGGCAGAGCTCCGCGTCGTGACCGCCGCCGAGCCTTGCGGCAAGCTCGCCGACGACCGCGCCTTCTTCCGAGACGATCACCTGCGTGTACGTGGGCCCGTCGGTGATGCCGAGCGCGGCCGCGGCCTTTCGCGCTCCGTCGATCGCCTTCGCGATCTGCGGCGTCGGTTGCGCCGACGGCCAGGAGTGCGCGAGTGCGACGCCGAACGCGGGCGGCTCGGCACGATGGCGATCGGTGACGGTGAGCGCATGGAAGTGGCCGCCGAGCAAGAAGGCGTTGACCGTCACCTCGTGCCCGGAGACGAGCTCCTCGACGAGGAGGCCGCCGCTTCGCGAGAGCTCGAGCGCCGCCGCGACTGCCGTCTCGAGCTCCTGCCGGCTCGCGACCACGGAGAGCCCGCGCTGTCCCTGGCGGTCCGGCGCCTTGACGACGCAGGGGTAGCCGAGCTCGTCCGCCGCCCAGCGCGCATCGTCGAGCGTGCGGCACGCCCGGTAGCCGGGCTGCGGCACTCCGGCTTCGGCGAAGCGTTCCCGCTGACGGGTCTTCGACGTCGCGAGCACACCCGCCTCCGGCGTGAGCGGATGCGGCAATCCGAGCCGGGCGGCGACGCGGGAAGCGATACCGACGGGCCAGTCGATTCCCGGCGCAATCACGCCGTCGACGTGCTCGGCCTCGGCGAGCCTGTCGATGCCGTGCTCGTCCTCGGTGGAGATGATCGCGCGGCGATCCGCGTAACGGAACCCAGGCGCGTCGGGGTTGCGGTCAACGGCGATCACGTACAGGTTGCGCTTGCGCGCCGCGGCGAGCAGGCCGAGCTGCGCGGGCCCGGCGCCTAGGACGAGGAGACGGGTGCGACGGTCCGGACTGGGCTCTTCCACCACGCCTCATTCTCGCGATACCACGCGACAGTCCGCGCGAGCCCCTCGTCGAAGGGCGTGCGCGCATGCCACCCCGTCAGTGCCCGCGCCTTCTCCGTGGAGCCGATGTGGCGATCGACCTGGCCGGGCCGTTCGGGAACGTGCTCCTTGAGCGAACTCGGCTTGCCGAGCGCGTCGAGTACCTGGTCGGCAATCTCCTCGATGGAGATGTCGACTCCCGTGGCGAGGTTGATCACCTCGCCGGCGATGCTGTCGAGCGGCGCCTCGATCACCGCCTCGATCGCCTCGGCGTCGTCGTCGACGTACAGCCAGTCGCGCGTCGCGTGTCCGTCGCCGTGCACGGTCAGCGGCTCGTCCTGGAGCGCCTGCGTGATGAAGCGCGGGATCACCTTCTCCGGATGCTGCCGCGGCCCGTAGTTGTTGAACGGCCGGACGATCACAATCGGCAACTCGTACGTGACGAAGTACGAGTACGCGAGTCGATCGGCGCCCGCCTTCGTGCCCGCGTACGGGCTGCGCGGATTGAGCGGATGCGATTCGTCCATCGGGTCCGAGACCGCGGTGCCGTAGACCTCGGACGACGAGATCAGGATGAAGCGCTCGACCGGCGTCTCGCGGATCGCGTCGAGCAGGATCTGCGTCCCCTCGACGTTCGTGCGCACGAACTGCGAGCCGCCGTCGCGAATCGATTTCTCGACGTGCGATTCGGCTGCGGCGTTGACGATGACGTCCACGTTCGCGACGACCTCGCGCACGAGCGCCGCGTCGCGGATGTCTCCCTGGACGAACGACAGCCGCTCGTGCGACATCACGTCCGCGAGGTTCTCGACGTTGCCTGCGTACGTGAGCGCGTCGAGCGAGACGACGTCGTACGGCGTCTTGGCCAGCAGGTGCCGGATGAAGTTCGACGGGATGAACCCGGCGCCGCCGGTCACGAGAACACGTTTTGTGGTCAAAGCTCTTCGGAGATCGTGTACAAGGGGCTGCCCTCCACCTGGCGTTGGATTCTGCCCAAGTACTCACCGACCAGGGCGAGGATGAATCCCTGGATGCCTAGCACGAACACGATCAGCATGCCGCCGAAGAGCGGGCCGGGGAAGTTCGACTCGGTGATCCAGAAAATCACGCCGTAGATGCCGAGTCCGGTTGCCGCGAGCGCGCAGACGACGCCCATCAGGAGCCCGATCCACTGGATCGGCTGCGGCCAGAAGCCGGCGAGGACGTGGAGCGCGAGGCGGGTGAGGCGCAGCGGGGAGTAGCGCGAAGGCCCCTGCCGCGGCGCGTGCGCGACGTCGACCTCGACGACCGACGCGCCGCCGGAGAGGACGAGCGCCTTCGTGAACTTCTGCCGGCCGATCGAGCCGAGCATCGGCTCGACCGCGCGGCGGCGGTAGGCGTTGAAGGCGCAGCCGAAATCGCTGATTGCCACCCCTGTGAAACGGCGCAGCATCCCGTTGATCATGCGCGACGGCAGCGTCCGCCCCCACGAGTCCCGCCGCGCATTGCGCCGGCCGCTCGCGACGTCGGCGCCCGCCTCGACGGCGGCGACGAGCTTCGGGATGTCCTCGGGCTGGTTCTGGAGGTCGCCGTCCATCGTCACGAGGATGTCGCCGCGCGCGCGTGTGAAGCCGGCGTGCATCGCCGGGTGCTGGCCGAAGTTGCGCGTGAAGCGGACGGCGTGCACGCGTGCGTCGCGCTCGTGCAGGCGGCGGAGCGCCTCGAAGGTGTGGTCGGTCGAGCCGTCGTCGACGAAGAGGAGCTCGAACGGGCGGCCGTTCACGGCCGCGACGGTCCGCTCGTATAGCTCGTCGACCGTCCGTTCTTCGTTGAGCACCGTCACGACGATCGACAGCTCGGGCTTACCGTCCATTTCCATCGGCACCCTACACTCGCGCCGGATGCGTCCTGGAGACCCCGTGAACATCGTTTGGCGCGAGACGTGGCGCGGGCGCGTTTGGCGTGCGATCGCGTGCAGGTTGGTCGACGAGCGCGGCGACGTGCTCGTCCTCTGGCATCCCGACGGAACGCCGGCCGAGATCCCGGTCGACGACGCTGGACGCAGGCTCCGCATCCCCGGCGATACGGACTGGGGCCTGAAGCGAGAGCTCAGCGTCGGGCAGAGCCTCGGCCTCGTGCGGCTGGGAAGCCGCTGGTCGCTGTGGCACGAGTGGCGTGACGGGCGCTTCTCCCACTGGTACGTCAACTTCGAGCGCGACCAGCGCCGCACGCCGATCGGCATCGACTTCGTGGACGAGAAACTCGACTTCGTCGTCGCGCTCGACGGCGCCGTGCGCTGGAAGGACGAAGACGAGCTCGCCGAAGCTGCGCGCACGGGCTATCTCGACGAACACGACGTGCGCGCGGAGGCCGCGAAGGTCCTCGCGGATCCACCGTGGCCGACCGGCTGGGAGGACTGGCTTCCCGATCCCGCCTGGAAAGTGCCCACGCTCCCCGAGGGCTGGGATGTGGTCTGAGGGCGAGGCCAGCACCCGGGCGATGCGAAGTTGGAGCACGGGAGAGGTCGTCCTCAGGCGGGAGGTGCTCAACGACGGCCGCTCGTGGATGGAGGTGCCGGCGATCGTCGTCCGCGACGAGCCGGACCTCCTCGCGACGTACATCGCGACGGGGGCGCCGTTTCGCTTCCCCGAAGGAGCGTGGCCGAGCGCGAACGGGTTGCATCCCTGGGCGGGCAAGGAACGCTGGCACGGGCACGGCGTGCTCATGCTTCAGCGCCCGGACGACGCACATGCGATCTGGGTCTTCTGGCACGGGCCGCAGCGCGAGTTCCGCGGCTGGTACGTCAACCTGCAGTGGCCGTTCAGGCGGACGGCGCACGGATACGACACGCAGGACCTCGAGCTCGACATCTGGCTTCCCGTCGACGGCGCGCGACAGTGGAAGGACGACGAGTTGCTTGCCGAGCGCGTGCGCGAGGGTCGCTTCACTTCCGAACAGGTGGACGAGATACGCAGCCTAGGCGGACGAATCGCAGACGAGCTCGACACGGGCGGCCGCTGGTGGGATGAGACCTGGGCCGACTGGAAGCCCGATCCCGAGTGGCCGACGCCCGCTTTCTCCCCCGAATGGCCATAACGGCCATGTCAGGGGTCAGACCCCTGACATGGCCGGAACAGACTCGTTGCCGCGGCTACGCGGCGGTTTCGAAGGCCGGCTCGAGCTGCTCCGCCTCCTGGCGCCGCGCGCGGTTCGGGATCAGGAACGAGGCCACGGCGCCGACCGCGACGACGCCCGCGCCGATCCACACCGCGGGGATCATCCCGTCGACGAACGACTGGCCGCTGGCGTAGCTCCCGTAGTGCGCCCACACTGAGGCGAGGACGGCAACACCGAACACACCCCCGAGCTCGCGGATCGAGTTCTGCGTTCCCGACGCCTTGCCCTCCTCCTCACGCCGGACTGCGCCGAGGACGACGTTCGCAACAGGCGCCCAAAACATCGCCATGCCGATGCCGGAGATGATGAACGGGCCGACGAGTTCGGCATACGCCACGGTCGGCGAAGTCACCGCAGCGATCCAAGAGAGCCCAACAGCCTGCAGCACCAGACCGGTGCCCATCAGCCTCCCGCCGCCGATCCGATCCGACAACGCACCGGCGATCGGCGCCACGAACATCGGCATCAAAGTCCACGGCAGGATGCGGAGGCCCGAGCCGAGCGGCGAGTAGCCCTGCACCGTCTGGAAGAACTGCGCGAGGAGGAAGATCGAGCCGAACATCCCGAAGAACATCAGCAAGGATGCGAGGTTGGCCAGCGAAAAGACGCGATCCTTGAAGAAGCGCATCGGCAGCATCGGCGCTTCGGTGCGCGACTCCCACAGGACGAACAGCGCGACGAGGATCGCGCCGACGGCGAGCGCGCCGACGATCTCGGGGCTCGACCACCCCTGGGCGTTCCCGCGGACGAGACCCCACACGATTCCGAAGAGGCCGGCGCTGACAAGACCCAGGCCGCCGAGATCGAGCTTCGCCTTCGGCCCGTAACTCTCGTCGAGCCTGAGCAGCGCCAGCGGGATCAGGACAAGCCCCACCGGAACGTTGAGCCAGAAGATCCAGTGCCAGTTGATCCCGTCGACGACCGCGCCGCCGAACAGCGGCCCGAACGCGACGGCGAGGCCGGCGATGCCGCTCCACGCGCCGACGAAGGCGCCGCGACGCGCAACGGGTACCCCTGCACTGAGGATTGTCAGCGTCAGCGGTGTGACGATCGCGCCGCCCACGCCCTGGAACGCACGCGCAGCGATCAACGCACCCGCAGTGGGCGCAAGTGCTGCAGCCGCCGAGGCGAGCGTGAAGATGCCAACGCCGACGACGAACATCCGCCGACGCCCGAAGCGGTCACCGAGCGCCGCACCGGTGAGCAGCAGCACGGCGAACGTCAGCGTGTACGCGTTGACCGTCCACTCGAGGTTCTCGATCGACGCGCCCAGGTCCTTGCGGATGACCGGGATCGCCGTCGTGACCACAAGGTTGTCGAGGGTCACCATGAAGATCCCGATCGAGGTAATCGCGAATACCCAGAACGTGCGTGCTTTGTGACTCATCACTTACCCCCTCTTGAAAAAAAGCCGTTCTTCACGTGTTTTCCTTGCAGCCGGCGAGGAGTCGTTCCGACCACCTCTCGGGCGATTCCCACAGGTCCATCGAGGCCATGACGTTCATGAGCATCCCGACGGCGAAGAAGCGCGTCACCTCCTCTTCGGGGAGGCCGGACACGCGCTCCACGTACGCCACGATGTCGCCGAAGCCGTTGCGGACGACCTCGCGGATGTCGGGGTCGTCACAGGCTGCGTAGGCCTGCATCTGCGCCCGGAGCCGCGTGCGGTCGACGAGCAGCTCCTGGTAGGCCACGCCCATCGCATGGAGCGCCTCCTCGCCGCGCTTTCCCTCCGCCGCCCGCTGGAACGTCTCGAGCGTCTCGCGAAGGCAGCGTGCCGCCGACGCCTTGAACAGGTCCTTTTTGGAGCCGAAGAGCCGGAACACGTAGGGCTGCGAGATGCCTGCGCGCTTCGCGATCGCCTCGGTCGACGCGCCGTGGAGCCCACGCTCGGCGAATTCCTCCAGCGCTGCGCCGAGGATGTCGTCGCGCCTTTCCTCGGCGCTCTTCCGCTGTGGTTGTACGACCATCGCGGCGATGTTAGTGATTACTCACAAGCTTGTCAAGTGCTGCGGCCACCTCGTCGAGATCATCGTCGGTGAGCCGCGAGTGGAAGGGAAGCGCGAGCGCCCGCTCGAAGGCGCGGTCGGCGCCGGGAAAGCGACCCTGCTCGCGGTACGCGCCGAGCCGGTGGAGCGCGTACGTGCCAATCTGAGCCTCGATCCCCTGCGCGCGTAACTCTTGAAGCACGTCGTCCCGGCGGTCGACCTGCACGACGTAGGCCTGCCAGCCGTGGACGTCGCCGTCGTCGGCCCGCGGCAGCAGCACCGGCAGGTCTCGCAGGCGTTCCTCGTACGCCGCCGCGAGCGAGGCACGCGCAGCGTGCAGCTCCGCGAGCCGCCGCACCTGCGGAATCCCGACCGCGCAGAGGATGTCCGACAGGCGATAGTTGAACCCCGGCGCAGGCATGTCGTCGCTGTGCCAACCGTGATGGCGCAGGCTGCGGACGGAATCCGCAAGCTTGGCGTCGTTGGTCGTCACGGCTCCGCCCTCCCCCGTGGTGACGATCTTGCGAGGGTGGAAGGAAAGGCAGCCGAGCTCGCCGAGACCTCCACATGCGCGTCCGGCATGACGGGCGCCGAGAGCTCCGGCGGCGTCCTCGATCACCCTCACGTCCGGCAGTTGCTCCAGCCGCGCCGGGCGGCCGAAGAGGTGCACCGCGAGGATCGCCTTCGTCCGCGGGCTGACCTCAACCTTCGCCGGATCGAGGTTCATCGTGTCGGGGCCGACGTCGACGAGCACGGGACGCGCTCCGACGAGCGCCACGACGTTCGCGGTTGCGGGGAAGGTGTACGCGGGAACCACAACCTCGTCGCCGGGTCCGATTCCCAACGCAAGGAGGGCAAGATGCAGCGCAGCCGTCCCCGACGAGACGGCGACGGCGTGCTCGACCTCGCACGCCCGCTCGAGCTCGGCCTCGAGCTCGCCGACCTTCGGCCCCATCGTCAGCTGACCGGACGCAAGCACGCCCGCCACTTCGTCCAGCTCGTCGGCGCCGACGTCGGGCCAGGCTAGACGGATTCGAGCGCCCGTTCCCTGTACCACGCGATCGTCTTTGCGAGGCCGTCGTCGAGGTCGACCCCCGCCTCGAACTGAAGGACCTCGCGGGCCTTCTGAACGTTCGGGATGCGCAACTCGACATCGGCGTAGTGCAGAGCCTGGAAGACGAGCTCGCCCGGACAACCTGTGAGCCGCTTGATGCGCTGCGCGAGATCGAGGATCGTGACGGTCGATCGCGCGTTGCCGACGTTGAACGCCTGGCCGACGGCCTCGGGACGTTCGAGGCACAGGAGCGTGGCTTCGACCATGTCGTCGACGTAGCACCACGCGCGGATCTGCGAGCCATCGCCGTGAATGACGAGGTCGCGCCCCGCGAGCGCGGCCTCGATGAACGCGCGAATCGCGCCTCCGCCGATCTGCCCGGGCCCGTAGACGTTGAACGGATGCACGGTCACGGTCGGCAGGCCGAGCTCTTCGTGGTACGCGTGCGCCATGTGCTCGCCGGCAAGCTTCGAGACGGCGTACGTCCAGCGAGCCTCACCGACGCTGCCGATCGTCGAGACCTGGCCTTCGCTGACGTTGAACGCATGCGTGCCGAAAACCTCGCTCGTCGAGAAGTCGACGAAGCGCTCGAGCGACCCCTTTGTCGCGAGCGCAGCCTCGAGAGCGTTGTAGGTGCCGACGACATTGACGCGCATCGTTCGCACCGGGCTTTCGCGCACCGTGTCGACGCCGGCGATCGCGGCGCAGTGGACGAAGTGGGTCGCACCGCGGGAAAGCTCCGTCATCGCGTCGAGATCGAGGACGTCGGCCTGCTGGAAGTGGTAGTTCGGATGCTCCGCGAGCGGCGTACCCGACAACGCGTCCCTGTGCAGATTGTCGAGCGCGACGATCTCGTTGCCGTCGACCAGCCTGCGCGCGAGGGTCGTCCCGATGAATCCCGCGCCGCCGGTGATGAAGATTCGCTTTCCGCTCAGAGCCATCGGGCGAGCCTAGCCATTCAACGCGGATAGCATCGCCGCGGAGTGGAGGGAACGGTCCTCATGGTCGGTGCGGGACGGCACCAGCGGCGTGCGATCGAGCGCGCGCGCGAGCTCGGCCTGCGGGTCGTCGCCGTCGACCGCAATGCGGACGCACCCGGCCTCGCGGCGGCCGACGAGGGGGACGTCGTCGACTTCACCGACGTAGAGGCCGTCACCGACGCCGCTCGCCGGCACGAAGTCGACGGCGTGCTGACCGTGTCCGCGGACCGCGCGGTCCCGGTCGTTGCCGCTGTGGCCGAGGCGCTCGGCCTGCCGGGGATTGGCACGGAGACCGCTCACCTGATGACGCACAAGATTGCAATGCGGCGGCTGTTCGCAGACCGGGGAGTGCCGCAGCCGGCCTTCGCCGCTCTGCGCAGGCTGAGCGAGCAGCACGCTGCACTGGCGGCAACCGGACTGCCCGCGGTGCTCAAGCCCGCCGACTCGGGCGGGCAGCGCGGCGTCTTCAGGCTCGATTCGCCGGACGATCTCGACGCGCACCTCCACGCCGCGCTGGCGGAGTCCAGCAGCGGCGAGGCGATTGTCGAGTCGTTCCACGACGGGCTCGAGCTGAACGGTCTCGCGGTCGCACGCGACGGAGAGGTCGAGCTGCTGACGCTGTCAGACCGGCTGCGCCCGCCGGGAATCGGCTTCGGCGTCGGCTGGGCGCACCTCTACCCGTCGACGCTGTTCGGCGATCCGCTCGAACGCGCCGAGGAAACTGTCGTCACCGCCATTCACGCGCTCGGCCTGCGCAACGGGATCGCCTTCCCGCAGGTGATCGTGTCGCCCGACGGTGAGTGCCGGGTCGTCGAGGTCGCGGCGCGGATCCCCGGAGGTCAGATGGCCGACCTGGCGCGCCACGCGGTCGGCGTCGATCTCGTGGAAGTCGCGCTGCGGCAGGCGCTCGGCGTCGACGTCCCCGACGAGCTCGTGAAGCCGCAGTTCTCGCAGCCGCTTGCGATCAAGTTCCTCACCGCATCGCCGGGCCCGCTGCCGACGGGGCGCGTTCTCAGCGTCGGCTCTCTGGAGAAGGTGCTCGCCTTCCCAGGCGTTGTCCAGGCGGAGCTGTACCTGCAGCCCGGCGAGACGATTCGTCCAGTGCGGCTCGACGGCGATCGCCGCGGCTACGTCATCGCCGTTGCGGAGACGAACCTCGAGGCGTTCGAGCGCGCGGAGGCCGCGGCAACGCTTGTGGACGTGATCGTCGAGTGAGCTGGGACCTGGACGCGTACGGCAAGCTGCTCGACGCGGCTGCTGGCTCGTACCGGTTCGCGCACTTCGACCACGAGCCGCAGGAGGGCGAGATCTTCGTGAGGCACGACGTCGACCTCTCGCTCGCCGCAGCGGCGCAGATGGCGGAGCTGGAGGCCGCGCGCGGCGTGTCCGCGACGTACTTCCTGATGACGCGCAGCGTCTTCTACAACCTCGCGTCCGCCGAGGGCGAACGGCTCATCGCGAGGCTGCGCGGGCTCGGACATCGCGTCGGGCTGCACGCCGTTCATCCGCACGTCGACTTCGACGACCGCTTCGATCCGGTGCTCGCGTGGCACAACCCTGATCCCGAGTTCGTCAACGAGCCCGTCGACGATCTCGTCAACGTGATGTCGCCGCCGTGGTTCGATCGGGAGCACTACCGCTCGGACTCGAACCAGCACTGGCGGAGCGGCGATCCGACCGAGGCGCTGGCTGCGCGCGAGTTCGATTGGCTGCAGCTGCTGACGCATCCCGAGATCTGGACGTTCGCGGGCCAGACGATGCGCGAGACGATGGAGTCGATGCTGGCCGCCGAGCGCGAAGAGCGCTGGACGCAGCTCGCCGACGACCGGATCGACCTGTCGTGAGCGCGACGATTGTCGGGAGCACCGTACGCCGGCCGGCGGGACCGTGGACGCCCGCCGTGCACGCGTTACTGCGCCACTTCGAGGCCGTCGCCTTCGACGGCGCGCCGCGGGCGATCGACGTCAGCGACGGAGTCGAGGTCGTGTCCTACGTCGACGGCGAGCGGTCGTACGACTCGGCCGACGCCCTCATCTCCGCGGTCGGCCGGCTCGTGCGAGTGATGCACGATGCGCAGGACGGCTTCGCGACGCCTGGCGACGCGCGCTGGCAAGCGCTGCCAAACGCTGTGGCGGGGGATGACGTGATCTGCCACAACGACCTACTGGGGAGCAACGTGCTGTTCCGCGCGGGACGGCCGGCGGCGTTCATCGACTGGGAGCTCGCCGCGCCTGGCCCGCGCGCCGTCGATCTTGTTGCGCCTGCGTCCCACTGGGTCCCGCTGCGTCCGGACGCGCGACGCCGCGCGGCACGGCCTGCCGACCGACCGCCGCGGCGAGCGGCTCCGCCTGCTGCTCGACGGCTACGGCCTGGACCGACCGCGCGGGCTTTCTCGATCTGGTCGCCGCGGTCTGGCATAGCTGGCGCGACGCATACACCCTGTGGGGTGGGCGTGAGCGGCGTGAGCGCTGGTCAGAGGCGTTCGACGCGGGCCGCTGCGACTACATCGACACGAATCTCGCCTGGCTCGAAGAGCATCGCACCGAGCTGGAAGCATCGCTTTGAAGCCGATCGCGGTCCTCCTCACCGGCGCCGGCTCGCCGGGAACGGCGGCGCTGGTTCGCGCGTTGCGCGAGAACGGCGAGCGTGAGGTGCGGATCGTCGGCGTCGACATGAGCGAGCGCTCGGTCGGCCGTCACCTCTGCGACGCGTTTCACCTCGTCGCGCCGTCGGACGATCCGTCGTTCGCTCCGTCGCTGCTCGAGCTGGTGGAGCGCGAAGAGGTCGACGTCGTGCTGCCGCAGACGTCGTACGACCTACCCGCGTTGGCTGACACGCGCGAGGCGTTCCCGGTCCCGGTACTCGTCTCGTCCGCGGAGACCGTGCGGCGATCGAACGACAAGGCCGAGACGTACTCGCTGCTTCGCGAGCTCGGCGTGACGGCGCCGGACTTCCGCCGTGCGAGCGGGGGCGACGCCGTCGCGGTGGCGGCGCGCGAGCTCGGCTACCCGCAGCGCCACGTCGCCGTGAAGCCGATTTTCTCCTCCGGCTCGCGCGGGTTCAGAATCCTCTCGGCCGGCGCGGACCGACACGAGCAGCTGCTCACGAACCGGCCGGGCGTCGCCGAGTCGCTGCGCCTCGAGGAGCTCGTCGACTTGCTCGGCGAGGACGAGACGGAGCTGCTCGTGATGGAGCTCGCGGAGGGAGGCGAGCGCACGATCGACGGGATCGCCGACGGCAACCGCGTCGTGCTCGGCCACCCGAAGACGCGCGAATCGATGCGCGCCGGCCTGGCGATGTACTTCGTCACGCTCGCGGACGACGCGCTGATGGAGCTCGCCGGGCAGATCGTCGAGGCGCTCGAAATCGAGCACTTCTTCAACATCCAGCTCGTCGGCGGGCACGTCATCGAGGTCAACCCGCGGATCTCGACGATCGTCTACCAGGAGGATCTGAACATCCCCTACCTCGGCGTCAAGCGCGCGCTCGGCGAGATCTGCGACGAGGAGCTCGCCTCGTACGCGACGCGCGTACGCCCCGGCCGAACGGCGCTCCGCTACTTCGACCAGCTCGAGTGGGACAGCTAAGAGTCACGCACTGCCCGGTGAACTTCGCCGGCATCCCTTGGCAGAACGTGCTCGCGCTCCGGCGGAAGAGCGTCGACGCGCGGCTCGTCGTCTTCAACCGCGAGCTGCGCCATCCCGAGGCGGACTGGTCGCTCGACCGAAGCGGCGGCTTCGCGCGACAGCAGCTCACGCAATGGCGCGCGCTCGCGCGCCTGCTTCCGCGCACCGACATCTTCCACTTCTACTTCGGGCTGACGCTCGTGCCGAAGTCGCTGCAGTTTTCGATCCTGCACGCGACGCGCAAGAAGTCCGTCTTCCACTACCTCGGCTCGGACATCCGCGGCAAGACACCCGACGAGCTCGCATACGGCAAGCGCGCCGACGCGCAGATCGTCGGCTCGTTCGACGCGCTGCGCTGGGTACCTGAGGCGGAGATGATTCCGCCCGGCCTCGACCTGAGCCCGTTCACGCCGGTCCCGCCGAGCGACCGTGAGCGCCCGATCGTCGTCCACGCGCCGTCGGACCGAGTCAAGAAGGGAACGGAGTTCGTGATCGCAGCGTGCGAGGAGCTTCCAGTGGAGCTCGACATCGTCGAGGGTCTCCCGCACGAGCAGGCGCGGGAGCGGTACGCGCGCGCCGACATCGTCGTCGACCAGTTGAACGCCGGCTGGCACGGGGTCTTCGCGCTCGAGGCGATGGCGCTCGGCAAGCCGGTCGTCCTCCACCTGAAGCAGGACGTGGTCGAACAGGCGGAGCGGGCCTACGGAACGAAGGTGCCGCTGGTTCCCGCGACGAAAGAGACGCTCGTGGAAGCGCTGCGCCCGCTCGTGGAGTCGCCTGCGCTCCGGCGCGAGATCGGCGCGGCAAGCCGGGCCTACGTCGAGAAGGTCCACGACATCGACCGGATCGCGGACCGCCTGGTCGACCTCTACGCTCGTCTGTAGCCCTGATGCTCGCAGGACAGATCAAACGGCTCGTGAAGCAGTCCGCGATCTACGGCCTCGGCGGCATCGTCTCGCGCCTGCTCGCCGTGCTGCTGCTGCCGCTGTACACGAGCTACCTCGGCACGGCCGGCTTCGGCAAGATCGAGACGATCGTCGCGCTGACGACCGTGCTCGTCGTCGTCCTTCGCATGGGCATCTCGAGCGCGTTCTTCCGCTTCTACTTCGACTCGACAGACGCCGCGCGTCGTACGCTCATCGTCCGGACATCGTTCTGGTTCACGATGGCGATGGCGACGGCGGGGCTCGTCGCCGGCTGCATCTTCGCGACGCCGCTCGCCCACCTCCTGCGTCTCGGCGACGACCCGTGGCTCGTGCGCGCCGGCTTCGTCGGTCTCTGGGCGCAGATGAACTACGAGCAGCTGACGTCGCTCTTCCGCGTCGAGGAACGGCCGGTCGCGTTCGTCGCGGCGAGCATCTCGAACATCTTCATCACCGTTGGGACGACGGTGCTGCTCGTCGTCGGGCTGAACAAGGGACCGACAGGCGCGGTCGTCGGCAACTTCCTCGGCACGCTGACCGTGTACTTCGTGCTGCTCGCATACCGGCGATACCAGCTCGGCCTGCAGTTCGACCGCGAGCTGCTGCGAGCAATGAACCGCTTCGGGATGCCGCTCGTGCCTGCTGCGCTCGCGCTCTGGGCGATCAACTTCATCGATCGCTTCTTCGTCGCCGTGTTCAAGGGCCAGGCCGAGGTCGGCGTCTACTCGCTCGCGGTGCGCATCTCGTCGGTGATCGTCTTCCTCATGATCGCGTTCCGCCTCGCGTGGCCCGCGTTCGCGTACTCGATCGAGGATGACTCGGTCGCAAAGCGAACGTACGCATTCGTGCTCACGTATCTGCTGTTCATCTGCTGCTGGACGTCGCTCGTGCTCGGGCCTGCTCTCGCCGTGGATCGTGCGCATCCTCGCGCCGAACAAGCCCGCGTTCTACCGCGCGTCGGAGGCGGTAGGCATCCTCGCGTTCGCCGGAACGGCGTACGCCGGCTACACGGTGCTCGCGATCGGGATCGGGCGCGCGCGACGCACGCAGTTCAACTGGGTCGTCACCGGCGCTGCGGCGCTGCTCAACGTCGGCCTGAACTTCGCGCTGATCCCGCCTTACGGGATGATGGGCGCCGCGATCTCGACCATCGCTGCGTACGTCGCGATGTTCCTCGGGATGACGTTCAACGCGCAGCGTGAGTGGCCGGTTCCATACCAGTGGCGCCGGGTGGTGACGCTTTCGGCCGTCGCCGTTGCGCTACTGATCCTCGGCAAGGCCGTGAGCGCGCCGCTGCCGGTGGCGATCGCGCTCTGTCTCGTCTACCCGGTCGTCCTGCTGCCGTTGCGGTTCTATCTTCCGGCCGAGCTTCGTCGCCTGAGACTCAGCTGACGTGCGGCTCGCGCTCGTGCTCGCCGGGATCGTCGTGGCGGTCGGAGCCGCGATTGCCGCGATCAATCGCATCGTCGACCCGAAGAACGAGTTCTACTCCGGCGCGCCGCTGACGGAAGCGCTCGAGTCGAACTGCCTGCTCGCCGATGACGTCGTTCGCTCGAGGTCGTATCCCGAGTTCAAGCGCGACCTCTTCGGCCGGCGGAATACCAAGACTGTCGTCTTCGACTCGAACGGGGTGATGCAGCGCGGCGTCAACCTCGGCTTCCCCGGCTTCGGACCGGAGACCCTGCTCGACGAGATGCAGACCCTCGAGCGCGCGACACCGCAGGGCAGGCGGCTGAACGTCTACGTCGTGACGAACGTCTCCTGGTTCGACCCCGCAGCGTCCGCCGGCGGCTTCGACACGTCGTTCGCCGAGAGGGCGCGGTACTTGCTCAGCCCGTGGACGGTCGCGTCGAGCCTCGACCTCATGCGGCGCTCGCGCACTCTCGCCTTCACCGGCTGGGAGAAGGAACGCGCTGGAGGAACCTGCGTCGTCGACCGCGGCACACCCTTCCCGGCGTGGCGCGCGGACGGCACGCTCACAGGCGGGCAGCCGCAAGGCGCCTCGACGACGCCGGCGAACTTTGCCTGGAGCAGGCTCACGCCCGTCGACCGAGCGCTCGCGATCGCCCGCGCGCGTCGCTGGCGCGTCGTCGGCCTGTCGGGGCTAACCCCGCGCTGGGAGACCTACGAGCGCGAGCTCAGGGCGCTTTTCGCCAGGCACGGCTACCGCTGGCGCATTCGTAGAATGCAGACGTGAAGCTCGAGGGGATCCACCACGTCACGTGCATCACTGCTGACGCGCCGGGCAACGTCGACTTCTACGCCGGCACCCTCGGTCTCCGCCTCGTCAAGAAGACGGTCAACCAGGACGACCCGACCGTCTATCACCTCTTCTACGCGGACGAGCGCGGCTCCGCCGGCTCCGACATCACGTTCTTCGAGTATCCCGACTCGCCGCAAGGGCGTGCGGGCGCGGGCATGGTTCACCGCGTCGCATTTCGCGTCGCGTCGAACGAATCGCTCGACTTCTGGCAGCAGCGCGTCGGCGGAGAGCGCGACGACGACTCGCTCGTCTTCCAGGATCCGGAGGGCCTGGCGCTCGAGCTCGCGATCGACGACAGCGGCGAGGAGCCACTTGTCGCACGGCATCCGGAGATCCCCGAAGAGCACGCGCTCCGCGGCTTTGCGGGCGTCCGCGCCTACACGTCAGATCCCGAGCGGAGCCGCAGCCTGCTCGAGGGAACGCTCGGTTTTGAACCGGGCTACGTGGCGCGCGGCGACAAGCGCAACGGCTTCTACGTCTACGACGAGCACGAAGGCCGCGGCTTCCAGGGCGCCGGAACGGTGCACCACGTCGCGTGGGCGTCGACGCAGGAAGACCACGAAGCCTGGCGCGCCGCAGTCGAGCAGGCCGGCGCGCGGCCCACGCCGATCATCGACCGCTTCTACTTCAAGTCGATCTACTTCCGCGAGCCGAGCGGCGTGCTGTTCGAGATCGCCACGCTCGGCCCCGGGTTCGCCGTGGACGAGCCGGCGGAGCACCTCGGCGAGCGGCTCTCGCTGCCGCCCGCGTTCGAGCACCTCCGCGAGCAGGTCGAGCCTGTGCTGACGCCGCTGCCGAACCCGCGCGAGACCGCGCGCCGCTGAACACCGTCGAGCGGTCGAGCATCCACAGCGCGTCCCAACGAGACATCGCCCGAGTCCTGGACTAGGGACACGTTCTCTCGAGCATCGCCCGGCCGCGGCCAAACCCTGTTCGGGCCAACAGTCTGGCCCCCGTGACGTCTCGGCGAGACATGACCCTAGTCCTGGACTGGGGTCATGTCCTCTGGGGCAAGTGAGGCTTCTCGGGCTCGAGCCGCGAGCGCGCCGAGGCCGAGCAACCCCCACGTGGTCGGATCCTCGAAGAACGCGTTGTAGAACAGGCTGTGCACCGCGATCGCCGCGAGCGCGACGCCGCAGAAGAGCGCCGTTCGTCCCGCGAATGAGGACGAGAGCCCGCGCAACGTGAGGGAGAACGCGGCGAACGCGAGCCAGGCCAGGAGCGCAAGGCCCGGCAGGCCAAGCTCGGCGGCGACGGTGATCGGAGTGTCGTGCGACGCAGCGCTCGCAGGCTCGCGACCGCGGAGGCCGACGTGCTCTGCATACGCGTGCTTGAAGTCGCCGACCCCGACACCGGCGGCGGGGTTCTTGGCGGCGACCTCGAGCCCGTTCGTCACCAGCTTCCAGCGGCCGCTCGTCGCATGGTTGAGGCCCGTGTGCGAATGCCGGACGATCGAGCTGCGGATCCGCGGAGCAGATGCCCCCGCGCCGACGATGACGACCGCAACGAGCGCGACGGCGAGCGCGGCGCGCCAGCGCCACAGCATCGCCGCGAGCAGCACCGCGGCCGCGACGAGCGCCGCGAAGCTCGACTGCGAGAACGAGAACAACAGCCCCGCCCACACGGTCGAGATCGCCAAGCCGGCCGCAAGGGCGATTCGCGGCGTCGCCGCGTAGAGGGCAACGACAAGGCACGCCGTGATCGCGACGACGAGAAAGCGCCCGTACACAGACGGGTCGTAGAAGACCGAATTGACGCGGAAGAACGGCGCGTACGCGTTTCCGACGATCACCTTCGGGTTCCAGAAGATGTCCCGCGTCGCCCACTGGTACACGCCGATCGCCGCGAATGCGATTGCCATCGCGACCAGCTCCCCCAGGAGCCACACGACCGCACGCGGATTCCACGGCAGCCTCGACAGCGACACGGTCAGCAGCCCGAACGGGAGGTAGAAGAAGAACACCGAGATCGCGCCCTGGTGCGGATCTCCCGACCAGAGGAGCGACGCTCCCGTCCACGCGACGTAGGCGGCGAGAGGCCAGGCGAGCGGTCCGAGCTCGCGCGAACGCTCGGCGCCGCGCACGAGCTCCCAGGCGAGCAGCAGCGCCGCGCCGGCGACGATCGCGTACAGCGGCACGAGCAGGTTTGCCTCGGTGCCGCCGACGCGAACGGGAATGCGCGCCGGAACGCACGCGAGCGTGAGAAACGCCAACGCCCACGGCCAGCGCCGGAACAGCAACGCAAGCGCGCCGACGAGGACCACTCCGACCACGGCGGCGGCCATGAGCACCCGCTGGTGGCTCGACGGCGCGAGGTAGAAGGCAAGCAGCACCATGCCGATCGCCCACGCACCGAGCCCGGCGAGGCGCGCCTCCCGCGGCCGCGCAACGATCAGCACAGCGAGGCCGACCGACGCGACGGCGCCCGCGATCCGCGCCGCCTCGGCGCTCACTGCTTCACCCGAACCGGGATCCGGTGCGGCGCTTTGTCCTGCCGGATGACCAGCGTGTAGCGACCCGGCTTGCTCGGCGCGCGCAGAACGAGCCGGCGCCGGCTCGCGAACGCGCCGCGCTTCGCGAGCTCCCAGTGGTACGCGCGACCGTCGGTTGCGAGCCGCACGGCGAACTTCTTGCCGGCGGCGACCTGCACGTGCGGCGTGAGGACGCGCAGCGGGATGACGACGGTGACCGCGCGCGTCGCGTCCGAAAGATTGCCGGCGGCGTCGCGCGCTGCAAGCGTCACGCGGTACTTACCAGGCCGACCGCGTACGGGCCATTCCACCTTCCACTTGAGGCGCATCGATCGCCCGAGAACGACCCGCCTGCCGTTCAGGAACACATAGATGCGTGCGGGCTCGTTCAGCAGGTAGCGCACCTTCAACCGCGCGCCCGGCTCGACGACGCGAGGGCCGATGTGGCGCACCTTCACGACCGGCGGCGTCGCATCGACGCGGATCCTGTTCGGCATGAGGATCGTCTTGTGTCGAAGGTGCACGCGCGCGCGGTAGACACCGTCGGGAACAACGGCGCCGTCCTCGTTGCGTCCGTCCCAGCTCGCCGAGAAACGCCCTTTGCTCCGCTCCACGGGCCCGACGAGCGTGCGCACGAGGTTGCCGTCCTTGTCGACGATCGCGAGCGTGACGCGGCCGGCCTTACGCAGGCGAAAGGCGAGCACCGTCAGGTCGGTGTCGCACTCGCACGTCGGCGAGAAGATCTTCGGCTCGAGGGACACCTTCGTGATCGGGCTCGGCTCGAGCTTGAGCCCCTCGGTAAGAACGAACGCCCCGGCGGTGGCCCCGATCAGTACGAACAGCAGGGCCGTCGAGAAAAGCCTGGGCACGTCCGCCCGAGTGTAGTTTCAGCGGTTCGCAGGCGCAGGTACTTCGCGCGTCAGCCACTGCCGCACGAGGTAAACGGCGAGCGCGACCGCGCCGACACACAGCGAGACCACGATGATCACGCCGGCGTGCGGGACGCCGAGGAGCCTGATTCCGCTCAGCACGAGCACGAAGGAGAACACCAGGCGGAGCGAGCGCTCGGGGATGCTGATCGACATCTGGCTGCCGAGCAGGACGCCGGGAATCGACCCGACGAGCAGCCAGCCCATTGCGTGCAGGTCCACGTTGCCGTGCACGAGGTGCCCGAGGCCCGCGACCCAGAGCAGGGCTGCCGCGTGCGTGATGTCGGTGCCGACCATCTTCGGCGCAGTCAACGGAAAGAGCAGCAGCATCGCGAGCCCGAAGAACGTCCCGGATCCGACCGAGGTCAGGCCGACGACGAAGCCGCCCGTGGCCCCGACGGCCACGGCGATGATCTTGTCGCGCCGCTGAAGGAGAAACGGGGCGTCGTCGGCGCGGCCGTGCAGGAACGTCTTCGCAAGAAAGCCGAGACCGCCGAGGATGAGCGCGGCGCCGACGATCTTCGTCATCGTCGAGTCGGTGCCCTCGCCGAAGCCGCTTGCGATCTGCACGCCGACGAGCGAGAGCGGCGCCGAGCCGAGCAGCATCCAGAGCGCGAGGTGCCCGTGGACGGTGCCGAGCATCCGGTGCCGTACCGCGCCGAACGACTTGAAGATCGCGCCGTGCAGGATGTCCGTGCCGACGGCGACTTTCGCGTCGAACCCGAAGACGAGGATCAGGATCGGCGTCATCAGCGAGCCGCCGCCCATCCCGGTCATGCCGACGAGGATCCCGACGAGCAGGCCTGCAAGCGAGAGTTGCCAGGTCATCGCGAGCCGGGGAGCCGGTGCATTACGTCCGGTATGCCTCCATCAACACCTCGGCAACCTCCGGGCGCGAGAACTCCATTGGCGGCAGTTCGCCGGCCACAAGCATCTCGCGAACCTTCGTGCCGCTCAGGAACACGTGATGGTCCGACGGATGCGGGCACGTTTTCGCGCTCGCCATCGAACCGCAGGTCTTGCACCAGAACGAGTGCTCGAAGAACATCGGCTCGATGTCGAGCTCGTGCGGCTCGAACTCGTCGAAGATCAGCTGCGCGTCGTACGTCCCGTAGTAGTCGCCCACGCCGGCGTGGTCGCGGCCGACGATGAAATGCGAGCAGCCGTAGTTCTTGCGGCAGATCGCGTGCCAGATCGCCTCGCGCGGGCCTGCGTAGCGCATCGCAGCCGGAAACGCGGAGACGAGAACGCGCTCGGCGGGGTAATACCCGTCGACGAGCACGCGGTAGCACTCGACTCGCGTCGCCGAAGGCACGTCATCCGACTTCGTGTCGCCGACGAGCGGGTGAATCAAGAGACCGTCGACGGTCTCGAGCGCAGTCTTCGTCAAGTACTCGTGCGCACGGTGGATCGGGTTGCGGGTCTGGAAGCCGACCACGCGCTTCCAGCCGCGCTCGGCGAACAACGCTCGCGTCTCGGCGGGGTCGCGCGCGAGTTCGGGGAAAGCAGGTTCCGGCCGCTCGAACACGGTCACCTTGCCCGCGAGATAGTTCGGCTTCTGCGCGTAGAGGCGCGCCACGCCTGGGTGCGCGTCGTCGGTCGTCTTGAAGCACTGCTCGGCTTCGAGCTCCTTGTCGTAGTCGAAGACGCCCTCGACCTCGAGCGTCGCAAGCAGGCGGCCGTCTTCGTCGGCGAGCGCAACGACGTCGCCCTGCGGCGCCGCTTCGACGGCGAGGCAGACAGGAAGCGCCCACGGCAGCCCACCGGCGAGGTGCATCTCTTCGACGACTCCGAGGTAGTCGTCGCGGTCCATGAACCCCTCGAGCGGCGAAAGCGCGCCGCAGGCGAGCATGTCGAGGTCGGAGACCTCGCGCGATGTCAGGGTGACGACGTCGAGCGAGTCGATGCCGTCCGGCCGGTCGCCCGACCGGTCGACGAGGCGTCCTCCGTGCGGCTTGATCAAGCGCTCGGCTGCTGTGACGGTCGTCATGCCGCGACCTCCGAGCCGACGAGCCCGAGCTCCTCGAGCTTCGTGAGGATGAGGCGCGCGCTCTCCTCGGGCTCGTGCGCCTCGGTGTCGATCACGATCTCGGCGTCGCCGGGCACCTCGTACGGATCGTCGACGCCGGTGAAGCCTTTGATCTCGCCCGCGAACGCCTTCGCGTAGAGACCCTTGACGTCGCGACGTGCGCACTCCTCGACCGACGCCTGCACGAACACTTCGACGAACGGGCCGAACTCCTCGACCATCGCCCGCGCCGCGCGCCGCGTCTCGTCGTACGGCGAGATCGCTGCAGCGATCACCGCGCCGCCCTGACGCGTGAGGCGCGAGGCGACCCAGCCGATGCGCTCGATGTTCGTGTCGCGGTCTTCCTTCGAGAAGCCGAGACCCTTCGACAGATGCGTGCGAACGGTGTCGCCGTCGAGGTACTCGACGATGTGGCCACGCCGATCGAGCTCGGGGCCGACGATGTGCGCGATCGTCGTCTTGCCTGCGCCCGAAAGGCCCGTGAACCAGAGCGTGAAGCCTCCGCCGCGGACGACGTCGGACTCGGGGTGCTCGTGCGCGTAGATGTGGTCGGTCATTCGTCTCCTTGTGATGTGGGTGTGTCGACGTGGATGCCGCATTCGAGCTTGTCGGAGCCGGCCCAGCGGCCGGCGCGCTCCTCCTCCTCCGGAGTCGTCGGCCTCGTGCAGGGGATGCAGCCGATCGAGCGGTAGCCGACGTCGTGCAGCGGGTTGTAGGGAATCTCGTTGACGTGGATGTAGGCCCAGACGCGCTTCTCGTCCCAGTCGGCGAGCGGATGCACCTTCCACACGTCGTAGCGCTCGGACCACTGCACCTTCGCGGTCTGCGCGCGGCTGGGCGACTGGTCGCGCCGGATGCCGGAGATCCAGGCGCCGTACGGCGCCAGGGCTTCGAAGAGCGGCTCGACCTTGCGCACGTGGCAGCAGCGGTCGGGATCGCGCTCCCAGAGGTTCGGGCCCTCCTCCTTGTGCTGCTCGGCGACGGTGATGACGTGCGGCGTGATCAGCTCGAGCCCGTAGCGCTCGACGAGCGCGTCACGCGTCTCGTACGTCTCGCGGAAGAAGAGTTGCGTGTCGAGCTCGATGACGGGGATGTCGAGCGCGAGCTCGCTGACCATGTGCACGAGCACCGACGACTGCTTCTGCCACGAGCACGTCAGGCAGAGCTTGTCGCCGAACTCGCCGTAGGCCCAGCGGAGGACGTCCTCCGCCGCCATCGCTTCGATGTCAGGAAGGCGCAGGCTCGGCGTCGCCAAGCAGAACCTCCTTCAGCGTGTCGCCGCGCAGGCCGAGGCGCAACGTCTCGAGCGGAATGACCTCGTCGGGCGGAATGTTGCCCAGGTTCACGTTCGGCCCGAAGTTCTTCACGAACCAGGCCTGCGACGACTTCGTCGGCGCCTCGAAGATCAGGTCGTTGATCGAGATCTCGTGCGCGATCTCCTCGAGTAGGCCGGTGCGCATGTCGCCGTCCTTGCGAAAGATGCCCGCGGTGCCGCCTTCGCGCGCCTCGGTAATGACCTTGACCGCGCCGGCTTCGAGCTCCTCCTTGATCCACGCGACCCACTGGTAGGGCGCGAAGACGACGTCGGGGTCCTTCGAGCCGACCTCGGAGAGTACGGTGAAGTCGGTTGCGAAGTCCTCGATCAACTCGAGCTTGCGGTCGCGCGGAATGTCGAGGGAACCGTCGGAGATCTCAACGTGCGAGAAGCGATGTTCGACGAGCCAGGACTTGAACTCGTCTAGCCGTTCGCGGGCGTAGACGACCTCGAAGAGCGTGCCCCCGCAGACGATCGGCGTCTCGAAGTAGCGGTAGAGCGCGATCTTCTTGTCGAGGTTGTTCGTGATGTAGCTCGTGCCCCAGCCGAGCTTGACGATGTCGACGAACTGGCCCGCGGTGTCGAAAAGGCCCTCGACGTCGCGCATGTTGAGGCCCTTGTCGATGACGTGGGTGAGACCCTCCGCGCGCGGCTTGCCCGGCCGCTCCGGCAGGTCGAGAAAGCCGTCATTAAAGGCGGGCAAAGATTTCCTCCAATCGTTTTTGCGCTGCGGTCTGCACGTCGTGGTACAGCGAGTTGC
Source organism: uncultured Actinomycetes bacterium (assembly GCA_963815965.1). GTDB lineage: Bacteria > Actinomycetota > Thermoleophilia > Gaiellales > Gaiellaceae > DASVFB01. The sequence continues at coordinate 1,056,293 of CAWFIT010000001.1, read as the reverse complement.
CGTGCGCGTCGATGCCGACGGTCAGCGGGCCGAAGTCCTTGACGCGAAACTTCCAGAGGCACTCCGGCATGAGCTCTTCCCAGGCGACCTCTTCGATCTCCTCGATCTGCGTCGTCTCGAGCGCGGCGGCTCCGCCGACGATCGCGAAGTAGACCATTCCGTGGGCGCGCATCGGCTCGATCGCCTCGTCGGGGAAGCCACCCTTGCCGCAGATCGCGCGAACGCCGTACTGCGCACCGAGCGGCTCGGTGAAGCGAACCATGCGCGCGCTCGTCGTCGTGCCGATGCAGACCTTCTCGTACTTGCCTTCCGCGATCTTGCGTACGCCGGGCGCGGTGTGGAGCAGGAAGGCGCCTCGCAGGTCCATCGGCGGCTCCACGCCCTGGTCGAAGATGCGGATCTGCGTCCGGTCGCGGATCCCGATGATGTGACCCTGCACCGTCACCTCGTCGCCGGCGCGGAGCTTGAGGATCTCCTGCGGATCGGTGATGGGAAAGGTGACTTCGTGCGTCGCCATCAGAACTCCCTGTCGTACTCGATGATGCCGCTCGCAGCGACGTGCGCAGACGCGCGTCGCGCTGCCCAGCACTGGTAGTTGACCGCGACGGGGTTGAGCGTCATGTGCGTGTCCGCGTGCTCGATGTGGCACTGCAGCACGGTGACGTCGCCGCCGAGGCCCATCGGGCCGATGCCGGTCTCGTTCAAGAGCTCGAACAACTCCTCCTCGAGCTCCGCGACGATCGGATCGGGATTGCGCGTCCCGACCGGCCGCGCGATCGCCTCCTTGGCGAGGTACATCGCATAGTCGGCCGAGCCGCCGATGCCGACGCCGACGATCCCGGGCGGGCACGGCTTGCCGCCGGCGCCAACGATCGACTCCAAGACGAACTGCTTGATCCCCTTCACGCCGTCCGCGGGGACGCACATCTTCAGGAAGCTCATGTTCTCCGAGCCGGAGCCCTTCGGCACGCACTTGACGTCGAGCCCGTCCCAGTCCTCGACGAACTCCCAGTGCACGATCGGCAGCCGGTAGCCGATGTTCGGCCCCGTGTTCTCGCGCGTGATCGTGTGCACCGCGTTCGAGCGCAGCGGATGCTCGAGCGTCGCGCGCGCGGTCCCCGCCTTCAAAGCCTCGTAGATGCGCGCGGGATGCAAGGGAAAGTGCTCGCCGACGCGACACGAGTAGACCGCGATGCCTGTGTCCTGGCAGACGAGGTTCTTCTCGGCGTCGGCGATGTTGACGTTGCGATGGATCGTCTCGAGCACGCGCTTGCCCGCGACCGACGTCTCGCGACCGCGCGCGGAATCGAGCGCGTCGCGCAAATCCTGCGGGATGTCCTTCAGCGCCCAGACGTACAGGTGCGCTGCCGCGTCCTCGACGATGCCTTCCAGCTCGGTCGTGATCATCTGGCCCTTTCCGCGGCTGCCCGCCCGGCCCTCCGGCCGAACACGCAACACTCGAGGAGGCTGTTTCCCATCATCCGGTTGCGCCCGTGCGTGCCGCCCGCGATCTCGCCGCAAGCGTACAGACCCTCCACCATCGTCTCGGCCTGCTCGTCGATCACGAGACCGCCGTTCTGGTAGTGCAGCACGGGGTACGTGAGGATCGGCTCGCGCAACGGATCGATGCCACCGCTCCGGTACCGCCGCAGCATGTACGGAAGCGAGATCTCCGCGTCGTGCTCGGGGACGCGAGTCGTGTCGAGGTACACCGCGGGACGTCCGTCGGGCGTCTCCACGCCCTTGCCCTTCGCCACCTCGTCGAAGATCGCCTGTGACACGGTGTCACGAGGCCCGAGCGAGTCGGTGAACTCCTCGCCGTCGGCGTTCACGAGCACCGCGCCGTACGCGCGCGTCGTCTCCGGGATCGAGTAGCCCTGCATGTTGGCCGGCCACGCGCCGCCGTTCGGGTGGTACTGCAGTGCGTCGAGGTCGCGCGCCTCGGCGCCGATGCCGATCGCGAGCTGTGTCACCTCGCCGGTCGCGCCTGGGTGGTTCGTGGACAGCTCGCCACGCTCCTTCGCCTCCTTGAAGCAGCGTCCCCCCGCTGCGAGCACGACTGTGCCCGCGTCGATCACGTGCTCGCCGCACACAGCGCGCCATCCGTTCTTGCGCGGCTCGAGCGAGCTCAGCGGGCTCTTGGTCAATGCCGTTCCGGAGCCCGCCTCGAACGCCTCGCGCAACGCCTTCGTGATCGCATGGCCCGTCCGGTCGCCCACCTGAAGCAATCGCTTGCGTGACGCGCCGCCGCAGCGCGCCAACCGGTAACCGCCGTTCTCGCGCGTGAAACCGACGCCCAGTTCCTCGAGCCAGTGGATCGCGGACGGCGCTTCCGACGTGAGCACGGTGACGAGCCTGCGATCGGCCGTCTCGTGACTCGACTTCCACACGTCCTCGGCGTGCTGCTCGGGCGAGTCGTCTTTGCCGAACGCGGCCTGGATCCCGCCCTGCGCCTTCGCAGAGTTGCACGACTGAAGCGAGCCCTTTGCCGCGAGCGCCACGCGCGCCCCGGATCGCTCGGCCGAGACGGCGGCAGCGAGACCGGACGCGCCGCTCCCGATCACGAGCACGTCGACTGACATGGGCGCGGCCACGACCAGCGATCTTACCTAATTCAATCGATAACGATTACTTATCCGTGCAGTACCGGCCTCCGAGCAGGGCGCCTCTCCCCGGCCTCCAGCGACGGCAGCCACGACAGCCTGCGCGGGAGGTACCAGTTCCAGTCGCCGAGCAGCTTCATCGCGGCCGGAAGCAGCACCGCCCGTACGACCGTCGCGTCGAGGAACACCGCCACCGCGAGCCCGAAACCGAGCTGCTTCACCGGGAGGAGCCGCACGCTCGCGAACAGCGCGAAGACACCGACCATCACTAGTGCGGCGCTGGTGATCGTGCCGGCGGTCCTGGAAATAGCGTGCGCGACCGCGTCCTCGGTCGACTCGCCAGCGTCGACGCGCTCCTTCACGCGACTGAGGATGAAGACGTGATAGTCCATCGAGAGCCCGAACAGGATCACGAAGAGGAACAGCGGTAGCCACGACGTGATCGCGCCGTTGGACGTGAAGTCCAAAGCCCCCTGCGCCCATGAGTGCTGGAACACGGCGACTAGCACGCCGTACGACGCGAACACCGAGAGCAGGTTCAGCAGGACGGTCTTGATCGGGATCACGATCGAGCGGAACGCGAGCAGCATCAGTACGAACGCCAGGCCGAGCACAAAGGCGAACACGATCGGCATGCGCTCCTTCATGCGCTGGTTGAAGTCATGCGATCCTGCGGTGGCGCCGGTGACCGCCCAGTCGGCACCCGGCAACGTTCCGGCGACCGGCGGGATGACGTCGTTCCGCAGCGTCTGGAGCGCGTGGTTCGACACCTTGTCGTCGCCCTTGCCCGCGATCGAGAACTCGACACGCGCGACCGTCTTGTCAGGGTTGACGAACACGTGGAACGGCGCGAAGAACTCGCCCGTCGCGACTGCGTGGCTGCGGAACGCCGCGTACGCCTTCCGGTACTGCGGCGTCGTGACGTTCTCGCCCTTCACGACGAGCACGACCGGCGTCTGCGAGCCGGGGAACGCCTGCTGGACGTCCTTGTAGGCCTGCACAATCGGCAAATCCCTCGGAAAGTCCGTGAAGCTCGGCAATTTGGTGTGGAGTTGGAGCGCCGGCAGCGCAAGCGCAATTAGGAACGCGGTCGAGGCGACGACAGAGACGACGGGTCGCCGCAGAACGGCCCTGACGACGGCCGTCCAGAAGCGATCCTGACCGCGACGCCTGTGGAAGTACGGCACCTTCCCCGAGTCGACGCGATCGCCGAGCTTGTGCAGCAGAGCCGGCAACACGCTGAGCGACCCGAGCAACGCGCACAGGACGACGATCATCGTCCCTGCGCCCATCGTGGTGAAGATCGCGTTTCCGGCGAAGAGCATGCCCGCCATCGCGACCAGCACCGTCGCACCGGAGATGAGCACCGCCTGACCCGACGTCGCCGCCGTGCGGAGCAGCGACTCGTGCGGCGACTTCCCCGAGCGCCGCTCCTCCCGCTCGCGCTGCAGGTAGAAGAGCGAATAGTCGACGCCGACCGCCATGCCGACCATGAGGATCACGGACGTGGTCGCGTCCGCCGAATGGATCACGTGGCTGACGAACGCGTTGAGGCCTGTGGCTGCGAGCACTGCCGAGAACGCGAGCAGCACCGGCAGTCCCGCGGCGACGAGAGCGCCGAAAGCGACGAGCAGGATCGCCAGTGTAAGCGGCAGCGATGTGTACTCGGCGCGGCTCATGTCCTCGGCGAACGCCTTGTTCATCGAGTAGTCGGAGCTCGCACGTCCGAACTCCTCGATCGTCACGCGGGGATTTGCGGCCTGAACGCGCTCGATCGCCTTCAGCACGGGGGCGATCTTCGAGTGAGCGGCGTCGGCTTTTCCTTTGACGTCGAACTGGACGAGAACCGAGTGGTGATCCTTCGAGATCAGGCCGGCGTTCGGGTTGCCGATCGGCGAAACGATGTTCGTGACGTTCGGCTGTGCCGTGAGCGTCTCGACGACGTGTGCGACCGCGATCGTCGGGAACAGCTGCTCGTAGATCATCTTGTTCGAGTGGATCAGCACGCTCTCGGTCGCCGGCGTCTTGAAGCCGGCCTGCTGGAGCATCGACTCGGCTTTCGCCGCCTGGCCCGACGCGTACTCGACGTCCGTCAGCTTGACGGCGCCGACTGCGGAGCCGAGAACGACCGCGACGACGGCGAATGCGAACCAGCCAAACGTGGCCGTCTTCCAGTGAGCGGCGGACCAGGTGCCGGCGCGCCCGGCGAGGTTCGTTCCTCCCGCCATGGGTCGATTGTCCGCCCCGGCGGTGCGGGCCGACATCAGGGTGGATTACTGATTCCGATCGTTAGAAAACCGAAGACAGCAGCTCGAGCACGTCCGCCGGCGTCGCGGGGCGCGGATTGACGAGCGCTCCCGGCCGCTGCGCGATCGCGCCCGCCAGCTCGGGCAGGTCGTCTTCGGGGACGCCGAGCGCGCCCAGCGTCGTGAAGCCCGCGAGCGAGGCGAGCTCCTCGGCCTGCTCCGCGGCACGCCCGCCCAGCAGCGCCTCGGGGACGAACTCTGCGTTGAACCGCAGCCCCGCCGGCAGGCAGATCGCATTGAGCGCGCCGTGCGGCAGCCCGTACCGTCCGCCGATCGCTTGCGCCATCGCGTGCGCGAGTGCGAGACCCGAACGCCCGAGCGCCTCGCCCGCCTTCGCCGCTCCGCGCAGCAGCTCTTCGCGAGAGTCGCGCGCGCCGAGATCGTCGAGCACGCGCGGCAGCGCGTCGGAGATCTCGTCGGCGCCTTCGAGCGCAACAGGGTCCGCGGTCGGATCGCGACCCTTCACGTACAGCGCCTCGCAGCAGTGCGCGAGCGCGTTCATCGCCGTGCCGCCCGTCACGTCCTTCGGCATGCCGAGCGTCAATTCGACGTCGTAGACGATCGCCTCGTTGTGGGCGCCGCCTCCGCCGCCGCGCATGCGCCGCTGCGCGTCGCGCACGCCGAAGTACGTCGGCCATTCGGAGCCGGAGTACGTCGTCGGCACGGAGACAAGCGGAAGTCCCGTCTCGGCGGAGACGCGCTTCGCCGTGTCGATCGTCGAGCCGCCGCCGATTGCGAGCAGCACCTCGGCGTCGCCGACGTCGATCGCCGCATCGGTCGGCAGCTCGCTCCAGCGGCCGACGACGCGGATGGGAGCGTCCCAGCGCTCCGTCGCGAGCAGAAACGCGCGTCTGCCCCCGAGGACGTTCTCGAGCTCGCCGAGGCCCCAGCGAACGATCACGCGAGTCGTTCGCGTGCGAGATCGAGAAATGCCTGCGCCGCGCGCGTGAGCGTGCGGCCGGCCGCGCGTGCGAGGAAGATGTCGCGCGACGGCTCGAGTCCCTTGACGTGCGCTTCGGTCAGCGTGCCGGCGGCGAGCGCCGCCTCGATCGCCGACCGGGAGATGAACGTCACGCCGACGCCTGCCTCGACCGCCGCACGCACCGATTCCTGCAGCCCGAGCTCGAGCCGCGCGTCGAAATCGCGCGGACGTACTCCGACTGCGCGCAGCTCGTCTTCGATCGCCTCGCGAACGCCGGCGCCCTCCTGCATGAGGATGAGCGTCTCCTCGCGCAGGTCATCGAGCGAGATCGTCTTGCCGGCGAAGCGATGACCGGGCGGGCAGGCGAGCACGACCTGGTCGCGGAAGAGCGGTTCGAACACGACCGACCGGTGACGGCGCGCGAACCCGACGACGCCGAGCTCGACGGCGCGGTCGGCGACGAGCTCGATGATGCGATGCGTGTCGGCGACGGTGAGCGCGACACTGAGGTCCGGATACGTCCCGGCGAGCTCGCCGAGCAGGATGGGCACGACCGACCCCCCAGGTCCTGTCGAGGCGCCGAGCTCGAAGCGTCCGGAGATGCGCTCGCCCTCAGTCAGCTCGTCGAGCAGCAGCTCTTCGGCCGCGAGGACGCGCTGAGCGTTCCGGTAGAGCCGCTGCCCGGCCTCGGTCGGCTCGACGCGGCGGCCCGATCGGTCGACGAGCTGAACGCCGAGGCGCTTCTCGAGCGCCCGGATCTGCAGGCTGACCGCGGGCTGCGTGACACCGAGCCGCTCGGCTGCTTGTGAAAAGCTCTTCTTCTCGATCACCGCGCAGAACGCAGCCAGCTGACGCGTATCCATAAGGATTCATTATGCAGGACCATCCCTCCGAGTCATTCGTCGCGCGCTTCGAGTCGCTGGCCGGCACGTCGACGAAGCGGCGCGTCGACCTCGAACTGCGCTTCCTGGACGTTCTTTTCGCGCTCCTCTTCGGGCTGCTCGCACTGCCGTTCGCGCTGGTGATCGCAGCGGTGATCGCAGTGTCGAGTGGCTTCCCCGTCCTCTACCGCGGCGAGCGCGTCGGCCGCGGCGGGCGCGTCTTCGGGATCTACAAGTTCCGGACCCTTAGCCGCGACGCCGAGACGCGCCTCGGCCCGTACCTAGGCGAGGAGCTCGTCCGCCGTACCGAGCTCGAGTACACGCGCGTCGGCCGCGGCCTGAAGGCCACACAGTTGGACGAGCTGCCGCAGCTGTGGAACGTCCTACGTGGCCACATGTCGTTCGTCGGCCCGCGGCCGATCCGTCCGCGTTTCTTCGAGCAGCTCGCCGCAGACCTACCCGCGTACTGGCAGCGCCTCGTCGTGCGACCGGGGCTCACCGGCTTCGCGCAGGTGCGTCACGGCTACGAGACGTCGATGGCCGAAAAGCTCGCGCACGACCTCGAGTGGATCGCCGACCGCTCGGTACGTCTCTACCTGCGCACGCTCTTCGCGACTGCCTGGCGCGTGATCCGCCAGACGCTACACATCTAACCGCGAGTCCTCGAGGTCGAGATCCCGAGTCACGCGTTGCATCACGTCGTCGGCGATGCGGCCTTCGTTGCGCAACGCCACGACGGCTGAGCGCTCGGCGTCGAGCAGCTCGCGACGCACGCGCTGGTAGGCCAACGACTGCTCCTCGATCGTGCCGTCATCGGCGTGGTCAAAACGCGCGCCGAAGCGATTCCGGCGAAACGTGTACAGGCCACGCAGCCGCTCGGCCGTGTCCGGCCGCACCTCCTCCTGCTCGACGAGCTCCTCGAGCCGCGCCATCGCAGCGTCGGCGGCGTGGATCCGCGCCTTGGCGTCTTCCTTCGCGTCGATCCCGTCATCTTCGAGACCGAGGAGGCGAATGACGAGCGGGAGCGAGCCTCCCTGCAACACGAGCGTCGCGAGCACGACGCAAAAGGCGAGGAAGACGATCAGGCCACGGTTCGCGAAGGGGTCCCCGGCGTCCGTCGTCAGAGGGATCGCGAGGGCGGCCGCGAGGGTCACCGCGCCGCGCATTCCTGTCCAGCCGACAAACACCGGCCACTGCCACGGCGGGTAAGGATCTCGCTCGCGGATGCTCCGAAACAGCATCCGGGGCAGGTACGTCAACGGAAAGAGCCAAGCGAGCCGCGTCGCGATCACTACGCCGGACACAGCCGCCGCGTAGGCCACGAGCTGCGCGGACGAATGGCCGGACAGGCCGTCGAGAATCGGCTGGAGCTGCAGCCCGACGAGCCCGAACAGAAGCGCGTTGAGGAGAAAGTTGAAGATCGCCCAGAAGCCGGCTCCGGTCAGGCGCGTCTCCACGCTCGTCAACTCGGGTGTGTACCAGCCGAGGTAGACGCCCGCGGTGACGACGGCGAGCACACCCGACGCACCCGCCGCCGACGCGGGCAGGAACGCGAAGTAGCCCGTGAGGAACGCAAGCGTGACCTCGAGCGGCGGGTTGTCGATCCGCCGCCGCAAACGGCGGATCACGTAGCCGACGACCAACCCGAAGCCGACGCCGCCGACGATGTTCCACACGAGGCTTCCGACCGCATCGACGAGCGAGAAGGAGCCGGTCACGACCGCGGCGACCGCAAACTTGAAGAGCACGAGCGCTGTCCCGTCGTTGACGAGGCTCTCGCCCTCGATGATCGCGATCGGCCGCCGCGGAACGCCGTACCTTCGTGCAATCGATGTCGCCGCGAGTGGATCGGTCGGCGAGACGACCGCGCCCAGGACGAAGGCTGCCGGCCAGGCGAGTCCGATCATTTCGTGGGCGACCGCGCCGACCGAGAGCATGGTCGCGACGACGAGACCCACTGCGAGCAGCGAAATGGGCCGTAAGTTGCGGCGCAAGTCCCTCAGTCCGGTGCGGTACGCGGACGAATACAGCAGCGGCGGCAGGATTCCGACGAGCACGACCTCCGGGGGCAGCGTGAGATTCGGCACGCCCGGCATAAAGCCGAGCAAGAGCCCTCCGAGCACGAGGAGGATCGGATACGGGATTCGCAACGGGTCGGCGAGCAACAGCAGTGCAGCCGCGCAGACGAGCAGCAACACCAGCTGCACGTCCTGCTGCGCGCCGAACTCGGCGATCACCTGAGTAAGGTAAACCCGCATGTGCGGGATTTGCGGAATCGCGTCCGCCCGCGGCGCCGCGGATCCCGAGCGGCTCGCGGCGATGAGCGCGACGCTGACGCATCGCGGCCCCGACTCGGACGGCGCGTTCGTCGAGGGTCCGGTCGCGCTCGCGGCACGGCGTCTCTCGATCATCGACCTCGACACCGGCGACCAGCCGATCGCGAACGAGGACGGAACGGTCGTCGTCGTCCAGAACGGCGAGATCTACAACTACGCGGAGCTGACGGACGAGCTCGCACGCGCAGGCCACCTGTTCCGCACGCACGGCGACACCGAGGTGATCGTGCACGCGTACGAGCAGTGGGGGCTGTCGTTCGCGGAGCGGCTGCGCGGCATGTTCGCGATCGCGATCTGGGACGGACGCGAGCGCCGGCTCGTGCTCGCGCGCGACCGGTACGGGATCAAGCCGCTCTACTACCGCGTCGAGGACGGACGCCTCGAGTTCGCGTCGGAGCTGCGCGCGCTGCCGCGCGGCGACGTCGACCTCGATGCGCTCGAAGGGTTCCTCGCGTTCAACTCCGTACCCGCGCCGTTCTCGATTTTCGAGGGCACGCGCAAGCTGCCGCCTGGGCACGTGCTCGTGTGGGACGGACGCGTCGAGCTGAGTCGCTTCTCGAGGCCGGCTCCGGCGGCGGAGACGCGGAACGAGGACGAGGCCGAGCTCGTCGAGGAGCTCCGCGCACGGCTGCGCGACTCCGTGCGCGCGCACCTCGTCAGCGACGTGCCGGTGGGCGTGCTCCTCTCCGGCGGCGTCGATTCGTGCATGCTCGCCGCACTCGCAGCCGACGAGACGAGCGGGCCGCTACGCACGTTCTCGATCGGCTTCGAGGAGCGTTCGTTCGACGAGCTCGCCGACGCTCGGCTCGTCGCCGAGCAGTATGGGACGACGCACCGCGAGCTCGTCCTGCGGCCGGATGCAGCCTTGCTTCTGCCAGCGCTCGCCGACGCGTTCGACGAGCCGTTCGCCGACTCGTCGGCACTGCCGACGTACCTCGTCTCGCAGCTCGCGGCCGAGGACGTGAAGGTCGCGCTCTCGGGCGAGGGCGGCGACGAGCTGTTCGGCGGCTACTACACCTATGCAGCCGACCTTCTCGCGCAACGAATCGGCGGGCTCGCGGCGGCCGCGAGGCCCCTTGTCGAGCGCTTGCCGACGTCGACGCGCCGGGCCAGCTTCGATTACCGGGCGAAGCGCTTCGTGCGAGCGGCTCACCTGCCGCCGCTCGAACGGCATCACGGCTGGAAGGAGATCTTCTCCGCCGACGCACGCGCGGCGCTGACCGGCCGCCGCTCGCCGTTCGATCCAGTCGATCTGCTGCGCGAGCGCTTCGCCGAGACCCAAGGCACGGAGCTGCTCGCGCGCCTGCAGGACGTCGATCTCGGCACGTACCTCGTCGACGACCTGCTCGTCAAGACGGACCGCGCGTCGATGGCGCACTCCCTCGAAGCGCGCGTTCCGTTCCTCGACTCCGTCGTGACCGGGTTCGCGCTCGCGCTGCCGACGCGTCACAAGGTACGCGGCCTGTCCAAGAAGCGCCTCCTGCGCAAGGCGGCTGAGCCGCTGCTGCCGGCACGCATCGTGCGCGGCCGCAAGCGAGGGTTCTCGATTCCCGCCGCCGCCTGGCTGGCCGGAGAGCTCGAGCCCTTCGCGCGCGACACGCTGGCGGCGGACGTCCTGCGCCGCCAGGGTTTCTTCGCCCACGAGCCGGTGAAGCGCCTCCTCGACGAGCACGTCGCCGGAAAGCAGGACTGGAGCCGCCAACTTTGGGGCCTGCTCGCGTTCACGCTCTGGTACGAGCAACACGTAGAGCACTCACCCCGGTCGCCCAGTGGCAAAGTGTCGCAAGGCATGCTCGCTTGAGAGTCTGGGTCGACATGACCGCGAGCGCGCACGTGCTGGTCTTTCGGCCGCTCATTCGCATCCTGCGGGAGCGTGGCGACGATGTGGAGATCACCGCGCGCGAGTACGCACAGACGCTCCAACTGCTCGAGCTCCACGGTCTGCAAGCGGACGCCGTTATCGGGCACCACGGCGGGCGCTCGCGCACCGGGAAGGCGCGCGCGATGGTCTCGCGACTGCGCGCCCTGCGAAGCTGGGCGCGTCCTCGCGCATTCGACATCGCGCTCGCGCACGGCTCGCACGAGCTGACGATGACCGCGCGGCGGCTCGGTATCCCGAGCTCGACCACGTTCGACTACGAGTGGGCCTACCTGCAACACCAGCTCGGGTGCCGCGCGGCGACGAAGGTCGTCGTCCCGGATGCGATCCCGCTCGAACGCCTCGCGCGCTACGGCGCGACACCACCGAAGCTCGTGCAGTACGAGGGGCTGAAGGAGGAGTACTACCTTGCCGACTTCGAGCCGGACGACGCGGTGCTCGAGCGGTTCGGGCTCGAGCGTGCTCGCGTGCTCGTCGTGCTCCGCCCCCCGCCTGACGTCTCGCTCTACCACCGACACTCGAACCCGCTCTTTCCGCAGACGCTCGACTTCGTCGGCGCGCGTGACGACGTCCACGCGATCGTCCTCCCGCGCACCGAGGAGCAACGCGACTTCGTGCGCGGCCTCGACCTGCCGTCGGTGATCGTGCCGGAAGAGGCCGTCGACGCGCAGAGCCTCATCGCGCTTGCCGACCTCGTCGTCTCGGCGGGCGGGACCATGAACCGCGAGGCTGCGGCCCTCGGCGTCCCCGTCTACACGACGTACGGCGGACGGCTCGGCGGCGTCGACGAGGCGCTGATCCGCGACGGTCGCCTCGTACCGCTGAGCGATCCGCGCGCGCTGCGGCTCGAGAAGCGCGACGAAAGGACGGGCGCCCGCACGCGCCGCGATCCGCTCGTCATGCTCGATCTACTCCTCAGCGCCCGCGACGCCTGACGACAGGCGTTCGAGCCACAGCGCGAACAGCGGGTCGACGAGGACGGTACGGCCGTCGATCACCTCGACCTCGCCGGCGCTTTCGAGCCGCTTGAGCGCGCGACTCACCGATGACTTGTCGGCGTCGAGGCGCGCGAGGACGTGCGTCCGCAACGTCGCGCCTTGACCCTCGACGATCGCGCGCAGGCTCTTTTGCTCAACCTGCGTGAAGCGCTGCCAGTGCGCCTCGAACTCCGGCCTCAGCTCGACCATCGTCGTCGACAGCGCCTCCTCCCAATCCGCCAACGTTGCCGTCGCCCGAGGCTCGACGACGTCCCAGAGGCGATATGCGAGCAGCATCGCGCGCTGCGGATGACCGGCTGCCGTTTGCACGAGCGGGTTCACCGCTTCTCCGGCCGATCGTCCCGTCTGCTTGAAGCGGTCGACGATGTACGCGGCAATGTCGGACGACGGCAAGCGCCCGAGCCGCACGGGTACCGCCTGGCCGTAGAGCGGACGCTCCTTCTCCTCGAAGAGCTGTTTCATCAACCCCTGCTCCGAACCCGCGAACACATACGAAGCGACCTCGCCCTGGTGCTGGATGTGGCTCCGGACGATCGCGTCGATACCGGGAAGCTTCGTGATGTCCTGGAACTCGTCGAACACGACGAGCGCGCGGTAGCCGCCCTCCTGCTCGAGCTTCAGCGGCAAGTCGAGCAACGCGTGCAGCGCCGGCAGCGGATCCGTTCGCGGATCGATCTGCAGCCGAACGCCGATCCCGAGCGCACTCAGCGAGAGCCCGAGACCTGTGCGCTGCAGAAACTCGTCGATCCGCGCGCGCAGCCCGCCCTTGAGCTGCGCCGCGTACGCGCGCTCGATCCGCACGGCGACGTCGGCGAGCGAGAGGACGCCGTAGAGGTCGACGAGCACGGTCGTCATCCCCTCCGAGCGCTCTGCCTCGCGCAGAACGCGGCGCAGGAGGCTCGTCTTGCCGTACTTGCGCGGAGCGTAGAGACGGACGTAGTGGCCTCCGACGACCGCCTGGAGGAGCGCAGCCGTCTCGTCGTCGCGGTCGATCACCTCGTCCGGCGGGATCGGGCGCGAGTAGACGAAAGGGTTGACGTCGGTGATCGCCACGAGTGGTGCAGGGTAGCGAAGAGGTTGCTTAACGCGCAACCTCTCAGTGGCGTAAGCGGCAACCTCTACGGGGACGTGCTTGCAACCTGCCCGCCGAGGACGGCGAGGACGTCTCCTCCGAAGCGCTCGAGCTTCGTCGGGCCGACGCCGGGCACCGCGGCGAGCTCGCTCAGGCTCTGCGGCCTGCGGCCGGCGATCTCCGCCAGCGTCGAGTTGTGGAAGACCACGTATGCCGGGACCTCGTCGGCGCGCGCACGCTCGAGCCGCCAGGCCTTCAGCGCGGCGAAGAGGGGATCGTCCGGCTCGGCCTCACGCCGCGCGGGCGCCTGGCTCGGCTGGAGCCCGAGCTCGCGCAGGAAGCGGGACGGTGCCCGCGTCCACGTCACGAACAAATGCCGTTTCGCCCGGGTCAGGCCGACGTAGAAGAGGCGCCGCTCCTCAGCAATCGCCTCAGGCGACTTCGCGAGACGTGTCGGAAGCTCCTTCTCCTCCGCGCGCGCGACGAACACCGCCTCGAACTCGAGCCCCTTAGCGCCGTGGAGCGTCAGCAGGTGGACACCCCGGCGCGCCTCGCCTCTGTCGCCGAAGCGTCGCTCGAGTTCGGCAACGAAGCCTGGACCGTCGAGCTCGGCCAGTTCGTCGGCGAGCTTGACGAGGCGTCCGAGGTCCGTCTGCCGCACAATCTCGCGTTCGCCGAGCTTGTCCGGCGGATCCTCGAGCCAGCCGCGCTCCTCGGCGAGCCTGCGCACGTCGGCAGTCGACGAGAGCCTGCGCAGCACGTAGCGCGCGCTCTCGCGGCCGAGGAACGACGCACCCTGGGCGGGGATCCCCGCCTCGTGCAACGCCTCCTCGAAGTCGACGAGCCGGGCGTTCGTGCGGCAGAGGATCGCGGCGTCCTCGTACGCGACGTCGAGCGCGCGAATCCGTTCGACGGCGAAGTCGGCCTCGTCCGCGCAGGCGTTCAGCTCGGGCTCCGGACCGTCGGCGCGCGTCGCGCGCAACGTCTTCTCTGCGCCGCCGAGCTTGGGCACGAGCCGGTTCGCGAGCTCGAGCACCTGCGGCGACGAGCGGTAGTTCTCCTCGAGCCTGATCACCGTCGCGTGCGGGAAGCGCTTCGGCATCGACAGCAGATGCACGGGTGACGCACCGGTGAACGCGTAGATCGACTGGTAGTCGTCGCCGACGACGCAGAGCTCGTCGCGCGGGCCGAGCCAGAGCTCGAGCAGCGTCTGCTGGAGGACGTTGACGTCCTGGTACTCGTCGACGGTGAAGGCGCGGTAGCGCTCGCGAACCCGCGCGAGCGCGGCGTCGTCTTCCGAGTAGAGCTGGATCGCGAGCTCGAGCAGGTCTTCGAAGTCGACGTAGCTTGCGGCCGCCTTGCGTTCCTCGTACTGCCGGTACACGCGGTGCATCAGGTCGGCCGGGATCGGCGGCTCGTGATCGCCGAGCTCTGCGCGGTAGCGCGCCGGTGGAATGCGCCGGTTCTTCGCCCACTCGATCTCGGTCGCGAGATCGCCTGCGGGGCGAAAGCGATATGCGCCGGGAAGCGAGTTCGCGATACGACGCAGCGGCAACGCCTTGGACGAGACGATCTTGCCCACGCGCTCAGCCCCGAATTGGTGCAGCTGCCCGAGCGCAGCGGCGTGGAACGTGCGTGCGGCGACGCCGGGTGCGCCGAGCGCCTCGAGGCGCGCGCGCAGCTCGCCGGCGGCCTTGTCAGTGAACGTGACGGCGAGGATCTCGTCTGCGCGAAACGCGCCCGTCGTCACCTGGTTCGCGATGCGGTGCGTGATCGTCGTCGTTTTGCCCGACCCGGCGCCGGCGAGGATGCACACGGGCCCGCGCACCGCCTCGACGGCGCGCCGCTGCTCGGGGTTCAGCTCCACGGGCGCCAGACTAGGCCGACGGGTCGGACGGGACCGTCACGGAACTGCGCCGGATCGTGCCTCGCATGAAGCCCATCGACAGTGACGAGGTCCCAACAAGACGTGACCCGAGTCCTGGACACGGGCCACGTCCTCTGCGCACACGCTCGGTGCCCGCGCGGCGTGAGATTACGCGACGTGCCGGCCGAGGACCGTCCCAGCAAGCCGTGTCCCGAGTCCTGGACGAGGGACTTGTCCGGAACCGACGCGGGCGCCCGGGTTAGATCGTGGTGGACGTCGGCGCGACGGCGACGCGCTGCGGCTCGCGGAACATCGTCGTCATCCGCGCCACGAGCTCGAGCGTCTCGCCCTCCTCGACGAGCCGCTCCAGCTCGCGCAGCTCTCCGCCGAGCCATGCGGGATCGATCGGAGCCTGCGAGGCGGCGAGGATCTTCGGATGGGCCGTCGGCTCGGCCAACTCGTCCTCGTTCCAGAGCGCCTCGTGCAGCTTCTCGCCCGGCCGTACGCCGGTGATGCGGATCGCGATGTCGCGCTCCGGCACTTTCCCCGAGAGGCGGATCATGTTCTCCGCGAGCTCGTAGATCGACACCGGCTCGCCCATGTCGAGGACGTAGACGTGACCGCCGACGCCGATCGCGCCGGCCTGGACGATCAACGACGCCGCCTCGGGAATCGTCATGAAGTACCGCGTCATCTCCTTGTGCGTCACCGTCACGGGCCCGCCGCGCTCGATCTGCTTGCGGAAGATGGGGATCACGCTCCCCGACGAGCCGAGCACGTTGCCGAAGCGAACGGCAACGAAATGCGTCGCCACTTCGTCGCGGGAGTCGAACGACTGCACGACCCACTCCGCGAGCGCCTTCGACTGGCCGTACGCCTGCACGATCCACTCCGCGATCGCCTTCGACTGGCCGAGCAGGTTCTTCGGCTGCGCCGCCTTGTCCGTGGAGACGAGCACGAAGCGCTTCGTCTCGAACTCGACGGCGACGTCGGCGACGATCTTCGTCGCGAGCACGTTGTTGCGCACCGCTTCGAGCGGGTTCGCCTCGAGCAGAGGCACGTGCTTGTACGCGGCCGCGTGGAAGACGACGTCCGGCCGGTACTTCTCGAAGACCTGGCGCAGCTTCGTCCTGTTCCCGACGTCGGCGAGCACCGGCAGCGCCGCTGAGAAGCCGCGCTCGCCGACGAGCTCGCGCTCGATGTCGAAGAGCGCAGGCTCGGAGTTGTCGACGAGGACGATCCGGCCTGCGCCCACGCGCGCGATCTGCCGGCACAGCTCCGCGCCGATCGAGCCGCCGGCGCCGGTGACGAGCACAGTCTTGCGCGCGAGGTAGCCCGAGACCTCGCCGAGGTCGACCTCGACCGGCTCGCGCCCGAGCACGTCCTCGACCTGCACCGGGCGCAGCTGCCCGGCGAGGTTCACGTCGCCGGAGATCAGCTCGTTCAGCCCAGGGAGCGTCTTCACCGGCACCCCCTCCTCCTGCGCGACGTCGACAACGCGTTGGCGCAGCTCGCCGGACGCGGACGGCATCGCGATCAGCACCTCGTCGGGCTCGCCGTCGCGGAGCACGCGGCGCAGCTCCGACGTCGGGCCGAGCACGCGGACGCCGTGGACGCGCAGGTTCTTCTTGCGCGGGTCGTCGTCGAGAAGGCCGATCGGCGTGTAGCCGAGCTGCGGCGAGCGCTGGAGCTCGCGGAGGATCAGCTGGCCGGCGTCGCCGGCGCCGACGATGACGACCTCCCGCCCGCGCGCCATCAGGCCGCCGGGCGCCGGGCGCTCGATCAGCGTGCGCGCGAGCAACCGCGAGCCGGCGACGAACGCCAGCAGCAGGAGCATGTCGATGAGGGCGATCCCACGCGGCAGCCGCGATGTCTTGTCCGGCGGGAACGCGTACAGGATCAGGTCGACGAGCAGCGACGCGACGACGACGCCGCGCGCCGCGCCCCACATGTCGCGCGTCGACACGTAGCGCCACCAGCGGTTGTAGAAGCCGAAGAGAAAGAACACGGAGAGCTTGATCCCGATGACGATCGCGAACGTCTGCCACGAGAGGAGGTGCTGATAGAACGGCGGAACGCTCTGGTCGAAGCGGATCCAGAACGTCAGCCACCACGCGGCGGCGATGAGTACCGCGTCGGCGAGGAGATTGAGGATGCGGTGTCGCGAAATGGGGAACGTCACGCTGCGACTCCAACTGCACTGCGCACGACGTCGACGACACGCTCCTGCTGCTCGGACGTGATGCCGGCCCACAGCGGCACGGAGAAGTTCTCGCGCGCGAGCTGCTCGGTCTCCGGGAGGGAGCCCTCCGCGTAGCCGAGGTAGCTCAGCGCCGGCTGTAGGTGCAGCGGCGGCAGGTAGTACGTCGCGCAGCCGATCTCCGCGTCACGCAACGCGGCGACGATACGGTCGCGCTCGGACGAGCGGCTGACGAAGAGGTGATAGACGTGACCGGGCTCGTCCTCGGGCGTCGTCACGAGCTCGCCGAGGCCGAGCTCGCGGTAGCGCTCTGCAGCCTCGCGCCGCAGGGTCGTCCACCGGTCCAGGTGAGGCAGGAAGAGGCGCAGCGCCGCGGCATGGATCTCGTCGAGGCGGGAGTTGTAGCCCACGAGCTCGAAGTCGACCTTTGCCTTCGAGCCGTGGAAGCGGAGCAGGCGAACGCGCGCGGCGAGCTCTTCGTCGTTCGCCGCGACGAGACCCGCGTCGCCGAGCGCGAAGAGATTCTTCGTCGGATAGAAGCTGTACGTCGATGCGATGCTGGTTCGCGCGACGCCTGGCGCGCCGAATGCCTGCGCCGCGTCCTCGATGAGCGGGACGCCGAGCGAGCCGAGCTCGGCAAGCGGCGCCGGGCGGCCGAAGAGATGCACCGGCATGATCGCGCGCGTACGCGCTGTGACACGCGCGGCGACGTCCTCCGGGTCGAGGTTGTACGTCACGGGATCGATGTCCGCGAAGACGGGCGTTGCGCCGCGACGCGCAATCGACTCCGCAGTGGCGTAGAACGTGAAGGCAGGGCAGATCACCTCGTCGCCGGGGCCGATGCCGAGCGCGTCGAGCACGAGCACGATCGCGTCCGTGCCGTTCGCGACGCCGATCGCGTCCTTCACGCCGAGGTAGTCCGCCGCCTCTCGCTCGAATGCCTTGACGTTCGGGCCGAGAATGAACGTGCCCGACTCGAGAATCTCGGCGAACGCGCGCTCCAGCTCCGGAATCAGCGGCGCGTACTGCGCCTTGACGTCAACGAGAGGGATCGGAGGCACGGCGTTCAAGTCTAGAGGCGCGTATGCGCCGCAGGACCACATAGGCCGCGAGCAGCAGAAGTCCTGCAACGATGGCGAACTCGACGTAGCGGAAGCCGTGGTCGACGCTCTCGTAGCTCGACCCCACGGCCCAGCCGATGCCGGCGAACGCGAAGCACCAGATGGCCGAGCCGGCAAGCGTGAGCAGGGTGTACCGCCCGAACGGCACGCGGAAGACGCCCGCCGGGATCGAGACGAACGACCGCACCAGGGGCGTGATCCGGCCCAGGAAGACCGCCCAGTCCTCGTAGCGGTCGAACCACCGCTCGGCGCGGCCGAACTGCTCCGGCGTGAGGTGGAACCAGCGGCCGTGATGCTCGAGAAGCGGCCGGCCTCCGACAACTCCGATCCACCAGCCGATGATCGACCCGACGAGGTACCCCAGCGTGCCCGCAAGGGCGATCGCGACGAACGACCAGAAGCCCTGCGGGATCTCGGCGCCGAAGAGCGACACCGACGCACTGAAGGCTCCCGCTGCGAGCGCGCCGCCGACGACCATGACGAGCTCGCTCGCCGCAGGGAACACGGCGTCGATGAGCATGAGCACGAAGACGGCGTAGATGCCGTTGTCGCGGACGAATGACGTCAGCGAGCTCGTAACGCTCGCGAGGAGCACAGGCGCCGAGACTACCGGCGCGCCGTGAACGGGGCGTACAGGTCGACCTTGCCGACGCTGTTCGTCGCCGAGACGTGCAGCCTGTATGACCCGCCGTACGCGAGGCCGCCGGAGGCGCCCCGTCCGTTCCACTGCAGCCGTTGAGCGCCGGCGCCGGCCGCGCGGCGCGAGAGGACGCGCACGGTGGTGCCGTTCGCGGTCTCGATCGTCGCAGTGACCTTCGCGGCGCGCGCGAGCCTGAAGGATCCCACGAGGCTCGCGTGCTTCTTGCGCAGCTTGAGCGACTTGGGCCGCACCGCGAGCGACGCGAGTGTGTTGTTGAGCGAGAACGTCCGCTGCGCCGGAGAGGTCTGCGCGAGGTCGTCGGTCGCGGTGACCGAGAACCTCCAGCTCCCTTCGGGTTGTCCGTCTCCCTTCCAGGTGAATCTGTACGTACCCGGCGCGCGCGCTCCAGCGTCGATCGGCACGACAACGCCACCAGGTCCGATCAGGCTCGCCTGAACCGTGCTCGGCCGGACGATCTTGTAGGACAGGCTCTCGGCTTCGGCGACGCCGTCGCCGTTCGGCGACAGCACCGGCTCGGGAGCAGGAGGCACGTAGACGCCCGTGTAGGAAACGAGCAGGGCCTCTGCAACGGAGCGTTCTCCGCCCCTGTCGGAGGGGCGGTTCAGCAGCCGGCCGTCGAACGCCATCGTCGTCGAGCCGCCCGCGTCGAGACCGGACGCGGACACGCAGCCGAGCTGCATCATCGCGAGCGCGAGCTCGAAGCTCGTTACGCCGGCGCTGTACCCCGGCTGGCGTCCGTCGACGGCGACCATGATGATCTTCCCGTCCACGCGCTGGCCAACTGCAGTGCGTGGGTCGTGCGGCGCGAGCTGCGACGTCGTGAACGACTCGTTGGCGCGGAAGACCGGCTTGCCGTCCTTGACGAGCACAGGCCCTCCGCCGATCGCGCCGACGATTCCTTCCCACGTGGGATTCAGCGTGTAGCGAATGGTCACCGTCGAGCCGAGCGGCGCGTCGCCAACGAGCCGGAACGCGCCCGAACCGCGCGCCTGCAAAACGGCGCCGTCCGGTGGAATCGGTGTCTTGCCCGAACTCGGCGAGATAACGTCGGCGACGGTGCCGACGAGGTCGGTGTTCGCGGTGACGTTCGGGAACGGGTGCAGCACGACCTCGGCCGCGCCGCTCTCCGCAGGCGTCGTTGCACCGTATGCGCGCGTGAAGAGCGCGAAGCCGTTCTCGCCCGGCGGATCGTTGAGCCCGATGCGAAGTCGTGAGCCCGCGCCCTGCCAGTAGCCGAGCAGGCTGATGCGGTCTGTGTGCAGCGTGCCGTCCGACGCAATGCCGACGCTCGTGCGCTCCGCGAGCGGCGGATGCTCGAGCACACCGTTCCGGATGAGGACGCCGCTCGGATGTCCGTCGTTCCAGTTGAAGAGGTCGCCGTTGACCCCGGCGACTGTCGCCGTCGCGCTCATCCGCCTCTCCATCGACGTCACCTTTTCGCGTCCGACGATCGACTCGTTCGAGAGCACGGGCTGCAGCGAATAGAAGCCACCCGGCTTCGGCGCGGTGATCACGTTGAGCACTACGGGCCCGTGCGGAGTGAACTGCACGCGCTTCGAGTATGTGACACCGGGCATCAGCAGCCCGGGCACGGGGCCTTGCGCCAACGCTTGAGGCGCGAAGAAAAGCCCTGCCAGCAGGGAAATTGTCAGCTTGCGGAGCACGACCCCGCGGAAGGGTACCGGCCAGCCGTGATGATGTTGTTATCGACGTCGTTCTCGTGC
The DNA here is from genome assembly GCA_963815965.1 of uncultured Actinomycetes bacterium. Lineage (GTDB taxonomy): Bacteria > Actinomycetota > Thermoleophilia > Gaiellales > Gaiellaceae > DASVFB01. The sequence continues at coordinate 1,035,723 of CAWFIT010000001.1, read as the reverse complement.
ACTCGGGCGTGACCGATTCCGGCGAATGGGAAGCCGTGCGGCCGCTGCTTGCGCGGAAGTACGAAGTCGTGACGCCAGACCTGCCTGGCTTCGGCTCGGAGGCAGAGCGGCCGGGCGAGCTGTCGCTCGCCGACTACGTGCTCGGCACGTTCGAGGGCGCGGCCGCGCTCGTCGGCACGTCGTTTGGCGGGCGCGCGGTGCTCGAGGCCGCGCTTGCTGCTCCGGAGCGCTCCACGAAGCTCGTCCTGATCGGCGCAAATGTGTTCGGCTGGTCGGAGGACGTGCAACGCGTGCAGCGCGACGAAGAAGCGCTCTTCGACGAGGGACGATCTGACGACGCCGCCGAGCTGATGGCGCGCTCGTGGCTCGCGGGACCGCAGCGCGAGCCGGACGACGTCGACGGTGAGCTCTACGAACGCGTGCGAACGATGGTCAAGCGCGGGTACGAGCTGCAGGCCGGAGGCGAAGGGTCGCTCAAGCGCGTGGAGATCGACTTGGGCCGCATCGCGACGCCGACGCTCGTCGTGCGCGGCGATCTCGACTGGCCCGACGTCGCGGCCGCGGCCGAGCGATTCGTGCGCGAGCTACCCGACGCCCGCGAAGAGGTCGTCGCCGGCTGCGCGCACCTGCCGACGATGGAACGGCCCGACGAGGTCGCGCGCCTCATCCTCGAGTTCCTCGACGCCTAGCCCACTCGCGACCTACGCCGCCGCCTCGCTTTCGAGAGCGCGGGCGCCAAGCGAACGGAAGATCTCGCCGGCTTCGCGCGTCGCCGCATCGTCGCCGGTCGCGCGCGCACTGCCGAGCAGGCAGAGCCCGCGTTCGAGCAGAAACGGGTGCTCGGTCCACCGGCGCACGGCATCGTCGTACAGCCGCCCGGCTTCCTCGCGTTCACCGCGAGTCTCCGCGAGCATCGCCTGGACCGTTGCGGCGATGTGCTGCATTCGCGCCGGCGCCTTGGAGTCGACCTCCGCCATCCTTTTCGCGACCTCGAGCTCGCCGTTTCGCACGCAGACGCGTGCCATGTCCGGATAGAGGGCATAGCCCGCCACGAGCGCCTCTTCGACGAGCGCCACCGCCGCATGCGGATCCGCCTCGGTCAGCGCCGCCACCGAAAGCGCGGGCACGAGAACCTGGGCGTCCCCGACTTCGCGCGCGCGGGGGAGGACATCCGCCGAAATCGCCGCGGCTCCGTCGAGGTCACCACGATAGAAGAGGACACGGGCTTTGCACGTGAGGCCGATCAGGAGCGACTGTCCAGGCGCGTACTTTTCGGCGTCCTGCTCGATCGTCCGTACGGCTGCGAGCAACTCGTCCCACAGGCCCGCGTCGAACAATGGCCAGGTGCTCTCCGCGAGGGTCCACATCCCGACCCTTCCCGCGCCGCGGCGCTGCGAAAACTCGATGCCCTCGCGATAGACGGGAAGGGCTTCGTCCGCTCCCGACATCAGCCATACCCACGACCCGTAGTTGTTGAACCCGACGCCCGCCGCGCGCGTCCATGCGTGGTCGACCGCGACCCGCACTGCCTCCCTCAGATCGTCGAGGCCGCCGAAGTCGCCGAGGTCGCAGCGGGCGATTCCCCGGAACTGCAGTGCGCGTGACGATTGGTGTCCGAGGCCGAGCTCTTCTGCGAGCTGCATGGCTTTGGCGGCCAACTCGAGCGCGGCTTGCGAATCGCCCGAGATCGCCGCGCGGCCCGCCGCGGTCGTGTACGCGTGGGCGAGCTCCGGTCCCGGTTGATGGCGCTCGAGCAGCTCGAGGGCGTCATCGAGAAGCTGTGAGGCGCGCGCCGTCTCCGCCGCGAACCAGGCTTGGCTGGACAGGAGAAGCAGAGCGTTGCCGACGCCGACCTCGTCGTCGACCGCGCGAAGCTCGCCGAGCGCCTCGTCGAGCATCGCGATTAGCTCGTTCGCAGACAGGGCCGGCTCGGCAAACTCCACGAAGGCCGCCAGCACGCGACCGCGCTCGGGATGTCCCGTGGGCGTCAGCTCGAGCGCCTGCTCGAAGAGCGCTCTCGCCCGGCGGATGTCGGTCCCGCTCGCACGTTCGCCCGCGAGAACGAAATAGCGACGTGCCCGATCAGCGAGCGGACCCGTGTCGACGCCGGCCGCCCGCGCGAGCGTGAGCGCCTCGCGAAGATGGTGAGCGAGAAGCTCTGCGTACTCGGCGACTCGGTCGCCCGCGACCGCCTCGATCCAATCGGCCGCAGCCGTGTGCTTGCCCGCGCGCACCGCCCGCGGAATCTGCGCGTAGGCGACGTCACGGAGGAGCCCGTGACCGAACGCGAACTCGGCCTGCCCTTCGACCGACGACAGCCTGGACGGCCGAACGAGATCCCTGCGCACGAGCTCATGCAATCCGTCGCGCACCGCCCGGTGATCGACCCCGCCGACCGCCGCCAACGCTCCCGACCAGAACACCTTGCCGAAGACGGCGGCGTCCTGAAGCAGGGCCTTGCGCTCGGGCGTTAGCGTGTCCAGCCGGGCTGCGATCAGCGCCTGGAGCGTCTCCGGAACCGGGACGTCGTCGCCGGGACGTTCGCGTAGCATCTGCACGAACTGCTCGGCGTAGAGCGGGTTGCCCCCGGCGCGCTCCAGAAGGCGCTGCTGCGTCTCGGCGGGGAGCACCGACCGTTCGAGCAGCGCGCCGATCAGCCGCGCAGTGTCGTTGTTCGAGAGCGGCGACAGCGAGATTGTCGTCGCGTTTCGCGTGCCGCCGCTCCACGCGGGGTTGAGCTCGAAGAGCTCGGGACGCGCAGTGCAGAGAACGACGAGCGGAACGGCTGTCGCCCAGGCGACGACGTGCTCGACAAACTCGAGTAGCGTCGCGTCCGCCCATTGAAGGTCCTCGATCACGAGAACGAACGGGCGCTGAGCGGCCACGGCCTCGAGGAAGGCGCGCCAGGCGGCGAACGACTGTTCGCGTTCCGCTGCGGCCTCTCCCTCGGCGGCTCCGACGAGGCGCGCGAGCTCGCCTTCGATCCACGCGCGCTCGGAGGTGCTCGCGAAGAGCGGCTCGACGGTTGCGGCGAGCTTGGCGCGCGTCGTCGCCGGGTCGTCGGACTCGAGGATGCCGGCGTGTGCCTTGACGATCTCGCCGAGCGACCACAACGCGATGCCTTCCCCGTACGGCAGGCAGCGTCCCTGGCGCCAGTAGACGAGCTCTGGCTGCGCATCGACGTGCTCGCGCAGCTCTGCAGTTAGCCGGCTCTTACCGATGCCGGGCTCGCCGACGAGGGTGACGAGGTGGCATGCAGACTCGCGCAGCGCGCGGGCGTACACCTGGCGAAGCACCTCGAGCTCGTCGTCCCTGCCGACGAACGGCGTCGCGCGCGACGGCTCGAGATCGATTCCGAGCCGGCTCCGCGCGCCGACCGCGCGCCAGACGGGTACGGGCTCGGCCTTGCCCTTCGCCGACACGGGCTCGAGCGGCTCGTAGTCGATCGCATGCCGCGTGGCCCAGTACGTCTGCTCGCCGGCGAGGAGCGCACCCGGCGAAGCAGCCGACTGCAGCCGCGCCGCGGTGTTGACGACGTCGCCGGTGACGAAGCCCTCGCCCAGTTCTGGGCGGGCGGCGAGCGCGACGACCGCCTCGCCCGTGTTTACCGCGGCGCGGGCCTCCAGCTCGAGCTCCGCCATCGCGTCCAGGATGATCAGCCCCGCTCGGACGGCACGCTCGGCGTCGTCCTCGTGCGCGACCGGAGCGCCGAACGCGGCCATCACTGCGTCGCCGACGAACTTCTCGACCGTCCCGCCGAAGCGCTCGATCTCCGCCTTCGCGCGCGCGTGGTACGACTGCAGCCGGGCGCGCACGTCTTCCGGATCGGCCGACTCGGACGCAGCCGTGAAGCCGACGAGGTCGACGAAGAGCACGGAAACGACCTTCCGCTCCTCGCGCGCAGGGACGCCGCCGTCGAGCGGCTCGCTGCAAGCCATGCAGAAGCGCGCGCGATCGGGGTTTTCCTCTCCACAACGCGGACAGACCACGGCCATGTTCGAAGCCTAGTGCCCTCCGCACGCGCACCCAGCGGCGCGAGATACTTTGCGGAGGTGGAGATCACGCTGTCACGCACAGCGCTCGTCGAGGATCTGATGAGCCGCTTCCCGGGAATTCCGCCGGAGGCGGTGCTGAAGGAGGACCTGCTGCGCACCGGCATCGTCTTCGACGAGTCGGCGCTGACCGACAATCTCGACGGCGACGTGAAGCCGAAGTCGTACTTCATCTTCTCGTTCGACCAGAAGCCGCTGGCGCAGCTCGGGGAAGCGGCGAAGCGCCGTCCGCCGGAGGAGATCGCGCTCACGGGCGGGCCGTACCAGTTGCGCCGCACGATCGTCTCGGTGCGCGTGAACCCCGACTCGCCGTACCGCGTGCGGCTGGGCGAGACCGGCGCGCTGACGTTGTCGCTCGAGGAACGCGAGATCGCCGACGTCGGCCTGCCGCCGATGCCCGAGTACTACCGCCACACGCTCGCGAACGGCAAGACCGTCATGGAGACCGCGCCGACGATTCAGTGGGGCTACCTGATCTACCTCACGGTGCTGCGCCTGTGCCAGTACTTCGGCGCGAAGGAGGAGTGCGGCTTCTGCGACATCAACCACAACTGGCGTCAGCACAAGAAGGAGGGCCGGCCGTACACCGGCGTCAAGGCCGTCGAGGACGTCCTCGAGGCACTCGCAATCATCGAGCAGTACGACACGGGCAAGGCGAGCAAGGCGTACACGCTCACGGGCGGCTCCGTCACGTCGACCGTCGACGGACTCGCGGAGGCCGACTTCTACGGCCGATACGCGCAGGCGATCGAGGAGCGCTTCCCGGGCCGCTGGATCGGCAAGGTCGTCGCGCAGGCGCTACCGCGCGAAGACGTCCAGCGCTACAAGGACTACGGCATCACGATCTACCACCCGAACTACGAGGTGTGGGACAAGCGCCTGTTCTCGATCATCTCGCCCGGCAAGGAGCGCTACGTCGGGCGTGAGGAGTGGCACCGGCGGATCTTCGACGCGGCAGAAGTGTTCGGTCCGCGCTACGTGATCCCGAACTTCGTCGCGGGAGTCGAGATGGCGGAGCCCTTCGGCTTCAGCACCGTCGACGAGGCGATCGCGAGCACCACTGAGGGGCTCGACTACTTCATGAGCCGCGGCGTCACGCCGCGCTTCACGACCTGGTGCCCCGAGCCGACGACGCCGCTCGGCCGCGACAACCCCGACGGAGCGCCGCTCGAGTACCACGTGCGCCTGCTCGAGGCCTACCGCGAGACGCTCGAAAAGCATGGCCACGGGGCGCCGCCGGGCTACGGCGTCGCGGGCGCGGGCAACGCTGTGTTCTCCGTGAGCTCCTTCATGGACGTGCTATGAGCCGTAGGCTCGACGGAGGCGAACAAAGAGCGGAGGTTCCGGCTTTGCCGGCGCCGGAGCGGGGAAACGGCGGCCGGATCGACGTGGACGAAGCGCGTGAGCTGTGGCTGCACGCGAGCGACGAGGAGCTGAAGGAGCGCGCGGGAGAGGTTCGCGCTCGCTACCACGACCCGGACCGCGCCACCTACATGGTGATGCGAATCATCAACTACACCAACGTGTGCGTCGCGCAATGCGACTACTGCGCGTTCTACGTCCTCCCGAATCAGGACGGTGGCTACGTGCTCTCGCGCGAAGAGGTTTTCGCGAAGATCGACGAGCTGCTCGAGTTCGGCGGCGACCTCGTCGGCTTCAACGGCGGCTTCAACCCCAAGCTGCCGCTCGACTACTACGCCGACCTTTTCGCGTCGGTGCGCGCACGTTACGGCGACCGCGTCGAGTTCTACGCGCTGACGATCGCGGAGTTCGTCTTCCTCGCCGACCGCGCGCGTATCGACTACGCCGAGGCGGCGGCGCGTTTGCGCGATGCCGGCGTCCATTGGATCACCGGCGGCGGCAGCGAGATCCTCACCGAGGACTTCCGCAAGCGACACGCCAAGTGGAAGTACACGGTGCGGGACTACTTCGAGGCGCAGCGCGCGATCGTCGACGCAGGGTTGCGGACGACGGCGACGATGGTGATCGGCTTCGACGAGACACTCGACGAGCGGCTCGAGCACCTGCAGCGCACGCGCGACTTCCAGGACGAAACGGGCGGCCTGTTCTCCTTCCTGTGCTGGACGTACAAGCCGTACGGCACGGCCTTCGGCGGTCGCGAGATCTCGCCGCGCGAGTACTGGCGGCACATCGCGCTCAGCCGTATCTTCCTCGACAACGTGAAACACGTTCGCACGTCCGTGTTGACGCAGAACGAGGACGCGTTCCGCGCGCTCGACTACGGCGCGGACGACTTCGACCTGCCGATCGAGGACGAGGTGACGCAGAAGGCCGGCGCCAAGATCGACCTCGACCTCGAGGCGCTGCTCGCGATTCCACGCTCTCTTGGCTACACGGTGGAGTACAGGCGCGCCGAGCGTCCCGCCGCGCTCACCGCGTAGCGCCGCGTCGACCCGCTAGAGGCCTCTAGGTGCGTTCGCGTCCGCGGAAGAACACGAACCAGACCAGCGCCGCGACGATCGCGAGGATGAACAGCCACTTGAAGACGGCGATCGCCAGCCAGATCGCCACCAAGACGACGAGCCCGAGCACGATGAGCCAGACCACGCCGGTTAGGCGACGACGTGAATTGTCGCCGAGACGCCGAGATTGCCGCCGCCGCACCGGGCCGTCACGCCGTAGCTCCCGACCGCGCGGGTGCTCGGGATGCGGGGGCGGATCCCGAACTTTCCGCCGCTACGCACCCTCGCGAACACCGCCGGTAGGCCGGCGAAGTCGTGCGTGTGCGCGAACGCTTTCGAGATGATCGTCACGGCGTTCCCCACGGGGCAGCCGTCGGCGTTACCGCGGACGATGACGCGGTGGCCGCGATGCACAGGCGAGGGCGCGACCGTGAGCGATGTTGCCGCCGTGACGGCGCTTGCGACCGCGGCAGACGCCGCGACTGCGATGATTGCGGCGAGCGTGGCGCGACCCATCGGCGACTGACGCTAGCAGCCATCGCCGACGGCGCTCAGACGGCGGCTTCCGCCGCCGCGACGAAGCGCAGCTCGGGAACGCGGTCGAGCTCGCCGGCCTCTTGCGCGAGCTCGAGGAACGACAGCAGGCCTGCGCGCTCGCGCGGCCCGAACGAGTAGCGCAGCTTCTCGAAGTAACGCGCGAGGAAACCCGGCGGATAGCCGTAGCGCTCCGACGACTCGAACGCGAGCGTCTCGGGATCGCGGCGCGCGGCGCGCACCGAGGCGACGAGCGCATCCTGCAGCTCCAGCACTCCTTCGGGCACAGGCTCCGTCGTGGCCCAGACGGCGAACACCATCGGCAGGCCGGTGCGTTCCAGCCAGAGTCGGCCGAGATCGTAATGCGGGGTCGGATCCTCGAACGCAGACTTGAGCGCCGCGTCACCGATCAGGAGCGTCGCCTCGGCAGGCTCGCCGAGTGGGACGTGCGTCGCCTCGGGCAGCAGCACCTTCGTCAGGACGACGGACGTCGCCGACTCCGGCGTCACGGCGACGGTGCGGACGTGCTCGAGCGGTGTCTTGGACACGAGCTGGATCGAGTCCACTGCGCCTTCCGACGACACGCACAGCCGCGGCAGGATCCGCAGGCGATCTGCGTTGCGCGCGTACTCGATCGACGAGATCGGCGCGATGTCGAGCTCGCCGGCAAGGAGCTGCTCGTTGAGCGCGGTCGGGACGCCGTGCACCTCGTCCACGTCCGCGTCCAGGCGGAAGAAGACGGGCGCCATGTTCACGTACGAGATGCGGCCGAGCCTGAGCAAGGCGCTCGTCAACTCCGTCGCTCCAGGACCGCCGTCACGAGAGCTTCTAGCTCCTTGCGGTGCGCTCCGTTCAACGTCGCGCGTGCCCTGGCGGCATAGTCGAGTGCGATCTCTCGCGATTGCTCGAGTGCTCCGCACTCGGCTACCCGGACAAGCGCTCCGTCCTGCGGTCCACCCGCGAGTGCGCGGCGGACGACTGCGTCCTGCTGCGCTCCGAGGATGAGCGGCAGCGTCGGCGTGCCGTCACGCAGATCCGTGCCGGCGACCTTGCCCGTCTCGATCGTCTGCCCCGTGCAGTCGAGGATGTCGTCCACGATCTGAAAGACGATGCCGAGGTTCGCGCCGAACTCCCGCAGCGATTCGCCGCCGCCGAGAACACAGGCCGCTTCAAACAGCCTCGCCGTCTTCAACGCGCAGCGCTCGATGTACGCATCAACGGTTGTCTCGGCGTCGTGCCGCTGCCGGCGCTGCATGGTCTCGCCGCGCACGAGACAGAGCGCCGCATCCGCGAGGATCTGCACCGCGCGGAGGTTGCCGGCCGCGGCGAGCTCTGAAAAAGCACGCGCGAAGAGGTAGTCACCGGTGGCCCGCGCAACGTCGACGCCGTGCGCGGACCAGACGGACGCCCGCCCGCGGCGGACCTCGGCGCCGTCGATGAGGTCGTCGTGCACCAACGTCGCCATGTGCAGAAGCTCCACGGCAACGCCCGCCGCCAGCGGCCCGTCCGCATCTGCGGGAGCGCTCAGGAAGACGATCAGGGGCCGGAGTCGCTTGCCGCCGGCTGCGAGTGACTCCTTTCCGACGGCGGCGACGACGCCTGGGTATGCCTCCACGGCCCGTTCGAGGCGCACCTCGAGCGCATCGAGGTACGAGTCGAGCCCGGGAGCGGTGCGAATCTCGGTCAGGGCGGCGGTCATTCCTTCACACCAGAGTGCAGTGCGACGATCCCGCCCGCGAAGAGTCGATACTCGACATCGGCGAAGCCTGACATCTGCGCGGCGAGATCGTCCGGGCCGGGGAAGCGCCGGACGCTCGCGGGCAGATACGTATACGCCTCGCCGCCGGGCAAAACCTTGCCGAGCAGCGGCACCATTCGGTCGAACCACAGCGAGTAGAAGAAGCGGAGCGGCCCTTTCGGCCGCGTGATCTCGAGGATGGCCAGCCGTCCGCCTGGTCGCAGCACTCTGTGGAGCTCGACGATCGACCCAGGAAGGTCGGCGACGTTTCTAATGCCGAAGCCGACGGTCGCCGAATCGAAGGACTCATCCGGAAACGGCAGCGCGAGCAGGTCGCCCTGGATCCATTCGATATCGGGCGCCTTGCGGCGCGCGCGTTCGAGCATGCGCTGCGAGAAGTCGAGCCCGGTCACGGTCGCGCCCGCCTTCGCGGCGATGATCGCGAGGTCGCCGGTTCCGCAGGCGCCGTCGAGCACGCGATCGCCGTCCTGCACGACCGCACGCACCGTCGCGCGGCGCCACCGCTGGTCGAGACCGACGGTCATGACCCTGTTCATCAGGTCATAGACGGGCGCGATCCGATCGAACATGCGCTCCACGCCCTCGGGCGACAGCGTGCCGGAGCTAGCCGTCATGTTCTCAGTCCCTTTCGTCACTCACTCCCCCAGCGCTTGATCAGCGCATTCTCGACACCGAGTTGATCGAGCGCGCGGCCGACGACGAAGTCGACGAGGTCCTCGACGGACTCGGCACCGTGGTAGAAGCCGGGCGCCAGGAAGAGAATCGTCGCGCCCGCCCGCTTGGCGGTGAGCATCGTCTCGAGGTGGATCGTGGACAGCGGCGTTTCGCGCGGCATGAGGACGAGCTTCCGCTCCTCCTTCAGCGCAACCGACGCAGCGCGGTGGATCAGGTTCTGCATCGCGCCCGAGGCAATCGTCCCGAGCGTGGACATCGAGCAGGGACAGATCACGTAACCGTCGACCTTCGCGGACCCGCTCGCGTACGGCGAGCCCCAGTCGCCGGGGTCGTAGACGGTCACCGCAGCGCCGGCGCCCTCGGTCACGCGCGCGAGCACCTCGTCGCGTGGAAGCCGCTGGTCGCCGTACACCTCGGTGCCGATCACCTCGATCCCGGCGCCGGACGCGCACACGCCGACCTCGCAATCCGCCCGCACGAGCGCCTGCAGCAGACGCACCGCGTACGGCGCGCCGGAGGCGCCGGTTATGCCGAGAAAGATCCGCACGGAGCCCGACGAGCCACTACTTCGCACCCTTGGACGCGTCGAGGAAGACGGCAATCTGGTGGATCTGCTCCTTCGAGAGCTGTTCGCCGAATTTCGGCATGATCGTGTTGCCGAACTGGCTCGGGTCGGACACGTAGCGCTCGAAGAAGGCGACGCCCTGGCCGCTCGCGCCGATCGCCGACAGGTCCGGCGCGCCCTGGTTGGAGGAGCCGGCGCCGAGGTACGTGTGGCAGGTGGTGCACGACTGCGCGAACAGCTCAGCGCCCGCCACGGCGACCTCGTTGGCCGCGAAGCCTTGTTTCTCGGCCCAATCCGGAACCGCGCCGAGCACCTCGCTCCCCAGCGATTCCTTCGCCGTCGCTCCCTTCCACGTGAGGGCGCCCATCGACAGGATGACGAGCACCGCGGCGATGATCGCGACCGGGCGGCGCGACAGCCGCCGCTCCATCCGAGTGTCGACGAACGGCAGCCCGAGCAGCAGCACGAGGCAAATGGTCGGGATGCCGATCGTGCCGATGATCACCGTCTCCGGCCATTTGAAGATCCGGAGGAGATAGAAGAGGAAGTAGAAGTACCAGTCGGGACGAGGGACGAAGCTCGTGGTTCCCGGATCGGCCTTGGCCGCGTAGTGCACGCCGAGAAGGGTCGTGTACTTCCAGATACAGGCGAGCGCGATGATCACGCAGACGACGACCAGGCTCATCACCGTGTCGTGGAACATCGCGGGCGGGAAGAACGGCTTCCCGCGGCGCTGGACATCCTCCTTGTAGCGCTTGTAGCCCGCGCGGCGTTGGTCGAGAGAGGACATCTACTTCCGCACCCCGCGCGGAGCCGGCCGCGTCAGCCCCCGCCGCGACGGCACGTCCGGGCGCTCGTCGCCCGCGGCGTCCTTCGACCAGGGATTCGGCGAGACGCCCAGCCGGACGACGAGGTAGAGGTGCAGCCCGATGAGCGCGATCAGCGCGCCCGGTAACACGAGCATGTGCAACGAGTAGAACCGCGGCAGCGTATCCGGGCCGATCACCGCTCCGCCGCTGCAGGAACGAGGCGAGGAAGGGGCCGACGAAGGGGCCTGTTCCGTTGATGTTGATTCCGACGACGCTTGCCCAGTACGCGGTCTGATCCCACGGAAGCAGGTAGCCCGTGAAGCCCTCGAACATGCCCGTGGCGAGGATCAGCACGCCGATGATCCAGTTCAGCTCGCGCGGGTACTTGTACGCGCCGAACAGGAACACACGCCCCATGTGGAAGAACATCAGGATGATGAACACGCTCGCGCCCCAGCGGTGCATGCCCCGCACGAGCCAGCCGAGCGTGAGGTCGTTCGTGATCGCCTGGATCGACTCGTAGGCGCTGTTCGGGTCCGGCTTGTAGTACATCGCCAGGATCACGCCTGTCACCGCCTGCACGATGAACGCGGTCAGCGTCGCCGACCCGAGTGTGTGGTACCACCCGATGTCCGACGGGACCTTGCGGAAGAGGAAGTACTTGATTCCCCCGACGAGGCCGGAGCGCTCCTCCAGCCAGTCGATCGGGTACGTCGCGACCTGAACCAGCGTCCCCTGCTTTTTCTTTGTCGGCGCCGTAGCCATCAGCTGGGCGGCTGCCACGGATAGAGCCAGCTCTCGATCCCGTCGACGTGCTGGCCTGGGCCGGAAAGCGGGTAGCTCGTGATCTTCGCGGCGGCGCCGGTTCCTTCGACTTGCGAGACGCTGTAAGTCCCGAGCAGCACGAGATTGCCGTTACGGATCTCGAACTCGTAGCGGTCGAGCGCGCGCACGGGCGGTCCGGCGGTGCGGTTTCCCTCGGTGTCGTACTGACCACCGTGGCAAGGACAGCCGAAGCCGGCGGGCTGAGTCGGGATGATCGTGACGGGCGGGGCGTCTTTCGGATCGATGACCTTCTTCTGCTTGTCGAACACAGGCCCGCTCGGCTGGACGGGGCAGCCGAGATGCGCGCAACGGTTCGAGATGATCGTGAAACTCGGCACGCCGCCCGAGACGCCGTTGTTGCGGATGTATGCCGTCCGCCGCGACACCTCACCCTGCTTTGGGTCGCGCAGGAACGTCGCGATCACGTACTTCCCTTCGGGGAAGTCCTTGAACGGGCCGAGGTCGACGCTGGGCGGGCTCTGGTTGACGAACGCCGGCGCAACCATGAACCCAAGGGCGGGCACGGCGACGAGACCGCCGATCACGGCGCCCAGGCCGAGCGTCGTGCCCTCGAGGAACACCGATCGCGAGTAACGCTCGGGATGCCCGTCGACCGCCACGGGGCTCGGCACCGGTTCCGTCGCGACGGCTGCGGTTCGGGCGGGCCGCGTCTCCGGCTCGACCTCGGCCGGCGTCGAGTAGCCGCGGGTCGAGTCCCGGATCCAGAACGCCGCGCAGATAACGGCGATCCCGGCGCCGACCGCGGCGACGTACCAGCTGAGGACCAGGCCGAGGAGCAAGCACGCCGCACCGATCGCAAAGCCGATCGGCCAGAGGCTCGGACCTGGGGGATGCTGTTGGTCGCGATTCGGTTCCACGGTCAACGGCGCAGCAGAGGCGCCGCCAAACTCTGACGCATTTGCCCGTCGCGTGCAGCGGGAGCGAGCCCGATGCCGTATTCCTCCCAGCGCCGCGTCACGAGGTCGCGGATCTCCGGGCTCATCTCGATTTCGGGCGGCCACTCCCGCGTCCCCTCGGCCGCTCCTTTGTGCGTCGCGTCGATCCCGAGCTTGCCGCCGTAGAACTGCAGCGTCGGCGCGTGGTCGAGGTGATCGAGCGGCCCCTCGGTGAGCAGCACGTCGCGCTTCGGATCGACGTTGGCACAGACGCGGAAGAACACCTCCTCGTAGTCGTGCACGTCGACTCCTTCGTCCACGACGACGACCGACTTCGTCAATGAGAGCAGCCCGAGGCCCCAGATCGCGTGCATCACCTTCTGCGCGTGGCCCGGGAACTGCTTGCGGATCGAGACGATGCAGCAGTTGTGGAACGCGCCCGAGACGGGAAGGTCGTAGTCGACGAGCTCCGGGACGCTCATCCGGATCGCCGGGAGGAAGATCCGCTCGGTCGCCTTACCGAGCCAAGCGTCCTCCTGCGGCGGCTTCCCGACGACGATCGAGGGGTAGATCGCGTCCCTGCGCATCGTCAGCGCCGTGACGTGAAAGACCGGAAACGGCTCGACGCCCGTGTAGTAGCCGGTGTGGTCTCCGAACGGCCCCTCCGGCGCGAGGTCACCGGTCTCGACGTAGCCCTCGAGCACGACCTCGGCGTTGGCGGGAACGTCGACGGAGATCGTCTTCGCGGGAGTGAGCTCGACCGCCGAGCCCTTGAGAAAGCCGGCGAGCATGAACTCGTCGATGTGCTTCGGCAGCGGCGCCGACGCGGAGTAGGCGCTCACGGGATCGAGGCCGAGCGCCACGGCGACCTCGAGTCGCCCGTTGGCGAAGAGGTAGTCGGCGCGGCCGTCCTTGTGGATCTGCCAGTGCATCAGCGTCGTCCGCCGGTCGATCTTCTGCATCCGGTACATGCCGACGTTTCGCGTGCCGTCGCGCGGGTCGTGCGTGATGACGGCGGGGAGCGTGATGAACGGCGCAGGGTCGCCGGGCCAGCACCGTTGGATCGGCAGCAGGTCGAGATCGACGTCGTCACCCGTGAGGACGACCTCCTGCGCCGGCCCACCGCGCACGGTTTTGGGTCGCGAGTCGGCGATCGACTTCAGCTTCTGCAAGCCCTTCACCTTCGCCACGAGCCCTTCGGGCGGCTGCATCTCGAGCACGTCGCCGAGGCGCCGCGCGACCTCGTCCAGCGACGCCGCGCCAAACGCGAGGCACATCCTCCGCTCGGTGCCGAACTGGTTGATCAGAAGCGGATGCGACGAGCCTTTGACGTTCTCGAACAACAACGCCGGCCCGCCCGCCTTGACGACGCGATCGTTGATCTCCGTGATCTCGAGGTCTGCGTCGACCTCGGAGGAGATGCGAACGAGCTCGCCCTCGCGCTCGAGCAGCGCGATCCACGCGCGCAGATCGCCGGGCGGGGCCATCGCGTTCATCCTACGCATCGCACGCTCCCGCTCCCGCGCGGAAGGCGTTAGCCTGACGCCGGTTGCAGGCCGCCGCCAGTCCGTCCGATCCGGCTCTCGTCCTCGCGCTCTTCGACATCGGCGAGCGACCGGACTTCGCAGGCCTGCACACGTTCGTGCGCGCGATCGAGCATGCGAACGTTCCCGACGGCACCGTGATCTACGCCGGCTCCTACGGCCCCAACCAGGTCACGGCGGATGCGATCAACGGGCTGCCGTCCGGCGTCTACGCGCCGATGTTCAGCATCACGCCCAAAGGGAGCAGAGGACCGTACGCCGGGCGCAACCTGCCCCCGGACGATCTCGCGAAGCTCGACCCGCGCTACGACGGTCCGATCCCGCTCCGCAATCCGGACAAGCCGCTTCCGCGCGGCGACTACCTGAACTGGGGCCGGGAGCTCGGTCTTCGCTTCCGCGACACGCTGCGGCACCGCGGCGCCGGCGGCGGACCGGTCGCGACGACCTGGCAGTTCGACGAGGTGGTGTCCGAGACGGTCCTGGGCGACCTCACCGTCCCATACCGTCTCTACGTCGCCGGGATCCTGCAGGGGCTCCACCTCGGGCGCACCCGGCTCGGTGACCGGCCCCAGACCGGCATGGTCTGGGCGGCCGAGAAGACGCTCCCGACGCTGCCCCAGCTGCCGGCGCCGACGGGCTCTCCCATGGCGGTGCTCTGGACCGCCATCGACAAGGCGGCACGGTTGTACGTCGGGGAGGAGTACGTCGAGTTCTCAGGCGACCCGGGCAGCGCCGCCGAGCGCTCGTCGCTCGGACAGCGGCGCATGCTCTCCGCGGGCCCGACCCGGCGGCGAATCGGGCACAAGTACGTCGTCGGCATGACGCCTGGTTTCCTCCTCCCGAGCTCCGGGCTCGGCGGCAACGTCCACGGCTGGCCGGTCAGCCGGGTGAACGACTGGCGCGAGCGCTTCGTGCGCGCGCGGGCCTCGCTCGTGACGGTGGCAGGCTTCGGTCAGTTCAACTTCACGGGGCCGAACGCTCGGCCCGACGTCATGCGCGCCGCGATCGAGGCCGCAGCCTCGCCGTTCCCGACCTAGCTCAGTAGCGGCGCGGGCGCCGTGCCCGCCGGCGGTGGTTCCACGCCTCGATCGTCTCGCCGAGCGCGATCACGGCGATGAATGTGAGGCCGACGATGAGCATCGCCGTGACGACCTTCTTGCCTTCGGTCGCGGCATCCTCCACGAACAGCAGCGCGAGCGCGAGCACCGGCCGACTCTAGCGCGCCACGCGCGCCCGGTGCGCGGCGAGCGCGCGCTCGGCTGCGGCGTCGTCCGGAGGTCGTGGCCCGAGCGAAGCGGCGGCCGCGAGCCACGCTTCCCCGTCACCGTTCTCGCCCTCCGCACGAAGTCGCGAGCACACGGAGATCAGCTCGGCGAGCTCGGAGACCGCCGCGACGCTCCCGGTCGCGGCGATGCGAACGAGCCCGTGTGCGTAGAGGTAGTCGCCGAGCAGCAGCGCGAGCTCGTCGTCGGCGGGCGCGAAGAGACGCGGCCGACCGTAGTGACAGAGGTAGCCCTCGTAGATCGTCTCGACGCCGGTCGCGAACGCCTCGTCGCAGAGGGGCGAGAAGACGGGCTCGTGCTCGGGAGCGCTACGCGCCGCAGCAGCCCAGAGCGGGCTCTCGCGCGCCGCCTCGTCGGCGATCGAAGTCCACATTTCAGTCGCGGACGAAGTCACCGACGGCCTCCACCGTTGCGTCGACGTCCTCGTCGGTGTGCGCCACGGAGACGAACATCGCCTCGAACTGCGACGGTGCGAGATAGACCCCCCGCTCGAGGAGATGCCGGAAGAGCGCGGCGTAGCGCTCCGTGTCGCACGCTCGCGCTTCGTCGTAGTCGCGCACCGGCCGGTCGAACAGCGTCAGCATCGACCCCACGCGCTGCACCGTGCCGAACTGCGCGAGGCCGGACTCGAGCCGCGCGGCGCGCGCCTCGAGCCGCTCGTACACGTCTGGATCGCGCAAGCGACGCAGGACCGAGACGCCCGCGGCCGTTGCGAGGGGATTGCCGCTCAGTGTCCCGGCCTGGTAGACGGGACCGGACGGCGCAAGCTCCGCCATCACATCCGCGCGGCCGCCGAATGCCGCGAGCGGGAGACCACCGCCGAGGATCTTGCCGAGGATGGTGAGGTCGGGCGTCACGCCGTACAGCGCCTGGGCGCCGCCGCGCGAGACACGGAAGCCCGTGATCACCTCGTCGAAGACGAGCAACGCCCCCGACGCGTCGCAGAGCTGCCGCAAAACCTGCAGGAACCCGGGCGCGGGCGGGACGACGCCCATGTTCCCGGCCACCGGCTCGACGATGATGCACGCGAGCCCCTCGCCGTACTGCGCGACGGCGCCGGCGACTGCCTCGGGGTCGTTGTACGGCGCGACGATCGTGTGCGCCGTCACCGACCCGGGAACGCCGAGCGACGTTGGAATCCCGAGCGTCGCGAGGCCGGACCCCGCTTCCGCGAGTAGCGCGTCGACGTGGCCGTGGTAGCCGCCCGCAAACTTGAGCACGCGATCGCGTCGCGTGAAGCCGCGCGCGAGACGGATCGCGCTCATGGACGCTTCTGTTCCGGATGAGACGAGGCGGACGCGCTCGACGGAAGGCACCGCGTCGACGATCTCCGCAGCGAGCTCGACCTCCCGCTCGGTCGCCGCGCCGAACGACGTCCCCTCGCGTGCGGCTGCAACGACGGCGTCGACCGTGTCGGGATCCGCATGCCCGAAGAGCAGCGGGCCCCACGACATCACCCAGTCGAGGTAGCTCCGGCCGTCGGTCGTTTCGAGGCGCGCGCCCGACGCGCGTCGCACGAACAGCGGCTCGTCGAGCCCGACCGCGCGCATCGCGCGCACCGGCGAGTTGACGCCGCCTGGGATGAGCTCCTGCGCGCGCCGCCAGAGCTCCGAGCGAGTCTTGAGTACCCCCTCAGGCGGCACTCGCCATCACCTCCGGCGGCTGCAAAGCGGCGCCATGCCGCGTCCTCAGTCGCGCCCGTACCCCGTGGGTACGCGCGCTCCCTGCGTCCTTGCCTGGCTTGCTTTTCGCGCGCCGGAGTCGGAGCAGCGCCACCTGAGTGGGTACTACAGCCAGCCCGCGAGCTCCTTCGTCCAGTACGACACAACGAGGTCCGCGCCCGCGCGTTTGATCGCGGTCAGACTTTCGACCGCCGCCGCGCGTTCGTCGAGGTGACCCGCGCGCGCAGCGTCTTTGATCATCGCGTACTCGCCGCTGACGTTGTACGCGGCGAGCGGCGCGTCGAAGCGGTCGCGAGCGGCACGGATGACGTCGAGACAGGGCAGCGCCGGCTTCACCATCAGCACATCCGCGCCCTCGGCGAGATCGAGCTCGCACTCGCGCAGCGCCTCGCGCGCGTTGCCGGGATCCATCTGGTAGCCGCGCCGGTCTCCGAACGCGGGCGCCGATTCGGCAGCCTCGCGGAACGGGCCGTAGAACGCGGACGCGTACTTCGCCGAGTACGCGATGATCGGCGTCTCCGGAAGCTCCGCGCGGATCGCGGCGACGCGGCCGTCCATCATGTCGCTCGGGCACACGACGTCCGCTCCGGCGTCTACGTGCGACACTGCAGTGCGCGCTAGCACCTCCAGCGTCGCATCGTTGTCGACCTCGACGCCACTGTTCAAATCCGTGCGCAGGATCCCGCAGTGGCCGTGCGCGGTGTACTCGCACAGGCAGACGTCGGTCAGCAGCAGCAGCTCCGGAAAGCGGCCACGCACCTCGCGCAGCGCACGCTGCACGACACCGTCCTCCGCCCACGCGCCGGAGCCTTCGTCGTCCTTCTCGTCGGGGATGCCGAAGAGAATGACCGCCTTCACACCGAGGCGCACGAGCTCTTCCACCTCGCGCGCGACGTCATCGACGCGGAAGCGGCCGAGGGGCGGCAACAACTCGTTCCGCGCCGTGTCGAAGCCGACAAACAGCGGCATGACGAACTGATCGAGATCGAGCCGCGTCTCGCGCACGAGCTCGCGCAGCGGAGCTGTGCGCCTCAATCGGCGGAGCCGCGTGACCGGAAAGGCGCTCATCCGAGAAGCTTACGCGCGCTTTAGGGTCAGATCGTGCGGACGGTCGGCTTCGTCGTGCTGCGGCTCACCGTCGTCGCGCTCCTCGCCTGTGCGGCCGGGACGGCCGCGTCTGGCGCGCGCGACGAGAGCCGTCTGCACCCGTGCCGACACGAGCGGCTCCCAGCGGGCTACGTCGCGTCGGTGAAGCGCGCTCGCGTCGGGGATCCTGCCGCCCCGTGGCGCCCAGGCCCGCGACGTGCTCAGGTACATGCTCGGGCACGGCTCGCGCATCCTCGGCCTCGTCCGCGCAAGCGCCTTCACGCTCTATCGCGATCCGGAGTTCCCGCGCTCCGGCACCGACCAGGTCTACGGCCTGAACATGGCGCGGTTCCTCGCCGACAACGACCGTGCCGCGCAACTCGTCCTCAGCCTCTACGGACAGCTTGCGGCAGGGATGACGCCGGGGACGTACGTCTCGGGCGAAGCCGCGACCGTCGCGCCGGTTCGCGGGGAGCTCTACCGCAAGATGTTCCTGCCGCCGAACTCGGGCAGCAACGCAGCGTTTCTCGAGACGCTTCGGCTCATGCTCGTGCACGAGGTCGAGGACGCGGACGGCGCTCCCCACGGGCTCGAGCTCGCATTCGCGACACCGCGGTCGTGGCTGCGGCCCGGGCGGACCATCGGCGTCGACAACGCGCCCACGAGCTTCGGCAGGCTCTCGTACACGCTGTCCGCGACGGCGGGCTCGATCCATGCGTCGCTCGACCTTCCAGCGTCAGCGGAGCTGCGAACGCAGAAGCTGCGCCTGCGGTTGCCGGGCGGTCGCCATCTCGCGCAGGTGCTCGTCGCCGGCCGGCCTTACGGCCGCTTCGACGCCCACACGGGGACGATCGACCTCACGGGCCTGCCCAGCAATGTCGAGCTCGACGCGCGCTACGGCTAGCCGCCCCCGACGACACGGGGGACCTCCGTCTCCGCCTCGAGGTCGACGTCGACGGGCACCGTTGTCCCTTCCTCCCACGGCTCGAGCTCGATGCGGTCGTGGAAGAACTCCCAGACCGCACGCATGACGGCGAGCAGCGGGAGGGCCACGAAGATGCCGGGCAGCCCGTAGATCTCGCCGCCCGCGAGCAGGCCGAAGATGACGAGCAGCGGGTGGAGGCGCAGCGCCGAGCCCATCACGTTCGGGACGACGATGTGTCCCTCGACCTGGTGGATGAACAGAAAGAGCAGCGCCACCCAGATCGCCGACACCGGGTCGATCGCGAGGGCGTAGAAGAACGGCGGCAGCGCTCCCAGCCACGGGCCGAGGTACGGGATCAGCTCGGTGAACGCGACGAAGAGCCCGAAGAGGATCGCGTACGTGTCGGCTCCCGGAACCAGCCCCGTGATCCCGAGCAGCCACATTCCGATGCCGGCGCTCGTGCCGATGATCGCGGAGAGGAGGAGCTGCCCCTTGACGTACGCGACGAGCGCGTGCTCGACGCGCCACATCAGCGGGCGGGAGCCGGGCCGCGGCGGGAACCGCCGATCGATCACGCGCGCCAACCGCTGCATGTCGAGCAGCATGTAGATCGAGACCACGATGATCAGCACGGTCGAGAACAGAAGCGTGACGAACGAGACGGCGGCGCCCTCCGCCCACCTGATCGCCTTGGACGCATAGCTCGAGACGTCCTTCGACCCCGCGTTGTTGAGGAAGTCGAGCCCGGGCTTGCGCACGTTGATCCGCTCGAGGTGATGGCCGTTGAGCCATAGCTGCAGGCGGTCGACGTCGTGCTCCGCGTCGGTGATCGGAGGCTGTCCGTGCTCCACCGTAAAGTAGTCGTCGACTCGATTCGCAGCTGATTTGGTCTGGTCGACGACAACGGTTGAGAGCGCGACGCCCGCGGCGACGACGAGAGCGGCGAAGGAGAGGTAGACGATCGCCACCGCAAATCCGCGCGGAATCCATGCCCGTCCGAGCCCCCGCACGATCGGGTTCAGAAGCAGCGCGATCAGGCCGGCGACGATGAAGAGAAAGACCACGTGACGCACCGCGCCGGCGACGGACCAGGCCACGAGCAGGGCCACCGGCAGTCCGACGAGCTGAATCCAGCGCGGGACAACCATCTTCGGCGTCCCTCCAGGCTGCATTCCAGCGATGGTACAGCGGGGCTGAAGGGTCGGCAGCCCGCGTGGGACTGGTCGTTCTTCGAGGACGGCGCCCTGGCGCTCGAGCGTCACGAACTGTGGACGGATGTCGAGTCGGCAAGACGCTTGCGCCTGTTACAAGCTAAGCTCCCCGGCGATTTGAACAACCCTGCTACCCCCGCTACGGTCCCGCGGGTGGCGCGGCGAGCGGCAATGCGGCGTCCTACCGCTGCGCAGCGTCAAGCGGCACGGCGTCGCCGCGCACAGCGCCATGAGCATCGCCTCGGCCGGTTCGCGCTCCTGTCGGTGATCGCCTTCGTGGCCGTCCTGACGCTTGCGCTCACCGCGTTCGACGGATCGTCTGCGTCCCGCGTCCCCGCCACGGCACCTGCTCCGGCGCAGCGACTGCTTCCCGTCGGCAGCCCGCAGCCGCTCGTCATCGCGAAGCTCGGCGAGCTACGGCTGCAGCTGCCGATCTCGCCGAAGCGCGTCACGGCGATCGGCTACCACGCTGCGGGAGACGGCGCACTCGCGCTGACGCCGGTCGGACGGCAGGCGAACGAGGGGCTCCTCGCGAGGCTCGGACACAAGCTCTTCGGCGGCGGGAGCGCCGGCCCGGCCTGGTACCAGATCGGCGGCGGCCAGGGCGCGCACACGAGCGGGCTCGACGTCGGTGCGGCTCCCGGCACGGCGGTCTACTCACCGGTCGACGGTCGGGTCGTGGGATTGACGCCGTACATCATCGACGGCCAACACTACGGCGAGCGCATCGAGATCCAACCTGTGCGAGCTCCGTCCGTCGTTGTCTCGCTCACGCGTGTCGATGCGCTCGAGTCGCTCTCCGTCGGCTCGACGGTGACGGCGGCACAGACGCCGGTCGCGACCGTGGTCGACCTCGCCGGCGTGGAACGGCAGGCGCTTGCGAAGTACACGAACGACGCGGGGAACCATGTCGCGATCGAGATCCGTCCCGCCGCAACGCTCGCACAGTCTTAATTGAAGATCTTGTTCATCGCCGACATCGTCGGCACCCCTGGTCGTAAGGCTGTCGAGGAACGTCTGCCGTCGCTGCTCGAGGAGCTCGAGGTCGACTTCTGCGTTGCGAACGGCGAGAACGTCGCGGACGGCGTCGGCATCACGCCGAAGCTGGCCGACCGGCTGCTCGCGACCGGTATCGACGCGATCACCCTCGGCAACCACGTGTGGCGGCGGGTCGAGATCGTGCCGTACCTGACGGGCTCCGACCGCGTTGTGCGGCCCGCGAACCTCGGCAAGGCCGCTCCGGGCAAAGGGCTGGCCGTCGTCACCGCACGCGACGGCACGCGAGTCGCCGTCCTCAACGTCATGGGCTCGCTCTTCCTCGACGTCCCGGTGAGCATGTGGGAGATCGTCGACGACCTCGTCGCGGAAGCGCTTCGCCAGGCGCAGGTCCTCTTCGTCGACGTGCACGCGGAGGCGACGAGCGAGAAGGTGGCGCTCGCCCGGTGGCTCGACGGCAAGGCAACCGCGGTGATCGGAACGCACACGCACGTCCAGACGAACGACGCGCGCGTGCTTCCAGGCGGAACGGCGGCGCTGAGCGACGCGGGGATGACGGGACCGCACGACAGCGTCATCGGCGTGCGGAGCGAGCTTGCGCTCAAGCGAATGCGCACGGGCCTGCCGGTGCGCTTCGAGACCGCCGCCGGCGACGTCCGCATAGAAGGTGCGCTGATCGAGTGCGGCACCGACGGCCGTGCTACCTCGTGCACGACAATTCGCGTACCGGTATGAGCACAACACATCCCGAACTGCCCGCCGAGCAGGCGTACGTCGACCACGCCTACGCATGCCTCGAGCACATGCGCACACAGGTCGAGCGCGTCGGCCAGGCGGTTGACGCGCCGGAGTACCAGGCGGCGTGGTTCGAGGCGTACGCGCGGCGCCGGCTTGCGACGTTCGAGGATGCGGATCGCGGACTCTGTTTCGGCCGGCTCGACCTCGACGGCGTCGACGCGTCGCTCTACGTCGGGCGCCGCTGGGTGCACGAGGACGACGCGCCGCTCGTCGTGAACTGGCAGGCGCCCGCGGCGCGGCCGTTCTACACAGCCACCGTCGCGGAGCCGCTCGGCGTCACCCTGCGCCGGCGCTTTCGCGCGGAGGGCCGGCGACTACTCGACCTGTACGACGAGCCGCTCGACGGCTCGGCCGGCGAGATCGTGCACGGCGTCGCAGACATCCTGCTCGAGGAGCTCGAGCGAAGTCGCGACGAGCGCATGCGCGACATCGTCGCGACGATCCAGTCCGACCAGTACAGCCTGATCACGCGCGAGCCGGAGGGCCTCTTCATCGTCCAGGGCGGCCCCGGAACGGGCAAGACGGCAGTCGGGCTGCACCGCGCGTCGTGGCTCCTCTACACGTACAGGCGCGAGTTGGAACGCGCGGGCGTGCTCGTCGTCGGGCCGAACCCTGTGTTCATGGACTACATCTCGCACGTGCTGCCGATGCTCGGCGAGGAACGCGTCGAGCAACGCGCGATCGACGAGCTGGCGGGAGACGTGAAGATCTCGCGCCACGACGCGCCCGACGTCGCTCGCCGCAAAGGCGACGTCGCGATGGCGAACGTGCTCGCTGACGCGGTGCGCGCTCTGCCGTCGCCGCCCGGCGAGATGGTCGGCATCAGAGTCGACGGTGCGTTCCTCTACCTCGAGCCAGGCGACATCGCGAAGCTGATCGACGAGGCGCAGGCGTCTTCAGGCTCGCACGCGGATGGGCGCGAGCGCCTTCGCATGCTCGCAGCCCGCAACCTCTACGAGCAGTACGGTCGCAAGCTCGACGATCTCGCCTTCCGCTCGTTCGACGAGCTCCAGGGCGCGCTGCGTACCTTCCTCGCCAAGCTCGTCGACCGAGCGTGGCCACGCCCGAAACCGGAGCAGCTTCTACGACGAGTGCTCGCCGCCGAGGGCCTGGGCGGACGCGGCTGGAGCGACGGCGACCTCCCGCTACTCGACGAGGCGCGCGCGCTGCTCGACGGCCCGCCCGAGCCGCACGGACACGTGATCGTCGACGAGGCGCAAGACCTGACGCCGATGCAGCTGCGCATGCTCGCCCGGCGGACGACCGGCGCGATGACGATCCTCGGCGACATCGCGCAGGCGGCCGGGCCGATCGCGTATCACCGCTGGGAGGAGCTGCTGCCTCACGTCGCGGACGGCCGAGAGGTCGCGATCGCCGAGCTGCGCCTCGCGTACCGCGTGCCGCGCCAGGTCATGGAGCTCGCGCCTGCCACTGCTGCCGCTGATCGCTCCGGACGTCGCACCGCCGGTCGCGTACCGCGACGGCGACGAGCCGCCGCGTTTCGTCCAGGTCGCCGGCGGCGAGCTCGTGGGAGCGGCCGTGCGCGAGGCCGCGGCCGAAGCGGCACGCGACGGTCGAGCCGCGCTGATCGCGCCGGCGCAGCTCCTCCCCGAGCTCCCGCACGCAGGCGAGACCGCGTTCGACGAGCTCGCGGTCCCGTTCCAGACGCTGACGCCGCGCGCGGCCAAGGGACTCGAGTTCGACCGGGTCGTTCTTGTCGAGCCCGCCGCGATCGCCGGCGAGGGCGAGCGGATCGAAGGCCTGCGGGCACTCTACGTCGCGCTCACACGGGCGACGAAGACACTGGTCGTCGTCCACGCGCGTCCGCTGCCTCCCGAGTTGCAAGCAGCGGCCTGACGAGAACGACGAGCAGACCGACCAGCACGAGATCGCGCGCGAGGACGAGCCACGACACCGCCTCGTCGAAGTGCAGCGCGTAGTCCCAGTACTGCTGCGGGAACCACGCCTGTGTGAGCACGAGCGCGGCGACGAAGAGGATGATCGCGCTCGGCCGCCGCACGAGTACGACGAGCGGGATCAGCCAGATCAGAAACTGCGGCGAAAGCACCTTGCCTAACGCGACGAACGCGACGACCGCCGCCGCCGAGAACTGAAGAAGCTCCTCGCGCGTGCGCCTGCGGAGCGCGAACGTGATCCACAACACGAGCAATACGGAGAGTTGCAGCACGGTCTGGAACCAGCCGATGACGTTCGCCGTCGTGCCGCCGATGTTCTGCGAGCCGCGGCTCGAGATCATCGTCGCGCCGGTACCGAAAAGATGATGCGAGATGACGATCAACGACGCGCCGAGGCTCTCGATCTGCAACGGCCGCGAGAGCTGCCGCTCGAAGCTCCTCCACACGCCGTGCGGGGCAAGCACGACGAACGGCAGGACGACCGCCGCGACGACCGCCGCCGTGATGCCGAGGCAGACGAGCGCCTCGCGTCGCCCTCGCGATCGCCAGACGTAAGCGACCGCAAGCGGGAGGATGACGCCCGGCCACACCTTGGCGACGATGCCGACGCCGAGCAGGCCGTGTCCGAGGCGCAGCCGGCCCGAGGCGATCGCGGCGAGCGCTCCCGCGGTCAACGCGGCCGGCCAAAGATCGAACCGCGAAAGCACCACGGAGCCAAGAAGCAGCGGCGCGATCGCGGCGAGCGCAAGCGCGCCGAAGAACCACGCAGACGACACGCCGAGCGTCGCGAGCGCGTACGCGAGCGCGATGAGGAGCGCAGCACCGCACAGTCGCCATGAGCACCTGGAACGACCGCTTGTAGCCGCTCTCGTCCCCCTTGTTGCCCAGTGCGGGCTCGACGAACACGGGCAGCGCGCCCGGCGGATACTCGACCGCAAAGTCGCGGTACGGAACCTTCCCGTTAAGCATGGCGTCGCCGTAGGTCTCGTACACGGGCGTGTCGACGATCTGCCCGCGCGAGAACCAACCTTGGTTGAGCGCGATCCACGATGCGGCGAAAAGAGCGAGCGCGAGGGCAGTTAGCCCGACCGCGCGAAGCTCAGCCGGCGGGGACAAGCTCTGCGACTGGCTGCTGCTCATCCGGCTCCGGCTCCGGCGGCTCGGGCTCCGCCTGCGCCAGCGTCGCGTACGCGACGAAGGGGAAGAACCACGGAATGTAGAGGTACGACCAATGCGTGAGCACCATCTCGAATCCGAGCAGGAGCACGCCCGTGAGCGCCGCGAGCTGAAGCGGCGTCTTCTTGCGCGGCACGAGGGCGAAGACGAGCGCGCCGGCTACGAGCAGCGCCTGCAGGAAGCGCTGCACGATCTCGAGGTTCGGAATGCCTCTCGCGTGGTACTGCCGCCAGTCCCAGATAGAGAACGGCGACTCGCGGCTCACCTGCCACGAGACCGTGCGATCCCAGAAGACGCGCAGCGCGTGACCGACGTTCGGCTCGAGCAGGACGATCGAGAACGCGGCGAGCGTTGCGAGTGCGAAGCCCGAAGCAGCGCGGACGACCTGGCGTCGCGTGAGCCGGTACGTCACCCACATCGGCGCCACGACGAAGGCGGCGAACTTCGTCCAGCCCGCAAGTGCCGCGAAGGCACCTCGCGCCCACGGCGACGTCAGCAGCCAGAAGCCCCAGATGAGAAACGCGGGCAGCAGTGCGTCGTTCGTGTTCGAGCTGGACGCGTACTGCGTGAACGGAAACGCGGTCCACGCGAACGCCAGCGTCGCACCGAACGCAGGCCCGCCGAAGCGTAGGCCGACAAGTGCGAGCCCGAGGATGCAGAGCAGATCGAAGGCGATCACGGTCGCGTGCGCCGCGGGTAAGTCGTCCCACTTCCCGCTCCAGCCGAACGCGAGGTAGCCCGGGATGTAGCTCTCGTACGCGACCGGTCCATATGTGTCGCCGCGCGGGTTCGCAGACTCGCAGCGACCGTTGGTCTGGATGCGCTCGCGGATCTCGTCGTCCTGATCCGCCGGTCCGCACGCCTTGAGCGTGCCTTCGTCCGGCATGTGGCCGTAGGGCCATTCTCCGTGAACGATGCGCTCGGCGCCGATGACCCCGGAGTAGCCAACGTCGATCACGTTCGAGTTGCGCACATTGAACTCGGTCACGCGGAAGCCGGCGATGAACGCGGTCGCGGCGAGCAGCACCCACACCGGCCAAACCGTTCGGCCGCGCGAGGGGCGGCCGGTCAGCCCGATCCAGAGGCCACGACCGATCAGGTAGAGCATCGGCGGATAGGCGAGCGGCGCGCTCGCGAAGATGTTGCCGCGGTTGAAGAACCACAGCGAAACGGAGAACGAGAGCAGCGCGACGAGGTCGAGATTGCGCAGCGATAACGGCCGGCGCCAGTCGATGAGACCGAGCAGGAAGAGCGCGCAAAAGCCGAGCCAGACCGGGTAGGTGTTGATCTTCTTGCCGCCGAACGCCCCGTCGTAGCCGCGCGCCATCTTCCACGCGACCTGCGGTCCGGTCCACGCCTCGGTGACCTTGGACGTCGCGTCGTCCACTCGACCCGTCGCGACCTCGCCGGCCTTTCCCCACCAGAGGTTGACCTGCCAGTAGCGGAAGTCCTCGTGGAACTGCGCATCGGCCGTTCGGCCGCTCTTCGGATAGCGGGCGAGCCAGTCCTTGACCTTCGGGTCGGCCCGGAAGATCGCGATCGCGCGGTCGGCTGTCAGCACGGCCGGCTGGTTCGGTGGCGCGAGCGGCGTCTTGATGATGCGGCCGCGCGCATTGAACACCGGCTCGGTCGGCGTCGTCGCCGCGCTCGCCGAGCCAACCGCGGACAGAAAAACCGCTACCGCAAGGACAAGCCGGCGCACCGAATCAGCCTAACCACGGTGACGGAACGACCACAGTTTGTTGCCGACAAAATTGAGCGGAGTAACCAACACGATTGCGATCGCCTGGGCAAGCACCTTGCCGACGCCCAGGCCCACGAAAAGGCGCAACAGGACGAGATTCGCCGCGAGCGCGACGCACGAGACGACGACGAAACGCGCTCCCTGGTACGCAAAATGGCCGCGCTGTCCGCGAAACGTCCAGTGACGGTTCCACCAGTAGTTGTTCGAGACAGCCGCGAGGAACGAGACGAACGCTGCGCCGAGGTAATGGAGCCCAGCCCATTTGAGCAGCGCCGTGTAGACGGCGAGGTTGATGACGTAGCCGCTGCCGCCGACGACGCAGAACTTCGCGAGCTGGACCCAGTTGTGCGGCGCGCGGAGCGCGCGGAGAACGGCCTCCACAGTCTCTAGGCGGCGTCGTGCGAGACGAGCTCGAGCGTGCCGTCGGCAGCGATCGAGACGTCGTCGAGATCCCGCACGAGCTCGCGCAGGGAACGCGCGCGTGCGCGATAGAAGTCGAGCTGGTCCTGCGCGAGCAACACGAGCGCGGATGCGACAGCGATCTGTTCGGCTTCGATGTCCGCGGCCGTAAACGGCAGAAAACGGTGCAATTCGTCGCGACACAGGACGTCGAAGCCGAGCGCGCAGTTGCGGACCGGGTCGACGATCACGTCGACGGGACGCCCGATCTCGAGGCCCTTGGTTCGGACGGGAAGGCGGAGAAGGTCGCCGGCCGAGACGTTGCTCATTCGTGAATCGTTTTCCTCTCAGCCCGCGCGGAAACCGCGTTCGCCACTCGGTGCCTCCAACTCGACCCTCACGTCATCGACCCGCGCACCTGCGGGGCCGCGGTGACACCACGCTACCAGCGCGTCGACTGCCTCCGGCGCGCCCTCGAAGACTGCCTCGACCGAACCGTCCGGGTTGTTCCGCACCCAACCCGCGATGGCCCGCGAACGCGCCCGTTCGCTCAACGAGTAGCGAAAGCCGACACCTTGAACGCGTCCCCTTACGGTCACGTGAGCCCTTCTAATCGGAGAAGCCCTCCTCGCCCACGAGCGGCACGAAGCGGCAGGGCACCGAGCGCACCACGCGGGGTCTGTCGGGGCCGCGGACGACGAGCTCGAGCAGCTGGTCGTGCCTGCTGCCGACGGGCACCGCCATCCGCCCGTCCGGCTCGAGCTGCTCGTAAAGCGAGTGCGGCGGCTCCGGTGCCGCGGCGGCGACCGCGATCGCAGCGAAAGGCGCGTGCTCCGGATCGCCGAGCGTTCCGTCGCCGACATGCACGGCGACCCGGTCGGCGTAGCCCGTCGCAGCGAGGTTCTCGCGTGCCTGAGCGGCGAGCTCATCGAGACGCTCGATCGCGTGTACCTCGGTCGCGAGCTCGGCGAGCACGGCCGCCTGATAGCCGGAGCCGGCGCCGACGTCGAGAACGCGCTCGTCGCCTCGCAGCGCGAGCAGCTCGCAGATGAGCGCGACCATCGCCGGTTGCGAGATTGTCTGGCCGCTGCCGATCGGCAGCGCGACGTCGTCGTACGCTCGGCCGCGCAGCTCCTCCGGCACGAACAGCTCGCGCGGGACACGCGCCATCGCTTCGAGCACGCGCCTGTCGCGAATGCCCCGAGCGATGAGCTGCTGCTCGACCATTCGCCGCCGCGCGTCGGTCACGTCACGGGCGAGCGCAGGGTCGAGAGCAGCGCGTCCTTCACGTCGATCGTCCGTGCCGGAGGTTCGATGCCGACGCCGAGAATCGGCACCTCGGAGTCGCCTGCAGTGAGCGAGCCGTGGCTGCCGCCGCCCGCGTGATGGAGCCCCGCCAGATCCGCGAACTCCCAGCCGTCGGCGGCGGAGACGAGCACCTCGCCGGCGTTCGGATTCTGCAACGCCGCCGTGACCCGCTCGCGGCCGAGCGGATACTCGTCGAGCAGGGCCGCGTCCTCGTCGCCGTCGCGGCGGGCCACGACCGCACCGTCCTCGAGGAAGAACGTCGCGTCGACGCCCTCCACGCCGTCAAGGCTCGCCGCGGCCGCGCGCGGCTCGTCCGTGTAGATCATCCCGGCGCGGTTCGATGCGGTGACTGTGTCGGACGACCGCACGTGATCCTGGAGCCGGACCGCGCGATCGACATGCGTCTGACCGTGGTCGGAGCAGACGAGCACGGCGTAGCGCTCGAGAAACTCGTCGAAGCCACCGGCGGCGTCGACGAGCGCGCGCACGCTGCCGTCGGTCTTGACGAGCTGTTCGCGCACGCCGTCCGGACCGTGCAGATGGGACGCGAAGTCGATGTCCGAGAGGTAGTAGACGAGCAGGTCGAAGCCGTCGCGCGTGACGAGCCAGCGGCCCGCCGCCGCCGCGTACTCGTCGACGCTGCCGTGCGCGCGGTCGCGAACCGCCAAAGGCGCGCCGATCGGATCCGACTCGTACAGGTTGTAGAAGAAGAAGCGCCGCGGCCCGAACGTCGCAGGGGCGATCCCGGGCACCGTCGGCAGGTAGCGGTGCTCCCCGCGGTAGCAGGTGATGTTGACGGCGGCCGAGGTGAGGCCTGCACGCTCCGCCGCCTCGTAGATCGTCTCAGCGTCCTTCGAGAGATGATCGCGGTTCATGCCGACGATCGTGTCGCGGATCGAGCGGCGGGTGCCTGCGGCGCGGATCGCACCGAAGGACGACCCGTACTCGACGATGCGACGCTCCTGCCGGTTCCACCAGACGAGGTGCGGAATGTGGTGCACATCCGGATGCGCTCCCGTCGCGATCGACGTCAGGCAGACGGGCGTCAGCGATGGAAATGTCGTCACGGCGCGCCGATACGTTCCCGCGTCGGCGAGTTGCGCGAGCGTCGGTGCCGAGCGATCGTCCACTGCGCTTTCGAACATCGACGGCGTCAGGCCGTCGATGACGATGAGGATCGCGCGCTTACTTGGCAAGCGTGCGGAGGCCGGCGTACTTCTCCCCGGCCCGTTGACGTGCGCGAAGCGCGAACGCCGGGATCGCGACGGCCTCGATGAAGCCGACGAACGGGATCAGCGCGAGGGCGAATACAACGACGGCCGCGGCGACGAGCAACACGGCGGTTCCCGACGCGGTGCCGCCGCGACTCACTGCGCCGCGGGCGAAGACACCCGCGCCGTAGCCACAGAGCGCGCCGGCGATCACAGCGGCGATTGCCGCCTTCCAGTCGAAGACGAGCCACGCGAGCACGCCGCCTGCGACGAGCGCGACGGCGGCGGCCGCGAGCGGCGCGCGGGCCGACCGGGCGAGCAGCCCCGCAGCCGCGACACCGAACGCCGCGCCGGCGCCCGCCGAGATGCTGATCAGCCAGATCTCGTGCATGCGACGGCGAAGTGTAGTTTCGGTCGACCGCCGTCCGGAAAGACTGCAGCAATGCGCGACGCGGCATGTCCGACGCTGGTCTTCTTCACACGCGCGACGTCAGGGCCGGCGCGCCGGATGGAAAGCCTGCTCGCACACGTCGCACGCAAGGAGCGCGCGCGCTTGAAGGTGCGGCGCGTGGACGCCGACCAGCACCCGCGCCTGCTCGCCAAGTTCTGCGTCGAGCAAGTGCCTTCGCTGGTGCTCGTGATCGATCGGAAGGTCGTCGACCGGATCGACGGCAGGGCGAATCTGCCGCAGATGGAGGGGTTGCTGGAGCGACATCTGTCAGCAACGGTTGCCGCGTAGAACCGATCGACCGCAAATTCCGTACATAATCCGTTCAGGGAATCGAAGGGAGAGGAGGCAGGATGGTTTTGAAGCGTCGGTACGTCCTCGTGGCGGCGATGATCGCCGGGCTGGCTGCCGGGTCGTACGCGGTGGCGTCGAAGGGATTCGGCCCGCTGCATCACCACGATCCGCCGAACGCGAAGCAATTCCACGCACGGCTGAACGGTTACCAGGAGACTCCGTCCGTGTCGTCGACCGGCGTCGGCGACTTCCGGGCGAAGCTCGTGGCGCCGGACAAGCTGCACTTCGTCTTCCAATACGCCGGCCTCGAAGGCGGGACCTCGCTCTTCGCGCACGTGCACTTCGGCACCCGCTTCGTCGCGGGCGGCGTCTCGTTCTTCCTCTGCGGCGGCAGCACGAAGCCGACTCCGTGCCCGAATGTCTCCGGCACGGTCGAGGGAGACGTCGGGCCGGCCGACGTGATCGGACCGAACGGGCAGGGCATCGAGCCCGGGTCGTTCGGCGAGATCGTCAAGGCGATGCAGGCCGGTAACGCGTACGCGAACATCCACACGACCCGCTGGCCCGGCGGCGAGATCCGCGGCCAGATCAACAACAACAGCCAGAGGACGTTCGGAGGCTAGTTCGAACTAGTCCGGTTGCTCGAGCCGCCGAATCACGCCGAGGCCGAATTCGGCGGCTCGGGCACCGTCCACCACGCGGTGGTCGAACGTGACCGAGACGTAGCCGACCGACGCTGTCGTCAGTTCGCCGTCACGCACGACAGGCCGCTCGGCGATGCGCCCAACGCTGAGGATCGCCACCTCAGGATGATTGACGATCGGTGTCTGGAAGAGACCAGCCAGCTTGCCGGCGCTCGTCACCGTGAACGTCGAGCCGCGTAGCTCCTCGGGCTTGAGCTTCCCCGCGCGTGCCGCTTCGGCGAGCCGTTCGACCTCTCCGCGCAACTCGTCGCGCGACTTCGTCGCGCAGTCGCGGACGACCGGAACGACGAGGCCCTGGTCCGTCTGCACGGCGACGCCGAGGTCGTAACGGTCGAGATAGACGATCGCGTCGCTGTCCAGGCGCGCGTTCAGCTCGGGGAACTCCTGCAGCGCGGCCGCGCAAGCCTTGAGCAGCGTCGGCACGAGCGAGGCGAGGTCGACGTGCGAGAAATCGCACTCCTCGACCCACGTCACCGGAGCCACCTCGCGATGCGCACGCGCCATGTGCTCCGCCACGAGCCGCCGCACACCGCGCAGAGATTCCCGACGCCCCTCCGGGCCGTGTCCCGAGTCCTGGACTGGGGACACGGCCGCGGCGCGCACGTCCTGCTCGGTGATGCGCCCGCCGGGGCCGGTGCCGGCGACCCTTGCGAGGTCGACGCCCAGCTCCCTGGCAACCCTCTTGACGAGGGGCGTCGCCTGGACACGTCCGGCCTCGCCGTGTCCCGAGTCCTGGACTCGGGACACGGCAGGTTCGGACACGGGTTCGGCACCGTCGCCGCCGATCACCACGAGCACCGTCCCGACCGGGACGACCGTGCCCTCCTCGACGAGGATGCGGGAGACGACGCCCGCGGCCGGCGACGGGATCTCCACGGTCGTCTTGTCGGTCAGGATCTCGACGAGCGGCTCGTCCTCCGCGACGTCCTGCCCTTCCGCGACGAGCCAGCGGGCGACTTCGCCCTCCGTCAATCCTTCGCCGAGGTCCGGGAGCTTGAACTCGTAGGCCAATCAGGTCACCCTCTCCGCGAGCCCGGGGTAGCGAAGCACGAACCCGTCGGCGTCGAACTCTATGTCCGCCGTGAACGTGCCCGAGCGGAAGCGGACGACGCCGCGGCCGAGCGGGACGTACCGCTGCGCGGAACGCTCGACCGAGAGCTCGGGCACCTTCACGAACGCCATCGCGTACTCGCGCGCGTCGCCGCCCTCGTGGAGGCGGTCGCGCAGCACGGGCAGCGAGTTGAAGAGCGGCGAAGCCTGGAGATCCAGGTCGAGAACGTCGTCCCTGAGCGGCTTCGTGCCGCGCCGCAGGTCGAGCCTGCCCGCGCCTTGCACCGTTTCGACCTCCGCGTGCAGGTGCTCGCTGACGAACATTGCGGACGTCTCGAGCACGTACGAGAGGCTGTAATCGGGTCGGAGCTGAGTTCCGCGCGCCGTGAGGCGATCGTCGCCGAGGTCGACGAACGCCACCTCGAAGAGCCCTTCGCCCTGCCACGCGTAGAGCCTCATCGCGGCTGCCCGATCCACGCGGTCGCGGGAACGATCAGCACGCGCAGCCCGCCGTCGACTCGCCACAACGACACGGCCTGCTCGTTGCCCTCGAGCGAAGGCGCGACGTCACGCGGCACGTACCCGAGCTGCACTGTGCGCTCCTCGTTCCAGATAGCGACGGCGTTCGGATCGTGCTCATTCTCGGGCTCGGGCACAAGCGCAAGGCGACGCCCGGGGTCGAACGATGCGTCTGGCAAAGCTTCCGCCCGGTACGAGACGCCTGCGACGGGCACGACGCGCACGCGCGAGTCGGACCAGCGAACCGGCTCGCCGCTCTCCGCGTCGCGAAGGTAGTAACCGGACTCGCCGCGTTCGAGCCACAGCCGGAGCCTTCGCTCAGAACGCAAGCAGTTTGCGCACGGCGTCGAGCACGCGCTCGACCGACGGCATGTACGCGTCCTCGATCTGCCAGTACGGGTACGGAACGTCGTAGCCGGTGACGCGGAGCACAGGCCCGTGGAGGTCGAGGATCGCCTTCTCCGCGAGGATCGCGGCGAGCTCGGCCGCGTAGCCGAGCGTGCGCGGCGCCTCCTGCACGATCACGACCCGCCCGGTCTTGGCGGCCGACGCGAGCAGTGCCTCCTCGTCGAGCGGCTTCAGCGTGCGAATGTCGAGCACCTCGACAGACGCCTCGCCTTCGAGCGCGTCGGCGGCCTTTTCGCACAGAGGCACCATCGAGCCGTAGGCGACGAGCGACACGTCGGTCCCCTCCCGCGCGATGCGCGCCTTCCCGAGCGGAACGACGTGCTCGCCCTCGGGAACCTCGCCGCGGATCGTCCGGTAGTGCAGCTTCGGCTCGAGCACGACGACGGGATCCGGATCGCGGATCGCGGCGGCGAGCAGCCCTTTCGCGTCCGCAGGCGTCGAGGGGATCGCGACCTTCACACCGGGCGTGTGGACGTAATACGTCTCCGGCGAGTCGTCGTGGAGCTCGGGCGCGCGAACGCCCCCGCCGTACGGCATCCGTACGACGAGCGGGAACTCCATCGTGCCGCCCGTGCGCCACCGGTAGCGGCCGACGTGGTTGATCAGCTGGTCGAGCCCGGGGTACGAGAACGCGTCGTACTGCATCTCGCACACCGGCCGCCAGCCTGCCATGCACAGCCCGATCGCTGCGCCGAGCATGCCGGCCTCCGCGAGGGGCGTGTCGACGCACCTATCCGCGCCGAACCGGTCGCGCAACCCGGCGGTCGCGCGGAACACGCCGCCGGCGCGACCGACGTCCTCGCCCATCACGAGCACGTCGTCGTCGCGGGCGAGCTCGACGTGAAACGCGTCGTTGATTGCCTCGACGATCGAGAGCTCAGCCAAGGATCCTCCGAAGCTCCTCGAGATCGCTGCGGAACGACGCGGGCGGATCGACGAACGCGTGCTCGAACAGCAGCGCCGGATCCGGAGGCGGCTCCGCCTCGGCAGCCGCGATCCCCTCGCGCATCAGCTCGAGCGCCCACGCCCTGATCTCTTCGGCGGTCGCGTCGTCGAGGACGCCGAGGCGCCGCAGGTACGCGTCGTAGCGGCCGACGCACTCCCGCTTCTTCTCCTCCTCGACCCGTTCGAGGTCGATGTACGCCTTCGGGTCGTCAGCCGTTGCGTGCGGCGCCGTGCGATACGAGACCGCCTCGATGAACGTCGGTCCGTCGCCCGACCGCGCGCGCGTGACCGCCTCGCGAGTCGCCTCGTAGACGGCGAGCACGTCGGTGCCGTCGACGCGCACGCCAGGCATTCCGTAACCGACCGCCTTGTCCGCGAGCGTCTCTGCGCGCGTCTGCGCGGAAAGCGGCGTCGAGATTGCCCAGTAGTTGTTGTTGCAGAAGAGGATCAGCGGCGCCTGCATGACCGCGGCGAAGTTTGCGCCCTCGTGAAACGCGCCCTCAGACGTTGCGCCGTCGCCGAAGTAGGCGATCGCGACGGTCGGCTCGCCGCGCAGCTTCTTCCCCCACGCGAGCCCCGCGGCGTGCGGCACGTGCGTCGCGATCGGCACGCAGATCGAGGCGACGTTGTAGTCCGTCGGATTCCACCAGCCGGCGGGATGCCCACGCCACCAGGAGAGCACGGTCGACGCGGGCATCCCTCGCAGCAGCCCGATCGCCGACTCGCGGTAGCTCGGAAAGATCCAGTCCTCCGGGGCGAGGGCGTGCGCGGAGCCGGCTTGCATCGCCTCGTGGTTCCAGAAGATCGCGTACGTGCCGATCCGCCCCTGGCGGTGGTAGACGACCGAGCGCTCGTCGTAGGTGCGAAGCAGGATGAGCGACCGGTAGAGGTCGAGCATGCCCTTCTCGTCGAGCCCCTCGACCTCGCCGTCGGGAATCTCGGCGCCGTCACCGATGACGCGGCGCAGGTCGCGCTCCGCAGGCAGAACCTGGGCCATTCCAGGGGGAATCTAGCGGCTCATACGAAAACGCCGACCGCATCCCGCTCGGCCTCGATCACCGCGTGCACCACGTCGCCGAGGTCCTCGCCGTCGACCTGGAGCGGCAGCGGCCGATCACACGTGATCTCGATCCGGTCGACGTCGTGGGCGTAGAGGACGTCCTCCGTCTCGTGGCCCTTGCCCGTCACCAGCCGACGCGCAACGCGCGGCACCGACCGCGCCGAGACCGAGATTGGGGCGACCAGGTCGAGGCCGAGCTCGAAACGAGCTTCAGGCGCAATGTGCAGCGGGATCGAGCCGGCGTACGTGTACGGATCGCAGTTCGCCACGAAGACCGCAGCCGCGCGACCGCGTCCGCTCACCTCGAGCGCCGGTTCGAGCTTGAAGCGCCCTGAGGCGAGCACGCGGACGAGCTCGTACGCGAAGGCGAAATCGCCCGGACGTTTTCCGTCCTGCGCGCGACCGAGCGCGTCGACGCGACGCACCGTCGCGGCGTCGAAACCGACGCCCGCAGAGAACCCGAACCGTCGGCCGTCGACGCGGCCGAGCGTGATCCGTCGCGTGCGTCCGACGCCAATTGCCTCTGCGAGCTGCTCGGCGGCAGCGCCGGGATCGCGCGGCAGCCCCAGCGCGCGGGCGAACACGCTCGTGCCGCCGCCGGGGAGCGCGCCGAAGGGAACTTCCGCGGCGAGCCCGTTGAGCACCTCGTTGACGGCGCCGTCCCCGCCGAACACGACGACAGCGTCCGCGCCCGCGGCCGCAAGCTCGGTCGCGTGCCCCCGTCGCTCGGTGAGCACCGTCTTCACCTCGCCCGCGCGCGCCAGCGACGCCTCGACCAACCGCACGCGCTGCTCCGTGACGGACGTCGCGAACGGATTCACGATTAAGAGCACGTCCGTCACGGCAGGCAGCAGGACGTCATGAACGCGTCGCGTAGCCGCGCATGCCGTCCACGAGCAGCTCGAAGAAGCGGTCCGCGAGGCCGTCCGTGTCGCGACCCGGCTGCAGCCATGTGTACGCCCAGTTCGCGGAAGAAAGAAAGACGAGGGCGGCCACGGTCACGTCCAGGTCGGTGCGGAGCTCGCTCTGCTCGACGCCTTCGCGGAAGAGCGCGCGGATGCGCTCCTCGTAGCGGCGCCGCTCGGCCAGGAACTGCTCCCGGCGCTCGCCTTCCAGGTAGCGCCACTCCCGGACGAAGACCGTGGCGACGTCCAACTGCTCGCCTACGACGCGTAGGTGCGCGCGAAGGGCGAGCCGGAGCTTCTCCACCGCCGGCAACCGTTCGTCGATCTCGTCGAGCGCGGCGTGGAAAGCCGTGGCCCCTTCCCGCGCGATCTCGTCGAGCAGGTCCTCCTTCGACCGCACGTGCGCGTATAGCGAGCCCTTCTGAACACCCATCGCCGAGGCCAGGTCTTCCATCGAGGTGCCGTGGTATCCCTGCTCGGCAAAAAGCCTGGCCGCCTGCCGGGTCAGCTCGTTTCGGCGAGTCGGCACGTGGGGTACCCTACCGATCGGTAGGGTGATGAACGAGAGCGCATTCCTCGAGTACGTCCAGTCCGGCGGCCAGGTCGAGACCGGCGACTGGATGCCGGACGACTACCGCGCCAAGCTCATCAAGTTCATCGAGATGCACGGCAACTCGGAGCTGATGGGCGTCCTTCCCGAGCGCGAGTGGATCCTCCGAGCGCCGACGCTCCAGCGCAAGCTCGCGCTGACGGCGAAGGTGCAGGACGAGGTCGGGCACTCGCAGCTCATCTACCGCGTCGTCGAGGACCTCGGCAAGCCGCGCGAGCAGTGCCTCACCGACCTGATCTCGGGCAAGGCGAAGTTCCACAACGTGTTCCACTACCCGACGAAGACGTGGGGCGATGTGGGCGTGATCGCGTGGCTCGTCGACGCGGCGGCGATCATCTCGCAGAAGGCGTTGCTCAAGTGCTCGTACGCGCCGTACGCGCGGATCATGAAGAAGATCTGCTGGGAGGAGTCGTTCCACATCCTGCACGGGCGTGACGTGATTCTCACGCTGATGAACGGCACCGACGAGCAGCGCGAGCTGGTGCAGGAGGCCGTGACGCGCTGGTGGGGGCCGCTCATGCAGTTCCACGGCAACCCGATTCCGAAGGAAGAAGACCCGATGTACGTCTGGCGGATCAAGTCGCAGGGCAACGAGGAGGCACGGCAGCAGTTCCTCGACGGTTACGTCCCGCAGATCTGGGAACTCGGGCTGACCGTGCCGGACCCGAAGCTGCGCAAGAACGACGACGGCGTGTGGGAGTACAGCGAGCCCGACTGGGACGAGCTCAAGCACGTCGTCACAGGCCACGGGCCGAAGACGCAGGAGCGCCTCGAACTGCGCCGGCGCATGCTGGAGCAGGAGGCGTGGGTGCGCTCCGTTGTCCTCGCTGAAGCCGCGTGATCTGGGAGGTCTTTCGCCAGGAGAAGAAGGGCGCGGCGTTCGCGCACGCGGGCTCCGTCGCGGCTCCGGACGCAACGTTCGCGGAGGTGTTCGCTCACGAGCAGTACGGCAGGCGTCAAGAGTCGGTCGCGCTGTGGGTCGTCCCGCGCGAATCGATTCACGAGGTGACCGACTTCAACGACGAGCTCGAGAAGACGTACCACCGCGTCGACGGCTACTCGCTGAAGGCCAAGCTCAAGGAGGCGCGTGAGCGAGTTACCGCTGAAAACGCGGCGCGCTTACGCGACGCGTTTTCAGCGGAGGAAGCGTGACAACGGACCGCACAGAGGCGTTGATCCAGTACGCCGACGACGAGCTGATTCTCGGCTGGCGCGACTCGGAGTGGACGGGCATCGCGCCGTCGCTCGAAGAAGACGTCGCGTTCTCGTCGATCGCACAGAACGAGATCGGTCATGCGCGCGCGTTGTACGAGCTCGCGGCGCGAGATCTCGGCACGACCGCGGACGAGCTCGCGTTCGATCGCGATCCCTCCGAGTACCGGTGCGCGCCGCTCGTCGAGCTGCGCAAGCTCGACTGGGCGCACACGATCGCGCGTCACTGGCTGTACGAGACCGCCGACGAACTGCGCCTGGCGGCGCTGAAGGAGTCGGATGACTCCAGAGGTCGCCGGCCTCGCAGCGAAGATGGACCGCGAGGAGGTCTACCACCGGCTGCACGCGCAGATGTGGGCCGACCGACTGCGCGACGAGCCGCGCTTCCGCGAAGCCGTCGAGGAGCTATGGCCGTACGCCCTCGGCGTCCTCCCCGAGGACCTACGCCCTGTCCTTTCCGAACGTGTCCGCAGTCCAGGACTCGGGACACGTCCGGTCGAGCGAGGCGCGCACACCGGCGAGCTGCGCCCGCTCTGGGAGGAGATGACGGTGGTGCGACGCAGCATTCCCGGAGCGACGTGGTAACTGCGGAACAGGTGTGGGAAGCGCTCGCAGAGATTCCGGATCCCGAGATCCCGGTCATCTCGCTGGTCGATCTCGGCGTGGTCAAGTCGGTCCAGGTCGACGGCGACGACGTGCGCGTTGAGTTCACGCCGACGTTCCTCGGCTGTCCTGCACTCGAGGTGATGCGTGACGCGATGGCGGCGAAGGTGCGCGAACTCGGCGCCGAGGCCCACGTCGACGTCGTGCTCGACGATTCGTGGTCGACAGATTCGATTACTCCGCAGGGACGTGAGAAGCTGCGTGCATCCGGGTTCGCACCTCCAACGCCGCGGTCCGCGCAACCGCTGCAGCTCGTCGAGCTGCAGCGCGGCTTCCGCTGCCCGTATTGCGGATCGACAGACACACGGCTCGAGAACCTCTTCGGCCCGACTCCGTGCCGCAGCGTCCGCTACTGCAACGCCTGTCGCCAGCCGTTCGAGCAGTTCAAGACGATCTAAGGCCCGCACTCCTCGCTCTGGCCGGATGCCTCGGCGCGTACGCCCTGACCGCGACCGGCGTCGCTGCCGCGCGACCCCTGTCCGTCGCTTCGAGACCGAGGTTGGAACCGGGGCTCGCGCTCATTCACGCCGAAGAGGCGTGGCAGATCACTCGGGGCGATCCATCGACGCGGGTCGCGATCATCGACAGCGGGATCGACTACACCCATCCGGATCTCGTGGGACGGATGGTCGACGGCGTCGACCTCGGCGATGGCGACGACGATCCGATGGACGAGGTGGGTCATGGCACCGCCGTCGCGGGCATTGTCGCGTCCGTCTGTCCGCGCTGCTCACTGCTCGGGATCAAGATCTTGGACTACCGGGGCCTCGGCACGCCGTACGCATTGCTGCGCCGGCTTGCGGGGCCGGCGGTTCGCTGGGCTGCGAACCACGGCGCCCGCGTCATCAACGTGAGCGACAGCTTGCCACGCTCGATCAGTCTCCTCGCCGCGGTCGACTACGCGCGATCGCGCGGCGCAGTCGTGGTCGCTGCGGCGGGCAACCTCGACGACTTCCAGGGCGTGTACCCAGCCGCGTACCGGCCCGTGGTCTCCGTCGGTGCCGCCGACCCCGCGACGGGGGCCCGATATACGTACTCGCACTTCGGCCCGTTCCTCGACATCACCGCGCCTGGGTCGATGGTCACCGCTGAACTAGGCGGGCTCTCCGCGCTCTTCTCGGGAACGTCGGCCGCCACGCCGGTGGTCAGCGGCTCGCTCGGCCTGCTGTTTTCCATCCACCCGGAACTCTCCGTTGCCAATGCGTTGTCCGCCCTCGCCGCCACCGCCCAGGACGCCGGGGTGCCGGGGTTCGACGACGACTACGGCGCCGGCGTGGTCGACGCGGATGCTCTCGTCAGGAACGCCAGGAGCGCGCTTCCCCGTGCCGCCTGCACACTGCCGCCGTCGGCGCACGGGGCCGAGTTCCCACGACCGATCGTGTTCGTCTCCTCCTGTGGCGGGAGCTTCGATGTCTATTCGATGCTCCAGGACGGCCGGGACGTCCGCCGGCTGACGACGAGCGCGACCATCGACAGGCACCCGGCGCTTTCAGCGCATACAAAGCGGATCGCGTTCCTGCGAGGCGACAACACCCTCGACGATCTCTACGTCATGCGCAGCGACGGTGGGGGTCTCCGCAGGCTCACCCATTTCGAAGGCTCAGTCGAGGCTCCGGCATGGTCGCCCGACGGCAACACGGTTGCGTTCGCCGCCTACGACCGGCAGGGCTCCGAGAGCAAGGGCTCCGACATCTACACGATCAGACACGACGGAAGTCATCTGCGCCGCATCACCGACCTCGGCGTTGCGACCGACCCGGCGTGGTCGCCCGACGGTAGGAGGATCGTCTTCGCGAGGGTCAAGTACGGCGACCTGTGGGTGATGACGGCGAACGGCAGGTCTTTCCGACGGCTGACTCGCCCGCCGCGCGGCTTGGTCGATGCGACCCCGACCTGGTCGCCCGACGGAAAGCGCATCGCTTTCGCAAGGCGCGGCAGTTCCACCGGTGACGTGTTGGTGGTCGACGCAAACGGACGGCACGTGCGCCGGCTAACGACAGGCGACGGCGATTGCAGGTCGCCCGCGTGGACACCGAGCGGCAAGAGGATCCTCTTCTCGGCCCGCTACGGCGGGAATCCCGACCTCTTCTCGATCGCCGTGAGTGGCGGCGACGCTCGGCCGTTGCTCCAGACCCCCGCGAGCGAGGTCGAGGTCGGATCGTCCAGCGCCCGCTAGGCGGGAGCGGCTGCGGACATCAGCGTTGCGCGCTGCAGGGCCTCGCGCAGCTCCGTCGCGTAGCGGGCGTACTCCTCGGCGGCGCGCGGCAGGTACGGCTCGAGCTTTCGGAATGCGTTGTCGATCGCGGGCCGGCCGCGGTCGTGAAAGCCCGCGAGCTCGTCGGGCTTGCGCGCCTCTCGAACGGCACGCTCTTCGTCAGCGACCTGGCCGGCAACACGATCTGGAAGATCGACGCGCGCCGGCGCGCAACGCGCCTCGCACGTGTTCCGGCCGCGACCGAACTCGCCCTTCAGGGCCAGACGCTCTACGTCGCCAGCCTCGCGGACAACAAGGTTTACTCGGTCGCCGCGCGCACAGGCGTGCGCACGGACGTTGCGGCCGTCGAGGGCCCGCACGGCCTCGCCCTCGGCCCCGGCGGAACGCTCTACGTCTCGTCACCCCCGGCCTCGATCAAGCGGATCGATCTCACCACGAAAGAGATGACGACGGCCTTCGAGGGCGACGCGGGCAAGCCGGTGGTGGCGCGGAACGGCACGCTGTACGTCCTTGCCGGAGGCCCCAACGGCTCGACGATGAATCGCGTCAAGCCCGACGGCACGCTCGAGCGCGTCGTCGGAACGGGCGGCATCGGCCGCGACCGCGACGGGGTTCGGGCGACGACGGTCGGACTGAAGATCACCGATGCGAGATTCGCGCCGAACGGGAGCTGATCGTCGCGCAGGCCGCGCCGAAACCGAAGATTCGCCGGGTCGATCTCGCGAGCGGTCGAATCACGACGGTCGTCCGCGGCGGCTAGTCCGATACGGACGGCTGCGGGTCGTACCGGTTTGTCGCAGTAAGGTCCATCCGTGCACCGCAGATTCGTCGCCCGGCAGGCGGGACCGGCGGCGATCGGCGCGCTTGTGTGCGGGATGGCCCTCCTGTGGCTGGTGGCGCGGCCGGCGGGGGAGCCAGCACGCAGTTACGTTGGGCAGTTCTTCGGCGCTGAGTCGATCCTGCTGCTGTCGATCGGTCTCGTTCTGATCAGCACGCTGCCGTGGGTCGAGGAATGGTTCGACGGAATCGATCGTGCCGCAATCTGGCATCGAAGGGTTGCGATCAGCGGCGTGGCCCTGCTGCTGCCACACATCTTGTTGTCGTCCAGCCCGCACGGCACGACGCTCGGAGGACCGCTCGCGGTGATCGGTGTGATCGGCCTCGTGGCGCTCGTGCTGTGGGCGATCCTGCCACGTTGGCAGTCCGTCGTGCCCGCCGGCCTGCGAGGGATCATTCGCGCGTTGCGCGACGCGCCGGGCGTGCGCGAGGTTCGTCGCATCTTCGGCGGCTACGAGCGCTGGCGGGCTCTGCACCGCACCACCGGACTCTTCGTCGCGGCGGGTTTCCTGCACGGCGCGCTCGACGGGACACCCTTTCACCACTCGGCCGTCCTGCGCTGGAGCTATCTCGCGGTTGGAGCCGTCGGCCTTGCTTTCTACGTCCACCGCGAGGTGCTCGCTCGTCACTTCATCTCGTTACACGACTACGAGGTCGACACGGTCCGCGAAATCGACGCAGGCCTGGTCGAAGTCGTCTTACGACCTGTCGGCCCAAGCGTCGACTTTGTCCCCGGACAGTTCGCAATGGTGTACCTCGAAGCGAAGGACGGCTGGCATCGACATCCCTTCACGATCTCGAGCGCTCCGCACGAGGACGTCCTCCGCGTCACCGTCAAGGCGCTCGGGGATTACACAGGTCGCGTACAGGAGCTGATCGAGCCGGGTATGCCGGCGGTCATCGGGGGCCCTCACGGGCGTTTCAGTCACTGGAAAGGAACCGATCGACAACTCTGGATAGCCGGGGGCGTCGGCGTCGCACCGTTCCTCAGCTGGCTTCGCGCGCTCGATGGTCAACTGCCGCAGCGCATCGACTTCTTCTACAGCGCGGACGGAAAGCCGCCGTTTGCCGACGAGATACTCGCTATCGCCGACCGACACGAGACTCTGCACGCCCACCTGATCGACACGAGCGTCGAGGGTCGGCTCACCTCCGCCCGCGTCCTCGCGGTCGCCGGCGGCGATCGGAGCGAGTTGTCCGTCTTCATGTGCGGCCCGCGAGGGATGCTTCGCAGCTTCCAAACCGAGCTGCGAGTTGCGGGCGTGCCCTCCGCAAGGATCCACCGCGAGTACTTCGACTGGCGCTGAAAGGTTCAGGCCTAGACGAGAGGCTGCGGGTCGTACTGGATGTAGCGACGGACCTCCTGCGCGCGCTCGACGGATTCCAGGCGCGCGACGAGGTGGAGCGCCATGTCGATGCCCGCTGAGACTCCCGCGGCCGTCACGATGTTGCCGTCGTCCACGAAGCGAGCCTCGCGGTCGACCTTTGCAACGAGGTCGGCCAGGCGGCAGCCTGCCAGCGAGTCCCGCCGTGTAACGTCTCTTTCGGTGGCGCGCGTCGAGATTTTCTACTGCCCTGTCTGAAGCGGCTACGACGCGCGGGCCGTGAGCCTCGCGGAGAACCTGTCAGAACGCGGCCACGCGGCGCGGGCCGTCGCGGGCGCCAAGTCCCAGTTCGACGTCCTCGTCGACGGGGAGCTCGTGTTCTCGAAGCAGGCCGAGCACCGCTTCCCGGAGCACGAGGAGATTCTCGCCGCGCTGACCTAAGCCGTCGGCGCGCCCGCGAGGCTGGGATACCGGCCCGTCAACAACAAGACGTACCCCCAGGTCTGCGTTTCGTACTGGAGCAGCCACGCGCTGATGTTGCGCATGCCCTCGTGCATGTGTCCGGTCGCGAGTGTGTAGAACCAGCCGAGGAGCGCCACGATCTGGTTCACCATGCGGAACACGTAGGTGAGAAGCATCGCGGGGATCGCGAGGAAGATCCGGAAGCCGACGGTCAGCCGGCTCTGCGGCGCGGTCGGATCGATCCGTGCGTCGACCGGGTACGAGCCGCCGGCGCCGAACTGTGGAAACGGATCGGTGAGCAGAAACACGTACGCCGAGACCCGCGTCGCGTAGCGAAGCCAGCTCGCGATGAAGTTGTGCAAACCCGTCCGGGACCTGACCCGTGAAGAGCGCAGCGAACCATGCGACGAGCACGATCAGCTCCGTCAGCACTCCCCAGAGAAGCACGACGATGAAATGCGGGATCGCGAGCAGCAACCGGAAGAAGACGGTCAGCCGGTTCCGCTGCAGGTCGTCGGTGACGATGAGGCCGATTGGATGGCTGTCGGCAGTCGCGATGGATGAGGACATCCCTTCGGACATCTATGCCTCCTCGAACTGGAAGCCGCTGCCGCTTGCGAGACTCGGGTAGCGGCTGGTGAGCAGAAACA
This sequence comes from uncultured Actinomycetes bacterium, assembly GCA_963815965.1. Taxonomy (GTDB): domain Bacteria; phylum Actinomycetota; class Thermoleophilia; order Gaiellales; family Gaiellaceae; genus DASVFB01. Next base: position 991,599 of record CAWFIT010000001.1, on the reverse strand, counting down.
GGTACGCGTACGTCTGCGCCTGGTACCGAAGGCAGTACGCGATGAGGTCGCGCATTCCTTGCGGGATGCGGCCGAGCGCGAGGCAGATGAACCAGGCGACCAGCGCCAGCACCTGCATGACGGTGCCGAGGACGATCGCGAACGCGAACGCCGGGATGACGAGTACGACGCGGAAGAGCGTAACGAGGCGGCGCTGCGACTCGGGCGGATCGAGCTCGAGCTCGACGGGGTACGTGTCGGGCCGGCCGGAGAAGTGCGGCCACGGATTCGCCGCCAGTAAGACGTAGGCGTAGACCTGCAGTCCAGTAACGGAGAAACCGGCCGTTGAAGTTGTGCACGTCCTCCTCGGTGCGACCTGCGAACAACGTCGCCAGCCAGTTGAAGGCGACGACAACGGCGAAGGCGAACGACCACACGTAGAGCCAGATGAGGTGCGGAATGACGAGAACCAGCCGGAAGAACACGGTGAGACGCGAGCGGCGCAGGTCGTCCTCCACGCGCAGCCGCACCGGGTGGTACGGGATCACCGCCCCTTGAAGCTCGGCTCCCGCTTCTCCAAAAATGCCTGCACCCCCTCGCGAAAGTCCTCACTCTGCAGTCGCCGCCGCCTGCAGCTGCGCCTCCCGCGCGAGCTGGTCGTCGAGCGTCGAGCCGACCGCCTGGTCGAGCAAGCGCTTGGTCATCGCGATCGCGCGCGTCGGACGCGAAGCAAGCTCGGCCGCGAACTCCGCGACGCGTGCCTCGAAGGCGTCTGCGGCGACCACCTCGGAGACGATGCCCCACTCCTGCGCCTCGGCGGCGCTCAGACGGCGGCCGCCGCAGAACCACTCGAACGCGCGCGCATAGCCGAGCAGGCGCGTCACGAAGTACGTGCCGCCAGAGTCGGGCACGAGCCCGATGTTGATGAACGCCGGGATGAAGACGGCGGCGTCGGACGCGATTCGCAGGTCGCAGGCGCACGCGACGGACAGGCCTGCCCCCGCAGCCGCGCCGTTCACCGCCGCGATCACCGGCTTGTCGAGCCCGCGGATCGCGAGCACGTTCGGGTGATAGGTCGAGCGCAGCCGGTCGCCGATGTCACCCGGCGCCTCGCGGAACTCGGTCAAGTCCTGGCCGACGCAGAACGCGCGCCCAGCGCCGGTCAGCACGACCGCGCGCACCGAGTCGTCTCGCGCCTCCTTCAGTGCCGCGCCGAGCGCCTTGTGCATCGCGCCGTTGAACGCGTTGAGGACGTCGGGGCGGTTGAGCGTGATCGTGAGGACTGCTCCCTCGCGTGCGGTCTCGACCTCGGCCATGGGGGCGACTCTATTACCGAAGGACGAAGCCTGTCCCGAGCTCGTCCCCGTCCTCGAGCACGAAGCGGTGCTCGCCCGTCCGGTGGGCGCTGCCCTCGACCTCCGTCACGACGGCGGGGCGGCCCGCGACCTCCGCCTCGCCGACGACGCGGGCGCGGAACTCGCTGCCGACGATGCTCAGGTGCCGCAGCTCGGCGCCGCGCTCGAGCTCGCCCGAGGCGTCGAGCAGCGCGAGACGCGCCGACGTGCCGCTGCCGCACGGCGAGCGGTCGACCTCGCCGTCGGCGAACACGGTGACGTTGCGCTGGACGTTCTCGCCCTCACGCTGCCAGAAGATCACGCCGTAAATGTCTCGCAGCTCCGGCTCGAGCGGATGCACGAACTCGTGCTTCGCCTCGAGATCGCGCTTGAGCTCGCGGCCCAGCGCGATCAGGCGCGGCAACTCGCCTGGCTCGACGCGTTCCTCGACCGACGCGTAGAACGCGCCGCCGAAGGCGACGTCGACGCCGGGCAGGACTCCGTGTCCCATACGAAGGCGGGCACGTTGCGGAAGCGCACCGTGACCACGTCCGCGCCAAGAACACGCGCGACGGTCTCGAGCCGGCCCGACGGAACGTCGACGACGACGCGCGTCTCGTCTCCCGCGACCGGCAGCACGCCCGACTCGAGCGCCCACGTGACGAGCGCGATCGTGCCGTGACCGCACGCGGTCGAGTAGCCCGCGTTGTGGAAGAAGACGACGCCGAGGTCGGCGCCGGCGTCTTCGGGCTCGGTGACGAAACAGCCGTACATGTCGGCGTGGCCTCGCGGCTCGTTGACGAGCAGACGACGGAGGTGATCGAGGCGGGCCGCCGCGTCGCGCCGCTTCGCGAGGATCGTGTCCCCGCGCAGCTGCTGACCGGTCACGATGCGGAACGGCTCGCCACCGGTGTGGTAGTCGACTGCGTCGATCTCGAGCACGCCGCAGACCTTGGCACACGAGGTACCGTCAGACCGATGGATCTCACGTTCGTGTCGGAGCCGTTGCCGGACGAGGAGGCGCTCGATGCCTACTCGCAGGCGGTCATGCGCGTCGCTGAGCGGCTCAGCCCGTCCGTCGCGAGCCTGCGCGCACGCGGGGGAGGCGGCAGCGCCGTCGCGATCACGCCGGACGGCTTCCTGCTCACGTCGGCGCACGTCGTGCAGCGCTCGCGCAAGGTGCGCGCGTCGTTCACGGACGGACGCGAGCTCATGGCAGAGATCGTCGGCAGCGACCCGCTCTCGGACCTCGCCGTGCTGCGGACGAGCGACGACTCGCTCCATCCTGCGACCCTCGGCGACGCGGAGAAGCTGCGCGTCGGGCAGCTCGTCGTGGCGATCGGCAACCCTCACGGCTTCAGCGGCTCCGTGACTGCGGGCGTCGTGTCTGCGATCGGCCGCTCGCTGCCGACGCGCTCCGGCGCGGCTACGCGCTGGGTCGACAACGTCATCCAGACCGACGCGGCGCTCAACCCGGGCAACTCTGGCGGCGCGCTGGCCGACGGTCTCGGCCGCGTCGTCGGCATCAACACGGCAGTTGCCGGGGTCGGGCTCGGGCTCGCCGTCCCGATCAACGACACGACGCGCAAGGTGATCGGCGCGCTGATGACCGAGGGCCGGTACCGCCGCGCCTGGATCGGGATCGCGGGCGGCCCGAGGCCGCTGCCGCCGCGGCTGGCGGCGGCGCTCGAGCAGCGGGGCGGCGTCGAGGTGGTGGAGGTCGTCGCCGACAGCCCGGCGTCGAACGCCGGCTTGCGCGCGGAGGACCTGATCGTCGCAGTGAACGGCGCGGTCGTGCAGGGCGTCGACGATCTGATGCGGGAGATCACCGGCGACCTCGTCGGAGAGACGGTGCGGCTCGACGTGATCCGCGAAGGCGGGCAGCGCGCCGTCGACGTCGTGCCAGTCGAGCTCGCGGCCTGATGCGCGTCTATCGAATCCCGCTCTCGACGAACGTCGAGCGCGTCGCGATCGGGCTCGGACACAAGGGGCTCGCGGTCGAGTGGATCGACGTGCCCGCGGACGACCGCAGCGAGGTCGTGCGGGTGAGCGGACAGGAGCTCGTGCCGGTGCTCGACGACGACGGGCTCATCCTCACCGACTCCGAGGCGATTCTGCGCTACCTCGAAGAGCACCACCCGGAGCCGCAGCTGTGGCCGCAGCGACGTGGCCCGGCGCGCGGAGGCCGACATCTTCGTCGACTGGTTCAACCGGCTCTGGAAGCGCGCGCCGAACCTCATCGCGGCCGGCCGCGATCCGGCGAAGTACGGCCCGCGGATCACGGCCGCCCTCGACCTCTTCGAGTCGATGCTCGATCGGACGCGACTACCTGCTCGGCGAGTTCGGGATCGCGGACGTGACCGCGTTTCCGTTCGTCAAGTACGCGACCGACAAGAACCCCGACGACGACTCGAACTTCCACCAGATCCTGCGCGACTGGCAGCCGATCGACGGCCGGCCCCGAGTCGAGGCGTGGATCGGCCGCGTGGATGAAATGTCGCGCGCCTAGACGACGCAAGCGTCGTGCGAGGAGCGCGCGACGTGAGCACGGTACAAGGTACGGCCACTCGTGTCGAGGACCGTGAGCGCACCGTGGCCCAGCGACGGCGTGACGACGCGGCCGGCCGCCGCCTGGACGTTGTACGAGCCGAGCGGAACGGGATTGCGGCGCAGCTCCCGGCCTCCCGCCGTCGTGCACGCGCACGGTGCCGCTCCAGCCGCTCGTGACGTAGGCGAGCCCGCGGGCGAACGTGACGTGCTGCGGCGGCCAGTCTGCGTCGGGGCGCGCGATGAGACGGCCGGTGCGCGCGTCGTACACCGCGAGCTCCTGACGGTCGCCCGAGCTGACCCAGATGTGGCGGCCGTCCGGCGCCCAGCCGACGTCGTGCGCGAGAAACGGCGGCCGGAACGTGCGCACGCTGCGCGTGGAGACGTCGACGATCGCGACGTCTCGCGCCTTCGAGCCGAGCGCGACCCAGAGCATGCGTCCGTTCGGCGAGATCGTGACGTGCCGCGCACGCGACCCGACTCGAACGCGTGAGACAACCTCGCCGCGCATGACGTCGAGCGTGACGACCTCGCCTCGGCCCGCGTCGGTGACGTACGCGTGTCTGCCGTCTGGGATGCGCAGCCGTGTACCGCGGCTCGTCGAAGCCACGCAGCACGCGCGCGACCTTGAAGTCGCGCACGAGCGAGACGGCGCCGAGCTCCGAGTGCGCGACGACGGCGGTCTCGCCGACGGTCTCGATGCTGCGCGGAGAAGCGAGCGTCCTGACGTGGCGACAGCACGTGCCCGGTCGCCAGCTCGACCGCGACGATGCGCGCCTCCTCGTCGGCGGTCACCAGCACGACCGGACTGCGCGCGCCCGCGAACGCGCGCGGCGCGAGAACGAGCGACGCTGCTCCGACAACGAACTCGCGGCGGTTCATACCGCCTAGTACGGCGTCAGCGGCCTTTGAAGTCCGGCCGTCGCTTTTCGACGAAGGCGTTAAGGCCTTCCGTCGCATCCTCGGACGCACGGGCCAGGTAGAACGAGCGCCGCTCGAGCTCGATCCCGGAGCTGAGCGGAGACTCGAACGCCGCGTCGACGGACTCCTTTGCCAGCCGCACGGACACCGGGCTCTTCGCCGCGATCGCGCGCGCAACCTCTTTCGCCTCGTCGAGCCACGCCTCGCGCATGACGACGCGCGCAACGAGGCCTGCCCTGAGCGCTTCGTCCGCGGACAGGAACCGGCCCGTGAGGATGACGTCCATCGCCAGCGCCTTGCCGATCGCCCGCGGCAGGCGCTGCGTGCCCCCTGCGCCCGGCAGGACGCCGAGGTTGATCTCGGGCTGACCGAACTGCGCCGTCTCGGACGCGACGATGATGTCGCACGCCATCGCGAGCTCGCAGCCGCCGCCGAGGCAGTAGCCCGAGACGGCCGCGACGAGCGGCGTGCGCAGCGAGCGAACCGCGTCCCAGCGGTCGATGCGGCGGCTCTCGTACAGATCGATCGGTGTCGCCGCCGCGAGCTCGCCGACATCCGCACCGGCTGCGAACGCGCGCTCGTTGCCGCCGAGGACGATGCAGCGGATCGCGTCGTCCTCGTCGAGCTCCTTCAGCGCGCCGACGACCTCGTCCATCAGCTCCGCGGACAGCGCGTTCAGCGCCTCCGGCCGGTTCATCAGCACGACGCCGACGGCTCCGTCGCGCTCGACGACGACCAGGCTCACTTGCCGCGCTCCAGGAACGCGCGCACCGCGCCCTGCGCCTCCTCGCCGAGCATCGACATCGCGAGCCAGTCGCGTGCGTGCGTCGCCGTCTGATGCCACGCGAGCTCGCGCCACACGTTGAGCTGCGTCTTCGCGTACCGCGTCGTCTCCGGCAGCTTGCGCGCGAGCGACTCGACCCAGCGGTCGACCACGGCGTCCAGCTCCGTCGCCGGCACCGCGGTGTTCACGAGCCCCCACTCCGCCGCCGTCCGCGCCGGGCACCTCCTCGCAGAGCAGGATGATCTCGCGCGCGCGCCGCTCGCCGACCATCAGCGTCAGCCACTGCGTCGCACCGCCCGCAGGGACAGAGCCGTGCTCCAGGCCGACGTGTCGGATGTACGCGTCGTCGACGATCACCGAGAGGTCGCACGCCATCTGCAGCTCGTTGCCGCCGCCGACGCAGATCCCGTTGATGCGCGCGATCGTCGGCTTGCCGATCTCGAGCAGCGCCTCGTGCATGCGCTTGAACGCGCCGAACCACTTCCAGTACTCCTTCGAGTTGCCGAGGAGGCCCTCGCCCCACGAGCGAAGGTCGGCGCCGACGCAGAACGCGCGGCCGGCGCCCGTCACGACGAGCACGCGGATGTCGTCGTCCCAGGAGACGTCCTCGCACGCGCGCGCGAGCTCGCGCAGCATCCGGAAGTCGAAGGCGTTCAGGACCTCCGGGCGATTGAGCGTGATCGTCGCGCGCGGCGGAGCCTTCTCGTAGACGATCGTCTCGAAGCCGAGCTCCTCGGAGGATCGCGTGGAGTCGGACTTGCTGCCTCGCTCACTCCACCTCGGCGAACATGGACCGTGAACGCGATCGCCCATCTCCATCGCGTCCTTGGCGCTGTCGCCATGAACTCTCGCTGCGCGACGCCGCCTTGAACGACTCCATGTCCGGGCAACTCGAACTCCGCGTAGTACGCGTACTTCGGCTCGCCCATCGGCCGCGCCGAACACTGCGCCCGTGGCGGAACGTCGCGCCGGGCACCTTCTGACAGAAGTTCGTCGATGTGCGGCGTAGCGCTCGGGGTCGGGCGCCTCGTCGTAGAGAACAAATGCTCTGACCATGCGCGTGAGCGTATAGCGTGCAGCCGAAAAGGAGGCGAGATGGGCAGAAAGATCGTGCACGTCGAGTTCCCGGCGCAGGACGCGGACCGCGGGCAAAAGTTCTGGGAAGGCTTCGGAGAGTGGAGCGCTCAGCGTTCCGGAGGGGATGGGCGAGTTCGACTACCGGATGTTCCAGGACGACGGCTGGGGCGGCGCGGTGTACCCGAGCCAGGAAGGCGAGAAGGGCCCGATCATCTACTTCTCGGGCGAGGACATCGACGCCGACATCGCCAAGGTGCGCGAGCTCGGCGGCGAGGCCGACGACAAGCAGCCGATCCCGCACGTCGGCTGGTTCGCACGTTGCAAGGACACCGAAGGCAATCCGTTCAGCCTCTTCCAGACGGACGAATCGGTCGCGGCGGGCTAATCCCTCGCTTCGCTTCGCTCGCGCTCGGGGGCTCGCGCGTTCCGCGCTAGCCATTGGTTGGCAACCATGGGTTGGCAGCTTCGTTTTCGGCTTAATGGGCGGCGCGGCGAAGCCGCGCCGCCGGCTGGCCCGGGGGCCTAGAGCCTGAACGGGTTGATCGGCTTGGGGCTCGTGTTCACGATGACGCTCTTCGTCTCGAGGTAGAGCTCGAGCGTCTCGAGGCCGAGCTCGCGGCCGAAGCCCGACTGCTTGTAGCCGCCGAACGGAATCCCCGGGAAGGCCGAATACGGCATGTTGATCCCGACAGTGCCCGACTTGATACGCGCAGCGACGCGGTGTCCGCGCGCGGGGTCACCAGTCCACACAGTCGCCATCAACCCGTAACGCACGTCGTTCGCGATGCGGACGGCGTCCTTCTCGTCCTCGAAGGGCGTGATCGTCACGACGGGGCCGAAGATCTCCTCCTGTGCGACGGTCATCTTGGTGTCGACCTTCGCGAGCACCGTCGGCGGATAGAACGCGCCGGGGCCGTCCTGCGGCTCGCCGCCGGTGACGACCTCAGCTCCCTCGTCGACGCCGCGCTCGACGAAGCCGTGCACCTTGCTGCGGTGCTCCTCGGAGATCAGCGAGCCGACCTGCGTTTCCGGATCGAGCGGGTCGCCGACCTTGAGCGTTTTTGCCTTGTCCGCAAACTCCGACACGAAGTCGTCGTAGATCGACTGGTCCACGAGGATGCGCGAGCGCGCCTCGCAGCTCTGCCCCGCCGAGTAGTAGATCGACCACACCGAGCTCGGGATCGCGCTCGCGAGGTCGGCGTCGGCGAACACGATGCTCGGGCTCTTGCCGCCCAACTCGAGCGTGACCCGCTTGATGCTCTCTGCGGCCATGCGCATGATCTCGGTGCCGGTCGCCGTCGAGCCGGTGAAGGCGACCTTGTCGATGCCGGGGTGCCGGACGAGATGAGCACCGACCGTCGTTCCAGGCCCCGGAACGACGTTGATCACTCCGGGCGGAAAACCGACCTCGCCCGCGAGCTCGGCAAGGCGCAGCGCGCTCAGCGGCGTCGCGGAGTCGGGCTTCAGCACGATCGTGCAGCCGGCCGCCAGCGCCGGCGCGAGCTTCCACGTCGTCATCGTGAACGGGTAGTTCCACGGCACGATCTGCCCGGCGACGCCGACCGGCTCCTTCAGCGAATAGAAGAGGAGCGAGCCGCCGATCGGATTCGAGCGGCCGGCGATCGACGCGATCCCGGAGCCGTAGAAGCGGAAGTTCTCGACTGCCTGGTTCAGCTCGGCCTTCACGGAAGAGATCGCCTTGCCGACGTTGCGCGACTCGAGCTCTGCGATCTCCTTACGGTTCGCCACGATCGCGTCGGCGAGCGCGTGCAGGAGGCGCGAGCGCTCCGTCGGGGGCGTCTTCTGCCAGTCGCCGGCGAGCGCGCCTCGGGCGGCATCCACCGCGCGGTCGACGTCTTCGGTGCTCGCAACCGCCGTCCGCGCCAGCGTCTCGCCCGTCGCGGGCTCGATCAGCTCGCGCGTCTCCGTCGCCTCGACGAACTCGCCGCCGATCCAGAGGCCGTACTCCTGCGTCACGGTCGCCACGGCGGTGGACCATAGCGATTAGAGTCAACTGCCTCGTGACGGAGCACATCCCGGTCCACGCAGCGCGGATCCCCGATCGCGATCGGCTGCTGCAGGAGCTCCGGGACGCCGGGCTGGCGGCCCAGCCCGTCGGCGAGATCGAGATCGAGGTCTCGACCGACCACGCCGAGACGGATGAAAGCGAGGTCTACTCGCTCGTCGAGCGGATGATCATTTCGATCGGCGCCCCGTTCGTGCCGATCAAGCACGAGGGCACGATCTACATCCGCCCGCCAGTCGGTTAACGCTCACGTCACTTCGAAGGTGCCCTTCATGCCCTGCGAGGCGTGCGGGTCGCACTGGTACGTGTAGGTGCCGGGCTTGAGCGTCACCGTCACGGTCTGCTCGCCTTGGAACGGCACGGACGTCACTTCCTTGTCCACACCGGGTCCGATCAGGTGGAAGTTATGTATGTCGGCCTTGTCCTCGACCTTCAGCGTGTACGTCCCGGCCTTCACGGACTCGGCGTCCTGGCCGTTCTGCTTCACCTCGATGTCGTACCCGGGGCCGACCTCGCCGTCGAGCTCGGCGGACGTGGATGCGCCGCCTTCGGTGGTTGTCGTCGCCTCGGTGGTCGTGGTCGCCTCGGCCGTCGTCGTCTCGCCGCCCGACGACGAGGAGTCACCGCCGCAGGCGGTCGCACCGAGTGCGAGTGCCGCACCGATGAGGAAGAGCGCGATAGTCGTCTTGCGAATCATGTGAGTTCCCCCTTTCTGGACGTCACTGGACTACGCCGCCCGCGGCGATGATCGGTTTGGCCGTCGCGCTCGAACAGCGCGGCCTGTCCTTGCCCGACGCCGACGCACAACGTCGCGAGGCCGTAGCGTCCCTCGCGGCGGCGGAGTTCGTGCAGCAGCGTCACGACCAGGCGCGCGCCGGACATGCCGAGCGGATGGCCGATAGCGATCGCGCCTCCGTTCACGTTCACCTTCGCGGGGTCGAGCCCGAGCTCGCGGATGACGACGAGCGACTGCGACGCGAATGCCTCGTTCAGCTCGACGAGCTCGAGCTCGCCTGAGTCGATTCCGGCGCGCGCGAGGAGCTTGCGCACGGCTGGGACGGGGCCGATGCCCATCACTCTCGGATCGACACCCGCGACTGCGCTACCGGCGAACGCCGCGAGCGGCTCGACGCCGAGCTCCCGCGCCTTCTCCTCCGACGAGATGACGAGCGCGGCGGCGCCGTCGTTGATTCCCGACGAGTTGCCTGCAGTCACGCCGCCGCCAGCGCGGAAGGCGGGCTTCAGCGCCGCGAGCTTCTCCGCGGAGGTGTCCGGGCGCGGATGCTCGTCGCGCTCGACGTCGCCGACTGTGACGAGCTCGTCCGTGAAGCGGCCGGCCGCGTCGGCGGCCGCCCACCGCTTCTGCGACTCGAGCGCGAACGCGTCCTGGTCCTCGCGGGAAACGCCCCAGCGCTCGGCGACGTTCTCGCCGGTCTCGCCCATCGACTCGAGCGGGAACATCTCCTCGAGCCGAGGGTTTGGGAAGCGCCAGCCGAGCGTCGTGTCCCAGACGGTCTGGTTGCCCGCGCGGAAACGGCGTGTCGGGCTTGGCCATCGCGAGCGGCGCGCGCGACATCGACTCGACGCCGCCGGCGACGAAGAGATCGCCGTCGCCCGCGATCACCGCGTGACAGGCCGACACCACGGCTGCGAGCCCCGACGCGCACAGCCGGTTCACCGTGACGCCGGCGACCGACTCGGGCAGGCCCGCGAGCAGCACGGCCATTCGGGCGACGTTGCGGTTGTCCTCGCCCGCCTGGTTCGCGCAGCCGAAATACACGTCCTCGATCTCGTCGCCGCGCGCACCGGCGCGCTCGACCGCAGCGGTGATCGCCGTCGCGGCGAGATCGTCTGGACGAACGCCGGATAGCGCGCCGCCGTAGCGGCCGACGGGGGTGCGCACCGCGGAGAGGACGACCGCGCGCGACACTAGTGCCCCTTCCGGTGATGGTCTCGCGTTTCTGGCGACAGCACGAGTTCGCCAGGCAAGGACGCAGGGCGGCTCGATATGCGGGCATATCGGGCCAACCGAGGACGCCGCATGGCGGACTCGTGCTCCGCCGAAATGCACTGTCCATCGCCGGAAGGGGCACTGAACTACGAGATGAAGCTGAGCTCGACCGGTCGCGTGTAGAAGCCGATCGCCTCGGCGCGGCCGAGAAGCTCGGACACGGCCTTCCGGCCCTCGTCGCCGTAGTCCTCGGTCAGCTCGTTGACGTACATGCCGACGAAGCGGTCGGTGAGCCCCTCGTCGAGGCCGCGCCCGAACTGCATCGCGTACTTCATCGCCTCTTCGCGGTTGTCGAGCCCCGCGCGAATCGATTCGCGCAGCACCTCAGAGAGGTCGTGCAGTTTCTCCTCGCCGAGATCGCGGCGCGCGACGTTGATGCCGAGCGGCAGCGGCAGGCCCGTCTCGAGCAGCCACCATTCGCCCAGGTCGACCGACTTCTCGAGGCCGAGCGACGCGTACGTCAGCTGTCCCTCGTGAATCAGCAGGCCCGCGTCCGCACGTCCCTCGAGCACCTCGTCGAGGATCTGGTCGAAGGGAAGGACGCGGTAGCGGAACTCGCCCAGGCACAGGCGCAAGGTGAGGAACGCCGTCGTCATCTCGCCTGGAACGACGATCTCCCTGTCGAGCAACTCGTCGCGCGACAGCGCGCGCGGCCCTACGACGACGGGGCCGTAACCCGAGCCCATCGACGCACCGTGCGGAAGGATCGCGTACTTGTCCTGTACGAGCGGATACGACGCAAGGGACATCGCCGTCGTCTCCAGCCGGCCCTCGAGCGCCCACTCGCTCAGCGTCTGAATGTCCTGCAAAACGTGCTCGAACTCGAAGCCGCGCGTGTCGATCGCGCCGGCCGCGAGCGCCCAGAACATGAACGCGTCGTCCGGGTCGGGACTGTGTCCGAGGCGGATGAGCATGCGCGCTGGAAGCTACCTACACTGGCCTCGTGTCGGAGCCGCTCAGCGAGTCGATTCAGCACTATTTGCGCGAGATCTACAAACTGAACTCGGAAGAGGGCAAGGTGACTGTCACCGCGCTCGCGCGACGCTTGAACGTCTCCGATCCCTCCGCAAGCGCGATGGTCAAGAAGCTCGCCGCGCTGTCGCTCGCGCGGCACGAGCGTTACCGCGGCGTCGAGCTGACGCCGGCGGGCGAACGCGTCGCGCTAGAAGTGATTCGCCATCACCGCCTGCTCGAGCTGTACCTCGCCGAGACGCTCGGCCTGGACGTCGACGACGTGCACGACGAAGCAGACCGACTCGAGCACGCGCTTTCCGAGGAGCTGGAGCAACGGATCGACAAGGCGCTCGGTTACCCCACGCATGATCCGCACGGAGACCCGATTCCGAGCGCGGACCTGAAGTGGCCCCGCGAGAAGCGGCGCTAGGATCCTTCAGCCATGGACGGGATCGTCATCGAGCCGGGCGGCGGCGAGCGCATTCCGCGGGGTGAGCAGCAGCACCGCATCCTGGCCGAACTTCCCGAGCTCGAGGTCATCGAGCTGCGCTTCGGGCCGGACTTCGAGGGGGTCGACTTGCACAGTCACGCAGACCACGTCGATTCCTTCTACGTGCTGGACGGTGAGGCCGAGTTCACGTTCGGCGCCGAGGTTGTACGCGCCGGTCCTGGCACCTACGTCGCCGCTCCTGTCGGCGCCACGCACGGGTTTCGCAACGCCGGCGACGGTGAGCTCCGGATGCTCAACGTCCACGCACCAAACACGGGCTTCGGCGTTCGATTGCGTCGGGATTGAACGCTAAGAGGCTCTAAGCCCAAGGCAGCGCGTCCCAGTTCGCGGGGCGTCCACGCCGCCAGTGCTGATAGGGCGCGTATGCGACTCTCGGCGAATCCGTCTCCTCGGCGACGGCCGCGCCGTGACGGCTCGCGGCCTCGGAGGGCGGATAGACGATCGTCCCGTCCTCGGTTCGCGCACCCGTCGAGAGGATGACGCACGGGCCGTCGCCTGCGCCGACGAAGGCGTGCCTCGTGCCCGGCGGACAGTGAACGAAGTCCCAGGCAAGCAGGTGGCGCTCCTCGTCCTCGACGATCGCCACGCACTCGCCGGCGAGGACCAGGAAGTCCTCCTGGCTCGACTCGGCGTGGTACAGCGTGGTCGGCTGCCCCGGCTCGACCACAGTGAGCCTTATCCCGAGTTGCGGGAACGTGTGCTCGGTGAGCTCCGTCCCGCGGACGACCGGCGTGTCCGCCTCGAAGATGCAGCGCGCGCCGAAGGCGTCGCTCGTCAGCCACGCCGCATCCCGCACGTTGACGACGAACCAGCCGTCGCTCGCCGGCACGAGACCGGACTCGACCGCCTCGAGCCGCGCTTCTTCGACCATGCTCAGTCGGCCCTGCCGAAGAACCAGCGCTCGAGCGGGCCGAGCAGCTCCTTGCGGACGAACGGCTTCATGTCGACCGAGCGACCGTCCTGCTCGAGCACGCGCACCTCGTCCTCGAGGACGTCGTTCGCGTGCTCGAGCGCGTCGTCGAGCTCGTACCCCTCGAAGATGTACTCGTCCTGTCTGGGCTCGTCCGAGCTGCGGAGGTGGGGGTTCACGGAGCGGCCGACGGCCCAGACGGCGCCTGTCTTGCGCTCGATCCAGATCACGATCCGCTCCTCGTTCCCGGTATCGTCAACCCCGCTCAGAGCCCGTTCCGCGAACCGTCCAGCTTTAGAGGTCCGACGCATTCGGCAAGAATACGACCGGCATGGTCAAGCTGGCGAGCGCCTTGCGCAATCCGTTCTCATTCCTCTTCGCCCGTTCCTCGCAGGAAGAGCGTGTTGCGGCATACGTCATCCGTGAGCACGAACGCGGCCGGTCGCTCGAGGACATCCTCAGCGATCCGTACGTGCGAAACCGGCTGACTCCCGCGCAGCAGTCGCGCCTGCTCGATCGACCCGACATCATCCGCGCGGTCGGCGACGACACGGTCGAGTCGGCCCGCGCCCAGCTGCCCGGGTCGTAGACCTACAGCTCGGTTCCGACGCCGCGCTCGCGCGCGCGTTCGAGAGCGGCGCCGCCGATCGCGACGTCCCACGCAGCGAGTCCGTTCGACTTGAAGACGACGATGTCGTCGTCCGACTGTCGTCCTCGAACCTCGCCCGAGACGACTTCCTGGAGCTCGTGCACCTCGAGCCAGTCGAGAACGCCGTTCGCGACCGGCTCGATCAGGTCGCCCGACTCGAGACGCGCCTGCTCGCGCGAGTCGCAACACACGAACGTCGCGCGCGCGAGCACGACGTCGTCCAGTTCGCGGCGACTCGGGTGGTTGGCGCCGACCGCGCACACGAGCGCGCCCGGGCGAAGCCACTCGCCGCGAAGAACCGGATCCTTCGAGGTCGTCACGGTGACGACGATGTCGCTGTCGCCCGCAACGTCTCGATGGGACTCGCCGGGCTCGGCGCCGACACGGGCGCAGAACTCCGCCAGGTTGGCCTCCGTGCGGCAGTAGGCGTCGACGTGCTCGATCGTAGGCACAGCCGCGCGGATGCAGGCCACCTGCGTCTCGGCCTGGAAGCCGCAGCCGATGATCCCGAGGCGCGTGGCGCCTTGCCGGGCGAGGTATTTCGCAGCGACGCCGCTCGCCGCGCCGGTGCGCAGCTGTCCGAGGATGTTCGCCTCGATGACGCCGACGCAGGTGCCATTCACGGCGTCGAAGAGGACGACGACGAACGCCGCGTTGCCGGCGACTGCGCTGTACGTCTTCGAGCCCGCCAGACCGAGACCGCGGTCGGCCGCGGCCATGAGCGCGAGGGCTCCGGCTTCGAGCGGTAGCCGGAGCCGCGGCTGGTTCGCGACCTCACCCGCCGCGAGCCTGCGGAACGACTCCTCGATCACGGGGACGGCGTCGGCCGGCTCGAATAGCGACGCGACATCGTGCTCGGTCAGAAACAGCGGCACCGGCGAAGCGTAGTTTCATCGTCCGGCGGCGGTGGAAACATCTGTTGTCGAGGATGCAAACATCCGTGCTCGAAGACGCCTTCGCTCGTTATAGGGGCGACCTGTATCGGTTCCTTCTGCGGCGAACGGGCAACCACACCGATGCGGAGGAGCTCACGCAGCAGGTCTTCGCGGACGCGGCGTCCTCGTTCGCGTCCGCCGATCCGCCTCGCTCGATGAGGGGATGGCTCTACACAGTGGCCGAGCGACGTTTGGTCGACGAGCTCCGCCGACGGACGCGTGCGGCTGAGGTCGCGCGTCTACTGGCCGCCGAGCGGGCTCCCGGCGGCGAGGCGCCGAAGCGGGTAGTCGAAGGGGCGGTAGCCCGGCTTCCGCTTCGGCAACGTCGACTCATCTTCATGCGGATCGTCGAAGAACGCCCGTATCGCGAGATCGCACGCGAGCTCGGCTGCAACGAGGCGGCGTGCAAGATGCAGCTCTCGCGCGCGCTGCAGCGGCTTCGCAAAGAGCTGCTCGCGGCTTCGTGACGGATCTGTGACTTCGCGCCCTTGGGCGTTGCGATCGTCCGCCGCCGCGCGACACAAGAGGCAGTAGCCAGCGAAACAAGGAGGCCTCGAATGCGCGCACACCGCCGCGCTCTTGCCATCGGCGCGGTCGTCCTCGCTCTCGGAGCGACTCTCGTCACGGGCGTCGTCGCGATCGCGACCGGGCGCAGCGGCCGCGAATCGGTCGTGTTCGCCCGAACCGCGAAGCTGACCGTGGCGAGGGGTGCCGTCGGCAAGGGACTGACGCTCGACGGCACATCGCTCGTCACACGTCACGCGAGCAGAAAGCAACCGCTCGCGACGCTCGGCGGAGGCGACGAGATCATCGCTCCGCTGACCGGCTCGCTTACGCCCGTGGCGGCTGTGGACTCTGACCGTTCGTTCGTCGTGTACTCGTCCTGGCGACAGCTCGCACGGATCCAGCCGGACGCCATCGGGCAAGGCCTCGAGACCGGCCAACCTGTCGGCGTTCCGAGCATCCGGCTCTTCGACCTTCGGCGCAGCAAGGACACGCTGCTCGCGAACGGTGCGGCGTCGCCCGCGGTGTCAACCGAGCGGCGCGATCGCATTCCTCGCGGGCGACAGCATGACGGTGCGGCAGAACGTCGACTACGTCGGCCGGATCGTCGTCGCGGACTCTCCGACCTCGAAGCCGCGGGTCTGGACGAGCATGCCGGCGCGGTACCTCCCGTACGCGTGGGCCGGGCGCTTCCTGCTCGTTCATCGAGGCGTTCAGGACTCGGAGGGCGCCGACCTCTACGCGTACGCAGGTCCCGACGAAGGGCGCCTACTCGCTCCTGATGCCTACGCGATCGCCGTCTCGCCCGACGGCACGAAGGTCCTCGCCGCCGCAGGCGTCCGAACGCTCGAGGTGATTCGAGTCGCCGACGCCGCGATCGAGGACACGCTCTCGCTCGACACTGCGTCCGGACCTTCCGCGCCGCAGGCGCTGATGTACGGCGGAAGCTGGCGCGGCGACAGGATCGTGGCCAACTCCGATCGCGGGCTCGTCGTGCTCAACACCCGCGGCGGGCTGCACGTCGAGTCGGTGTTCGCGACGCCCGGCTTTCCGCACGGAATCGCCGAGCCTGTCTTCACGGACGACACGTCGGTCGAGGGCTGGGCGGACGTCGGCGCGCAGCACGCGACGCCGGAAGGCTCGGGTGAGCCCGCGTACGACAACGCACTCGTCGCCTGCGATCTCGTGACGCAATCGTGTGTCGCCGACCAGGCGAACCCGGCGCGGAAGTGGGCGCGCTGGGTGACGAACCCGAGCCGATGAAAGGAGCGTTCCCGATGAAGGCACTGCGCCTACTCCTCGTCACGGCCGCCGCGCTCGTATGGACGGCGCCGGCCTCGGCCTCGTACTTCTACTACCACCGAACGTCGCTGACGAACTCCACATTCGAGACCATTGACAACTTCGGACACTCGACCGGATACAACCGCGCGGGCTCGGGAAGCGGCACCGACGCGTGCCAGCACAACAACTGGATCCCGCTCGGCGCATACGACGTGCTCTGGCACGACGACAACTACGGCGGCAGTCGCATCCAGGGACGCGTCTGGCGCCTGTCCGACTACCAGTGCTCGAACGGCGTCCGCCGCACTGAGTTGTTCGTGCATTCGGAAGAGACCTCGGGGCAGGGGCAGAGTTGCGGCCCCGACGGCACGGATTACCCGTTCTGCTGGGAGGGCTCGCACGACTACTACTCCCTCGGCTGCATCAAGCTCGCCCGCCAGCCGGTTCCGTCGGACCTGCGGCAAGTCGACAGCTTCGTCCACACCTATGGGATGGCCACCGACCTGTGGGTGTTCTCGTAGCGGTCGCGGCCTTTCGGGATGGAGGCTCGGGCGGCGGGCCTCCATCCGACCCGACGCGGCTACCTGTTCTGATCATGAACCGCGATCCGCTGCCTTTTCACGCTGCTGAACGGCGTGAAAAGGCAATTTTCGCTAGCGCATGGACACGTGATGGACCGAGGCGTATCGTGGGCCGGAAAGCGACGTGAATGTCACGCTTCACCGCTGCTCGATCACCGGCTTTAGGAGTCGTTTTCATCCTTGCTGGCGCGTCGAAAGCGCGCTCCGCGACCAAGGGATCGAGTACACCCGCGTGACGCAGATGGGCGTGCCGAAGAGCCGCAGAACCGCTGTCATCGCCGGAACCGGCCAGAAGAAATTTCCGGCAATCGAGTTCGAGGATGGCACCTGGTATCGGGCCGAGTCGAATGACATGGCCGCGCGGATTCGCGCAGGTCACCTGTTCGACACGGACTGACCGGTTCAGCCGCCGAGCGCGTACTCCGTCGCCTCGGCGAGGACGGAGTCGCCAGGTGTGGGCACGGGCTCGCGTTGGATCGGGCCGAGGCACTCTTCGTAGCGCGCTCGTCCTGAAATCGTGATGCCGAGCTCCGCCTCGAGTTGCTCGACGTAGCGCCAGAGCCTCGCCGCACGATCTTCCTCTCCTCCAGCTGCGGCGACAGCGCTCAGCCCCGCGACGCAATAACACGCCAGCCGGCCGCTCTCAATGTCCCGAGCCTCTTCGAGCCCAGCGCGGTACGCGGCAGCAGCGGCGTCCAGCCGTCCCGCCGTCAGCTCGAGGTTGCCGAGGCTGTGGTGGGAAACACACTCGCCGAAGCGATCTCCGTGGCTACGTGCGAGCTCAATGCTCTCGTCGAGCAGCTCGCGTCCACGAACCATGTCGCCGAGGTCGGACTCAATCGTTCCGAGCAGCTGGACGGTGCGTTTCACGCCCAGCTCGTCCCCCAGTTCACGATGGATCGGCAGCGCTTCCTCGAGGCACCGACGGGCGCGCTCTGGCCGGCCGGTCTCCATGAGACTCGGGGCAAGACCGTGGAGCGACCACGCAATGCCGAAGCGGTCTCCGACCTTGCGAAAAAGCACGAGCGCGCGCTCGTGCAGCAGCTCGCCCTCGGCGTGATCGCCGCTGATTCCTGCAAACACTGCGACGGCCATGATCGCCTTGGCGCGAGCGTAGTCCGATGCGTCCTCGCCGAGCGCCAACAGCTCGGTGCACCAGCGTCGGCCCTCCTCGAGCAGATTGTGACCCATCCAGAAGAGGGTCAGAGCGGCGGCGAGCCGGAGGCCGAGGTCGACGTCGTGCTCGCGCGCCCACCCTAGAGCGAGCCGGATGTCGCCGAGCTCGGCTTCGAGCCTTTCTTCCAGCACCCGTCCGCCCGACCGCATGAGTCGGACATCCGCCTCCTCGGCAAGGGCCATGATGTAGTCAGCGTGTCGCCGCGCGATGAGCTGCCGATCGTCACGCACCTCCAGGCGCTCATGCGCGTATTGGCGAATCGTCTCGAGCATCGAGAAACGCTCGCCCGAAAGCCGTAGGAGGCTCTTGTCGACCAGGGACGAGAGCGCGTCGACTGTCGCGTCGCAAACGACCTCGGCCGCATCGAGCGTGCAGCTGGCGAAGATCGACAGCTGCGCGAAGAGCGTACGCTCGGGCTCGTCCAGAAGGTCGTGGCTCCATTCCATCATCGCGCGCAAACTCGACTGCCTGGAATGCGCGTCGCGTACGCCGGTGAAGAGATCAAAGCGGTCGGTGAGCCGCTCGAGGATCTGAGCGGGACTGAGGACGTTCGTTCTGGCCGCTGCCAGCTCGATCGCAAGCGGGAGATTGTCTAGCTGCTCGCAGAGGCTCTCGATGACGTCGTCCGGTTCGAGGCGCGCGCGTTCGCAGAAGAGCGCCACGGCGTCGGGCGCGTCGAGCGGCGGCACGCGGTACTCCATTTCGCCGCTCGTTCGCAGGCGCTCCCGGCTCGTCACCAGCAATCGCAGGTTTGGACACGACAGAAGCAGCTCGATGAGGTCCGGAGCCGCGTCGACCACTTGCTCGAAGTTGTCCAGCAGCAGCAACATCCGCCGCTTCCTGATGTGCTCCGCGAGCGGGGTCCTGGCGCCCAGAAGCTGCGCGATCGTGGGCACGACGAGGCTCGGTTCACGCACGGGGGTCAGATTGACCCAGAGCACGCCGTCCGGATGGTTCGCAAGGAGCTGGTGCGCGGCCGCAAGCGCGAGACGCGTCTTTCCCGAGCCGCCCGGGCCGGTCAGCGTCAGCAACCGCACTCGTTCGTCACGACCGTGTTCGAGAATCTCCGCAAGCTCGCGCTCGCGCCCGACAAAGGTGCTGACCGGATACGGCAGGTTGAGATTGGCTTCCCGCTTCGGCACGTCGAGCGCGACGTCGTGCACGAGGATCTGCTTCTCCAGCTGCTTCAGCCCGGCGCTCGGTTCGAGCCCGAGCTCGTCGAGCGCGCGGCGGGCGCTTCGGTAGGCGTCGAGCGCCTCTGCCTGGCGGTCGGAGCGGTACAGGGCGAGCATGAGTTGAACGCGGAGCCGCTCGCGGGTCGGGTTCTCCGCGATCAACGCTTCCAGCTCCCCGATCAGTTCTGCTTCGCCACCGAGCGCGAGGTCGGCCTCGACGCGCTGTTCGATCGCGGCGAGCCGAAGGTCCTCCAGACGGCCGCCTTCGATCTGTGCGAACGGCTCGTCGAACTCGGCGAGCGGACGGCCGCGCCAGAGCGCGAGCGCCTCACGCAGCAAGCTCGACGCGTGCTCCGGATGGGCATCGCGCGCCTCGGCGACCAACGCTTCGAAGCGCCACAGGTCGATCGTCGCCGGCTCGGCCGCGAGGAGATAACCCGGTGGGCGTGTCTCCAACGTCGCGTCCGGCAACAGCTTGCGCAACCGCGACACGTAGACCTGCACCATCGTCACCGCGGTCTCGGGCGGCGCGTCGCCCCACAGGTCGTCGATCAGTCGTTCGCGGGAGACGACACGGTTCGCGTTGTGCAACAGGAGCGCAAGCAGCGCTCGCTGCTTCGCGCCTCCGAGCGGAAGCGGCCCCTCGATCGTTCAGGACCTCCAGAGGTCCGAGGACCCGATAGTCCATCGCCTGCCTGCCTTCGCCTTCCTAGCGCCCCTGTTTTGGCGTCCTTCATCGTCGCACAGGGCCTCCGCCGGCTCAACCGCGGCGAAACTCAGCGAGAACGAGACGCGCGAAAGTGCGCCCGGCATGATTCGAACATGCGACCTCTGCCTCCGCAGGGCAGCGCTCTATCCCCTGAGCTACGGGCGCTGGGGAGCGGTCAGTGTAGCCGCGCCCCTGCGCCGCCGACCCGGAGCTCCGCGTCAGGCGACACGTCCACGCGCACGTAGCCGAGCGCACGGCCGGGGACAGCACTTGTCACGCGGCCGACGACTTTGTCGCCGACGCGAATCTCGTCACCGGGCTGCGCAGAGTCGACGTCCAGCTGACGCAGGCGCCGGTTGACGTGGCCTCGGTAGTGCAGGCGAGCGATCGGTTCTTGTCCCGGGTAGCAGCCCTTCGTGAACGAGATGTGCGTCGCGTCCAGGCCTGCTTCGGCCGGGAGTATCGAGTCGTCGAGCTCGCTGCCCCACGCCGGCACACCCTGCTCGACCCGCAGCCGCTCGAGCTCGGCGGCGTCGACGTTCGGCTCGACGTCGACGTCGAGCTCCTCGCGCGCGGCCGCGAAGCCTTCCTCGTCGCTCCACACGAGCGTGGACGTGTGCTGCTCGGACTCGACCTCGCACTTCGACGCGAGACGCGCGCGCAGCAGCGACGTGCGCACCGTCTCGCCGAGCTCGGGCTCCGTGAGCAGCAGGAAATCGTCACTGCCGCGGCGCAGCACACGCAGCGGCGCGATCAGCCGCGCCTTCGGCGTGAGCAGCAGCGCATCGACAACGTCACCCTGCGTGACGTCGTTCGAGACCATGCGCTGGAGAAACTCCTCGGCGTCCGGACCCTTCACGCGGACGTAGGCGCGGGGTCTCCTGCGCGGCGCGAGTCGTAACAGTTGCCATCGCAATTAGTCTAGGTCGCATGTTCCGCTCCAGGGCCGAAAAGAAGGTCGCCGACGCCGGCTACGACCCGAAACGCCTGCCGCCGGGCCAGTACCTCACCGAGAAGTGGCCGGTGCTGCACGCGGGCTCCGTTCCCCGGACGGACCTGGCGACGTGGGACTTCCGCGTCTTCGGCGCCGTCGAGAACGAGCTCGTCCTCTCGTACGACGAGCTGCAGGCGCTGCCGCAGACGGAGATCACGACCGACATCCACTGCGTCACGCGCTGGAGCCGGTTCGACACGAGCTTCCGCGGCGTGCACTGGCGCGAGATCGCGAAACTCGTGAAGCCCCTGCCCGAGGCGCGCTTCGTGCTCGCGCACTCCGAGCAGGACTTCACCGCGAACGTGCCGCTCGCGGCGCTCGAGGACGAGCAGTCCCTCGTCGCGTGGGAGGCGGACGGCGAACCTCTCGCCCCCGACCACGGCTGGCCACTCCGCCTCGTCGTCCCGTCTCGCTACTTCTGGAAGAGCGCCAAGTGGCTGAGGGGAATCGAGCTCCTACCAAAAGACCGCCCGGGCTTCTGGGAGCGCTACGGCTACCACAACGACGCCGACTACTGGAAAGAGCAGCGTTACGGCTTTTAATCCGTCCGAAGTCCAAGGACTTCGAACGGGAAGACCTCGGCAGGCGCGCTTCGCGCGCGTGCCGATACCGCGGTAGCCAAAGGCAGCACCTTCGATCATCGGAGTCGACGGCGTGGCAAAGCCACGCCTAGAGCGAACCGTCGAACCGTCTTTGGAAGAGAGACCCAAGAATCACTCGATCGGGTGATCGGGCGATCGGGCAGGCGGTCGATAACTCAAACAGATCCACCTCCCCCATTCCCCCGAAAAGCCGCCTGCCCGGGCGGCTTTTCTCTTTCTCGCCCCGAAAAGACCAAGGGCCGGCTCGCGCCGGCCCTTGCTCGATCGTTCAGCCCGAGGGCTGAGTTACATCATCCCGCCCATGTCGGGCATCCCTGCGCCGGCGCCCACGGGCTGCTTCTCCGGGGCCTCGGCCACGACGGCCTCCGTCGTGAGGATGTTCTTCGCGATCGACGCCGCGTTCTGCAGCGCCGAGCGGGTGACCATGGTCGGATCGATGATGCCGGCCTTGATCAGGTCCTCGACCTCGCCCGTGTCGACGTTCAGGCCCATGCCTGCGCCCGCGTTGCGGACCTTGTCCACGACGACCGAAGCCTCCAGGCCCGCGTTCTCCGCGAGCTGGCGAATCGGCTCCTCGAGCGCGCGCTTGATGATCTGCGCACCCGTCTTCTCGTCGGCGATCTTGATGTCGTCGAGCTTGATCGCTTCGACCGCGTTCAGGAGCGCGACACCGCCGCCGGGGACGATGCCTTCCTCGAGCGCCGCGCGGGTCGCCTGGACGGCGTCCTCGACGCGGTGCTTCTTCTCCTTCATCTCGGTCTCCGTCGCAGCACCGACCTTGATCACGGCGACGCCACCCGACAACTTCGCGAGCCGCTCCTGGAGCTTCTCGCGGTCGAAGTCGGAGTCGGTGTCCTCGATCTCGGACTTGAGCTGCTTGATCCGGGCCTTGATCGCCTCGCCATCGCCGGCGCCGTCGATGATCGTCGTCGAGTCCTTGTCGACGACGACGCGGCGGGCGTGGCCGAGCTGCGTGACCTTCGTGTTCTCGAGCTTGAGCCCCAGCTCCTCGGTGATCACTTCGCCGCCCGTGAGGATCCCAATGTCCTCGAGCATCCGCTTGCGACGGTCACCGAAGCCGGGCGCCTTCACGGCGACCGCCTGGAACGTGCCTCGCAGCTTGTTGACGACGATCGTCGCGAGCGACTCGCCCTCGACGTCCTCCGCCACGATCAGCAACGGCTTGCCCGCCTGGATCACCTGCTCGAGAATCGGGAGCAGATCCTTGACGGCGCCGATCTTCTGGTTCGCGACGAGGATGTACGGATCCTCGAGCACGGCCTCCATCCGCTCGGCGTCCGTGATCATGTACGGCGACAGGTAGCCCTTGTCGAACTGCATCCCCTCGGTGAACTCGAGCTCGAGGCCGAACGTCTGGCCCTCCTCGACGTTCACGACGCCGTCCTTGCCGACCTTCTCGATCGCGTCGGCGATGTTGTCGCCGATCTCGCGCTCGCGCGACGAGATGCTCGCGACCCGGGCGATGTCCTCCTTACCCGAGATCTCCTTCGACTGCGACTTCAGATTCTCCGTAACCGAGTCCACGGCCGACTCGATCCCGCGCTTGAGCGACATCGGGTTCGCCCCCGCAGCCACGTTCTTCAGGCCCTCGCGAACGATCGCCTGCGCCAGCACCGTCGCCGTCGTCGTGCCGTCGCCGGCCACATCGTTCGTCGCCGTCGCGACCTCACGGACGAGCTGCGCGCCCTGGTTCTCGAAAACGTCCTCGACCTCGATCTCCCGGGCAATCGTGACGCCGTCGTTCGTAATCGTCGGCGCGCCGAACTTCTTGTCCAGCACCACATAACGCCCCTTCGGGCCAAGCGTCACCTTGACCGCATCGGCGAGAATGTTCACACCACGCTCCAGCGCACGACGCGCGTCCTCGTTGAACTTGAGCTCCTTGTGAGCCATATCTCTGTTGTTCCTCCTCTGGTTTCCGTTTTACGCGGTCGCGCCGGCAGGCTCACGCGTGCCGACGACCTTCGCGAGCACGTCCGACTCGCGCAGGATCAGGACTTCGTCCATCTCGACCTTGATCTCGGTGCCGCCGTACTTGGAGAAGATGATCTCGTCGCCTTCGGCGACGTCCATCGGGACGAGCTCGCCCTTGTCGTTCCGGCTGCCCGGTCCGACGGCGAGGACGCGGCCCCGCTGCGGCTTCTCCTTCGCGGTGTCGGGGAGAACGATGCCGCTGACGGTCTGCTCTTCCTCCTCGAGCACCTCGACGATCAGGCGGTCACCCAGGGGTTGTAGATTCATGCGTAGAGGCCTCCTGGCTTAGACTTTGTGACAGGTCTGGCACTCACCTGGCGAGAGTGCCAGGGCAATACTAAAGGCTTCGAGGGCCGCTGCGCAAGCCCGACCGGTCACGTGTTACAAACCGAGGGTGGTACGGGAGTTCTCTGCCGGCGCCGTCGTCGTCCGGCGGCTGAAAGGACGGTGGTGGCTGGCCGCGATCCGCCCAGGCGGCAAGCCCGTGGGGGTCTGGGCGCTGCCGAAGGGCCAGATCGCGCCCGGAGACTCGGCCGCGGACACGGCGCTGCGGGAGGTGGCCGAGGAGACCGGCGTCGAGGGGCGCCTCGTCGGCAAGCTCGGGGACGTCCGCTACGTCTACACCTGGAAGGGCGAGCGGATCTTCAAGGTCGTCTCGTTCTTCCTCGTCCGCTACAGCCGTGGCCGGCTGGGGGACATCCCGGCAGCCTTCGCGCACGAGGTGGACGAGGCGCGCTGGCTGCCCTTCCCGGACGCAATCGACCTCCTCGCGTACAAAGGCGAACGTGAGATGGCACAAAAGGCGATGGCGGCCCTATGATCCTCGGGCCTTTGTACGCGCTGAACTTCTACAACACGATGGTCGCCGACCAGCTCCGCTCGGGGCGCAAGACGGCGACCATCAGGCTCGGCGACAAAAGCGCCAAGTACAAGAAGGGCATGGTTGTGCAGGTTCTCGTCGGCGCCCGCTACGGGACCCGGCAGAAGATCTTCGACGCGGTGATCGACAAGGTCGACGTCAAGGCGCTCGAGGATCTGTCGCCGCGGGAGATCGAACACGACAACCCGACCATCCGCCGGCCCGAGGAGATGGCCGAGTTCCTGAGCCAGCTCTACAACCGGGACGTCAGCGGCGCCCACGCCGTCACCGTGATCCGGTTCAGCGCGATCAAGAACAGCTAGCTCCGGCGGATTTTCGAGCCAAAGAGCTCGTTCTCGCGGAGACGCATTCCGCACGTCTCGCACTCGACCGTAAACGCGGAGCTGAACGGGTCGTTGCACGAAGGGCAGCGGCGCAGCACCTCGCCGCCGCACTGCCCGCATTCTCGCGCGACCTCGTCCTCGAACTCCTCGAACCAGCGCTGAGCCGCGCCGCACCGCGTGCAGAACGCGACCCAGTCGCCGAGCACTTTGCGGCGCTCCTCCCTCAGCCAGTCGGAGGCCTTGCCCATACCGGGGAGGCTAGTCGTTACAGTTGCCGTGTCTTGGCGATTGCGACGAGAGCCGAGCCCGTCGGCTCCCTGAGCGAGATCAGGGAGGCGGGCCTCGACCGCGAGGACCTGCTCGGCATGTACCGCCACATGCTGATCACTCGCGCGGTCGAGGAGCGTGGGCACATCCTCTACAGGCAGGGGAAGATCCCCGGCTCGTTCTACACCGGCCGCGGCAACGAAGGCGCCTCTGTGGGCGTCGCCACGGCGATGCACCCAGACGACGTGGGCACCCCGCTGCATCGCGACATGGGCGTGCACATCGTGCGCGGCGTCGAGCCGTGGCGGATCTTCGCCCAGTACATGGGCCGCCGCGACGGGCCGACACGCGGCAGGGACGGCAACGTCCACATGGCCGACTCGAACCTCGGGCTGATCGCGATGGTCAGCCACCTGCCGGCGATGCTGCCGGTCGGGGTCGGCTGCGCGCTCGCCTTCCGCATCCGAGAGGAGAAACGCGTCGCCGTCGCCTGGTTCGGCGAGGGGGCGTCCGCGCGCGGCGACACCCACGAGGGAATGAACTTCGCAGGCGTGCGCAAGCTCCCGGTGGTGTTCATCTGCGACAACAACCAGTGGGCCTACTCGACGCCGACGCATCTCGAGTACCCGACCGAGCACGTGGCGGATCGCGCGCAGGCGTACGGCTTCGACGGCATCGTCGTTGACGGAACCGACGTCCTCGCGGTCTACCGCGAGGCAAGGCGCGCGATCGAGAAGGCCCGCGACGGCGGCGGCCCGACGCTCGTCGAGTGCGTGACGCAGCGCATGGAAGGACACGCCGTCCACGACGACGCCTTCTACGTGCCGCGCGAGATGCTCGAGGAGTGGGCGAAAGCCGATCCGATCGAACGTTTCCGCAACTGGCTGCGCGAGAACGCCGACTTCTCCGACGAGCGAGGAGGACGAGATCCAGGCCAACGTCAAGAAGCTCCTCAACGACGCACTGCAGCGCGCCGAAGAGTCACCGCTCCCCGACGCGTCGGAGCTGACCGTGGGCGTCTACGCCACTCCCGAAGACCTCGACACACCGCACCACAAGTAATGGCGGAGAAGACCTACCTCCAGGCGATCAGCGACGGCCTCCGCGAGGAGATGCGCCGAGACAAGCGTGTGTTCCTGATCGGCGAGGACGTCGGCGTCTACGGCGGCGCGTTCAAGGTGTCGCTCGGCTTCCAGGAGGAGTTCGGGCCGTGGCGCGTGATCGATGCGCCGCTCAGCGAGACGGCGATCGTGGCCGGCTGCACGGGCGCCGCGATCATGGGCATGCGCCCGGTCGCGGAGATGCAGTTCGCGGACTTCATCTCCTGCGCGTGGGACCACCTCGTCACGGTCGCGGCCAAGCAGCGCTGGCGCGCCGGCACGCCCGTTCCGATCACGGTGCGGCTTCCTTCGGGCGGCGGTTTCTCCGGCGGGCCTTTCCACTCGCAGAATCCGGAGTCGTCCTTCGCACACATCCCGGGACTGAAGTGCGTGTGCCCCGCGACGCCGGAGGACGCGAAGGGACTGCTCGTCAGCGCGATCGAGGATCCGAACCCGGTGCTCTACTTCGAGCACAAGCACCTCTACCGCCGCATCAAGGCCGAGGTGCCCGACGAGCGCTACACGGTGCCGATCGGCAAGGCGCGCACGCACCGCGAGGGCGAGGACATCTCCGTCATCACCTGGGGCGCGATGGTCTACACCGCGGACGAGGCTGCGCAGCAGCTCGAGGCCGACGACGTCTCGGTCGAGATCGTCGACCTCCGCTCGGTCATGCCGTGGGACAAGAAGGCCGTGCTCGATTCGGTGCGAAAGACGTCGAAGGTGCTCGTCCTGCACGAGGACACGCGCACCGGCGGCTTCGGCGCCGAGATCGCGGCGACGATCGCTGAAGAGGCGTTCGAGGATCTCGACGCGCCGCTGATGCGCGTCACGGCGCCCGATACACCGGTGCCGTTCTCGCCGCCGCTGGAGAAGGCGTACATCCCGCAGGTCGAGGACGTCGTCGCCGGGCTGAAGGAGCTGTCCGAGTACTGATGGCCACCACGTCCGTCGTCGAGGTCGTGATGCCGCAGATGGGCGTTTCCGTCTCGGAGGGCACGATCACGAAGTGGCTCAAGCAGGTCGGCGACACCGTCGAGGCAGACGAGAGCCTGCTCGAGATCTCGACCGACAAGGTGGACACCGAAGTGCCCTCGCCCGGCACCGGCGTCCTGCAGGAGATTCTCGTTCAGGAGGGGGCGACAGTCGACGTCGGGACCAAGCTCGCGACGATCGGGCCCGAGGGAGCTCAGGTCGCGCCGCAGGCCGAGGAGCCCGCGCCGCCGGAGCCGGCAACCCAGGAGGCCGCGCGCGAGGCGGAGGCCGCCTCGTCCGCCGAGACTCCCGCTCCGGCCGCGGCTGCGCCGCGCCGGCCCGCCCGCTGCACAGGCGCCCGCCGACGGATCGACCGACGGCAGAACGTTCGTCTCGCCCGTGGTGGCGAAGATCGCGGCCGAGCACGGAGTCGACCCGGCGCAGGTGCCGGGCACCGGCCGCGGCGGCCGCGTCACGAAGAAGGACATCCTCGGCTTCATCGAGTCGGGCGCCCCGGCGACGGCGCCGCCGACACCCGAGCCGGTGCCGCCACCCGCGGCGCCCGAGCCGGCGCCTCCCGCGCCCCCGCCGCCCCCGGAACCGGTGCGACCCGCAGCGCCGGTGGCGCCGCCCCAGGCGCAGCCCGCAGCCGCGCAACCCGGCGAGATCGTCGAGCCGATGACCGCGATGCGCCGCGGGATCGCGGAGCACATGCGCCGCTCGCTCGACACCTCCGCGCACGTGACGAGCGCGATCGAGGTCGACATGTCGAAGGTCGTCGCGATCCGCGTCGAAGCTGAAGAAGCAGTTCCAGGACGACTACGGCATCAACCCGACGTACCTCGCCTTCGTCTCGCGCGCGGTCGTCGAGACGATCCGCGACTACCCGTGGATCAACGGCGAGATCCGCGGCGACCAGATCGTGACGCGCAAGTACGTCAACATCGGCTACGCGGTCGAGCTCACCGACGGCAAGGGCCTGATCGTTCCGGTCGTCAAGAACGCCGAGGGCCTGAACCTGCTCGGCATCGCGCGCGCCGTCACCGATCTCGCGCAACGGGCTCGCGACAAGAAGCTGCTCCCCGACGACGTACAGGGCGGCACGTTCACGATCACGAACCCCGGCGGCTACGGCACTTTCCACGGCACGCCGGTCATCAGCCAGCCACAGGCCGCGATCCTCGGCACGTATGCCGTCGTCAAGCGTCCGTGGGTCGTGCAGGACGAGCTCGGCCAGGACGTGATCGCGATCCGCCCGATCATGAACCTGACGCTGACGTACGACCACCGGCTCGTCGACGGCGCGCTCGCCGGACGCTTCCTGCGCGACCTGCGCCAGAAGCTCGAGAGCTGGGGCGAAGCGGACTACTGATGCCCGAGCAGCGGATCGTTCCGATGCTCGCGTACGAGGACGCCGGTGCCGCGATCGACTGGCTCCGCGAAGCCTTCGGCTTCGAAGAGGTCGCCGACCAGCGGCATACCGACGGGGACGGAACGGTCACGCACGCCGAGCTCCGCGCCGGCGAAAGCGCGATCTTCCTGGCGACGCCGAACAAGGACTACGAGAGCCCCCGCCGCCATCGCGAGACCTGCGACGCCGCCGGGCGGTGGCTCGACAACCCGTGGGTGATCGACGGCGTCTATGTCGGCGTCGACAATCTCGACCAGCACTTCGATCGGGCCCGAGCCGCCGGCGCGACGATTCTCCGGTCGCCGGAGGACCCCGGCATCGGTCAGCGCATCTACTCGGCGGAGGACCTCGAGGGCCACCGCTGGATGTTCGGCGAGACCGGCTAACGGTGAGGCACAGCGCACACGTCCTGCAGCTCGGGCTCGTCCCGTATCGCGACGCGCTCGAGATTCAACGCGAGGTCGCCGCAGGCGTTGGAAGCGGTGATCTCCCGGACACGGTGCTCCTCCTCGAGCATCCACCGGTGATCACGCTCGGGCGGCGCACCGAGCCGGGCGAGCTCCACGTGCCCGAGGGCGCCGATGTCGAGATCTGCGAGACGGACCGCGGCGGCAAGTCGACGTACCACGGGCCGGGCCAGCTCGTTTGCTATCCGATCTTCGACCTGAGGCGGCACGGGCAGGACGTTCAGAAATATTGTCGCGACCTCGAGCGAGCACTGATCCTCACGCTGTCCGCCTTCGAGCTCGAAGCGGAGCGGATCGACGGGCTCACCGGGATCTGGCTGATGCCGCCGCCGAGGAAGATCGCCAGCATCGGCGTGCACATCGGCAAGTGGGTAACGACACACGGCTACGCGCTCAACGTCGACCTCGATCCTGCGCCGTTCACCGAATGGATCACCGCGTGCGGCCTCGAAGACGCTGCGTTCACGACGATGGCACGCGAGCTCGGGCGACCGCTCAGTGTCGACGACGTCCACGGCGCGGCCGCCGCGGCGATCGCAGAGGTGTTCGATCTGGAGGTCGAGGTGCACCAAGTGCCCGCGTGGCCAACAGGGGCAGGAGCGCGGCGGCAAGCAACGCCGGCGTGATCAGCGTCCGCTCGGCCGTCGAGCGCACGAGGTAGCGGACGCCGGTCGTACCGCTCACGTAAACGACTACGAGCGCCGCCAGGAGGCCGACGCCGAGAGCGAGCGCACCGAGCGCGAGCTGCCGGTCGCGTCCGCGGACGAGCATGACGATCGTCGCCACGGCCGCGAGGGGAAGTGCCCACAGATACGCGCGCTCGACGATCAGATGTCCGAGCCTGCCAACGACGAAGCCGAACTGGTCGGCGTGCGACAGCGAGGGCTTGACGTCTCTGTCGTGTAGATCGTGCGTCGCGTCGAACACGCGCCACGGCACCGCAGATGCGGTGACGCAGAGCGCCGAGATCGACCAGGCGCGAATACGGTCGCGGTCGCGCCGCACGAGCAGCGCCGCAAACCCGACCGCATACAGGACGGCCAGGAACGCGACTGCGTCGCGCTTCGTCGCGAGCGCGGCCGCGGCGAAGACTGTGCCGAGCGCGATCTGCTCGCTTGCAAGCAGCAGAACGGCGCTGACGAAGAGACAGGCGAGCGGGACGTCGGCGTAGGCGGAGAGCGACTGGTCGCGCGCGGCGGGCATCCAGAGGAGCAGGCTCAGCCCCGCTGTTAGCGGCCAGGTGCTGACGTGCGGGCGGAGCACCGTCCACGCGACGAGCGCGAGGCCGCCGAGAAAGACGACGAAGAGCACGTGCAAGACCCGCGTGTTCGCGCTGCCGACCGCGTGCAGCACGTACGCCTCGAGCGACGGCAGACCGAGCGGATACTCGCGGTGCACCGGGGGAGCGATCGACGCGCTCAAGAAGCTGCGGTCGAAGTAGAGGAGCTTCGCCTTCAGAACCCAGTTCGCGAACGCGTCGTACTGGTCGACGGGCTTCTCCGCCGCGCGCGCCGCGAGCAAGACGAGCGGCACGGCGAGCACGAGCAGCGGGAGCGGCTCGACGCGCAGTCCGCCCCGGCGCGGCCGCCCGAACAGCAGGCCGGCGGCAAGCGCGACAACGCCAAGTGCGAGCACGAGAGGCACCGACGGCGACAGCCCGAGGTACACGAGCGGCGGCAGCAGGACCATCGCCGCAGCCATGCCCGTGAAGACGGCGAGGCCAACGCGGAACGGCGTGCGTGTCAGGAACAGGACTCCCGCCCCCAGTGGCACGAGCCCGGCCAGCGCGAGCGCGACGCCGACGAGTCCGCGGATCACCGCTCGACGAGCCAGTCTCGGCCGAAGCGCCAAGCCCGCTGCGGCCGGATACCCGCTTCACGGGGCGACCGGCCGACGAGCACGGCCCAGCGAGCATGCGCGCCCGCGTCGACGAGGCGCGGCGCGATCACGAAGCCGACCCAGCGGATCCAGCCCGTCTGCACGAAGATCCGGCGCGCCACGTCGCCGCCTCGCGGCAGGAACGACACGCTCGCGTCGGCCGGCACGATGCGGCGGATCCCCAGCAGAAGGGGCACGTTGCGGGAGGCGCCGAAGCCGAACGGCGGCACGACGTTCGCCTCAACCGCGCTCAGCCTCGAATGCTCGCGAATCGCGTCGACGTCGTCGCGCACCGTCGAGCCGAGCGTGAGCGCCACGGGAAAGGCGAGGACGGCGCTCGCGACGAGCAATCTCCACACGCGGCTATTCTCGCCGTAATGACGCAATCGCTTCCCGTCGCCGAGCGGCCGCGCCGCCCCGAGTGGATGAAGGTGCGCGCGCCTTCCGCCGACTCGCGCTACTTCGACGTGAAGAAGCTGATCCACGGCGCGAGCCTGCACACGATCTGCGAAGAAGCGCGCTGCCCGAACATCGCCGAGTGCTGGGGACGCGGCACCGCGACATTCCAGATTCTCGGCGACACGTGCACACGCGCCTGTCGCTACTGCTACGTCCACTCCGGCAAGCCCGAGTCGCCGCCCGATCCGCTCGAGCCGCTGCGGCTCGCACAGGTCGCGGCGCAGATGAAGCTGAAGCACGTCGTCGTCACGTCCGTCGACCGCGACGACGTGCCCGACCGCGGCGCGGGCCACTACGCGGCGACGATCCGCGCGCTCAAGCGCAAGGTTCCGAACGCGAGCGTCGAGGTGCTGACGCCCGACTTCCTCGGCGTCGAGGAGCACGCGCTGCACACGGTGCTCGCCGCGCGACCCGACGTCTTCAACCACAACATCGAGACCGTGCGACGGCTGCACAGGAAGATGCGCGGCGCGAAGGCGAGCTACGACACGGCGCTGTGGCTGCTGCGCCGCGCGAAGGAGCTTGCCGACTATCCCGTGCTGACCAAGAGCGGGATCATCGTCGGCCTAGGCGAGACGAACGACGAGGTCGTAGACACGATGCGCGACCTGCGCGCGAACGGCGTCGACGTCGTGACGATCGGCCAGTACCTGCAGCCGAGCTCCAGGCACGCGACGATCGACCGCTGGGTGCATCCCGGACGAGTTCCGCTGGTTCCGCGAGCAGGGCGAGGCGCTCGGCTTCGGCTCCGTCTTCTCCGGCCCGCTCGTCCGGAGCTCCTATCGCGCCGACGAGCAGCGGCACGCGGCCGAGACAGGGCGCGGCGCGGTCGCCTACTAGCAACACAGAGGGCCGCCCGAAGGCGGCCCTCTGTTCGTCCTGAACGTCCTGCCTACTTCTTCAGCTTCATCCGCCAGATGCCCTGAGAGTGCGTCGCCGCGTAGAGGACCGGCTTGCACTTCTTTCCAGGCGCACACGTCGCGACACGCGAGGACGGCTGGATCTCGAGATGCATCACCTCGTATCGGGGCATGCCCTCGGTGACGTGCCAGCCGCCGGTCCCGTCGTCGTCGCCGCGAAGGACGCCGAAGTCGGTCGACACGTACAGCGTGTCGCTCGAGTCGTCGCGGACGACGTCGCTCACCGGGAGGTCGCCGTCGTTCGTCGGCGTCGGGTAGGCCGATGTCCCGCTCTCGACGTGCAGGTTCGTGAAGGTGCCCGAGCCCGGCGCGGCGCCGTTCTCGTGCACGTCGAACACGTGGCCCGGCGTCGTCGGCGTGACCGCGTTGTAGCCCGAGTACGAGATCCACGCGTGACCGGTGTCGGCCGGGTCGACGTAGATCCCGCTCGGGAACCGGGTCGGCGAGCCGCCCGACGTCGAGCTGTCGATCCGGTGCCAGGTGGTCGTCGCCGGATTGGACGCGTCACCGTTGTGCGTGACGAAGATCCGGCCCGCCGAAGTGGACACCCAGATCGTGCCGTGATCCGCGGCATCGCGTGCGATCCACGAGATCGTGCCGCCGCTCCGGTCGGTTCCGTAGACCGTGCCCGCGAGGTCGCCGGGCTGGTTGATGCAGGGCGGGATCGGCGTGCTCGCGACCCCGTCGCAGAACGGCCCGCCGAGCGGGCGGTAGTCGCCGCATCCGTCCGTGGTACCCCCAACAACGAACTCGGGGCAGTTCGCCTTGTAGAGCGCCACATCGGGAGTCGAGTCCTGCGGCACGTTGCCCTGGTGGCCTGCGCCGAACGCCCAGGTCCGCCAGACGTGGCGTGCTCCCGAGTAGATCGGGTGTGTTCCGGGAACCGGGTTCGGGTCGGCAATCTGGGGCCAGTAGAACGCGGGGCCTTCGCCGCTACGTGCGACTGGGGCAGAGGTAATCACCCACTGCTCCGGGTCGCCGTTGTCGAAGTTCGAGTCGCTGAACCCGCCCGTGAATTCGTTGAAGCGCCACGCGGTCGTCGCGTCGTAGCCCGCATTTCCACCGTCGCCGTAGATGACCTGGTTCCACGTCTTGTTGTCGCAATTGTTGTTGTTCGACCAGGTGCCGTTGTCCTGGGTTCCACCCATGACCTCGCAGTCGCTGAGCGGATTGATTGCGACGTTGATGTACTGCAGCGTGCTGCTGTACTTCCTGTTGATGTGCTCGAGCAGCGTCGGCACCCGCGACAGCAGCCGCTGGCACGCCGTATAGCTGCCGGACGTGGGCGGTAGCGGCGCACCGCCGTTACGGAACTGCGAGTCACACTGCGACGAGACGTTTGCGAAGTCACCGCTCGTGCGGATCAGTCCGCCGTCCGAGCCCTCGAAGATCTGGGTCGGATTCGCAGGGTTTACGCCGATCACGTGCTCGTCGGGATGGATCCCGTTCGGAGCGTTCTCACAACCGTTGTCGAAGTACGGCGCGTACGCGCACCAGGACGGATGGTTGATCGTCGCGTCGTACGTCAGGTCGCTGAACGTCCGCATGTTGCTCGCGGCGTCCGGGTCGCCGGCGGTGTTCGAGTAGATGACCGCGCGGCCATTCGAGCGGCCGTTACCGCAACCGACGCCGTTCGTGTTGCACGGCTGCTCGCCGTACGACATCGAGCCGATCACGTAGACGGTGTCGGGGTGCCCGGCCGGCGTGTAGACGTTCTGGTCGTACCAGCATTGCTGGGTGCAGAACGCCGTCGTCGGGAAG
This sequence comes from uncultured Actinomycetes bacterium, assembly GCA_963815965.1. GTDB lineage: Bacteria > Actinomycetota > Thermoleophilia > Gaiellales > Gaiellaceae > DASVFB01. The sequence continues at coordinate 957,499 of CAWFIT010000001.1, read as the reverse complement.
TACGGGTTGCTCGTCGTCTGCGACGTCAGGCACTGCCAGCCGTTGTAGGTTGCGGGGAACGCGTGCGTTGCCGGATCCGGCGCTGTGCAGGCCGCCGGCTGGGAGGCGAGCAGGGTAGCCGCCGGCTGGTCGGCCATGTCTGTGCGCCAGAAGTTCGCAGCGAGCGGGTCGTTGACGTTCGCCGTTGCGGGCTGCGTTCCCTCGGTCAGGTACATCCGGGTGTGCCCGTTCTTCACAGTCATGTCGAACATCAGCCGGTCGATGCCGAGACCCTGGTTGAACTGCGCGGCGAAGACCTTGTTGAACGCCGTCGCCGCCGCTCCGGCGTCGCGGCGCCACAGGCCCGCGTCGAACCCCGCCGCGTACACGACGTTCGGATTGATCGGGTCGAGGCCGACGTCCGTGATGCCGTACGAACCTTGGAACGATCCGTCGCCCGGGATCGGGATGACGTCCGGCTTCGCCCCGTCCCAGACCTCGGTGAACGTCGCACCGCCGTCGTGCGACTCGTAGAGGCCGGGCTCGTTGGCCGCCGGCTCGATCCGGTTCGTGCCGCCGTTGCCGATCACGTGAGAGAGCCCGCGAACGGCCAGTGCCGACCCGACGAGGATGTGGTTCTTGTCGTTCGGGTCGATGACGACCGCCCTGATCCCGCGGCCGAGGAAGGCGTTTTCGCCGGGGCTCGCGCAGGAGTACACGGCATTGCTCACGCACGTGGCGTCGAGCTGCTTCCAGTTGTTGCCGCGGTCGGTCGACTTGTAGATGCCTACGCCGGCCTCGCAGCCGGACGAGCAGCGGTTCGGCTCGCCGGTGCCCAGGTAGATCGTGTTGTTCTTCTTGTCGGTCGGATCGAGCGTCAGCACGCCGACCGAGTTCTGGCCGAGCTGCTCGGGCTTGAGCTGGTTCCACACGGGGTTGTTCGCCAACGCGTCGTTGGTGCGCCAGACGCCGCCTCCCGACGCGCCGATCCAGACGAAGCAGTCGCCCTTGCCCTTGGAGCCGCAGTCGGGATCGATGACGAGCGCGGTCGTGCGGCTCGCGGTGTTGTTCGTGGCGCCGGAGAAGGCGAGGACGCCTGGCTCGGTCCCGTTCTCAGTCGGGCCGTACTGCTGCCACTTGTGGCCCTTGCTCTTCGGATCGCCGGCCTTGGCGTCCTTTGCCGCGATTCCTGCGAAGGTCGACTCCGCCTTCGCGGCGAATCCCGGCGGGACCGCGGCGGCCGGATAGGCGCGCTCGGCAGCCAGGTATGCCTCGAAGGTCGCCGGCCCCTCGCCGCCGGGCAGTGCACGTCCGTTCGCAGCGACGGCGTCCGGGTCGCCGCCCGCGAATTTCGAAGTGAACGACGGCCGTGTTGCGCCGCCGGCCAAGAACGCGGCCGTGATCGCCGCGACTGCCATAACGGCGGCAATGCCGCCGACCAGTGCCGACACTCTGAGTCGCATCTCGCTCTCCCTGTTCGAATGCGGTTGCTGCCACGCAACGCGAGGGCCGCCTCGGTCGCCGCCCCTCGCGAACGCAGTGAAGGCGCTCGAACGCCTTTTGAGTGCGCGGGAGCATATCGCCCTCTCGATCAGTCTGCGGAGGCAAGCGAAATGGCCGTCCGTGTCAAGCGGGTTTTGCCGAAACCGCAGAGCTAAGCCGGTTTTCGGCTCACTGTGACGGGCACTCGGGGATCACCTTGAGCGACGCGATGCTGCCGCGGTTGCCCCGGGCCTGCGCGGAGTAGAACTGGCACGAGCCAATCGTCTTGCCGCGGAACACCGCGCGGAATTCGCCCAGCCGGCTCGCAGTGACGACCTTCTTGTACGTCGCCTTTGCCGAGACGCTGACCGTCACGCGCTCGCTCGGCCGGAACTCGGTTCCGCGGACGACGACAGGCGAGCGCGAGGTAATCGTGATGTGCGCCGTGCGGCTCGAGGTCGCGGCGCTTGCCGTTGGAAGCACCAGCAAGATGATCGAGAGAAGGAGCGCAAGTCTCATGCTCGGGGGTTACCCGATCCGGCGAATTGCCAACCTGCCGCTACTCGTGCGGCTTCGCCATCTTTCGGTAATCGAGGGCCTTGTCCAGGATCTCGTCTTCGATACCGTGGTCGCGCGCGACTTCGCGCAAAGACCGCCCAGACGCCGCGGCCTCCTTCACGATCTCGGTGCCCTTGTCGTAGCCGATGTACGGGTTGAGCGCCGCCGCAGCGGAGAGCGTCAGCTCCGCGTAGTGCTCGCACTGCTCGCGGTTCGCCTCGATGCCGTCGACGCACTTCTCCCCGAGGAGGCGTGACGCGCTCGCCAGGAGCTTGATCGAGTCGAGCAGGTTTCTCGCCATGAGCGGGACGAATACGTTGAGCTCGAAATGGCCTTGCATGCCGCCGACGGCGATCGCCGCATCGTTCCCGATCACCTGCGCCGCGACCTGCGTCACGACTTCGGGGATGACCGGGTTGACCTTTCCCGGCATGATCGAGCTGCCCTTCTGGAGCTCGGGCAGGAAGATCTCCGCCAAGCCGGCGCGCGGGCCCGAGCCCATGAAGCGGAGATCGTTCGCAATCTTCGTCAGCGAGACGGCGACCGTCTTCAGCGCGCCTGACGTCTCAACGAGGCCGTCGCGCGCGGCCTGCGCCTCGAACGGATCGGCAGGCGCGGCGATCGTCAGCCCGGTTTCTTCGGCGAGCCGCGACCGCACGCGCTCCGCGAACTCCGGATGCGTGTTCAGCCCCGTCCCGACGGCCGTTCCTCCGAGAGGGATCTGCCCGAGCCGCGGCAGCGTGTCCCGCGCGCGCGCGATGCCCTGGCGAACCTGCGCCGCGTATCCCGCGAACTCCTGGCCGAGCGTGACGGGAACGGCATCCATCCAGTGGGTACGTCCGGACTTGACGACGTCGTCGAACTCCTGGGCCTTCGCCTCGAGCGACGTTGCGAGCGTCTCGAGCGCGGGAAGTAACTCGTTCACTAGCTCACCCAGCGCCGCGAGGTGCACCGCGGACGGGAACACGTCGTTGGACGACTGGCCCATGTTCACGTCGTCGTTCGCGTGGACGTCGTCACCCGCGAGCGAGGCGATCACCTCGTTCGCGTTCATGTTCGACGACGTGCCCGATCCGGTCTGGAAGACGTCGATCGGGAACTGGTCGTCGAGCTCGCCCTTGGCGATCCGCCTCGCCGCGTCGGCGATGCGCTGAGCCTTGTCGCCGTCGAGGAGCCCGAGCTCGGCGTTCACGAGCGCGGCTGCGGCCTTGATGCGCCCGAGCCACCGTGCCACCGGCGCGGGAATCGGCTCTCCGGAGACCTGGAAGTTGGCAACCGCCTTGGCCGTTTCTCCTCCCCAGAGCTCGACACGCGTCTCCGCCTTGGCCATACAGCGAGTCTAGTCGTGGTCTACCAGGCGATGATGCGGCGGCGCTGCTCTACGGTGTGTTCCCTGAGCGCGCGGCGGAGTGCTTCGGTCAGCGTCTCCGTGTCGGCCCAGCCGACGTAGCCGCAGCGACGGCATTCATCCGGACTACCTGGCCGCGACGCGATCGCCGACACGCGACGTGCCGCTCCGCAGTTCAGGCATTCGACCAGCTTCGACGCCATGCCCGACCATCGGCACTCTCCGGAGTAGTGCCCTCCCCCTTCGGGGGGAAGTCAGCTAGGCAGCAGCCACCGTCTCGGCCGCGTCGAGCAGCTCGTCCCAGGTCACAAGCTTCACGCGAGGCCGACCGAGCGGCTCCCCGCGCGAGCGCTCGACGCCGTCGATCGATAACCAGCCTGCATAGACGACGCGGCGCACCCCCCGTTCGTCGAGCAGCGAATCGACCGCCTCGGCCGTCACGTGCTCCGCGTGCGAAAGCCGGCCGGCGTGGACGTCTTCGAGGAGGAGCTCGACGGTTTCGTTCGCGTCCTTCTTGTTCGTGCCGATGATCCCGGTTGGCCCGCGCTTGATCCAGCCGGCGCAGTAGACGCCGTGCAGAGGCCGGCCGTCGTCGCCGAGCACGCGCCCGCAGTCGTTGCTCATCGTGCCGCGCGTCTCGTCGAACGGGACACCTGAGAGCGCAACGCCGTGGTAGCCGACGCTGCGGAAGACGAGGCCGCAGGGAATGATCTCGCGCTCGTCCGTCGGAACGGCGACCGCCCGTCCGTCTCGCACCTCGAGCCGGTTGTGCACGATCTCGACCGCTTCGACGCGGCCCTCACCGAGGACGGCAACCGGCGACACGAGAAAACGCAGGCGGACGGTTCTCGGCTTCCCCGTCGGCGTCCGCGCGGCGAAGCCGCGAAGAATGTCCACGTTGCGGCGCACGCGTGTGTCCGCCTCGACCTGTGCGGCGGTCGCCGCGTCGAGCTCCAGCTCGACCGGATCGACGACGACGTCGGCGCCCGCGAGCTCGCCCATCTCCGCGAGCTCCACCGGCGTAAACGCGGCCTGAGCCGGCCCGCGCCGCCCGAGCGTCACGACGTCCGTGATCCGCGAGTTCGTGATCGCGTCGATCGCCTGGTCCGTGGTGTCGGTCGGAGCGAGCTCCTCAGGCGTCAGCGCGAGCATGCGCGCCACGTCCAGCGCGACGTTCCCGTTACCGATCACGACTGCGCGCTCGACGTCGAGATCGAACGAGAGACCCTGAAAGTCCGGATGGCCGTTGTACCAGGCCACGAACTCGAACGCCGACCACGAGCCTGGGAGATCCTCGCCGGGAATCCCGAGCTTCCGATCGGTCTGCGCACCGACCGCGTAGACCACGGCGTCGTACAGCCGCGCGAGTTCGTCGTGGTGCAGGTCGCGCCCGACCTCGACGTTTCCGAGGAAGCGGAAGCCGGGCTTCGCGGCGATGCGCTCGAAGGCGCGAGAGACCGTCTTGAGCTTCGGGTGGTCGGGCGCAACGCCGAGTCGGACGAGCCCCCACGGCGTCGGGAGGCGCTCGATCATGTCGACCTCGACGGGAAAATCCGCGTCGAGGAGCGAGCCGGCGGCGTAGAAGCCCGCCGGTCCAGAGCCGACTACGGCGAAGCGGAGCGGAGCTGACACTGATCTCGATGCTAGTCGCGGTCGGGCCACACTCACGTTTTCAAAGCTTCTCTTGACGTCGAGACGTTCCACCTGTAGTTTCTCGCCTTCGAACAATTTAGCCTCAAGAATTTCGGTATCGAGGCACTAGACTCCTGAGGAGGGGACGATGGCAACCACCGTGACGAGCTACGACGTCATCTCGATCGGCGAGCGCGCGGCCGAGGGCGACGACGACCGCGTGTATGTCCGGCTCCGCGCGGACCTCGACATTGGAGCCTTCGGCGCAAGCGCGTCGTTCCAGAAGAAAGCCGGAGAGCTCGTGGTGACCGAACACGACGAGGTTGGGCCGGCCTCCGACGGCCACGAGGAGCTCTACGTCGTCGTCCAGGGTCGCGCGACCTTCACGGTCGACGGCGACGAGATCGACGCGCCGCAGGGCACGGTCGTCTTCGTTCGCAACCCGGCCGCCAAGCGCAAGGCGATCGCCGAGACCGACGGCACGATCGTCTTCGCCGCCGGCGGTCGACGCGGCGAGGCCTACCGTCTCGCCCCCGGGCCGTCGTTGCGTGAGTTCCTACGCCTGCACGGCGAGAAGGACTACGACGGCGCGATGGCCGTGTGCCGCGAGGCGCTCGAGACGTATCCGGGCAACGCCTTCATCCTCTACAACATCGCCTGCCTCGAGAACCTCCTGGGGCAACCGGACGATGCGCTCGCAACGCTCGCCACCTCCGTCGAGGGGTGGCCGGCGTACAAGGACCTTGCGCGCGAGGACGAGGACTTCGCGTCCCTGCGCGAGGATCCGCGCTTCACGAAGCTAGTCGGGGAAGCAGCCTAGGCTGCTAGTGAGAGCAACCGGAGCCGCAACCTGCGGCTCCGGCATCCTCCGGCGCTGCGCCCTCGTCCACCTGGAATGAGTGGCCGCAGCCGCACGAAGAAACCGCGTTCGGGTTGTTGACCGCGAAGCCTGCTGCCTCGATCGAGTCGACGTAGTCGACCTCGGCACCCTGGAGATACGGCGCGCTGAACGGGTCGACGACGACGGTGACGCCGTGCTGCTCCAGCGTGAGGTCGCCCTCCGCAGCACCGGTGTCGAAGCCGAGGCCGTACTGGAAGCCCGAGCAGCCACCGCCCTGGATCGCGATCCGCAGCACCCCGACGTCGGGCTCGTCGGCGAGCAGCTGCTTGATCTTCGCCGCCGCCGACTCGGTCAGCGAGAGCAGCGGAAGAGTGGCCGGGCGCTCCTGAATCTCAGTCATCGAGAGCATCGTAGCAACGTGCCCTGCGGGTACCCGAGGCCGCACTTTGTAACACACGTCTCGCGCTTGACTATGCGGTTTCTGTCAATCTTCGTTTCGGTCCCCACGGCTGGAGGTTGGACATGCTGGACAACTGGCTTCCGTTTCTCTTCTACGCCAGCTTTGCGCTCCTGATCCCGGCCACCATGGTGCTGATGAGCTTCGTCTTCGCGCAGAAACCGGCACGCCGTTTGCGCGCCCGAACGCTGCCGTTCGAGTCGGGCGTCTCGCGCGGACCGGCGCACACGCGGCGCTTCACCGTCAGCTTCTACCTCACAGCGATGCTGTTCATCCTCTTCGACATCGAGATCGTCTTCCTCTACCCGCTGGCGGTGATCCTCCACCGGCTCGCCTGGTTCGGCTTCGTCGAGCTGCTCTTCTTCATCGCCATCCTCGCAATCGCCTACGTGTACGTCTGGCGCAAGGGCGCGCTCGAGTGGCATTAGACAAACCGAAGCCGAAGCGGCTCGCCGACTACGGCCTGCACAGCGAGCGCGTGATGTGGATGGGCAACGGGCCGGGCAAGTTCGAGCAGGAGCTCGGCGACCTCGAGAGCCGCCTGGGGATCACGACGCTCGACAAGGCCGTGCGCTGGGCGCAGACGAAGTCGATGTGGCCGGACACGTTCGGCCTCGCGTGCTGCGCGATCGAGATGATGTCGATCGTCTCGGCGCGTTACGACATCGCGCGCTTCGGGATGGAGGCGTTCCGCGCCTCGCCCCGCCAGGCAGACCTGCTGATCGTCTCCGGACGCGTTGCGCACAAGATGGCCGCGCCGCTCCGACAGATCTACGACCAGATGCTCGAGCCGAAGTGGGTGGTTGCGATGGGCGCGTGCGCGAGCTCGGGCGGGATGTTCAACAACTACACGACCCTGCAGGGCGTCGACAAGATCGTCGCCGTCGACATCTACGTCCCCGGCTGCCCGCCGCGTCCAGAGGCGCTCATGGAAGGAATCCTGCGTCTCCACGAGGCAGTGCAGGCAGGCGTGCCGCCCGCGTTCGAGATCAGGAGCGTCGCGTCGTGACGTGGGAGCAGGTCCCCGGCCATGTCGGCGCGAGCGAGGCGCACGGCGAGACAACGCTCGTCGTGGAGCGCGACTCGCTCGTGGAAGCGTGCGAGCACCTGCGCGACGAGCACGGATTCAGCTTCCTCTCGGACATCACGCCGACGGACTACCTCGGCTGGGGCGACGCCGGCGTCTCCGGGTACATCGGGACGGCGACAGGCCGCGACCTCAATACGCCGATGACGCAGGGCTACCAGCGGCTGCCGGAGCCGAAGCCGAAGCGCTTCGCGATGAACTACCACCTGCTCGCGCTGCGCCGCGGCGACGGACGCATTCTTCGCGTCCAGGTCTGGCTCGATGACGGCGAGAGCGTGCCGTCGGTCGTCGGCGTTTGGCCAACCGCAGACTGGCACGAGCGGGAAGCGTGGGACCTGATGGGCATCCCGATCGAGAACCATCCGAACCACAGGCGGATCCTCATGGACGACGACTGGGAGGGTCACCCGCTGCGGAAGGACTACCCGATCGGCGGCGAGCCGGTCCGTTTCTCGGACGCCGAGTAATGCTGGCACCCGAGCGTGCGCGCATCTACGAGGGTACGCGCATCCCGTCGCCGATCCCGACCGTTCTCGAGGTCCCGCCGGACGCCGAGGACATCCTCCAGGTCAACTTCGGCCCGAACCATCCTTCGACGCACGGCGTGCTCCGGCTTGTGATCGACCTGCACGGCGAGACGGTCGTCGGGCTGCACGCGGTGATCGGCTACCTGCACACGGGCTTCGAGAAGAGCATGGAGCAGAAGACGTGGTGGAAAGGGATCACGTACCCCGGGCGGATCGACTACCTCTCGTTCCAGAACAACGAGCTCGTCTTCGTGCTCGCGATCGAGAAGCTGCTGGGCATCGAGGTGCCTCGGAAGGCGACGTGGATGCGCATGCTGCTGTGCGAGCTGAACCGCATCCACTCGCACCTCGTCTGGCTCGGCACGTCGGGACTCGAGCTCGGGGCGATCTCGATGTTCTGGTACTGCTTCCGCGAGCGCGAGCAGATCCTCGACCTCTCCGAGCTCGTCGCCGGGACGCGAATGCACACGCGGTACTTCCAGGCCGGCGGCCTCGCCGAGGACGTTCCGCGCGGCTTCTACGCCGAGTGCCGCAAGTTCGTCGAGCGCATGCCGCACGCTGTGGACGAGTACGAGCAGCTCGTCGATCGCAACCAGATCTGGCTCGAGCGCACTGTGGGAATCGGGTTGCTGAGCGCGGACGACGCGATCGCGCTCGGACAATCGGGGCCGGTGCTGCGCGCGTCTGGCGTCGACTGGGACGTGCGGCGCGACCAGCCGTACCTTGCGTACGACGCGGTCGACTTCGAGATCCCCGTCTATCCGAACGGCGACGTCTACGACCGCTACCGCGTGAGGATGGACGAGATGCGCGAGTCGACTCGCATCGTCGCGCAGTGCCTCGACCAGCTCGAGCAGATGGAAGGCGAGCCGTGGATCGCGGACGACCGCAAGGTCGTCCTGCCGCCCCGCGAGGAGCTCCACACCTCGATGGAGTCGCTCATCCACCACTTCAAGATCGTCACCGAGGGCTACCGCGTCCCCGAGGGCGAGGTCTACGTGACGATCGAGTCGCCGCGCGGCGAGTGCGGCTGCTACGTCGTCTCTGACGGCGGGCCGAAGCCGTGGCGCGTGAAGTTCCGAGCGCCGTCGTATGTTGCGCTCGAGGCGACGGCGACGTGCCTGCGCAACTCGCTGATCGCAGACATGATCGCGATCGTCGGCTCGCTCGACACCTTGATGGGCGAGGTCGATCGATGACGGAGCTTTTTGACGAGATTCAGCAGTTCCGAGCGCGCTATCCCGACTCTCGCTCGGCAGTCATGCCCGCGCTGCGCGCAGCGCAGGAGCGGTACGGCTGGCTCTCGCCGGAGGCATTCCGGGAGGTGGCCGAGGCGCTCGACCTGACGCCCGCGTACTGCAAGGGCATCGCGACGTTCTACGACATGTACCACCTCGAGCCGATCGGTCGGCACACGGTCGAGGTCTGCACGAACCTCGCGTGCGCGCTCGTCGGCGCGCAGCGCGTCGTCGAAGCGTTCGAGCACGAGCTCGGCGTGTCGGCGGGCGAGACGACTGAAGACGGCTCCGTGACGTTCCGGACGATCGAGTGCGCCGGCGGCTGCGGCTACGCGCCGGTCGTCGTCGTCGACGGGCGCTATCGCGAGCCAGTCGTGCCCGGGGATGTTCCTGCGCTGCTGGAGGAGCTCCGTGCCGAAGCGTGACCTCCTGCTCGAGCACGCCTACGAGCGTGACCTCACGCAGCTCGGCGAGTACCGAGCGGTCGGCGGCTACGAGCCGCTCGAGAAAGCGCGTGGCATGGATCCGGACGATCTGATCGACGAGCTCGTCGCGTCGACGTTGCGCGGTCGCGGCGGCGCCGGCTTCCCCACCGGGCGCAAAGCAAGCCTTGTCGACCGCAGCGGCGCAAATCCTTCGTATCTCGTAGTAAATGCCGACGAGTCCGAGCCCGGCGCGTTCAAGGACCGCGAGATCATGCGCCGCAACCCGCACCTGCTCATCGAGGGCTGCCTGATCGCAGCGCGGGCGATCCTCTCGCGCAGCGTCTTCATCTACATCCGCGGCGAGTACCTCACCGAGTACGAGATCCTGCAGCGCGCCGCCGACGACGCGCAGGCGGACGGCCTGTTCGGCGACGTCGACATCGTCGTGCACCGCGGCGCCGGCGCGTACATCTGCGGCGAGGAGACCGCGCTGCTCGACTCGCTCGAGGGCAAGCGCGGTCAGCCTCGGCCGCGTCCGCCGTTCCCGCCGATCCAGGGCCTCTACATGTCGCCGACGCAGATCAACAACGTGCAGACGATCGCGACGATGCCGCCGATTCTTCGAATGGGCGCCGCGGAGTTTCTCGAAGATCGGGCCCGAGAACTCGCCGGGGACGGCCGTGTTCTCGCTCTCCGGCAACGTCGTCAAGCCCGGGAACTACGAGCTCGAGCTGGGCTCGACGCTGCGCGAGCTGATCTTCGACGTCGGCGGAGGCGTGCCCGACGGTCGCGAGATCAAGGCGATCATCCCCGGCGGCTCGTCCGTCCCGATCCTCACGCCCGACCAGCTCGACACGCCGATGGACTACGACTCGATCGCCGCGGCGGGCTCGTTCTTCGGCTCCGCCGCCGTGATGGTGATCGACGATCGCTGCTGCATGGTGCAGCTCGCGCTGCGGGCGGAGAAGTTCTACATGCACGAGTCGTGCGGCAAATGCACGCCGTGCCGCGAGGGAACGCGCTGGCTCGTGCGGATCCTCGAAAAGATCGAGGACGGGCGCGGCGAGTACTCCGACCTCGACCTGCTCGACGACGTCGGCTCTCGCATCCTCGGCCGCTCGCTGTGTGCGCTCGGAGACTTCGCTGTCTACCCAGTGCAGAGCTACTTGCGGAAGTTCCGCGCCGAGTTCGAGGAGCACGTCGCGCTGGGCCGCTGCCCCTTCGACGGCGAGTCCTCGATCGAAGGCATTCTCGCGCCGAGCGACCAGCACCATCGACCGATCGCGACGGTCCCCGCGTGAGCGCGGCAGAGCTGGTCTCGGTCACCGTCGACGGCGTCGAGGTGCACGTGGCGAAGGGCACCGGACTCGTCGAGACGGCGCTCGCCGCCGGGATCGAGATCCCCGTCTTCTGTTACGAGCCGCGGCTTGGGGCACCCGTCGGCGCTTGCCGCATGTGTCTCTGCGAAGTCGAGGGCCTGCCGAAGATGCAGACCGCGTGCACCATGACCGCGACCGACGGGATGATCGTGCGCAGCGCGCTCACGTCGCCGAAGGCTGCGGAGGCTCAGGACTCGACGCTCGAGTTCATCCTCGTCAACCATCCGCTCGACTGCCCCGTCTGCGACAAGGGCGGCGAGTGCCCGCTGCAGGACCTGACGTTCCGCTACGGGCCGGGCTCGTCGCGCATGTTCTTCCCCAAGCGGACCTTCGAGAAGCCGATTCCGGTCTCGCCGACGATCGCACTCGACCGCGAGCGCTGCATCCTCTGCTACCGCTGCACGCGCTTCAGCGAGACGGTCGCCGAGGACATGCAGCTGGTGGCGCTGAACCGCGGCTCGCAGTCGGTCATCGCGACGTTCGAAGACGAGCCGTACCTCGGCGCCGTTCAGCGGCAACGTGATCGAGCTCTGCCCCGTCGGCGCGCTCACGTCGACGCAGTACCGCTTCGAGGCGCGGCCGTGGGAGATCCAGAACGTCCCGACGGTGTGCGGCATGTGCCCCGTCGGCTGCAACGTCGCCGCGACCACGCGAGAGGGAAAGGTCAAGCGGATCCTGTCGCGCAACCATCCCGAGATAGACGACGGCTGGCTCTGCGACAAGGGACGCTTCGCGTACTCGCACGTGTACGCGAGCGACCGCGTCACCGAGGCCCGCCGCCGCCGCGGAGCGCAGGCGTACGACGCACTGTCGTGGGACGACGCGATCGGCGAGGCGGAAGCACTCTTGCGGAACGCCGGCTCGCACATCGTGACGGCGCTCTCGGGCTCCGAGACCGTGGAGCAGGCGTACGCGCTCGCGCGGCTCCTGCGCGTCGGGCTCGGCGCGCACTCGGCGGTCATGCCCGAGGTCGAGAACTCGTACGTGCTCGACGGCCGTCGCCGCCCGTTGTCGTCGATTCGCGACGCAGAGGTGGTCGTGGTGCTCGGCGACGAGCCAGTCGCGGAGCGCGCGCCCGTCGTCGACCTGTGGCTTCGCGCGGCCCGCCGAAACGGCGCTGAGATCCTGTACGAGCTCGACGAGGAGAAGGTGCGCGCCGCCGAGCGGGCGATCCTGATCTGGTCGGGGCCGGACGGAGAGACGGAGCTCGCAGCCCATGCGGAACGGCTCGACGTCTGGGGCGCCTTCTACCTGCCGCGCACGCCCAACGCGCGCGGCGTCTGCGAGGCATGGGCCGCCGCCGCCGACGAGGAAGAGCCCGAGGCGCCGGATCCGGTCAAGCTGCTCGTCATCTCCGGCGACGAGGCGCTCGCGAATCCGGACGTGCGCGATCTCGCCGCAGAGGCAGAGCACGTGCTCGCGTTCGCCATGTTCGAGCGCCAGGCGCGCGGCCTCGTCGACCTGCTGCTCCCGGGAACGAGCTACCTCGAGCGCGAGGGCACGTACATCAATCTCGAGGGCCGCCTGCAACGGCTTCGCCCCGCCGTCATGCCGCCGGCGCCGGACGAGCTCGCGTGGATTGCGAAGCTCGGCGAGCGCTTCGAGGTCGGCATCCCGCCGTACGCGGCGTCCGCGTTCGAGGAATTGTCGGCGCAGATCTACGACGGTCTGCCATTCGCGGCGATCGGCGAGCAGGCTCCGCTGCCCTCACGCGCCGCACCGACCGGCGAACCGGCTGCACCGGTGAAGAAGCCGAAGCAAGCGAAGGTCTCCGGGCTCAAGCTCGTCACGTACCGGCCGCTCTTCTCCGGCCCCGCCGTCGAGCGCGTGCCGGAGCTCCAGTTCCAGCGCCCGGCGCCGGAGCTCGAGCTGTCGCAGGACGACGCACGCTCACGCGGGATCGAGAACGGCGCAGAGATCGAGGCGAGCTCGAACGGAACGTCGGTCCGCCTGCGTGCACGCGTCTCGCGCAAGCTCGCGAAGGGAACGGTGCGCGCCGCCGAGGAGCACGTCCGCGGCCTCCTGCACGACGTGGAGGTGAAGCCCGCATGACCGAGCCCTGGTGGATCTCGCTCATCAAGGCGTTCATCGTCATCAACCTCGTCCTGCTGCTCTTCGCGTACACGACGTGGCTCGAGCGCAAGCTGCTCGGCCGCATGCAGCAGCGCTACGGGCCGAACCGCGCCGGCTGGAAAGGGCTGCTCCAGCCGATCGCCGACCTGATCAAGCTGATCCGCAAGGAAAGCTTCTTCCCCGCGGCCGCGAGCAACATGCCCTACATCATCGCGCCGATCGTGTCCGCGTTCACGGCGCTTGCGGCATTCGCCGTGATCCCGTGGGGACCGGGCTGGGGCATCTACCACTGGCATCTCAACGGCGAGGTCGTGAACGCGCCGATCGGGCTGATCCTCATCTTCGCGCTCGGCTCGATCGGCGTCTACGGCTTCATCGTCGGCGGCTGGGCGTCCGAGTCGAAGTACTCCCTGCTCGGGTCGATGCGGACGTGCGCGCAGCTCGTGTCCTACGAGGTTTCGCTCGCGCTCAGCGTCCTCGGCGTCGTGATGATGGGACAGTCGCTCGGGCTGCCCGACATCGTCGCCAAGCAGGAGGCGACGCTCTGGTTCGTCATTCCGCAGGCGGTCGGCTTCCTCGTCTTCCTCTTCGGGGGAGTCGCAGAGTCGGCGCGCGCGCCGTTCGACCTGCCCGAGGCCGACAGCGAGCTTGTTGCCGGGTACCACACCGAGTACTCCGGCATGCGGTGGGGCCTCTTCCAGATGGCCGAGTACATCAATCTGATCGTGCTCTCGGGTCTCTGCGTCACGCTCTTCTTCGGCGGCTGGCACGTCCCGTGGGTCGAGCGGCTCGACGCGTACGGGCCGATCTGGTTCTTCCTCAAGCTCCTGATCTTCATCTCGCTGTTCATCTGGCTTCGCGCGTCGGTGCCGCGACTGCGCTACGACCAGCTGATGCGCTTCGGCTGGAAGGTGCTCCTGCCGGTCGCGACGATCAACGCCGTCGTCACCGCCTTCTTCGTGGTGCTCGTTAGCTGATGCCGCAGCCCGTCGACAGCCTCAAGGGATTCGCGCTCACGTTCCGGCAGATCTTTCGCAAGCCGCTGACGCAGCAGTACCCGGAGTACAAGAAGCCGATGTTCCCGCGCTTCCGCGGCCGTCACCGGCTGTGGCGGCACGAGAACGGGCTCGAGAAGTGCATCGGCTGTTCGCTGTGCGCGGCCGCGTGTCCCGCGGACTGCATCCGCGTGGTGCCGGCCGAGAACACGCCCGACCATCGCGTTTCACCGGGAGAGCGCTACGCGCGCATCTACGAGATCAACATGAGCCGCTGCATCTTCTGCGGCTACTGCGAGCTCGCGTGCCCGTTCGACGCGATCACGCTCGGAAACGAGTACGAGATCTCCGAGTACAACCGCGACGACCAGATCTACACGAAGGACATGCTGCTCGCGGAGCCGATGAAGCAGATCCCCGTTGCGGATCCCGACCTCTACGACACGCCGATTCCCTACTACAAGAACAACAGTTAAGTGGCGGGCAACGTCGTCGTCTGGATCGTCTGGTTCGCCGCCGCGTTCGGCTGCATCGCGTCGGGCATCGCAGTTGTCTCGTTCCGCAATCCGTTCTACTCGGCGCTCGCGCTGATCGGGAACCTCGGGTCGCTCGCGGTCCTGTACCTCCTGCTCTCGGCCGAGTTCGTGGCGGCTGCGCAGGTGCTCGTCTACGCCGGCGCCGTGATGGTGATGTTCCTGTTCGTGATCGCGTACCTGGGCGGCGAGGCCGACGCGCCGTTCGTCGGGCGGCACGGTTGGCAAACCGTCGGCGCGATCGTCGCGGCGGCCGCGATCTTCGTTGAGATCATCGTCGCGGTCGGTGAGTCCAGCCTCTCGCACCCGGCGAAGATCGACGCCTCGTTCGGGAGCCCCGCCGAGATCGGCCGCCTGTTCCTGACCGACCACCTGCTCGCGTTCGAGGTCACGTCGATCGTGCTGCTCGCCGCCGCGGTCGGCGGCGTCGTTCTGGGCCACCACTCGCGGAGATTCGATGCTGGGACCTGACGTCAGCTGGTACCTGGCGATCAGCGCCATCCTCTTCTCGATCGGTGTGCTCGGCGTCTTGCTGCGCCGCTCGCCGCTGATCGTCCTGCTGTCGCTCGAGATCATGCTCAACGGCGGCAACCTTGCCCTGATCGCGTTCTCGCGCCAGACCGGCGAGGGCACGGGCCAGGTGTTCGCGATCTCCGTGATGGCCGTCGCGGCCTCGGAGGTCGTCGTCGGCCTCGGTCTGATCGTTGCGATGTCGCGGCGGCGCCTCCCACTCGACGTCGACCGGCTGAAGTCGCTGCGAGGGTGAGCCGTTGATCGCCGCGGCCTGGATCTGCCTGCTCGCGCCGCTCGGTGCGGCGCTCCTCATCACGCTCGCGGGGATGCGGATCTCGGGCCGAACGGCGGGCTGGATCGCGACCGCGTCGACCTCGGTCTCCTTCGCGGCCGCCGTCGTCGCCTTTGCGAAGCTGCTCTCGGAGAACCCCGACGAGCGCAGCCACCTCTCGACCGCGTGGACGTGGCTCGGGACCGACCAGTACCACTTCGGCCTCAGCATCCTGCTCGACCCGCTGAGCGTCTTCATGATGCTCGTCGTCTCCGGCGTCGGCTCGCTGATCGTCGCGTACTCGATCGGCTACATGGACGGCGAGAACGAGGAGCGCCGCTACTTCGCCTACATGGCGTTCTTCGTCTTCTCGATGCTCATGCTCGTTCAGGGGGGCAACCTGCTGATGCTGCTCGTCGGCTGGGGCCTCGTCGGCCTCTCGTCATACCTGCTGATCGGCTTCCACCACGAGCGGCCCAGCGCGATCGCCGCGGCGAAGAAGGCGTTCATCATGAACGCGGTCGGCGACGCGACGTTTGCGCTCGCGCTCTTCTTGCTCATCCTGCACACGGGCTCGCTCGGGTTCGGCTCGCTGGTCGAGATCAGCACCTCGAGCTCGCTCGTGATCAACCTCGTCGCGCTCGGCCTGCTCGGCGGCGCGGTCGCCAAGTCCGCGCAGATACCGCTGCACACGTGGCTCCCCGACGCGATGGAGGGCCCGACACCGGTCAGCGCGCTGATTCACGCGGCCACGATGGTGACCGCGGGCGTGTACCTGATCGCACGCACGCACGCCGTCTTCGAGCTGGCGCCGAACATCCTCGACCTGGCGGCGGGGCTCGGCGCGCTGACGCTGCTCGTCGCGGGGCTGATCGCGCTCGTGCAGACGGACATCAAGCGCGTCATCGCGTACTCGACGATGTCGCAGATCGGCTACATGTTCGTCGGCGTCGGAGTGGGCGCCTATTCCGACGGGATGTTCCACCTGCTCACGCACGCCTTCTTCAAGGCGCTGCTCTTCCTCGCGGCCGGTCTCCTGATCCATGCGCTCGCAGGCGAGCAGGACATGCGGAAGATGGGGGGCATGCGCGTGCTGATGCCGCGCACGTACTGGCTCTTCATCGTCGGCGGGCTCGCGCTCGTCGGCATCCCGCCGTTCGCCGGCTTCTTCTCCAAGGATCCGATCCTCGCCGCGACGCTTGCGCACGGCACCTACGGCTCGATCCTCTGGATCGCCGGCGTCGTGGGGACGTTCCTGACCGGCCTCTACACGTTCCGCATGCTGTTCATGGTCTTCTGGGGCGAGCCGAGCCCGTACGCGCGCGAGCACCACCACGTCGGGCCCAGCAGGTGGACTCGCGAGGGGCCGCTCGTGATGTTCGTGCCGGTGGTCGTGCTCGGCGTGTTGTCGGTCGTCGGCGGGTGGATTCAGGTCGCGGACTTCTGGACGCCCGTGTCGAACTTCCTCGAGGTGTCCGCGCCGCCGCTCGTGACGCCGAGCGGAACGCAGGACGCGATCTCGAGCATCTTCGCGGTCATCTTCGGCCTCGTCGGCATCGGCGTCGCGTGGGCGATCTACGGCGCGCACCGCGCGGAGGTGCCGCGCGTACCGGAGGTGCAGTCCGCGCTCGAGCACAGGCTCTGGTTCGACTGGCTGTACGACCGCGCGTTCTACCGGCCGTCCGTCTGGCTCGCGCGCGCCTTGTACCGCTGGTTCGAGCAGCCGATCATCCTCGGCTCGCTCAGGGAGGTCGGTGTCGGCACCAAGGAGTCCGGCTCGTTGGTCGCCCGCCTCCAGACGGGCCTGCTGCGCGTGTATGCGCTCGCGCTCGCGGGCGGGCTCGCCGTTCTCGTCGTCGTCTTCATCTCGGTGCGATGAACGACTGGATCGCGACGATCCTGATCTTCCTCCCCGTCGCGGGAGCGCTCGCCTGCTTCGTCTTCCCCGTGGGCGGAAACGCGGTCGCATCGTTCGCCGTGCTCGTCTCGCTCGTCGAGGTCGGCTTCTGGATCGACGCGGTGACGCGCTTCGACTTCGCGCACGGCCTGCAGTTCGAGCAGCAGGCGTCGTGGTTCAGCGACCTCAACGTGTCGTACCACGTCGGCATGTTCGGCTTCTCGCTCTGGCTCGTCGGTCTCAGCGTCGTCGTCATGGCCGCAGCGATGGCCTACGCGTTCCTCGCGGGCCGCGAACGACCGCGCGCGTACTACGGGCTGATGCTCCTGCTCACGGGCGCCGTCGTCGGCGTCTTCACAGCGCAGGACCTCCTCCTCTTCTACGTGATGTTCGAGGCGATGCTGATCCCGCTCTACGTGCTGCTCGGCGTGTGGGGCGGAGCGGGGCGGCTCGGCGCGACGTTCAAGTTCGTCGCGTACACGATGGCCGGCTCGCTGCTGATGCTCGTCTCGATCATCGCGCTCGGCCTCTCGCAGGGGACGTTCGACCTGGCGCAGTCGGGGACAAGCTCGTCGAACTGGATCTTCCTCGGCTTCGCCGCCGCGTTCGCGGTCAAGGCGCCGCTGTTCCCGTTCCACGGCTGGTTACCCGACGCGTACCGCGAGGCGTCGCCGGAGGTTTCGGCGGTGCTGAGCGGGATCGTTTCGAAGGCTGCCGTGTACGGCTTCCTGCGCATCGCGATCGCGAAGTTTCCAGGGCCCACGGAGGACTTCCGAACGCTGTTCCTCGTGCTCGCCGCCGTCGGGCTCGTGTACGGCTCACTGCTTGCGTTCCGAGCGCCGGACGTGCGCGGCGTGATCGCGTACTCGTCGCTCGCGCAGATGGGGCTCATCACGCTCGGGCTATTCGCGACGAACGACCTCGGCTTCAACGGGGCGGTGCTGCAGATGGTGAACCACGGCCTGATCTCCGCGACGCTGTTCCTGCTCGCGGGCGCGATCGAGCGGCGTACGGCGACGGGTGAGTTCCTGTTGCTCGGCGGGATGGCGCGGGGCCGGCCGGCGCTCGCAACGCTGCTGATGACGACGGGCGTGATCGCGCTCGCGGTGCCAGGCTCGAGCGCGTTCGCCGGCGAGTTCCTCGTGCTCGCAGGCGTGTTCCAGCAGTACTGGCTCTACGCCGTCGCCGGCGCGGTCGCGATCGTGCTCGCCGCGATGTACATGCTCCGCCTCA
Source organism: uncultured Actinomycetes bacterium (assembly GCA_963815965.1). GTDB lineage: Bacteria > Actinomycetota > Thermoleophilia > Gaiellales > Gaiellaceae > DASVFB01. The sequence continues at coordinate 939,031 of CAWFIT010000001.1, read as the reverse complement.
TCTCCGGCGTGTTGCACCAGGACGTCGGCTCGGCCGTTTCGGACGCGGCCCGGGACCTGGTCCCGGGCGAGCTGGCGATCCTCGTGCCGCTCGTGGCCTGCCTGCTCGCGCTGTCCGTGTGGCCCGCGGGCGATTACCGAGCACTCCTTCCCCTCGACTACGCGCACCTCGACGAGCGCGCCGGCCCGATTCACGCCGCCACGCACGCCCGCTGTTCCCCACGGCTCGATGTCCACCGAGGGTGGAATCAGCCCGTGAAGATCGCCACCCCGAACGTCGACTGGCTGACCCTCTCGCCCGAGCTGTCGCTGCTCGCGGCGGCGGCCATCTGTCTGATGGCCGCCGTGCTCGTCCCTGCCCCGTGGCGCCGCGGCGTCGGCGCGTTCTTTGCGTTCGCCGGTTTCATCACGGCGGGCATCTTCGCGGGCGTCGTGTTCGATCGCAGCGCGAACGCAACGCTCGAGGTCGGCAACGCGGTCGCGCGCGACCGCCTCGGTGCGTTCGGCGCGATCATCATCTGCGGGAGCGGGCTGCTCGCCGTCTTCGTGTCCTACTCGCACCTGATGCGCACCGACTATGTCGCCGAGTACTACGCGCTGCTCGCCACCGCGGGCGCCGGAATGTGCTTCCTGCTCCAGGCGCACAACCTGATGACGCTCTTCCTGGGACTCGAGTGGTTCTCGATCGCGCTCTACATCATCTGCGCGATCGACATGGAGCTCGAGACATCGCTCGAATCGGGACTCAAGTACCTGGTCATCGGCTCGTTCGGCTCGGCTGCTCTCTTATTCGGCTCCGCGCTCGTCTACGGCGCGACCGGTGAGATCGACTTCACTGCCATCGCCGCGGCGGCCGACCCGCACGACGGGCTGCTGCTCGCGGGGCTGGCGATGATCCTCGTCGGCCTCGGCTTCAAGGCGTCGGCGGCGCCGTTCCACCAGTGGACGCCCGACGTCTACGAGGGCGCACCGACGCCCGTGACAGCGTTCATGTCCGCGGCGACGAAGGCGACTGCGATGATCCTGATGATCCGCGTCCTGCGCGAGGCGTTCCCGCAGGAGGCGCACCTCTGGACGATCGTGGTCGCCGTGCTCGCCTGCGCGTCGCTCGCGGTCGGCAACCTCGCCGCGCTCGTGCAGCGAAACGTGAAACGGATGCTCGCCTACTCGTCGATCTCGCAGGCCGGGTTCATGCTGATCGCGATCGCGGCGAACAACGCCCTCGGCGCGAGGGGACTCCTCTACTACCTGATCCCGTACTGCGCGATGAGCGTCGGCGCGTTCGCCGTCGTCGCGGCGCGCGAGCGCGAGCTCCGGCAGCCGGTGACGCTCGACAACCTCGCCGGGATGGGCTGGGAGCGGCCGTTCCTCGGCGCCGCGATGTGGATCTTCATGCTCGGGTTCGCCGGGTTCCCGCTCACGGGCGGGTTCGTCGGCAAGTTCTACGTCTTCGCCGCAGCGTACGAGCGCGACTGGATCTGGCTGATGATCGTCGGCGTCGCGGCGACGCTCGTCTCGCTCTACTACTACCTGGGCGTCGTGCGAGCGATGTACTTCCGCTCGCCGGTCGAGCTGCAACTGATGCCGGCGGGTGGATCGCCGCCGCGCGAGGTCACGCTACAGATCGGCGTCGCGCTCGCGGTCGTCGTCACGATCGGCTCGTTCTTCGCGGTGCAGCCGCTGATCGAGATCGCGAAGAAGGCAGCCGAGACGCTCGTCTTCTAGGCCGGTTCTGAGGCGGCCGCTTCAGGCGCCCGCTGCCCGCGCACGAACAGCAGCTTCCCGACCGAGTGCGGCATCCACCAGTTCCATTTGCCCATCAGCATCATCAGAGACGGGACGAGCAGCGCGCGGATCACCGTCGCGTCGAAGATGACGCCCGCGGCGAGCCCGATGCCGAACTGCTTGATGTCGGTGCCCGGGCTCGTCGACAGAACGAAGAACGCCATGGCGAGAACGAGCGCCGCGCTCGTGACGAGCTTGCCCGTACGTGCGAGCCCGTGCCTGATCGCGTCCGGCGTCGAGTCGCCGTCGTCGTGCGCTTCGCGCATGCGCGTGAGCATGAAGACCTCGTAGTCCATCGAGAGCCCGTAGAGGAACGCGAAGATCATCAGCGGGATCCACGGGATGATCGAGTTGGTCGCCGGAACGTTCCAGATCTCCTCGGCGCCGAAGCCCTTCTGGAAGATGATGACGATGATGCCGTAGGCGGCTCCGAGCGACACGAGGTTGAGGATCACAGCCTTCAGCGGCAGGAGCACCGAGCGGAACGCCCGCGCCAGCAGCAGGTAGGTCAGCACGATGACGAACAGCAGCACGTACGGGAAGTTGCCGTAGACGGCGTGCACGAAGTCGCGTTCCTCCGCCGCGGAGCCGCCGAGCGTCACGCGCAAGCCGGTCTGATCCGACAACGCCGGCAGCACGTCGTGCTGGAGGTTCGAAATGACCGGCCGCACGTCCTTCGCCGCGCCGTCGTGCTTCGGGATCGCCTCCACGATCGCCGCGCCCGACGTGCGCCACTGCGCCGGCGCAGTCGCGCCGACCACCCCCGGCGTCGAGCCGACTGTCTCAGCGATACGGCTGAGCGCCGCCGGGTTTGGATTGCCCTCGACGAGGATCTCGAACGGCTTGTAGACGCCGGGTGGGACGCCTGCCGCTGTCAGAGCGGCGCGCCCGTTGACCGCGTCCCCTGCGCCGGGGAGATCCTTCTGCTGTGCTTCGCTCGGGTTCAGCTGGGCGCCGTAGAAGAGCAGCACGCCGACGATCGCCAGGCCGGTGGCGGCAAAGATGAGCGGCCGCCGCGTGACAAGACGCGACCAGCGGTTCCAGAACCCGACGGACTCGTTGTCCGAGCCTTCGACGATCCGCTTCGGCAACACGCGCACGCTGTTGATGCGCGTTCCGAGCACGGCCAGCATCGCCGGCAGCAGCGTGATCGCGGCGAGCACCGAGACGGCCGGAATGAGCAGGCCGCCGATACCGATCGAGCGGATGAACGGAAGCGGCAGGACGAGCATGCTCAGCAGCCCGACGGCGACCGTCGAGCCTGAGACGATCACGGAACGTCCGGCGTGCGTCATCGTCGTGACGATCGATGTCTCGACATCGTTGCCGTGTCGCAGCTCCTCGCGGAAACGGAAGATCATCAGCAGCGCATAGTCGATCGCGATGCCGAGACCGACGAGCGCGATCAGGAACTCGACGACGAGCGAGACGTCCGTCACGTAGGTCACTGCCCAGACCAGCGTGAAGGTGTTGAGGATCGACGCGACGGCGACGAGCAGCGGCATCGCGATCGCCGGCAGCGTGCCGAAGACGAAGAGCAGGATGATCAGCGCTCCCAGTCCGCCGATCAACGCCTCGAGCAAGACGCTCGGCCCGTTCGAGTCGCCCCCGGACGAGTCGGAGTAGAGCGGATCGTGGCCCGTCAGGTACGCCTGCGTTCCCGCCGGCGCGAGTCGTTTCAACGTCGCGCGTGTCGGTTTCAGGCTCTTGATCACGTTGAAGCCCGGATTCCCCGCCGGAAAGATCTCGGCGAACGCCGTGTGCCGGTCGGGCGAGAGGTACATCGCGTCGTGGGTCGTGAAGTAGTCGCTGTAACGACCGCGCGGGTTCTGCGCCGCCGCCTGCGCGAATGCCTTCGCGACGCCGGGAACCTTCGTCACGTCGCGGCCGGGCGCGGTGATGACGCCGACCAGCGCGAACTGCTCGCCGCTTCCGAACGTGTGCAGCGTCCGCTGGTTCGCCTCGTACGCCGAGTAGCCCGGGATCGAGAACTGCTCGAGCCAGCGGTTCGAGACGCGCATGGCGGAGTAGGCGCCGAAGATGGTGAGGGCGACCCACAGCACGATCACGATCTTCCGGCGCCGGATGACGGTCCGGGCCAGGCGTTCCATCCCGAATATTTCTACACGTCGCGTGCGGGGCTGCGCTGCACGTTCACCAGCCGTTCACGAGACAGTCGCAACGAAGTCCAGACGGCGAGCTGCAGTCCGAGCAGCGTGAGCGCTCCAATAAGCGTCGAGACGCCGAGCGCCGGGATCGAGCTGTCCGCGAGCGTGTTCGCCCGTACCGCGGCGCCGATCAAGAGCAGGACGAGCGCGAGCGAGGTGAGCCCCACGTACACGGCGCCGGCGTCGCTGTCGGCGCTCCCTTCAACCAGATCGCCGAAGAAGGAGAGCGCGGTCACCGCGACGGCCGGAATCGCGGCGAGGACGAGGTACAGCGCGACGCCGCGGGCGTGCTGGCCGTCGGCGACGACCGCGCCGAGAACGAGAGCGGCCGAGATCGCGCAGCGCCTCACGCCCACACATTCGCGCCGCGGTCGGACGGTCCTCTTCGTTACGCTCGCGCCATGGCTGGAACACTCACCTGGCTGGGCCACGCGACGTTCCGCGTCGAGTCGCCCGGTGGAAAACGCATCTACATCGATCCGTTCCTGAACGGGAACCCGAAGTGTCCCGCGAACGAGGTGACCCCGGAACGCGTGGATGTCATCGCGCTCACGCACGGGCACGGTGACCACGTCGGCGACACCGTCGACCTCTCGAAGAAGCACGCCTGCCCCGTTGTCGCACCGGTCGAACTCGCCGGCTGGCTCGCGAGTCAGGGAGTCGCGGAAGCGCACGATCCGAACAAGGGTGGCACGGTCGAGGTCGCGGGCGTGAAGTTCACGATGACGAACGCCTTCCACTCGTCGAGCAACAACGACGGCGCGTACATGGGCGAGCCGTGCGGCATCGTCGTCACGCTCGAGGACGAGACGAAGGTCTACTTCGCCGGGGACACCTGCGTCTTCGGCGACATGGCGCTGATCCGGCGGCTGTACGCGCCCGACGTCGCTGTCCTGCCGATCGGCGGCCACTACACGATGGATCCGAAGGAGGCGGCCGTCGCGCTCGAGCTGCTCGGGACGAAGCGCTGCGTCCCGTGTCACTGGGGCACGTTCCCGATCCTGGCCGGCACGCCGCAGGAGTTGAAGCAGCTCGCGCCGGATGTCGACGTCGCCGAGATCGAGCCCGGAGACTCGATCGAGTTGTGAGGGAGCGCTGGTTCGGGGCCACCGGGCGCAAGGTCCCCGAGATCGCGCTCGAAGGCGAGCTCGACGTGGAAGGCGCGCTCGTTCTGGACGAATGGGACGACGCCGCGCACAGAGCGTTCGAGGAAGGGCGGCCGATCGTGATCCGCGCGGACGCGCCGGAGGCGGTGAAGGAGGCGCTCGCGCATCCCGAAGTGGCGACCGTCCTCGTCCACGACCCTGAGCTGCTCGAGCTCGACCTGGTCAAGTTGACATATGGCGAATAGCGCACGCGTCGTCGCGACGTACTCGATCGTCGCGTGCGACCTCGACGCAGGTCAGTGGGGAGTTGCAACGCAGTCGAAGTTCCTCGCGGTCGGCTCCGTTGTCCCGTGGGCCGAGCCGCACGTCGGCGCGGTCGCGACACAGTCGTACGCGAACCCGCGCTACGGGCCGGACGGGCTTGCGCTCCTCCGCCAGGGAATGCCCGCCGACGAGGTCGTAAAGCGACTCACGGAGGCAGACGACGGGCGCGAGCATCGCCAGCTCGGTGTTGTCGACGCGCGCGGCGGCGCCGCAACGTACACGGGCAGCGAATGCCACGAGTGGGCGGGAGGGCGCACGGGAGACGGTTATGCGGCGCAGGGCAACATCCTCGTGTCGGCTGAAACCGTCGACGCGCTCGCGGAGACGTTCGAGGCGACCGCAGGCCGGCCGCTCGCCGAACGCCTGCTCGACTGCCTCGATGCCGCCCAGGCCGCGGGCGGAGACAAGCGCGGTCAGCAGTCTGCGGCGCTGCTCGTCGTCGAGAAGGACGCCGGTTACGCACAACTCTCCGACGTCGTCGTCGAACTGCGTGTCGACGATCACGCGCGTCCTTTGGAAGAGCTTCGGCGCATCTATGGATCTGCACGATGCGCTGTTCGGACGGACACCGAAGGAGAAGTGGCTCGACGTCGACGACGCGCTCCGCGCGGAACTCACCGAGCGCCTCGCGCGTATCGGCTACACAGGCGAGCTCGAGCAAGCACTCACCGAGTGGGCAGGGTCCGAAAACTACGAGATGCGAGTCGACGGCGTCGAGCAAGTCGACCCGGTCGTGCTCGACGCGCTGAGGAGGCTGAGTTGAAGGGATACGAGACCGCGCACATCGACGAGCTCGACGTGATGCCCGTCAACAACGGCGAGTTCGTCTGGCGGCCTGTGCGTCGCCGCTTCGGGATCAGCGGCTTCGGCTCGAACGCCTACAGCGCCGAGAAGGCGGGCCAGAGAGTGATCGAGGAGCACTTCGAGCGAGACGGCCACGAAGAGATGTACGTCGTGCTGCGCGGCCTTGCGCGGTTCACGCTCGGCGACGACGAGCTCGACGCCGGCCCCGGCACCCTCGTCTTCGTGCGCCCGGGCACGCGTCGCGGCGCAATCGCAGCTGAGGACAACACGTTCGTGCTCGCGGTCGGCGCGAAGCCCGGCATCGTTTTCGAGCCCTCGTTGTGGGAGGACGTCTTCGCCGCTTACTCGTACGCGGAGCAGGGCAAGCTCGCCGAGGGTCGCGAGCTCGTGCAGCAGGCGATCTCCCGCTCGCCCGAGGCGTGGCAGGGCTACTACAACTCGGCGTGCATCGAGGCGCGCTTCGGCGACCCCGACAAGGCGATTGCCCAGTTGAAACGCTCCCTCGAGCTGGACTCCGAAGCGACGAAGAAGGCCGCCGAGAACGACAGCGACTTCGACTCGATCAGAGACCGTCCCGACTACCCGGCATGAGCGAGCGGCGCGGTCGAGCCGCGCCGCTCGCCTGAGGCAGTGCCTATTTCAGTGCTTCCGCAAGCTCGATCAGGATCTCAGCCTGCTCGGCCGTCAAAGCCTTGCCAGTCTGTGCGGTGACCTGCTTCTCGAACGCTTCCAGTTGGTAGGCGCGCGCCTTGGCGGTCTTGGCGCCCGCAGCGGCTGCGAGCTTGTCGTTGAGCCCCTTGGTCACCTGGGGATTGGTGCTGAACCTCGCAACGAGATTGGCGAGTGACGCGAACGTCACGCTGACCGTGAACGTCGTTTCACCCGATCCGACATTCCCGGCGAGATCGTCCGCGGTCGCGCTCAACGTGTGACTCCCGAGGCCGAACGAGTACGCAGGCCCCGACGCATCCGCGCACGTCGTCGAATCGACCCCGGACGTGTCGTCACTCGCGGAGCATTGGATCGCAACGGTCTCGTCCACCGTGTATGCGCCTGCGTTTCCGGTGTAGGCCACCGTCGGCGCCGTGGCGTCGCGCTTGAACGTCTCCGAAATCGGGCCGGACGTGCCGGCGTTCACGCCCGTCGCCGTGACCGTCGAGCTGACCTCGCAGGACGGCATGAACGTGCCGTCGGTCGTGATCGACTCGTGTCCGGAGACGTCTCCGCAGCCCGTGCGTGTCGCAGTGATCGTGGCGGCCGGCGTCGGGAAGCCAAACCAGTCGACGTCCACATCCGTCGTGTACCAGCCGTTCTGGCCGTTCGGCTCGGCCGGCGTGACCTTCGCGCAGGGGAAACCCTGGCCGTTGAGCCCGGGGCCGGTGAGCATCGGCCGGTTCAGCGTGTTGGCGCCGCCGCTCGAGAACGACGTGTTCCACCACTGCTGGTAGAACGCGGTGAGCCGAGCGTTGCACGACGCGCTCGGGGTCGGCAGCCACTTGCGGAAGACCGCCTCGAGCTGCGACTGCGTGATGTTGCCGCCACCGTAGGTGCTCTGGATGTCCTTCATCGCGCTGATCATCCGGTCCTTGCCGAGCGCGCGCCACAGCGCGAGGTAGGCCGTGCCCGGCCGCGTGTAGGTGAACGCGGTCGTGAAGAGGGTCCTGACCGAGGGGTTGTTCGGCGCTTGCGTCCAGAACGTCGAGCTTGTCGTGTTGTAGTTGCCGGTGCCGTTGAAGCGGCCGATCAGGCTGTTCTCAAAGGCGGCGTCGCCGGCCGGCGTGCCGAGCCCGCCCGCGGCCGTGGCGGCGGTGCGAGCGGTGGTGAGGTATTCGCCGACGGTCGCGAAGCCCTCCTTCCACCACGTGAGGTTGAACGCGGCCTCGGCGACGTTGTCGCCGAACCACTGGTGCATGTTCTCGTGGTTGAACGTGCCCAGCGACGTGCCGGTGGCGCCGCCGATCTGGCCGCCCGCGAAGGTGATCTTGCCCTGCATCTCCTCCTCGAAGCTCGCCGAGGGCGTGCCGACGACGACACCATCGGTCGTCAACGGCCACGGCCCATTGAAGATCTGCTGGAAGTTGACGATGTCTTCCTGGTTGTCCATCGCGATCTTGTTCGTCGCCTTGCGCGCCGCCGTGATCGTGGACGCCTGAGCCTCCCAGTACTGGACGCCGCTCGTCGGGCTCGTCCGCGCCGACAGGTCGTAGGCGCCGATCGAGTTCTCGACGAGGTAGTTCGCGATCGGCTCCGGCGAGTGCCAGTGCCACGTCACCGAGCCGTCGGGGAAGATCGCGTCCGCCGGGTTCGACGCCGGCGCGGGCACCGGCTGGTACGCCGTGCCGACCGGGGCCGTGTAGCCGACCAGTTCACCGGGGCCGATGGCGACCTTGCCGACGTTCGTCGTGTCGTAGATGTCGTAGGTCGCCTTCGCCAGCGGGTGGTTGTTCATCGGCATCCACGAGTCGTTGCCGACCGGCTCGGTCGTCACGAAGGCACCCTCGCTGCCGACCGTCGAGATGCGGAACCAGCCCTCGGTCGAGCCGTCGCCGTCCGTATGCACGCCTGGGCGGCCGGTGTAGTCGATCGTCACCGTGACTGTCGTTCCGTCCGCGATCGGCGCCGACGGCGTGACGACGAGCTTGTTTGCCGGGCACTGCGTCCCGTTCTGCGTGTCGTTGTTGACCTGCGGCGAGCAGGCGGGCGGGTTCGGGTTCGTCGCGCTCACGGGGTTCGAGTTCGACACAGCGTGCGCGGCGGGATCGGGGTCGTCCTGGCCGTTCGGGTCGCCCGGGTACGTAGGCTGGACGAACCGGAACGACGCGGGTGTGCCGTCGACCTCGACCGAGTTCACGCTCATGTTCGGCCCCGTCCCGTCCGCGGTATGCCCGTTCGTCTGCTCGAGGTCGAAGCTCAGGTCGCTCAGGCACTGGGTCGACTTCACCTGGAGGTCGGCGTGCGTGCCGGGCAGGAACACGTTCGTGATCGCGTCGTAGTTCAGGTAGAGGTCGGTGTGGAGGCTCGTGTAGCCGCCGTTGCCCATCTCCGGGTACAAGCGATCGCCGAACTTCGACAGCGAGTGCGCACCCGAGGAGCAGTCGGCAAGCGTGTTCACCACCGAGGTCGCGCCCGCGAGCGCGGGGCTCTGTGCGGCGGCGAACTCCGCGGCTGCCGCCGCGTAGATCGCGGAATCGTCGGAAACCCTCGGGGTCGATCGTGCACCTGCGGATCCAACGAGCAGAACTGCGCAGACGAGGCTGACAACTGCGACGAGTGCGCCGAGCTTCGACGATGTCTTCACGATCGACTCCTTATGGACGCCAGCAACTTTGAGCGCGCAGCCTCTCACGGCGGGCGCGTGGGCACAAGCATCGATTTCTCTATCCGCCCGGCAGCCTGATGCCGTCCGCAAGCTCGCGAAACGCCGGCACCGGATCGTGCTCCGGCCGCGCGACGACGAGCATCGCGCCGTGCTCCTCGCCCGCAAGCGCGTCGACGATGAGCTGCAGGCCGACCGCGAGCGCAAATGCCTTGTGAGCGCTCTCGCCACCGAACGGCACGAGATCCTCCTCGTCGGCGAGCCCAGCGAGCACAGCACCGTACGTCACCTTGCCCATCGAGACGTCCGCCACGATGGGACGGCCATCCCCGCTCGGGACCGCGATCGCGAGCGGGTTCGTCCCCGTCAATTTCGGTCCGCCCTCCGGATGCCCGAGCCGTCGCGGCGACGTCGCCGTCAGCGCCGCGGCGAGACCGCCGTCGGCGAGCTTGCGCACCCAGTAGCCGAGCATCCCGGTCGGGAACGTCCGCCGGGCGACGATCACGCGCGCGTACCGCGGGCGGTTCATCAACGTCGTCTCCACGATCGCGGCGAGCGTCAGATAGCCGAGCGCGCCGTTCCCGTCCCACCGCTCGTACTCGTGCTCGTGGACCTCGCGCCGCGGCCGCGCACGCGGGTCGATGTCCGGGAGCGTCTCCAGCCAGTCGACGCGCGAGAGCCCGTGGCCGGCCTTGCCTCGAACCTCGGCGTCGAGGAAGTGGTCGGCGAGCGTCCGCGCAGACGCCTCGTCGAACCCGAGCGCGCGCAGCCGCTCGAACGGATCGACGGGATGCACTAGCCGACGACGTTCAGCTGCTTCACGAAGCCGCCCGGGCGCAGCTCGGTGACGCGCTCCGCAATCGCGGCGATCTCGGGCGTCACCAACGGTTCACCCGCGTCACCCGCCTCCCGGAGCGCCGAGTCGAGCGGAATCCGCCCGAGCATCGGTACGCCCAACTCGCCCGCGAGCCGGTCTCCGCCGCCGCTGCCAAAGACGTCGCCGCTCATGTTCTCGACGACGCCGACCAGCCGCATCGACGTCTTCTGCGCCATCAGCGCTGCGCGCGCGGCCACTTCCTGTGCGGCGGGCTGCGGCGTCGTCACGACGACCACCTCCGCCCGCGGCAGCAGCTGGCCGAGCGAGATCGCGACGTCGCCCGTCCCAGGCGGCATGTCCACGACGAGCACATCGAGCTCCCCCCAGTGGACGTCGGAGAGGAACTGCTCGAGCGCGCGGTGCAGCATCGGCCCCCGCCACATGACGGGCTGGTTGTCGTCGAGGAAGAAGCCGATCGACATCAGCTTCAGGCCGTTCTTCACGGGCGGCACGATCATCTTGTCCACCGCGATCGGCTTCTGGCTGATACCGAGCAGGTGCGGGATCGAGTGGCCGTAGATGTCGGCGTCGAGAATCCCGACTCGGTCGCCCTGCTCCGAGAGCGCGACTGCAAGGCTCGCCGTCACCGTCGACTTGCCGACGCCGCCCTTGCCCGAGCACACGGCGAGCACGCGCGTCGACGCGTCGAGCGAGAGCCCCTTCGAGCGTTCGCTCACGGAGCCGCGGAGTTTCTGCGTCAACGCCTGCCGCTCCTCGGGCGTCATCACGTCGAAGCCGAGGTGAACTTCCTCGACGCCGTCGAGCGTCGCGACCTCGCGCCGCACCTGGTCCTCGAAGCTCGAGCGAAGCGGGCAGCCGGCGACAGTCAGCGCAATCGTCACGACGACCTGACCGCCGTCGATCTCGACGGAGCGCACCATGTCCAGCTCCGTCACCGGGCGCTGGAGCTCGGGGTCGATCACACGGCCGAGGGCCTCGAGAACAGCTTCGCGACTGGACATCTCCCGCGAGACTACCGAAGCGGCTCTTCGGCAAAACCGCATCGCAGGTCGGTGGCAGTCCCGATTCCAGGCTAGCGCTGAAGACGCATCGTAAGCGCAACACCACGGCTCACAGGAGGGAAAGTCATGAAGAGGTTCTGGGAAATGGGAGGCGTCATCGCAGGCGTTGTCCTCGTCGCGTTCGGCATCGGCGCAGTCGTGATCGGCTTCACGGGCCGGGGCGAAGTGCGTGACAACATCGCGCGCGAGGCCATCGTCGGCTCGCCCGACATGACGCCGAGCGCGATCAAGTCCGAGGCGGCGAAGGCCGGCCTCACGAACGTCGACCTGCCGACCTGCAACGTCGCCAACGAGGCGATCACGACCGGCGACGAAGCGAAGTGCTTCGCCTCCTACATGCGGATCCACACGCTCGAATCAACGGGCGGCTACACGTACTCGCAGATGGGACGCTACGAGGCGCTGACCACGGCGCCGAAGAGCGAGCTCGCCGAAGGTGGTGGCACGGACAATCCCACCTACGCCGCGACCGACCCGAAGACCGGCGCACCGGTTGCGAACGGTGCCCGTGACCTCTGGGTGACGGAAACCGCGCTGACCACGGCGCTCAACACCTCGTTCTTCGCAGAGCGTGTCGCGATGTTCAGCCTCATCGTGGGCTTCGCGCTTCTCTTGACGGGGATCGGCTTCCTCGTACTCGCTTGGCTCGGCGTGCTGAAGGTGCGCCAGACCGAGAAGGCAAAGGTGCGGAAGGCAATCCCCACCACCTAGTTCTCTCCGCGAGCCGGAGCAGAAGACGGCCCGTCCCGGTCACCGGGGCGGGCCGTTCCTTATGCGGTGAGCTTCGCAAGCGCCCGCGCCGCGGGCGCGAGCGGGCGCGGATCCTCGAGCACCGGCGCGAACAGGTCGCCCTGGTCGGCACAACGCTGCAACGCGACCTCCATCGTGAAGTCGCGCGGCTTGATGCCGTGCCGCAGCTCGTCCCAGTGCAGCGGCGTCGAGACGGGCGCGCCGGGCTTCGGCCGCACGGAGTAAGCGGACGCGATCGTCTTGCCCCAGCCGTTCTGCCGGTGGTCGACGAGCACGCCTTCACGCTTCTTCTTCAGCCACTCCGTCGTGACGAGACCTGGGTGCCGCGCCTCGAGCAGCCGCGACGCGCCCTCAGCGAAGTCGTACGTCTGCCCGAAGGTCGACCGGCGCGTGATCGGCGCGACGACGTGAATCCCGTCGGCGCCGCTCGTCTTCACGTATCCGGGCAGCTCGACCTCGTCCAGCAGTTCGCGGATCAGATGCGCGACGTCGATCGCCTGCTCGAACCCATCCGGTTCGTCGGGCGGGTCGAGATCGAAGAGCACGAAGTCCGGCCGGTGCGGCTTGTCGACGCGCGAGTACCACGCGTTCATGTCGATGCAGTTGTTTTGCACCATGAAGAGCACGGCCTCGGTCGAGTTGACGAGCGCGAAGTCGACGAGGCGCGAAGCGCCTTTACTCCCGCGCGGATGCGTCGTGAACTGTCGCGTCGGAATCCAGCTCGGCAGGTGCTTCGGCGCCTGTTTCTGGAAGAACACCTCTCCGTCGATGCCGTGCGGGTACCGCTTCATCGTGAACGGCCGGTCGCGGAGGTGCGGGAGGATCCAGTCGGCAACGCGCCCGTAGTAGTCGAAGAGGTCGCCCTTCGTGATCCCGTCGTCCGGGTACAGGACGCGGTCGGCGCTTGACAGGTGCACCTCTTTCACAGCCATGTCCGCAGGATGCCCGATCAGCGGGCGAGCAACTCGGTGAAGCGCCTGAGCGCGAGGTCGGTCCGCTCCGGATCGTCCGCCGCGAGCCGGTCGAGCAATCCAGCCGCAGCACCTAGGCGGACAGGCCGCCAATCACGAGTTGACACAGCTCGTCAGTTCCCGCCGCCGCCACGCGTGAACGTGGCTCGAGGTCGAGCGGCGCCTGCGCGAAGGAGCCGCCGTCCGCGTTCGCGATCGAGAGCCCGCGCTCGAGGACGAGCAGCTGGCCGGCGGCGACGTCCACAGAGCGATACGGCTTCAAGGAGCAGACGGCGTCCAGTCGGCCGGCGGCGAGATGGCAGAGCGACAGCGCGAGCGAGCCCATGATGCGGAGGCGGTAGGCGGTGCCGACGAACGCGGCGGCCTTCTCTGCCACCGAAGACGTGAGTGTTGCCTCGAACGCGAGGATCTCGATCTTGTCCTTCGGGCGCTGCGCGTCGAGCGGCTCGCCGTTCAGGAACGCGCCTTCGCCGCGGTGCGCCGTCCACTCCTCGCCCGTACCGAAGTCGTAGACGTAGGCGAACTCGACGTCGGCCATCGTGTCGCCGTCCGCGACCGCGATCGAGAGCGAGAAGAACGGAATGCCGCGCTTCGCGTTGAGCGAGCCGTCGATCGGATCGACGACGACGCGCCATCGCCCGTCACCGACCTCGCCGACCTCCTCGGAGACGATCGTGACGTCGAGACCGTCGAAACGCGCAAGGATCACGCGCTCCGCTGCTGCGTCGATCGCCGTTGTGTCGTCACCGCCCTCGCCTTGCGCAAGCACGGGCTCGCGCTCGGCACGCGACGGAAGCTCGGCCAGTACGCCACGCACGTCGTCCGCGGCGCCGCGGCAGATCGCGAGCCAGTCAGTCAAGCGGGTAGAAGAGAAGACCGCTAGTCAGCTTCGGGAAGAAGTACGTCGTCTTCTGCGGCAGCACCTCGCCTCGGCGCGCATACGCGAAGACGTCGTCGATCGCCGCCGGCCGGAGCAGAAAGGCACCTTCTGCGTCGCCGCGATCGACTGCTGCCTCGGCTTCTTCGCGGCTCGGCGTGTAGGTCACACCGTCGGGCGCGAGCCGGTCGACGATCTCGACGTCGAGGCCCTCGCCTTCGATCAGCTCGTACCTGCCGTCGCCGCGGTAGAGCACAACGCCCGGCAGCTCGGCTCCCGGCCGCTCGATCTCCGAGCCCTTCACGTTGCCGATGCGCGCGGCGACGCGGTGCGTCGGAAAGATCGTAAGGCCTTGCTCGCGCGTCGAAACGAGCACGACCATCATCCAGCCGCTCGCGTCGCTTCCGTCCTCGCCGTTGAACGCGAGCGCCGTCTCGTAGCGATGGTGACCGTCCGCGATCAGCAGCTGATCCGAGACGTCGGGCAGCTCGGCGAGCCCCCAGAGCCGTTCTCCGTCGAGCGAGAGGTTCGGCGCGCGCTCGGGCAGAACGACCGGGTCGCCGTCGTGGAGGAGGAAAATCGGTTCGAGCTGCGTGCGCGTCGCGCGTAGCAGACGCAGGCGTCCCTGCTTCGGCCCGGCGTGCGTGCGCTCGTGCGGAAGAACCACCCGGCGGTCGTACGGCTCCAGGCGGAGCGCGACGACGACGCCATTCCGCGTCCGCGAGACGCCGTCCGGGCCGACGTACGACTGCGAGAGCGCCCAGCGCAGCCGGCTCCGGATCGCGCACGAGGACTTGCTCGGCGCGCCATTCCGCGAGCTCGCGTGCTGCTTCCTCCTCGGAGTCCGGCAAGGTCAGATGCACGACGTTGTGCGGGTTGCGTGAGAGGTACTCGCGGCGCTCCTCCGGCCCGATGACGTCGTACGGCGGCGCGACCAGATCTTCGAGCCGGCCGGCGCGCTCGCCGTACCGCTCCGCGCGGAAGGGACGCACGTCGGCCACGGCTGGACCGTACCGTAGGATCACTCTTGTGAGCACGGTCGCCGACCTTGCGGAGAACCGGGTCGTCGACGGCGTCTACGCGGTGCTGAAGAAGGAGAAGCTGCGGACCCGTGGGGGCGCGCCGTACCTCGCGCTCGAGCTCTCGGACGCGACCGGGCGCATCGCGGGCCGCGTGTGGAGCGACGTCGAGCTGCTCGACGCGCGCTTCGCCGAGGGCGACGCGGTGCACGTCCTCGGGCGCGTCGAGAAGTTTCGCGACCGGCTACAGCTCGAGGTGCGTGCGCTCGAGCCCGCTGAAGCGGACCCTGCGACGCTCGCTCCGACGCTGCGCCGCGACGCCGAGGAGCTCGAGGGATTCCTTGTTTTCCTCGCGTCGGAGATTCACGACGAAGTTCTCCGCGAGCTTGTCACGCGCGTGCTTGCGGGAACGTCCTTGCGGACGTATCCGGCGACGCCCGACGCGCACCACTCGTACGCGGGCGGCTTGCTCGAGCACACTGTCGGCGTGGCGACGATCTGCCACGAGCTCACGCAGCTGCACCCGCGCCTGCGCGCCGACCTGCTGCTCGCCGCGGCGCTCGTACACGACGTCGGCCGTACGCGCGAGCTCGGCCCGCCTCCTGCCTTCCGCCCCACCGAGGAGGGCCGTCTGCTCGGGCACGTACACCTCGGCGTGCGCGTCCTCGAGGCCGAACGAGCTCCCGCCGAGCTGCTGCATGCCGTCGCAACGCACCACGACTTGCGCGCGGCGCGCACCGCCGAGGCCGCGGCGCTCTACCACGCGAATCAGCTCGACGCCGTCGCCGCCACGCGGCCCGCGCAATAGGCCCCGGACTCGCTCTCGGCGCGAGCCTCTCGTGGGGCTTCGCGGACTTCTTCGGCCCGCTCAAGGGACGGACGCTCGGCACCCTGCGCGTCCTTTTCACCGCGCAGATCGCGGGGCTGATCGCCATCGCTGCAGCTGTAGCGATCCGCGGCGCGGGGCCGGCCGGAAGCGCCGTCCTCTGGGCCATCCCGGCGTCGCTTTCGGGGACGCTCGGCCTGTTCGCCTTCTACCGCGGCATGGCGGTGGGCGCGATGAGCATCGTCGCGCCGATCGCGGGAGTGTCCGCGGTCGTTCCCGTCACCTTCGGCCTCGCAACAGGCGACCGGCCGTCCCCGCCCCAGATCGTCGGAATCATGGCTGCGCTGGTCGGCGTCGGGCTCGCCTCCCGAGAGCACCAGGAGGGCCAGCGTCGCCTCGCCGCAGGTGCCGGTCTCGCGTTGCTCGCAGCGCTCGGCTTCGGAGGCTATTTCGTCCCGATGCACGCCGCCGGCGAAGCGGACTTCTGGTGGGCATCACTCATCTTCCGCACGACGTCCTTCACCCTCGTCGCGCTCACCGCGCTCGCCCTGCGCAGCTCGGTCCGCATCTCGCGCCGAAACACGGCGTACGTGTCCGCCGTCGGGCTCGGAGACATGCTCGGCAACGCGCTGTTCGCGGCGTCCTCGGCCTACGGGCTCGTCAGCGTCACTTCGGTGCTCGCGTCGCTCTACCCGATCGTTACCGTCGTGCTCGCACGAGTCCTGCTGGGAGAGCGCGTCGACCGTTGGCAGAACGTCGGCATCGCCGCGACGCTCACAGGCGTCGTGCTCATCTCAGCCGGCTGACGAAACCCGAGATCAGCCTTTGACGGCCTTGACAATCGCGCCGTGCATTCCGTCGGCGACCTCGTGTGTGAACGTGACCGAGACGTCGGCGAATCCCGCCGCGTCGAGTCCTTGCTCGTACTCGCTTTTCGAGAGCGCGCCCGCGATGCAGCCGACGTAGGAGCCACGCTCGGCGCGGTCCTCGGGCGTGAGGCGATCCTCGGCCACGATGTCGGAGACGCCGACGCGCCCGCCGGGCTTGAGCACGCGCGCCATCTCTGTCAGCACCGCCGCCTTGTCCGTCGAAAGGTTGATGACGCAGTTCGAGATCACGACGTCGACTGACTCGGCGGGAAGCGGAACGTCCTCGATGATCCCCTTGAGGAAGATCGCGTTCGAGGCGCCTGCGTCCACCGCATTGGCGCGCGCGAGCGCAAGCATCTCGTCGGTCATGTCGAGCCCGAACACACGCCCCGTCGGGCCGACGCGCTTCGCCGACAGGATCACGTCGATTCCGCCGCCCGAGCCCAGGTCGAGCACCGTCTCGCCCTCGTTGAGCTCGGCGACTGCGGTGGGATTGCCGCAACCGAGCGAGGCGAGCGCGGCGGCGGCGGGCAGCTCTCCGCGCTGACCGAGGTCGTAGAGGGCCCCGCCGAAGCCGGACTCCGCGTCGCCCTGGCAGCAGGAGCTGTCGCAGCACCCCGCTCCTCCTTGAGTGACCGCGCGGGCGGACTCCGCGTAGCGCCGACGGACCTCGTCGCGCAGCTCGTTCGCAGTCGTCGTGCTCATTAACAGCAGCCTCCTTCGCTCAGGTCGACGAGCGACGCAAGTCGCGCCATCGCCTTCGCATTGATCGAGTAGTAAGCCCACTTGCCGCGCTCTTCGCGGTCGAGCAGGCCGACGTCGGTAAGCAGCTTCAGGTGGTGCGAGACGGTCGCCTGCGCCAGACCGAGCGGCTCGATGAGCTCGCAGACGCAGACCGGCTCGCCTGCGTCGACGAGCAGGTTCACGAGCCGCACGCGGGCGGGCTCGCCGAGAGCTCTGAAGAGCCGCGCGGTTGCGCGAGCCTCCGCATCGGAAAGAGCTCGC
The DNA here is from genome assembly GCA_963815965.1 of uncultured Actinomycetes bacterium. GTDB lineage: Bacteria > Actinomycetota > Thermoleophilia > Gaiellales > Gaiellaceae > DASVFB01. The sequence goes on along the minus strand of CAWFIT010000001.1, from coordinate 921,313 downwards.
CCCGCGAGCGGCGCGCAACAGGCGATCGGCCTTAAATCGACACTCATCGATTTGATGATACGTGGAGCAGCCGGGCTAACGCAAGTCCTTTTCAGACGTTGAAGCGGACATTCAGGACGTCGCCGTCCTGGACGACGTAGGTCTTGCCCTCGAGGCGCTGCTTGCCCTGACGGGCGGCTTCGGTATGCGACCCCGCGGCGACGAGGTCGTCCCAGCGGATCACCTCGCAGCGGATGAACCCGCGCGCGATATCCGAGTGGATCGTCTCCGCAGCATCGATCGCCGTACCTCCGCGCGCGAGCGTCCATGCCCGCGTCTCCTTGTCGCCCGCCGTGAAGAACGTGACCAGGTCGAGGACCTCGAAGAGCCGCGTCACGATGCCCGCGAGCGCAGACTCGCTCTCCCGGAACGCAGCGGCCTCGTCTTCGGGAAGCTCGGCGAGCTCCGCCTCGAGCTGCGCGTCCAGCCCGCCGGGGCCGTTCTCGATCGCGAGCAGCGGCTTCGTCGTCAACGGATCGAGCTCAGCAGGCAACTCGCCGTCCCACCCCGCGAGCGTCCCACCGGCATCGACGTGCGCGAGGATCTGCTCGAGCGCCCCGACCTCCCCGCGCAGCGTCGCGTCGCCTGACTTCGCCTGCTTGGCCACGCGCTCGAGCCGGCGCTCGACGTGGTCGCGGTCCGCGACGAGCAGCTCGAGCTTCAGCGTCTCGAGATCGGCGGCGGGATCGCGCGTTCCCGACCACCCGTCTATCACCGCGAGCAGCGCGTCGACCTGGCGCAAGTTCCCGAGCAACGCCGCTCCGGTTCCCGGCACGTCGACAACACGCACCGCAGCAGGAGTCACCTTCTTCGCGTCCACGACCGCGGCGAGCTTGGGCAACCGCTCGTCGGGAATCGCCGCCATCCCGACGTGCTCCTTGCCCGAGCTCGCCTCGGCGTGCGTGAGCGCCCTGAAGAGCGTCGTCGAGCCTGCGTTCGGCAGGCCGACGATCCCGACCTGGACGGCCAAGCGCTACCTCTGCTCGATCTGCTTCTGCAGCGAGACGAGCGCACGGTGCTGCAACGACTTCACGGCGCCTTCCGTCTTGCCGAGGATCGTCGCCACCTCCGCGTTCCCGAAGTTGAAGACGAACTTCAACGTGAGCACCTGTTGCTGCTCGTCCGAGAGCCCGTCGATCAACTCGAGCATCGACGCGCGGCCGATGGACTGCATCGCCTCGTCCTCCGCGGAGAGTTCCTCCTGCCCGGGCGGTTCCGGAACCTCCTCCTCCGGCTGCCAGCGCCGGCCGGCGCGGAAGTGATCCATCGCGAGGTTGTGCGCGATGCGGAACAGCCAGGCGGAAAACGGCGCAGCCTGAAACCTGAACCTACCGATCGACTCGAGCATCTTGAGGAACGTCTGCGTCGTCAGGTCCTCCGCGTCGTGACGGTTGCCGACGCTCATGTGCAGGTAGCTGTAAATGCGGTCGAAGTGGATGAGGTACAGCTCTTCGAGCGCGTCGCGGTCGCCCTGCTGACCGCGCTCGACGAGTCGGCGAATCTGGTCTCGGTCGGGCGACTCGGAACGCGCCGACGGGCTTTCGCTCGCTGCAGCCATCAGCCGCTAGATGCCCGGGTCACGTGACCCCGAACCCCACCCTTGCCTCGCGGCGGAACCTGCGCAGGTAGACGACCCTGCGGAGATTTACGACGTACTGCGCGTCCTCGGCGTCGAGGGTGACGGATCCCTCCCCGCCGATGCCGCGCTCGAGATCGTTCACGGACTCCGAGCTGACGAGCATGCTCAACGACTGCCCGCCGTCGAAGCCGATCTCGATCCTCACCTGCTCAGCCATGCGACACCACCTCTGCAAGTACGCCGTGGACGGAATCCGGATGGACGAACGCCACCTCGAGACCGAAGAGTCCCTCGTGCGGCTCGGCGTCGACGAGCTCGGCGCCCTCGCGCTTCAGCGACTCGAGAGCAGCATGGACGTCCGCGACCTCGAACGCAACGTGGTGCATTCCAGGGCCGCGAGAGGCGAGGAACCTGCCGACCGGCGTGTCGTCCTCGAGCGGGCGAAGCAGTTCGACCCGTCCGCTGCCGACGAGGACGGCCGCGGCTTCCACGCCCTGCTCCGGGACGGTCGCACGATGCTCGAGCTCCGCACCGAACAGCCGCGTATACGTGCCGAGAGCCTCGTCCAGATCGGAGACGGCGACGCCGAGATGATGGATGCTGCGCGCCTCCACCCGGACGATGCTAGCCGCGCGCGCTAGTCCGAGCTCAGCGGCACAACTTGCGAGACGCCGACGAAGTCGCTCGAGCGCGACTCGACAGCGGTGTCGGCGAGCAGGCTCTCGACCTCCTCGCGTACGAGCGTCTCCTTCTCGAGCAACGCGTTGGCCACGCGATCGAGCGCGGAGCGATGCTTGCTCAGCAGCCGCACGGCCTCGGCGAAGGCATGGTCGGTGAGTCGCGCCTGCTCGCTGTCGCGCAGCCGTTTCGTCTCCTCGGATAGCGCGTAGTTGTCGGCGCGCATTGTCCGTGACGTGACGACCTCGGACATTCCGTACTCGAAGACCATCGCCCGGGCCAGCTCGGTCACTTTCTCGAGGTCGTTCGCCGCGCCGTTCGTCACGCGGCCGAACACGACCTGCTCGGCGGCACGGCCGCCGAGGTACACCTTCATCAGGTCGACGAGCTCTTCCTTCGTGTGCAGGTAACGGTCCTCGGCTGGAAGATTGAGCGTGTAGCCGAGAGCCTGGCCGCGCGCAACGATCGTCACCTTCTGCACCGGTAGGAAGTCGCCCGTGAGATGCGATATGACCGCGTGGCCCCCTTCGTGGTAAGCGAGGATCCGCTTCTCCTTTTCCGTGACGATGCGCCGTTGCTGCAGACCGGCGACGACGCGCTCCATCGCCGCGTCGAATTCCGCATGGCGCAGGTACTCCAACTCCTTGCGGCCGGCGAAGATCGCGGCTTCGTTGCAGATGTTCGCAAGGTCGGCGCCTGTTAGACCCGCGGTCTGCTTCGCAACCAGCTGCAGGTCGACATCCGAGGAGAGCGGCTTGCCTCGAGTGTGGACGTTGAGAATCGCTTCGCGCCCCGAAAGATCGGGGGGCGAGACGAGCATCTGCCGGTCGAAACGGCCGGGACGGAGCAGCGCCGGGTCGAGATCCTGAAGGCGGTTCGAGGCGCTCATCACGACGACGCGCTCGCTCGCATCGAAGCCGTCGAGCTCGACGAGCAGCTGATTCAGCGTTTGGTCCTGCTCGCGGTTGAAGCCGTGGCCGGTGCGTGCCGCGCCGACTGCGTCGAGCTCGTCGATGAAGATGATGGCGGGCGCGTTCTTTCGCGCTTCCTGGAAGAGCTTGCGGATGCGCGCCGCGCCGAGTCCCGCGAACATCTCGACGAATGCCGAGGCGCTCTGCGCATAGAACTTTGCGCCCGACTCGGATGCGACGGCCTTCGCCATCAACGTCTTGCCGGTCCCGGGCGGCCCATAGAGCAGGATTCCCTTCGGCACCCTCGCGCCGAGCCGTTCGAAGCGCTCGGGCGTGCGCAGGAACTCCACGACCTCCGACAGTTCCTCCTTGACCTCCTCCAGCCCGGCCACGTCGCCCCAGCCGATCGCAAAACCCGCCTGCGCCTCGATCGGCGCCGGCCGCACGCGCGGCATCATCTGCAGCGTCCGCCAGAGCAAATAGACAATCGCGGCAAAGAAGAGGATCGGGACCCAGATGAGAATCCAGCCCGGCGGATTGCTGAAGAAATTGGCGATGCTGCTCATGCCGAGCTTCCATCGGCAACGAGGCCCTTCTTCTGAAGAGTCACGCCGTCTCGAGCTGGAGGCAGGCGCTCAGCGCCGCCTCGGCGACCTCGACCTGCTCGGGGCTTGGCTCCTTCGTCGCGTACCGGTGCTGGAGCTCGTGGCCCGGCCTTGCGAGCGCCCGTGCGAGCTTCTTATCGGGGTTGCGCACCATCCAGCCGAAGAGCTCCGTCGCCGCGGCGAGCGCGCCGAGCGATGCGGCGGCGCGCGCTGGACTGCGGTAGCGCGGCGGAACCGTGGCGGTGACGGCATTCGCGGCGGCGGACGTCGCGATCAGCGGCCCGATCAGATGTGAGCCGCAGCGCTCGTGCTCCCGCGTGCGCGGCTCGTCGTGCTCGTAGCTGCCGATCGAGATGTGCTCGGCGCCATGATAGGCGGCTAGATCACTGCCTCGCAGCGACAGGAGCGCGGGCGCCAGCGCGAGCACGCCGGCGGCGAGCTCCTGCACCCCGGGCCTGAGCCGTGAGCCGCGGATGACACGGACGCCGACGGCGCAGGCGGCCATCGCGGCGATGATCCTGGGCTGCTCGAACGGCAGCTTCGCCTCGGGCAGCCGTCGCTTGAGCGACGGGAGCAACGCGACCGCCTCCGCGAGACGGGCCGGCCCGCGCAGCAGCGGATTTTCGACCTTGTTGCCGATGATGCGCTTCCGCTCGGCCGCGACCTTCAGCGAGCCGTCGGGAAGGCGCACGGCGCATGCCCACGACGTTGGGCCGTGCACGAGAACGCCGTTGCTGAGCGCCATGCCTCCGAGGCGGACCTTGTCTGCCATCGGCTCAGCCTAGCGCTGCGTGTCGCAGAGCCGCCTGGAGTGCTTCTGCGGCGGGGCCTCGCGCGATCGGATTGCCGTCCACCTCGACCACGGGCATCAGCTCCCGCACGGAGGACGACGTGAACGCCTCCTCGGCGGTACGGAGCTCCGCGAGCGGGAACCGTCCCTCGCGCACCGAGTAGCGGAGCGCAGGCGCGAGTTCGATCAGTGTGTCGCGCGTGACGCCGGCGAGCACCCCGAGGTCGAGCGAGGGCGTGAACAGCTCGGAGCCGCGCCGCCACCAGAGGTTCGTCACCGGCCCCTCGAGCACGAGCTCGTCCTCGGTGACGAACACGGCGTCGTCTGCGCCGCGCGCACGCGCTTCCGCCTCGGCCGCCATGTTCACCGCATAGCTCGTGGACTTCACGCCGCCGAGCAGCCACGGCACCTCGGCGCGGACGCCGAGCAGCGAGACGAGGCGGATTCCGCGCGCACGCGTGTCCTCCAGATGTTCGGGTAGCGAGTTGACCATTGCGAGGAGACGCGGCGAGCTCGCCTGCTCGCGGCCTGACGTTCGGTAGAAGCGCAGCATTGCCTCGGGCTCGCGTGCGTGCGAGAGCGCGAGCGCGGCGAGCTCGCGCGCTTCGGCCGGATCGGGCGGCGCCACGCCGATGCGCTCGCACGACGCCGCGAGCCGGACGAGATGGGCGTCGAGTCTGAACGGAACGCCGCCGTAGACGCGCATCGTCTCGAACGCCGCGCGACCACGGAGCACAGCCTCGTCGTCCGCGTGGACGACCGGCTCGTCGGGGTCCACGAGGCCGCGTCCCGTGACGGCGAGGGCGAGGACCGTCACGCCGCGTGCACGTCCAGCGCGTCGAGAAGCGGGCGTGCCTTGACCCACGACTCTTCGATCTCGGCCTCGGGCTCGGAGTCCCAGACGATGCCGCCGCCGACCCAGAGGTGAATCGTGTCCTCGGCGACCGCGAACGTGCGGATCGTCAGAGCGAGCTCGAGGTCGCCGTTCGGCCAGATGCGGCCGAGTGCGCCCATCGCGGCGCCGCGGCCCACGGGTTCGAGCGCAGCGATGTGGTCGACCGCCGCGATCTTCGGCGCGCCGGTCACGGAGCCACCCGGAAACGTCGCCTCGAGCAGCTCGGCGAGCCCGACGTCGGGCCGCAGCGTTCCCTCGACCGTGGAGACGAGGTGCATGACGCCCGCGAGCTCGTGCTCGACCATCAGCTTGGGCCAGCGAACGCTGCCGGGCTCGCACACCCGCGAGAGGTCGTTGCGCTCGAGGTCGACGATCATCACGTGCTCGGCACGATCCTTCTCGGCGTCGGCGAGCCCGGTGCCGCCGAGCGGTCGCGTCCCTTTGATCGGCATCGTCCAGACCCGCCGCCCACGGCGCGCGAGAAAGAGCTCCGGCGAAGCCGAGACGATCGTCCAGCCGTCGCCGTCGAATGGCCGCGCGAACAGCGGCCGCAGCGGCCCGAGCGCGTGCGCGATCGCTGAAGGGTCACCGTCGAACGGCGCCGACAGATGCTGGACGAGATTCACCTGGTAGACGTCGCCGCGCGCGATCGCCGCGCGCACCTCGTCGACCGCAGTCGCGTACGCGCGCTGCGACCAACTTGGCGTCCACTCGCCCACGGCGAACCCGGACAGGTCCCTAGTCCTGGACTCGGGAGATGGCCCGAGGCGACAGGCCAGGAGCGGAAGGGCGCACGGCTCGGGCGGCCGCGGAGCGATGCCGCGGCGGATCGTCTCCGAGAGGCCATAGCCGAGGAACACCTCGGCGACGAGCCCGTCCGCGCCGCCGCCCCAGAAGCCCGCGTCGTCGAGGTACTCCTCGAGCGCGCTCAGCGCGCCGTCCGCTTCGAAAAGCTCGAGCGCGCGCGACGTCGTCGCGCTCAGCCCTGGTCCTCGTTCGCGAGCGACGTCAGATCGTTTCGAACCTGCCACAGCTCCGGGTAGAGCTTGTTCTTGATCAGGCCGCCGAGCAGCTCGACGGGCGTGCCCTGCGTCCCGACGACCTCGTCGCCGATCACCCGCGCGACGACCTTGTAGTGCCGGAACCGCCACACCGAGACGCGCTCGTCCCATTCGATGAGCGCCTCGGCAAGCTGGTACAGCTCCTCGTGGTCGCGGCCGTGCACATAGAGGTCGACGAGCGAGAGATCCTGCTCGTGTCGCAGCGCGTTGAACGCTTCGCCGAGCGACGGCGAGACACGACGGATGTTGCGAAAGCCGGGCGAGTCGAAGCCGCTGCCGTGGCCGAGGATCTTGCGAATCGTCTGGTACTCCCACGGCGACATGTGCTCGAGCATGTCGAGCAGTTGCGTCGCGATCTTCAGGCAGTCGTTCGCACGCCGAAGGAGACGCAGCGCCGCCGGCACGTCGTGTTCGCGGAGTAGCTGCGTCGCAGTTTCGACCTCGAAGCATGCGAGCTTCAGCCAGAGCTCGGACGACTGGTGCACTGTCTGGAAGAGGAGCTCGTCGCGGTGCGCCATCTCCTCGGGCGTCTTCTGCAGCGAGAGCAGATCGTCCGTACGCAGGTAGCGCTCGTAGTCGCTTGCGCCCTCGCCCGACAGGATCGGCTGCGAGTAGTCCTCCGCTTCGGTCGCCATCAGCCCGGCCGCTGGAAGAGCGTGATCGTGTAGCCGTCGGGGTCGACCACATCGGCCGCCGTGCCCCAGTCCTCGCGCATCATCTCGCGCACCTCGACGCCGTCCGCGCGCAGAAGCTCGCTCGCGCGATCGACGTCCTCCACTTCGAGGCTCACGCTCACGGTGCCGGACGAGAGGTCGTCCTTGCCGTCTGGAGCAGCGTGCAACGCGAAGCGCGTGCCGCCGGGGAACGTCGCCTCGGTCCAGTCCTCGTCGCCCTCGAGCGGGATCCCGAGCAGGTCGCGGTAGAACGTCAACGACCGCTCCATGTCCCGCACATAGAGGTAGACGACACTGACGTTGGAGACGCGGACGGCGGCTTCCATACCCGTCCGGAGCATACTTTCTTCGCATGAGCGATCTCTTCTCCGACGCGGCACGCGAGCGCACGGCAACCGTTGCGCCACTCGCGCTGCGCGTGCGACCGGCGACGCTCGACGAGTTCGTCGGCCAGCGGCACGTGCTCGGCGATGGATCGGCGCTCCGTCTCGCGATCGAGCAGGACCGCGTCGGATCGCTGATCCTCTACGGTCCGCCCGGGAGCGGCAAGACGACGCTCGCGCGAATCGTCGCGCGCATCACCGGCGCCGCGTTCGAGGAGCTGTCGGCCGTCTCGGCGACCGTTGCGAACGTGCGCGAGGTGCTCGGGCGCGCACGCGAGCGGCTCGGCGCGCACGGCGAGCGCACGATCCTCTTCCTCGACGAGATCCACCGCTTCAACAAGGCGCAGCAGGACGCGCTGCTGCCGGCGGTGGAGGAGGGGCTCATCACGCTGATCGGCGCGACGACGGAGAACCCCTACTTCGAGGTGAACTCCGCGCTGCTCTCCCGCTGCCAGATCTACCAGCTCGAGCCGCTGGACGAGGACGACCTGCTGCTCGTGATCGCACGCGGCGCGGCGGAGCTCGGCGTCGACGTCCCCGACGACGTCGCGGGACGCGTTGCGCAGCTGTCGGGAGGCGACGCGCGCAACGCGCTCAACATCCTCGAGCTGGCCACGCAGACGGCGCAGGCCGAAGGCGTCGCGCTCGAGGAGCGGCACGCCGAGGAAGCGTCGACCAAGCGGCCGCTGCTCTACGACAAGGGCGGCGACCAGCACTACGACTTCATCTCGGCGTTCATCAAGTCGATGCGCGGCTCGGATCCCGACGCGGCCGTCTACTACCTCGCGGCGATGGTCGAGGGGGGCGAGGACGCGCGCTACATCGCGCGGCGGATGATCGTCCTCGCGTCCGAGGACATCGGCAACGCGGACCCGCGCGCGCTGCTCGTCGCCGTCGCAGCCGCGCACGCGGTCGAGCACGTCGGCCTGCCGGAGGCCCGGCTCAACCTCGCGCAGGCCGCGATCTACCTCGCACGCGCGCCGAAGTCGAACGCGTCGTACGTCGCGCTGAAGGAGGCGACGGCCGACGTGCGCGAAGGCGGCAACCTGCGCCCGCCGAAGCCGCTCCGCGACGCGAGCTATCGCGGCGCGAAGAAGCTCGGCCACGGCCAGGGCTACGTCTATCCGCACGACGACCCGCGCGGCTTCGACGTCGACAACCTGCCGGACGAGCTGAAGGGGAAGACGTACTACCGCCCCAGCGGGAGCGGCGAAGAAACTTAATCCGACGCGTACGTGTAGCGGTGCACGAGCACGTCGCTCCAGTCGCCTGGGGATCGCGCAGCGTCGATCACGCGCTCGAGGTCGTAGTCGGTGCGGTGAAACGTGAAGTCGCTGCCGTCCCACGAGGCCCACGCGGCGCGTGTGTCGCCGTCGAGCGGCATTCCCGCCGACCCCGGGTTCACCAGCTCGTTGTTCTTCGCTCCGCTCCGGCGGAACTGGACGTGCGAATGGCCGAAAACGAGCGTGCGTCCGTGCAACGGCCCGACCCGCAGATCGTCCGCCGGCTGCGCCTCGCGCGCGAAGCTGTCCACGTCGCTCCAGTAGCAGCCGTGGACGTAGACGACGCCGTCGACCTCGGCGCGCTCGGGCAGGCGATACAGCCATTCGACCTCTTCCTCGGCGAACCTCGCCACGTGCTCCTTCAGGTTGCCGAGGATCTCCGGCCGATCCAGCGGAGGCTCACGCATCCACCGCTCGCCGTTGCCACGGATGTACATCGTCGGCTCGTCGATCTCGCGCAGCGCGGCCAACGTCTCTCGCTGGAACGGACCGAAACCGACGAGGTCGCCGCCGAGGAAGAACGTCGTGGCCCCCTTCGACCTGGCGTCGGCCAGCACCGCCTCGAGCGCAGGCAGGTTCGCGTGGATGTCGTACAGCACGGCGAGCACGCTCGGGTAGTTTCGCCGCATGCGACTTCACGTGCACGACTGGGGAGCGGACGACGCGCCGCCGCTCCTCTGCCTCCACGGCGTCACGAGCTGGGGCGGCCGCTTTCGCCGCCTCGCCGAGGAGCGGCTCGGCGCGTTCCACGTCTTCGCGCCCGACCTGCGCGGGCACGGCGTGTCGGACTGGGAGCCGCCGTGGAACCTCGGCGCCCACGTCGGCGACCTCGTCGACACGCTCGACGCGCTCCACCTGGAGCGGATCGACGTCGTCGGCCACAGCTTCGGCGGCAGGCTCGCGCTCGAGCTCGCCGCGCGGCGGCCCGAGCGTGTCGACCGGCTCGTCCTGCTCGACCCCGCGGTGTGGGTGCCACCGCAGGTCGCGCTCGAGCGGGCAGAGTTGACGCGGGTAGACGAGTCCTACGCGTCTCTCGACGAGGCGGTCGAGGCGAGGCTCGCGGCGAATCCACGCGCGAAGCGGGAGTTCGTCGCGGACGAGCTATCGCACCACCTGCGGCTCGGCGACGACTCGCGCTGGCGCCCGCGGTTCGTGCGCTCGGCCGTCGTCGCGGCTTACGGGGAGATGGCGAAGCCGCCGCCGCTCGACCGAGTGCGCGCGCCGACGCTGCTTGTCCGCGGCCGCGACTCGGAGGTCGTGCCCGACCCGTTGGTCGACGTCGTGCGCGAGACGCTCGCCGACTGCGTGCTCGTCGACGTTCCCGGCGGTCACATCGTGATGTGGGATGCCTTCGAAGAGACCGCGGACGCGATCGTCGGGTTCCTAGAGAATTCGCGCGCCTAGAGCGCTCGCGATCAGGTCGACGGCGAGCTCGGCCGTCTCGTTCGCCACGTCGAGGATCGGGTTCACCTCGACGACGTCGAGCGACGTCAGCACGTTCGCGTCGGCGATCAACTCGAGCGCGAGGTGCGCTTCGCGGAAGCGAAGGCCGCCGCGCACGGCGGTTCCCACGCCCGGTGCAACGCCCGGGTCGAGAGCATCCATGTCGAGGGACACGTGGACGAAACCGTCGCCGGCGACGTGCTCGATCGCCTCGCGGATCGTCCGCTCCATCCCAAGCTGGTCGATCGTGCTCATCGTCCAGACGCGCAGGCCGTGCTCGCGGATGAGCTCGCGTTCGCCCTGGTCGAGCTGACGCGTGCCGACGAGTGCGAGGCGCGTGCGCTCGACGGAGGGCGTGGGCCAGGCGCCGCTCTCGAAACCGGGGCCGCCGAGCCCGAGCGCGGCGGCAAGCACCATGCCGTGCACGTTGCCGGTGGGCGACGTCTGCGGACGGTTGAGATCGCCGTGCGCGTCGATCCAGAGGACACCGCCCGGCCCGTGAGCCGCCGCGAGGCCTCCGAGCGAGCCGAGCCCGACGGAGTGGTCGCCGCCGAGCACAAGCGGAAACTGACCGTCCTCGCGGGTGCGGCGAACGACGCCGGCTATGCGCTCACACGTCTCCATGATCGGGCCGAGGAAGCGAGCGCTCTCATCGCCCTCGTCGGTTGCCTCGGCGATCGCGACCGGCACGTTCCCGAGGTCGACCACCTCGCGCCCGAGCGTCGCGAGCCGCTCCGCAAGCCCGGCGTAGCGGATCGCCGAGGGGCCCATGTCGACGCCTCGGCGCCCGGCACCGAGGTCGATCGCCGCACCGATCACCGCGACGGACTCCACGAGCGCAGGCTAACGGGATCGAAAGCGGCGCCGGGCTAGACTGTCGGCCGTTCGGCGAGGTAGCTCAGTCGGTAGAGCACACGGCTGAAAACCGTGGTGTCGCCGGTTCGATTCCGGCCCTCGCCACCTCACGACACGACGGCCGGCTGCAACACCAACGGCAGCGAGGGGAGCGGTCGAGACCGCTCCCCTCGCTGGAAGCTCAAAGACGGGGCGCGCTACTGCTGTGCGATGTCAGCACCCGTCGGACTCTCGACGGGCATGCCGGTTCCAACACCTCCGACGGAGCCGAACGGCTCGAAGAGCACGTCATGGAGCCACCCGAAGCACTTACGGTGCCTCCTCCGTCGTTGTGGGTCTTGAACCGAACCGTTCGCGAGCCTGCGGCAACGACGAACCGCGTCTGCTTGGCACAGATCTCCCAGGTGTCGCCCGTGCCGAAACTGACCAGAGAGCTCTGCGAGTGCACAGATTGCCAAGCGGACGGGCCGTTGTCGACGTCGACGCCGCAATGGACCAGCGCGCCGGCCGTCCCGCTGTAATTCACGTGGCCGTCCACGATGAGGAATCCCGCGCCGGGAGCCGTGATCGCCACCGTCAGGAACGTCGTGTCCGAGCCGCTCAGCGCAACAGGCGTCTCGGTGCTCGCCGATGCCGAGCGGATGAGCGACGCGGCAGCAAGGCCGTTGAGCGTGTCGGCGTTGGGGTTGGGCGCGCCGGCGGGGCCCGTTGCGCCAGCCGGGCCGGCGGGACCAGCGGCACCGGTAGCGCCCGCGGGACCAGCGGCGCCCGCCGCGCCCGCAGCGCCTCGTGCACCGCGGTTGCCCTTCAGCGCAGCGATGGTCTTCTTGTTCAGATCCTTCTTCTGCAGCGATCCGTTGATGACTTGGGCCGAGCCGACGCTGTTCTTCGGGGCGAGCGCGACGGCTGCGTAACCGCGTCCCTCCTAGCGCCACGAACAGCGCAACGAAGCGAAATGATGGTGGCCGGAGACGGCCGACGGCTGAATGCGATGCAAGAGGTCCTCCTCCTCGAAATGGCCGGTCCCACCCGGGCCGGCGGCTGGAAACACATCGATCCTCGCTCGTCCATCGGACGAGGTCAAGCCCCGAAAGGGCTATTTCAGGGCAGCGGCGAGGCGATCGAGCCCGAGGTCGATGACCTCGTCGGGCGTCGCCAGCGAGAGACGAGCCCACCCAGCACCCGCGGGGCCGAACCCCTCGCCGGGAGCGACGACGAGGCGGTGCTCCTCGAGCAAGCGCGGCGGCGTTAGGCCCTCGGGCAGACGAATCCAGACGTAGAAGGTCCCCTCGCACGGCGCAGCTAGATCGCCCAGGGTTGCGAGCACGCGGTCACGGCGGCGCTCGTAGAGCTGCGCGCGCTCGGCGACGGTCTCCTGCGGGCCGGCGAGGGCTGCGATGCCAGCCTGTTGGATCGGGATGAAGATTCCGGCGCGGACGTGGTCTTGCAGCGTCGTCATGCGCGCGACGAGCTCGGCGTTGCCGACGACGAACCCGAGCCGCCAGCCGGCCATGCCGAAGCTCTTCGACATCGAGAAGAGCTCGACCCCGACTTCGCGAGCGCCCGGCTCGGCAAGGAAACTGCTCGGCTGCCGCCCGTCGAAGACGAGGTCGCCGTACGCGAAGTCGTGGATGATCGTCGCGCCCGTGTCGCGCGCAAACGCGATCGCATCTGCGAACACGCCGTCACGAACGGCGGCGGCGGTCGGGTTGGACGGATAGTTGAGGAACACGGCAGCGACGCGCTCGCGGGAAACGAGATCGAAGCGCGGTGCATACCCGCGCTCGGCGTCGAGCGGCAGCAACCCGAGCTCCGCGCCGGCGAGCGCGATTCCCGACGGATAATCGGGGTAGTACGGGTCCGGCAACAAGACGGTGTCGCCGCGCTCCGCGAGGCAGAGGACGAGCTCCACGAGCGCCGACTTCGTCCCTGGAACGACCGCGACCTCACGGTCCGGGATCGAGCTCGACGCCGTAATGACGTGCGTACCGGTCGGCGATCGCGCGGCGCAGCTCGGCCAGGCCCGCGAAGGGCGCGTACCCGTGGACTCGCGCGGTCTGCTCCCGCGCAGACTCGACGAGAGCCTCGATCACGTGCGGCGGCGGCGGAACGTCGGGATTGCCGCGGCCCAGATCGACGAGCGGCTCGCCGTCCTGCGCGGCTGCGTCCTGCACCTGCGCGAGCAAGCGCATGAAGTACTGCTCGGGGAGGCGGTCGAGCCGGTTCGGGCGTTTCACGGCGCCGAGCATAGGACGGGGCGGATCTCTCCGCCCCGACTCGGGACGTCCAGGACGGTGCAACCGCTCCGTGAACGTTCCGTGTTCGTTGAGATTAACTCTTGACCGCGAGAAGAGAAGTCCCGCGCCCGGCAGAAAGCTCCGCAAATTCCACGAATCCGCGGCGGCCGAGCTCGGCGCGCAAACGGTCGCTCGGCACGTAGATCGGCGTCTCGTCGCCGGCCGAGTAGGCGATCAACACTCGACCGCCCGGTTTGACGACGCGGGCAAGCTCGTCGAAGAACGGGATCATGTTCCCGAGCGTGACCAGGTCGAAGGCGCCGTCCGCGAACGGAAGCTTCTGCGCATCCGCCACCTGGTACGTGATCCCCGGCGAATCGGTGACCCGCCGCGCCTCCTCGATCATCTGCGTTGCCATGTCGGCTCCGACGATCTCCGCGTCCGGAAACCGCTCGGCAACGAGACGCGCAACTGCGCCCGTGCCCGTGCCGAGGTCGAGGACGCGGCCCGGCGGCGACGTGACCCTGTCGAGACCCGCTTCAACGGGCGCGAGCGTGTCCGGCGTGCGTATGCCCTCCCACGCCGGCGCCAGCTTGTCGAACTGCGCGCGCATGGGCCGGCGGAGGATCCGCCACAACGCGGGCCAGCGGACGACGATGTCCGTGACGACGCGTGCGAAGCGCTGGCCGCGCGTCACGGCTGCTCCAGGTGGAGGAGCACGTGCTGGCCGGGCTGCGCCGCGAACATGTCCGCCGCGCTGCCTCGGTTGATGGCGATCGCGATGTTGCGGTACGAGTCTTCGTAGAGGACGATCTCGCCCGGCCGCGCGTCGGCGTACGTCCGCGCGGCCGTCGCGTAGTAGCGCTCGCCCGCGAGCTCGAGCTCGAAGCGCGTGCCGGGGACGACACCGACGCGGTCGAGATCGTCACGCGTCATGTTCAACTGCATGTTCCCGAAGCGATCGACGTAGAGCACGCTCGCATCGACAACACCGCTTCCCACGACCGGAGTCGGCAAATCGAGACGTACCAGGGCGTCCGGCGACAGCGGCGGTCCGAGCTCAGCGGGGTCGACGCCGAGCGCGAGGTGAGCGGCGGCGGGCGAGAACAGATCCCGGCCGTGGAACGTTCTCGAAACCGGCTCGAGCGCGTAGGTGGGATTTGCAAGCTCGTGCGCGCTCTCGATTCCCCCGAGGTCAGCGGCCGGTACGAGCAGCCCGTTGTCGGGACCGACGAACAGCTCCCCGTCTGCGTCGCGAATGATCAAGGGTCGCCTCATGCCGCCGACTCCCGGGTCGACGACGGCGAGGTGGACGCCGGACGGCAGGTACCGAAGCGTGTTGCGCAGGATCAGCGCGCCGGGCAGGACGGCCTGGGGCGCGATGCCGTGCGTGACGTCGATGATCCCGACGTCCGGCGCTATTCGCTTCATCACGCCGTGACACGTCCCGACGAAGTCGTCGGTGAGACCGAAGTCGGACAGAAACGAAATGAAGCGATGCTTCACGGTCCCGACGCTAACGCGTCGACGGCCGCGACGAGCCCGTCGAGATCGTGTGTGAACGCCTCGGCGACGACGGTCAGGCCGACGCTCGCGGCGACGCGCGACGTCTGCGGGCCGATCGACACGGCAGGCGCGCGGCCGCCGATGCCCGCGTACGCACGGGCGGCGGAACCGGAGGCGAGCACCACGACGTCGCCGTCGGGCGGATCCGGCGCGAGAAGCCGCGTCGCGTACAGCGGCACGAAGTCGGCTCCGAGCTCGTCGATTGGCCCGCGGCGCGAGTTCTCGGCCGCCGCGAAGAGCACGCGCCCGGCGGGTCGTGGAAACTCGGCGAGCAGCCCGTTCTGCGACGAGACGCGCGCGACGAAGCTCGGCTCGAGCCCGTGCTCGCGCAGCCGCTCGGCGGTCCCCGGGCCGACGGCCGCGAGCTTCGGCAGGTTGCGTCCCCGGCGCGCGATCTCGTCCGCGCCGTTGGGACTGGTGACGACGACCCAGTCGTACCCTTCTGCGTCGACCGGCTCGTCGGACGTGTGCTCGATCTCGATCAGCGGGCACTCGACCACTTCGTGTCCCATGTGCTCGAGCCGCGTCGACGAGCGGCCCGGCCTGGTCGCGCGGCCGCGTGACGATCACCTTCATGACGCCGCCGCAAGCGTCGCGAGCTCGCGACCGAGCGCCTCCGGATCGTCGCCGGTCACGCGGCGAACCCACGATCCGTCTTCGGCCGCGACGAGGCCGGTGAGCGTCGCTCCGTCGTGGAACGCAGCCACCGGCGCCAGGCAGCCGCCGCCCACCGCCGCGACGCACTGCCGCTCCGCCTCGACGCGACGACGGGTCTCGGAATGGTCCAGCGGCTGCACCAACTCCTCCTCTCCGATGCGCACCTGCAGCGCGAGCGCGCCCTGGCCTGCCTCGGGCAACAACTCGTCGGGAGCGAAGCGCCTGCCGATCTCGTCGCCGAGCCCGAGCCGGTCGAGGCCGCACGCGGCAAGCACGACCGCGTCGAGTCCACGCTCGCCGCGCTTGCGCAAGCGCGTGTCGATGTTGCCACGCAGCGGCTCGATCGACAGCTCGGGCACGAGCGCGAGCAGTTGCGCGCGCCGGCGCACCGACGCTGTGCCGACGCGCATGCCCGGTCGCAGCTCACTCGCGCCGCAGAGCGCGTCACGCGGGTCCTCGCGCTCGAGGTAGGCGCCGACCGCGAGCCCGTCCGCATCGGTCGAAGTCATGTCCTTGGCCGAATGCACTGCAACGTCGACCCGCCGTTCGAGCAACGCCTCCTCGAGTTCCTTGACGAAGACACCGCGCGAACCGATTTCGCCGAACGGCTTCGTGCGGTCGCGATCGCCCGCGGTCGTGATCGGCACGAGCGCGATCTCGAGGCCCGGACGACGCAGGCGCTCGGCGGCGAGGCCGGCCTGAGTGAGCGCGAGCCTACTGCCGCGGGAGCCGATGCGTACGAGCACGACAGCTCGAAGAACCGGGCCTCGTCTGGCCGCACTTGTTGCGTCGCGGCCGAACACGCACGAACGCGCTCGGGACTTGCACGGGCAGCGGCCGACCGGTCAGTCCGCGTGCGGCCTGTGTCATCGCTCGTCCTCGAGTCCGAACAAGTGCCGCACCGCGTCAGCATAGAGGACCGCGTCAGATGCCGCGGCGGCCTCTTTCATGCGCACCGTCGGCAAATGCAGCAGCTTGTTCACGATCTGCGACGTGATCGACTCGACGGCGGCGCGTTCCCGGTCGCTCAGCTTCGCCTTCGACAATTCTGCGGAGCGGATCGCCTCCGCGCGCGCACGCAAAGAGGCGATGGTCGGAACGACTTCGAGCGACGCCTGCCACGCGCGGAACCGCTCCGCCTCGCCCGCCACGATCGCCTCGGCACGTTCGGCTTCGCGGCGCCTTCCCGAGAGACTTGCTTCGACAACAGCCTCGAGATCGTCGATGTCGTACAGGTAGCAACCGTCGATCTCGTTCACGGCAGGATCGATGTCGCGCGGAACCGCAAGGTCGATGAGGAAGAGCGGCCGCCCCTTGCGCTCGCGCACGTCGTCGGGGCCGATCAAGAACCCGGGCGCGCTCGTGCACGCGACGGCGACATCGGCGGAGACGAGCTCGTCCGCGAGCCGCTCGATCGGCACAGCGGTCGCGCCGATCTGGCTCGCGAGCTCGCGCCCACGCTCGTCGGTGCGGTTCGCAACGGCGACGAACTCCGCCCCGCGCGCAGCGAGACCACGGGCGACGAGCTCGCCGACCTTGCCGGCGCCGACGATGAGCACGCGCCGGCCGCTGAGGTCGCCGAATACCTGCTGCGCGAGCGCCGCGCCTGCGGAAGACACCGACGCCGGGCTCTCGGCGATCGTCGTCTGTGCGCGTGCCTTCTTGCCCGCGTGCAGCGCATCGTGAAAGAGCCGGTTCAGAAGCGAGCCCGGTGCGCCGGCTTCGTATGCGGCACGAACCTGGCCGAGGATCTCGCCTTCGCCGGGCACGAGCGAATCGAGGCCCGCGGCGACGCGAAAGAGATGCAACGCCGCTGCCTGATCCGCGAGGCGATACGACAGTGCGGCTACCTCGTCGCCGCCGAGCGTGCGCAACGCCTCGAGCGCCCGACCCTCGGCGTCCTCGCCGACGATGTAGAGCTCCGTGCGGTTGCACGTCGAGAGGCACACGCACTCGCCGCCGCCCTCCGCCAGCTCACGCGCGAGGGCCGCGGACTGTCTCGCGTCGAGCGCGACGCGTTCGCGCACCTCGACGGGCGCGTGACGGTGCGAGATGCCGACGAGGAAGAGCCTCATGCGAAATGGGTTTCAGGGAGCGCGAGTCGGACGACGATGACGAGCGCGAACGCGGCAAGCGCGAGATACGCAGTCCTGCGGCCTTGCCACCCGTAGCCGTAACGAAGCGCGAGGTACGACCCGTAGGCGAGCCATGTCGCGAGCGTCACGGCCATCAACGCATCGAGTCCGCCGCCTTTCTCCTCGAGTCGGACGACACCGACGACCATGCCGAGCGTGAGCGCCGGCAGCGACACAGCGATCGTCCGCGCGCCGAGCCCGTCCAGCGTCTCGAGCGCCGGAGCAGGGAGGCGGAGGATGCCGGCGTCGTGCCGCTTGAGCCGCCGCTCCTGGAACAGGTAGACGGCGGCGAGCGCGGCTGCGAGCGTGAACCCGGCGAACGCTGTGAGCACGAGGCCGACGTGGAGGACGAGAAAGACGTTCGAATAGTGGCTGCGCGTCCCGAGCTCGGTTCCGCCGCCCAGCCGCGCGACGACGAACAGCGCAGCGACGAGCGGCGTGACCGCCAGCCCGAGCAGCCGGTAGCGCGCGCGGCAGCCCCAGATCAGGTACGTGGTGACGACGAGCCAGACGAAGAGGTTCAGCGAGCCCGCCCACGTCGACCAGGGGAATCCGTTCGCGCGCGACGCCTGCGCGATGAGCAGCGCGGTCTGTGCGAGCCAGCCGATACGCACACCCCACGTCGCGAGCCGCCCCGGCCGTCCGGGCGCGCGCGCCTCTCGGAAGTATGCGAACGCCGCCTCGCCGTACGCGAGCAGCGCCGGCCAGAAGAGCAGCTCAGCCACGGGCCTTCACCCGCTCGACCAACTCCGCGAGCGTGCGCTCCAGCCGCGCGACCTTCGCCGACATGATCACCACGTAGGCGAGGAGCACGACGAACACGACGAGGTAGGCAGCGGCAACGTACTTCTCCTCTGTGGTCATCCGATCAACTCCCGCAGCTCGCGCAGGTGTGCGTCGATGCGCTTCCCGGCGAGCTCGAGGTGGTACAGCGCAGCGAAGAGCGACAGCATCGCTGCGAGGCTGACACAGAAAGTCAGGAACTGCGAGGCCGACATCTGCGGCCCGTGCCGGTCGAACGCAACCGGGTGGATGTAGTCGCTCGCGAGCCGGATCGCGAGGAAGCTGATCGGGATCAGCACCACGCCGAAGATCGCGTACACGGCCGAGAGGTTCGCGCGCCGCGGGCCCGGCTCTACAGAGAAGCGCAGCATGAAATAGGCCGAGTAGAAGAGGAACAACACGAGGAAGAGCACGAGCTGTTTCGAGCTCCAGAGCCACCATTGGCCCCACCGGAACCGGCCCCAGATCGAACCGGTCACGAGCGTCATCACCGCGAAGATGACGCCCAGGTGAATCGACACGTAGCTCTCGAGATCGGCCCCGGGCCTTCCTTTCCAGAGATGGAGAAGCGCCTTCCACGCGCCCCAGCCGAAGCACGCATACGCCGTCAAGGCGATCGGCACGTGGAAGTAGAAGATCTTCTGGTTCAGGCCGTCCTCGTCGAGCGGTGCGTAAAACGAGATCAGCGCAATAGCCGTGCCAAGGAGCAAGGCGGCGAGCGCTGCCGACGCAACGAGTGCGTTATTCCGTAACGACGTACTCAAAAGAGGCCCAGCAGATTGTCGCAAAGAGGGCGTCGTAGAGCGCGAGAAACGCGAAGTAACGCCCGGGTGAGTCCGTGACGCTCGCGCCGACGCCGCCGACGATCACCGGAATCGCGAGCGGCAGGAACAGCACCGGCAGCAGCAGCTCCCGCGCTCGCGTCGCAATCGACATCGCCGCCACGAACACGCCGACGGCGCAGATTCCGATGTCCGCGAGCGCGACTGCGGCAACGGTCGCAGCGTCCATCCCTGAGAAGAACAACGCGAAGAGCGGCAGAGCGATGACCTCGGCCAGCGCGAGGAACGCGAGAGCGGCGAGGGCCTTGCCGAACCAGATCGCGCTGCGGTCGGACGGCGCGAGCACGAGCCCGTCGAGCACGTTCTGCTCGCGCTCGGCGACAAACACACGGGAGAGGCCGAGCAGGGCGGTGAAAATGATCGCAACCCAGAGCAGACCGAGACCGGCAAGCTCACCCGTGCCGCTCGGCAGCGCGAAGTGAAAGATGACGAGCGCGGCAGAGACGAAGAGCAGCATCGCCGGCAACGTGTCTCGGCCGCGAAGCTCGAGGAGCAGATCCTTACGGGCCAGTGTGGCGACGTCCGCGAAGTAGCCGCTCACGCGAACGCCAGGCTTCCGGTCGAAAGGTGCGCGAGTCGTTCCGGTTCGTGCGTCGCGACGAGGAAGGTTGCGTTGCCGCGCCGCGCCGCAAGTTCGCGGTCAAGCAGCTCCGAGCCCTCGCTGTCGAGACCCGCGAACGGCTCGTCGAGAAGCACGAGCTCCGGCTCGTGAAGCAAAACGCGGCAGAGAGCAAGCCGCTGCAGCATCCCGCGCGAGAACGAGCTCGTGCGCTCATTGCGCGCGTCCCAGAGATCGAACCGCTCGAGCAGCATGCCGATCCGCTCGCGTCGTTCAGCCACGCGATACAGGCGCCCGTACATGTCGAGGTTCTCGAGCGCGGTCAGCTCGCGGTAGACGAGCGCCTCGTGCGCGAGAAAGCCGAGCTGCGAGCGGTTCGCGTCGACCGTGAGCTCCCCGGCGGTCGGCACGACGAGACCGGCGACGAGCCGCAGCAGCGTCGTCTTGCCGGCGCCGTTCGGTCCGGTGACGAGGACGAACCCGCCGCGCTCGACGTCGAGCTCCAGCCCGTCGAAGATCCGTTTCGAGCCGTACCGCATCGCGAGCCCACGCGCGCGAATCACGACGCGACGTCCGCAAGCACGAAGAAGAGGAACACGACGCTGATCACGCCGTTCATCGTGAAGAAGGCCGCGTTCAGCCGCCGCAGATCGCCCGGGGAGACGAGTGCATGCTCGACGGCAAGGAGAACCGCGACCGCGGCAACCCCGAGCCAGTACCACGCGCCGAGGTCCAGCCCGAAGCCGACGAGCGCGAGGAGAACGACCGTCAGCGCGTGCATTACGCGCGCACCCCAGAAGGCGCCGCGCACGCCGAAGCGCGTCGCGGCGGAGTGAAGCCCCTGGCGCCGGTCGACCTCGACGTCGAAGAGCGAGTAGAAGAGGTCGAAGCCGGCGACCCAGAACGCGACCGCGCCCCCGAGCTCCCACGCCTCGAGCGGCAGCTTCCCGGTGATCGCGACCCATCCGCCCATCGGCGCGAGCCCGTCGACGGCGCCGAGCCACAGATGGCAGAGCCACGTGAATCGTTTCAGGTACGGGTAGATCACGAACCCCGCGACAGGAATGGGCCACAACCAGCGGACGACGGGATCGAGCTGGAAGACGGCGATCAGGAAGACGGCGAGCGACGCCGCGCAGAAGAAAAGCACCTGAGCTCGCGTCAGGAGTCCCGCGGGCAGCTCGCGGTTCGCCGTCCGCGGATTGCGAGCATCGAGCTGTGCGTCGATCAGTCGGTTCAACCCCATCGCGAGCGAGCGAGCGCCGACCATCGCGATCGTGATCCAGAGCAGATCGTGTGCGGACGGAACCTCCTGCACGGCCAGCAACGCACCGACGTACGCGAAGGGCAGCGCGAAGAGCGTGTGCTCGATCTTTACGAGCCGGGCGAACCGACCCGGCAGGACTGCGACTGCGCTCGTCACGTCTGTTTGTGCGCGGTCGACTCGCCGGCCATGAGCCGCAACGCATGCTCGAGCGCGGGCTGGATCACGGCGAAGCCGTCGCGGCAGCCGCCGGGCGAGCCGGGAAGGTTGACGACGAGAGTGGAGCCGACCGTCCCGGCGACGCCGCGAGAGAGCAACGCGTGCGGAGTCTTCGCGATCGAATCGGCACGGATCGCCTCGGCGATTCCCGGCGCCTCACGGTCGAGCACGCCGAGCGTCGCCTCCGGGGTCACGTCACGCGGCGCCACCCCGGTCCCGCCCGTCGTAAGCACGAGCCGCGCTTCGGCGGCGAGATCGCGGATCGCCGCCCAGATCTGCTCGCGCTCGTCGGGCACGACGCGGCGCACGACGTCGTAGCCCTCGGCCGCAAGCAACTCCTCGAGTGTGTCGCCGCTCGCGTCCTCGCGCTCGCCCGCTACAACGCCGTCGGAGATCGTGAGCACGGCCGCCGTCACGACTTCGTCTTCTCCACGAGCTTCACATCCTCGACGACCATCCCCTTGTCGACCGCCTTCGCCATGTCGTACACCGTCAGCGCCGCGAGCGATGCTGCGGTCAAAGCCTCCATCTCGACGCCCGTTTGCGCCGTCGTCTCAACGGTCGCGGTGATCTCGACGGAGGACGCGTCGGCCACGACCTGCACGTCGATACTCGTGAGCGGCAACGGATGACACAACGGAATGAGCTCCGCGGTTCGCTTCGCCGCCATGATCCCCGCCAGTTGTGCGGTGACGAGGGCGTCTCCCTTGGGGAGGTCTCTCAGCCGGCGGGCCGTCTCGGCCGCCATCCGAACTCGCGCCGACGCGATCGCGCGGCGCCGCGAGAGCGGCTTGCCCCCGACGTCCACCATCCGGACCTCGCCGGATTCGGAGACATGCGAGAGCACGCTCATCCGCGCCCGTCGACGACGGCGGTCACACCGGAGACTCTAGTGACTCGGCATCGAGTGCCCGCAGCTGCAGATCGATCCACGACGCGAGGTCGTGCTCCCGCACCCAGGCACGGATCGCCTCGATCCTGTCGCGCCGCTCTTCGGCCGGCATCTCGATTGCGCGGTGGATCGCGTCGGCCTGGCCGGCGACGTCGAACGGATTGACCGACAGCGCCCAGTCGCCGAGCTCCTCGTGCACACCGGCGTTCTCCGAGAGGATGAGTACACCGTCGCGCTCGTTGACGAGCGGCGCTTCCTTGGCGACGAGGTTCAGCCCGTCGAAAATCGCGTTCACGAACAGCACGTCGAAGTCCTTGTAGGCCGCGACCGCGCGCGGGAAGTTGTCGCTGATCTGAAGGTCGATGGGCATCCAGCCGTCTTGCTGAAATCGATCGTTGACGCGGCGAGCCTCGCGCTGAATCGCACCGACGTACTCGGCGTACTCGGGAATCTCCTGCCGCGAAGGATCGAGCAGCGCGACAAGGGCGACACGCGTGTGCATCTCGGGGTGCGCGTCGAGGTAGAGCTCGAATGCGCGGAAGCCGCGCACGATGTTTTTGGAAGGGTCTGTCCGGTCGACGCGCAGCACGAGCTTCTCGGGACGATGGCGAGCGAGCTTGCGACCGGCCCCGAGCACCGCTGGGCTGTGCGCAAGTTCGTCGAACTCGGTGGGGTCAACCGAGATGGGTGACGCCGTGACTGCGATCCGGCGTCCCTCGTAACCAACCGAGTCGTGCGCCCAGTCGGGCACAGCGCCGACGATGTCTTCCGCCGCGCGGATGAAGTTGCGACGCCAGCGCCGCGTGTGAAAACCGACGACATCGTTCGCGAGCAGGCCGTCGTGAATCGCGCGCCGGATCTCGAGCGGCAGGACTGACCAGAAGTCGGCCGCCGCCCACGGAATGTGCACGAAGTGGACGAGCCGAGCGCCCGGCGACGCCTCGCGAACGATCCGGGGAGCAACGTAGAGGTGGTAGTCCTGGAAGAAGACGGACGCGTTCGGATCGCGCTCGAGCTCCTCGATCACTGCCTCGGCGAATGCACGGTTGACCGACACGTAACCCTCGAGCCACGCGTGGTGCACGCCGTGGTCGATGGTCGGAGCTGCGGCGAGATCCCAGAGATGGTGCTGAAGGAACCACAGCATCGGGTTGGCGATGACGTTGTAGAACCAGTCGTACGCTTGCTCGTCGTGCGCGATCAGTCGCAAGCGGTAGGTTGAGCCGTCGCGCGCGGTCTCCTCGAAAGGTTCCTCATTGTTGTCCAATGCGACAACGCGATCCTCGTCGGACATCGCGCTTGCGATCCACGTGACGTCGTGATGCAGAACGAGGCTTCGCAGAGCGGTGACGAGCCCTCCGCCGCCTCGGCGCGCAACGCGCTCGCCGCCGCTCCAGTTGAACGTCACGGGGCCGCGGTTGGAGACGACGATCAGGTTCCGGCGGGACGCCATTCCGGGACCCTATCCCCGGCGCCGTGGGTTATCTCGCGCCGACGGTGGCGAGCTCGATGCCGGTGTCGTTGCCGGTCAGGCGATTGAACAGCGTCAGCCAGTCGCGCAAAAGGCGCGGCGTCAGGAAATGCGTCCGCACGTACTCCTTGCCCCGCAACGCACGGATCCTTGCGGTTTCCGGGTCACGCAACGTCTCGAGGCACGCCGCCGCGCACTGCTCGGCGGAATCGACGAGGCGCCCGGTCTCGCCGTCCGCGATCTGGACGACGATGCCGCCGACGCGACCGGCAACGGTGGGACGCGCCTTCCAGAGCGCCTCGCTGACGGTGAGCCCGAAACCCTCCCGGATGGACTTCTGGATGACGACGCGAGAGTGCACCTGGAACGCGTTGACCTCGACCGAGCCGACGTTGTTGAGGTTCGAAAGGATGTAGATGTCTGGATCGCCGGCCGCGTACTCGACGGTCGCGTTGTAGTACTCCCAGCCCTCCGGATCGTCATGCGCCATCGAGCCGACGAGCGCGAGTTGCACCTCGGGAATCTCCTCCTTCACGAGCCGGTAGGCATCGATGACACCTAGCGGGTCCTTCCACGGATCGAAGCGCGAGACTTGCGTCAGCATCGGCCGCTCGACGTCGATGCCGAACTGGTCGACGATGTACGCCGCATCCTCAGGCGAGAGCGCCATGTTCTTCGGCGCGAGCGGGTCGATCGCCGGAGGCCAGATGTACGCGGGCGGCAGCCCGGGCGCGCGGGGCGCGTACTCCGGCAGGTGGAAGATCGTGGCGTCGTAGCGCGCTATCGACGGCAGCAAGAACTCGAGCACCTCCTGGTTCGGTGTCGAGAAGTCGATGTGCCCGCGCCAGATCCACTGCGCCTTCGAGTCGGGAAAGTGGTCGATCAGCCCGACCGGCTGCGGGTCGTGGACAATGACGAAGTCGTAGTCAGCGGTGAGATCGCGCGCGTTCAGCTCCTGGTAGCGGCCGAAGATTTCTTGATGCGAGTCGCTCAGCCCTTGCGGATTTCCCTGGAGGGCGTTGTGGATCGTCTTGGTCACGTTGAAGAAGTCGTCGGCGCCGCGGATGATCCGCCACTCGACTTCGAGCCCCGCGTCCTGCATGAGCGGCACGAGGGTGTAGTTGATCTCCGCGACGCCGCCGCCGAACGCGGTCGCGGAGAGGTGCAGCACCCGCCTGCCTGCGAGCGGCTCCGCCAGCGCGCGGATCTCGTCCATCAGGCCTCGCGTCGCAAGCGAGCCGTAGTCGACCAGCGACTTGTGTCCAACGTTGACGAGCTGGAGCAAGCGGCGGGCTACGCGGTCAGGACCTTGACGAAGCGCAACCGCGAGCCGCGGCCCCGCGGACCGCGAGACAGGACGAACTCGTCCGCGATCGCGCGGATGATCGCGATGCCCAGGCCTCCCTCGGTGAGGTTCTCGAGGTCGCCCAGTTCGCCGTCTTCCGCCGGGTCGAAGCCCTCCCCCTCGTCGTTCACCTCGATGACAAGCCGGTCTCCGTAGAGCTCGTACGCGATCTCGACCGAGCCCCCGCCGCCGCCGTACGCATGCCTGACCGAGTTCGACGCCGCCTCCGTAAGCGCGAGCTTGAGGTCGGCGACGAGCTCGTCCGAGATCGGCCGGAGCCGGGCAAGCCCCGTGAGGGCGAGCCGGCAGAGCGTGATGTACTCGGGCCGCGCCGGAATCGTCAGTCGGACAACCCGGCGGTCACGAGCGTCCGCACGCGAGGTCGTGGCCGTGTCATTCGCGATCGCCATTCGAGGTGTTCGTAGCCTACCCGCAGGTTTCTCCGTCTAAACCTGCTCCTATCTGTCTCAACCGAGTTGGGTGCGCTGATGCCTCATCCCGGGGGGTTCTTGCCTCGCCGGCTGGAACAAAACGCTCGTCCGCGTCCCCGTCCGTTTCCACGGGAAAACGGGCGGGCGGCAGCCGAAGCGTGAAGGTCGTCAATCCGGCGTTCGAGTCGAGCTCGAGCGTGCCGCCCATCGCCTCGGCGAGCTCGCGCGCAATTGCGAGCCCCAGCCCGCTGCCGGAGGCCCTCGCTCCGTCGACGCGGTAGAACCGCTCGAAGATCTGCGCGGCATGCTCGGTCGGAATGCCCGGACCGTCGTCCCCCACGACGAGCGAGCTCCCGATCGACCGCACGGAGACACGCGTCCCGGGCGGTGTGTGCTTGAGCGCATTCTCGAGCAGGGCACGGCCGATCCGGACGACCCGTTCCTCGTCCCCGAGCGCGTAGCCCTCCCGGGCGTCCAGGTCGAGCTCGTGCCCGGTCGCCATTGCGACGGCGCGGAACTCGTCGTGGAGATCGGTCGCGAGCTCGCCAAGGTCGATCGGGCGCCGCTCGATGTGCATCCTGCCCGCGTCCAGGCGCGTCAGGTCGAGGAGATCCTCGGCCAGTCGCTGGAGCCGGTCGACCTGCTCGCGCATCGTCTCGAGGAACTCGCGTCGGGTCGACTCGTCCAGCTCCTCGTCGGTCATGAGCTCGAGGAAGCCGCGCAACGAGAAGAGCGGCGTTCGCAGCTCATGCGAGGCGTTACCGATGAACTCGCGCCGCGCGCGCTCCAGCTTCGAGAGGCGCAGCCGCATCCGGTCGAACGCCCGTGCGAGCTGCCCCAACTCGTCCTCGCTCTTGTCGACGACCGGTTGGTCGAATCGGCCGGCCGCAATGCGCTCGGCTGCGACCTCGAGGCGCCTGATCCGGCGCGCGAAGAGGTACGCGAGGCCGTATCCGACACACAATGCGAGCAACAGCGCAAGGACGCCCGCCTCGAGCATGCGCCGCTGGACGGTGGCGACGTTGGCCAGCGCGTCGTGGAGCGACGCCGTGAGCAACACGACTCCGCCGGAGGGAATGGCCACATTCGACACCGGCCTCGCCACCTCAGCCCATTCGGTGTCGCCCCGGTGGACGGTGTCTGAGACCTCGATCACGTTGTTCGCCGCCCGCTGCGCAACGGGGTCTGAGGTCACATCGACCGAGGAATTCGGGTTCGAGTCGGCGAACGTCGCCAGCGAGACGTTCTGGTCCGTGGACGCAGGCCTGGCGTTCGCGTAGACGACGATGCGCGCGGAGGCCCGACCCGACCAGCGCGACGCCTCGGTCGAGAAGTCGAACGGCTCGGTGCGGGAGACCTCGTCCGCGATCGTCGGCATCGCGCTCCGGAGCTGGTTGAGCTTCGTATCGATCAGGCGCTGCCGAAGCGACGGGACGACGATCATGTAAACGAGGCCGAGCGCCAGCGCGACGACGGCCACGAGGGCGAAGCTGAGCCGCGCACCGACACTCTTGAACGGGTTCATCGTTCCCGGAAGCGGTATCCCACGCCGCGCACGGTGTGGATGAACTCGGGCTCGCGCGGGTCCTGCTCGAGCTTCTCGCGCAGGTGGCGCACGTGCACGTCGATCGTCCGCGGCTCGCGGTAATCCGATCCGCCCCAGAGCTCCTCGAGGAGCATCTTGCGCGAGAACACGCGTCCGGGGTGGGACGCCATGGTGCGGAGCAGCTCGAACTCGACGTACGTCAGCTGCACCGATTGCCCGTCCAGCTCGACGGTACGGCGGGCGACGTCGACGCGCAGTGGGCCTGACGAGATCACCTCGTCGCCGTCCTCGCCCTGGTACGGCGGGAGCTTCGCTCTTCGGAGCAGCGCCCGCACGCGGCTGCGGAACTCGTGGATCGAGAACGGCTTCGTGATGTAGTCGTCCGCGCCGAGCTCGAGCCCGACAACCTTGTCGAGCTCGTCGTCACGAGCGGTGAGCATGATGATCGGGACGGTGCTGCGAGCTCGTAGGCGCTTGCAAACCTCGAGACCGTCGAGGTGAGGCAGCATGATGTCGAGCACGACGAGGTCGGGGTTCTCCTCGCCGAAGCGGTCGAGCGCCTCTTCGCCGTCGCGGGCCGACACGACCCGGAATCCATCGCGCTCGAGCGGGTACGCGAGGAGCTTCTGAACGGCGTCTTCGTCGTCGACTAGCAGGATGGTCGGTGGCTCGGACATGTTCAGGCCTGCCGGGCGACGGGTAACCGGGCACTTACTATAGCCCGGCATGTCCGCGGCTCCGCCCACGCGCCGACGGCGCCGAGCGCGGCGTGGCTCGCTCGAACGTCCAATCAGCGGCCGCACCTACCGTGGCACTTGGCTGCTCGTCGCCTTCCCGCTCCTGCTGGCGGCGTTCACAGTCACCCGGCCGGCGCCGCTGCCACGCCCGGACCTGCCGCCTGCCTTCGACACCGTCGGCGCCGTGCGATTGGCGAACGACCTGGCGAGTGAGCACCCGGATCGCTCGCCCGAGACGGCGGGCGCAGCCGGGGCGGCCAGGTGGTTCGCCGACCAGCTACGGCCGTACGGATTCGTCGTCCGGCCGGAGGCGTTCGAGGCGACCGTCGCAGGACGCGGCCGCCTGCACTTCGTGAATCTGGTCGCCGTGGTGCCGGGGCGCTCCACGTCGGCGATCGTCGTCGTTGCCCATCGCGACAACAGCGGGGTCGGTGCAGGGGCAAACGACAACGCTTCGGGCACAGCGGCTCTGATCGAGCTCGCCCGCTCGTATGCGAACCCGGCTGCCGCATCGACGGCGCCTTCGACCTCGCGACGTGTGCGGCCCGCACACACGATCGTCTTCCTGTCGACCGACGGCGGCGCGCTCGGCGGCATCGGCGCGGCGCACTTCGCGGAGCATTCGCCGCTCGCCCGGGACGTCGTCGCGGTGGTCGACCTCGACGCGATCGCCGGCCCCGGACGCGCCCGGTTGGAGTTCTCGGGCGACAAGCCGCGGATGCCCAGCACCGGATTGCTCGCGACCGCCGCTGCGCGCATGCTCGAGCAGGGGCGCGACGTTGCCCAGCGCCCGAGCGCGCTGCGCCAGCTGCTCGATCTCGCCTTCCCGTTCAGCTTCTACGAGCAGGCACCGTTCCTGGGACAGGGGATCTCGGCCGTCACACTCACTTCGTCGGGCGACCGCCCACCGAGCCCCGTCGGCGACACACCGGAGCAGCTGAAGAGCCACGCCGCACGGTTCGGACACATCGGGCGCGCGTCCCAGCAGCTGCTCGCCTCGCTCGACGAGGGTCTCGAGCTCACGCAGGGGACTTCCTCGTACGTCTACTTCGGCGCCCGCATCGTCCGCGGCTGGGCGATCGAGATCGTTCTCGTCGCCGCGCTGCTCCCGTTTCTCACCGCGGTGGTCGACCTCTTCGCGCTGACTCGGCGCCGCCGCATGAAGCTCATGCCGGCCGTGCTGAGCATGCGCAGCCGAGTCCTCTTCTGGCTCTTCGTCCTGATCGTCTTCGAGCTCGTCGGGCTCGCCGGCCGGTGGCCGCACGCATCGCTTCGGCCGCCCGCACCCGAATCGAGCAGCGGCACGGACTGGCCCCTCTTCGGCCTGATCGTCCTCGCCGGGTTGTCGTTCCTCGGCTGGCTCGTCACCCGTGACCGCCTGACCCCGCGACGGCCGATCGACCGAGAGGAGGAGCTGACCGGACACTGCGCAGCCCTGCTGGCGCTCGCCATCGTCTCACTGCTCGTCGTGTCGTTGAATGCTTTTGCGCTCGTCTTCCTCCTCCCGTCCCTCCACGCCTGGCTCTGGCTTCCACAGGTGGGCGACCGGCCGCTCGCGGCTCGCATGGGAGTGTGGCTCGCCGGGCTCGCCGGGCCCGCGCTGCTCCTCTGGGAGTTCGCGAATCGATTCGGCCTCGGCTTCGACGCGCCGTGGTACCTCCTGCAGCTCGCGGCGGTCGGCTGGGTGCCGCTCGCTGCGCTGGCGCTGTGCGTCGTGTGGGCAGCGGCCGGCGCACAGTTGGCAGCACTGGCCGCCGGGCGCTACGCGCCTTATCCGCCTGTAGAAGAGCGCCCGCCGCTGGGACCCATCAGGCGCACCGTCCGACGCGTTGTGCTTTCGTCGCGCGCTCGCCGGCGGCCACGTGCGCGCGCCGTCCCCGACGTCGACGCCGCAGATCTCTAGCGAAGCGGCAGATAGCGGACCGCAGTGCCGGGCCCGAGCTCGCCCTCGCCTCGAGGCGCGAGCACGAGGGCGTCCGCGGCCGCGGCGCGGGCGATCATGTGCGACTCCTGCCCGGTGAGCGGCTCGAGCAGGACGCGGTCTGCGTCGAACCGGAGGCGCGAGCGTAGGAACTCGTCGCGCTCGGGGTTTCGCCGCACGGAGGCGGCAAGCTCTCCTGGAGCGAACGCCGGCCCGGGCTCGCGTGCACCTTGAAGCGCGCGCAACGCCGGTCGCACGAACAGCTCGAAGCAGACGAGCGACGAGACGGGGTTCCCGGGGAGGCCGAACACGAGCGTGCCGTCCCGCACGCCGAACGAGACCGGCTTCCCCGGCTTGACTGCCACCTTCCAGAAGACCTCGTCGACGCCCAGTTCCGCCTCGATCGTCCGCACGAGGTCGTGTGGTCCAACGGAGACGCCTCCCGACGTGACGAGGACATCAGCGCGGAGCCCTCGCTCGAGCGCTGCGCGGTGAGCGGCCTCGTCGTCGGGCACAGATTCGGGTGGCGTCACCACCGCGCCCGCTGAGGCGAGCGCCGCAGCAAGCATGACGCCGTTCGCTTCGAAGATCTGGCCTGGCTCGAGCGACTCGCCCGGCACCCGCAGCTCCGTTCCCGTCGAGATGACGGCGGCGCTCGGCCGCCTCGCACACGACACGGCAGCGACGCCGGCGGCGGCGAGCGCGCCTAGCTCGGCCGGGCGCACGAGCGTTCCCGCGCGCACAACCGGGTCGCCCGCGGCAAGGTCGCCTCCGCGGGGCCGAACGTGCTCGCCGTGCTCGAGACGCGCGGCGATCTCGATCGCGTCGTCGCCCTCGACCACACGCTCGATCGGGACGACCGCGTCTGCACCTTCCGGCACGACGCCACCGGTGGCGATTGCCATCGCCTGCCCAGCTTCGAGCGGACGCGTCGCAGGGCGACCCGCCGCGATGCGATCGACCACAGGCAGGCGCCCCGGCGTGTCGTCTGCGCGAACCGCAAACCCATCCATCGCCGAGCTTGGAAACGGCGGGAGGTCGACCGCGGCGGTCGCGTCCGCCGCGAGGACGCGGCCTGCCGCTGCAGCGAGCGGAACGATCTCACCCGCCAGCGGCCGGACGCGCGCGAGGATCTCCCGCAACGCCTCCTCGAACGTGAGCAGGGCCGCCATCGCGACCGCATACTAGGGCCGTGATCTCGGTCGTCGTGCCCGTTCACAACGAGGAGCGCAGCATCGGTTTGCTGCACGAGGAGCTCCAGGCCGCGCTCGACCCACTCGGCGAGGAGTGGGAGGCCGTGTACGTGGACGACGGGTCGACGGACGAATCGTTCAGCGCGCTCACGCGTCTCCACGCGCGCGAGGACAACGTGCGCGTCGTGCGTCTGCGCCGAAACTTCGGCAAGGCCGCGGCACTCGCGGCCGGCTTCGCGCAGGCCGCGGGCGAGCGCGTGGTCACGATCGACGGCGATCTGCAGGACGACCCTTCGGAGATCCCGCAGCTGCTCGCGAAACTGGAGGAGGGCTTCGACGTTGTCTCGGGATGGAAGACGCGACGCCGCGACCCGCTCTCACGTCGTCTCCCGTCGAAGCTCTTCAACTGGGTCGCCGGCTGGATGTCGGGGCTCCGTCTGCACGACATGAACTGCGGCCTCAAGGCGTATCGCGCGGAGGTGGTGCACAACCTCGTGCTCTACGGCGAGCTGCACCGCTTCATCCCCGTGCTCGCGCATGAGCAGGGCTACCGCGTCGCAGAGTTGCCGGTCAACCATCGGCCGCGGGAGCACGGTCGCTCGCGCTACGGCATGGAGCGGTACCTGCGCGGCTTCCTCGATCTGCTCACCGTCTCGTTCATGGGGCGTTACCGGCACCGGCCGCTGCACCTCTTCGGCGGGCTTGGCCTCTTGCTCGGAGGATCGGGTGTGGTTCTCCTCGTCTATCTGACGATCGTCAAGCTCACCGGTCATGCAATCGGGCAGCGACCGCTGCTGACACTTGGCGTTCTGCTCGTCGTCGTCGGCATGCAGTTCTTCACGCTTGGTCTGATCAGCGAGATGATCACGAGCCACCACGAGGAGCGCGCGATGGCGCGCGAGCAGCGCGACGTGCACGTCGAGGAAGTGCTCCCGTAACAAGCGGCTTGCGCGTCCTTTATTTCGGCACGTACGAGCGCGACTACCCGCGCAACGCACAGGTCATCTCGTGCCTACGCAAGGCCGGCGTGGAAGTGGTTGAGCGGCACGCGTCGGTGTGGGAGGGGCAGGAGCACAAATTCAGTGCCGGTCCCGTCGCGGCGTTGAGGCTCGCGCGCGCCGAGCTGACGCTGCTCCGCCGCACCGACGCCGACTTCGACGCGCTCGTGGTCGGCTACCCCGGGCACTTCGACCTCCCCGCGGCCAAGCGCGTGGCGCGCGGACGGCCCGTCGTGTTCAACCCACTCGTCTCGCTCGCCGACACGCTCGTGGAAGACCGCGGCCGCTTCGCCCCGCGGTCGCGTGTTGCGCGCGTGCTCCGCACGATCGATCGCGCAGCGTTTCGTGCCGCCGATCTCGTCGTCGCGGACACAGAGGCAAACGGAGCGTTCTTCCGCGAGCTCGGCGCGCGGAATGTGAAGGTCTGCCTCGTCGGCGCTGAGGAACGCGTCTTTACGCCTGGATGGCAAGTGCAAGCCGACTTCACCTGCCTCTTCGTCGGCAAGCTGATCCCGCTCCATGGGCTGGAGACGATCCTCGAAGCCGCGCGACTCGCGCCCGAGCTGCGATTTCGCGTCGTCGGCAGCGGCCAGCTCGAGTCCCTGGTGCAGGCTCCTCCGGCGAACGTCGAGCGGCGCGCGTGGGTCGACTACGAGCGCCTGCCGGAAGAGCTGCACCACGCAGGCTGCGCGCTCGGAATCTTCGGGACGTCCGCCAAGGCGCGGCGCGTGATCCCGAACAAGGTCTTTCAGGCGCTCGCCTGCGGCACGCCGGTCGTGACGGCGGACACGCCCGCCGCACGCGAGCTGCTCACCGACGGGGAGAGCGCATTGCTCGTCCCACCCGGGGATCCTGAAGCGCTCGTCGCCGCGTTGCGCAGGCTCGCCGCCGACGCAAGCCTGGCGCGGCGGATCGGCGCGGGCGGCCTGACCGCATATCGCGAGCATGCGAGCGAGGCGATACTCGGCGCACGATGGCGCGCGCTCATCGAAGAGCTCCTCTAGCGGT
Source organism: uncultured Actinomycetes bacterium (assembly GCA_963815965.1). GTDB lineage: Bacteria > Actinomycetota > Thermoleophilia > Gaiellales > Gaiellaceae > DASVFB01. Next base: position 888,313 of record CAWFIT010000001.1, on the reverse strand, counting down.
CTGGACCGCCGCCGCGGCGTTCGCGGCTGGGTTCGGCGCGCTGTCGATGCTTCGTCACCGCTCGTTCGAGACCGGACGCTTCGACCTCGGGAACATGGTGCAAGCCGTGTGGTCGACTGCGCACGGCCATCCGCTGCGCGTCACGACGCTCACCGGCGAGCAGGCGTTCAGGCTCGGCGCGCACATCGACCCGGTGCTCATGCTCTTCGCGCCACTCTGGTGGCTGTGGCCCAGCCCGGATCTGCTGCTGGTCGCGCAGGCCGTGGCGATCGCGCTGGGAGCGCTGCCGGTGTACTGGCTCGCGCGTAAGCACCTCGACTCCGAGCGCGCAGGCATCGGCTTCGCGCTCGTCTACCTCGTCTACCCGCCGACGACGTGGCTCGCGCTGAACGAGTTTCATCCAGGCGGGCTCGCGATGCCCGCGCTGCTCTACGCGTTCTGGTACCTCGACGAGGACAGGCTCGCGCCGTTCGCCGCCTTCGCGTTGTTTGCGTCGATCTGCCGCGAGGACGTCCCGCTCGTGCTCGCCGGCTTCGGCGTGTGGTACGCGCTCGCGAAGGGGCGCCGCGCCGAGGGTGCGATCATCGCGGTCGCGGGGGGCACGTGGACGGCGATTGCGGCCGGCATCCTCGTCCCGCACTTCGGCGCCGGACAGAGCACCTTCTCGGGGCGCTACAGCGAGGCGCGCGCTGCGCTGAACGACCCGGTCGCGCTGTTCCGGCTGATGTTCGACCACGCGGGGGTTCACTACCTGCTCGATCTTGTCCTGCCGCTCGCGGGCCTGTGCCTGCTTTCCCCGGTCGCGCTCGCTGCGGCGCCCGCGCTCCTTCTGAACCTCCTTTCGGCGACGCCCACGCAGACGTCGATTCACTTCCACTACACGGCCGCGGAGATCCCCCCGCTGATCGCAGCGGCTGTGCTCGGCGGTGCAAGACTCCGCGGCCGGTTGCCTCTGCCGGTGGCGACGGTCGCGCTCGTCGCGGCGCTGGCCGGCAACTACGCGCTCGGTGCGATTCCGGTCTGGAGCGAGCTGCCCGGGGGCGAGACGCTTCAGGCGCGCGCGGCCGTCGTGAGCGAGCACGACCGTGTCGCAGCGCGCGCTCTCAAGTTGATCCCGCCCAATGCGGTCGTGAGCGCGACGAACTCGCTCGGCGCGCATCTCTCGGCACGGCGCCGCGTCCTCAGCTTCCCGTTCATTCAGGACGCGACGTGGGTCGCCGTCGACGAGTCGCGGCCCGGTTACGCGGACCGGCTTGCGCCGCTCCCGACCGCGACACAGGTCGTGTGGCTGCGGCGCAATCCTGCCTGGCGACTCGTTTTCGAGCGCGATGCGGTGCTGGTCTTCCGCCGGGTGCTCCCGCCCTAGAGCGGGATGGTCTGCCGCAGAAGGTACGCGCACAGCACGAGCGAGAGGAGCGCCGCGGGTTCGTCGTCTTCCGCCGCCGCGAGCGGCACAGCCCAGACGACGTACCAGACGACGAGGTACGGCAGCGCGAGCAGCAACGCGCACGTCGCGAGGGCAAGGCGAGCCTTGCCGCGCCAGGCCTCCCGGACCAGCCATGCGTATGCAAGGACGAAGCCCGTTCCGAAGACGCCGATTGCGAGAGGGTGAGGAACGCCGAGCTGCTGGAGCCGATGCGGCAGCGCCCACCTCGTCTCGTGATTGGCATTGCGCGCCAGAGGTCCGAACGTGTTCAACCATCCCGTCCCATAGCGGGCGAACGCGAGACCGGCGACGGCGATGACAGCAAGCGCGAACCCGACATGGCCGACGCGACGGCCGGTCGCCCGTGCCTCGAGCGCGCGAAGCGGCAGGAGAATGAGCGGGATCCACTTCACGAGCACGGCGAGCGCCCAGCTCACTCCCGCGAGCTGCCGCCGGCCCGACGCGGCTGCGGCAAGCGCCGCGAGAACGAGCAGGACGACCCACGCATCGTTATGCCCGCCTCCCGCGAAATGCACGGCTAGGACCGGATTCCAGCCGACGAACGCAAGAGCGAGGGCAGGACGCCGAGACAGGCGTGCCGCGAGCGCTGCCGCCGCCAGTACCGCAGCGGCTGCGAGCGTTTTGTAGATCCACGCGGCCGCGTCCGGAGACGAGCCCGCGGCGCGGGCGAGCGGCTCGGAGGCAAGTGTGAACGCCGGGCCGTAGACGGACGTCGAGTCGCGCCACGCCGCGCCGACGAACCGAAACGCCGGGTCGGCCGGGAAGGCCTCTGGCTGCGCGCGATAGGGGTTCGCGCCATGGACGGCAGCAAGCCGGCCGTAGTCCCAGTACGTCCACGCGTCCGTCGAGAGCAGTAGCGGCGCTGCAAGCGGGGCGAGCTGTAGCGCACACGCGATGGCCGCCACCGCCGAGAGGCGCGGCCGACTCGCGCGCATCAGCACGACACCGACGACGTACGCGGCGAATGCGGCGCTCAGGAAGACGAGGAAGAGCCAGGCCCAGGTGCGGTCGCCGGTCGGGTGTCCTGCGTGCCGCGGTACGAGCGGCGACCCGTGCGGCCATGCAAGCAATGCGGCGGCCGCCGTCAGGCAGAGAGCGACGGCGCCTGCGGCGAGCGCCGCCCAGGTCGGTCTAGGGCTCAGGCGGCGGTTGGGGAGGAGGCGGTGGCGATGTCTACTTCTTCTCCTTCTTGTGCTTCGCCGGCGGAGCCTGCTCCGTCGTCGCCGTCGTCGTCGTGGGCGGCGTTACCGGCGCGCTGTAACTGGGCGTCGGGACGTATGAACCACCGCTGTACTGCCACTCGCCGTGCCAGTCCTTGTACGTCGGATACGTGTTCGGCAAAGGGAAGTCGCGCGTCGGCTCATTTTCAAGCGCCTTCTCCATGAACAGACGCCAGATCGTCGCCGGGAAGGTCCCGCCCGCGACGGAGATGCCATGGACGTTGGTCATCGGGATCTCGCCCCGCTGATAACCCATCCAGACCGTCGTCTCGAGTTGCGGGGTGTAGCCGGAGAACCAAGCGTCCGCGTGGTTCTCGGTCGTGCCCGTCTTGCCCGCCGCGGGCTTGCCGAAGTTCGCACCGACGCCCGTGCCGGAGGTGATGTTCTCCTGCAGGATCTTCGTCACCTCATAGGCGATGCCCGGCGAGATCACCTGCTTCTGTTCGGGCGCCCCCCAACGAGCCTTCGTGTCTATCTGGCCTCTTGGCAGAACCACCTTCGTGATCGCCATCGGCTTGGAGTAGATCCCGCGCGCCGCGAACGTCGTGTACGCCGAGGCCATGTCGAGCGGCGTGACCGCGATCGACCCGAGCCCCATCGACGGGACGTAGTAGCCGTTGACGTCGAGCGGCGTGCGAACGCCGAGCTTCTGCGCCATCCTCGCGACGTTCTCGGCGCCGACGTCCAGCGTCAGTCGCGCGTAGACGGTGTTGTCCGAACGAAGCGTCGCGTTCGCGACCGACGTGTTGCCTACGTAGGTGTGGTCGTACGTCTCGGGGTCCCACGGCTTCACCGCGCAGGGCCCGGTGTCGCAGTGGAGTGGAGCCGAGAGGTAGTACGTCGACTCGGGGTCCATGCCCTGCTCGATCGCCGTCGCGAGCACGAAGGCCTTGAACGTCGACCCAGGCTGGCGGCGCGCGTCGGCGATGAGGTTGAACTGGTTGTGTGCGCGGCCGGGTGAGACGGCCGTCATCGCGCGAATAGCGCCGGTCGCGGGATCGATCGCGACGACCGCGGCCGCCGGGTCATTGGAGAGGTACAGCTGGTTCTTGATCGCTTCGCGCGCGGCACGCTGCAGCCGTGGGTCGATCGTCGTGTACACGCGCAGGCCGCCGTGGCGCACGCGCGCCTCGCCGTAGACGCGAACGAGCTCGTCGCGCACGTAGCCGAAGAAGTACGGCTGGCGAATCTCCTTGTACAGCTCGCCGGCGTCGAGGTGCAGGCTGTGGTTTCGTACCACGGTGCGGTACTGGCGTCGCGTGATCGCGCCGGTGTCGAGCATCGCGCGCAGCACCGCCTTGCGGCGAGCGCGTGCAGCGCTCGGATTTGCGAACGGGTCGTACCTCGACGGCGCCTGCGGCAATCCGGCAAGGAGCGCCGCCTCCGCGAGCTTGAGCTTCTTGGCCGGCTTGGAGAAGTAGGTCTGCGATGCGGCCTCCACGCCGTAGGCCTGGCTGCCGTAGTAGATCTGATTCAGATAGGCCGTCAGGATCTTCTGCTTCGACCACTTGTCGGCGAGCTTCACTGCGAGGCAGGCCTCACGCAGCTTGCGGGTGAAGGTTCGCTCCCGCGAGATGTAGAGGTTGCGCACGAGCTGCTGCGTGATCGTCGAACCGCCCTGCACGACCTTGCCCTGGCTGACGTCGGCCCAGAAGGCACGCGTGATGCCGATGGGGTCGATCCCGCCGTGCTGCCAGTAGCGCTTGTCCTCGATCGAGACAGTCGCCTTGACGACCCAGGGGCTGATCTTGTTCCAGGGAACCTTCTGCCGGTTCCTTCCCTCGGAGGGAATGGCGCCGAGTCGTGAGCCGTCGGCGGCATAGATGAAGGTGTTCTCTCCAAGCGAGAACGGCTCCAGCGACGAGAGCGAGCATCCCTGCTGATAGGCGATGGCGCCGCCCAACCCAACGGTGAGAAACACGCCGGCGAGTACGACACCCGCAGCGCCCGCGAGGATTCCGATGCGCCGGCGCCGGGCGAGCCGCTTGCGCCGGTGGGCGCGCAGCCTCCTCGCGCGGAGCACCTCGAGCGCGAGCTCGTCGCGCCTGCGCGACCCGCGCCGCGGCGGACTCATCCGTAGACACCGGCGGCGCGGAGCCGCCGATGCGCGCGCAGACGCAACTCACGCGCGAGCCGCTCGGCCTCGGCCTGCGACGCGGCGGGCTCGCGCAGCGTGATCACAGCGTTGTCGTCGAGCGCGCTGACGAAGACGTCGCCGCTCGTCTCCGTGCGGAGCGCGTCGAGTAACGCGTCGAGATCTTGCTCTAGAGGAACTGGCACCGTGACCTCTGCAACCTTCTCCGTGCTGCGGATCGTGAGGTTGCGGATGGTATCCGAGGCGAGCTTCTCGTTCGGGATCACGAGCCGCGAGTTGTCGGGCGCCCTGATGAATGTGTACGTCAGGCCGATCTCCTCGACCGTGCCTTCCGCGTCGCCGAAGACAACCCAGTCGCCGAGCCGCACTGGCTGCGAGAAGGCGATCAGGACACCGGCGACGACGTTGCCGATCGTCCGCTGCGCAGCGAATCCGATCACGAGCCCGATCACCGCCGAGGAGGCGAGGATCCCGCCCGCGATCGCTCGCACCTGCGGGATCACGAGGAGCGCCGAAAGGACGCCGACAAAGACGATCGCGGTGATCACCACGTGGCGCACGGTCCGATAGCGCGTCGCGGCCTCGGGCGCGAGCTCGCGTCGGCTGAGAGCCCGGTCGACGAGCTTCGCGAGCAACAAGGCGAGCAAGATCGCCGCGCCCGCGATCACAAATCTGAGCCAGAGCATGCGAAATGTCCTATTCGGGATCGAGCTGCTTGCGTCCTGCGAAGCCTTCCTCCAGCCCGTGCCAGTGTGCAACCTCGTCCTCGCCTAGACGCCAGCAGAGCAGGATCTCCGCTCCTTCGCGCACGGCCGGGAAGTCGACGAGTCCCTCGTCGATGTCCTTGACGATCGCGCCGCGGCTGTGGATCGCATTTACGCAGCGCGCGATCTCGACCCGCTCGAGCTGCTCAGCCTCTTCGAGGTCTGCGATCGCCTGCGAGTCGATCCCGCCGCCGTTGCCCGCGATCTTCGCCGCCAACTCCACGCGCTCCGTCTGAAGCCGCTGCTGCTCGGCGCGATGTGCGACGAGCGCTTCCGCGAGCGGGCGGATCTCCTGCAGCTCTTCGTTGGCTTCTCTCGGCGTGAAGTGGCGCGGCATCCCACGCCTATGATCCGGGCGTCGTGGTCGCCGGTCAACGACTCGAGCAACGACGCGCTGCCGGGGATCCGTTGCCGCCGGCCCGCGCCGTGCGCTCCGCGGTCGAGATCTTCCTCTGGTCGCGTGCCGGGATCTGGCTCGCAGCGCTCATCGCGCTCCTGACGCTCGAGCCGATGCGCAATCCGAAGGCGGCTCGCTGGGACGACCCGACCCTGACGCACGACCTTGGCGCCGTCACAGACGTCTGGGCGCGTTGGGACTCCGTCCACTTCCTCCGCATCGCCGAGCACGGGTACTCCTCGGCGCAAGCGGCGTTCTATCCGCTCTACCCGGGGCTGGTCGCCGGGCTCGGGCGTGGCCTGGGCGGACACTACGTCGTCGCGGGGATTGCGCTCTCGCTTGCAGCCGCACTCGGTTCGTTCGTGCTCCTGGAGCGGCTCGCCGAGGAGCGCCTGGGCGGAGACGGCGCTCGGCGTGCCGTGCTTTACCTGGCGTTCTTTCCGACGGCGCTCTTCCTGCAGGCGGTGTACTCGGAGTCGCTCTTCCTCTTTCTCTGCCTCGGCGCGTTCCTGCTTGCCGAGCGTGGCCGCATCGCCGAGGCGGGCGTCGTCGTCGGCCTCGCGCTCCTAACGCGGCCGACTGCAGTCGCGCTCGTGCCTCCGCTCATGCTGATCGCGGGGCGCCGTTCGTGGCGCCTCATCACGGCGCTGCCGGTCGCCGCCGCGTACCCCCTGCTCCTCTGGTGGAAGCTCGACGACCCGTGGGCGTTCGCGCGCGCCGAGGGGACGTGGCACAGGCATCTGTCGCCCGCCGGGCCCCTCGGAGGGATCTGGGACGGGCTACGCGCCGGCTGGGCGGGCGTCGAGCAAATCGGGTCCGGGTCAAACGCACACGTCTACTGGACGGCGGTCGGGCCCGCGGACTCGACGCCCCTGCGCACCGCGACGATCAACCTCCTGCTTCTCGGCTTCCTGGTCTTGTTCGTCGCGCTCACGGTGGTTGCGTGGCGCGAGGTCGGCGCACCCTACGGCCTGTTCGCGGCGCTGAGCCTCGCCTTGCCGCTGAGCGTTCCGAGCTCGCGCTGGCCGCTGCTCTCCCTGCCGCGCTTCGGCGTCGTTATCTTCCCGTTCTTCCTCGCTCTTGCCTGGATCGGCGGGCGCAACCCGCGCGCGAACGCCGCGATCCTCGGCTTCAGCGGGCTCCTGCTCGGCATCTTCGTGGCGCAATGGGCTCTGTGGGACTGGGTCGCGTAGAGACGGCGGCGAGTCCCCGCTTCAACGGTCGCCTCGTCGCGTGGCTGACCTTTGTCCTACTTCTCGCGCTGGTCAACTGGGCCGGCCGAATCGGAGGCGGACAGCCGCCCAAGGACGCCGCCTACCGCTGGGACCTCGGCATTGGTGCGGTCATCCAGTTCGCGTTCATCCTCGTCGTGATCGCATTCATCGCCCGCGGAGACTGGGGCCTGCTCGCGCTCCGCCGGCCGCGGAGCTGGACCAGCGCCATCGGTACAGGCATTCTCATTCTCGTCGCCGTGAACGTTGTGTCGGTCGCTCTCGAGCCGATCCTCCACCCGGGACGCGAGCAGGGACTGACGCCGACGCGCTGGGAGCCGTCCCACGCGCCGCAGTTTGCGCTGTTCGCGTTCGCGGTCGTCGTCATGGCGCCGATCACCGAGGAGCTCGCGTTTCGCGGTCTCGGCTACGGGCTGCTGCGCCCGTTCGGCCTGGTGCTGGCAATCGTCGGTTCGGCAGTCCTCTGGGCCTTCGCGCACGGACTACTCGACGCGCTTCCGGTGATCACGGTGCTCGGCATCGGACTTGGCTGGCTCCGCTACCGGCAGGACAGCACGATTCCCGGAATGATCCTGCACGGCGCCTTCAACGGCATCGCGCTCGCCGTATCGCTCGCGACATGATTCGTGCAGCCGTCATCGCCGTGCTCATCGCTGCGGCCGCTGCGTGGGTCGCGTACGAACACGTGTGGCGATACGGGGACGCTCACCGGCTCGCGTACCGGTTGGGGACGGTGCCGAACTTCGAGGCGGCGCATCCGCTCTCACGCGTCACGACGCGCGGAAAGCAGGAGCGCGTTTTGATTACCGCCGGCCCGCGCTCCTCGACGGGCTACTTGCTCGAGATCGTGCGCGCGGTCGTCGAGCGCGGGCGTGTCTCGATCGTCGTCCGCGAAGTCGACAGACCGGGGCGCGCGCAGATCACGTACCCGTATCGTTTGCTCGTGTTCCCGAAGATCGACAAGCCTGTACACATCCATTGGGAGGGGCGCACGTGAACGATGTCGACCCGATCATGCGCCAGCTACGCGAGGCTATCTCGGACAACGACCGGAAGCTGATCGAGGGCCTCAACAAGCGACTCGAGCTCGTGGCGCGGCTGAAGCGTTACAAGGAGTCGCGCGGAATCGGCTTCGTCGACCCCGAGCGCGAGGAGTGGATGCTGAGCTACCTGCAGCGCGCGAATCGTGGCCCGATGTCGGCGGAGGGCCTGCGCGAGTTCTTCACGCGCGTCCTCGAGTTGACGAAGCGCGAAGTTTCTTAGTCGGGCTCGGCGCCCTCGCCGAACTCGTCCGGCGTGACGTTCTCGAGGAACGAGCGGAACTTCGTGACCTCTTTCTCGAGCGCCTCGTCGCTGATCTCCTCGCCCTCGAACTCGATCGCCGACTCGTCGATCACCTCGTCCGCCACGAAGATCGGCGCCTCCGCCCGAACGGCCAGCGCGATCGCGTCCGACGGGCGCGAGTCGACCTCGACCTCCGACCCGTCCTGCTGCAGCGTGATCTGCGCATAGAAGGTGTTCTCACGCAACTCGGTGACGGCGACCTGCACGACTCTCGCGCCGAGCTCGCCGAGGATGTCCGTGACGAGGTCGTGCGTCATCGGCCGCGGTGTCGCTGCGTTTTGCAGCTTCATGAGGATGGCCGCCGCCTCGGGATGGCCGATCCAGATCGGCAGGAATCGGTTGCCCTCGACGGTCTTCAGCAGGACGATCGGTTGCTTGCCGACGAGATCGAAGCTGACCCCGTAGACGTTCATCTGCTGCATCAGCGGGCCACCCGCGCCATCGTTTCAGTCTAGCTCTACGCCTTTGGCGGACACTCCGACCCTCGGTGAACGGCGGCGTACCTGATCGTTACGGCCGGGCGTTGAACCTGTGGATGGTCGGCCTCTGGCTTCAGGACATTGAAGCGCTCGAGCAGATCTCGCAGGACGATCGGGCGCGGACGCTCTTCCTTCGGATGGCGGAGCTGCGGCGTTCCGGCCAAACGTCAAGCTTTCTCGTCGAGCTCGCGGGCGATCCCGAGGTCGACGACGACGTCAAGGACTCGCTCGCCGAGATCGCACAGGATGCCGACCTGCTCTTTGCGATCGAGGAGTACGTGCGATGCACCCGCGCCATCCACTGAAAGGCGCTTGGCTACAATCGCCGTCGCGCGCGGGCGATTAGCTCAGTTGGTTAGAGCGCCGCTCTGATAAGGCGGAGGTCCGTGGTTCGAATCCACGATCGCCCACTCTGAAGGCCCCCGCCGCTCCCGACCTGCCGCAGGAGCTCGCGCCGCTCGAGGACGACTCTTCGGTGCTGCGGGGTGCCGAGGTGAGCGAGCGTCTCGTCGCGGGCAATGACTGGTCGGGCCGAGATGCCGTCGGTCTGCGGCTCACCGAATGCCGGCTCGACAACGTCACTCTCGACGCGGCCGAGCTCCGGCGCGCGAGCATCCGCGATGCCGTTGTCGCGGGCGGAAGCTGGGCCAACGTCGACGCGGGAGAGGCGTTCATCAAGCGCGTCGAGTTCCGGAACACGCGCCTGACGGGGATCTCGTTCGCGAATGCGACGCTCGAGGACGTCGTGTTCGGCGACTGCCGGCTCGACCTCTCGTCGTTTCGGTTTGCGAAGCTCACGTCCGTCCGGTTCGACGACTGCCTCCTGGCGGAGAGCGACTTCTACGAGGCTGCTGTGAAGGCCGCGGTCTTCTCGAGCTGCTCACTCGTCGAGGCGAGCCTCGCCGGTGTCACGTTCGACGACACGGAGCTGCGTAGCTGCGACTTGTCGGCGATCGGGAACGCCGAGCGGCTGCGCGGCGTGCGTATGCCGTGGGCGGACATCGTTCAGTCAGCTGATGTATTGGCCGCAGGGCTCGGGATCGAGGTCGCGGAGTAGCTACGGGACGAGGCGCTCGAGCGCCTCGGCGAGCTCCTCGAGCTCGGTCTCGTCGGCGTACGGGATCTCGAGCCGGCCGCTCGACACGCGCGCGGCCATCCCGGTCGCTCGCGTGGCCGCTGTCTCGACCCGCGACGCGAGCGCCGGATCGACACTCGCGGCTGCGCGACGCCGCTTGCGCCTTGCACCCGCACTCTGCGCAGCACGCTCGGCGGCTCGAACGGACATACCGCCGTTCACGATCCGCTTCGCCAGCCGGACTCGCTCGGCGTCGTCGGGAACCGCGAGCACGGCGCGCGCGTGGCCCTCGGTCAGCTCACCGCGCACGAGCATCCACAGCACCTCGTCCGGCAACTCGAGCAGCCGCAAGCGATTCGACACCGAGGGCTTCGACCGCCCAACACGATCTGCGAGCTCGCCGAGCGACAGGCCGAACTCGTCGATGAGCGCCGCGTACGCCCTGGCTTCCTCGACCGCGGACAGCTGCTCGCGGGCAACGTTCTCGACGAGCGCGAGCAGAAGCGAGTCGCGATCGTCCGCCTCGCGCACGAGCGCCGGCAGCGTCTCGATCCCCGCCTCCCGCGCAGCGCGCCAGCGGCGCTCGCCGGCGATCAGCTCGTACCCGCCGTCCGGCCGCGGCCGGACGACGACCGGCTGGAGCAGTCCCTGCCTGCGGATCGACTCGGCGAGCCCTGCCGTCGCGTCCGGTTCGAAGCGGCGGCGGGGCTGGCGAGCGTTCGGCGCGATGTCGTCGACGCGGATCTGTGCGAGCTCCTGCCGATCATCGCTGCCGCCGACGAGCAGCTCGAGCCCGCGACCCAGCCCACGGCGCTGAGGCGTGCTCACGCGGCCACGGCCATCGAAGCGCGGCGCTCCACCAACTCGTTCGCCGCGCGCCAGTACGCCTCAGCACCGGCAGAGCGCCTGTCGTATGCGATCACGGGCAGACCGTGCGACGGCGCCTCCGCCAGTCGGACCGACCGCGGAATCGTCGTGCGGAACACGCGGTCGCCGAAATGCCTGCGCACCTCGTCGGCAACCTCCGAAGACAGCTTCGTGCGGCCGTCGACCATCGTGAGGAGCACGCCGCTGATGCGCAGGCGCGGATTGAGCCTCTCGCGCACGAGCTCGACGGACTTCACGAGCTGCGAGAGGCCCTCGAGCGCGTAGTACTCCGCCTGCACGGGCACGAGAACCTGGTCGGCAGCGGCCAGTGCATTGACCGTCAGCGGCCCGAGCGAAGGCGGGCAGTCGAGGAACACGAACTCGTAGGTGTCGCGTGCGCCGTCGAGCGACTGCGCGAGGTACGACTCACCGTCCTCCCTTTGCGCGAGCTCGACAACGGCGCCGGCGAGGTCGGGGCGCGACGGGACAAGGTCGAGGTTCGCGTAGGCGGTCTGTCGAACCACTTCGACAAGCGGGGCGCCGTCGAGGAGGTCGTACGTCGACCTCTCGCCCGCGCGCTCGCCGAGCCCTGACGTCGCGTTCGCCTGCGGGTCGAGGTCGACGAGCAGCGACCGCGCGCCCGCCTCGGCGAGGCAGGCGGCGAGGTTGATCGCGGTGGTCGTCTTTCCCACCCCGCCCTTCTGATTCGCAAGCGCATAGAGCGTGCCCGGCACGCAGAGAACCTAGCGTTTCGGTCGGTTGGCATCGGTGCTCGCTGGCGCGCGAAAACCAAGCGCGAGAAGGACGCAGGGAGCACGCGTAGCCACTGCTACGCGTGCGACTGAGGACGCCCTCGCGCGCTGAGTTTGCAGCCGCCAGCGAGTGCCGAGGTCAGCTGACCGAAGCGCTCGCTACGCGAGCGGACGCTTCCTGGCGATGCCGGGCCTGCGAGGGAAGCCTTCCGGCGTCGGTCCCAGCTTGCGCAAGACGAAGAACCCGTCCGGCGAGCCCTCGGGCTCGGCGGCGAGGCGCTGCGCGACGGTCGCCACGGCCCCCAGCTCGGCGCTGGGACCGACCCAAAGCACCACCGCGCCTCCCGGACGCACGAGAGGGAGACACCACTCTGCCGCCACAGGCGGCGGTGCGAGGGCCTTCGCAACGGCGCAGCCGGCCCAGTCCAGCTCCTGCTCCTCCGCGCGCCCCCGGACGACCCGGGCGTTCGGAGGCGCGTGCTCCCGCAGGAAAGCGCACTTGCGCTCCTGCGCCTCGAGCAGCACGAACTCCTGCTCCGGCAGCACGGCCGCCAGCGGGATCCCGGGCGCGCCGCCACCCGAGCCGACGTCCACGACCGGCCCGAGCTCGCGGCGCACGAGCTCGAGCCCGCGGAGCGAGTCGTCGAGAAGCGCCCGCCGGGCGTCCTCGAGATCTGCGATCGCCGTCAGCCCCGGAGTGGCGACGACGGCGTGCAGCCAGCGCTCAAGTGGGGGAGACGACGACGTACCGGTTGGGCTCCGTGCCCTCGCTCGACGTCTCGACGCCGTCGAACTCCTTCAGCCGCACGTGCACGACCTTTCGCTCGACCGCCGTCATCGCCTCGAGCTCGACCGGCGCTCCCTCGCTCCGGGCGCGCTCGGCGCTGCGCACGGCGATCCGCTCGAGCATCGCGCGACGGCGTTCGCGGTAACCCGCAGCGTCGACAGTTACCTCGACTCGCTCGCCTCCGCGACGCGCGACGATCGCGTTCACGATGTACTGCACGGCGTCGATCGTCTGTCCGTAGCGGCCGATGAGCACGCCGGCGTCGCCTCCGACGCAATCCACGTGAAGGCCGTCCGATCCTTCACGAACCACGATGCGGCCGCGAACACCCAGCTCCTCGACGATTCGCTCGACCAGCCCGCGCACGTCGGCCGCCAACTCGCTCTCATCGGCGGGCTCGTCAAAGACGGTCGCCACAGCAGCGTCCGCGGCGGTTGCGACGACGCGTGCCGGCGCGTACCCGACTCCGAGCAAGCCGCGCTCGCCCTCGGTCACGACCTCGAACCGAACCGTATTCCTGTCGATCCCCGGCCGCTGCCGCTCGAGCTCGCGGAGCGCCGCCCACTTCGCCTCACCAACGGTCTCGCCCGTCGCCTCGACGAACAGATCCTCGGTCACCGTCTCGCCCGCTTCTTCTTCCTGCGCACCACGCGCGGCTGGCCGGTGGGCTTGTTGGGCGGCGGTTTCGCAGCCTTGGCGCCGTCGGCGCCGTCGACCTCCTCCTTCGACGGCGTTCGCGAGGTTCGTTTCGGTGGAGTGACCGGCTTCGGAGCAAGCCGGCGCGTGACTAGACCCTGCCCGACCGTCCAGAGGTTCGTCGTCATCCAGTACAGGACGAGGCCGGTCGGAAATCTCGAGATCAGCGGGATGAACGCGATCGGCAGAAACATCATGATCCAGCGCTGCGTCTTGTCCATCGTCGCGGACATGAAGTACGTCGACGCGATCTGGCTCGCCGCGTAGATGAAGAGCAGCAGGTACCCCGACCAGTGGCTCAGCACACTGTCCGCGACGCTCGGGACTACGTGAAGCCACGACAGGTCTCCGAGGTTGCTGCCGGGCTTGTCGGCCTCCTTCGCGAAGTGCCGCAGGACGTAGAAGAGCGAGATGAAGATCGGAAACTGCGCCAGCAGCGGCAGGCAGGACGCGGCTGGGTTGATGTTGTTCTCGCGGTAGAACTTCATCAACTCCTCGTTCATCTTGTTGCGATCACCCTTGTACTTCCGCTGAATCTCCTTCATCTGCGGTGCGTGCGCCTGCAGGTTCTGCATCGAGTGGATCTGCCTGACGACGAGCGGCACGAGCATGATGCGGACGAGGATCGTCAGCGCCACGATCGACCAGGCCCACGGCAGGCCGACGCTGTTGTGGAAGAAGTCGAGGATCGACCGGAGGAGGTTTTCGAGCGGCGCGAGCGGGCTGAAGAGGATCACGCGTAGTCCACCCCGCCTCGGCTCCAGGGGTTGCAGCGCAAGAGGCGCCAGCCCGCCTTGACGGAGCCGACGACGAGCCCGTGCTCACGCATGGCATCGATCGCGTACTGCGAGCAGCTCGGGTGGTATTTGCACTGGCCCTGGGGCAAGAACGCGCCGACCGTGTAGCGCCAGACGTACACGAGCCCGATGCCGAGGTACCTCACGCCGCCGCCTTCTGGAGGACTTCGCCGATCCGCTCCGTCAGCCACTCGAAACCGCGCTGCTCCGACGCCTCCGCGAGCCCTGGCCTCACGATCAGCACGTAGTCACGCCCGGGCTCGACCTTTGGGAGCAACGAGCGCCAGGCCTCGCGCAATTGCCGCTTGATGCGGTTGCGGACGACAGCCGAGCCGCTCGCCTTTGGAACGGCCAGGCCGAGGCGCGGCTCTTCACCCCCATCTTCACGAGGGAACCAGTAGAGCACGAGAAAGCGCGTCGAGACCGAACGGCCTTGCCGGTAGACGGCATCGAAATCGCGGGAACGGCTGAGCCGATGTCGGCGCTGCACCGACGTACTTTATGCCGAGAGGCGCTTCCGGCCCCTGGCCCGACGGCGCTTCAGGATTGCGCGGCCCGCACGCGTTGACATCCGCGCGCGGAAGCCGTGGCGGCGCTTCCGCCGACGCACGTTTGGCTGGTAGGTCCGCTTCAAGGAAGATGCAAAGAGGGAGAAAAACGAGGCGTCTGAGCGACGTCGAGCGCCCAGTATAGACAAGCGTCATCCACCGAGTTGTCCACAGGCTCGGCTGCGTGATTAGCAGCCAAGGACCCTCGGCGCAAGATCGTTTCCACATCTGTGGAGAGTCGTGTGGACGTGACGAAAGCCCTGCAAATCATGCGGTTGTTCGCGACGAAAGCGCGCTGTATGCTCGTGCGCTCGCCGTCTCGACAGAAAGAGGTAGTACCAAAGCGTGGAGGGCCAAATCGAGCTGACTGCGGAGAGTCTGTGGGCGGAAGTTGCCGGTCGGCTCAAAGGGGCACTGAACACCACGACATACCGGACGTGGTTCGCGGGGGCCGCCGGCGCGGATCTCACGGACGACGCGTTCGTGATCAGCGTGCCCAACGGATTCACGCGCGAGTGGATCGAGGGGCACTTCCTCGGCCTGATCTCGGCCGCCGTGCGTGACGCCACCGGCCACCAGCGCCGAATCGCGCTCACGGTCGCCGATTCGCAGCCCGAGCACCGGCCCAGCGTCGAACTGCCCCCGCGCCGTGCAGCAGGCGACAGCCCGCCAGGAGCGAGCATGAACCCGAAGTACACGTTCGACTCGTTCGTGATCGGTTCGTCGAACCGTTTCGCGCACGCAGCCGCGCTCGCAGTTGCCGAAGCGCCGGCGCAGGCATACAACCCGCTCTTCATCTACGGCAGCACTGGCCTCGGCAAGACCCATCTGCTCCAGGCGATCGCGCAGTACACAAGCGAGCACGCCGGGTCGCTGACCGCGCGCTACGTCACGAGCGAGACCTTCATGAACGACTTCATCAACTCGTTGCGCGACAAGCGCATCGAGGGCTTCAAGCAGCGCTACCGCAACTACGACGTGTTGCTGATCGATGACGTCCAGTTCTTCGAGAACAAGGAGCGAATCCAGGAGGAGTTCTTCCACACGTTCAACTCGCTCTACGAAGCCGGCAGCCAGATCGTCATCTCGTCGGATCGCCCGCCGCGTGAGATCTCGACGCTGGAGGAGCGGCTGCGCTCGAGGTTCGAGTGGGGCCTGATCACCGACATCCAGCCGCCCGATCTCGAGACGCGAATCGCGATCCTTCGCAAGAAGGAGAAAATCGACGGCATCGCCGTGCCCGACGCCGAGGTGTTGACGTTTATAGCCGGCCGCATCTCGACGAACATCCGCGAGCTCGAGGGCGCGCTGACCCGCGTGGTCGCGTTCAGCTCGCTCACCGGGAGCCCGATGACTACCGACCTCGCACAGTTCGTGTTGAAGGACGTGTTCCCACAAGGGGAGCTCGCCGTGGTGACGATCAAAGGCATCCAGGACACGGTGTCCGACCGTTTTGGGCTTAGTCTCGAGGAGCTCTGCGGCGACAAACGCTCGCAGAACATCGTGTACCCGCGTCAGGTCGCGATGTATCTCTCGCGTGAGCTCACCGACTCGTCGCTTCCCAAGATCGGCAAGGAGTTCGGCGGCCGTGACCACACGACTGTGATCCATGCGACGTCCAAGATCGCTCGCCTGATCAAGGAGGATCGCTCGGTGTACAACCTTGTGCAAGAGCTCACCGCGCGCATCAAGCAGGCGCACTGAATCCGTGGACGAAACCCCGGCAACACCTCACGCCTGGGGACATCCTCGTTCTTTCCACCATCCGCGTCCCCTGACAAAATGGCTCGTGCACGGGGATTCGACCCACCTTCCCCGACGCCAACACCCCCTACGTACTACCACGAGGTTTTTAACTAAATGATGGAAACAGACATCATGGTCGGCACAGCGATGAAGCTCACGTGCAGTCGGGATGAGTTCGTCTCGAGCCTCGGGATCGTGTCCCGGGCTGTTTCGACGCGGAGCTCGGTACAGATCCTCGCGGGGGTTCTCCTGCGGGCGTCCGGTGGAGAGGTGCATCTCGCTGCGACCGACATGGAGCTTTCGTTGCGCACGTCGCTCGACGCGCAGGTGGAAGACGAAGGCTCCGTCGTCGTGCCCGGGCGCCTACTCGTCGACCTGGCGAGGTTGCTCCCCGACTCGGAAGTGCAGCTCGAGCATCGCGCCGACGAGGCTGTCCTGACGATTGTTTGCGGAACTGCGAGCTATCGCTTGAACACCTACAGCGCGGAGGATTTCCCGCGCCTGCCCGAGATCGACGACACGCACATCTTCACCGTTGACGCGGAGGCGCTGCTCGAGACGGTCGCGCAGGTCTCACGGTCCGCTTCGCGCGACGAGTCGCGCCCCGTGCTCACCGGCATCCTCGCGCGATTCGAGCCTGGGAAGCTCGTGATGGCGGCGACGGACTCGTACCGACTCGCGGTCAAGGAGACGGATCTGTCGGGGTCGACGCAGGAGCTCGAAGCGATCATTCCCGCGCGTGCTCTGACCGAGCTCGCGCGAATCGCCGGCGGCGCGACACAACTCGAGCTCGGTGTGCAGGAGAACCAGGTTGCCTTCCGGACCGACGACGCCGTACTGACGACGCGTCGCATCGACGGGCAGTTCCCGAACGTCAAGCAACTTCTGCCCGAGCAGTTCGAGCACGTTGTCACGCTGCCTCGCAACGAGTTGCTCGACGTCGTGCGGCGCGTGTCGATCATGGCGCAGCGCAACTCGCCGCTCCGCCTGCGCTTCTCGGAAGGCGAGCTGCAGGTGTCGGCACAGACGCAGGACGTGGGAGAGGCGAAGGAGTCGCTTCCCGCGCCGTTTGCCGGCGATGCGCTCGAGATCGGCTTCAACCCGGAGTTCCTGCGCGACGGGATCGAATCCGTGCAGTCGGATGAGATCCAACTGAAGCTCATCTCGCCGCTCCGGCCGGGCTTGATCCAGGGCGAAGCCGACGACTACTCGTACCTGATCATGCCGATCAGGCTTGCCGGTTAACGACTGATCGTTTCCACGGTCTCGCTCCGCGACTTTCGCTCATACGCAAGGCTCGAGCTGGCGTTGCAGCCGGGACTCGTGCTCGCCGTCGGGCCGAACGGCGCCGGCAAGACGAACCTGCTCGAGTCGTTGCACGTCGGTACACAGGGCTTCTCCCCGCGCACGCGCGCCGATGCGCAGCTGATCCGGTTTGGAGCGGACGCGGCGCGGATCGCACTCGGTGGGTCTCGCAACCAGGTGCCGGTCGAGGTCAGCGTCACTCTGTCGACTCGCGCGGCGAAACAGGCCACGCTGAACGGCGCGAAGCTCACGACGGCGGAGCAGTTGCGGCGCGAGGTCGAGACGCTGGTCTTCACTCCCGACCGCCTCGCGATCGTGAAGGGCGGTCCTGCCGCACGGAGGGCGTACTTCGACCGCACGCTCGCCCGGTTGCAGCCGGCGCGGGCCTCGTTGCCGCCCGATTACGCGGCGACGATCGCGCAGCGGAACGCAGCGCTGAGGCGCGTTGCGTCGGGGCTGTCGACGCGAGACGCGATCGCGCCCTGGAGCGAGCAGGTCGCACTGCTTGGCGCCGAGCTCGTCGCTGCGCGCGCCGAGACGCTCGGCGCACTCGAGCCCGGTTTCCGGAGGATCGCAAGCGAGCTCGGCCTGGCGGACGCGACGCTCGTCTACGAGGGAGACCCGCCGTCCGTGGCCGACCTGGAGGCGCGGCTTCCGCGCGACATCGAACGCGCGACGACCGGCGCAGGCCCGCATCTGCACGACGTTCGGCTTCTGTCGGGCTCGCGCGATCTGCGCGGATTCGGCTCGCAGGGCGAGCAGCGGCTCACTGTGCTCGCCCTGCTTCTGGCCGAGGCGCAACTACTCGCTGCACGTCGCGACGTGCAACCGCTCTTGCTTCTCGACGACGTGCTGTCGGAGCTCGATCCGTCGCGTCGCCGCGTGCTCGCGGACCTCGTCGCGGGGATGGGCCAGACGCTCGTGACGGCGACCCAGCGCTCCGCGCTGCCGGTCGACCCGGCACAGGTTGTCGAGGTGGAACTTGGATCGGCTCGCTGACGACGTCCGCGCGCAACTCGCGCGCTTCGGTCCTCAGGCCGCGATCGGGCGGATCGCCGAGGCATGGCCTGCAGCGGTCGGCGAGCGGGTCGCACAGAACGCGTGGCCTGCGCGTATCGCGCGGGACGGCACGTTGCACGTGCACACGAGCTCCTCGACGTGGGCGTTCGAGCTCGAGCACCTCGCTTCGGCGATTCGCGAGCGACTTGGCGAGCTTGCTCCGCCAAAACTCCGCTTCGCGCCCGGCCCGTTGCCTGAATCGGAGACGGTGTCCTCCCTCGAGGAGGCTTCGCGCGACATGCCGCGGCCGACCGCGGCCGACCGGGACACTGCTGCCGAGTTGACCGCGGAAATCGGCGACGAAAAGCTCCGGAAATTGGTCGCGCGGGCGGCCGCGGCGAGCCTCTCGAGAGCCCGATCCGACCCCGCTTTCTGATACACTTGCAACAGCCCGCAAGGTCGGTATTTGCAGGGCTTTTTCTCTATGGCTGAACCAACCTACACCGCTAAGGACATCACGGTCCTTGAAGGCCTCGACCCGGTCCGGAAACGGCCGGGCATGTACATCGGCTCGACCGGAACGCGCGGCCTCCACCAGCTCGTCAACGAAGTGGTGGACAACGCCGTCGACGAGGCGCTTGCAGGCCGGAACGACCGCGTCGAGGTGACCCTGCACCCCGACAATTCGGTCACGGTCCGGGACTGGGGATCGGGTATTCCGGTCGACGTGATGAAAGACCAGGGCCTGCCGGCGCTCACGGTCGTGCTCACCAAGCTGCACGCCGGCGGCAAGTTCGGCCAGGGTGGTTACAAGGTTTCGGGCGGGTTGCACGGCGTCGGCGTATCCGTCGTCAATGCTCTCTCCGAGTGGCTCATCGCCGAAGTGCATCGCGATGGGAAGACCTACCGGCAGGAGTTCGCGCGCGGTGCGCCGACCTCGGAAATGGAGACGACCGGCATCTCCAAGGAGACCGGCACCACGATCTCGTACCTTCCTGACGCGGAGATCTTCGACGAGCTCGAGCTTTCGGCCGACACGCTGAAGACGCGGCTGCGCGAGATGGCGTTCCTCACGAAGGGCCTCGAGGTCGTGCTCACGGACGAGCGCGCCGGCGGCGACTCGGTCACGTTCCACTACGAGGGCGGGATTCGCGATTTCGTCGCCTACACGAACGAGGCGAAGGACCCGATCCATAAGCACATCGTCTACTTCGAAGGCGCCAATGAGCAGGGAAACGTCGAGGTTGCGATGCAGTGGAACAACTCGTATCAGGAGTCGGTCTTCTCGTTCGCCAACAACATCAACACGCACGAGGGCGGCTCGCACCTCTCCGGCTTCAAGGGCGCGCTCACCTCGACGTTGAACCGCTACGCGCGCGACAAGGGCCTGATCAAGAAGGACGAGGCGCTCGACGGCGAGGACGTCCGCGAAGGGCTCGCCGCCGTCATCTCGGTCAAGCTCGAGGATCCGCAGTTCGAAGGGCAGACGAAGACGAAGCTCGGCAACCCCTGGGTGCGCGGGCTCGTCGAGCAGACGGTGAACCAGAAGCTCGCGGAGTTTCTCGAGGAGAATCCCCAGGACGCGCGGCAGATCGTGAACAAGAGCATCGCGGCTATGCGCGCACGGCTCGCGGCGCGCAAGGCCCGCGAGTTGACGCGGCGCAAGAGCGCGCTCGAGTCGTCGTCGCTGCCGGGGAAACTCGCGGACTGCTCGATCAACGATCCGTCCGCTGCGGAGCTGTTCATCGTTGAGGGCGACAGTGCGGGAGGCTCGGCGAAGATGGGCCGCGACCGCACGTACCAGGCGATCCTGCCGTTGCGCGGGAAGATCATCAATACCGAGAAGAACCGGATCAACAAGGTTCTCTCGAACAACGAGATCCAGGCGATGATCACGGCGCTCGGGACAGGTCTAGGCGACGAGTTCGACCTTTCGAAGCTGCGGTACCACCGCGTGATCGTGATGACGGACGCCGACGTCGACGGCTCGCACATCCGCACGCTCATCCTCACGTTCCTCTATCGGCAGATGCCTGAGCTGATCGAGAACGGCCACGTGTACATCGCCGTGCCGCCGCTGTACAAGGTCAAGCTCGGCAATCAGGAGTTCTACTTCGAGAAGGACGCGCAACTCGAGGAGCTGCTTGCGCGGGAGCGGATCCCGTCGCTCAACGTGACGGCGCGTGACGGCGCCGAGGTGAAGCTGACCACCGCAAGGTGGGGGCGCTTCACGAAGACGCTGATGGAGTACGACGGCTGGCTCGCGCGCTTGCGCTCCGATTTCAATCCGGCTGCCGCGGACTTCATGGTCACGCACAGGCTCGTCGAGCTCGAGACCGAGACACCCGAAGATGTGCAGAAGGCAATCGAGTCCATGCCGGGTAACGGCTACGAGCTCGACCTCGTGGAGCGGGACGCGGCTAACTTCCGCGTGCGTGTGTCCGAGCTTTCGACGAGTGCGGCGCGCCACGTCAACGTTCCGGTCGAACTGATCGCATCGCAGGCGTATCGCCATGTTCGGACCCGTTACGCGAAGCTCACTGAGGCGATCGGGCTGCCGCCGTTCACCGTCTCGAACGCGAAGCGCACCGAGACCGCGGAAACATACGAGGAACTGCGGGACCTCGCGCTCGAGCTCGCGAAGGAAGGCATCCAGCTCAGCCGCTTCAAGGGCCTTGGCGAGATGAACGAGCTCCAGCTGTGGGAGACGACGATGGATCCCGCGCGCCGGCTGCTGATCCGGGTCGACGTCGAGGACGCCTCGGCCGCGGACCGGTGGTTCTCGATGCTGATGGGCGACCAGGTCGAGCCGCGGCGCCTGTTCATCGAGGCCAACGCAAAGGACGTGCGCTTCCTCGATGTCTGAGATCGACACCGGTGCTCTCGGGCCGGGCCGGATCGAACCGCGCGAGCTGGAGCAGGAGATGCGCTCCAGCTTCCTGGACTACGCGATGTCCGTCATCGTCAGCCGCGCGCTGCCCGACGTGCGCGACGGTCTGAAGCCCGTGCACCGACGGGTGCTCTACAGCATGTGGGCGGCGGGCAACCGCCCCGGCCGTCCGTATGTCAAGTGCGCCCGGATCGTCGGCGACGTGATGGGCAACTACCATCCGCACGGCGACACGGCGATCTACGACACGCTCGTGCGCCTGGCGCAGCCGTTCTCGCTGCGCTACCCGCTCGTCGACGGGCAAGGCAACTTCGGCTCGATCGACGACGATCCGCCGGCCGCGATGCGTTACACGGAAGCGCGCCTCGCGCGGCTCGCGACGGAGCTGCTCGAAGAGCTCGACAGCGACACGGTCGACTTCGGGCCTAACTACGACGAGTCGAAGCGCGAGCCCATCCGTTCTGCCGGCGCGCTTCCCGAACCTGCTCGTGAACGGATCCTCGGGCATCGCGGTCGGCATGGCGACGAACATCCCGCCGCACAACCTCGGCGAGGTGACCAACGCGATCATCGCGATGATCGACGACCCGGACGTGTCCGTCGACAAGTTGATGCAGCACGTCAAGGGCCCGGACTTCCCGACCGGCGGCTACATCGTCGGCAGGTCGGGGATCCGTGACGCGTATCGCACGGGCCGCGGCCGCGTCGTCATGCGTGCACGGGCGCACATCGAAGAGCTACGCGGCGGCAAGTCGGCGATCATCGTCAGCGAGCTTCCCTACGCGGTTCGCAAGGGTGGCGACAACGGCGTGATCAAGAAGATCGCCGACCTCGTGAACGACAAGGTGCTGACGGAGATCTCGGATCTCGCCGACCACTCCGACCGCACCGGGATGCGCATCCAGATCGAGCTCAAGCGCGACGCGATCCCGCAGGTCGCGCTGAACAAGCTGTTCAAGCACACGTCGCTGCAGACGACGTTCGGCTACAACGCTGTCGCGCTCGTTGACGGTGTGCCGAGAACGCTGTCGCTGCTCGAGCTCATCCGCCACTACCTCGACTTCCAGCGCGAGATCGTTACGCGGAGGGCCAAGTTCGAACTGCGCAAGGCGGAGGAGCGCGCGCACGTCCTCCAGGGCTATCTGATCGCGCTCGACAACCTCGACGAGGTGATCGCGCTGATCCGCGCGGCAAACGACACCGATGAGGCGCGAGAGCAGCTGATGACACGCTTCGAGCTGTCCGAGATCCAGGCGTCCGCCATCCTCGAGCTCCGGCTGCGCGCGCTGACAGCCCTCGAGCGCAAGCGCGTCGAAGGCGAGTTCAACGACTTGCAGGAGCGAATTGCCGAGCTGCGCACCCTCCTCTCGGACGAGGCGCGCATCGACGCCGTGATCAGGGAGGAGTTGCTCGAGCTGCGCGAGATCCATGCGCGTAAGGACGAGCGGCGCTCCGAGATCGTCGCGGCCGAGGAAGAGCTCGAGCTCGAAGATCTGATCGCCGAGGAAGACATGGTGATCGCGATCACCCGCTCGGGCTACATCAAGCGTCTGCCCGTGACCGCGTACCGTGAACAGCGTCGCGGCGGCATCGGCGTCATGGGGATGGATCTAAAAGACGACGACTACATCGAGCACTTGTTCGTCGCCTCGACGCACGACTACATCCTGTTCTTCACCACCGTCGGGAAGGTGTATCGCCTCAAGGTGCACGAGTTGCCGCTCGGCTCGCGCCAGTCGAAGGGTCGCGCGATCGTCAACCTGCTGCCGTTCCGACAAGGCGAGCAGGTACGCGCCGTCATTCAGACGCGCGAGTTCAAAGAGGCGGAGTACCTCGTTTTTGCGACGAAGAACGGCGTCGTGAAGAAGACGAAGCTCGAGGCCTACAACACCAATCTCAAAGCCGACGGGATCATCGCGATCAAGATGCGTGAAGGCGACGAGCTCGTCGGCGTTCGCCACTCGACCGGTAACGACGACGTGCTGATGGTGTCGCGCGCCGGCCAGGCGATCCGCTTCTCGGAGAGGGACGTGCGGGCGATGGGCCGAGACGCGTCGGGTGTGCAGGGCATGCGGCTCCGCGCCGGCGACGAGGTGATCTCGATCAACATCGCGCACAACGACGCGGACCTGCTCGTCGTCACCGAGAACGGCTACGGAAAGCGCACCCGGATCGACGAGTACCCGCGCAAGGGACGCGGCGGCATGGGCGTCAAGACCGTCCAGCTAACCGAGGCGAAGGGCAAGTTGGCCGGCGCCCGCGTCGTTCGCGAGGGCTACCAGGTGATGCTGATCTCGAACGGCGGAACGGTGATTCGCATGCCCGTCGAGGAGGTCAAGCGGCTCGGACGTGCGACCCAGGGCGTGATCGTGATGCGCCTCCGCGAGAGCGAGCAGGTCTCGACGCTCGCGCCGGTCGTGGAGTCCGAAAGCGACGACGCCGAGGAATAACACCACGCGTCTGCGCTGAAGGTTCCAAGAGTTGCCCCTTTTCAAAGGGCTACCCGAGGGTGTATATCTAAGTGCTGTAAGCGGTCCGTCCAATTAGAAGCGAGGCACCCTATGGCTATCAGCAGACAGGTTGACCTTCTAGAGCCGATAAATCTTGCGGACCATCTCACGAAGGTCGAGCTCTACCTGGGCCAGGTGTGCCAGATCGCCGGCATCTCGAAGATGCAGCTCGACTACTGGACGAACAAGGCGCAGATTCCGACCAAAGGCAAGAAGCAGCGCATCTACGACATCGACGCGCTCGAGACCGTGATGCTGATCAAGCAGGCGAAGGACAAGGGTCTGAACCTCGGCGCAGCGATCGAGGCGGCGCGCCGATTTCGCGAGGAAAATTCGGCTCGAAGCCCTGCGGACTTCGAGCCGGTTCACGCCTAATCGCGCAGCGCCTCTGCCGCGCCTTCGGGCGCGAGGGCGTTGATCCACCAGCCTGCTCCCAGCTCGACGCCTGCGAGGATCGAAAGCCGCGGCAGCAGCTCGAAATGCCAGTCGGCGGAGTCGTGCAGCCACGCGTTGAGCGGGGTGGCTCCGGCTGCGTGGTGCACGCGGCGGATCGCGTCGCCGAGCAACCGCATCGCCGCGGGCAGCAGTTCGTCGGCGAAGGCGTTCGCCCGCGGTTCCTTTGGGGCTAGCACGAGCTCGTACGGCAGCCGGCTCGCGTACGGGCACGCGAGGACGAGCCCGCCGCGCTCCGCGACGACGGTCCAGCGATCCCGGTCGACGCGATGCTGCGTCTCCGGAGCGGGCTCGGGCAGCCAGACGAGCTGCGAGTGCGTGTGCGGCAGACTCGACCCCGCCTCGCGGCCTTCGTTCACGAGTGCGTGGAGATAGCCCTCGGGCACGTCCGCGCGACGCCGCTGCCATGCCTCCGCGACGAGTGCGAGCTCCTCGTCGCCCAGCTCGGCGAGCGATCGAGCGTGTCGCGGCGTGTGTACCACGACCTCCTGGCGCTCGAAGGCGGGATAGAGGTTGGGGACGACGCGAACTCGCCACGGGTCGCCGATCCGCAGCGTCTCGGGCGGCGTGCGGTCTTCGCGGCCGGCGCAGAACGGGCACTGCTCGAGCTCCTCCGGCGTCGGCGGCTCGAGCTCGGCTTGCGCGGCACCGGGGCGCTTCGCGCGCGCCGGCGCGATCGCGACGCGCCGCCCCGTCAGTGGGTCAGTCCGAAGATCCGTCAGTGCGCTTGAGGAAGGGGCTGATCAGATCGATCGGAGCCGGGAACACGATCGTCGTCGCCTGGGAGCTGCCGAGCTCGATCAGTGTTTGCAGGTAGCGCAGCTGCAGTGCCATCGGGGTGCTGCTCGATTACGTTCGCGGCGTCCTTCAGCCGCTCGCTCGCCTGGAACTCGCCCTCTGCGGCGATCACCTTCGCGCGACGCTCGCGTTCCGCCTCTGCCTGACGGGCCATCGCGCGCTGCATCGTCGACGGGATCTCGACGTCCTTCACCTCGACGATCGAGACCTTGATCCCCCACGGCGCGGTCGCCTCGTCGATGATCTCCTGCAGGATCGAGTTGATCTTGTCGCGCTCGGAGAGGAGCTCGTCGAGTAGGTGCTGGCCGAGGACGGACCGGAGCGTCGTCTGCGCGATCTGCGACGTGGCCGCCATGAAGTTCTCGACGTTCACGATCGCGGCTTTCGGCTCGACGATCCGGAAGTACGCGACGGCATTCACGCGCGCCGGCACGTTGTCCTTCGTGATGACCTCCTGCGGCGGGATGTTGAGCGTGATCGTCCGGAGGTCGACCTTCACCATCCGGTCGACGATCGGGATCAGGATGAAGAGGCCAGGGCCTTTGGGCGGGTCGAGTAGCCGCCCCAGCCGGAAGACGACGCCGCGCTCGTACTCGCGCGCGACCTTGACCGCCGCAAGCAGGAACAGCACGAAGAGAAAGACGACGACGACGATTGCGATGACTGCGCCGGTCATGGGTCCGAGCCTACACCCGGTGCACTTTCAGGCGGAGTCCCTCGACGTCGTCGACGAGGACCTGCTCGCCCGGCGCGAGCGGCGCGCCGTCGTTCGTCGCGGCCTGCCACAGCTCTCCGCGCACGAAGACGAGCCCGTCGCTGCGCACGACGCCCTCCGCTCCCACCATTGCGGGCATCGCCGAAGGCCGGCGCCGCACCTGCACGACCTTGCCCAGGGCGACGGCCATGAAGCCGCCGAGCGACAGCGTGACCGCAAGGACGAACCAGGTGTCGATCTTGTACGGCGCGGGCGCGTCGTGGAACAGCATCAGCATTCCCACTGCGAGCGCAACCAGTCCTGACACGGTGAGCGCGCCGTGCGTCACGACGTGCGCGTCGATCACCAGCAGCGCGATCGCCAGCACGATCAGCGCGACGCCCGCCCAGCTCGTGGGGAGGACCGAGAAGCCGAAGAGCGCCGTCACGAGCGCGACGGCGCCGAGCGCGCCGGGCAGCACGACGCCGGGGTGAAAGACCTCGAAGAGGATGCCGCCGATGCCGGCGAGGAACAGCAGCGACAGCAGGTTCGGATCGATCAGCGTGTCGAGCAGGCGCGTGAAGAATCCCATCTCCTTCGTCACGATCGTGTCCCCGGCCGTGTGCAGCGTCAGGCCGCGCGGCTTCGTCGTGCGCCCGTCGATCGTCTTCAGGAGCGCCGGCAAGTCGGGTGAGATCAGGTCGATCACGTTGAGGCGCAGCGCTTCGCCCGACGTGAGGTTCGACGCTCTGCGTACCGCGAGGTCGGCCCACTTCGCGTTTCTCCCGTGTACGCGTGCGAGGTTGCGGAGCGATGCGGCGGCGTCGTTGACGACCTTGCGCTTCAGATCGCTGCTCGAGGTTCGCGCCAGTGCTCGTGATCGGTGTCGACGAGCCGATGTTCGAAACCGGTGACATCGCCAGCACGTCGGCGGCCTGGGAGATCCAGACGCCAGCGCTCGCGGCGCGAGCGCCGTTGGGGGCGACGTAGACGATCACCGGCTCTTTCGCCGCGAGCTCGTCCTGCACGATCTTGCGCATCGACGAGTCGAGCCCGCCGGGGGTGTCCAACAGGATCACGAGCGCGTCGTAGTTCGCGCCCTCCTTGATCCGGTCACTCAACCACCCCTGCGTCACCGGGTTGACGTCCGCGTCGAACTTGACGGCGAGTACCTCGCCGTTCTTGGCGGACGCCGAGGAGGCCGCGAGCAGCGCGGCGAGCAGCGCAAAGATGAGGAGGCGCTTCACGGTTGTAAGGATTCCACCAGCAAGCTTGCCTGAGCAGGGCATGTCTGGCACGGTGGAGAAGGGGTTCGCCTGTGAAACGGCTTCTGCTTGCAGCGGCATTCTTCGTTGTCCCGGCCGGCGTGGCGCACGCCGCTCCGCCCGTGCAGATGGTGGTGCGCGACGTCGTGCCGCCGCCGCCTCGCGCGCTTGCGTCCGCGACGCCGCGTTTCAATCTCGTCGGCCTGCACTGGAAGGGAAGTGGCACTCCGTGGTTCCGCACGCGCAGTGTCGCCGGGCGCTGGAGTGCCTGGGAGCCGGGCGACGACGACTCCGGGCGCTCCGGTGTGTGGCGGCTGGGCAATCCCGTGTGGACCGGCGCCGCCGACGCGATTCAGGTGCGGCCACACGGGCCTGTGACGCATGTCCGCGAGTACCTCCTGTGGAGCCCGCCGATCGGGGCGCCGACGCGCCGGCTGCAGCTCGCGGGCTCGCCGGTGATCATCTCGCGCGCCGGGTGGCAGGCGGACGAGTCGATTCGTCGAAGGGCTCCGAGGTTCGCGCCGACGCTGAAGCTCGCGGTCGTGCACCACACCGCGACGCCGAACGGCTACTCGTGCGCGCGTTCGGCGTCGATCGTCCGCGGCATCGAGGTGTACCACGTGAAGGGAAACGGCTGGGACGACATCGGCTACAACTTTTTGGTCGACGCTTGCGGTCAGATCTTCGAGGGTCGTTACGGCGGCATCGAACGTAACGTCATCGGCGCTCACTCGGGCGGGTTCAACGCCGGAACTGTCGGCGTCTCGATGATTGGAAATTACGACCGAGTTGCACCTTCGAAGGCGGAGCAGAATGCGCTCGTCAAGCTGCTCGCGTGGCGGCTCGACGTCGGCCACGTCGACCCGCGCGCGATCGTTCCGTTCGTGTCCGGCGGCAACGGCAAGTTCCCCGCCGGGAGGACGGTCGACCTTCGCGCGATCTCGGGTCATCGCGACACGTACCTCACCTCGTGTCCGGGCACCGTCGCGTACCGGCTGTTGCCTTCGATTGCTAGCCGCGTCGCGCAAACGGGCTTGCCGAAGCTCTACACCCCGATCGTCTCGGGAACGGTCGGCGGACCGGTTCGGTTCACGGCGCGGCTGAGCTCCGCGCTGCCGTGGACGGTGACGGTCGCCGACGCGACGGGCGCGGTCGTTGCGACCGGGACGGGCACAGGCGCCAACGTCGCCTGGACGTGGGACGCGACGTATGCGGTGGTTGGGGCCGCCTACACGTGGACGATCACCGCGGGCGCGACCGTGCGCGCCGCCGTCGGCGTCATCGGCGGCAAGCTTGCGACGCTCACCCTGACGGATCTTCGCGTCACGCCGCCGGTGCTGGACGGCAACGTCGTGCCCACCGCGACCGTGAGCTACACGCTGAGCAGCGCGGCGACGGTCACGGCTGAGCTGCTCGATCTCTACGACATCCCAGCCACGCTGTTCGTCCAGTCCAAGAGCGCCGGCTCGCAGTCCTTCGTCTTCACGCCGACCGGGCTCGCGGACGGCAACTACACGATCCGTCTCACGGCCCGCGACGCTCTCGGCAGACAGGCGCAGGCCACCGTGCCGGTGGCGATCAGCCACGCCGTCCTCTCGTACGCGGCCGACGCGAAGATCGTTTCGCCAAACGGCGATGGGCGCCGCGACACCGTGAACCTGCGGTTCTTCCTCGCGCAGCCGGCCGCCGTCACGCTCACGCTGGACGCGGCGTTCTCCAGTTTGCCTCTGCTCACGGCGAACTTGACGCAGGGGAGCCAGAGCTTCGCGTTCACCGGCCTCACCGCCGACGGCGCGACGGTGCCGGACGGTGCGTACCAGGTGAAGCTGACGGTCGGGACGGTTGCGCAGTCGGTCCCGCTCCTGGTGGACCGCGCGCCGCCGAAAGTTTCGCTCGTCTCGGTCAGCCCGCTGCGCCTGCGCGTCTTCGAGCCCGTCACGGTGATCGCCACGGTCAACGGGCGGGAGATCAGGGCGAGCAAGCAGCCCGGAGTCTTCACGCTCGCGAAGGGCGTCACCGTTCAGACGCTGCGCGTCGTCGCCCGCGACGTCGCAGGCAACGAGTCGGCGCCGGTCACGTACCGGCGGCGGTGACCCAGGCGTCGTAGCGGGCCTCGAGCCGTTCCAGGACGGTCACGAGCAGCGCGTCTCGATCGACGGCAGCGCCCTCGAGGGCGAGGGACGTCGCCGGCGTCGCATCCGGGAGCTGATCCGCCGTCTGCGAGAGATTGACGCCGACGCCGAGCACGACGCGACCGTCGACGGCCTCGGCGAGGATGCCCGCAACCTTGCGTCCGCTGACGAGAACGTCGTTCGGGTGCTTGACCTCCGTGGCGAGGCCCGCCTCCGTCTCGACCGCCTCGGCAACCGCAGCGCCCGCGACGAGCGACAGCTCGGGGAGGCGCTCAGCGCCCACCGGCGGCTCGAGCAGGATCGAGAAGAGCAGGCTCGTTCCCGCGGGTGCCTGCCAGGCACGTCCGAGTCGACCGCGTCCTTCGGTCTGCTCGTCGGTGACCGCGATCGCGCCCTCGGGCGCGCCGTCGAGGAGGCGTTGTGTCGACGCGCAACGGTCTACGAACGTATACGGACGACCGAAGCGTCCGCGCAGCGGTGGTAAGGCGTGCATGCCCAACTAGACTAGGCCCGCGTGACCGCGTCGGCCCCCTTCGGGCGGGAGACAATCGAAGAGATCCTCCCCCATCGCCCCCCCTTTCTGCTTCTCGACGAGGTCGTCGAGCTCGAGCCCGGCTCGCACGTCGTCGCACGCAAGCGCGTGACCGACGACGACTGCGCGGGGCACTTTCCGGGGAACCCGATCATGCCGGGCGTGAAGATGGTCGAAGCGCTCGCGCAGGCAGGCGCCGTGGCGGTTCTGTCCGAGGAGGCAAACCGCGGACGACTCGCGCTCTTCGCCGGTATCGATGACGTTCGCTTCAAGCGGATTGTCCGCCCCGGCGACGAATTGACGCTGGAATGCACGCTCGAAACGGTTCGAGGACCGATCGGTCGCGGCAAGGCGCGCGCGACCGTCGACGGGGAGCTCGCGGTGCGCGGCACCCTCACGTTCGCGGTCGGCGAGGCCGAGCAGTGATCGGGTCCGCCAACGGGCGCAGAGTCGGCATCACGGGACTCGGCGTGCACGTGCCCGACCGTGTGTTGACGAACGAGGAGTTGTCGACGCTCGTCGACACGTCGGACGAATGGATCATGGAGCGGACGGGGATCCGCGAGCGGCGGATCGCTTCCGAGGACGAGGCACTGACGGACATTGCGAGGCCTGCCGCGCTCGCAGCGCTCGAGCGTGCGTCGCTCGAGCCGAAGGACATCGACCTCCTCGTGTGCGCGACCGTGACGCCGGACATGATGTTCCCGACGTCGTCGGCGCTGCTGGCGGACGAGCTCGGGATGCCCGACGCGGCGGCCTACGATCTCCTCGCCGGCTGCACCGGCTTCGTCTACGCGATCGCGCAGGCCTACAGCATGGTTGCGGCCGGGCTTTCCCAGCGCGCGCTCGTCGTCGGCGGCGACGTCCTCTCGAAGATCCTCGACTGGACAGACCGCTCGACCATCGTTCTCTTCGGTGACGGCGCGGGCGCCGTTGTGCTCGAGCACGTCGAGGACGGCGGGTTTCTCGGGTTCGAGCTCGGCGCCGACGGCGGCGGCGGCAAGCACCTGTGGCTTCCTGGCAGCGGCTCCCGCCACTTCGACGAGCCCGAGAGCTTCGTCAAGATGAACGGCCGTGAGGTCTTCAAGTTCGCGACTCGTGTCATGATTTACTCCGCAGAGAAGCTCCTCGACGAGTGCGGGCGCACCGTCGAGGATGTTGACGTTTACGTCCCGCACCAGGCCAATGTGCGCATCATCGACTACGCCACGAAAAAGCTGGGTTTTCCGAAGGAGAAGGTCGTGGTGAACGTCGACCGGTTCGGCAACACTTCGTCGGGATCGATTCCGCTCGCTCTCGCGGACGCGGAGAAGGACGGGATGTTGAAGCCCGGAACACTCGTACTGATGACGGGAATGGGAGCCGGCCTCACGTGGGGCTCGGCGCTGATCGAATGGACGGACGAGGTGAGGCGACAATGACGAAGGTGGCATTCATGTTTCCGGGGCAGGGGTCCCTTGAGGAGGGCATGGGCCGTGAGATCGTCGAGGCTGTGCCCGAGGCGATGGCGGTCTTCCGGGAGGGCAGCGAGGCATCCGGCGTCGATCTCATAAAGCTCTGCTTCGAGACGCCGTTCGCGGAGCTCGTGCAGACGGAGAACCAACAGCCGGCGCTCGTGGCGACGAGCCTCGCGATCAACGAAGCGATTCGCGCGCGCGGGATCGAGCCGCACTACGTCGTCGGGCATTCCGTCGGCGAGTTCGCGGCGCTCGCTGCCGTTCGTTCTCTGTCGCCTGCGGAAGCGATCGCGCTCGTTCGCGAGCGCGGGCTTGCAATGGCGGCCGCGGCAAAGGAGATGCCCGGAACGATGGCTGCGATCCTCGGGCTGAAAGACGAAGTCGTCGAGAGCATCTGCCACAAGATCCAAAACGTGTGGCCCGCGAACTACAACTGCCCCGGGCAGATCGTCGTCTCCGGTGCAGCCGGCGCTGTCGAAGAGTGTTGCGACGAGGCGGAGCAGGCGGGCGCCCGGCGGGCGATCAGGCTTCGTGTCTCGGGCGCGTTCCACAGCCCGCTCGTCGAGCGCGCGGCCGAGCGGTTGCGCCCGGCAATCGAGCGCGTGAACTTCAAGGAGCCGCTCGCGCCGTTCGTCTCGACCGTTACAGCCAAGCTCGAGAACGCGCAGCACTATCGGACGCTCCTCGTCGATCAGCTGACCGCGCCGGTGAAGTTCACGCAGGCGGCGGGCGTGCTGCTTCGCAACGGCGTCACGGTCTTCGTCGAGGTCGGCCCGGGCAACGTTCTCAGCGGTTTACTGAAGAGGATCGACACCCGCGTTCGTGTCATGTCGGTGAACAACCTGCGCTCGTTGAACGAGTTAGAGCAGGCGTTTGAGTAAGCGGTCACGGCCGCAAGCACAGTTGTTCGCCTGGCCGGCTGCAAACGCGGCGCATGCGGGCGTCCTCAGTCGCCCCGATAGCGGTTTGCTATCGGGGCTCCCTGCGTCCTTCGCCTGCTTGGTTTTCGCCGGCCAGACGGGAACGCGCTTGCGACCGTGACCGCAACCTTCGCCTCGCTCGAAGGAAAAACAGCGCTCGTCACCGGTGCCTCGCGCGGAATCGGACGCGCCGTCGCGGTTGAGCTCGCGGCCGCAGGAGCCTCGGTCGTCGTCGGCTACCGCAGCGGCCGCGAGGAGGCCGAGGCGCTGGCGCAGGAGATCAACGGGCGTGCCGTGCAGGCCGACGTTTCCGAGCCGGCTGACGCCGCGCGGCTCGTCGAGGAGGCGGGCGACCTCGACATCCTCGTCAACAACGCCGGCGTGACGCGGGACGGCGTGCTTGCACGGATGAGCGACGACGACTGG
Source organism: uncultured Actinomycetes bacterium (assembly GCA_963815965.1). GTDB lineage: Bacteria > Actinomycetota > Thermoleophilia > Gaiellales > Gaiellaceae > DASVFB01. Next base: position 855,686 of record CAWFIT010000001.1, on the reverse strand, counting down.
CGCGTCGTCCTCGAGACGAATCTCAGCGCGGTCTTCTACACCTGCCGCGCCGTGACGCGCGGGATGATGAAGCGCCGCGCCGGATCGATCGTGAACTTGTCGTCGATCGTCGGATTGCACGGCAACTGGGGCCAGGCGAACTACGCTGCGTCGAAGGCGGGGATCATCGGCTTCACGAAGTCCCTCGCGCAAGAGCTCGGCAGCCGGGGCGTCCGGGCGAACGTCGTGGCTCCCGGCTACGTCAAGACACAGCTCACGGACGTGATCCCCGAGGCCGCGCGCGCGAAGATGCTCGACCTGACCCCGCTCGGGCGCCTGGGCGATCCTGAGGACGTCGCCGGGGCGGTACGCTTCCTCTGCTCCGACGAGGCGGCGTTCATCACCGGGGTCGTGCTCCTCGTCGACGGCGGGCTAGGGATGTGAGCGTGAGCGTTAACGGACGCAGACGAGTGGTGATCACCGGCCTCGGCTGCGTGTCTCCGCTCGGCAATTCGGTCGAGGATTCGTGGCGCCACCTTCTCGCCGGCGAGTCAGGCGCGACCGAGATCACGCAGTTCGATCATTCGAGCCCGGCGTACAACGTGCACTTCGCCTGTGAGCTGAAGGACTTCGATCCAACCGTCTGGATCGACCGCAAGGCGGCGCGCAGGATGGATCGGTTCGCGCAGATGATCCTCGCCGCCGCGCGGCAGGCCGAGAACGATTCCGGAATCGACATTGCGAAAGAGCCGGAGCGCGTCGGTGCGTCGGTCGCGACCGGCATCGGCGGCCTCCGTTCGTACCAGGACTGCTACGACATCCTGCTTGCGCGGGGACCCGACCGTGTGAGCCCGTTCTCGATCCCGAGCATCATCCCGAACATGGGCGCCGGATGGGTGTCGATCGAGCTCGGGACGAAAGGCCCGCTGATGTCGGAGTGCACGGCGTGCGCCGCATCGAACATGGCGATCGGCGACGCCGCGGACTCGATCCGGATGGACCGTGCCGACATCATGCTCGCCGGCGGAACGGAGGCGCCGATCACCGAGGTTGGCATCGCGGGTTTCGACGCGATGCGCGCGCTCTCGCGCCGGAACGGTGACCCGCAGCGTGCCTCACGGCCTTTCGATCGCGAGCGCGACGGGCTGGTGATGGGCGAGGCAGCCGCGGTGCTCGTGCTGGAAGAGCTCGAGCACGCGCGTGCGCGCGGAGCGAGGATCTACGGCGAGTTCGCGGGGTACGGCGTGTCCGCCGACGCGGCGCACATGACGGAGCCTGACCCGACCGGCGCGAATCCTGCGCGCGCGATGCGGATGGCGATGGACGATGCAGGCGTCGACGCTTCGGAGGTCGGCTACATCAATGCGCACGCGACGTCGACACCGCTCGGCGACGCGTCCGAGACGCGCGTGATCAAGCAGGCGCTTGGCGAGGAGAACGCGATGCGCACGCCCGTGTCGTCGACGAAAGGCGCGACGGGACACTGCTTCGGCGCGGCCGGCGCGATCGAGGCTGTGTTCACGACGCGTGCGGTGTACGACCGCAAGCTGCCGCCGACGATCAACTACGAGGTCGAAGATCCGGACTGCGATCTCGACTACATCGCGAACGACTCGCGCGAAGCGCCAGACTTGCGTGTTGCGATCTCCAACTCGTTCGGCTTTGGCGGACACAACGCCACAATCGTTATACGCGCGTTCGACGAGTAATTAACGTCGTCCGATAGGGCAACTACGTTGGACGCGTGCGTCGCGTCGACATCGGCGGCCGCGCCGTCGAGATTCCGGTGCGTGTGTCGCGGCGTGCACGAAAGCTGAGCATTCACGTCGACGCGTTGCGCAACGTCGAGATCGTCGTGCCGCTGCGGACGTCGCAGGACGACATCGACCGTCTGCTGTTCGAGCACCGCGCCTGGCTCGAGCGTGAGCTCGCGAAGCCGCCGAAGATCTTTCACCTCGGGTTGCAGCGGAACGACGTCGTGTGGATCGGCGGCCTTGCGCTGCCGACGCCGCGCATCGCATCGCTGGAGACGTGGTACCGCGAGCAGGCGCACGAGGAGATCGTTCGCGCGGCCGAGCGCGAGGCGAAGCGGCTGAAGGTCACGTACACGCGCATCACGATTCGCGATCAGCTCACGCGCTGGGGCTCGTGCTCGAAGGCGGGCGCGCTGTCGTTCAACTGGCGCTTGATCCTCGCCCCGCCGGCGATCCTCAGCTACGTCGTCGTGCACGAGCTCTGCCACCGCATACGCCACGACCACTCCGCCGAGTTCTGGGACGTGGTTGCAGCCGCACGCGCGACGTACAAGGAGGAGCGCGCCTGGCTGGCCGAGCACGGCCCGGAGCTGCTCGCGTACCGCGTACCGAAGCGCCGCGCAGCGTAGCTAGGCTCACCGCCGTGGATCGCTGGGCAACGTTCGACTGCTACGGCACGCTCGTGGACTGGAACGCGGGCATCCGCGTCGGTCGTCGGCGACGGGCTGCTTGTGCGCTACCACGAGGTGGAGCCACAGATCGAGGCGGAGCAGCCGTCGCTGAGCTATCGCGACGTCATGCGCGAGACGCTCCGGCGGCTCGAGCTCGACGACGTCGACGCGCTCGCGCGGTCGCTTCCCGGATGGCCGGTGTTCCCCGAGGTTCCGCAGGCGCTCGAGGCTGCTCGCGAGCGCGGCTGGAAGCTCGCCATCCTCTCGAACACCGACCGTGACTTCATCGAGGCGTCGATGACGAGCATCGGCGTCCCGTTCGAACTCGCGATCGTCGCCTCGGAGATCGGCTCGTACAAGCCGGCGCTCGGACACTGGCGTGCGTTCGAGCGCGAGGTCGGGCGGCTGCCGCACGTCCATGTCGCCGTCTCGTACTTCCACGACGTCGTTCCCGCGTCGGGGCTCGGAATCCCGACCGTGTGGATCAACCGGCTCGCAGAGCACCGCGAACCGCCGCCGACGCGCGAACTGCCCGACCTCGCCCTCCTTCCGGAGGCGCTCACTGAGCTCGCAGGCTGATCTGATGCGCGCACCGACGGTCGCCGACGCCGGGGCGATCGCCGAGCTGTACGCGGATATGCGCGCGACCGACACGGAGGAGGTTCGGTCGTGGTTTCGCAATCCCACGTTCGACATCGAGCGCGACTTTCGCGTGTTCGAGCGCGACGGCGCCGTCGTCGGCTACGCCGACGTTCACCGCGAGGAAGACCGGCTGTCCGTTGACTGGGCGGCGCGGGATCGAACCACCAGCGAAGCGCTCCTCCGCTGGGCGGAAGAGCGTGCCCGCGAGGAGGCGGTCGACCACGTGCGCGCCTGGGTCTGGCGGCCGGAAGGCCCCGAGGCCAGCATCTTGCGCGATCGCGGGTTCGGGCCGGTGCGCACGTCGCTCGAGATGCAGGTCGAGTTGCCGGCCGCGCCCTCTCAGCCCATGTGGCCGGACGGCGTTGCCGTGCGCACGGTGCGCGAAGGCGAAGAGCCGCTTGTGCACGAACTGCTCGGAGAAGCGTTTGCCGACACGAACGATTTCCGGCCGACCCCGTACGACGAATGGACGGGTTGGGCGCTTGACCCGAAGCGGTTCGATCGCGATTTCTGGTTTCTCGTGCTCTCGGGCGACGAGGCCGTCGCCGTTGCAGTCTGCGAGCCGCAGCGGATCGGCGAGCCGGGCCTCGGCTGGGTCGAGTCGCTCGCAGTCCGCCGCGCCTGGCGGCGACGCGGTTTTGGAAGGGCGCTGCTCCTGCACTCGTTTCGCGCGTTCCACGCACGCGGGAGGACTGCCGCAGGGCTGAGCGTGGACGCGGAGAATCCAACCGGGGCGGTCCATCTCTACGAGTCCCTGGGCATGCGCCCGGTGCGGACGCGCGTCATCTACGAGAAACCGCTCGCGGTCTAAACTCGTCCGTTCAATGGCCGAACGCGTCGACGTATCGATCGAGCAGAGGGATGCACCGCCTGAGTCGGACGGGAAGCGGCACCCGAACACGTGCCCGAAATGCGATTCGCACTACCGCGACGACGAGCTCGAGAGCGCGCAGTTCGTGTGCGCGCACTGCAACCATCACTTCCCGGTGCCGGCGCGGAAGCGCATCGACCAGCTCGCCGATCCTGGGACGTTCGTCGAGGAGGCGGCAGAACTTCGCTCCGAGGACCCGCTGTCGTTCTTCGACCTCCGACCGTATGCGGAGCGTCTCGCCGAGGCCGAGCTGAAGACGGGGCTCGGCGATGCGATGGTGATCGGGCAGGCAACGCTCGACGGGCACGGCTGCGAGCTTGCCGTGATGGACTTTGCGTTCATGGGCGGCTCGATGGGGAGCGTCGTCGGCGAAAAGTTCTCGCGCGCGTGCGACGGCGCGATCGATCGCGGTGTCCCGCTCATCTCGGTCGCGGCGTCCGGTGGCGCGCGCATGCAGGAGGGGATCCTCGCGCTCATGCAGGTTCCCAAGACCGTTGCAGCCGTCGAGGATCTCCACGACTCGCGCACGCCGTTCATCTCGGTGCTCGCGCATCCGACGACAGGCGGGCTGCTCGCGAGCTTCGCGAGCCTCGGCGACGTCTTGATCGCCGAGCCCGGCGCGCTGATGTCGTTCGCCGGCCCTCGAGTCGTCCAGCAGACGACACGTGAGAAGCTGCCTGAGGATTTCGGGCTCGCCGAGTCGAACTACCGGTTCGGCCATCTAGATGCCGTCGTGCCGCGCGCCGAGCTTCGTCCAACCATCGCCAAGCTGATGAGGTTGTTCGCACATGCCGGGTGAGGCAGAGCTGAGACTGCGCGAGCGGCTGAGCAAGCTCAAGAACACGGGTCTGCTGCGCGGCGCGCGCGTGTCCGGCGAGCTGGACAAGCTGCAACGCCAGCTCGACCGGATCGAGCACGAGGCGACGGACGAGGAGATCTGGCACTCCGTCGAGCTTGCGCGACACGACGAGCGTCCGTACACGCTCGACTACGTCGAGCGTCTGTTCGACGACTTCTTCGAGCTGCACGGCGATCGCTTCCGCGCAGACGACCCAGCTGTCGTCGCCGGCCTGGCGAGACTCGGCGAGCGCACGGTTGCGATCGTCGGACAGCAGAAGGGGCGCGACATCAAAGAACGCACGCGTCGCAACTTCGGCATGGCGTATCCCGAGGGCTATCGCAAGGCGATGCGCACGATGCAGCTCGCCGACACGTTCGGGTTTCCGCTGATCACGTTCGTCGACACGCCTGGGGCGTACCCCGGGGTCGCGGCGGAGCAGCACGGCCAGGGCGGGGCCATCGCGCGCTCCCAGGCGGTGATGTTGCGGCTGCAGATCCCGACCGTTGCCTGCATCATCGGCGAGGGCGGCTCCGGCGGCGCGGTCGCGATCGCGGTCGCCGACAGCGTTCTGATGCAGGAGAACGCGATCTACTCCGTGATCTCGCCCGAGGGCTGCGCCGCGATCCTCTGGCGCGACCCGGCCGAGAAGCGAAAGGCGGCGGCGGCCTTCAAGCCCGACGCTCCCCATTGCCTCGAACTGGGGGTGATCGACTCGATCGTCCCGGAGCCCTCTGGGGGCGCGCACACCGACCACGAGGAGGCTGCCAGGCTGCTCGGAGAATCGATCCGCGAGGCGCTCGAGGACCTCGAAGGGAGAGGCGGGGATGAGCTGAAGCGCCGCCGGCGAGCGCGTTTCCGGAGCCTCGGCGTTTTCGCTTGAGGAAACGTTTTCCAGTGCGGCTATCCCCAGTATCCACAGCGTTTTCCCCCGCGCCGAATACGACTCGAGGCCGGTAAAACCGGCCTCGAGCGTCGGACCCCCCGCTTGCGGAAAAGCTTCAGCAATGGAAGCCTGGCCGCTTGCAACAAGTGTTCTGAGCGCTGAGCCGATTCCTAAACGCGGCCATAGGCAAAGTTTCCACCGGTGAGCCTCGACCAGTACCGCCGGAAGCGGGATCCTAAGCGGACACCCGAGCCCTTCTCCCGGCGGCCGCGCGAGGCGAAAGGCACAACCCATCTTTGTCGTCCAGCGCCACGACGCGCGGCGGCTGCACTACGACTTCCGGCTCGAGCGGAACGGCGCGCTTGCGTCCTGGGCAGTGCCGAAGGGTGTCCCGCTGCAGCCGGGCGAGCAGCACCTCGCCGTCCACGTCGAGGACCATCCGCTCGAGTACGCCCGATTCGAGGGGGAGATCCCGCAGGGCGAGTACGGCGCCGGGTCGGTCGAGATCTGGGACAGCGGCACCTACGAGCTCGTCGAGGAGAAGCCGAACGGCGGTCTGACGGTGCGTCTGCACGGCAAGCGCCTGGACGGCCTCTGGTCGCTCATCCCGGCTCATCTCGACGGCAAGGAGCAGAACTGGCTGATCGTTCGCAAGCGCGAGGACAGCGTGCCGAGCGACGACGTGTCGGTTGGCCGCAAGTATCGCCCGATGCTCGCGACGCTCGCGAAGGACGTCCCGCCTGGGGACGGTTGGCTGTTCGAGGTGAAGTGGGACGGCTACCGCGCGATCGCGTACGTGCGCGGCGGGAACGATGCCAGGCTCTTGTCGCGCAGGGACAACGACCTGACGCCGCGCTTCCCGCACGTCGCGAAGGAGATCGCGAAGGCGGTCAAGTCGCCCGACGCTGTGCTCGACGGCGAGGTCTGCGCGCTCGACGAGCAGGGCCGCGCGAGCTTCTCGGCGATGCAGCAGGGCGGCGCGCCGCTCGTCTACTACGCGTTCGACCTGCTCGAGCTAGACGGCGAGTCGCAGCTCGACCTCCCGCTCGTCGAACGGCAGGAACGCCTCGCCAAGCTCCTCGATCGCAGGAACAGGACCGTTCGCCTGTCCGAGACGTTCGATGACGGCGATGCGTTGTACGAGGCGGCGCAGAAGCAGAAGCTCGAGGGGATCATGGCCAAGCGGGCCGACTCGCGCTACTACGAAGGCAGGCGGACGCGTGACTGGATCAAGGTCAAGACGCACGGCCGCCAGGAGTTCGTCATCGCCGGCTACACGCACGGCGGCGGCCGCCGCGCATCGACGTTCGGCTCGCTGATCCTCGGGGTGTTCGACGAGGACGGCGAGCTGCAGTACGTCGGCAACGTCGGCACCGGTTTCAGCGATGCGGAGATCCGACGGCTGCTCGAGAAGCTGAAGCCGCTTCGTCGTGAGACATCGCCGTTTTCGACACTTCCCAAGATGCCGCGCGTCCGCAAGGATCAAGTCGTGTGGGTCGAGCCGCAGCTCGTCGCCGAGGTGGAGTTCGCCGAGTTCACGCACGACGGCCACCTGCGCGCGCCGTCGTATCAGGGCTTACGCGAGGACAAGGCGCCGGTCGAGGTTCACCGCGAGGAGCCGGAGCCGCTCGAGGACCGCATCCGTAAGGGCTCGCGCGAGCTGAAGCTCTCCAACCTCGACAAGCTCTTCTGGCCGGGAGAAGGGATCACGAAAGGCGATCTGATCCAGTACTACCGCGAGATCGCACCGGTGCTCCTCCCGCATCTGAAGGACCGGCCGTTCACCATGAAGCGCTACCCCGACGGCTGGCAGGGCAAATTCTTCTTCCAGAAGGACGCGCCCGTGCACATGCCCGAGTGGATCCCGACGTATCGCGCGCTCGTCTCGACTCGGTCGAAGTCGCGCGAGAAGAAGTGGGTGCGCTTCCCGCTCGCCAACGACGAGCTCGCGCTGCTGTGGATGGTCAACATGGGCTGCATCGACATGAACACGTGGTACTCGCGTGTCGACAAGCCGGACCGTCCGGACTTCGTTCTCTTCGATCTCGACCCCGCAGCCGACTCCGGCTTCGCCGAGACCGTGAAGGTCGCGCTGCTCGTGAAGGAGGCGCTCGACGCGCTCGGCCTCGTCTCCTTTCCGAAGACGAGCGGCGCTGACGGCATGCACGTGCTGGTGCCGATCCAGCGGCGGCACACTTACGAGGACACGCGTCGCTTTGCGGAGATCATCGCCGGCGCGCTCGCCCGCACGCACCGCGGGCTCGTGACGACCGAGTGGACGAAGTCGAAGCGTCGCGGTGTGCTGATCGACGCCAATCAGAACGGCGAGGGGAAGACGATCGCATCGGTGTACAGCGTGCGGCCGAAGGCCGGCGCGCCTGTATCGACGCCGCTGCGCTGGGACGAGGTGAACGACAAGCTGAATCCCGCGATCTACTCGATGCAGGTCGTGCTCGACCGCGTCGGGCGCTTCGGCGACTTGTACGAGGGCGTGCTGACGACGCGGCAGTCGTTGACCAAGGCGCTGAAGTCGATCTCGTGAAGCGGGCGCTCGCTCTCGGAGTCGTGCTCATGGTCAGCGGGTGCGGGGGCGAGAGTGCGACCCAGACGGTCACGCGCGCTGCGGCGCCCGTGCTTCCGACACAGCGGCCCGCCGGGGCAAAGGTCGGGCACTGGGCCGGCGCCTATCCTTCGCCTGACGGCAAGGTGCTGCTCGCGCAGTGGTCGTCCGAGTGTGAGGTTCCGATCGCGTTCTTCGTGCGTGGACGCGACGGCGCACCCACGCCCGTTCTCGGCAAGAGGCTGCGCGACGCACCCATGTCGGTCGCGGACGGGTGGACGCAGGACGGGCGCGCGATCGTCGAGTTTCCGGCGGCCGCCTGCGGCAGCGGCATCCACAAGCCGGGGATCTACTTCGTGTCGCTCGACGGTTCGAAGAGGCTCGTGCAGCCGCTGCGGCGGAGCGTCGGCCCGTAGCGTGGCCATCCAGGTCAGCGTGATCGGCAGCGGCGCCGAGCACGTCGCGCGAGCGGAGGAAGTCGGCCGGTTGCTCGCCGAGAACGGGTGCACGGTCGTCTGCGGCGGACTGGGGGAGGTGATGGCCGGCGCTGCGCGAGGTGCGAAGGCGGCGGGCGGAACGACGATCGGGATCCTTCCTGGATCGAATCGGGACGAAGCCAACGAGTGGATCGACCATGTCGTCGTGACGGGTCTCGGACAAGCGCGCAACGCGCTGGTCGCCGCGTCGGGCGACGCTGTGATCGCGGTCGGCGGCTCGTACGGGACGCTGACAGAGATCGGATTCGCGCGCCTTTACGGCCGACCGGTCGTGATCCTCGAGCCCGGGTTGCACGTGGAGGGTGTGCCTCGCGCCGCGACGCCGGGCGACGCGGTCGACTTCGTCCTCGCGTCAGTCGCGAAGTAGAGGACGCGTCAGGCACGTCGGCCCGCCGTCGCCCTTCGACAGCTCCGTGCCCTCGTACACGTGCACCGTCACACCGGCGTGCTCGAGGCGGCGGCGCGTCTCGGTGTTCCGTGCAAGCGCGAGGCCGACGCGCGGCGCAAGTGCGAGGACGTTGGCGCCCATGCTCTCGAACTCGGACTGCGGAACCCTCACGATCTCGATACCGCGCTGCTCGAAGAGCTCGACGAGGCGCACGGGGAGCAACGGCATGAAGGCGACGACGAGGTCTTCGCTGAGTGGAGAGACCAGCGACATCAGATGCAGAACCTCCCCGCGACCGCGCAGGTGCGGGAGGTCGAACGCGATCACGTCCGCGAACGGAAGCAGCCTTCGGATCTCGGCGATGCCCGCGTTGTTCGTTCGGTAGCCCCGACCGACGAGCACCGTTTGCTCGTCGAGCCAGAACAGGTCGCCGCCGTCTGCAGTCGCGGGGGCCTTCATCCGACCGGCGATCGGGATGCCCGCCGCCGTGAGCGCGGGGACCAGCGCCTCCGCCTCGCCTGCGCGGCCCGGCTTGCCGATCTCGAGCAGGATCGCCCCCGCCGGCCCGATCAGCACCGGGTCGTACGCGTAGATCGCGTCCGGATCGCCCGGCACGGGCTCCTCGGAGAGCACGACTTCGGCGCCGGCGTCCGAAAGCAGCGTGCACAGCTCGGCGTGCTCCGCGGCGATCGCATTCGGGTCCGGCGCAGAACGCCAGCCGTACTCCTTCCAGCCCGCGAGCTCGTCGGTGCGTGGAGGCCGGAGCAGAACGCGCCGGAGCGTGCCGGTCGCGTTCACGCTGCGTCCGCCATACGCCGGAGCAGCGTCAGCGCGCCCGCCTTGTTCAGCGGCTCGTTGAGGTTGCCGCACTTCGGGCTCTGCACGCACGACGGGCAGCCGCGCTCGCACGGGCAGCGGGCGAGGAGTTGCGCCGTGTCCTCGACCCAGCCCTCGAAGATCTCGAAGCCGCGCTCGGTGATACCGACGCCGCCGGAGTGGCCGTCGTAGATGAACACCGTCGGGCGGCCCGTCTGCCTGTGGAGGTTCGTCGAGAGGCCGCCGATGTCCCACCGGTCGCACATCGCCCAGAGCGGCAGGAGCGCGATCATTGTGTGTTCGGCGGCGTGCAGCGAGCCCAGGAGTTTCGGCAGTTGCTCGAATCCTTCGAGCTGCTCGTCTGTCGGTACGTACCAGACGGCCTCGGTCTCGAACGTCGTCTCCGGGAGGTCGAGCGCAATGAGATCGATCGTCTCCTGGGTCGAGATGCGCCGCCGCTGGTATGCGACGACCTGCTCGGTAACGACGACGCTCCCGAAGCAGAGGTCGAGGCCCAGCCGCCGCTCGCGGCGCCGCTCCTCGAGGATCGCCGTGTCGCTCTCCTCCTTCGCCATCGTGTACCAGTCTCCGTGGAACGGCGTCACGAGCGCCGTGCGTGCCTCGAGGTCGAGCGCGCTCACGAGGTACGGCTCGCCGAGGTGCAGGTACACGGCTCCGTCGTGGACCGTCGAGTAGGCGCGTTCGAGCTCGACGAGGCCGAGCAGCGCGCCTGTCTCCTCCTCGACGACCGTGACTGCATCGGGCGTGGACGACCGCAGCGAGAGGCGCGCTGCCGGGTAGTCCTTCCCGGCCCAGACGTAGCCCGCAGGCGTCTGCTTGAGCTCGGGGAGCAGCGCGGCCCGCTCGAGCGCCTCGTCGCCGAGCGTCGCGCGGTCCGCATCGTCCAGCGGGCCCTCGAACGCGGCCGAGAGAACGTGACCGTCGAGCACGCGCGGATTCGCGTGGTCGAGGATGGCCGCCTCGACGCGGCGGCCGAGCAGCGCGTCCGGCTCGCGCATGAAGTACTGGTCGAGCGCGTCGTCCGTGGCGACGAGCAGCGCGAGCCCGTGACCGCGGCGGCCTGCCCGTCCCCACTGTTGTCGCAGCGACGCGACCGTTCCCGGGAAGCCGACCGAGATCGCGCAGTCGAGCAGGCCGATGTCGATTCCGAGCTCGAGTGCGTCCGTCGCCGCCACGCCGAGCAACTCGCCTTCGACCAGGCGGCGCTCGATCTCACGCCGCTGCTCGGGCGTGTAGCCGGCGCGGTACGGCGCCAGCCGCTTCGCCGTCGCGGGCTCGACGCGATCCACGGTGAAGCGGTGGATCAGCTCGGCGCTTCGGCGGCTCTTCGCGAAGCAGATCGTGCGCAGCCCGCGCGAGACGAGCGCCGCGTACAGGCGGGTCGCCTCGCCGATCGCCGACGCGCGCTGGCCGAGCTCCTCGTCGAGGAGGGCCGGGTTCCACAGCGCGACGGTTCGCTCGGCGCGCGGTGCCGCGTCCGTCCCCACGACGGTGACGTCGACGCCGAGCAGCGACTGCGCGAGTTCGCCCGGGTTCGCGATCGTTGCGGACGCGAGCAGGAACTGCGGCTCGGCGCCGTAGACGCGCGCGAGCCTTCGGAGCCGGCGAAGGACGTTCCCGACGTGCGAGCCGAAGACGCCGCGGTAGACGTGCGCCTCGTCGACGACGACGTAGCGAAGGTTCGAGAGCACGTCTCCCCAGCGGTCGTGGTGGGGGAGGATCCCGACGTGGAGCATGTCCGGGTTCGTGAGGATGAGGTTCGCCCAGCGGCGGATCTGCCAGCGGCGCTCGCCGGGCGTGTCGCCGTCGTAGATCGCGGCACGCGTTCGCGGGAGCTTGAATGCGGCGAGGTTGCGCGCCTGATCCTGCGCGAGCGCCTTCGTCGGGTAGAGGTAGAGCGTGCGCAGCTTCGGGTCGCGCGCGATCGCATCGAGGACGGGAAGGTTGAACGCGAGCGTCTTGCCCGACGCGGTACCGGTCGTCACGACGACGTGCTCGCCACGGCGAGCTGCGTCCCACGTCTCGCGCTGGTGCGCGAACAGCGCGTCGTGAGTCAGCGCGTCGCGCACGAGGGGATGCAGGTCGTCCGGGAAAGGCGCGAGTCGAGCGTCGCGAGCGGGCTCGGTCGTAACGTGCGCGAGCTCCTCGCCTTGGAGCAGATCGTCCCAGCGCGCGAGCTCGACGGCCATGACGCCATTCTCGCGCCGGAGGCAAGGTGTCCTGCACGGCCATCTCCCAGGGACAGTCCCTGGGACGGCGCCGCTAGGATCATGTCCACCGGGGTGCTCCGCGGAGCGGGGCTGAGAACACACCCGCCGAACCTGATCCGGCTAGTACCGGCGAAGGGAGCTGAGTGATTCCACGTGCATTGACGATTGCGTCGTCCGACTCGGGCGGCGGCGCCGGTATTCAGGCCGACCTGAAGGCCTTCGCTGCGGCCGGTTGCCACGGGATGAGCGCGATCGTCGCGTTGACGGCGCAGAACACCGTTCGCGTGGACGCCATTCAGGAATTACCGCCGGAGTTCGTGACTGCGCAACTCGACGCGGTCTTCGACGACATCGGCGTCGACGCGGCGAAGACGGGGATGCTGTTTTCCGCTCCGCTGATCGAGGCCGTCGCCGCTTTCCTCGAGCAGCACCCCGTCCCGCTCGTCGTCGACCCGGTCATGGTCGCGAGCTCGGGCGCGAAGCTGCTCGAGGACGACGCCGTCGACGCGCTCGTCAAGCGACTGTTTCCGCTGGCGACCGTCGTCACTCCGAACGGGGACGAGGCGACTGCGCTCGTCGGCCCCGGCGATCCAGCCGAGCAGGCCGTGCGGCTTGTCGACCTAGGCGCTGCGGCCGCGATCGTCACCGGCGGCGGCACCGGTGATCACTTCTACGACGGCGAGACGGTGCTGGAGATCCCCGTCCGCAGGCACGACGTCGCCGCGACGCACGGCTCCGGCTGCACGCACTCCGCGACGCTCGCGGCGCTGCTCGCGCGCGGCGAAGATCTGCTCACTGCGGCCGCGCTCGCCGCCGCCACGGCGAGCGACGCGGTCGAGCACGGTCTCGACGAGATCGGCTCCGGCTCCGGTCCGGTGGACGTCTTCCACCTGGCAGGACGCCGATGAGCGACTCACCAGGCGCCGCACTGCGTGACCTGCGCGAGCGAAAGCCACTGATCCACCAGATCACGAACTACGTCGTCATGAACGAGACGGCGAACGCGACGCTCGCGATCGGCGCGTTGCCTGTGATGGCCCACGCGATCGAAGAGGTCGAAGAAATGGCCTCAGTGGCAGGCGCGCTCGTCCTCAACATCGGCACCCTTTCGCGGCAGTGGATCGATGCGATGCTGCTCGCCGGGAAGGCTGCGAACGCCGCCGGCGCGCCGGTGGTGCTAGATCCGGTCGGCGTAGGCGCGACGACCTTCCGCACCGACACTGCGAAGAGGATCCTCGCCGAGGTCGATGTCGCAATCGTGCGCGGCAACGCCGCCGAGATCGCCGCGCTAGCTGGGTTGCAGGCGGAGATCCGCGGCGTCGAGGCGATCGAGGTGGGGACGGCTGCGCCGACGATTGCGCGCACTGCGGCGAGCAGCCTCGATGTCGTCGCCTCGGTGACGGGGCCGATCGATCACGTCTCCGACGCAAAGCGCACGCTGGCCGTCGCGAACGGCGATCCTCTGCTCGCGACGATCACCGGTTCGGGTTGCATGGCGACCGCGATCACGGGCTGCTTCGCGGCTGTTCGTGGGGATGCGTTCGTCGACGCTGCGGCATTCGCTCTCGCGGCGTTCGGCGTTGCGGCCGAGGATGCAGCAAGCGACGCGAGCGGCCCTGGCACGTTCCACGCGCGCCTGTACGACGGGCTGTACGCGCTGACGCCGGAGTCGCTCGACCAACGTCGAAACATCGGAGAAGCGTGAAGTTGCACTGCATCATCGAAAACGAGGAGGCCGCTCGGGTCGCCGCAGAGGGAGGCGCGACGGTCATCCAGCTGCGCATCAAAGGACTCAGCACGCTCGATCTCGTCGAGCGAGGCCGGCCCGTCGTGGCCGTCGCGCGCAAGGCCGGAATCCCGTTCGTCGTCAACGACGACGTCGAGGCCGCCGTAGCGCTCAACGCAGACGGCGTGCACCTCGGTCGCGCGGATCAGGGCAAGGAGCTCGCGCGCGCAGTCGGCCTCATGCTCGGTATCTCCGCGACGAGCGTCTACGAGGCGATCGCGGCCGCGGAGCAGGGCGCAGACTACGTAGGCGCAGGTCCGGTGTGGCCGACGGCGTCGAAGTCCGACGCGGCGGCGCCGATCGGCGTGGACGGGCTCGCTGCGATCTGCGAGGTCGTCCGCGTGCCCGTGGTTGCTATCGGCGGCATCGACGCGTCGAACGCGGGCGACTGCATCCGGGCGGGTGCAACGGGTGTTGCGGTCATGCGAGCGAGCGCCGATCCCCGGGGTGTGCGCGCAGCCGTCGATGCAGCGGCTTTCTGACGTCGGCGAGCTCGGGCTGCTGGCGGAGCTCGAGCGTCGCGGCCTCGTTCACGGCATCGAAGACGACACGGCGCAGGTCGCCGGCGCCATCGTGACGCAGGACACGCTCGTCGAGGGCGTCCACTTCCGCCTCGACTGGCTCGCATGGCGCGAGCTCGGCTTTCGGGCCGCCGCGGTGAACCTCAGCGATCTCGCGGCGGCGGGAGCGACGCCCGCGGGACTCGTCGTCTCGCTCGGCGCACCGTCCGACACGCTCCTCGGAGACGTGCTGGAGCTGTACGAGGGCCTGGCGGAGCCGGCCGTGCCCATCGTCGGCGGCGACACGACGCGAGCCGACTCCGTCGTCGTCTCCGTCACCGCGATCGGCCGGTCGCCACGCGTTCCCGGCCGCGGCGGCGCCCGCGCAGGTGACCTGCTCGTGCTCACGGGGCCGCTCGGCGCCGCCGGCGCCGCCTTCCGCCGCGGCACCTACGCCCGGCCGCCGTTGCGGCTCGAGGAAGGGCGGCGCCTGGCCGCGACGGCGCACGCGATGCTGGACGTCTCGGACGGAATCGAGCGCGACGCAGGGCACCTGGCAGACCGCTCCGGCTGCAGAGCCGTGATCGACCTGGACCAGGTCCCGCTGGCGCCCGGCGCGACCGTCGAGGACCTGGCGTTCGGCGAGGACTACGAGTTGCTCGCCGCAGTCGAGGAACCTGGCGGCTTCCCGGTCGTCGGCCGCTGCGAGGAGGGCGCCGGTGTGCGCCTGATCCGGAACGGCGAATCGGTCGTACTGGGCTCATGGGAACACTTCCGGTGATTGACTAGTCTCTAGCGATGGCGCGGTTCGTCATCGCACGGCTGCTGGCGTCGATCTTTCTGTACTTCGCGATCACGCTCTTCGTGTTCGTCGTCTTCTTCGTCATGCCGCAGCCGACGATCCGCGCGCCAGGGCGAGGCGGCAATGCGAGCGACTACGACATCCACAACTCGCTCAGACTCCACGGCACGCTGCCGCAGCAGTATGCCCAGTTCTCGTGGGGCATCGTCCGCCACGGCACGCTCGGAACCTCGTACCAGAACCGGCGCGACGTCAGGGACATGATCGTCGCCGCTGCGCCTGTGACGATCTCGCTCGTTTTCGGCGGCCTCGTCTTCTGGCTGCTGCTGGCGCTGCCGATCGGGATCCTGTCGGCGCTCCGTCCCCGCTCGCTCTTAGACAGGAGTGGGATGGTGTTCGTGCTGGTCGGGGTGTCGGCACATCCTGCGTGGCTCGGGCTCGTGCTCGGCTGGCTTCTCGGTTATCGCCTGCACATCTTCCCGTTCTTTGGTTACTGCGAGATCTTCAGCCCGACGACGATCTGCGGCGGACCGACGCAGTGGGCGTATCACCTGCTGCTGCCGTGGTTCACCTTCGCGTTCCTGTTCGCCGCGATCTACGCGCGGATGATTCGCGCCAGCGTGCTCGAGACGCTGGACGAGGAGTATGTGCGGACGGCGCGCGCCAAAGGCGCCGGTGAGGCCAGGGTCTTGAAGTCGCACGTATTGCGGAACGCGATGCTCCCCATCGTCACGATGGTCGGCATGGACATCGGCACCGCGCTCGGCGGCGTGATCTTCATCGAGTCGGTGTTCGGACTGCCTGGCCTCGGGGGGATGCTGCGCCAGGCGATCACCGCGAAAGACCTGCCCGTGATCCTCGGCGTCGTTACGTTCACGACGATCTGCATCCTTGTGCTGAACCTCATCATCGACGTGACCTACGCGTTCATCGATCCCCGCGTCCGCTTCGCGCAGGGAGGCCTGATCCGCAGGCGTTCGCCTGCCGCGAGTCGCTCCGCACCGGTCGGGGAGCCGGCGGCCACGACGTCCTAGCGCAACCGTCCTCGTAGGGCGTCGAACCGCAGCGCCGGCACCTTCCACACGCCTTCGACCACGATCGCACGGCTCATCTTCGAGCCGCCCTCGAGGCGGTCGACGAACGTGATCGGAATCTCGTGGACCCTGAAGCCCTTCCGAAGCGTTCGGTACGCCATCTCGATCTGGAATGCGTACCCCTTGGAGTGGATCTCGTCGAGCGGCAAAGCTTCCAGCACGGCGCGGCGGTAGCACCTGAAGCCCGCAGTCAGGTCGCGCACGGGCAATCCGAGGAGCACCTGCGCGTACAGCGACCCGCCCCGCGAAATGAAGCGGCGGAGCAGGTTCCAGTTCCGCGTGCCTCCACCCTCCACGTAGCGGGATGCGATCACGAGATCGGCGTTCTCCGCGGCGCTTAGCAGGCGCGGGACGTCGGCCGGGTCATGCGAGAAGTCGCAGTCCATCTCGAGAATAAGGTCGGCGCCCTCTGCGAGGGCACGGCGGAAGCCGGCGATGTACGCGGGCCCCAGGCCCTCCTTGTGCGGCCGGTGGAGCACCGCGACGCCGTCGAGCTCGGCCGCGAGCGTTTCGGCGATCGCGCCGGTGCCGTCCGGGGAGTTGTCGTCGATGACGAGCACCTGGACGCCGAGCCCATGGAGTGTTCGCACCATCCGCTCGACGTTCTCGCGCTCGTCGTAGGTGGGGAGACACACGATTGCCTTCATGCGCGCCATATCATCGCTGGGGATGGCAACCACGCTCCCGCGGAACGCAGACGTCGCGGATCAGCTCGACCTGCTGGCCGACCTGTCCGAGATCCGCGGCGACGACAGCTTCCGCGTCTCGGCCTACCGCCGTGCGGCGACACGCGTGCGCGAGACGTCCGCGCCGGTTGCCGAGCTGGCGCTCTCGGGCCGCGCGAAGGAGCTGCAGGGGATCGGCAAAACGATCGAAGAGAAGATCGTCGAGATCGTCCAGGACGGCGAGATCCATGCGCTCACGCGGCGCAAGGCCGAGATCCCCGACGAGGTCGTCCTCTTCACGCGCCTCCCCGGCCTCGGACCGAAGAGCGCGAAGAAAATCTGGAAAGAGCTCGGGATCACGACTCTGGCCGAACTGCGCAAGGCGGCGGAGGCCCAGCAGCTTCGCGTGCTGCCCGGAATGGGCGCAAAGACGGAGGAGAACGTCCTGCGCGCGCTCGACGAACCGGCCGCGGCCGAGGAGCCGAAGCGAACGCTGCTCGGTCGCGCGCTGCCGGCGCTGCGAGCCGTCGTGGCCGTCCTCGCCGAGCATCCTGCCTGCGACCAGGTGTCGATCGCGGGCAGCGCTCGGCGCTACAGGGAGACGATGCGGGATCTGGACATCATCGCGACGGCAAACGACCCGGCTGCGCTCATCGACTACTTCACCACGCTTGCATGGGTCGTCGACGTCGCTGCGAAGGGGCCGACGAAGGCGACGGTCGTCTCGCAGGACGGCTACCGCTTCGACCTGCGCGTCGTGCCGCCGGAGTCCTACGGCAACCTCCTCCAGCACTTCACGGGATCGAAAGACCACAACGTCGCGCTTCGAGAGGCGGCGGTGCGGAACAAGCTGTCCGTCTCCGAATATGGCGTGCAGAACACCGAGACGGGCGAGACGGTGACGGCGCGCACGGAGGAGGAGCTGTACCGCTTCCTCGGCTACGACTTCATCCCGCCGGAGCTGCGCGAGAACTGCGGCGAGCTCGATGCTGCACGCGAGGGCACGCTGCCGAAGCTCGTCGAGCTGGGAGACCTGCGCGGCGACCTGCACACGCATACGCACTGGTCGGCCGACGGGAAGAACACGCTCGAGGAAATGGTGCGTTCCGCGATCGCTCGCGGCTACGAGTACTACGCGATCACGGATCACTCCCACTACCTGCGCGAAGGGCGGCTCGAGGCGCAGGCGAAGGAGATCGCGGCGCTGCAGGAAGTCGTCGCGCCGTTTCGGCTGCTTCGCGGCGTCGAGGTGAACATCAAGGCGGACGGCACGCTCGACATGCCTGACGAGCAACTCGCGACGCTCGACTGGGTGGTGGCGTCAGTGCACGCTGCACGGCAGAAGAATCCGCTCGAGCGCGTGTTCGCGGCGATGGAGAACCCGTACGTCGACTGCATCGGGCATTTGACCGGGCGAAAGCTGAACAAGCGGCCGCCTGTCGAGATCGACATGGAGCGCGTGATCGAGAAGGCGCTCGAGACGAAGACATTCCTCGAGATGAACTCGCAGCCCGACAGGCTCGACCTGCGCGACGTGCACGCCCGTGCCGCGCGCGAGGCCGGACTGAAGCTCGTCGTCAACTCCGACGGTCACGAGATCGGCGCGCAGAACTACGTCGAGTTCGGGATCGGCCAGGCGCGCCGCGCGTGGCTGACGAAGTCGGACGTCGTGAACACGCGGACGTGGAAGCAGATCGAGCGGATCAGGAAGCGCCGCCCGTCGACCTGAGGCGCGACGGCGCGGCGACGCTCGAGTGGGTCGCGTCGTACCTCGAGCGGGTCGGCGAGCTGCCCGTCCTCGCGCAGGTCGAGCCAGGGTGGCTGCTCGAGCGGCTGCCCGAGGCGCCCCCCGAGACGGGCGAGCCCTTCTCGGCGCTGCTGGACGACCTGGACCGGCTGATCCTCCCCGCAGTCACGCACTGGCAGCATCCACGCTTTCTCGCGTACTTCCCGAACACGGCGTCGGATCCGGCGATTCTGGCCGAGCTGCTGACGATCGCGCTGAATCAGGTCGGGATCCTCTGGCGCACGGGGCCCGCGCTCGCCGAGCTCGAGGAGCGGACGACGGCGTGGCTCGGGCAGCTGCTGGGGCTGCCGTCGGAGTGGCACGGCCACATCGAGGACACCGCGTCGATCGCGACGCTGTCGGCGCTTGCCGCGGCGCGTGCGGCGCTGCCCGACCGCCGCGTCGTCGTCTGCTCGGAGCACACGCACTCGTCGATCGACAAAGCCGCGCGCGTGCTCGAGGTCGAGCTTCGGCGTGTCCCCGTGGACGACGCTTACCGCATGCGGGCCGACCTCCTCGACGCCGGCGACGCATGCGCCGTCGTCGCGACCGTCGGCACGACCTCGACGACATCGTCCGACCCCGTCGCCGAGATCGCCGCGCGGAAGGCCGGCGCGTGGCTGCACGTCGACGCCGCGTACGCGGGCTCGGCGTGGGTCTGTCCGGAGCACCGCACCGAAGACGTCTCGGGCGCGGACTCGCTCGTCGTCAATCCGCACAAGTGGCTGCTCACCGGGATGGGCTGCTCGTGTCTGTGGACGTCGCGGCCGGAGGACTTCCGGCGCGCGTTCAGCCTCGTCCCCGAGTACCTGCGTACGTCGGACGATGTGCTCAGCCTGAGCGAGGCGAGCATCCCGCTCGGCCGCCCGTTCCGCGCGCTGCGCCTCTGGGCCGTGCTCCGCTGCTACGGACGTTCGGGATTACAGGCGCAGATCCGCGAACATGTGCGCCTCGCCGCCCTTTTCGAGGAGTGGGTGCGCGACGCTGACGGCTGGGAGGTGTGCGCTCCGCGACCCCTGTCGGTCGTGTGCTTCCGGCGCGACGGGTCGGACGAGCTGAACGAGGCGCTCCTCGAACGGGTCAACGCGACCGGTGAGATTTTCATCTCGCACACGCGTCTCGACGGCCGTTACGTCCTGCGGCTGGCGATCGGCAACGCGCGCACGACGGAGGACGACGTGCGCCGAGCGTGGGAGGTGCTGCGCGAATGCGGGCGGTGATCTTCGATCTGTGGGACACGCTCGCGCTGTGGCCGAGCGAGGCGTTCGAGCAGGTGAAGCGCGCTCTGGGGCGTCACATCGACGACGTCGATCACGTCTGGGCGACGACCTACCGCGACCGGCAGATCGGCTCGATGGAGTCGTACTTCCGCGGGCTTGGCCTCGACGACGGCGCGGTCGCAGAGTGCATGCGCATCCGCTCGACCTTCACGCGCGAGACGCTCGTACCGCGGGACGGGGCGATCGAGACGCTCGACGAGTTGCAGCGGCGCGGCTTCAAGCGCGGCGTGATCAGCGTCTGCTCGAGCGACGTGGAGGAGGTGTGGGACGAGACGGAGCTCGCGCCGCATGTCGACGACGTCGTGCTCTCGTGCGCGGTCGGGTTGAGCAAGCCCGACCCGCGGATCTACCAGCTCGCGTGCGAGCGGCTCGAGGTGACTCCCGACGAGTGCCTGTTCGTCGGCGACGGCGCGAACGACGAGCTCGCGGGCGCACAGCGCGTGGGCATGCGCGCGGTCTGCGTGCTGCCTCCCGGGCGCATCGAGCCGATCTGGCAGGAGGCGCGCGGCTGGGAGCCGACGATCAGTTCGCTGCCTGAAGTGCTCGCGCTCGTTGCGTAGGGAAGCGTTCGAGGATCCACTCAGCCGTGTACTCACCGCGCTGCCACCTGCGCGCGTAGTCGCCCGTGCGGGGGTTCATCGGCACACGCGCCTCGATCGCGTAATAGGCGTTGTGTTTCGCGATCAGGTCGTTGATCTGCCGGAAGTCCCACGCCGACGCCACCTCGCGCCACGCGAACGCAAACGCGGCGTCGTCGCGCTCCTCGTCGGCGAGCCTGCGCCAGGCTTCTTCGAGCTCGCGGAGATGCCTGGCCTCTTCATCCTCGATCGCGCGTAGCCGCCGCATGTACGCAAGTCCCTGGAGCTGTCCGGCGAGGTAACGGTCGACCTCCACCGGCCCCAGGCGGATGCGGTCGGGGAGCGGCCTCCCGCTCACAGCGTCCTCAGTAGCTCGACGAGGCCGGCGGGGCCCTCGACGACTAGATCAGCGCGCGCCAGCAGTTCGGGCGGCGCCTCCGCAGACGCCACGGCGACGTTCACGCCGACCTCGAGCTCGCCGACGGCTTGGAAGGCGTCGAGATCCGTCGTGTCGTCGCCCGCGAAGAATGCACGATTCAAGTCGCGGTCCTGGAGGAGCGCGCGCACCGCCGTCCCCTTGTGCGCGTCGAGCGGCGGCAGCACCTCGAGCACCATGCGCCCGAAGCGCGCCCGCAGCCCCGCGTTGCGCGCGCGCTCGGCGATCTCCTCGAGCTCGGTGCGCCCACGTGCCGGATCGTCGTGCGTGCGGTAGTGGTAGGACAGCGCGAGGCCCTTGTCCTCGACGGGCCAGTCGACGGTGTCGCGGAAGGCTTCCAGCGGTCCGCGCCATTCCTCGGCGCCGTCCGCGAGCTCGAGGCCGTGGCTCCCGGCGACCTCCACGCCTTCGACGCCCACGAGCTCGCGTCCGAGGGCGCCCGGCCGGCCGGTGATCGCGGCGACGAGCGCGTAGCGCGTGACAAGGTCGCGGAGCACGGCGCGCGTCGCCTCGGGGACCGTCGCGTCCTCCGGCCGCGCGACGATCGGCGCGAGCGTTCCGTCGACATCGAGTAGGACCGCGGCGCGCTGCGGCGCTTGACGTAGCCGAGCGAGCGCGTCCATGGCCATACGATACGAGCGGTGCCTCGTCTCGCCGTCATCGGCGTCGTCGCCGGTTTCTTCAGCGCGCTTTTCGGCGTCGGTGGCGGACTGATCACCGTCCCGCTGCTCCTACTGTTCACGCAGTTCCGCGAGCGGCCGGCGATGGCCACCTCGTTGGGTGCGATCGGGATCACGGCATTCGCCGGCATGACTCGCTATGCGTTCCACGGCGACGTCGAATGGGGCTATGCGGCGCTCGTCGGCCTGCCCGCAAGCGTCGGCGCTGTCGCCGGTACCGCGATCCAGCAGCGCTTGGCTACGCGCTCGCTCGCGCTCGCGTTCGCCGCTCTACTCGTCATTGTCGGCGTCTTGCTGTTGGCGACATGACGACGATTCTGCTGGCGATCGTGCTCGGGCTGAGCGCCGGAGTGCTCTCGGGCCTGTTCGGCGTCGGCGGCGGCATACTCTTCGTTCCCGCGCTCCTCGCGCTTGGCTTGAGCCAGCTGCACGCCGAGGCCACGTCGCTGGCAGCAATCCTGCCGACCGTCGGAGCTGGAGTCTGGCGGCAGCAGCGGTACGGAAACGTCCGCTGGCAAGCGGCGCTGGTCATCGGCGTCGCGTCGGTCGTCGGCGTTGAAGCCGGTGTCCAGGTTGCGACATCGCTCCCGGAGACGACTCTGCGCCGCCTATTCGCCGTTCTCGTATTCGCCGTCGCGGCCAACATTGCGTGGCGGCGGCGGCGCTCCTAGCCCATACTTCGAGGCTCGTGTCGAACCTCGAAGAGATCTGGATTCCGCTCGTCGACGAGCCGATCGGCTCGATCGTCGCCGAGATCCAACAGGAGAACGTCGACATCGACGCGCTCGTCTCGACGCCGCACCGCCTGCTCGCGTTTCGGACGTTCGCGTACATTCGCGTCGGGCTGCTGCTCGGGCAGCTGCTCTTCGACAGCGACGTGCCTCCCTACGACGGCTCCGAGACCTGGGTCGACGCGCTCTTGCGCGATCCGGCGCATCACGATGCGCTGACCCGCGAGGTGCGCGCGGTGGCCGAGGAGATCGCAGCCGACCCAAAATACGCCGACGAGGAGCGCCTCGGCCCCGACGACGATGCGCGCAACCGCTTCCGCGAGTTCGCGCGCAAGAGGCTCGAAACCGGCTGACGTTTATCGAGGGCGCGCCGGGCCCAATCAGATAATGGACGTTCTGTGAAAAGACGCCTCGTACCCCTCGCCGCGGCTGCGCTCGGAGCCGTGTTCCTGCTCGGTCCGGTGGCCGGCTCGTCGGCGCCCGTCAGGAACGTCGCGACCTCGCAGGCGTTCGCGATCAGGATCGCCGTTCCCGGCCAGGCTCCCGTCACCGCCGGTTACGTCTCGGCGCCGAACGACTCGAGCGCGGCTGAAGGCGGCTTCTCGTACCCCGCCGACGGCTCCGTGCTCACGAGCGGCGCGATCACGGCGGCCGCTTCGGCCAACGGCGCTGGAACGACGGCGACCGCCGCTGCCTCGACCGAGATCACGGGCATCTCGCTCTTCGGCGGCGAGGTGACGGTGCAGGTCGTGGACGCGAAGTTGACCGCGACGGCGGGAGTAGGCGACGGGACCGGCGACTTCACCGGTTCGGGAGCCAGCGGCATCGGCGGCTCCGCGGTGGTCGGGAACCAGCTCGGCGACTGGGGCACGCTCGCAGTCGGGACGGGGTCCGGACTGAGCACGGCAGAGGACGGCGGGCACGGGTGGCACGGAAGCGTCGGGGTGCTCGACATCAAGCTGACGGCCGACCACGGAGGGCTACCGGCGGGGAGCGAGATCCTCTTCGGCTACGCGGCCGCGAACGTCCAGGCCGACGCCGTCCCGACGGCGACGACCACCACGCAACCGACGACGACCGGCACGACGACCGGCAAGGCCGTCGGGAACAAGAAGCAGAACGGCAAGAAGGGCAAGCGGCAGCGGCCGATCGGCGAGATCCCGAGCGTGCAGCCGCGTCTGACCGCGGGCCGCTACGTCTTTCCGGTCTACGGCGATTCCGCGTACGGCGACACGTTCGGCGCCGCGCGGGCCGATGTGAGCTGGCACCACGGCGACGACATTTTCGCGCCGCTCGGCGCTCCGATTCTCGCCGTCGCGGACGGCACCGTCTTCTCCGTCGGTTGGAACAGGATCGGCGGCTGGCGGCTCTGGCTCCGTGACCGCGGCGGGAACGAGTTCTACTACGCGCACCTCTCGGCGTACTCCCCTTACGCGCTCAACAATGCGCAGGTACGCGCCGGCACAGTGCTCGGCTTCGTCGGCAACACCGGCGACGCCGAGGGGACTCCGTACCACCTGCACTTCGAGATCCATCCCGTCGCGCTGCTCGGGCTCGGGTACGACGGCGCGGTGAATCCGACGCCGTACCTCGACGCCTGGCGGCGGCTGCAGGACATTCGCTTCAGCGCGGCGGGCGCGTGGCTCCCTGGCCTCGTGCGACTCACAGGCAGCCGTGCTCCCGAGCCCGGCGCGATCCTGCTTCAGATCACCGACATCTCGAGCGCGAGCGGCCTCGACCCCGGGTCGCTGCGGAGGGCGATGGCGCCGGTCGCACCCGGCGGCGATGCGCTCGCCGACGACTCGAACGTGTCGGCGAGCGCGAGTGCCGGAGATCTAGGCCGCGGTTGAGTCCGAGCCGCCCGAGCCGTTGTCGGCCGGGTTCTCGTAGGTGAAGTCGTCTCCACCGAAGACGGCGTCCGCCAGCCACTTGCGCGTGGCCGGCCCCGTCACGGGATTGAAGAGGACTCCGAGCGCGATGCCTGCGATCAGGAGCGTCGCGTTGCGGCCTGAGTGCTCCCGCTTGCCCTGGACGCGGTTCGCTGCGGAGCGCAGTTCGTCGACGGCCTCCCTCAGCTTGTCCTGGATCTCCCTGTCGGTCGCGACGCGCGAGGCGACCGTCGTCACGCCGCGGCCACCGATCAGCTCGTCGTAAACCTCACGTGCGGCCTGGAATGCCGCCTTGACGTTCTCGCGGATCTCCTCGTCGGCGACAGCGCGCTCCACATAGGGCTTCACGTTGCCCGCTGCGCCGCTAAGCCTTTCTTTGGTATTCGCCATTTGCTTCCTTCCCTTCGTGCCAGTTGGCAGTGATGGGGAGGCTACCCGTTCGGGCGAGGGCTGAACCTAGAGCGCGAGGTCGCTCGAAGGCGCGCTCTTCGCCGCCTGCCGTACCAAGCTTGGAGCGCGGCGCCTGCGTGTGACGCGCTTTCCTTCGAACGCCGCCTTGAAGACCTCCTCCACGGTGTCCACAAGGATGAACTGGAGCTCATTGCGGGTCGCTTCCGGTAGGTCTTCGAGGTCGGGCTCGTTCTCGCGGGGAACGATCACGCGCTTCAGTCCGGCGCGCTCGGCCGCGAGCGTCTTCTCGCGGATGCCTCCAATCGGGAGCACCTGGCCGGTGAGCGTGATCTCGCCGGTCATGCCGACGTCTGATGCCACAGGCTCGCTGAGGACGAGCGAGGCGATCGCGGTCGCCATCGTGATGCCTGCGGACGGGCCGTCCTTCGGCACCGCGCCCGCCGGCACGTGCAGGTGGACGTCGTGCGTTTCGAACCAGTCGGGCGGCACGCCGAGCTTCTCCGAATGCGCGCGCACCCAGGAGAGCGCCGTCTGCGCCGACTCCTGCATCACCTCGCCGAGCTGCCCCGTGATCGTCAGCTTGCCCTTGCCTTGGTACGCGGTCGCCTCGATGAAGAGCACGTCCCCGCCAACTGCCGTGTACGCGAGGCCCGTTGCGACGCCGGGATCCGACGTGCGCTTGCGCACCTCGCCGCTGAAGCGGCGCGGGCCGAGCCACTCGCGGAGCAGCGCGTCGTCGACACGAACGCTCTCCGTCTCGCCCTTCGCGATCTGCGTCGCCGCCTTGCGGCAGAGATCGGCGATGCGGCGATCGACGTTGCGGACGCCGGCCTCGCGCGTGTACTCGCGGATGACCGTTCGCAGGACACGGTCCGGAATGCGCAGCTGATCCTTTGTCAGTCCGTGCGCCTTCAACTGCTTCGCGACGAGATAGCGCTTCGCGATGCCGAGCTTCTCGTCCTCGGTGTAGCCGATGAGCTGGATCACGTCTATCCGGTCGAGCAGCGGCCCGGGGATCGTGTCGAGCGTGTTCGCGGTGCAGATGAACAGCACCTTCGACAGGTCGAACGGCAGGTCGAGGTAGTGATCGCGGAAATGCTGGTTCTGCTCTGGATCGAGTACCTCGAGCATTGCGCTCGCCGGGTCGCCGCGGAAGTCGGCGCCCATCTTGTCGATCTCGTCGATCAGCAGCACGGGGTTGAGCGACTCCGCGTCGCGTAGCGAGCGGATGATCGTCCCGGGCATCGCGCCGATGTATGTGCGGCGGTGGCCGCGAATCTCGGCTTCGTCGCGCACGCCGCCAACGGAAAGGCGCACGAACTTGCGCCCGAGCGTGCGTGCGATCGACTGGCCGAGCGACGTCTTGCCCACGCCGGGCGGACCGACGAAACACAGGATTGGCCCCGAGACCTCGCGCTTCAGCTTCGAGACGGCAAGGTACTCGATGATCCGCTCCTTGACTTTGTCCAGGTCGTAGTGATCCTCGTCGAGGATGCGGCGAGCCTGATCGAGGTCGAGGTTGTCCTCCGTCGTCTTGTTCCACGGCAGCGTGAGGATCCACTCGAGATACGTGCGGATGACGCCGTACTCGGCCGCCGCAGGAGGGAGCTTCTCCAGCCGCGCCAGCTCGCGCTCGGCCGCCTTCTGCGTGTCCTCGGGCAGGTCGAGTGACTCGAGCCGCTCGCGCAGCTCGTTGATCTCCGCCTGCTCGGCATCGCCCTCGCCCAGCTCGTCCTGAATCGCCTTCAGCTGCTGCCGCAGGAAGAACTCGCGCTGGCCCTTCTCCATCTCCGACTGGACCTGCGACTGGATCTTCGTTCCCAGTTCCAGAACCTCGAGCTCGCGGTTCAGGATCGTCGATACCGCGCGAAGTCGTTCCTCGACGTTCACGAGCTCGAGCAGCCGCTGCTTCTCCTCGGTCTTGATGCGCACCGTCGAGGCGACGAGGTGGCAGAGCGCGCTCGGGTCCTCGACGTTCGCGGCCGCGAGCTGCAGCTCCTCGGGCAGGTACGGGACGAGTGCAATCACGCGCGCGAAGAGGTTCTGGACGTTCCGCGTCAGGGCCTCGACCTCGCGCGACTCGACGTCCACATCGGGCAGCCGAGAGAACTCGGCGGCGAGATACGGCTCGTCTTGAACCGGCTTCTCGAGGTGCAGGCGCTCGATTCCCTGGACGAGGATCCGCAGCGTGCCGTCGGGCACGCGGATCATCTTGTGGACGATCGCGGCCGTGCCGACCGAGTAGAGATCCTCGAATCCGGGCGACTCGACGTCCTCGTTCTTGACGGCGACGAGCGCGAGCAGACGCTCTCCCGCGACGACGTCGTCGATCAGCTTGATCGAACGCTGTTGGCCGATCGCGAGCGGCGTCATCGACTCGGGGAAGACGACCGTCTCCTTCAGCGGCAGCACTGGCAGGATCGGCGGCAGGTCAGGCATCTCGGTGATCGGCTCGAACGCTTCGTCGCTCACACGCGCCTCACTTCGATTACGACCCGCTCGCGTGCGGGCGGGCGGTGCGCGACCGGCAGGACGATCGTCAGGATGCCTCGTTCGTACGTGGCGCGCGCCTGACCGACGTCGACATCCGTACCGACCGCGATCTGCCTGCGGAACGGCCCGTAGTCGAGCTCCATCTGCTGGTAGACCTGGCCCTCCACCCGCGGCCGGGCGCGCGCTCCGGAGAGGTAAAGCGTGCCCTCGGCGACGAAGAGTTCGACCGTGTCGCCTTCGATGCCGGCGATCTCGACGACGACCGTCAGCGCGTCATCGGTGCGGAAGCAGTCGACGTGCGGGCGAAAGCCGGCGCGGAGTCCCGAGAAGCGGGGCACCTGCCAGAGATCGGAAAACAGCTCCTGTATCTCTTGCTGGAGCTCATCCATGTTCCGCTTCCGCTGCAAGACGCAGACAAGCGTACCCACCTCAGTAATCTCTCAGGGATGAAGCGGATCCGGCGCCTGCTCAGGCTTGCAGCGGCTGCCTTGGGTGTGCTGCTCTACCTCTGGTACGCGGCGGTGCGCCTGGCTCCGGGCGTCAAGCGCCGGAAGCGGGCGAAGCGCGCATGATCGAACGCTGGACCCGCTGGGTGCTCCACCACCGCAAGACGATCCTGGCGGTGTGGGTCGCGCTCTTTGTCGTCGCCGGTTGGGCGGCGTCTGGACTGGCAGACTTGCTCACGAACCGGTTTACGCTTCCGGGAACGGACGCGGGCCGCGCGGAGAGCATCCTGCACGATCACTTCGGGCAGAAGTCGACCGGGTCGTTCACCATCGTCGCGCACACCGACGGCAATGCAGCCGCGATCATCCCCGCGTTGCGCGCGGCCGCGACCCACGCGTCGGAGCAATTGCCGACGGGACGCTTCGTCAGGGCCCGCGCTGTGTCGGAGCATGTGGCGACGGCGTCGATCGTGTCGTCGCTCGACCCTGCCGACGCGAAGGGCCACACCGACGCGATGCGCCGCGCGGTCGGGACGATTCCCGACGCGCGGCTGTACGTCACGGGGCAGGCGGCGATCGAACACGACCTCGACCCCGTCTTCTCGCGCGACCTCAAGGTTGGCGAGCTCTACATCGCGATCCCGATCGCGATTCTGTTGCTGATCTTCGTCTTCGGCACGCTCTCGTTCCTGTTGCCGCTGATGTTCGCCCTGTTCTCGATTCCGGTCACGCTCGGAGTCGTCTGGCTCTTCGCGAAGAACATGGAGATCTCGACCTACGTACAGAACATGGTGATGCTGATCGGCCTCGGCATTGCGGTCGACTACTCCTTGCTCATGGTCTACCGCTACCGGGAGGAGCATCGCCTTCAGCCCTCGCGCGAGGAGGCCGTCGTCGGCACGATGATGACGGCGGGGCGCGCCGTCGTCTTCAGCGGTACGGCGGTCGCGGTCGGGCTCTCGCTGCTGCTCTTCATGCCGCTCCCGTTCATGCGCGGCTTTGGCGTGTGTCTCGCGATCCCGCTCGTTTCCGTCGTCTGCGCGCTGACGTTCCTGCCCGTCCTCCTCTACTACCTCGGCGACCGCTTCGACCGCGTGCGGCTCGTCCCGCGGCGCCTGATCGAGCGGAGAGAGGACGAGGAGCACAACATGTGGTCGCGGCTCGCGCGCGTGATCATGCGGCGCCCCGTCGTCGTCGCCGCGATCGCGATCGTGCTGCTGCTCTTGGCGACGGCGCCGGTGCTCGCGTTGCAGCTCGGGCCGGGATCCAACCAGGGCATCCCGCAGAACCTCGAGGCCGTGGAAGGGAACAACGTGCTCACCGCGGCCGTCGGCGCGGGCGCGGTCGCGCCGACCGACATCGTCATAGATACGGGACGCGCCGGCGGCGCGTCGGCTGCTGAGACGCGAGGCGCAAAGCGGCGGCTGATCGGCGAGCTGCAACGCGATCCCGAGGTCGCGGCCGTCGACGACGGCACGGGCCCGCAGTACGTGGACGCGACGGGCCGGTACATCCACTTCCGCGTGATCGGCAAGCACGAGTACGGCGTGCCCGAGGCGCAGCGGTTCGTCCACCGCCTCCGCGACGCCCTGGTCCCGGCGGCGGCCTTTCCGGAGGGCGAGCGCGTGCTTGCAGGTGGCGGTCCACCGAGCGGTGTCGACTTCCTCGATCTCACGTACAGCACCTTCCCGTGGCTCGTGCTCGCGGTGCTCCTGGCGACCTACCTGTTGCTGATGCGCGCATTCCGGTCGCTCGTGCTGCCGCTGAAAGCGATCCTGCTCAACCTGCTCGCGATCGGCGCGTCGTACGGCTTGCTCGTCGTCGTCTTCAAGTGGGGAGTCGGCGACAGAGTCGGCCTGATCGGCTTCGACCAGATCGAGGGCTGGATTCCGGTGTTCCTCTTCGCGATGCTCTTCGGCCTCTCGATGGACTACGAGGTGTTCCTCGTTTCGCGCATGCGGGAGGAGTGGGACGCGACGCACGACAACGAGCTTGCGGTCACACGCGGACTTGCAAAGACCGGACGCATCGTGACGGTCGCAGGCCTCGTGATGTTCGCGGCGTTCATGGGTTTCGTCGCCGGCTCGATCGTCGGCCTGCAGCAGTTCGGCTTCGGTCTCGCGGCGGCGATCATCCTCGACGTGACGATCGTCCGCGCGTTGCTCGTGCCGAGCCTGATGGCGATCTTCGGGCGCTACAACTGGTGGCTGCCCGACCGAGTTGCACGCGTTGTGCGCGTGCGTCCGTCGCCGCTCGCCGCAGAGACGAACTAACACTTGTCTTACGTTTCCGTCTGACGGCGGCGGGTAGCCTCGGCAGAATGTGGCGACTCGCCCCGATCGGCGCCCTGGCTGTCGCAGCAGTGGCGCTGTACGTCTCCCCGGCTTTCGCGTCGCCCGGCATCCAGTACGGCATCCAGGACGACGCGTGGATTCAGGACGGCCCAGGGACGCTCGAGCACAGGCTCGATTTCGTGAAGGCACTTGGCGTCACGACGGTCCGTTTCGGGATTCACTGGGACATCGTTGCGCCGACACGGCCGGCGCGCGCGCTCGCGTCGAGCGATCCGGCGTATCGCTGGGGCACCATCGATCCGATCCTCCAGGGGCTCCGTGCACGAGGGATCGCGCCACTCGTGACGCTCTACGGGACTGCGCCGTGGGCGAACGGCGGCCGGAAACCGAACGTCGCGCCCACGAGTTCGACGACATTCGCCGACTTCGCTTACGCGGCCGCGAAGCGCTACCCGTTCGTCCGCAAGTGGACGATCTGGAACGAGCCGAACCAGCGGCTGTCGCTCGCGGGCACGTCCCCCGCCCTGTACGTGAAGCGGCTGCTCAATCCCGCCTACGCGGCGATCCATCGCGCGAACCGCAATGCACTCGTCGCCGGCGGTGTCACCGCGCCGCGCGGCAACACAGGCGGCTACGGCCCACTCGCATGGGTGCGCGGCATGGCGAAGGCGCACGCGAAGATCGACGCGTACGCGCACAACCCGTACGCGACGCGCCCGCTCGAGTCGCCGTACCGCGGAGCGTGCCCGTACTGCGACGTCATCTCGATGGCGAACCTGAGCCGGCTCATCAACGAGGTGCACCGGGACTTCGGCAACAAGCAGATCTGGCTGACCGAGTACGGCTACCAAACGAACCCGCCGGATCCCTTCGGCGTCAGCCCGAGTGCGCAGGCGCAGTTCGTGAGCGAGTCGGCGCTGCGCGCGTACCAGCTGCCCGGTGTCACGACGCTGATCCAGTTCCTCGTCCGCGACGAGCCGGACCTCGGGCGCTTCCAGAGCGGCCTCTTCACCGTGCGCGGCGTCGCCAAGCCCGCGTACCACGCGTTTCGCTTTCCGCTCGCGCAGGTCTCACGGAGCGGCTCGCGCGCGTCGCTCTGGGGACAGATCCGGCCGGGCAAGGGCGCGCGTACGTACCGGCTGCAGGCTGCGGGAGGGCAGCTCGTGGCGCTGGCTCGGGTCGACGCAGCGGACGAACGGCGGCGGCTTCTTCTCGACAACCGCGACGGTGCCGCGCGGCGCGCTCATCCGCGTGTGGTCGCCCCAGTACCACTCGTACGGCTGGCCGCTGCTTGTTCGCTGACCTCGCGTACGATCGCGCGTTGTGAAGGGCGTCATCCTCGCAGGCGGGAAAGGGACGCGGCTGCATCCCTTGACCCGGATCACGAACAAGCACCTGCTGCCGATCTACGACCGGCCGATGGTTACGTACGCCGTCGAGGCGCTCGTCCGCGCCGGCGTCACCGATCTCATGCTCGTCACCGGCGGAACACACGCCGGCGAGTTCTTCCGGCTTCTCGGGGACGGCCACGAGCACGGCATCGACCGTCTCTTTTACGCGTACCAGGAAGAGGAGGGCGGGATTGCCGATGCGCTCGGTCTCGCAGAGCGCTTCGTCGGAGACGATCGGGTACTCGTCGTGCTCGCGGACAACATCTTCGAGCGGTCGATCCGCCCAGCAGTCGAGAACTTCGACCGGCAGGAGCGCGGCGGGCGCATCGTGCTCGCGCGGTTACCCGACCCCGCGCATCTCCGTCATCTCGGCGTGGCCGAGCTCGACGGCGACCGCGTCGTCGGCATCGTCGAGAAGCCTGACGACCCTCCGAGCGAGTTCGCCGTGACGGGGATCTACTTCTACGACTCCGACGTTTTCGGGGTCATTCCAACGCTGACGCCGTCGGGACGCGGCGAGCTCGAGATCACCGACGTCAACAACCACTACGTCTCGCAGGGGACGATGGAGTACGACATCGTCGAGGGGTTTTGGGGCGACGCCGGCGAGTCGATCGACGTGTACTACGCGGTCAACGACTTCGTGCGCGCCAACGGCGCGAACAAACAATGACCGTTCCTGTGACGCGCATCCCGCTGCGCAGGTTTGCCGACGAGCGCGGCTGGTTCACCGAGCTCATGCGCTCGTCGCTGCTGCCGAAACCCGTACGCCAGTCGAACGTCGTCTTCTCGCGAAGGGGCGTGATCCGCGGGCTCCACTACCACGAGCGCGGTCAGGACGATCTGTTCGTCTGCCTGCAGGGCACGGTGCGCGTCGTCGTGCTCGACCGCGAGAGCGGCGAGACCTTTACCGAGGACATCGGCGAGGACAACTTCGTCGCGATCTACGTCCCAGGCTGGTGCGCTCACGGCTACGAGGCGCTCACCGACAGCCTCTTTCTCTACCACGTGACGGAGGAATACGACCCCGACTCTCCGGACGAGCACGGGATCTGCTGGTCCGACGAGCGCGTCAAGCATCTGTGGAGCACGGAGCAACCGATCCTTTCCGACCGCGATCGAGCCGCGTGCTCATAACCGGGGGCGACGGCCAGCTCGGCGTCGCGCTCGCCGAGGTGTTTCCCGACGCAGTTGCGGTGACCCGCGACGAATGGGACATCACGCTTCCTCCCCCGCCTCACATCGCCGACCGCGAGCACGACCTCGTCCTGCACACCGCAGGCTGGACGGACGTCGACGGCGCCGAGGACGATCCGCAAGGAGCGGCTTCGGTCAACGTCGGCGGCACCGCGCACGTGGCGTCGCTTGGCGCGCCGGTCGTCTACATCTCCACCGACTACGTCTTCGATGGGGTGAAGCACGAGCCGTACGTCGAGTCGGACGGGCCGCAACCGCTGTCGGCGTACGGTCGCACGAAGCTGCACGGCGAGGCGGCTGCCGGCGAGCAAGCGTGGGTCGTGCGCACGTCCGGCCTCTTCGGTTGGACCTCGAAGAACTTCGTCCGGACCATGCTACGACTCGGAGCTGAACGCGACGAGCTGGCGGTCGTCGACGACCAGCGCTCGACGCCCACGTACGTCGGCCATCTTGCGGCGGCGATGGGCCCACTGCTCGAGCTGCCGTACGGCGTTTACCACGTCGCCGCGGACGGTGACTGCACCTGGGCCGAGTTCGCCGAGGCGATCTTCGAGGAGGCTGGGCTCAACTGCGGCGTGAAGAGAATCGCGAGCGCCGAGTGGGGAGCGAAGGCGGCACGCCCGGCGTACTCCGTGCTCCGCAGCGAGAAGCCGGGAACGCCGCATCTACCGCACTGGCGCGTCGGTCTGCGCGCCTGTCTCGAGCGCCTGGGCTCGAGCGACTAAGGCGCGGCAGCGTCGCCTTCTCGGGATTTACCGCCAGGAGGACGTTTCGGCGACGGGGGCGCGCTCCTTCAGCGGCTCCCACCACGTGCGGTTGGCCTCGTACCAGCGGACGGTCTCCGCCAGGCCTTCCTCGAACGGAATCTCGTCGCGCCACCCCAGCTCGTCGCGCAGCCTGGAGGAGTCGAGCAGGTAGCGCCGGTCGTGTCCGGGCCGGTCGGGCACGATCGTCTTCAGCGAGCTGGGCTTCCCGGTCAGCTCGAGCACCGCGTCGGCGATCTCCTCGATCGACCTTTCCACGCCCGAGCCGACGTTGTACGTCTCGCCCATCGCGGCCGCGCTCGAGCACGAGCTCGATCGCGCGGCAGTGATCGCGGACGTGCAGCCACTCGCGTCGGTTCTGTGTTGAGGCGTAGAGCGGCAGCTCCTTGTCGTCGAGCGCGTTCGTGACGAAGAGCGGGATCACCTTCTCCGGGAACTGGAACGGGCCGTAGTTGTTCGAGCAGTTGCTGATCGTCGCCGGCAGGTGGAACGTCTCGAAGTACGCCCGGACGAAGTGATCCGCCGCGGCCTTCGACGCGTTGTACGGCGTCCGCGGACGGTACGGCGAGTCTTCGTGGAACGTCTCGTCCGAGTCCAGCGGCAGGTCGCCGTACACCTCGCACGTCGAGACGTGGTGGAAGCGCTCGACGCCCTGGCGTCGGGCCGCCTCGAGGAAGAGCTGCGTCCCGACGACGTTCGTGCGCGCGAAGAGGCCAGGATCGAGGACGGCAAGGCTGTTGTGGGATTCGGCGGCGAAGTTGACGACGACGGCGATCTCGTGCTCCGCCAGCGTGCGCGTCGCGAGGTCGAGGTCCGCGATGTCTCCCTCGACGAACGGCACGTCGTCCGGCACGTTCTCGCGCACGCCCGCGTACGTGAGCAGGTCGTAGGCGACGACGTGGTCCTGCGGCCGGCGCTCGCGCCAGTAGCGGACGAAGTTCGAACCGATGAAACCGGCGGCGCCGGTGACGAGGATGCGCATCGGCGCGAGTCTAGTGACGCCGCTAGTCGTTCTCGCCCTTGTGCTTGCCCTTCCCCTTCCCGTTCCCGTGCTGCTTCGCCGGGTGAGCGGGCGCGAGGCAGCGGTTCACGTCGTCGAGCGCGCGGTCGACCTCGTGCCGGTCCGGTTCGAGCCGGCGGGCCTGGTCGAGGTACGTGCGCGCGTCGGCGCAGCTACCGAGCTGCAGAAGCGTGAAGCCGAGGTTGTAGTTCGCGTAGCCCTCGACGGGGTCGGCAGGCCCGGTGCCGCGCAGGCCGCGCACGGCGCGCCGCAGGAGCGGCAGCGCGGCCGAGTAACTCCCTTGCTGCATCAGCGTCCACGCCCGGTCGTTGAGCACGTGCGGATCCACGGGCGGCTGGCGTTCGGTGCACCGCAGCGGGCGGCATTCGGCGGCGTCTTGCGCGCGGCGCTCGGCCTTCGGCTTTCCATTCCCCGCCGAGAGAGCGACGCCGAGGAGAACCGCGACGACGACCAGCGCACCCACTCCGGCCGCGAGCAACGGCCAGCGCGGCTGCCTGTGACGCGCCTGCGTCTGCGCCGTGATCGGTGCGGCGAGCACGCGCGTGTCGCCGGCTCCCGCGTAGAGCGCGGCACGCAGAGCCGTGACGAACTCGGCGCAGGTGGCGTACCGATCGTCAGGGCGCTTCGCGAGCGCGCGCTCGAACACGGCGTCGACCTTCGCCGGGAGACCGCTTTGCCGAGAGACCGGCGGCACCGGCGCGCTCACGTGCGCGGCCATCTCTGCCGTCGGCGACTCGCGCGCAAACGGCCGCGCACCGGTCAGCAGCTCGTACGCGACGACGCCGAGCGCGTACCGGTCGCTCGCGGGCGACGTGCGCTCGCCGAGCGCCTGCTCCGGCGCGAAGTAACCCGCGGTGCCCAGCACTGTCCCCTCGACCGTCAGCGACGGCAGCCACGCTGCGCTCGCGATGCCGAAGTCGGCGACGCGGACGTCGCCGTCCTGATCGACGAGCAGATTTCCCGGCTTGACGTCGCGGTGGACGACACCGTTCGCATGTGCGTGGTCGAGCCCGCGCCCTGCCTGCTCGAGCCACCGCAGGACGTCCGCCGGTGCCTGCGCTCCCTCTTCGTGCAGACGCTGCTCGAGCGAGGATCCGTCGACGTACTCCATGACGATGTACGGCCGCTCGTTCGTCTCGCCGACGTCGTAGATCGTGACGATGCTCGGATCGCCGGAGACGCGCGCAGCCGCACGCGCTTCGCGCGCGAACCTTTGGCGTGCAGTGTCGTCTGCAACGAACGGTTCCGCGAGCAGCTTCACAGCGACGACGCGTCCCAGGGTCGCGTCGGTAGCGCGATAGACGTCGCCCATCGCGCCGTGTGCGATCCGCTCTGCACCGCGGTAGCGCTTGGGAAGAACCCGTGCTGAGGACGTCGTGGCCAAGTGCCTTCTGCTACCCAACAGGCCGCCGTGTCAACCGCTGGAAGTCAAGGTTCCGTAAGGGATCGGGCACCTGCGCTAGCCTGAGCGCGCGCCTGTGGTGATCTTCCGCCGAGCGATCGTTCTCGTCCTGCTGCTCTCCGCTCTCCTTGTCGGGCGCGCATCTGCGGGCTTCACGCCGCCTGCCCTGAAAGGGACGCCGCAGTTCGTGATCAGCGGCCACGGCTGGGGACACGCCGTCGGCATGGGGCAGTGGGGCGCGTACGGCTACGCGCAGCACGGCTTCACGTACGACAAAATCCTCGCGCACTACTACCCGGGAACCGTGCTCTCGACGACGACGGTGAAGAGCATCCGCGTGCTGCTGGCGAACACGCCGAGCGTGACGATCTCCTCCACCGGACCGTGGAAGCTGAAGGCCGGCAGCGCGGCGCGCGACGACGATGCCCGCCGGCAAGGTGACGCTGAATCCTCAGCTCAAGTTCAAGCTTCCCGACGGCACAGAGCCGGAGACGTTCACCGGGCCGTTGACGTTCACCGCCGCGACGCCGCTCGTCTTCAAGAAGCCGTACCGCGGCACGTTCACCGTCACGTCCGACGGCAAGAAGATCACGCTCGTGAACACGGTGCCGCTCGAGCAATACCTGTACGCCGTCGTGCCGTCGGAGATGCCGAAGACGTGGCTTCCGGAGGCGC
The DNA here is from genome assembly GCA_963815965.1 of uncultured Actinomycetes bacterium. Taxonomy (GTDB): domain Bacteria; phylum Actinomycetota; class Thermoleophilia; order Gaiellales; family Gaiellaceae; genus DASVFB01. The sequence goes on along the minus strand of CAWFIT010000001.1, from coordinate 819,232 downwards.
TGAAGACGCAGGCCGTCGCGGCGCGCTCGTACGCGCTCGCTGTGCGCAAGACCTCGGGGCCGTTCGACGTCTACGACGACACGCGCAGCCAGGTGTACGGAGGTGTGAACGCGGAGAGCCCGACGACGACCGCCGCCGTGGACGCGACGGTCGGCGGCGTCCTCACCTACGGCGGGAAGATCGCCATCACGTATTTCTTCTCCACGTCGGGCGGTCGGACGGCGGCGATCAACGACGTGTGGAAGTCGGCTCCCGTTCCCTACCTCGTGTCGGTCGCGGACCCGTACGACTCGCTCTCGCCGTACCACGACTGGGGGCCGCTGGCGTTCACTCCGGCGAAGCTCAAGAAAGTGCTCAAGGTTCCCGGGCGTTTGCTCGATGTTCAGACGATGGTGAACGGGTCTCAGCGCGTCGACAGCGTCCGCGCGATCGGCGAGAAGGGCGAGCACGTGCTGACCGGCGCCGAGGTGCGAACGGCGCTCGGGCTGAGGTCGACGTGGTTTTCGGTGGGAGTGCTCGCGCTCGATCCGCTGCCCGCGACGACGCTTCAGTACGGCACGTCGTTCAGGCTCACCGGGCTGGGCCGGGCGCTGCCCGATCTGCGCCTCGAGCAGCGGGCGCCGGGGACGGCCGAGTGGGTCGTGAGCCGCGACGTCGAGATCGACGACGACGGCTCGTTCTCGGTCGCCGTCAAAGCGGCGGCGCCCGAGGAGTTCCGCGTCACGAGCGGGACGATTGCCACGCCGTCCACAAGGCTCGTCGTTGCGCCCCGCGTGGCGGTGAAGGTCAGCGCCGACCTCACGACGCTGAAGGGAAGCGTCCGCCCGGTGCTCCCGGGCACGCCGGTGCAGATCCAGCACCAGAACGCGACGACCGGTCGCTGGGGGACGGTCTCCAAGGTCGACGCGACGCGCACGGGTCGGTTTGCGTGGACTCCCCCGTTGCTCGACGGCACCTATCGTGCACGTGTGATCGCAAGCGGCGGATGGGCGGTCGGGCTCTCGAAGAAGGTTTCGGTCGGATGATCCGCGCCGCTGTATTCCTGGCCGCGGCCGCGCTCCTCGCGCCGGCGCACGCGATGGCCGCGCGATTTGCGGTGGGCGTCGACTCCGGAGCGTCGGTGCCGCGGGTGGCAGCGGACCTGAAGACGTACGGCCACGTCAGCCGCGACCTGACGCGGATGCGGGTACTCGTCGTCGACGGCTCGAGCGTGCGCGGCGTGAAGCGCATCGGCGGCGTGCGGTGGGTCGAGTGGCTCGGCTCGCGTCGTCGTAGCGTGGCGTTCACGCCGACGGACCCGCTCGCGTCCAAGCAGTGGTACCTGCAGCAGGATCACGCCTTCGACTTCTGGCCCGAGCTCCCGGTGGGACTGCCCGAGGTGAAGGTCGCGATCGTCGACTCCGGAATCGATTCCACCCACCCCGACCTCGCGAGTCGCATCGTGCATGCACGCAGCTTCGTCGGCGGCTCGGCCGCCGACACGCAGGGGCACGGCACGTTCGTCGCAGGGCAGATCGCAGCCGCGGTGAACAACGCCGAGGGGATCGCCGGCATCGGCATCCCTGCGCAGCTCCTCGTGGCCAAGGTCGTCCGCGCCGACGGAACGGTCTCGCTCGAGGCCGAGGCGAACGCGATTCGCTGGGCGGTCGACCAGGGAGCGCGCGTGATCAACCTCAGCCTCGGCGGTCTGCGCGATCCGAAGAACCCGTCTCGCGACACGTACTCCCCGCTCGAGGCCGCCGCAGTTGACTACGCCACCGCGAACGGCGTCCTGATCGTCGCGGCCGTGGGCAACAGTGACCAGGCGCCTACGTCGCCGTGGCCGTACGCGAGCTATCCGTCTGCGCTGCCGCACGTCGTCGGCGTGAGCTCGCTCACCCAGGACGGCTCCGTCTCGAGCTTCTCCGATCGTGACCTCGTCTACAACGACATCGCCGCGCCCGGCGAGGACATCATCTCGACACTGCCGCGAGCGATGACTCGAGCGAACCCGTCGTGTCTCGACCAGGGCTACTCGGATTGCGGACCGGCCGACTTCCGCCATTCCCAGGGAACGTCTTTCGCCGCGCCGCAGGTCTCGGCCGCGGCCGCTCTCCTGATCGCGCAGCGTCCGAGCCTCTCCGCGAGTCAGACGGCGACAGTGCTCGAGCGTGCGGCGGACGACGTCAATGCCTCGACGGGCTGCTCGAGCTGCCCGACGTTTCGCGACGCGCTTTCCGGCTGGGGGCGGCTCAACATCGCGTCGGCGCTCACAACGGTGACGAAGGGCTCGCTCCCGCCGCCAGACCGCTTCGAGACGAACGACGACGTTGCCGCGCATGCGCCGCGTCTCGCAGGCGTTCGCGGCAGTCGTGTCGCGACGCTCGACTACTGGGACGACCAGACGGACGTCTATCCGATCGAGCTGACCGCGCGCCGGCGGCTGTCGATCTCGCTTGCGGGCGATCTGGGAACTTCCGCGCGGCTCCGCCTCTGGAGCCCGCAGACGCGGAGCGTCTTCGGCGCTGCGAGCAAGCTCGAAGTGGCGCGCTCGAAGCAGGTCGGTGTGAATCAGCGCCTCAGGTACTTCGTGCCCGCGGGCGAGAGCGGCCGCTACTACCTGCAGGTCACGATGAGCCGACCCGGATGCAGGCGCGTACACCCTGAACTGGGCGAAGCGCTAGAGCAGTTCGTCGTCGGGCACGTCGCGCAATACGCGCGCCGGGTTGCCGACGACGATCTTGCGCGCCGGCACGTCCTTCGTCACCACTGCGCCTGCGCCGACGAACGCCTCCTCGCCGATCTCGACCCCGGGACAGAGGATCGCGCCGCCGCCGACGCGCGCGCCGCGGCGGATCGTCGGTCCCTTGATGAGCTCGTGGCGCCGCTCTGTGCGTCCCATGAAGTTGTCGTTCGTCGTCACGACGCACGGTGCGATGAAGACGTTGTCCTCGAGCGTCGAGTACGCGGTGATGTAGGCGTTTGCCTGGATCTTCGTCAGCGCGCCGATCGTCGTGTCGTTCTCGACCAGCGACCCGCGTCCGACGACCACGTCGTCGCCGATCGTCACGCGCTCGCGCACGCACGACTGGTCGCCGAGGATCACGCGCGCGCCGACGGTCGTCCCCGCGAAGACGATCGCACCCGTCGAGACGATCGTGCCGTCGCCGAGCTCGGTCGGAGGCAGCTCCTCGCGCTTCGCCGTCGAGCGCGGCGACAGCGTCGGCTGCTTGCCGACGACGGCGCCCTCGAGCACCTTCACGCCCGCGCCGAGCACCGTACCCGGGTAGACGACCGCGGTCGGATGGACGTCAGCCATCGAGCGACGCCTGCAGGCGCTCCAGGGTGCGCACGACAGCGAGCCCGTCCGCGTGCGACCTTGCGCGGCGTTCCCGTTCCCGTCCATGAGCTCGAGGAACGCCTGGCACTCGAGCCGCAGCGGCTCGTCGTTCGCGATCTTCGGACTGAACACATCGCCGGTCCGAGTCAGCCACTCGCCGTAGCTCGTCGGCGCGGACTCCGGCGCTTTGTCGTAGATCGTCACCTTCTGGTCGAGCTCCATGTCGTCGAAGACGGCCATCTTCTCGCGGCCGACGACCGTGATGCGCCGCATCTTGTGCGGGTCGAGCCACGAGAGGTGCATGTGCGCGATGCGACCCGACGGGAAGCGCAGGTAACAGAAGACGACGTCCTCGACGCCTTCGTTGAGAAAGTCGCGACCGTGCGCGACCGCCTCCGACGGCTCCTCCTCGAGCAGGTAGAGGACGACGGACAGGTCGTGCACGCCGAGCGACCAGAGCGCGTTCTCGTCCTTGCGGATCTTGCCGAGGTTCTGGCGGTTGCCGTAGACGCAGAGCACGTCTCCGAGCTCACGCTCCTCGATCAACGTCTTGAGCTTCTGAACGCCCGGGTGGTAGAGCAGGAGATGGCCGGGCATGAGCACGAGCGACGACGCCTCCGCGAGCGCGACGAGCTCTTCCATCTCCGCGCCGCGCATTGCCGGCGGCTTCTCGACGAGCGCGTGCTTGCCTGCGGCCAGTGCGCGCTTGGCGAGCTCGTAGTGCGTCGGCACCGGCGTTGCGATGACGACACCGTCGATCGTCTCGTCCGCGAGCAGCTCGTCGTAGTCCGAGTACACGCGCGCGCTCGGATAGCGCGTGGAGTAACGCGCGCGCAGGTCGTCGCTGAGGTCGCACAACGCGCCGAGCGAGCCGAGCTCGTCGAAGTTCCGCGCGAGGTTCGGGCCCCAGTAGCCGAGCCCCGCAACGCCGACCTTCACAGCTTCCAGACCTTGCCGTCCGCGTCGACGCCCTTCGTGGCGTTGCGAAAGTCGACGATCACCTTCCCGCGCCGCACGACGTCCTCGTAGTCGATCGTCGAGTGCGCCGTGACGATCGCGACGCAGTCGTACGCTTCGGGCTCGAGCGCCACGGAGCGCAGACCGTCGAACTCCGGCACGTGCGGGTCGTGGTAGGCGATCTCCGCGCCTGCCGTGCGCAGCAGCTCGATCAGCTTCTCCGCAGGCGACTCGCGCACGTCGTTGATGTCGGCCTTGTACGCGACGCCGAGGACGAGGATCTTCGAGCCGCTGACCGACTTCTGCGCGCCGTGGTTCAGCGCCTGCGAGACGACCGACCGGCAGAAGTACGGCATGTTGTTGTTCACCTCGCCGGCGAGCTCGACGAAGCGCGTCGAGAAGTCGTACTCACGCGCCTTCCACGTCAGATAGAAGGGATCGATCGGAATGCAGTGGCCGCCGAGGCCGGGGCCGGGCTTGAACGACATGAATCCGAACGGCTTCGTCGCCGCCGCGTCGACGACCTCCCACACGTCGATGCCCATCCTGTCGCACAGCTGCGCAAGCTCGTTCACGAGCGCGATGTTCACCGAGCGGAAGATGTTCTCGAGCAGCTTCGTCAGCTCGGCCGCCTCGGGCGTGGACACGATGTGCACGTCGTCGACCGCCTTGCGGTAGAGCGCGGCCGCCGCTTCCGCCGAGCCGTCGTCGACGCCGCCGACGATCTTCGGCGTGGTCTTGGTCGTGAACTCGCGGTTACCCGGGTCGACACGCTCGGGCGAGAACGCGAGGTGGAAGTCGGCGCCGGCCTTCAGTCCGCTGCCGTCCTCGAGCAGCGGTTGCAGGATCTCACGCGTTGTCCCCGGGTAGGTCGTCGACTCGAGCACCACGATGTGGCCGGCGTGGAGGTGAGGCGCGACGTCCGTTGCGGCACGCTCGACGTAGGAGAGGTCCGGCTCGCGTTGGCGAGAGAGCGGCGTCGGAACGGCGATCAGCACGGCGTCGCTGTCGCGCACGACCGAGTAGTCGGTCGTCGCCGTGATCGCGCCCGACTCGACGAGCGGCCTGAGCTTCTCCGACGGGACGTCGTCGATGTGACTGTCGCCGCGGTTCAGCGTCTCCACCAGCGACGGGACGACGTCGACGAGCACGACCTTCTGCCCCGCTTCGGCGAAGGTCTGTGCCAGCGGCAGGCCGACGTAGCCCGCGCCGATGACTGCGATGTCCCGATTCACGCGCGCGAAGGGTACAGAGCGGCCGCGATGCGGCTGGCCGCGTGCCCGTCGCCGTAGAGCTGCGGCGGGTCGCGGGGCATCCTTGCTTCCGCGACAGCGTTCGCGATCGCCTCCGGGTCGTCGTCTACGAGGACGTTCGCGCCGGCGACCACTGTGTCCACCCACTCGGTGGACGGCCTGAGCGTGATGCACGGCACGCCGTACCAGTACGCCTCCTTCTGCAGGCCGCCGGAGTCCGTGGCGATCGCCCGCGCCTGCGACACGAGCGCCGCGAAGTCGAGATAGCCGACGGGCGGCACGAGCTGCACGTGTGGGCCGAGACCGGAGAGGACGGAAGCGGTACGGGGGTGGACGGGAAAGACGATCGGCTCGTCGACGCGGTTGAGGCCGTCGACGATGCGTCGGAGGCGTTCCGGACGGACGTTGGCTTCGCGGTGGATCGTGCAGACGACATAGCGCTGGGGCGTAACGCCGAAGCGCTCGAGCACGTTCGAGCGTGTACGCGCGATCGGAGCGAACAGGTCGAGAGCGTCGCGCATGACGTCGCCGACGACCTCGATCTGGCCTTCGACAGCCTCGGCCTCGAGCGTTGAGCGCGAACGCTCGTCGGGCGCAAGCAGCAGTTGCGCGAGCCGGTCGACCTCGATTCGGTTCCGCTCCTCGGGCATCGACAGGTCGCCGCTTCGCAGCCCGGCCTCGACGTGCGCCAGCGGGACGCCTGCGTCGACGGCCGCCTGCGCGCCGGCGAGCGTCGAGTTCGTGTCGCCGTAGACGAGCGTCCAATCGGGGCGCTCGGCTTCGATCGCCGCGACGATGCGCGGTTGCATCAGCTCCGCGTCGGCCGAATGCAGGTCGAGCCGATAGGCGGGCTCCGCGAGGCCGAGCTCGTCGAAGAAGACCTGCGACAGCTCGGGATCGTAGTGCTGGCCCGTGTGCAAGACGCGCTCGTCGATATTCGCCTCGCGGAGCGCGAGCGACAGCGGAGCCGACTTCACGAACTGCGGGCGGTTCCCGACGACGGATAAGACCTTCATCGCCGCGTGAGACTAGCCCTGGGCGAAGACCGACCGAACTGCCGCTCTGCGCAGCTCCGCCTGGTTCAGCGACCATGATCGCGTGGCTGTTGCGATGCGTCTTGCGCTCTGCGGAGCCTTTGCTGCCCTGCTCGTCGGCTGCGGGTCGTCTGCCGCACCGAAGTCGTCTCGGCCCGAGAGCGCACTTCTCAGCTTCGGCTACGACGCGGGAGTGCCGCTCCAGTTCGTCGACCACGGCCGCGTCAACAGACGGAGCGAGCCGATCGCCGTCCACGACGTGTCGTTCCGCAGCATGGGCAAGCGGATCGAGGGCTTTCTGCTTCTCCCGCCGGGGCGAGCTCGTCGTCCCGCGGTCGTCTTCGTCCACGGATCAGGAGGCGACCGGCGAGAGCTGCTCGACCGCGCGCAGGCGCTGGCGGCCCGCGGAGTCGTCGCGCTGACGATCACGGAGCCATCCACGTCGAGCCCGCCCGTGCGGAGCTCGGGAGGGGCCGAAGCGCTCCTGAAGCAGCTTCAGGCGACGCAGGTGCGCGACGTCGTCGCCGTCCGCCGCGCCGTCGACGTTCTCCGCTCGCGGCCGCAGGTCGACCCAGAGCGGATCGGCTATCTCGGCTGGAGCGCCGGCGCGAGGACGGGCACGTTCGTCGCCGCGTCGGAGCCGCGCGTCAAGGCGCTGGCTCTCCTCTCCGCCGGCGCCGCCCCGGTCGCGGCGTACGTCGCGAACGCGCCTCCCAGCATCCGTCCCGCCGTGAGGCGGGTCCTAACGAGCCTGGATCCCGATTCGCTACGTCGCGCGGGCTCGCCCGGGCAGCGTCCTGCTCGAGGACGGCCGGAAGGACGCGACCGTCCCCCACGCCGCGCTGGTGAACATCGTCCACGCCGCGCCGAAGGGAACGACGGTCCGCTGGTACGACGCTCCTCACGAGCTCAACGACGCCGCCTACCGCGACGCTTTCGACTGGCTGCTGCGCAAGACCTAGGCGTCAGGCTGAGGCAGCCGGACGACGAACGTCGTCCCGCGGCCGACGGCGCTCTCGACGGTGACGGAGCCCTCCATCGCCTCGGTCAACTCCTTCACGATCGCCAGGCCGAGGCCCGTCCCGACTGCCCGGTTGGTCGCGTAGCGGCTGTGGAGGAAGAACCGCTCGAACGCGCGCGGAAGGTCCTCGGCCGCGAGACCCGGACCTGTGTCGCTGACGCTCAGCTCACCGGGGCTCGCCCTTACGGTCACGCGGCCGCCGGCCGGCGTCGAGCGTAGGGCGTTCTCGATCAGGTTCGAAAGCACCTGGAGCACCCTGTCCGAGTCCGCGATCGCGGGTGCAGCGGCCGGTCCCTCGGCGACGAGCGAGACGCCGATCTCGCGTGCGTCGTGTCCGTGCCGCCCGACGGCCTCCCCTGCGACCGCGACAAGGTCGATGCGCTGGGGCGTGACCGTGAACGTCCGCTGGTTCAGCCGCGCGAGATCGAGCAGATCTCGCACGAGCCGGTCGAGCCGGTTTGCTTCCTGCACGATGACGCCCGCGCCCTTCGGCACCTCCAGCACGCGATCCAGAAGCGCCTCGCCGTGGCCGCGGATCGAGGCGAGCGGCGTCTTCAGCTCGTGGCTGACCGAGAGCAGGAAGGAGCGCTCTGCGTCCTTGGCGTGGTCGAGGTCGTCCGCCATCTGGTTGAACGCCGACGAGAGCGACGCAACCTCCGTCGGGCCCTCCACCGGAAGCGGTCCGTGCGTCTCGCCGGCGGCGAGTCGCCGACTGGCGACTGCGACGCGGCGGATCGGGCGTGACACGGCGCCCGCGAGCAGGAACGCAGCTATCGCGGCGATTCCCGCACCTGCGGCTGCCGCGATCACGAACGCGAGCGTGAACGGCCGCCAGTCCGAGGCCTCGAGCTTCGCCGAGCGGAGCAGGACGATCGCGCGCCGGCCGACCGGCCGGGCCGCGTAGAGGTAGCTGCGGTCACCGACCTTGACCGATCCCTGGGCGGTCCGACCGGAATGAAGCGCAGAAGCCCCGTCCGGCGGGAGAAGGAGCGCCGCCTGGGGGATGGAGATGATCGCGAGGCGTTCCTCCTGGGTCTCGAAGAAGACGCCGAGGTCCGTCAGCTTCTGAGGCGGCGACGGTTTCGCGCGTTCCTGCGCCGCGATCAGTGTGGCCTGGCGCGCGAGCGCGCTGAGCGCTTCGTGCTTGACGGAGCGGCGGACGAGAACGGCGGCGACGACGAGCGTGACGGCGACTGCAGCGAGGACGGCGACCGCGATGGCCGCGAACGCACGCGCCCGCAGCGATTTCACGTCGCCGCGTTGGTTGGGCGCTCGTCGTTCACGGCTGCACTGCCTTGTAACCCGAGCCTCGGATCGGTCCTGATCAGATCTGGTCGGCCGAGCTTGCGCCGCAGCTGGGCGACGTGCACGTCGACCGTGCGTGTCCCTCCCGCGTAGTCGAACCCCCACACCCGTTCGAGCAGCACGTCTCGTGAGAGCACGGCGCCGCGGTTCTGCATCAGGCACGCGAGGAGATCGAACTCTTTCGGACGCAGCTCGACCGGCTCGCCGGCCACGCCAACTTCGCGTGCGCTGCGACGCAGGAGGACGTCGCCGAGGACGAGCTCTTCCTCCTCGGGATCTCGCTCGGTGCGTCGCAGGACGGCCTTCATTCGTGCCACCAGCTCCCGCGGCGAGAACGGTTTTCCGATGTAGTCGTCGGCGCCCGTCTCGAGCCCCGCGAGCCGGTCCGGCTCCTCGTCTCGCGCCGTCAGCATCACGACGGGAACGGACGAGCGGGTCCTGATCTGCCGGCAGACGTCGAGCCCGTCCATGTCCGGAAGATTGAGGTCGAGCACGACAAGTCGCACCGGTTCGCCCTCGACGGCTCGCAAGGCCTCGGCGCCCGAGGTCGCCGAGATCACGTGGTAGCCCTCTTTCTCGAGATAGGCGCGCACGAGCGAGGCGAGGTTCTCCTCGTCCTCGACGAGCAGAACGCTGCCGCTCATGTGCTGATGCTAACGCGGCCGGAGGAAGCGGAGCTCGTGTGCGGGTTTGTTGCCCTTCGAGCTCTGCGCGGGGATGACGACCGTGTACCCGGTCTTGACTGCGGCGAGCGTCGTCCGCTTCCCGTCGAGGAGCACGTGCGTCTTTGCGTTGACGGGGATCGACAACGTGCTTCCGTCGCTCAGCGTCACGTCCAGGACGCCGTGCGAGAGGGAGTCGACGACGCCGACCCTCACTGCATGCGGCCCCGACAGATTGAAGGCCTGGAGTACCCGCGCCGGTTTGCCTGCAGTCCACGTCGCGGTGGCGACGAACCCGCGCTTGATGTTCTGGAGGGTCGCCAGTCTTCCGTCGACGAAGACGCGTGTGCTCAGAGCGACCGGAATCCGAACGGTGCTCCCGTCGAGCTCCCTGAGGACGATCGCCCTCGGCGAGACCGACTGCACGATCCCCTTTCGCGCACCGGCTTTGGCGGGCTTCGCCGGCGCAGCCGCTTTGGCGACGGACGGTCCGGCGAGCGCTACTGCCGCCAACGCGACCACTACCGCGGCGGCCGTCCAGCTTCCTCTCGAAATGCGACTCATCCGAAGCTCATCATCGCGGGCCGTGATTACCGGAGGGTTCCCGGGATGTAATCGCAGCGTAAACGCGGGGCGCACGCCGCGCGCCTCGACTTTTTTACAAGCGGAAAACACCGCGAACACCGTCGGATGACCGCGCCGGGTTACGTAGAGGGGTAGCAAAACCCGGTTTGTCTTCAAATGAGGAGGTACACATGCTGCGGAAACTGATTTTGGTGCTCGGGGCCACGGCCCTGGCGCTGACGATCGCGATCCCGGCCTCGGCGTCTCACGGGACGCCTACGAAGCCGGCCAAGCCGGCAACGCCGGCGACGTCACCGCACGCGCTGTGCATGCAGGCACTCGCCCAGGCGCAGAAGACGTTCAAGGCGCAGCAGCGGGCTGCGTTGAAGGCGCTTCTTACCGGCCAGAAGGCCGCAAGGATGACGCTCCTCGACTCGCAGAAGGCCGCGCGCACGGCGCTCCACACCCAGCAGGCGGCCGACGAGGCGACGTTCCAGCAGCAGCATCCGAATGCGACCGCAGCTGAGCTCCAGGCGTTCCACGCGCAGCAGGAGGCCGCGACGAAGGCGCTCAACACCTCGCAGAACGCCGCAAGCAAGGCGCTCCACGCGCAGCAGAAGGCCGCGAGGAAGGCGCTCCACGACTCGCAGAAGGCCGCGAAGAAGGCGTTCCGCCTTCAGCAGAAGGCCGCAAAGAAGGCCTGCCCGAAGAAGTAGGGCCGAACACCTGCGCCTCGCCGCAATGCGGCGCGGCGAGGCGCAGCATCCGTCACGCGAGCTGGACCGAGCTCGCCGTGAACGCGGCAGGCGCTCGGACGCCGCTGGATGGCCCAGCGCCGGCTGCGACCGCCAGGCCAACTGGTACTGTGGCGCCTCCCGGGGCGAAGATTGCCCCGCGCGGGCCTGTGTGCTTAGATCTGGAGCGCAGGATTGCTACTGCAGGGGAAAAGAGGGTGCGGACAATGAAGGGTCCTAATGGGGACTGCGGCCCACCACCGGGCGAGAGGGAGGACAAAGCATGCAGAGGTTGAAGAATTCGCGCCGCTTGGCTGCGGCGCTTGTACTGATCATCACAGGGATCGTCAGCGCACTCGCCGGCAGTGCCGGCACGGGCAGCGCGGCACCTGGACTCACTTTGACGTTCGAGCCGCTTATCGGCACGAGCAGCGTCAATGAGATACCGAAGGTGTCCTACGGCCGCGGGATCGGCTTCCACCTATTCATCAAGAACAACGGCACGAACAGCACGCCGCAGACGTCGGATGTCCGCGTCACGAGCGACTCGGCGACGTACGACAGCTCCACCGCGACGTTCAACGGGACGCAGATAACCTGCGCCGCGAATCCGACCAATAGCAAGCAGATGGTCTGTCAGCTTCCGACCGGGAAGCTGTTGCCCGGCGATACGTTTGAGGCGTTCCTCCGCTTCATCGCGCCGACGGATACCACGATCAAGCGGGTGTCCACGACCGCGACGCTCAGCACCACTGCGCAGAGCGTTGGAGGCAACAACAACAACGGATCGACGCTGGGAACAGGCACGCTGCCGACGGATCTCGTCTCGGACGTCACGATCGACAACGCCTACCTCAAACAAGCCGAACAGGTCACGACGGCTGGGGCTTTCACCTCGACTCACCCACAGAACTTCAGTCTGAAGACGCCACCGGGCTTGCTCAACGGTGCCTTCGGTGTCGCCGTCGGCATTCAGGACAAGATCGGGAAACCGAACGATCCCTGTGTCGGCCTTCTCAACTTCGTGCACGATCCTGACGGTCCCGGACGCCGTGTTCGCCGAGTCCAGCCCGGGCGTGCCATTCCCGGGGAACCCGTTCTACACCGGCGGTGCCACGGCCCCCTACACCTGGACCATGGACGCGCACTACACCGGTGGCTTCACACTCACCGGAGTCCTTCACCTCGACGACAACGGCGTTCTGCAGCAAGTGCCGAGTTGCGCGAGCCTCGTCGTCCCGGTCACCAATCCCACGGGCAATCCGACGGCGGCGGCTCCGCTCTGCTACGACCACCGCACGCAGGACAAGCCCAACAAGCTCCTTCACGCAGACGGCCGGGGCATCGAGAACGGCGGCCTGGGCTGGAACTGATCGCCGGGTAGACGCAGAGTCAGAGCGAGGCTGAGCGAGCCGGGGCCGGTGCGGCCCCGAGCCCGCTCAGCCGCGCGAACATGACCGGGCTCCCTTTCGCCTCGGCGAGCGCCCGGGCGCGCGCGAGAACACCACGCCCCTCCTGCTCGCTTCCCGCGAGCAGGAGCACGGATGCGAGGCAAGCGAAGGCGTTGATCTGGTTCAGGACGTCATCCGTCGGCTCGAGCAGCTCGACAGCCTCGCGCGCGAGTGCCTCGGCCTCGACGAGCTCGCCCCTCGAGGCGAGCACGTTCGCGCGCGCGCACCGCCACAGCGTCTGGGCCTCGACATCGTCTTCCGCAGCGAGGTCCTCGGTCTCGATGGAAAGCGCCTCGGCCTCGTCGAGCCGCCCGAGGGCAGCGAGAGCGTCCGCGAGCAGGCCTGCAACAGACGAGAGCAGATAGCGCTCACCCAAACTCGACAAGTAGTCGTAGGCCTTGCGCAGGTCGCGCTCGGCGGCCGCCGCATCACCCGAGAGGAGCAGAACTCGGCCCGAAGAGAACGGCACTGTTGCACCATCGATGGGAAGGGCGAGTTCTTCGAACGTGGCGAGTGCTTCGTCGTAGAGCTCGCGCGCGCGATCGAGGTTGCCCAGCATCGCCTCGAGCTGCCCAAGGACGCAGACGATCACGGCGCCTGCCTGTCGATCTCCCTCGACCCGCACGGCGAGTTCCTTGCAACGAGCGATTCCCTCCTCGATCGGAGTCGGCCCGTAGACCGCCACCTGGCCGTACTGAACCGACGCGCGCCGCTCCTGCCGCACGTCGCCCGCACTCCGCGCGTGCTCGATTGCCCGCTCGAACGCTTGAGCGGTGGCTCCGTAACGGCATGCGCGGCCGTTGATCCATGCGAGCGCGCGCCAGGCACGCGAAAGCCCTACGTCGTCTCCCTCCTGCTCGCACAGCTCGACCGCCTCATTGGCTACCGCGGTGGCGTGCTCGCTCCAACCGTCGGTCTCGCCGGTGAGGTGTCGGACGAGCAGTCCGACCAGCCGCGCGTTCGCCGCAAGCGTCCGCTCCCCAACGAGCTCGGCCGTCGCGACAGCGTCTTCGAGCAGGCTCGCCGCCTCCTCGAACCTGCCGAGCTGGATCAGCGCCTCGCCGAGGTCTGGGAAGAGCGCCAGGCGCGTCCGCTCTTGAGGCGGTATCGGCGACGTCGCGCGAAGGAGCAGATTGGCGGCCGCGTTCATGTCGCCACGGACGAACGCGCGCCGGCCGGCGGACGCGAGCCGGCGCGAAGCGTCGGCTCCAACGGCGAGCGCGTGCTCATCGGCAGGTGCGAGCTGGACGAGGTAGTGATAGGCCTGCTCGAGGTGGTAACCGAGGATCTCCTCGAACTCGGTCGCGCGATCGCCGTTGACGCGGTCAGCCCACTGCACGAAGCGCTCGTGGAGAGTAGCTCGCGCGCGCTTCAAGAGACCGTCGTAGACGCTGTCCCTGATCAGGATGTGGTGGAAGCGGTAGAGGTCGCCTGCGTCGGGGCGAACGAACTGCTTGTGCGTCAGCTCGTCAAGGCGTCCACCGACGTCGTCGCGGACGAAGTCATCGACGAGCTCCGTCAGCGCGGGCTGCTGGAAGAAGTGGCCGATCACCGATGCGGGGTCGATCACTGCGCGCTGCTCGCGCTCGAGGCTGTCGAGCCGGGCCGACAGGAGCGCGTGAATCGTCGGCGGCACCCAGTCGGGCTGGAGCTCGCCCGTGCGCCAGGCGCCGTCCTCGAGCACCAGGAGACCGTCGTCGATCATCATCGAGAGCAGCTGCTCGACGAAGAGCGGATTTCCCTCGGCGGCCTCGACGATCCGTGTCCTGGCGTCGTCTGCAATCTCAGCGCTGCCGAGCAGGTTGTCGATGATCTCGCCGCTCGCGGCGGTCGAGAGCGGCGACAGCGCCAGGTGCTCGAGCTCGCCCCACGGCGGCCGCTGGTCGAGGACGTCCGGCCTTGCGACGCAGAGCAGGAGCGCCGGGGCGTCCTCGGCCGTCGCTGCGACGTGGTCGACGAGGTCGAGCAGCGCAGGCTCGGCCCAGTGGAGGTCCTCGAGGACGAGCACGAGCGGCTGCCGGCGCGACAACGTCTCGACGAGCTTGCGGGCCGACCAGAACACCTCCGGGAGCGGGTACTGCCGCTCCGAGAGGCCGACTGCGGAGGCGAGCCGCTCGAACACCTCCTCGTTCCCCTCCCCGAGGAGGGCGGCCAGCTTGGACCGTGCGCCGGCGAGGTCGTCGTCTTCGCCGATTCCCGCCGCCTCCCGCAGGGCCTCGACGAGCGGCCAAAACGTGATCCCGTCGCCGTACGACAGGCAGCGACCCCGGATGACGAGCGCGTGGTCGGCGGCGGCTTCGCAGACATGGTCGACGAGCCGCGACTTACCGACTCCGGCGTCGCCCGTCACCAGAACGCGCTCGCAGACTCGCGTCTCGATGACGCGCCCCAGCGCGCCGCTTACCTGCTCGGTCTCGCGCTCGCGACCAACGAGCGGTGGGCGCTCCGCCTCGGCGACCGGCCGATCGAGCACGGCCACCAACCTGAAGGCCGGGACCCGTTCCGCCTTTCCCTTCAGCTCCAGGGGCTCGACGGGCTCGACTTCGACCTGGTCGCGCACCAGCCGGTAGGTCAACTCGCCGAGCAGCACCTCGCACTCACCGGCTGCCTGCTCGAGGCGCGCGGCGGTGTTGACCGGGTCGCCGGTGACGAGCCGTTGCCCCGTGGTCGGATCGCCGGCGACGACCTCTCCCGTATTGACACCGATGCGATTCGCGAGCGAGACGCCGTACGTGCGCTCGAGTCCCTCGTTCAGCCCGCCGAGCGCCTCCTGCATTCCCCGGGCGGCCCGTACCGCGCGTAGCGCATCGTCCTCGTGAACGCGGGGGAGCCCGAACACGGCCATCACTGCGTCGCCGATGAACTTCTCGATCGTGCCGCCGTGGCGCGTGATCTCGGCGCTCATCGAGTCGAAATAGCGGGACATCGTCTCGCGTAGCGACTCGGAGTCGAGGCGCTCGCCGAGGGCCGTCGATCCCTTCAGGTCGCAGAAGAGGATCGTGACGAGCTTCCGCACCTCCTGGGGAGGCGCGACAGGTGCCAGCGGCGTCCCGCAGAAGCCGCACAGGCGGAACTTCGCAGGATTTTCCTCCCCGCAATTTGGGCAAAGCTGCATGTCAATCAGTGTAAGGGCGCCTGATGACTTCGTAAAACGGCGTGCCGGGCGTACCGGCCTTGCGCTTGCATCGGACGAGCGCCAGACTTCGCCGATGGTGCGGCACGCATGACTCCCCCGATCGTCTTCCTATCGGACTTTGGCTACCGCAACGAGTGGGTGGGGATCTGCCACGCCGTCATCAACAAGATCGCTCCGGAGAGCCATGTGATCGATCTGTCACACGGCGTGCCGCCCCTCGACGTCCGTGCCGGCGCGCTTCTCTTGTCCGACTCGCTTCCCTACCTCCGCCATGACGCTGTCGTCCTTGCGGTCGTCGATCCGAGCGTCGGCCGTGAGCTCGATATCGCAATCAGGACGGGGGACGGACGGATCCTCGTCGGCCCCGACAACGGGCTGCTTGCGCCGGCGTGGCGCGCGGCCGAGGGGGTGGCGAAAGCCGTCTCGATCACGTCCTCCGAGATCCTGCTCGAACCCGTCTCGCAGTCGTTCCACGCACGCGACGTTTTCGCCCCAGCAGCAGCACACCTGGCGACCGGTGCGTCGTTCGACGACCTCGGCGAGCAGATCGAGCCGCAGACGCTCGTCGATCTCCACCTTTCCGAGCCCACCGTCGAGCCCGGCAAGATCGCGTGCGAGGTGCTCGACCTCAACCGATTCGGGAACGTGCAGCTCAACGTCCGCACTTCCCACCTCGCAGCAGCAGGTCTCGACCAGGCGGAGCGCATCTCGGTCGAGGCCACCTCCGGCAGCGCGGTCGTCAAGCGCGTGGCGACGTACGCCGACCTCACCGAGGGGGAGTGGGGCCTGATGGTCGACCCACGTGGCTGGCTCTCGGTCATCCGCGGAAACCCGTCCAACGCCGCCGCCGACCTCGGAGTCGGCGCCGACGACCTTGTCTGGCTCAGCCGAGAACGCGACTGAGCTCGGCGTTCACCGGATCGGCTGCCAAGCCACGTCGGATGGATTCGACGATGCCGTGTGAAGCTGCGTGCCATCGCTCTTCATGACCAGCACGCCGCCGGCAGAGTCCGCGCTGAACGCGATTGACTTTCCGTTCGGCGACCAGATCGGCGGGGACCAGTTATCTACGCAACAGCCTGAGTGATAGAGGCGGCTTCGCGATGTGCCGTCAGGGTTCATCGTCCACACCTCAGCGCTGAAGGCACCGGGGGTCCCCGGCGTGTAGAAGAACAGGATGCGCTTGCCGTCGGGTGACCAAGACGGCACGAATGGGCCGCTGCCGCGCGAGCCGGTGAGAAGCGACGCCCGTTGCGATCCGTCCGCATCGACAACGTAGATCTGGTCCCCTCCGTCGAAGGCAAGCTTTCGCCCGTCAGGCGACCAGGTTGGATTGCTCGCGAGGTGGTCGCTCGTCAGTTTCGTGAGGTCCGAGCCATCCGGCTTGACCGTGTAGAGCCCGCCGGTACGGGCGAAGACGATCTTCGACCCATCCGGAGACCAGGCGGGAAAGAGGTCGGCGCAAGGCCTGCCGCAGTGGGTCAGCGACCGCGTAACGCCGCGCACGACGTCGGCGACGACCAGCCCATTGTCGCCGGTGAAGGCGATGCTCGAGCCGTCGGGCGACCAGGTTGCTCTCGAGCCGTATAGCAAGCCGCAGAACCCGCAGCTCGCGAGTTCCTTGATGTTGCGCCCGTCGGCGTCCACCACATAGAGCGAGTACGACGATATGTCCTCTCCGTCCGAGCGGAAGAAGAGCAGGCGCTCGCCGTCAGGCGACCAGGCGAAAGCTCTGATCCGGCACGCCGTGAAGTCACGGCAGCGGGCCAGCAGTCGCGGCGCGGAGCCGTCCGGATTGACTGAGCTCAACAACGAGCCTGTCGAGTCGACGAGCGCGAGCTTCCCGTTCGCACTGAGGGGAAGGGTCTTACCGCCGCTCGAAAAGCCGCGCGCGAAAGCGGTCGCGCTATTTCCTCCGCTGTTCTTCAACAGGCCGAACAGTGCGACGCCGACGGCGACCGCGGCGATCGCGATGACCGTGTAGGCAAGGCGGCGCTTCCGCGCACGCCGGCGTGCTTCCTCGATCAGCGCTTCAGGCTCTCCGTGCTCCGGCGGGGGCTGCACCGGCGGCGGTGCGAGGACGCTCATGAAGGCGCTTTCAAGATAAAGCTAGTATTACTAGCATCATGTTTCGTGTCAAGATCGACCGCGACGGGCCGACGAACTTGCACGAGCAGGTCGCCGCCGAGCTCAGACGGGCAATCGCCGAAGGCGAAGCGAGGCCCGGCGAGCGGCTGCCACCTGCGCGCGACCTGGCTGCGGTGCTGGGCGTCAACACCAACACCGTGTTGCGCGCGCTGCGCGTATTGCGGGATGAGGGTCTTCTCGATTTCCGTCGCGGGCGGGGGATTACCGTGGCCGGTACGCCGGAACGGGGAGCGGTAACGGAACGCGCACGCGAGCTCGTGCGCTTTGCCCGCGAGCAGGGTTACCGCCTCGATGAGCTGGTCAAAATCATCGAGAGCGTCGACTGATTCGTCGCCAGCCGCGCTGCGACTCGGCAATGCCCAGCTAGTGTCGGAACGCAGACGCGGTCGACGCGTCGTGGACCGGCGCCGGCTGCGCCTGCAGCCGCGGCAGCTGGCGCTGCATGTCGGCGATGAGCAGGTCCGCCATGTCGTGACCGAAGCCCTGCCGCACCACGACGCGCAGGGCCGAGAGGTCGGTTCGGTGCTCCGGGAACGTGTACGCCGGAACCTGCCAGCCGCGCTCGCGCAGCGCATTCGAAACATCGAACACGGTGAAGTTGTCCACGTCGTCGCTGACGGTGAACGCGAACACAGGCAGCTCGTCACCCTTCGTCAGCAGCTCGAACGGGCCGAGCTCCGCGATCCGCGACGAGAGGCTAGTCGCGACCTCGCGGGCGTACGCTTGCACGCGCCGGTATCCCTCGAAGCCGAGGCGCAGGAAGTTGTAGTACTGCGCGACGACCTGAGACCCGGGACGTGAGAAGTTGAGCGCGAACGTCGGCATGTTGTCGCCGAGGTAGTTGACCCAGAAGATGAGATCGTCCGGAAGCGCCTCTGCGTTGCGCCAGACGATCCAGCCGACGCCGGGGTAGACGAGCCCGTACTTGTGCCCCGACGTGTTGATCGACGCGACGCGGGGCAGGCGGAAGTCCCACTCGAGGTCGGGGTCGATGAACGGCGCGATGAAGGCGCCGGACGCGCCGTCGACGTGGACGGCAACGTCGAGCCCGGTTCGGTCCTGCAGGTCGTCGAGCGCCGCGCAGATCTCCGCGACAGGCTCGTACGAGCCGTCGAACGTCGAGCCGAGGATCGCGATGACGCCGATCGTGTTCTCGTCGCAGTGCTTGACGGCCTCCTCCGCCGAGAGGGTGAAGCGATCTCCTTCCATCGGCACGAGACGCATCTCGACGTCCCAGTAGTTGGCGAGCTTCTCCCAGCACACCTGGACGTTGATGCCCATGACGAGGTTCGGCTTGTCGGCCGGCTTGCCCTCGGCCGCCCGCCGCTTCTGCCAGCGTCGCTTGAGCGCGAGCCCGCCGAGCATCGCGGCCTCGCTCGAGCCGGTCGTCGAGCAGCCGGTCGCCTGTTTTGCATCGGGCGCATGCCAGAGCCGGCTGAGGATGTTGACGCAGCGCATCTCGAGCTCCGCGGTCTGCGGATACTCGTCCTTGTCGATCATGTTCTTGTCGAAGCATTCGGCCATCAGCTTCTCCGCCTGCGGCTCCATCCACGTCGTCACGAACGTCGCGAGGTTCATGCGCGCGTTGCCGTCGAGCATCAGCTCGTCGTGGACGATCTGGTAGGCCACGTCCGCGGGCATGTCGCCGGCGGGGATCTCGTGCCGTGGGATGCGGCCGCCTCCCTCGAGCTCGAAGATTGGCAGGATCGACAGGTCGCGGTTCTGCGTCGTCGGACCGTTCGGATGCGTCAGCGTCATCGGGGGCTCCTTCGTTTCTGGATCACTCGAGGTTCGCGATTGGTGGAGTGGTTGGCATCGTCCGAAGCAGGTGAAGCGTCGTTCGCGCCTTCGGGCAGTAGGAGCAGGGCTCCGATCAGGAAGCCGAGCGCTCCGAGCGCCGTGAACACGTTCGCGCGTGCAAGATCGCGTGCGCTTCCGGTCGACGGAACGACGTGCGACGCGACCGCGGAGATGCCGAATGCGACGCAGCCGGCCAGGTTGACAGCGGCAATCCACCATGTACGCGTCCGGCGGCCTCCGCGCACCTCGAGGTACGCGAGACAGCCGGAGACGAGGAAGCAGATCGAGCCGAGCGCATCCGGCGTCCAGACAAGGCGGTTGTACTCGGTTGCCTGGAGGCCGGCCTGGAGCGCGTGGAACGTGCTGATGTTGAAGAAGACCGTTCCGACGAGCTGTACGGCGCTGCTCCACCAGTCGAGCACTCGCGGGCGGAAGTAGCCGCTCTCGACGTACTGCAGCGCGGCCGCCGAGGTGAAGAAGATCGAACCGACGAAGAAGACCACGCCGTCGACGGTCGACCCCACGAGCTCCACGAAGCCGGGAATCGGGCCGACCAGGAAGCAGGTCGAGCCGATCGCGAAGAGGACGCCGATCCACCACGACGCACGGTCGGCACGCACTACAGAGCGGCGACGATCATCCGGCACCTCGGCGGTGGAGCAGGGCCGATCCCAGCTCCGTTCGCCGGTACCGAACCTCGTGCCCCTGTCGAGTGCTGGCGACGATCCCTGCGTCACGCAGGGCGAGCAAGTGGCGCGAGGCACCGGCGGGGCTGAGCTCGATGAGCGCCGCGAGCGCGGTCGTCGAGAGGGGCCGGTCGAGACTTGCAAGAACGAGCGCGCGCGTTCGGCCGAGCAGGCGCGCGAGCCCCTCCGGCGGTGCGCTGGGCGCGCGCCAGAGCTCGGCGACGCCGCGCGCGGGGTAGACGATCGTCGGTAGCCACGGCTCATCGATGACCGCGGCGACCTTGGCCCACATGTACGCGCTCGGCATCAGCAGGAGCCCGCGCTCGTCGACCTCGACGGTGCGCCCTGTGCGGTCGGCGCACCAGAGGCCGCGCTTCGTCCAGCGAATCCGCGGGTGCAGCTCGTCGAGGACGCGGCGGAGGCCGTGCCGCGCGAGCGTGCGGGCACGCTGCTCGATGTCGCGGTCGAGCAGCGTCCTGATGCGTACCCAGAACGGCGAGACGAGCTCGACCCAGGCCTCGTGGAGCCGCGAGGCGAGTAGGTCGCGTGCTGCGGCAGGGTCGGCGAGGAAGCCGTCGATCATCCGGCGGTAGCGCTCGTCCTCGACTGTTTCGCGGCAGAGCTCGAGCTCGTGTGCGACTTGCGCCGGCGGCGTCGCTCGGATCTCGGCGAGCTGCTCACGTAGACGCGGTGCTGCGGTTTGCGGCGGCGGTGTCAGGAAGTCCGGAACGACGCCCTGAGGCGGCTGGACGGCGAGTAGCGGCGACAGGTCGAGCCGTGCGACCCGTGCCGCGACGAGCCGCTGCCAGGGCTCGTGGGCGGAGCGCCCGCGATGCGGGATGAAGGTTCGGACCGCCGCCTGCGTCTCCCAGGCGGGCGAGCACGCGAAGCGCACCGCCAGCAGATCGTCCGGAGCCCGGAGCGCATAGAGCGTCACTGTCCTGCGGAAGATACGCGTAATCGCGAATCAATTGCGCCCGTGGGGCGACAACATCGAGCCTGTTGGCGTGAGCGACGGAAAGACCACACGGGTCGGCTACGGCGCCGCGGTCGCCTCGCGCGAGTTCCGGGCGATCTTTGTCGGGCAGCTCGTCTCGGTCGCCGGCACGAGCGTGGCGGCCGTCGCCCTGACGATCGTCGTCTTCCGCCGCACCGATTCGCCGCTGCTGGCTTCGCTTACCTTCGCGCTCGGATTCCTCCCGTACCTCCTCGGCGGCGGTCTTCTCTCGAGCATCGTCGACCGGGTTCGACCGCGGCGGCTCGTCGTCGCCAGCTCAACAGCCTCCGCGGTGCTCGCGGCGTTGATGGCCTGGCCGGCGATTCCCGTGCCGATCCTGCTCGCCTTGCTGCTTGCCGTCGGAACGCTGTCCTCCGTCTCGGGAGGCGCAAGGGTCGCGCTCGTGCGCTCGAGCGTGTCGGACGACGCGTACGTCCCGGCCAGGTCACTCATGCGGATCGCGGCCCAGTTCGCGCAGATCGGAGGGAATGCCTTAGGTGGAGTGCTACTCATTGCGCTCACGACAAGCGGCGCGCTGCTCGTGAATGCAGTGTCTTTCGCCTTCTCTGCCGCAGTCGTGCGTCTCTTCGTCGCCGACTATCCGAACGTGGGCGAACGGAGCCACGCCGCGCTGCTGCGGGACTCGCTCCACGGCGCCCGCAGCGTGCTCGGCCATGCGGAGTTGCGACGTCTGCTCTTCCTCGGCTGGCTGGCGCCGATGTTCGCCGTCGCACCGGAAGGCGTCGCCGCTCCGTACGTCGCTCACCACCATGGTTCCAGCGCGCAGGTCGGGTGGTGGCTGGTCGCCCTCCCTCTCGGCGTCATCGCCGGCGATGTCTTCGGCGTCCGGTTCCTCACCGCGCACCAGCAGCGCGTGCTCGTGGCGCCCGCGGCAGTCGCCAGCTTCGTCCCTTATCTCGCGTTCGTCCTCGACCCCCGATTCCCGATCGCCATCTGCCTGCTCGTCGCGTCGGGGATGTGCGGTCTGTATTCGCTCGGCCTCGACGCGCGGGTCCGTGACGCGGCACCGCCGCGGCTCTTCGCTCGCGCAATGACGCTCAACACTGCGGGGTTGATGACACTGCAAGGCGTCGGTTTCACACTCGCCGGCGCCGTTGCACAGGGTTTCGGGGCCTCCGCGGCGATCGCGATCGCGGGCGGTTGCGGCATCGTGTCGACGGTCGTCCTGCTTCGACCGGACCGACGATTGGCGGCGAGCTCTGCCCCCGAGACGCCGCGCGCCGAAGCACAGGCGGAATCGGGCTGAACGCTGCCGTTCGTCGTCCAGCTCGTGCTCGCCAAAGTGGTTGAGGGCCTCACGATTTCGGTTACGAGTGGTTGGACTCTCGCACTGCTTCGCGATCGCCGTGGGATGCGACGACGTTCAGGCTGTCTCCTAGCTCGCGGTGGACGCTAGGACCGCGTCGACGACATCCGGATCAAACTGGGTGCCTCGGTTCCGCATTAGCTCGCTTCGCGCCTCGGTGAGCGACATCGCCGCGCGGTAGGGACGAGCCGTGGTGATCGCGTTGAACGCATCGCAGCAGCAAACGATGCGGGCGACGATTGGGATTTCTTCGCCGACGAGCCCGTCGGGATACCCACCGCCGTCGTAGCGTTCGTGGCAAGACCGAACAATCTGCCCCACCTCTGCGAGGAAACCACCGACCTGAGACAGAAGCCGCTCGCCTTCGATCGTGTGCCCGTTGACAATTGCCCGCTCTTCAGCGGTCAACGGCCCCGCCTTATTGATGATCGTGTTCGGGACCTTGATCTTGCCGACGTCATGGAGGAGTGCCGTCAGTTCCGCAAGGCGAATCGAGCGCGGATCGAGACCGAGGCTCTCAGCGACTGCGACCGTGAGTTGGACTACCTCGCGGCTATGTGTGCCCGTATATTCGTCGTCGGCTTCGATGACGTCCCCCAGTAGGAAGGCTGTGCCGCGGTAGGCGGCGGAGAGTTCCAGCGCGTGACTAACCCGGTCGGCGCGCTCGTGCGCGAACAATCTCGTCAGCAACAGAAGTGGAACTGGCAACAGGTAACCCGGTTGCCAGAGCGACCCGGCGAGGGCCGCCGCAAAACCAACAGGCGCGAGACAGGCATCAACGAAGAAGATCCATCCCAGCGGCCTGACTAGCGAGCGGGGGTCGACACCAACGGCGAAATACTCGCGGACCGTCGTGATCGCTGCATCGCCGACGAACTGTGCACAAAGGGCAGCGGCTGTAACAGCGGCCAGCTCGCCGGCACTCGCGCCTGGCTGAAGGAAGAGCAAGAACACGATCGCCGGGGCGAGCGTGTACGACGCATTACCGACCGCAACGATGATTCGTTCGGATGGCACTCGACCGCGGAAATAGCTCGGGAGCTGCCCAACTACGAGGCCGAGGGCTACGGCCGCGGGCGCCTGCCCAGCCGGTAACGCGAACAGCATCGGAATGAACACAAGCTCAACGGGCGACGCGAACCCGCTTCCGACTTCGAGCTCGACGCGCGAGGCCAGTGCGACGCTGGCGACGAACACCGATCCCAGGAGCCATGGCTCATGGCTTGACGGCGCGCCAAGCAACGCCAAGGTGGCGGCGGTAATCACGAACAAGAAGGCGGTCGCGCCGTGGGTCAGCAGCTCGCGCTGAGACAGGCGCGACGCCACACGCTCGCGCGAGGCCGCAACGAGCTGTGTCTGGAGATCAACTGCCGCCGACGAGGCGCTCACGACGGTCTTATCGACCGTTTTTACCCAGCGATGAAGCGAAACGATTCACGCAGGGGCGGGTTTTCACCGCCGCTCACCGTCGCCTCTGTGCCATCTAGCGGCTGCTGAAGGGGTCAACGTAGAGGCTCGAGATCGCGAGCGTCTCGTCCTTCTGGAGGCCCTCAGCCTTGAACTGGAACGCAACCGCGGTGAAGCCGTTCGGGGACGCGAGCGCGAGCATGTTCATGTAGATCGGAAGGATCACCGACGGCTGCCATTCGGCTCCGGCTGTGAGCTTCGCAATCGTCAGATGCTTCACGTGCCCCCCGAAGTCCTCGTAGAGCACATCTACTTTGAGGTGAGACTTCTCATTACCGCCGACGTCCCTGACGAAGAGGCGGATGGTCGGGTTGTCAAGATTTACGCACATCGCGGGTGTCGCGGCCTCCGCACCCTTCGCAAACAGAAGTGACTGGCCAGCGTTGCTGAACGGATCGCCTCCACTCGAAACGGTCGTCTGCTTGTTCAGCGTCCAGCCGTCGCTCACTGCCAGGTCGCCTTGGGGCGCGAGCGTGTACATCGCCGAATCGCCCCAGAGTGCGAAAACCGGTGCGGCGTCGCCGTAACCACAGTCGGCGCCCGCAAGAAGGTTTCCGGCCCTCGCCCACTGACCGTGAGCAAGCAGCTCGTCCATCTTCTTCTGAATCCCTCCGACCTGCTTCGTAACGTCGAGTAGTTGTGCGTCGTCCGCGGCCTTTCCACCGTCCGCCATCGCCGTCGTCGCGCCGATCGCCGCCAAGGCACCCACGGACACAGCCACTAGACAAGCCGTAATCAAGATCCTCTTCACCGCCGCACTCCTTCATCCGCAGTTACAACCTGCCGCTCGCGATGAGGCCGAGCGCAAATCGCACGAAGAGCGATGTCGGCAGGTACGTCGTCCCCTATCTGGGGGAACCAGCGCTTCTAAACCCTCGGATGAGGGAGCGAGCCCAACATCTACGCCGCCCGCCTTGCATCGCCTCGATCCGCGTGCTGGACGCTCGTCCTCCGGCGTCTGCAGTCCGCGCAGTTGACCCTCGGCCGGCCCACCGGATGGCTCCTGCGCTCCATCGCGTGATGAAGTGGCATAGGGTGGACGGCACAACAACACGTTCCGACAGAGGAGGAGACAATGGTTCTGGCAACGGCGAAGATCGGGGATTTCGACCGCTTCTGGAATACCTTCTCAACCAAGGGCGCTGAGAAGCGAAAGCAGCACGGTTGCAAGGGGGCGCACGTCTTTCGGGATCCAAATGAGAGCGACCGGGTTTGGGCGATCTTCGACTGGGACGAGGCGGGTTGGCAAAGCTTCACCTCGGACCCCGAGGTCCCGGCGATCTTTCAGGAAGCGGGGTTTACGCAAGGTCCGCCCAAGTCGGCGGAGTTCCTCCGCCAGCACGACGCCTAGACAGGCCCGCGCGCTGGGCCTAAATGGGCCGTGAAGGATTCGAACCTTCGACCTTGGGATTAAGAGTGGACTGCCGGCGTCTTCTGAGTGCTTGGAGATATTGGTCCAGGCAGATGGTTGAGCCAAATCAATTCGCGTGCATTACGGCGCTCTGGCGCGACCTTGTTGACCTTCTGTTGACCCGGTTTGTCGTCGGTTGTGACAACGGATTATGAGAAGTCAGACGACCGGCACATGTGGTCAGATGAAGTATCGGCCCAGATCGGCAGTGTGACGCGCTGCCACCGCTGGCCAACCTGGCGCTGGGGCGCTCAGGCGGGCGTGGTGCTCATTTCCGACTGACGCGCACGCGGTACAACCCATTCGGGTAAGCGTCGAGCAGCTCCAGCTTCACGTTCGTGTCTTCGAACGTCGAGACTTCGCCCGCGCCGATGTCGTAACCGGCGTCGAAGATCGCGCCGCACGCGTCCGTGTAGGAATGACCCGCTGCCTGAACGACCGCGTTGTGATCCGCGTTGAAGCGCGAGCCGTCGACGATCCAGACGAGCACTCCGTTGTCACACAGTTCCGAGTCTTCCCCGATGCGTTGACGATCCTCGATCACGTAGAGCACGGTCGAGGAGATAGGCACGATCACCGCTTTCAGCCCGCCGGGAATCTCGAGCGGAGTGAGCGTCGCTTCGGTCGTCCCGGGCGCGGTAAGCCCACGCAGTTGCGTCGGGTCGAGCCAGCCGAGCAGCCACTTGTTCCACGTGAACATGTGGGAGCTCGCGCGGTTGTCGCTCATGATGTCCCAGCGGCCGGCCCACCTGTCCTGCAGCGCGCCGCCATCGTGGTATGCGGCGTCGTACAGATCCGCGAGCCCGAGCAGATGTCCCGTCTCGTGGGTGATGATGTGGTGCGTGGTGAGATTGGCCGTCGGCCCTCGCGTGTCGAGCGCTCCGCTGCCGACGACTCCCCAGCGCAGCTCCTTGCCGTCGCGCACGACTCCCTCGCCGGGCCAGGGCCGATAGAGGAGGGTGTTGATTGTGCCCACCGTCGATTCGGGAGTGACGACGTAGATCGCATCGAAATGTGAAAAGTCGATGTCGGCGTCGATCAGTCCTGTGACCTCCGTGAAGAACACGCTCATGTTCGCCATCGAGGTACCGCTGACGATCCCGTAGTCTGCGGCGGGCTTACTCATCCGAACCCAGCTCGGGTAGGTCGTCAGGTCGAGCCTGAGCCTCCCGTACGAGTTCTCCGCGTAGTAGTTCTCAGCGGTTGCCTCGAAGTAGTTCTTGAAGAAGTCGACCGACGTCGTCGCAGGTGCGTCGGGGAAGTCGGCCAGGACGATCAGGCCGTGCAACGTGCCCGTGCTTGGCAGCCAGTACGGGTCGCTCTTTGGGCCCCACTCGCCGACGCTGGGCTGGTCGGTCAGGTGCGTATCCGCGAGCGGGGGCTTAGGGATCGAGGGCGAGTAGCCCAGCTCGGGGTCAGGCGTCGGCGGGGGCGGAGAGACGTTCGTCACCGGCGCGTTCAGCCAGCCTGCGGCTGGATTGCCGGCGGCGTCTTTCAGCGCGCCGAGAGCCGGCGTGTAACCAACTTTGACGGTCCGGCCGCCGTCGATCGCGAGCACGAGCGCCAGCGTGACGGTGTTCGACGTGACGGTCACTCCCGTCGCGGGCCAGGAGAGGTTATTCACACGGACGGAGAACGCCGCCGGCGGCGGGCTGCCGGTCACCGGCTCGTCGAACGTGATCGCGAGCGTCGACCCCGACACCGCGGCCCCTGTGGCAGCGGGCGGTTTCGTGTCGACCGTCCAGATGCGGCCCGCAGGCACGCTCGTGTTCCCGGCTCCGTCGACAGCCTGGACCTCGTAGTAGTGACCGCCGTCGCCGACGGGGAACGTCCGCGGGCTCGTGCACGGCGCGAACGAGCCGGCGTCGAGCTTGCACTCCGTGTGGTCGACGCCTGAGGCCACGCCGCCGCTGGTCGGATCGACTGCCGCGAATCCGAACATGGCGCTCGTCGAGTTGGTCGGGCTGGGCGGCGTCGAGGTCCAGCGGACGATCGGCGGCGTCGTGTCGACGGTCCAGTCGAAGACGGCCGCGGGGCCGGTATTCGAAGCATTGTCGACCGCCCGCACCCGGAACGTGTGAGCGCCCTCGCCGGCGGTGACCGTCCACGGGCTGGTGCAGCGTGCGTACGGGCCGTTGTCCAGGCTGCACTCCGCGTGATTGATCCCGGAGACGGGCCTGGCCGTCGCCGGATCGGTCGCCGTGAACGCGACGGTGATGCTGGTCGAGCTCGTCGGAGTTGTCGGTGTCGCGGTGAACGTCACGGTCGGATCCGTGACGTCGCGTGCCGAGACGACTGTGCAGCTCGCGGCGCGCTGGAGCGCCCTCAGCTTGGCGCGCTGCCGCCGAACGAACGCGGCCCGCAGCTTCCTGCTTTTATGCCTCCGGAAGTAGGCGGTGCGATCGCGGGCCATGCGGTTGCGATATGTGAGGAGCGCCCGTCTCCGCGCGGCCTTCTGGGCGGTCGTGCACGTTGCCCGTGATCCCGAGGGCGCCGCACGCAGTTCCGCCGCGCCGAAGGCAATCGACAGGGTGAGCAGGCCGAAGACGGCGAGTATCGCATGCCTGCTCCGCGCCCGCTGCTTCATCCCGATCCGCCGCAACCTCGCCTCCGATCGAGGGTTACAGATTCCGCCCGAAATAGCAATGTCGCGATCGGTCACGGGCGGGAGGACGGACGCGCCGTGACAGACTCCGCTGCAAATGGCGGTGCGCTCATCGCACTGATCTTCGATCTTGATATGGGACGCTCGTCATGCCGGTCGAGGGCTTGCGTAGCCTCCGGCAGATCGTGATGAGCGCCTCCTTTGCACACGCGGTCGCGCGCGAGGCCGCTCGACGATCCGCAGACCGCGTCGCGAGCGCCGCGCGGAATCGCCGTCGATGAGGTGACGCCCGAAAGTCGTCAGAGCGAGTCGCCGTCGGCAGGCGTCGACGCGACACTGGGATTCCGTATCGGCAAGACGGCTCGGATTCGCTCGCGTTGCCTCGGGTCTTCTCGCGCCTGCTGGCGTGGGTCAACAAACGGATGCTGACCCGCTCACCGTTGCCGCGCATCTCGCGCAGGCAACTCTGTCCATTTGCAGGCCTTTACGGATGGGCCGTGAAGGATTCGAACCTTCGACCTTGGGATTAAGAGTCCCCTGCTCTACCAACTGAGCTAACGGCCCGGGAACGGCGGACAGTCTAGCCGCGGTCTTCTCGACTACGCAGCGAGCGAATGAACCTTGTCCGCCGCGTCTTCGGTGATCGGGTCGCCGTGGCCGACGCCGACGATGCGCGCGTCGAGCGCGGCCATCCGCCGCAGCGACGCCGCGTGCTGCGTCTTGTTCAGGTTGAACGCGGTCCAGCCGGCGCAGAGCTCAGGCCACGTCGCGACCGCGTCGCCGGCGATCAGGAACTGCCGCTCCGGCCAGAAGAACGCGAGGTGACCGGGCGAGTGGCCCGCGGCGTGCAGCACCTGCAGCGGACCGAATGCATCACCCTCGTCCAGTGTCTCGTCGACCGGGCAGGGCGCGTGCTTCGGACGGTTCAGCCACAACCCGAGCTGGAACGGCATCAGTCTCAGCGACTGCTTCGGCAGCACCGTCACGGCCTGGGCGCGCCGCTCGCCCGTGACGATGTCGGCCTCCCACTCGTGCGCGTAGACCTTCGCTCCGCTCTCGCGCTTCAGCGTTGCGAGGCCGCCTAGGTGCGAGCGGTGCCCATGCGTCAGCGCGATGCGCTTCAGATCGGTCGCGCTACGCCCGAGCCCACGAATCGCTTCGAGCACGAGCCGCGCGTCATCCTCGAAGAGCGTGTCGACCAGCGTCAACTCGCCACCGTCGTCGATCAGGAACGCGTGCACGTGTCCGCCCTTCTTGTGGCCGAGGCTGTGGATGCCGGGCGCGATCTCGATCACGCCGACGCGCGCTGCCACGGTGCGAACGGGTTCTTCACGTCCTCCAGCGCGGGCGCGAGCTCGGGAAAATGCCGCAGCAGCAGCGTGCGCATCGAGTTGTTCTCCACCCAGTCGAGACCCTCGCGCGTGTAGACCTCGGGCCGGTAGTCGCGCGTGAAGAACCGATCGCTCTCGAGTCGGCGCGACGCCATCAGGATGAAGATGCGGAACGCCGTGTCGCTGAAGCCGAACCCCTTCGGCTTCTTCTCGGCGTACATCCCGATCATCGTGTCGACGCGTTCCACGTCCCCGTAGATCCGTCGCAGCTCCGCGGCGTGCTCGGGCGTGTCGGCCATCTCCTCGAACGTGTCGAACGCGTTGAGATGCAGGAGCCGCCGGAACTGGTTGTAGCGGGGCACGCCGCGCTCGCGCACGCGCAGCACGTCGATCGACGCGAGGTCGACGAGCGAGCCGTCCGCACGGTCGAAGTGCTGTAGGAAGCGCGGGAAGTTGTGCAGCGTGATCGCGCCCGGGTGCAGCGTGCCGAACGAGTAGAGCAGGTCTGCCATGGGCACCTCGTCGAATCGCTCGCGCACGTGCAGCGCGCCGATCTCGGGCAGCGTGCGCTCTTGCAGCACAGCATCGTCTGCGCGCGAGCGGATGCTGAACTCGTCAGGGATCAGCGGGTGCATGCGGTAGACGCACACGAACTCCTCCGTGAGCGAGTACGGAACGCCGTGGTGGTTTGTCGGCGAGCCGGGGATCCCGCGGATCACCTCGTTCGACGTGTGCCGGCCGATGAGCTTGTCGAGCCGCTCGCCTTCGAGACCCCACCAGTTCGTGCGCAGCGCGGTGACCGTCGTCGGGTGGGCGATGATCGCGGGCGTCCAGTCGGTCGTGTGGATCTTCGCCATCAGCGCGGCGACGACAAGGCGTGCCTTGTCGTAGAGCTCATCTTCGGACAGCTCGGGATGAGTCGCGTGGAGGTGGTCGCAGATGGCGTTGTGTTCGCGCATGAAGAGCGAATGGAGGAGCGCGAGCCCGACCCAGAAGTTCCCGGCGACTCCGCTTGGGTCAACGTGCGCCTCGAGGTCGCTGCGGCGGCAAGCCGTGCTCGTCGATCCGCAGCTTGCCGTGCTCGCCAGACCGCAATGCGCCGGCGAACGCCGGATCGCGACCGTAGATCTGGGAGCCGTCCCACCAGTGCGTGTCGTCGGTGACGAACGTGGGCGGGCCGCTCGGATCGGCGCTCGGGTCAGGCCGCGTGCGCGCGATTTCCATCGGGTGCTGCGGCCACGGGTCGTCGTCCGCGAGCGGGATGCGCCAGGGGTTCTCCGGCTCGTTCTTGCCGTGGCTGAACCAGTCGTGAACCTCGAACTGGATCCAGGCGCCCGCGAGCAGGTTGAGCGTGGTCGCCGGAATGAACTCGTCGCGCGTGAGCAGTTCGCGACTGACGAGCCGTGGATTGGGCTCGAGCAGCATGTTCTCGGGCTCGCGAACCGTGAACCCAAGCGGGACGTTTCGCCCGAAGCGGCTGCCGAGACTCCCCATCAACGGGTCGTCGAGGTCGTTGAACGTCCCGTCGAGCGTGCGGGCGGTCAGATGGCGGGGGTGCTCGGACACGTCGGGCCGGTCGAGCGGGCCCGCGGCCTGTGTCGTAGAGGTTCTTCGCGCGCAGCCGGTTCCGTAAGCCGATCAGCACAGGTATCGCGACGGGCAGGGGCAACCGATCCCAGCCCACGCGCCGATCGACCGCTTCGGCAACATCGGTGAACAGCGACAACGGCCAGTAAGCCATGTAACCCCCCTTGGACGAAGCGACGATTCTACGCGGCTTCGATCGTGCGCGAGCACGTGCTCGACGTGGCCGTCGAGCAGGTCGTCCCGGAGGCGGCCGCCGCCCGTCATGCCGCTTCGGCGCTCGAGCACCTCGGAGACCCGCTCGGGACGCAGCCCGCGCTTGCGCGCCTCCTCGAGCACACGCGCGACCTCGGGCAGCACCTGCCCGTCGGGGCCGAACTGCCATGCCGGGAAGCGCCACTCCAGCGATCCTGCCGGGCGGACGGCGAGCAGCTCGCCCGCCCGGCGCATCGCGTTGATCTTGACCGTGTCGACACCCCACTTCGTCGACAGCCAGGATGCGGAGAGACCTTCGCTCACGGCTTGAGGATAGAGCGACTGCCCTCCATGATCCACCCGCCAACCGCCAGGACGATCGCGGCGGTGACGAGCATGCCGATGAGAACGCGCTTGCTCATCACGCGGCGGACGGCGCGGGCTCGCCCGGCGCCGGGTCGAAGTGTCGGGCCGAAGCCGAAGATGCGACCCGCCGGCGCGCCGAGCTTGAGCCCCAGCTTCTGCAGTGACTGCGGGATTCCAGGGAGCCGCACGTCGTCGAAGTGATGATTCGCGATCACGGCGAGCCGGAGCGGATTCGGCATGCCCTTGCGGTTCGTCTTGCCTGCGGCCGCGAGCGAGTACATCGTCGCGATCAGCCGCTCGAACTGGAGCGCCGGCGTCACGGTGCAGGTGAAGCGCGCCTCGTCGTCGCCCGCGTTCCAGAACTTGTGCGGCGTGCCCTCCTCGACGACGACCACGTCGCCGGCATGCAGCTCGACCTTCTCCTTGCCGCGACGCATCCCGAGCGTGCCTGCGAGCACCTCGAAGCGCTCGGCCTGGTACGGGTGCAGGTGCGCTGCGGCGACGAAGCCGCCGGGCTGCACGATCGTCTCGAAGACGACGCGCTCGCCGTTCGTCTCGGCCGAGGTCTCGTGGAAGACGAGCCGCTCGCCGGTGACTGGATTCTCGATCTGATCTCCTGCGTGGAACATGTCGTGTGCCTCCTCGTGATTGACACAGAGGAGCTTCTCGCGCTGGAGCGTCCGTTTCGTCGGCCTGGAGTGCGATCCGCAATCCGCCGTGCGGGCGATTCTCAGCTCGTCCTCAAGAAGGAGACGCGCCCGGCTGCACGACGCCGGACTCGTACGCGAGCACGACCGCCTGCACGCGGTCGCGCAGGCCGAGCTTCATCAGCACGTGCGCGACGTGCGTCTTCACGGTCGTCTCGCTCACGAAGAGCTCCTTCGCGATCTCGGCGTTCGACAGCCCGCGCGCGATGAGCTGCAGCACCTCGAGCTCGCGCGCGGTGAGCTCGTCGAGCCCGGCCGGTCGCTCCGTAGTCGCCGGCCCCGAGCGAACGAACTCCTCGATCAGCCGCCGGGTGATCGACGGCGCGAGCAGCGCGTCGCCGTTGCCGACCGAGCGGATCCCGTCGACGAGCTGCTCCGGCGGCACGTCCTTCAGCAGGAAGCCGCTGGCGCCGGCGCGCAGCGCGTCGTAGACGTACTCGTCCATGTCGAAGGTCGTCAGCATCACGACCTTCGTCTCGGTCGCGCCGTTGGCGAGCAGCCGGCGCGTCGCCTCGATGCCGTCGAGCTCGGGCATGCGGACGTCCATCAGGACGACGTCCGGCGCGAGCCGCTGCCCTTCCGCGATCGCCTCGAGCCCGTCCGACGCCTCGCCGACGACCTCGATGTCCTCCTCCGCTTCGAGGATCATGCGGAAGCCCGCGCGCACGAGCGCCTGGTCGTCGACGATCAGGACGCGCAGGCTCACTCGGCAGTCACCGGCAGCCGCGCGCGCAGCTCGTATCCGCCGCTCGGGCCGCGGGCCCGCGGCGAGCTCGCCGCCGTAGACGGCGACGCGCTCGCGCATCCCGACGAGCCCGTGCCCGCTGCCGCCGCCCGTGCCGTCGCCCGTTCCGTCGTCGCGGACCACGAGCTCGACGGAGCCGTTGTCGTAGCGTACGACGACTTCCGCGTGCTTGGCGTTCGCGTGCTTCAGCGCGTTCGTCAGGCCCTCCTGGACGAAGCGGTACGCCGTCAGGTCGATTCCCTGGGGCAGCGCGGCGGGCTCGCCCTCGAGACGCAACTCGGTCGGCAACCCTGCCTCGCGCGTCTGCTCGACGAGCTTCCCGACGTACTCGAGACTCGGCTGCGGGACGAGCGCGGGCGCCTCCTCGGGCCGCCGCAGCACGCCGACGAGGCGGCGCATCTCGCTGAGCGCAGCGCGGCCTTGTCTCCTCGACGATTTGCAACGCGTCGCGTTCGCGCTGCTGGTCCTCGCGTAGCAGCCGGCGCACGGCGGACGCCTGCACGGTCATCACGCTCACGGAGTGGCCGACGATGTCGTGCAGTTCGCGCGCGATGCGCGCGCGCTCCTCGGCCACGGCCTCGCGCGCCTTGATCTCACGTTCGAGCTCGAGTCGGTCGGCGCGCTCGCGCAGCTCGGCCGTCTGGCGCGAGCGCGAGCTGAGGAAAAACCCGATCAACCACGCCGCGACGAAGAAGCCGGAGATCCAGGGGATCTCCCCTAGCCCGTTGTGAAACTGGTGCACAACGTACGCAACCGTGGCGAAGCCAATGGGAATGCCTGCGTACGCGATCCTGCGTTCTTCGGACGAGCCGAAGGTCACCATCGCACCGATCGCACAGAAGAAGGGAAACGAGAGGTCGTTGCTCGCCTGGTTGGCGACCGTGGCGAACGCGGCCAGAAGAGCGAACGTCGCCGTGGGCGCGCCGAGCGGGAAGCGGCGCCTGAAAAAGAGCGGCGGCGCAGACGCCAGCGCGAACGGGATGATCGCGTTGTTGTAGTCGACGGATGTCACCGCCAGCTCGATGACCGTCCCGACCAGCAGCGCCGCGATCAGCAGGTCCGGGAAGTTTCGGCGGCCCCAGTCGATGTAGCGATTCACACACACAAGCTACTGCGGGTTGCGGCGGGCCGCATCGGCCGCGGGGACGAACGGCGAATCGTCCTCGAGGATGAGCCCGAATCGGGCGTCAGGCCGACGTTTTCGGGCGCGTCTGGGGCGACGATGGTCACCTGACTCCGATGAAAGGAATCCCGACATGAATGCAGCAACCGCGCACGACGCTCGACGACGAGCGCGTCCTCCACAAGCACGACGCGCCGGTCGTCGTCTCGGCCGAGCGACCTCGTCCGCCGCTACGGCGAAGGCGACACGGCGGTCGACGCGCTGCGCGGCGTCTCGCTCGACATCTCGGCGGGCGAGCTGACCGCGGTGATGGGCCCCTCAGGCTCCGGCAAGTCGACGCTGATGCACATCCTCGCCGGGCTCGACAAGCCGACCGCGGGCACGCGTCGAGATCGCCGGGCCAGGAGATCACGTCGATGGGCGACAACGAGCTGACGAAGCTACGCCGCTCGCACATCGGCTTCGTCTTCCAGTTCTTCAACCTCCTGCCGATGCTGAACGCCGAGGAGAACGTCGTCCTGCCGCTCTCCATCGCCGGCACGAAGCCGGACAAGGAGTGGCTCGAGCAGCTGCTCGCGGACGTCGGCCTCGACGAGCGGCGCTCGCACCGCCCGTCGGAGCTCTCCGGCGGCCAGCAGCAGCGCGTCGCGATCGCCCGCGCGCTCGTCTCGCGGCCGACCGTGCTCTTCGCCGACGAGCCGACGGGCAACCTCGACTCGACGACGAGCGGCGAGATCCTCGACCTGCTCCGCGCTTCGGTCAAGTCGCGCGGCCAGACGACCGTGATGGTCACCCACGACCCGCGGGCGGCGACGATCGCCGACCGCATCTTCTTCCTCGCGGACGGCCTGATCGTGCGCGAGCTCGGGCGCTCCTCGCAGCAGGACGTGCTCGATGCACTGAAGGAGGTGCAGGCGCTATGAGGCGCGTCGCGCTCAAAGGTCTCGCCTGGCGCAAGATCCGCGGCGTTCTCACGTCGATCGCGATCGTGCTCGGCGTTGCGATGGTGAGCGGCGCCTTCATCCTCACGGACACGATGAAGAAGGCCGCCGACAATCTCGAGGCAAGCTCGTACGCCGGCATCGACGGCATCGTCACCGGCAACGCGAGCTTCCGCGACGACAACAGCTGGCAGAAGACGCCGTCGATTTCCCAGACGTACATCGCGAAGGTCGATCGCGTGCCGGAAGTCGGCGCCGCGGTCGGCACGATCCTCGACCAGGCGAAGCTCGTGGACGACAAGGGCGAGGTGATCGGGAAGCCGCCGAACTTCGCCGTCGGCATCGACGCAAGCCGGCCGGGGGCCGACCGCCTTAACCCGCTCACGCTCGGCTCCGGGCGCTGGGCGGCGGGGCCCGGCGAGGTCGCGATCGACGCCGGAACGGCGAGGCGTCAGCACCTCGACGTCGGCGACTCCGTCGGCGTCGTCGCCTCCGGTCCGCTTCGCACGTTCAAGATCGTCGGGCTCGTCAAGTACGGGAACGTCGACTCGCTCGGCGCGGCGACGGTCGCCGCATTCGACCTGAAGACGGCGCAGCGGTTGTTCGACAAGCAGGGCGAGGTCGACCAGGTCGCGTTCGAGAGCAAGCCGGGGATCTCTTCCGCGACGACGCGTGCCGAGGTCAATGACGCGCTCCTGGGCACGCCGACGGAAGTGCAGACGGCCGAAGGCGCCGACCCGTTCGATTTCAAGGGTCTCAAGAGCTTCGTCACCTTCATCAAGATCTTCCTGCTCGCGTTCGCCGGGATCGCGCTCTTCGTCGGCGCGTTCATCATCTTCAACACGTTCGCGATCACCGTGGCGCAACGGACGCGTGAGTTCGCGCTGCTGCGGACGATCGGCGCGTCGCGCCGGCAGGTTCTCCGCTCGGTCGTGCTCGAGGCGTTCATCATCGGCCTCGCGGCCACGATCGTCGGCGCCGGGCTCGGCGTGCTGATCGCGAAGTTCCTGAACGCTGTGATGAAGGCGGCGGAGATCGATCTACCGCAGGCGGGGATGGTCTTCTCGCTGCGGACGGTCCTCGTCAGCTTGCTCGTTGGGGTCGTCGTGACCGTGCTGGCCAGCATCATCCCGGCGGTGCGCGCGACTCGCGTGGCGCCCGTGGCGGTGCTGCGAGAGGGCTCGACGATGCCGAAGTCGCGCCTTTCGCCGGCGACGCCGTTCATCGCGATCGGGGCGGCGGGCGGCGGCTTCGCTCTGCTCCTCTTCGGCATGTTCGGGCACGGCGGAGGCGCGCTCGTGCACGTGCTCGCGATCGCCGGCGGAACGCTCGCGCTGTTCAT
This sequence comes from uncultured Actinomycetes bacterium, assembly GCA_963815965.1. Lineage (GTDB taxonomy): Bacteria > Actinomycetota > Thermoleophilia > Gaiellales > Gaiellaceae > DASVFB01. The sequence continues at coordinate 783,021 of CAWFIT010000001.1, read as the reverse complement.
CGGCGTAGCGTTGCTCGCGCCGCGCCTCGTTCGCCCGATTGCCTGGGCGGTCGGTGCGCCGGCGGCCCGCTTCGCGGGCGCACCCGGACGCCTCGCCCGCGAGAACGCAACCCGTAATCCCGGTCGCACGGCAGTCACGGCGTCCGCGTTGATGATCGGGCTCGCACTCGTCACGTTCGTGACCGTCCTCGCAGAGGGGATCCGCAGCTCGTGGGGCTCGACGGTGAGGAAGCAGGTCTCGGCCGACTACATCCTCACGACGACGTCCGGCTGGGACTCGTTCTCGCCCGGGGCGGCGGCGGCGATCGCGCGCACGCCGGGCGTCGAGGCGGTCTCGAGCGTCCGGAGCGCACCGGTCAAGCTCGACAAATCGCAGTCGAGCGTCTCGGGCCTCGACACGGCGACGGTGCCGCGCTTCTTCCACTTCACCTGGGTTGACGGCTCGGACGCGACACTCGCGAAGCTCGGGAGCAACGGTGCGATCGTGCTCGAGCGGTTTGCGAAGGACAATCACCTGCAGGTCGGCGAGCCGTTCTACGTGACGACGACGGACGGCAAGGTCGCAAAGCTCGTCGTGCGCGGCATCCACAAGCCGGCCGGCCTCGACTCGCTGCTCGGAAGCATTGCGATCTCGAACCGCGTGTACGACAAGCTCTTCACGCGCCCGCGAAACACGATGGCGTTCGTCGCGGCGCGGGAGGACACACCGCGCTCGGCAATCGAGTCGGTGCTCAACCGCTACCCCGACGTGACGCTCAACACGGAGTCGGAGTTCGTGAAGAACCAGAACGCGTGGATCGACAAGATGCTGATTCTTGCTCTACGTGCTGCTCGGCCTTTCCGTGCTCGTCAGCCTGTTCGGCATCGTCAACACGCTCGTGCTGTCGATCGTGGAGCGGACGCGCGAGCTCGGTGCGCTCCGCGCAGTCGGCATGACCCGTCGCCAGCTGCGGCGGATGATCCGGCACGAGAGCGTGATCACCGCGCTGATCGGCGCGACGATGGGCTTCGTGCTCGGGATCGGGCTGGCCGCGCTCGTGATCCGGCGCCTGTCCGACTACTCGGTCTCGACCGGCGGCGACGGCATGCACCTCGCCCTGCCGATCGGCTCGCTCATCGTCTTCGCGCTCGCGGCGGTCGCCGCCGGCATCCTCGCGGCGGTGTTGCCTGCGCGCCGCGCCGGCCGGCTGAACGTCCTCTCGGCGCTCCAGTACGAGTGAGCGTTGGCCTGGGGGCGGCGCAAGCCGCCCCTAGGCGATTCTCGTGACACGGGCTACGATCCGGGTGTGGCCGAGCAGATCGTCGGGCTCCGGGTCGACGACCTCGTTCCCAGGCAGGAGCAGGAGATCGCCCGGCTGGAGATGCTGGTCGAGGCCGCCGGCCGCCTGCTCGGAACCCTCGATCTCGACGCGGTTCTAGCCGACGTCCTCCGCCTGGCCCAGTCGACGCTCGACGCTGACGCCTATGCGCTCTGGCGCCGGGATCCACGCGAGGACGTCTGGTCGGTGTACGCGAGCTCCGGCCTCTCGGACGACTACGTGGCCAGGGCGTCTGCGGCGCTCGTTGGGTACGAGGACGTTCCCGTCGAGGGGCCGCTCGTCGCGAGTGACATCGCGTCGACGGACTGGCTGACGCCCGAGCACAAGGCCGCGCACGCCGCCGAGGGGACGCGGGCGATGCTCGTCGTTCCCCTGCGCGACCGCGGCGAGCTCGTCGGGACGCTGGCCTTCTACTCGCGCCGGCCGCGGTCGTTCGACGAGTCCGAGCTCAGGGCTGCGAACGCGCTCGCGACCCTCGCTGCAGCGGCAGCAGGAACTGCGGCCGTCTACGAGGAGCAGCGACGGCTTGCCGAAAGCCGGCGTCTGATCGCCGAGGCGAGCGAGCAGCTCGCGTCGTCGCTCGATTACGAGACGACGCTGTCCAACGTCGCCGCGCTCGTCGTGCCCGCCCTCGCCGACTGGTGCGTCATCGACATCGTGGGAGAGGACGGAGCGATCCAGCGCCTCGCGGTGGCTCACCAGGATCCGAACAAGGTAGAGCGGGCGAGGCAGCTGATCGATCAGCTCCCGATCAAGCCCGACGCCGACCGAGGGCCCGGTGCGGTGATCCGCACGCAGCAGCCGCAACTCACGCCGGAGATCGTCGACGACGAGCTCGACAGGCGCTTCGCGGACCGACCGGAGGTGCTCGCCGATCTACGCAGCCTCGGCCTGCGTAGCAGCATGACGGTCCCGCTCGTCGTGCGCAGACGCGCACTCGGCGCGATCACGCTCGTCGCCGCAGAGTCGAGACGACGTTACGGAGAGGCCGATCTGGCGATCGCCCTCGATCTCGCCCGGCGCGCTGCGACCGCCGTCGACAACGCGCTCCTCTACCGCCAGGCGCTCGTCAAGGAGAGCCAGGTTCGGTTCGTCGCCGAGGCCGGTGGGGTGCTCAGCGAACTGCTCGATTACGACGAGACGATCGCGGCGATCGCACGCCTCGCGGTGCCGCGGATTGCGGACTGGTGCATCGTCGACGTCGTCGACGGCGCCGAGATCAGGCGTGTCGCCGTCGCTGCGGACGACGAGGAGAAGCAGGCTGCGCTGGACGAGTTGCGCGAGCACTATCCGCCGACTTGGGACTCGCCACAGCCGGCGGCACGTGCGCTGCGAGACGGAGCGCCCGTCATGCTCGAGGGCGAGCGTCTCGAGGAGTCGGTCATCGACGAGCGGCACCTGAGGATCATGCAAACACTCGATCCGCACTCAACAGTCGCGATGCCGCTGATCGCCCGCGGCGAGAAGGTCGGCGCGATCACGTTCGCGTGGTCGGAGACGCTGCGTCGTTACGGCGAGCGTGACCTGCCGCTGATGGAAGACCTCGCCACGCGCGCAGCGCTCGCCGTCGACAACGCTCGCCTGTACGCGCGAGAGCGCGCGACCGGCGATCAGCTCGCGTTCCTCGCCGAGATGAGCTCGGTGCTCGCCTCCTCGCTCGACTACGAGACGACGCTCGCGAACGTCGCGCAGCTGATCGTCCCGCAGTTCGCCGACTGGTGCGCGGTCGACATCGTCGCGGAGGACGGTTCGATCGAGCGCATCGCCGTCGTTCACGAGGACCCGGCGAAGGAGCCGTGGGCGCGCCGCTCGCGCGACCTGCATCCTCCCGATCCCGCTGAGCAGGAGGGCACGGCGCGCGTCGTCAGGACCGGCGAGCCGGTGCTCTACCGCCGCATCACCGACGAGTTCCTCGAGCAGACCGCGCCCGGGCCAGAGAACCTCGAAGTTCTGCGAGAGCTGGGCATGGCATCGGCCATCGTCGTGCCGATGAAGGCGCGCGGCCGCACGCTCGGCGCGTTGATGCTCGTGTCGTCCAACCCGAGGCGGCTCTACGACGACGATGCGCTCACGTTCGCCGAGCATCTGGGCCGTCGCTCGGCCGCCGCCGTCGACAATGCCCTTCTGTACCGGCGCTCCGAGCAGCGCGCGCAGGCGGCGCGGGCGCTCGCATTCGTGGCGGACGGCGTGCTGCTGGTCGACGAGGACGGGATCGTCCGCATCTGGAACGCGGCGGCGGAGGCGATCACCGGCCTGCGGGAGCAGGACGTCTTCGGCCGCCCGGTGACCGAGGTCGTGTCCGGCTGGGCGTCGGTCGAGGCGCACGTCCGGGTCGCAGCCGGCCCCGCCACTCCGCGCGCCGAGACCGTGCCCGTGGAGCTCGCGACCGGTGAGCGCTGGCTGTCGATCTCGGGCGTCTCGCTCCCAGGCGGCACCGTCTACGCGTTCCGGGACTTGACCGAGGAACGGCGCGTCGAGCGCCTGAAGAGCGAGTTCGTGTCAACGATCTCGCATGAGCTCCGCACGCCGCTCGCGGCGATCTACGGTGCCGCGCTAACGCTTCGCCGCGAGGAGCCGGCGTTACTTGCTCAGCGCGAGGCTCTGCTCGACGTCGTCGCCACGGAGTCCGAGCGGCTCGCGCGGATCGTCAACGACATCCTCTGGGTGAGTCGGCTCGAGTCGGGCACCTTGCAGGTCGCCGTCGAGCGCTGCGATGCGACCGAGCTCGCCTCCGCTGTCGTTGCAGCGGCGCGTGCCCACCTACCGGCGAACCTGACGCTGTCCCTCGAGACCGAGCCGGGCGTGCCGCCGGTCGAGGCCGACGCCGACAAGGTGCGCCAGATCCTCACCAACCTGCTCGACAACGCGGTGAAGTACTCGCCGGACGGCGGGAAGATCAACGTGCGCATCGGCCACGGTGACGCGTTCGTGAGCTTCGCCGTCGCCGACGAGGGTCTCGGCGTGTCCCCTCAGGAGCACGGCCGGATCTTCGAGAAGTTCTACCGCCTCGACCCGGAACTGACGCGAGGCGTCGGCGGGACGGGACTTGGCCTCTACATCTCGCGCGAGCTCGTGCGCCACATGAGCGGCCGCATCAGCGTCGAGTCCGAGGAAGGCACGGGCTCGACATTCACTGTCGAGCTCCCTGTAGCGCGCTGACGCGCGCATCGTCCATTGGAGGTGGCCGCAGGGAACAGGCGTCGGCCTCAGTCAACGTCGGCGCGGCCAAGCCGCGCCTTGGCCGGACCCGTTGAAGAGATTTCGTCAGCAGCCGGGCTTTGCCCGGCTGCTCAGTAACTGAGGGCGAAGCAGCCACCTTTCAACAGCGCGAGACGAGTTGGGGCGGCGCGTAGCGCCGCCCCAAGCGACGTCAGACTTCGTCTACGTAGGTGGTGCGCCTGCGCGCGGGGCCGCCGAGGCCGCCCCACGACGACCAGAAGATCATCGAGATCACCAGGCCGACGATCCCGACGATGAGCAGGATCACGCCGACCGTCTGGATGCTCACGCCCGAGACGGTCGCGGTGACCGCCCACGTGAGGATTGCACCCGCGGCGATGAGAAGAATGCTGACACCGACTCCCATGTGAGGTCCTCCTTCGAGTTGGGAGCGCGCCCGGAGATTCTCCCGGCGGCTCGGGCTTAAAACGATCGAGAGGCCCGGTTGGTTACGGCCCAAACCTGCACCCTGTAGCCGCCTCAAGCGATAGGCTCGCGACCGCGTGCGCAGGGGTGCCATTCTTCAGTTGACGGTGCTCGCCCTGATCATCGGCGGGCTCACGACTGCGGTCGCGGTCATACCCAACTGGCTGCCCCCGAGCGCCGCCGAGCAGGCGGACAGGATCGATTTCGTCGTCTGGTACGTGACGATCATCTGCATCGTCATCTACGCGGTCGTGGGGGCCGCGCTCGTGTATTCGGTCTGGAAGTTCCGTGTCGGCCCGGACGACGACGCGGACGGCCCGCCCATCCACGGCCACACGGGGCTCGAGATCGGCTGGACGGCGATCCCGTTCGCGCTCGTCACCTCGATGGCGATCATTTCGGCGATTGTCCTCGCCCGGAACGACCGCACCGGCTCGCACCCGCTCAAGGTCGACATCACGGCCCAGCAGTTCGCCTGGACCTTCACGTATCCACAGCACGACAAGCTCACCACGAACATCCTCCGCCTGCCGGTCAACCGCCCGACGCGTTTCACGCTGCAGGCCCTCGACGTGATCCATTCGTTCTGGGTCCCCGAGTTCGGCCAGAAGCAGGACGCCGTCCCTGGGATCAAGACGCACATCACGGTCACACCGAACAGGATCGGCACCTATCCGATCGTCTGCACCGAGCTCTGCGGCCTCGGCCACGCGGTGATGCGCTCGACCGTGATCGTGATGCCGCAGGACAAGTTCACCGCGTGGGTGAACCAGTCCGGGAAGGCCGTGAGCGGCGGAGGCGCCGCAGCGGGCAAGGCGGTGTTCGTCAGCCAGGGCTGCGGCGCATGTCACACGCTGCAGGCGGCGAAGAGCACCGGGAAGGTCGGTCCCGACCTCGATAAGCTCCCCGGTTACGCGCAGAAGGCGGGCATGCCGCTCGAGCAATTCGTCCGTGAGTCGATTGTGGATCCAGAGGCTTATGTCGAGAAAGGCTTCCCGCCCAACGTGATGCCGCCGACGTTCAAATCGTTGCCGAAGGCCCAGCTGGACGCGCTCGTCAAGTACCTCGTCGACTCGTCGAAGGCGGCGAAGTGACGGAAGTCGCGACCAACGGGCACGGGGCGCACGTCGAGCACGCCTCCGCGCCGCCGCCCACCGGCCTGAGGCGCTTCACCGCACCCGGCTGGTGGCGCGTGCTCTGGATGATGCCGCTCTTCTGGGGCATCGGCGCAGGCATCGTCCTGCTGCTTCGCTGGTACGCAGCCTGGGATCCGCTCTGGGAGTGGAACGCGCTCGTCGTCGTCGCGTTCCTGACGACCATGCCGATCGGCTTCCTCGCAGGCCTCGGCGCCTTCGACTACTGGGTCCACTACGCCCTCGGCGGCGAGACCCGGCCGGAGGATCACTCAGGCCACGGTGCACGCAGCTGGAAGGACTACTTCCGCGTCAACACCGACCACAAGGTGATCGGCATCCAGTACCTGGTGACGACATTTTCGTTCTTCGTCATCGGCGGCCTTGCCGCGATGGTCGTCCGGGCCGAGCTGGCGAAGCCGGGGATGCAGATCACGGACAACCAGGGCTTCAACGGCCTGTTCACCGTCCACGCGACCCTGATGATCTTCCTCTTCGTCATCCCTGCCTTCGCGGGGCTGGCGAACTACGTCGTGCCGCTGATGCTCGGCGCGCCCGACATGGCGTTCCCACGTCTGAACGCCCTGTCGTTCTGGCTGCTGCCGATCGGCGGCCTGATGCTCGTCGGCTCGTTCCTCGCTCCCGGCGGTCCTCCGGCGGCCGGCTGGACGGGTTACGCGACGCTCTCAACGCACCTGCCGATGGGCACGCTTGTTCTTCAACATGGCGGTGCAGTGGGCGGGCGCGAGCTCGATCATGACCGCGCTCAACTTCCTCGTCACGATCATCACGATGCGTGCGCCGGGGATGACGTTCTGGCGTATGCCGCTTGCTCGTGTGGGCGAACTTCACGACCTCGCTGCTCGTCGTGCTGGCGACGCCGTTCATCGCCGGCTCGCAGTTCTTCGTGATGTTCGACCGCATCCTGCACACGCATTTCTTCAATCCGGTCGGCGGCGGCTACGCGCTGGGCTACCAGCACATCTTCTGGTTCTACTCGCACCCGGCCGTCTACATCATGGTCCTGCCCGGGTTCGGGATCATCAGCGAGGTCATCGCCGTCTTCGCGCGCAAGCCGATCTTCGGTTATCGGCTGATGGCGCTGTCGATGTTGGCGATCCTCGTGCTCGGCTTCTCGGTCTGGGCGCACCACATGTTCGTGAGCGGCATGGCGGACTATCTGCGCGTGCCGATGATGATTACGACGCTGCTGATCGCCGTGCCGACTGGGGTGAAGGTCTTCAACTGGTTAGGAACGCTGTGGGAGGGGCGTATCCACTTCGCGACGCCGATGCTCTGGGCGCTCGGGTTCATCTCGACGTTCGTGATCGGCGGGCTCTCGGGCGTCTACCTCGGCGCGGTGCCGATCGACATCCACACGAGCGACACGTACTTCATCGTCGCGCACATCCACTACGTCCTCTTCGGCGGCTCCTTCTTCACGATCATGGCCGGCGTCTACTACTGGTTCCCGAAGATGACCGGGCGGATGTACAACGAGACGCTCGGGAAGGTCCACTTCTGGACGACGTTCATCGCCTTCAATCTGACGTTCTTCCCGATGCACCTCATCGGCACGCGCGGGATGCCGCGACGTGTCGCCGACTACGCGCCGCAGTTCGCCGACTGGAACCTCTTCATCTCGATCTGCTCGTTCGCGCTCGGCGCGTCGATCGTCATCTTCTTCTACAACATGATCCATTCGTGGAAGTTCGGTCCGAAGGCGCCGGGCAACCCGTGGCATGCGCTCACGCTCGAGTGGCAGGTCAGCTCGCCGCCGCCGGTGTTCAACTTCGACGAGATCCCGCAGGTGATCGGCAGCCCGTACGAGTACGGCGTGCCGGGCGCGCGGCACGCGCTGCTGAACGGCGCGCAGACGCATGAGCTCGAAGAGGTCGAGCGTTGATGACCGCGGGCGCCGCAGCCGAGCATCACGGCCCGCCCGTCGCGCACCAGAGCTCGCGCGTCAGCTCGCTGGTGCTCGGGATGCTGCTCTTCATCGCGTCCGAGGTGATGCTCTTCGGCTCGTTCTTCACCGCGTACTTCTTCATCCGCGTCGTCAACGGCTATCCGTGGCCGCCTCGAGGGCTTCGAGCTCCCGCGCTACGTCGCCGGGGTCAACACGGCGATCCTGGTCACGTCGAGCTTCACGGTGCACTGGGCGCTGCAGTCGATCCGCCGCGGCAACCGCGCGGGCATGCAGGCCGGGCTCGTGCTCACGTTCCTGATGGGCCTGACGTTCCTGCTGACGCAGATGATCGAGTACGCACGCGTCGGCTTCGCGCCGCACGACAACGCCTTCACGACGGTGTTCTTCTCACTCACCGGGACTGCACGGCGCGCACGTCTTCGTCGGTCTGACGATCCTGCTCTTCATGACGATCCGCGCCTACCGCGGCCATTTCTCTCCGGAGCATTACCACGGCGTCGAACTGGGCGGCATCTACTGGCACTTCGTCGACATCATGTGGATCGTCGTCTACACGACCGTTTACATCCTCTGAGAGAGGGCAAGAACAGGCTGTGAGGAATCCCCTCCGCAGCGAGGCCGAGGCGTTTCGTTTCCTGCTCCTGACGATCGGCTACTTCGCGCTCATCGCCATCGGCGCGCTCATCGACAAGTGGGTCGGCATCGGAGTGTTCATCGTGCTGTCGCTCGTCGTCCTCTACGTCGCGTTCCTACGCGGCCGGGACGAGCCGCCGCCGCGCGTCGCGCCGACGCTTCAGCACGACCCGAACGAGCGGCGCATCCTCGTGATCGCGAACGAGACGGTCGCGGGCGAGACGTTGCACTCGATGATCCGCGAGAAGAGGCGAGGGCTACCGCACGAACGTGCTCGTCGTCGCGCCGGCGCAGCCGTCGCCGTTGCAGCACTACGCGTCCGACGACGATCCGGGCCGTAAGGCCGCGCGGAAACGTCTCGACGCGAGCCTCGCCAAGCTCCGCGAGGCGGGCTTCTCAGCGCAGGGAGAGGTCGGCGAGCCCGATCCGCTGCAGGCGATCGAAGACGCGCTGCGGACGTTCGGACCGGACGAGATCGTCATCTCGACGCATCCCGAGGGACGGTCGCACTGGCTCGAGCGCGGCGTCGTCGAGCACGCGCGCGAGCGCTTCGCCGTGCCGATCACGCACGTTGTCGTCGACCTGGAGAGCGACCGCTCCGAAGTGCGCTAGCCACTGCCGACGAGCGAGCGGAGCTCGTCGGACAGTGTCGCCAGCTTCTCGGCCTGGAGCGAGTAGACGACGTAGTACCCCTCGCGCTTCGTCGTCAACAGGCCTGCGGTTGCGAGCAGGCGGAGCTGCTTCGAGGCACGCCTCAGTGAGGCCGACGAGCGGCGCGAGCTCCTGCGTGCCCGAGGATGCGAAGCCGCGTCGGGTCGCCGAGTGCCTTCAGGAGCTGCACGTGCGGCACATACAGGTTCGGGAACGATCCGCGCTTGACGGGACGGCTCGTCGTCGAACCGGCTGAACTTACTTTGCGCCGGCGGCGAGGAACGCGACGAGCGCGTCGAGCGTGCCCTTGGGCAGCGAGCTGAACGTCGTGGGCATGACGCCCTTCGCGTAGCCCTTCTCGATGTACGCGTCCGGGTTGACGATCGACTCGTGGATGAACTTGTCCAACGGCATGTTCGCGGCCGTCGCGTACGTCTTCAGCTTGTCGAGGTCGGGTCCGATCGTCCCGGTCGAGCTCGCCGGCGCGAACGTGTGGCACGCGGCGCAGCCGTTCGCCGCGAATGCGGCCTTGCCCGCGGCGAGGTTGGCTCCGCCTCCGGACGGCGGCGGCGTGGCGCCGGTCGTGGTCGGTGCCGGCGGCGGCGGCGCGGCGATCGTGACGCCCTTCTGAGGACCGGCGACCGCGGCCACGTAGTCGGCGACGTCGTCCACGTCGGAGCCGGTTACGAGGTTCTTCGGCATCGTCAGGCCGGCGACTTGCCGTAGTTGCCGGCGTACTTGATCTGGTCGGCGACCACCTGCCTGACCGTCGAGTCCTTGAAGCCCTGCCTGAGCGACGGCCGGAACGCCAGGTCGAGGTTGGGGCCGATCTTGCCTTGCGCGTTCGCGTCGGAGAGCGTGTGGCACGCCGCGCACTTCTCGATGAAGAGCTGCTTGCCGTGCGCCCGGTCGGCGTTTCCGGAAACGGCGGAACCGACGCCTGAGCCGCAGCCCGACGCGGCGAGCGCAAAAACCCCGAGTGCAGCGGCGGCCGCAGCCCGCACTACGTTGTAGACGCTCCGATCGTCGCCAGAGCTTCTTCGCGGGACGGATAGATCGAGAACACCCGGTCGAGGCCGGTGATCTCGAAGATCTTCGTGATGTTGCGGTCGCTGCACACGAGTGACAGCTGGCCTTCATTCGTGCGAAGGCGCTTCACGCCCCCCACGAGCACGCCGAGAGTGGTCGAGTCGATGAACGTCGTGTTCGAGAAGTCGACGATCACGGTCTTACCGCCCTGTCCGATCACCTCGAGCAGCTGCTGCTTGAACTCCGGCGCCGTGTACAGGTCGACCTCCCCCGCGAGCGAGATCACGTAGGCGTCGTCACTCACCTGTTCTGTCTTGATGTCGAAGTTCATCGCGGTTTCCCCCCGGTTTGTGTGGCCGGGAGTCTAACCCGGCTAGCCGGTGGAGACGCTCGGCTGCTGCTGGAGCGTCTTGATCCGGGCCTTCACGGCGGGGGCCAGCGAGTCGTCCGGCGCGAGCTTCAGGAACTGCTTGTACGCCGCGATCGCCGTCTTCGAGTCCCCGGCGTTCTCGGCCGTCTGGCCGAGCGCGACCTGGATGCTCGCGTCGCTCGGGCTCTGCTTCGCCACGTCCTGGTACGCGGCGACAGCCTGGCTGTAAGCCGACGTCATCTTCGAGTAGGCGGTCTGGAACTGCTCGTTGACCTTGCCTTCGACGGCGCTACTGATCGGTGCCGAGAACCCGGAGTACGCCTTGCCGAAGGCCGACGTGGGCGCCGGCGCGAACGTGCTCTGAGGTACGACCGTCTGCGCCTTCGCCTGTGCGGCGACTGCCGCGGTACGGGCGATGTCGGCCTTGCGCACGTAGATGCTGGCGAGCTGGCTCAGGCCCTCGACGTCCTTGGGATTCGCGGTCTTGAGCTGCAGCAGTGTGACAATCGCATCGTCGAGCTTTCCGTCCGCCGCCTGCGCCGCCGCGAGATCCTTGTAGGCGGCGTAGTCCTTAGGGTTGTCCTTGATCAGCCGCTGGTCTTTCTTGATCTGCGCGGACGAGCTGCTGCTGCTGCTGAAGATATCGCTCCAGTTGCCCTGGAGGACGTCGCCGAGCCCAGCCGATCCGGAGCCGACGCCGAGGAAGACGAAGCCGCCGGCGAAGATGACGATGAGGAACACGAAGACCCACTTAGCGTGATTCCGCAGCCTCGGGAAGAACATCGTGTCTTCCGCAATCTGCGTGCCTCCTCCCGCTGCGCGAGGGCGGCGCTGCACCTGGCGCGCCTGGCGCGCTGCCTGGCGCCGGTCAGCCCGTGCCATCGAGATCCTCGGTTCTCATCGACACGAGAGTAGCCGTTGTCGCCGCCGCCCAGTCGAAAATTTCGCCGACCGAAGCGAGGCGCGACCTCGTCTTCTCGTCGCAGAGCGCGCCCGCCACGCCGGCTTCGTAGAACGATCGCGGCTCCACGCCCAGCGACGCGGCGGCGTCGCAGTCTCGCGTGAGATCGGTCCCGAACATCGCCGGATCGTCGGTCGAGATGGAGCAGCGCACGCCCGCCGCGACGAGGGCCGGGAGCGGGTGCTCTTCCAGGGAGGCGACCGCTTTCGTCCTCAGGTTCGAGATGGGACAGACGTCCAGCACGGTCCCTCGCCCGGCGAGCTCGCGGACCAGCCCCGGATCGTCGACGGCGCGGATCCCGTGTCGCAGCCGGTCGGCGCCCAGCGCGTCGAGCGCTCCGCGCACGGACCCGGCGCCCGCGACCTCGCCGGCATGGGGCACAGACGCGAGTCCCTCCGCCCGCGCGAGCTCGAACGCGGGTGCGTACGGCTCGGGCGGATAGTCCGCTTCGAGGCCGCCGAGGCCGACGCCGACGACGCCGCGGTCGCGGTACTTCGCGGCGTGGCTCACGACGGCGGTCGCCTCGTCGAGCGTGAAGCCGCGGACGATGTCCGGCGTCAGGCGCACGTCGACCCCGAACCGCTCGCGTGCCTCCTGCGCTCCGTCGCAGTAGCCGCTGAAGATTTCGTCCCAGTCGACTCCGCGCCGGACGCGCTCGCTCGGCGAGAAGATGCCCTCGATGTAAACGGCGCCGTGCGCGGAGGCCTCCTCTGCGTAGTCGACGACGACCTGGCGGAAGTCCTCGGCGGTGCGGAGCGCGTTCGTCGTGAGCACCCAGACCTCGATGAAGTGCGCGAAGTCGCGGAACTCGTACAGCTCGCGCAACTCTTCGGCGGTGCTGGACGGAAGCGGATAGTCGTTCCGCCGCGCGATCTCGAGCAGCGTCTCGGGCCGGACCGTGCCTTCGAGGTGCACGTGCAACTCGATCTTCGGGTACGGCACCGTGCAAATGTATCCGCCGTGCAATCCGTGCTCGTCGCCGTTCACTTGCTCGCCGCCGCGGTCTGGGTCGGCGGGACTGTCGCGCTCGTGTTCGTCGGCGTGCCGGTCGTCGCCCGGTTGGAGGGGGATGCACGCGCGCGCTCGATGCGGCTTCTCGGGCACCGCTGGCGGCCGATCGGTTACGGCTCGCTGTTCGTGCTGGGAGTCACAGGCGTACCCCTCGCCGCGAACGACTGGGACTCGGGCTCGGGCTTTCGCTGGACGCTGCTCGCGAAGGTCGCCGCGGCGATCCTGCTCATCGCGCTCGCAGCCCTCCACGATTTCGTGCTCGGGCCCCGGCTCGCCCGTGAGATGCGCGAGGGCAAAGCTCCGCAAACGCGCCCGCTGCTCGTAGCCGTTGGACGCGCGGCCTTCGTCTTTACAATCGCCGTACCTTTGCTCGGGGTCGCGCTCACGAGGCTCGCAAACGGCTGATACCTTTGTTCCGCGGATCAATCTTTCTTTCCTTTGGAGGGTCTTTGATGTCAGTTCGTCGCCTCATGGCCGCGTTTGCTGCGCTCGCGGTCGTCGTTGGAATCGGTGCCTCGTCCGTACTTGCTGCGCGCAGCCAGACGCAGGTGACCACGGTGAAGGTCAGCGCGCTCGACACGCTCAAGTTCACGCTCTCGAAGAAGAGCGCGAAGGCCGGCAAGGTGACCTTCGTCGTCACGAACAAGGGCAACCTCATGCACGACTTCTCGATCGCGGGCAAGAAGACGAAGCTGCTCGGCCACAACAAGTCGCAGTCGCTCACCGTCACGATCAAGAAGGGCAAGAACGCATACAAGTGCACCGTCCCCGGTCATGCCGCAGCGGGCATGAAGGGCACGTTCACGGGTCTGTAAATGATCTTCTGGGCACGCGCGCTGCGCGCGCGTGCCCGTTTTACCTCCGCTGGAAGCGCAGGTTGCGCGTGAAGACCAGGCCCAGCGGGAGAAGCGCGAGCAGCGCGACGTAGGGCCCCAGCGGATGGGTCGTTCGCGACTGGCCCATCGGACGCGTCGGCCCGTTGCCGAGCATCTTGCGGAGCGCGGCAGCTGCGGCAGGCAGGTCGTTCTCCTTGAACACCTGTCCGTGCGTTGCGGCGGCGAGTGACGCGAGCGTGGTCTTGCTCGCCGGGTCCGGACGGTAGTTCGGGTCGGGCCGACCCGACGCCTTGTAGACCGACTCGTTGCGCCGCCAGAACTGCACCGCCACGAAGTCCGTGCGCGGCGAGACCCCGAGCGCTCGCGCGACTGCCGCGGGCTCGAAGAAGGCGGACTCCCCGTCGGTCAGCAACACGACCGCGCGATGCGTGGCCGAGTCGTCGAAGTATCCCGACGCCGGAATGGACGACAGCGCACCGAAGTTCGTCGCGCGGACATTGAGCTCGCGCGGAGGCGGCTGGTTGATCGCGAGCGTCTGGTTGACGGTCGCGTCGAACGCGGCTGAGTCCGGCACGGGAAGCAGGTTGGGCAACGTGCGATCGGTCAACGTCGCGACTCCCGACGAAAGCCCCGGGACGAGCGAGCGCAGGCGGATCGCCGCGGCGCGGGCCCGGTCGAGGCGCGTCGCTCCATCGCTGCGTCCGGCTGCAGCCATCGACTGCGAGACGTCCACCACGAAGAGCACCTGCGCGTCGGTGCGCACGCGCTGTGTCTCGGTGTTCGAGTACGCCGGCTGCGCGGCCGCCAGCGCGAGCAGGAGCACGACAGCGACGAGCGAGGCGAGCGTCGCGACGTCCACGCCGCCGCGGGGCGGCTGCAGCATTAACGTGCGGCGCACGACCGCGACGCGGCGCTCGGCGAGAACGAACGCGGCGATCGGGATCAACACCGCGACCGCCACCACCGCCGCGCTCGGAGTGAGGAATACGAGGCCGGCGAGAATCAATAGCCGCTCCCCGGCACGCCGCCGCCGGCGCCGCGCTGCCCGTTCGACCCTGCGCCGGTCTGTTGGGCCGGGCCGATCCGCACGCCCTGCGAGAGCAGCGTGCGTAGCACGAGCTCCAGGTCGTACTTGGCGACGGCGTTCGACGGATCCGCGCGCACTGCGTCCTCGAAGTCGGACAGGCTCGCCTGTGCCTGGTCGGGATCGACGCCAACCGCGTTCTCGAACGGATCCTTGCTCGGGCCGACGTCGGTGAACACGAGCACGCCGAGCAGCGTCTCAGCCTGCGAAGCGCGGGCGCCCTCGCTCGAGCGCGCGACGCTGGCGAGTGCCTGTTCGGCGTTCCCGCGGGCGACCGCCGCGGCCTGCGCGTTGTCGAGCCGAATCGGCATCTTCACGTTCTCGAGATAGAGCGCGATCGCCCGCCGCGCTTCGACGTCGTCGCGAATGCCGAGGACTCGCTCCGCGAGCGTTGACAGATGCGTCTGCGGCCGCCACTTGGCCAGCGTCGGCGCGCTCGCGACGAGCGCATCGTCCTGGCGGAGAGTCCGCTGCCAGCTGCGCGTGTCGGCCGCGAGCAGCGCCGTCAGCGCGGCGAGCACGAGCAGGACAGCGGCACCTGCGAAGCCGAGCGCTGCCCTCACGACTTCGTCCTCCATTCGAGCCGCGGTCCCCAGAGCTCGTGGGCGGCCAGCACAACCGCGGCGAGGAGCGTGAGCGTGACGAGCGTCCACGGAAACGGCGTGTGGTTGCGAGGCTGCGGGCCGGGCTGCAGCGTCCCGGCGCGCACGACCGGCGCTCCGCCCGTGAGGCGCTTGAAGAACGCGACGTCCTTGTCCGCGGGGTTGAGGCCGACGATCCGCAGCGGGATGTGGTCGCGCTTGAGCGCGAGCATGATCGTCACGAGCCGCGGCAGATCCTCGGGATCGTCGTCGAGGTCACTGACGAGAATCGCGATCGGCTTGCTGAGTCGGTCCTGGAACGCGATCTGGTGCGCGAGCTCGAGCCCCGCGGAGATCTTCGTGCCGCCGCTGAAGGTGGCCTGCCACGGATTGGGCGGGAACGTCTGCACGAGGCCGGGCCCTCGGGGCGGAGGCAGCTTGAAGTAGCGCACGAGTGGCGCGAGATCGTTCGAGCCGGTTCCGGGCGGCAGCGCCTCGTAGGCCTGATCGGAGAAGACGACGAGGCCGTAACGCCCATCGCTCCGCGCGAGCGACGACAGCGTCCCGCCGATGCGCGAATAGGTGTCCGCAGAGATGCTGGCCGAGACGTCGAGGACGACGATCGCAGACGAATGGGCCGGCAAAGTCACGATCGTCTCGGTGTGCGGGTCTCGCGAGACGAGGGCAACTG
Organism: uncultured Actinomycetes bacterium; assembly: GCA_963815965.1. Classification (GTDB taxonomy): domain Bacteria; phylum Actinomycetota; class Thermoleophilia; order Gaiellales; family Gaiellaceae; genus DASVFB01. The sequence goes on along the minus strand of CAWFIT010000001.1, from coordinate 767,147 downwards.
CGATGACGAGCCCGACCAGCGTGGCCGCGAGCACGATTCGAACGAGGAGCGTGCGCGTCGCCGCCGGGTGAAGCGCGCTGGCGTCGGCGAGGGGGATCGAGGTCAAGTGCCGTCCACCTTCCGCTCGACCTGCGTCACGAGATCCGCGAGCGCGTCGCTCGACGGCGCGGGTGCCGACCACGCAAGGTCGTCAGCCGCGCCTGCGAGACGCGAGTCGCGCGAGCCGAGCAGGCGTGCGAGTAGCCCCAGCGCGCGGCGCCGGTCAGGCGTCGGCCTCTGCTCCGCCTCGCGGGCCAGCGCGAGCGCGCGTTCGAGGCCGGTTAGCGGTGCGGTCACTCGACGCCTGCCCCGGACCGCGGTCGCGGCCCACACGGCGAGCAGCAGCCCCGCCGCGGCCAGCACGGCCGCGACGACGTAGAGCGTGCGCGCGAGGCCTTGCGGCCCGACCCGATAAGTGACAGGAGGCGGCGTCGCGTCGCGCCGCAACGGCGGCTGCACCTTGGCGGCGTCCTCGCGCGAGACGCGTGCGCGCACCTGGAGTGCGGGCCAACGCGCTGTGAGCTTCGTGTTCGGCGCGATCTCGACGACGGCCGGCTTGAGGGCGATCCGTTTGCCGCCCGTCGTGGAGATGCACCGCTGGTCGAGGCAGCTCGCGCGCGTGGTGTAGGTGACGATGTGCTGGTCGCCTCGATCGGCCTCGGTCACGCGAGTACGGCCGAGTTGCGTCAGCGGCGCGAGGTTCTCACTCACGCGCACGTCCGCGTCGCGGTCGAGGAAGACCGTGATCGTTGCCGTGACCGGATCGCCGAACTCGACGGCGTCTTGGTCGAGGACGGCGCTCACCCGCGGCGCGGCGGCATTTGCGTTCGCGGAGAGGCCGAACAGCGCAGCGCCGACCGCCGCGGCGAGGCCGAGCCGCCTCAACGCGCCCACCGGCTCACTCGTCGCAGCTCGGCCCACTCGATGAACGCGCGGTCGATCTCGAACGGGTCGCTCGTGCCCAGGAGTACCGGCTCGAGCCCGAGGGACACGAGCTCCGCGAGAAGGTCGGCCAGCCGCCGCTCGTTGCTGCGTGCGCAGCTCGAGCGCTTCCCGGCGCGACAGGCGGACGAGCTCCGTGCGCCCGCTGCGCGGATCGGCGACCGGGACGGCGACCGACGCGACGTCCGGGAAGCTCTGTTCCCACACGGGGTCCTGGATGACGACGGGCACGAGGTCCCAGCCGTGCGCGACCGCGTCGAGCCACGCGTCAGCCGGAGGAGGCGCGAGGAAGTCCGAAAGCACGAAGACGAACGCGCCGGTTGGCAGGTCGCTGCGCAACTGGCCGAGGAACGAGAGCGCCTCGGCGAGGTTGTCTTCGCCCGCGTCGAACGAAGCGGTCGACTGGCGCTCCTGCACGAGCGCCGGCACGTCCTTCCGCCCAGGAGGCAGCCAGTACGGCTCTCCGTCGCCGTAGTCGAGCGACGCGACGTCGGCGCGGGCGGCCATGGCGCTCATGACGAGCGCCGCCGTCGCCTCCGCGACGACGAGAGGCTTGGAGAGCCACGGCAGCGGCGGCGCGTAGATCGCCATCGCCGGTCGCCGGTCACAGACGACGACGACGCGCGGCGCCTCGTCGGCCGCGTGGTCGCGGACGATGAACTCGTCCCGGCCGGTCGCCGCCGAGAGCCGCGCGCTCGCGAACCAGTCGATCGTGCCGACCGGATCGCCGATCTCGTACGGACGGGTTCCGATCACGTCGCTGCCGTGGCCCCGCCGCCTGCTCGGCAGGTCGCCGAAGGGGAGTCCCACCAGCCGCCGCCGCGGCACGAGCGGGAAGGTGTGGCGTTCCGCGGCGGGCACGGCGCGCTAGCCGGGCGCCGCGCCGTCCCAGTCGGGCGCGGGCGCCGGCGCGAGCTCCAGGCAGCGCTCCTTGATCTGCTGCAACGCCTCGTCGCGGCCGAGCGAGCGCGTCTCCGCGACGAACGACGGCGTGAGAAGCAGGCGGTGGCCCAGCACTGGGAGGAAGAGCGCCTCGACGTCGCCGGGGACGACGTGATCGCGTCCCTGCATCAGCGCCCACGCGCGCGCGGTGCGCTCGAGCGTCAAGCTCCCTCGGACCGAAGCGCCCGTCGAGACGCCCTCGACGCGACGGGTCGCGCGCACGAGGTCGACGATCCAGAGCAGCACCAGCTCGTCGACATACACGTCCTCGACAGCGGCTCTCAGCGTTTCGACGTCGTCGGCGTCGACCCGCGGCTGCAGGCTCGCGATCGGATGACCGTGACGCTGCGCCACGACGATCTCCACCTCTTCGTCGCCTGACGGATAGCCGAGCGCGGAGCGCAGCGCGAAGCGGTCGAGCTGCGCTTCGGGAAGCGGGAACGTTCCCTCCTGCTCGATTGGGTTCTCCGTCGCGATGACGAGGAACGGCGCCGGCAGCGGCCGGGTGACTCCGTCGACCGTCACCTGACCCTCGGCCATCGCCTCGAGGAGCGCCGACTGCGTGCGCGGCATCGCGCGGTTGATCTCGTCGACGAGGACGATGTTCGCGAAGATCGGACCGGCCCGGAACTCGAACTCACGCGTCTTCTGGTTGTAGATCGCGAGGCCGGTGACGTCGGTCGGCTGCAGGTCGGGCGTGCACTGGATGCGCGCGAACTCGGTCCCGTCGATCGTCTGCGCGATCGAGCGCGCGAGGATCGTCTTCGCGGTCCCGGGCACGTCCTCGAGCAGCACGTGGCCGCCGCTCGCGAGCGCCGAGAGCACGAGTGCGATCTCGTCGTGCTTGCCCAGAACGACCTGCTCGATGTTGCCGATCAGGCGCGTCGCAACGGCCTGCGCAGAAGCAATGCTGCTCGACTCCTGCGCAATGCGTGGAGCTTCCGCCATCGAGTTAACGGTACCGCCTGCGCGCGATGCTCAATTGCGCGGCACGCGCAGCGAGGCCAGGTGGCTCGCGGTGCCGCGGCCGAGCTTCGACGGCCAGGACGTGAGGTCGACCTTGCCGCCCGGCGTCGCCGCGAAGCTCGAGAAGAAGAGGCGCTTGTTCTGCCAGAAGCCGATCGTCTTGCCGCGCACCGACGCCGGCAGCGTCATCGAGAAGTTGCCCTTCGTGTCAGGCCAGCGGGCCGAGACGGGCTTGACGACGCTGCCGCCGGCTCGCGACTCCGACCGCGGGCCCTTCGTAGATCGCGCCCGGGTACGAGTTGGGCTTGGCGAGCGTGTACGCGGTGCCGGCGCGCAACTGGATGTCCAGCGTCGCGCTCTGGTTCCGCTTGAAGTTCGCGACCGTTCCGACGTTGCCGCCGTAGGAGATCTGACCGAGCGCGACGCCGATGTTGATCGGGACCGGATCCGTGTCGGTCTCGTCCGAGGCGTGGAAGAGCGACGTGTAGTGCCCGTTCGCGTCGGACGGTGACGAGAACGTCCAGAAGTCACGGTCGTTTGTCCGACCGACGACCACTGCGCCCTGCACGGGCTTGCCAGTCGCGTCGGTGATCGTGCCGCCAAGCCTGTACGTGTACAGGCCGACGACCGGCGGTGCCGTTCCCGCCGAGTTCGTGATCCGGCCGGCGAGCAGCACCGTTCCGTTCGACTGCACCTTCGCGCGCAGCGAGCTCAAGCGATAGCCGACGTTGATTCCCGCGTGCGCGCCCTTGAGCGCGCTCTGCTGCGCGGTCGTGAGCTTGCGGCCGTGGATTTTCGCGCGGTCGACGCCGATGACGCGTACCTCATGCCGCCCCGGCTCGGTGATGTCGGCCGGATACGAGAAGCCACCCTGCGGCCCTGTCGCCGCAGGAAGCGTGAACCCGTCCACCCGGAGCCGCGCTCCGACGACCGGCGACTTGCCGAGGAAGACCTTGCCGAACGCGTATTGCCAGTTCGACGTGTTCGGGTTCCACGGGCGGACGACGAGCGAGCGCGGCACCTTGATCCGCGCCGGGCCGGTGGCTGTCGCGACCGACCGGTTGCTCTGCTCGGTCGCGCGCTGCGGAGCGGCGAGGCTCGCGGGCGTGAACTCCATCGTCGACGTCTGCGCGTCGGTGCCGGCGCTCTGCGCGCTGCGAAACGACGGCGGCAAGTTGTTCGGGGGCGGGAACTCCGTCTTGTCGCCGCCGAGGCCGAAGACCATCAGCCCGGGCAGGACGCCGCCGTTCGACGACGTCGGCGAGCCGCCGATCGTGATCGCGACGTACTCCTTGCCGGCGACCGAGTAGATCGAAGGCCCGGCTGCGATCTGCCGCCCGGTCTGGAACTTCCAGAGCAGCTTGCCCGACTTGAGATCGAAGGCGCGAAGGTTGCCGTCGCCGCCGCCGGCGAAGCCGATGCCGCCGGCGGTGATCGACACGCCGCCGCGCTCCGGCTCGGGCGTCAGGAACTTCCAGACGCGCCGTCCAGTGTTCACGTCGATCGCGCTGATCGAGCCATGGTCGTGCCATCCGGGCAAGTACTGGCCGAAATCGCCGTTCTGCAGCCCGAGGAAGATGTCTCCGAGCGCGCGCTTGCGTTTCTTCTGCGTCGGAGTCAGCTTCTTCTGGATCATCACGCTCGCCGTCTCGGCCGCGGCGTTGAAGATGTAGTTCGTCTTCGGGTCGTACGCAGCCGGCGAGAAGTTGAGTCCGCCGATCGACCCCGGGTACACGACGACGGGCTTGCCCGGCTGCAGCGGCGGGTGCTCGGTGCGGTCGATCACCTTCACGCGCTGGTAGATCGGACGTCCGGTCGCTGCGTCGTAGCAGAACCAGACGCCTTCCATCGTCGCGACCGAGACGACGCGACGCTTCTTGCCGCCGACCTTGCCGTCGTACACGAGCGGAGGCTGCGCAGTGTCGTACGACCATTCGTTATGGGCCATCTGCTGCTGCCACCACTTCAGCTTCCCGGTGCGTAGGTCGACCGCGATCAGCGAGTCGGTGCGCGGAGCCGACCCGGGCCGCCAGGCGGGGAAGTAGAGCGGCGTCGCCGAACCGGTGCCGTAGTAGACCGTGTTCGTCTTGGCGTCGATCGTCACCGGTGTCCACGTCACGCCGCCGCCGACGATCCGGCTCACCTTGCGCCAGCTCGTGCCCGAGGGCGGGATCGACCAGACCGGGTTCGCCCACGCCGGCGACAGGTCGCTCGTCTTGAACGCCATGACGAAGCCGCGCACGCCGTACTCGGAGCCGGCGGCGCCGGTGATGACCCGGTGCTTGGCGCAGATCGGTGCGCTCGTCTCCGTGTAGCCGTAGCGGGTCGCGGCGCCGGGGACCGCACTCGAGATGGGCACGCGCTTGATCACGTCGCCGGTCTGCTGGTTGAGCATCGTGATCGTCATGTCGATGTTGAGGACAAAGACCTTGCCGTCGCACACTGCGACGCCGCGGTTGGCGACGATGCCCGCCTTGTTGAAGACGGCGACCTGCTCCGGGTACCACTTCCAGATCACCTTCCCCGATGTGGCGTCGAGCGCGTATGTCTTGCCTTCACCCGTCGTGACGTACATGCGGTCGCCGACGACCACGGGATACGACTGCTGGCCGAGCCGCGCGATCGGGTCGACCGTGCGGAAGTTCAGCGTGAAGATCCGGCCCATCTGATCGACGTTGTTCTTGTCGATCTGCGTGAGCGACGAGTAGCGCTGGTTGTCCGGCGTGTTCCCCCAGCCCTTCCAACCGACGTCGCCGCCGGCCCCCGTCCCGGCCGCAGCCAACGTCAGAGCCACGGCGGTCGCCAACGCCATCAGAAGGGGCCACGACGCCCTTGCCCGGCTCATTCCGCGCCCATCCTACCCTTGGATACGAGCCGCGGATAGACCCGGATTAGTCAGGTGGAGTGACCGTCACAGGAGCGTTGAATCGGCTGTAGACCTCGCGCATGAAGTGCGCCGTGGCGTGCATCCGTAGCTCGAGTACGCGTGTCGTGTCCTTGTCGATCAGCAACTCGTACCACCCGGGCGTCTTCGGGTCGAAGAACGACACGTGCCAGGCCGACTTCGAGTCGTCGAGGAGATACGCGTTTCTCCAGGAACGCCAGAAGGGTGTCGGCTGGTGAATCGGCGTCTGCGCAGACTCCTCCCACTTGCCGCCCGGGAGTTTGTCCCAGCGGCGGTCGCCGATGATCACTGCCGAGGATCCGTTCTTGACCTGGTACTTCAGCCGGTTCGGCGCGACAAGCGTCCAGCGGGTGAAGAGCGATTGCCCGGGTCCCGACGCGAGCCAGTCGCGTACGGCGACGCTTCGCAACGCTCGAAACTCGCGCGTTGCGCGCGCGACGATCGGCGACGCGTCTGCGGGCGGCCACAGTCGAGGCATCGGGACGCGCCACGTCGTCGTCCCGCTGCCGCGTTTCACCGCGACCTCGACGACCTTCGGCGGCGAGGCCGACTTCACGCTTGCGTCGTAGCAGCCCGCGCCGCACGGCACGGCGGCCGCGTTGCGCCCGCCCACGCGAAACGACACATTCAGGCCGCTGACTCCTTCGCCCTGTTCGCCAAGGACGGACGCTTGCAGTTTCAGCTTCCGCCCGGGGACGACTCCGAGCGCAAGCACGTTATGGCCGTCGGGACGACTGAAGGTGACTGCTCCCGGCGGCGGCTCGGGGAACCCTGACGTCGCCGGCGGTACCGTCCTGCTCGGTGTCGGCGTGTTCGTCGCGCCGGCAGGGCCGGGCGTTCGGTGCGCGAGCACGACGACGATCACGACGGCGGCGACGCCGAAGGCGAGCGCGCCGAGTGCGGCCGTCAGCCGGAGCCAGACGCCCGCGTCAGACATCCGTCGCCGCTTCGGGCGCGCGCGTCCGCTGCCAGCGCGGCTCGAAGAACGACGCGAGCGCGATCGAAAGTGCGTACAGCGTGATCAGCGTAACGACCGAAAGAGCCGTCGACACCGGATCGACCCCGGGCAGAAGCACCCCGAGCGCGGTCATGGCGAAGATCCCCATACGCCAGCTGGCTCGTAAACGCGCCGCCGAGAGGATGCGCAGCCGCACGAGACCGAGCACGAACACCGGCACCTCGAACGCGAGCGCGACGGCAAGCAGCAGGAATGACGTGAACGCGTAGTAGTCGCGCGCGCGCACGATGATGTTGAAATGCGACGAGTCGTAGCTCGTCAGGAAGTGCACCGCCGCCGGGAGGATCACCCAGTAGCCGAAGGCCACTCCTCCGACGGCAAGCGCGGCGGCGAAGGCGACGAGAACGGTCATCGACCGTTGATGTCGTTCGTCGAAGGCCGGAGCGAGGAACGACCAGAGCTGCCAGAAGATGATCGGCAGCGCGACCAGGCAGGCCGCGTAGAAGCTGACCATGATCGACGTCGTGAACGGCTCGAGCACGCCGAACGTCACAGGAGGCCGCTTGTCCGCGGGTAGCGGACGGTTCAGCCATTCGAGCAGGTGGCCGTGAAAGACGTAGATCACGGCGAACGCCGCGGCGACAGAGGCCAGGCAGATGATCAGCCGCGTGCGGAGCTCGCCGAGATGCTCGACGAGCGTGGCTTCCTCACCGTGGCGCAGGCGCCGCGGAAACAGGTTCATCGGCTACGAGGTGGGCGGTGTGGGCGGCGGAGTCTCGTCGCCGGCGTTCGGCGGCAGCTCTGCCTTGTCGTCATTGCCGCTGACCGAGTCCTTGAACTCGCGCATTCCGCGACCGAGCGAGCGTCCCATCTCGGGGAGCCGCTTCGGCCCGAAGACGAGCAGCGCCACGATCAACAGGATGACGAGACCCGAGATTCCGATCTCCGGCATGAGTCAAGCGTAGCGGGTTCGGGAAGGAGCGGCTGTCCGCGGAACGGGAGTCGGCACGCACTCGCTAGACTGGGTTACGAACCCGGCCCGAAAATGGCTTCGTTAGGGGGGATTCGCTCTCACAATGGCATTGCTCGAGATCAACAATTTGCACGTCGCGCTCGAGGACGGAACGGAGATCGTCAAGGGCGTCGACCTCGCCGTGGACCAGAACGAGATCCACGCGATCATGGGACCGAACGGCTCGGGCAAGTCGACGCTGGCGTACGCCCTGATGGGACATCCCGCGTACGAGATCACCGAGGGCGAGATCCTCTTCGGCGGCGAGGACCTCGTGCCGCTCGGCGCCGACGAGCGCGCTCAGAGGGGCCTGTTCCTCGCCTTCCAGTACCCGCACGCCGTCCCCGGCGTTACGGTGACGAGCTTCCTCCGCAGCGCCATCAACGCGATTCGCAAGGCGCGCGCGGGCGAGGACGATCCGGTGCCGATCCCGCAGTTCCGCAAGGATTTGTTCGCCGCGATGGACCGGCTGAAGGTCTCGCGCGAGCTCGCCTCGCGCTACCTCAACGACGGGTTCTCCGGCGGGGAGAAGAAGCGCGTCGAGATCCTGCAGATGGCAATGCTCAATCCGAAGATCGCCGTCCTCGACGAGACCGACTCGGGGCTCGACATCGATGCGCTGCGCATCGTCGCCGGGGGCGTCAAGGAGCTCGTAGGCCCGGAGATGGGGGCCCTCGTGATCACGCACTACCAGCGGATCCTCAACTATGTGACGCCCGATTTCGTCCACGTGTTCATTGATGGGCGTATCGTGGAAGAAGGAGGCCCGGAGCTCGCACACACGCTCGAAGCCGAGGGCTACGAGCGCTACGGGAAGGCTGCAGCCTGATGACACAAACCGAAACCGACGTCGTCAAAGGAATCCGCGAGGAGTACGCGTACGGCTTCTCCAACCCCGACGAGGCGAAGGACTACTTCTTCAAGTCGGGCCGCGGCATCAACCACGAGATCGTCGAGGCGATCTCCGCGCACAAGAACGAGCCGGACTGGATGCGGAAGTTCCGCCACAAGTCACTCGACTATTTCCTCGCGCGCCCGCTGCCGAAGTGGGGCGGCGACCTGACGCAAATCGACTTCGAGAACATCTTCTACTACATCAAGCCGACCGAGAAGCAGGCGAATTCCTGGGAGGACTTGCCAGCCGAGATCAAGGACACGTGGGACAAGCTCGGCATCCCTGAGGCGGAGAAGAAGTACCTCGCGGGCGTCGGCGCGCAGTACGAGTCGGAGGTCGTGTACCACAAGCTCCAAGAGGAGCTCACGAAGCAGGGCGTGATCTTCCTCGACATGGACTCGGGCCTGCGCGAGCACGAAGAGCTCGTCAAGCAGTACTTCGGGACGATCATCCCGCAGAACGACAACAAGTTCGCGGCGCTGAACAGCGCCGTCTGGTCGGGCGGCTCCTTCATCTACGTGCCGCCGGGCGTGAAGATCGAGATGCCGCTGCAGGCCTACTTCCGGATCAACGCGGAGAACATGGGGCAGTTCGAGCGCACGCTGATCCTCGTCGACGAGGGCGCGTACGTGCACTACGTCGAAGGGTGCACCGCGCCGATCTACTCCACCGACTCGCTGCACAGCGCGGTCGTGGAGATCGTCGTCAAGAAGGACGCGCGGTGCCGCTACACGACGATCCAGAACTGGTCGAACAACGTCTACAACCTCGTCACGAAGCGCGCCGTCGCGTACGAGGGTGCGACGATGGAGTGGGTCGACGGGAACCTCGGCTCGAAGCTGACGATGAAGTACCCGGCGATCTGGCTGATGGGCGAGCGCGCGCACGGCGAGGTGCTGTCGATCGCGTTCGCCGGCAACGGCCAGCACCAGGACGCGGGCGGCAAGGCGGTGCACGTCGCGCCGCACACGTCGTCGGTGATCACGTCGAAGTCGATCTCGAAGAACGGCGGCCGTGCCGGCTACCGCGGGCTGCTGGAGGTGGCGAAGGGCGCGGTCGGCTCGAAGTCGAAGGTCGTCTGCGACGCGCTGATCCTCGACGAGGAGTCGCGCTCCGACACGTACCCGTACATCCGCGTGGACGAGAACGACGTCGACCTCGGGCACGAGGCGACCGTCTCGAAGATCGGCGAGGAGCAGCTCTTCTATCTCATGTCGCGCGGGCTTTCGGAGGCGGAGGCGAGTGCGCTGATTGTCAGCGGCTTCGTCGAGCCGATCACGAAGGAGCTGCCGCTCGAGTACGCCGTCGAGATGAACCGGCTGATCCAGCTCCAGATGGAGGGATCCGTTGGCTAAGCAGAAGAAGAAGGTCTCTCCGGAGGCGGCCGCGCAGGCCGAGCGAATGAAGGCACGACTCGACCAGCTCACAGCCGAGCGCCTCGAGCGCGACTCGGCGCACGCCCGCGGCGAGACGCCCGCAGGCGGGTTCGCGCCCGGAAGCGTCAGCGGCAAGCAGATCCGCTCCGGTCGTCGCGGCAACAGGTAGCGGCGCCCGCTCATGCAGATCGAGAGAACCGACTTCTATTCAGTGCCGGTCCAGGACATGGAGCGCGCGAAGGCGTTCTACCGCGACACGCTCGGGATGCGCAGCCCGGACTGGGACGCGGGGTGGCCGGAGATCGAGACCGGCAACGTCTCGCTCTACCTCGTCGACCCGACGGCGATCGGCGCGCACTTCGTCCCGCACGTCTCGCACGTCGCTCTCCGGGTCGCCGACGTCGCCGAGGCGCGCGCCGAGCTCGAGGCGAAGGGCGTCCAGTTCCAGGGCGACATCCGCGACTCGGGCGTCTGCCATATGGCTTTCCTCAAGGACAGCGAGGGCAACCAGCTAATGCTTCACCGCCGCTATGCGGACTGAGCTGCTCGAGCGCTACAACGCGCTGCCGCTCCCGACGACGACGGACGAAGCGTGGCGCTTCACCGACCTCAAAGGCTTCGACCCTGACGCTTTCGGCCATGCCCCGAGTCCTGGACTGGGGACAGGGCCCGCCGAGACGATGCTGGACATCGCGGTGTCCGGCCTCGCGCACGTCACGGAGTCATCGCTCGACATCCAGCGCGCGCCCGACGGGATCACATTCGAGCCGCTCGTCGATCACCCGCGGCTGCACGAGCTCGTCGGCTGGGACGAGAAGTTCGCGGCGCACAACGCTGCGCTTTGGCAGAACGGACTGCTGGTCGTCGTCCCGCGCGACGTCGTGCTCGACGAGCCGCTCTACGTGCGTATCGCGAACGCGACCGATGGCGGGTCGCTCTTCTGGCGCCTGCTCGTCGTCGCGGAGGCAGGCTCGCGCTTCACGCTGATCGAGGAGTACGCGTCCGCGAGTCCGTCGGTCGCCGGCTACTCGAACGCCGTCGTCGAGTTGTTCGTCGAGGACGGCGCGAAGCTCGAGTACGTCTCTCTGCAGAACCTCTCGCAGGAGACGTGGCACTTCGCGTCGCACCACGCGCGCGTCGCGCGCGACGCGGAGCTCGACTGGGTCGCCGGCGGCTTCGGCTCGAAGCGGGGAAAGATTCGGATCCAGAACGACCTCGCCGGCCCGGGCGCGACATCGCGCGTCACAGGCGCCTACTTCGCCGACGCGACGCAGCATCTCGACTACGACACGTTCCAGGAGCACATCGCACCGAACACGACGAGCGACTTCGCCTTCAAGGGCGCGCTGCGCGACGAAGCCTCGACGGTTTGGCGCGGGATGATCCGCGTCGAGAAGGACGCGCAGAAGACGAACGCTTACCAGGAGAACCGCAACCTGTTGCTGTCGAAGTCGGCGCACGCCGACTCGATCCCCGGGCTCGAGATCCTCGCCAACGACGTGCGCTGCACCCACGGCGCGACGCTCGGGCAGGTCGACCGCGAGCAACTCTTCTACCTCATGGCGCGTGGCCTCTCCCGCGCCGAGGCGGAGCGGCTGATCGTCCGCGGTTTCTTCCAGGACGTGCTCGACCGGATCGAGCTCGAGCCGGTGCGCGAGGCGCTGGGAAACGCGCTCGAGGCGCGGATCCCCCAAGCAACAACCTAGGGTCGGCTCAGGGTCATTCCGGATAGCCGTGCGGGTGCGCGCGAGCGATCCTGGGCTCATGAACACACACACAATCGAAGAACCCACGACCAAGAGGCTGGAGCGCAGCCGCTCGGATCGCATGCTCGCCGGCGTCAGCGGGGGCCTGGCGAACTACTTCGAGATCCACCCCGCGTTCTATCGCGTCGGCTTCGTCGTGCTCACGCTGCTCGGCGGCGCCGGACTGCTGATCTACCTCGTCGCGGCGATCGTCATGCCCGACGAAGGCCAGGAGGACTCGATCGCGTCGGCGGCGCTCAAGAGCCGGCGCGATCGGCCCTGGCCGCTGATCGGGCTCGGCCTCGTCGTCGTCGCGGCCGCCGTCCTGCTCTCGCACGCCACACTGTGGCCGCAGGGCGACGCGTGGTTCGTGCTCCTGGTCGCCGGCGGCGCGATCCTCTGGATCACGCAGCACGGGAAATCGAGCGAGACGACCGACGCGCCCGCCCTTGCAGCGCAGGATTCGCATCGCATCCGCCGTGTGCTTGCTTGGGTTGGGATCGTCATCGGCTCGTTCATCGCGCTCGTGCTCATCGCTGCGGCGATCTTTGCCTCCGTCGTCCACGTCCATGTCGGGCGCGGCATCGGCGATAGGCAATACACGGTCACAGGCCCGCAGGAGCTCCGGGACAACTACCGGCTCGGCATCGGCGACCTGCGCGTCGACCTCAGCGACGTGAAGCTGCCTGTCGGCGAAACGCACGTCAACGGACGGGTCGACGTCGGCAGGCTCGAGTTCGTCGTCCCACCCGATGTCGCGCTGAAGGTGCACGGCGACGCACAGTTCGGTGGAGTCCACCTGCTCGGCAGAAGCGCGGATGGGCACAACGTCGACGACAGCGTGAACGAGAAAGGCCTGCGCGTCCTCGTCATCGACGCTCACGTCGGCGCTGGAGAGCTGCGCGTCACGCGCGGCGTACGATGACCGGAGATGTCGCTGCGCTCCTTCGCGACGAGTGACGACGAGCGGGTGATCGCCGGGGTCTGCGCAGGGATTGCGCAGGCCCTCGGCGTCGACGTGACGCTCGTACGGCTCGTCTTCGCGCTGCTCGCGCTCGCAGGCGGTGCCGGCATCGCGCTGTACCTCGCGCTGTGGGCGTACGGCTCGTCGGGCCGCGCGTGGTGGGCAGCTGTGCTCGTACTCATCGCCGGCTCGCTCCTCCTCCACGCCGTCGGCCTCTCGGATCGCGCCGTGGGCGGCATCGCGCTCGTCGCAGCCGGCTTCGCGCTCGCGTGGCGGCAGGGCGGCAGCTTCCGACCGGGCGAGCCGCTTTCGTACGGCGGTCTCCTGCTCGCCGGAGTCGGCGCGGTGTTGCTGCTCGAGGGCGGCGGCGCGACGACGACGGTGCTCGCGCCCGGTGCAGTTGCGGGAGCGCTCCTGCTGATCGGGGGTCCGTGGCTGTGGCGGCTCGCGCTGGACCGCGACGCGGAACGCAGTGCGCGCATCCGCAGCGAAGAACGATCCGAGGTTGCCGCGCGCGTTCACGACTCCGTGCTGCAAACGCTCGCTTTGATCCAGCGGCACGCGCAGGAGCCGCGCCGGGTCGCCTCGCTGGCGCGTCGGCAGGAGCGTGAGTTGCGCGGCTGGCTCTACGGGGAGATGCCGTTCGGTGACGAAAGCACCTCGCTCGTCGCTGCCCTCTCCGCGGTTGCCGCCGACGTCGAGGAGGTGCACGGCGTCCGCGTCGAGCTTGCGAGCGCCGGCGACTGCCCGGCAGACGACGCGCTCGTGCTAGCCGCGCGCGAGGCGATGACCAACGCCGCCAAGTTCGCGGGCGTCGAGGAGATCGACGTGTACGCCGAAGTGACCGAGGACGCGGTGTCCGTTTTCGTCCACGATCGCGGCGCCGGCTTCGATCGCGCTGCGGTGCCTGCCGACAGGCGCGGCCTCGCCGACTCGATCGAAGGGCGGCTCGAGCGCGCAGGCGGAACGGCGACGATCTTCACCAGGCCCGGCGAAGGCACCGACGTCGAGCTGCGGCTCCCGAGGAGGACGCCGTGAAGCGCCGTGTCGTCCTCGTGGACGACCACGAGCTGTTTCTGGCGGGCGTCCGGTCGGAGCTCGGGGACGCCGTGGAGGTCGTCGGCGAGGCGGCGAGCGTCGCCGACGCAGTGCCACTGATCAAGGAGCTCGACCCGGACGTCGTCCTGCTCGACGTCCACCTTCCGGACGGGAGCGGCGACGCGATCATCAACGCCGTCGCGGCGGAGCGTCCCGGCGTCCGCTTCCTCGCGCTGTCGGTGTCCGATGCGGCAGAGGACGTGATTGCAGTCATCCGCGCGGGAGCGCGTGGCTACGTCACCAAGACGATCTCCGGCGCCGACCTGGCCGCGGCGATCGAGCGTGTCGCCGCCGGCGACGCGGTCTTCTCCCCGCGCCTTGCAGGGTTCGTCCTCGACGCGTTCCGAGCAGGCGAGCGCGTCGGCGGAGACGCGGAGCTCGACGAGCTGACGCCGCGCGAGCGGGAGGTGCTGCAGCTGATCGCCCGCGGCTACATGTACAAGGAGATCGCGACGCGACTCCACCTGTCAGTGAAGACGGTTGAGAGCCACGTGTCCAATGTTCTTCGCAAGCTCCAGCTCTCGTCGCGGCACGAGCTCACCCGCTGGGCGACGCAGCACCGGCTCGTCTGAGCAGCTCGAAGACGCCGTTCGTCCCCCCGCCGAGGAAGACGATGCGACCGCCGACGGAGACCGCGTTCGCGTCCGCGAGCATGTGCGGCAGTCGGGCGACGCGGGAGACGTTCCCGCCGAGCGGGTCGATGCGGAGCACTGAGCTCCCGCCGATCAGGAATAGGTCGCCGCCGAGTGCTGCAAGCGCTGCATGTGCCTCGGGCGCCGGGAGAATTGCGATGCGCCGGACGTGTCCGGGAACGCGGATCGAACTCGTACACCGCGCGGCTTTCGCCGCTCGAGATGACGCCACCCGCGACGTAGATCTTCCCGCCGAGCGTCGCGACGCCCGGATAGCGCAGGCCGACGGGGAGACGTGCGACCGTCGTCGTCCGGTTGCCGCGGCCGACGCGCAGAATCGCGGTCGCGTACTTCGCGCCCGTGTATCCCCCCACGAGATACGTCTTGCCGGCGACCGTTGCCGCGCCGAGATCAGAGAGGGGCTCATCCAACGGGCGCATCCGTCTTGCCGCCCCGGTCGCGGGATCGATGCGCATGACCGTCGGCTCGGACACGGTCTCGCCGCCGCCGTAGAGCGTCACGGAGCCGCCGTCGAACGCCGCGGCCGCGTCGTGCGTCGGCCGCGGGCAGATGGCCGATCACTCGCAGTCGTGACGGCGGCCCGGCCAGAATCGCGTCGGATCCGGTGCCGCCGAGCACCATGACTCGGCCGCTCGGCAACGCCACTGCCGCCGACTTCGCGACCGAGGCCGGAAGCGTGCCGATCCGGCGCACGCTCAGCGCGCCCGGCGAAGTCTTCGTCGCACGTCTCACCCGATGCGCGACGACCGCGGACGGCAGCAGATCGAGGCCGTCCGGCTTGTTCAGGTATCCGGGCGCGCGCCCCGGGACGCCGGTGTGACCGTACTGCCAGACGATCCGCTTCGTCTTCGGATCGATGATGATCACGCGGTGGTTCCAGTCGTCGTTGGACGCGATCAGGCCGTTCGGCAGGCGGACCGCGAGTGACGGCTTGTTCAGGTAATCGGGACCGCTCCCGGTACCGAACGACCACGTCACCCGGCCGCCCGGGGTGACCTCGACGATCTTTCCCGGGTTCGTGAAGCCCGCAACGAGGATGCGTCCATTCGGTAGAAGCTGCGCGTCCGATGGGTAGGGCACGGGCGAGCGAACCGACCAGACGTTCCGCCCGTTCGCCGCGATCCGGTCGATCCACCCGCCAATCTCGGAGACGAGCAGGCCGCCGTCCGGAAGCGGCGTGTCGCCGTTGGGACTCGCGAACCCGTGCGACGGATCGTGGACGCATGAGCCGCCCAGGACGCGCCGCACGCGCTTTGAATGCGTGAGCTGGACGATCCTGCAGTTTTTTACGTCGGCGATCGTCGTGTCACCGTTTGCCAGCCGGTACGCGTCATCGGGTGTGTTGAGGTAGCCGGGACTCGAGCCCGGCACCGCATCGTGGCCGTATCGCCAGATGTGCGCCTTCGTCCGAAGTGACACCTCAGTCAGCGTGTCGTTGAACTCCTCGTTCGTGATGACGCTCCGAAAGCCGGGCGTGAAGAACGTGTCGTCCGGACCGCGCAAGCCGTCGGCCTGCCAGACGATCCGCTTCGACGGGGAGACGATGATCGCGCGGTTGTTGTCGCGGTCGGCGATCAGCAAATATCCCGGCAACGGCCCGCGCGCGATCGGCGGAAGTCCGAGCTCCACCTGGGCGACGCCACGCGCGACGACGTGGGTCGCATGCGTCGCACGGCGAGCTGGGTCTGCGGGCGATGTGCGCTGAGTCGTCGCGTGGTTCGCGCCGCAGCCTGCGGCAACAAGCGCGACCAAGACGAGCGCGCTACGCCGCAAGCGGCCTCGAGTCGACGACCCCTTGCAAGCTGTTCCCGTCGACCAAGTGCCACCGGGCGGAGACGGCGCGGCGCTCGCCTCGGGGCACGCGGCATGTTCCCGTGAATCCCAACGACTCGACATGATCGACGTGCCCGCGGCAGATGACGCCGCTCGGCAGGTACTCGAGCTGAAGTGAGGTCGCCTCCAGCTGGCGGGGATTGACGAGCAGGTCGGCGCGGACGAGGACGTTCTGTCTGCCCGTTCCGTTCCCCGCCATCGACACCACCTGCTGGCTGACGCCCTGGTCTGTGACGATCTTGCCGGTAAGTGCTTCGTGAAAACGCGCCGCGTTCCAGGGCCGGTGATGTGTCTTCGCGGTCGGCAGTAACGGAAACAAGACGACGACGCCCACGGCGGCGACCGCTCCGCCGACCAGCACGCGCCCCTGCGGTCGGAGAGCACGCCACAGGATCAGCGTGACGACGACCGCCGCGGACGCGGAATAGAGGAAAAGCAGCCAGGGCGCGCTTCGATCCGTGCCACTGCCGAGGCCGTGGAGCGTTGCGCCCGCCCACACCGCGAAGTTGAGGTAGTGCGCTCTGCGCCAGAAGCGAAACGAGAGACGTCTCCGGTAGTGGTTCGTGAGCGCGAGCGCGACGAGCAGCTCTGCCGCCGCGATGCCGAGTCCCGTCCAGAGGGGCCGGTAGCGAGCGGTGAACGGGACGACCAGCTGCGTCAGCGAGAACGGCAGGTACGAGTCCATCGCGATCGTCAACACGTGAACCGAGACGAAGAAGCCGACGAGCAAACCGCCGAAGCGGTGGACGTCCTCTATCGCGAACTTCGGCCATGTCTTCGACTTGACCTTGCCGGACATCGCGAGTCCGAACGTCACGACGAACGTCAGGACGAGGTACGCGGCGATGCCTGCAGCCCGGGCGGCGTACCAGTCGACGGGACTCGACGTTACGTGCACGCGCGCTCCCGCTCGAGCGCCGAGTCCCAGACGCCGTTCGTCACGACCGCATCGGAAGCGAGAAACCGGCCGGGCAGGCCGTGACACGCGAGCCATTCGGGCCCGTCCGCGCCGAGCAGAAAAGCCGCTTTGGCGGCTACGTCTGCGGCGAGACAGTTAGCGCCGACGACGGTCACGTGAGTCCAGGGCGACCGCGCGGGCTTGCCGCTTCGCGGGTCGATCAGATGATGCTGCTCCTCCCCGTCTCGCAGCCACCTGCGCGCGGCGCTCCCGCTTGTCGCGATCCCCCCTTGCACCACGCGGACGGCGCCGCCGCCGGGCAGCGCCACGTCGATCGGAGCATTGGCGCCGAGATCGCCGCCTGCCGAGACGAATCCCGGACCCGACAGCAGGCGTACCGCGTCGTCGACCGCAAGCGCCTTGACGACGCCGTTCAAATCGAGATGCGTTCCGGTGGGGCACCTGACGAGTCGGCCCGTGAGGCGAACGTTCTTCCAGCACCCCGGCCGGCTCCCGTCGCTCGTGGCGGGCCGGCCGTCGGCGAGGTCGAGGAAGTCACGGTCGTAACCGGCTGCGACGATCGACGCGCCAAGGGTTGGGTCGACGAGCCCGTCTGTCGCCGCGGCGGCCTCGAGAGCTGTGGCGAGCGTCGTCGCGAAGAGCTCGGATACGAGGCTCGAGTTGTCCGCCGCGTTGACGGCGTTCAGCTCGCTGTTCTGTCGGAAGCGGCTGAAAGCTCTGTCACGCCGAGCGAAGAGCTGCCTGATCTGCCGAGCCTCGCTCGCCGTCGCACCGCCGACGACGACGGCGCAACCCATCGCCCGGAACTGGTACGGCTCGCTCACGAAAGTGCGGTCTCCGCACCGGGCGGAGCTTGAGCGGGCGCCATGATCCCCGCCTGGAGCAGGTTCTGGCGGACGATGTCGGTGAAGCGCGTCGGAGCGCCGAGCGGCTGGAGCTTCACCTTGTGGTGGCTCGCGATGTTGAGGCGGACAAGCTCGGTCCCACCGATGAACGTGAGCGCCCCGACGGTAGCCAGCGCGATTTTGGCGATCCTCGCGCGGCGCCAAGCCGCTGCGTGTCGAGACGCCTCCACGGCGGCGAGTATCGGCGTGCCCGGGTTAACTCGGGGCGAAGTCTCGGTTAAGAACCCGCCGGGTACGATGGACACGGTGGCTGTCACCGCCCAGACGAGGCTCGATTCGCAGCGCATTCGCGCCGATTTCGCCTACCTCGAGGAGCTGCGCAACGGCAAGCCGGTCGCCTTCCTCGACTCCGCCGCCTCGACGCAGAAGCCGCGCCAGGTGCTCGACGCGCTCCGCGACTTCTACGAGCACTCGTACGCGAACGTGCACCGCGGCGTCTACCAGCTCGCCGAGCGCGCGACCGCCGGCTACGAAGGCGCGCGGGAGAAGGTGCGCGCGTTCATCAACGCGCCGTCGACGCGGGAGATCGTCTTCACGCGCAGCGCGACGGAGAGCATCAATCTCGTCGCGTACGCCTGGGGCCTCGACAATCTCGGCCCCGGTGATCTCGTGGTCGTCACAGAGCTCGAGCACCACTCGAACTTCGTGCCGTGGCAGTACATCGCAAAGCGCACCGGCGCAGGCTTCCGGATGATCCCGATCGACGACCAGGGCGAGCTGCAAGTCGACGCCCTCGACGCGATCGCGCGCGAGGGGAACGTCAAGGTCGTCGCGAACAACCTGATCTCGAACTCGCTCGGCACCGTGAACCCGGTCGAGCAACTCACCGAGTGGGCGCACGAGCACGGCGCGATCATGGTCGTCGACGCCGCGCAGGCTGCGCCGCACCGGGCGCTCGACGTTCAGGCCCTCGGCTGCGACTTCGTTGCGATCTCCTCCCACAAGATGTGCGGCCCCTCCGCCGTCGGCGCGCTCTGGGGACGCGCGGAGCTGCTCGACGCGATGTCGCCGTTCAACCTCGGCGGGCACATGATCCGCTCGGTGCGCTACGAGGAGACGACGTGGGGCCAGCTGCCCTACAAGTTCGAGGCGGGCACGCAGCCGATCGCCGAGGCGTACGCGTTCGGCGCCGCGATCGACTACATCTCCGCCATCGGCCTCGACGCGATCGAGCAGCACGAGCACGAACTCGTCGGCTACGCGATGGAACAACTCGCCGAGATCGAAGGCGTGTCGGTCTACGGCCCACCGCCCGACCGGCGCGCCGGCATCGTCTCGTTCAACCTCGAGAACGTGCACCCCCACGACGTGTCACAGGTGCTCGACTGGGAGAACGTCGCGATCCGTGGCGGCCACCACTGCACGCAGCCGCTGATGAAGCGCCTCGGCGTCGCGGCCACGTGCCGCGCCAGCTTCTACGTCTACTCCATCCCCGACGAGGTCGACCGCCTCGTCGCCGGGCTGCTGAAGGCGAAGAAAGCCTTCGCGTAGTTACCCTCAACTGCGGATGGGCGAATTCGACCAGCTGTACAGAGAGGTCATCCTCGACCACTACAAGAACCCGCGCGGGCACGGGGCGATCGCGGACGCCGACGCGCACGCGGATGGGCAAAACCCGCTCTGCGGCGACGAGGTGTCGATCTACGTCTCGTTCGGCGAAGACGGCGACACGCTCGAGGAGGTGAAGTTCGAGGGACGGGGCTGCGCGATCTCGCAGGCAGCCACGTCGATGCTCACGGAGATGGTTCAGGGCAGGAGCGCGACGGAGATCGCGGCCCTGCCGAAGGAAGAGCTGCTCGAGGAGATCGGGATCCCGCTCACGCCCGTCCGGCTCAAGTGCGCGATCCTCGGCCTGGGAGTCCTGAAGGTCGCCTTGCACCGAGCGAAGGGAACGCCGTTGCCCGAGGAGTGGTCGACGCTCGCCGACGAGCTGGAGTTCAGTGGCTCTGATTGAGGTCGGCAACGTCGACGAGCTGCCTCCAAACAGCGTCAAGATCGTCACCGCCGGTTCCATCACCGTGGGCGTCTACAACCTGAACGGTGAGTTCTACGCGCTCGAGGACCGCTGCTCCCACGACGACGGCCCGCTTTGCGAAGGCGACTTCGACCCTGATACCGGCGTCGCGATCTGCCCGCGCCACGGCGCGAACATCGACATCCGAAGCGGGGTGCCGCGCACGCTCCCGGCGACGCAGCCCGTCGCGACGTTTCCGGTTCGCGTCGAGGACGGAATCGTGAAGGTCGAGGTGGCGTGACCGACGTCGTTCGCTGCTGGGAGAGCTCCGACCCGGCGTACAACGACTACCACGACAAGGAGTGGGGACGGCCTGTGCGCGACGAGCGCGGCCTGCTCGAGCGCCTCTGCCTCGAGGGCTTTCAGTCCGGGCTCTCCTGGCTCACGATCCTCCGCAAGCGCGAGCGATTCCGTGCGGCTTTCGCCGGGTTCGACGCGGACACCGTTGCGCGCTTCGGCGAGCGCGACGTGGAGCGGCTGCTCGGCGACGCAGGCATCGTGCGCCACCGCGGCAAGATCGAGGCGGCGATTGCGAACGCGCGCGCGACGGTCGCGCTGCGGGACGCTGGACCGCTCCTCGAGGAGCTCGTCTGGGAGTACCGGCGCGACGGCCCGGCGCCCACTGAGTGGCAGGCGCAGACGCCGGAGTCCGTCGAGCTCTCGAAGCGCCTGCGCAAGGCCGGCTTCCGCTTCGTCGGTCCGACGACCGTCTACGCGGCGATGCAGGCATGCGGCGTGGTCAACGACCACCTCGCAGCATGCTTTGTGCGCGACGAGGTAGAAGAGGCGAGGCACTGATGGTCGACGACCGGGTCCGCGCCGTGCTCGCGCGCCTCGAGGAGGAGGACAGCCGCGAGCGCGAAGAGGGCGTTGCGCGTGAGTTGCGCGCACGCCAGGTCGCCCGTTCGACTGGACAGTTCCTCTTTGCTCTCGTCGCGCCGCAGACCGACTGCGCGGTGCTCGAGGTCGGGGGCTCTCGCGGCTACTCGACGATCTGGCTCGCCGCGGGCGTCCGCTATCTCGGCGGCCGTGTCCTCTCGCTGGAGAGCGACCCGCGCAAGTGCGAAGCGTGGCGGCAGAACGTCGCCGAGGCCGGGCTCGACGACTGGGCAGAGCTGGTCGAGGGCGACGCGCACGAGACGCTGCCGGCGATCGAGGACGTCTTCGACGTGGTTTTTCTCGACGCGGAGAAAGAGGACTACGAGAGCCTGTTCCAGCTCGCGCGCGGGAAGGTCGAGGCCGCGGCGCTTTTCGTCGCCGACAACGTCCTCTCGCATGCCGACGCGCTCGGCGCGTACTCCCGCGCGCGGCAGGAAGACCCGACACTCGAGTCCGTGACGGTCCCCCTGGATCGCGGCCTGGAGTTGTCCGTCGTCCTCTCATCGCTATAGTTCGCGCAATCGCGGAAAGGAGGTGGTCCGGTCAATGGAGATTTCCAGTACGGGCAGCGGAGGTGCTAGCTCGTAGGGGCGGGTCCCCGAGACCGACACGGGAATTCGCCTAGCCAGCGTGGGGGACGGAACCGCCTCCTACGAAATTCCCGCTAGCTACTGAACGACTCGAGGGGCGCGCCAGAGGCGCGCCCCTCGTCGTTCTCAGGGGCGGATGCGCCAGAGGTCGCGGGCCTGGTAGCTGCCGACCCACATGTCGCGGAAGCCGCTGCGCACGACGAAGGGTCCTTTCCCCGTCTTGATCGTGGCCACGACTTCGTTTGTCTTGGGATCGATCATCGAGATCGTGTTGTCGTTGAAGTTCGGGATCCAGATCGTCCCGTTGGGCGCCGCGGCTCCCTGTGCCGGCTTCGAGCCGACTTTCACCGTGGCGACGACCGCCTTGCGTGCTCGGGTCGACGCGCGTCACCGTGTCGTCGCCACCGTTGGCGGTCCACACCGCGTCCGCCGAGGCAATGATCCCGCTCGGGCTGTCGTGTCCGACGTGCACCGCGGTCGACGTGTTCGTCGCCGGGTCGATTCGGTAGACGTCCTGGCCCGACGTCGCGTTCGAGCCGACCCAGAGCGCGTCCGCCGCGACCGCGAAGTTGCTGGGCTGGCCGCCGGTCTTGATCGTCTTGACGACGCGATTGGTGGCCGGGTTGATCCGCGACGACCGAGCCGTCGAAGTTGTTCGACGCCCAGACCGAGCCGAACGCGTACGCGACGTCCCAGACGTTGACGCCGACGCGGATTCGCTTGACGACCTTGAGCGTGCGCCGGTTGACGCGCTCGACGCGTTGATGTGCCGTAGCCGTCGATCCAGAGGCTGCCCGCGCCGGCGGCGATCCCGCACGGCTGCGAGCCGAGGCGGCCGGTGCGCGTGACCTTGTTCGTGCGTGGATTGACCCGGCTCAGGGTCGCCGTGCCGTAGTTCGTCTGCCAGAACGAGCCGAACGCCGCGACGCCTGCACACGGCTGCGAGCCGACGTGGATCTTCGCGACGACGCGCGGCGCGGCGCCCGCGGCGGCCGCGACCGAGGGCGCAAGGAGCAAAGTGAGGATGAGGAGATGTCTGCGCATGGCGCGCATGATACTCCGAAACCGGAGTAGATGCTACGAAACCGGATTAGGTTGGGTAGCGGCCTTGCGCAGCGCCTCGATCAGGTCTTCGAGTGAGCCCTCGACCTCGTCCACCGGCCGTTCGAGGTTCGCGGTGACCTCGGCGATCGTGCGCTGGAGTGCGGGCCAGCCCTGCTTCCAGTGCGCGTCGCCTTTCGCCGTGAGCTGGACAAGGTGCGACCTGCCGTCGCCGGGATGCGCGACGCGCTCGACGTCGCCGTCCGCGACCATGCGCCGCAAGCGGTCGGAGACCGTCGTCAGCGGCGCGCCCGTCAGCTCGGCCACCTTGCTCGGCGTGAGCGGGCCCCAGGCGCCGATCACGCTCAACGTCCCGTAGAAGCCGGAATGAACGCCCTCTTCCGCGAGGCGGCCTTCGAGCAGCGACGCGACGAGCTCGCTCGCGATCCACGTGTTGATGAGGAACCCGCGAGGTCGTTCCGGCGGCGTGCTCACGCCGCGCGGCGGAGCTGCTCGTCCAGCGGGACGAGCGGGAGCCCGAAGACCTCGGCGGCGCTCGGGTCGGTGACGACGTTGTCGCCGGTCTGCAGCATCTTGAGCAGGTCGCGTGTGAGCGGGATGTCGCCGGGCAGGCGCTCGGTCACGAGTGCGTTCATCGTCATGAGCCCGATCGGCATGTGCAGGCTCGGCCGCTTGATGCCGCGGATCTTCTTCAGCCGCTCCCAGAACTCGTTCCAGCTCACTGCGTCCGGTCCGCCGATCTCGAACGTTCGGCCTAGTGCCGTATCGAGCTCGACTGACTTTGCGAAGTAGGCGCCGACGTCGTCGGCCCAGATCGGCTGAATGCGCTGCTTGCCGTTGCCGATGATCGGCGTCACCGGTGCGAGCCGCGCAAGCTTCGAGAACGTCGTCAGGATGCCGCCGTCCTTCGCAAAGATGAAGCTCGGCCGGAAGATGACGTACGGCGTACCGGCCGCCTTCACGTCCTGCTCCATCTGCCACTTCGCGCCGTAGTAGGGCACGACGTCCTTCGTCTCCTCGGTCGTTCCGAGCGCGCTCATGAGTACGAAGCGACCTACGCCGGCCTCGCGCGCGGCGGCGATGAGGTTCCGCGTGCCGCCGATCATGATCCGCTGGAACGCCTCCGGCTTGCCCTGGCGGATCGCGACGAGGTGGACGACCGTGTCGCAGCCGGCCACGGCGGCGCGGAGGCTCTCCGGCTCCGTCACGTCCCCCTCGAGGAGCTCGCATCCCCAGGCCTCGAGTCGCTCGCCCCGACGGCGGTCGCGGACGAGGCAGCGCACGTCCCGGCCGGCTGCGCGGAGCGCATGGACGACGTGCCCGCCGACAAAGCCGCTCCCGCCTGTAACGAGGATCACGTTTTCGCCTCCTCCGCGAAGTTCTGCCAGTAGCGCGAGGGCGTGGGGCCTTGCTGACCCTGGTATTTCGAGCCGAGGCCGCCTGAGCCGTACGGCGACTCGGCAGGCTCGGTCAGCTGGACGAAGGAGAGCTGTCCGATCTTCATCCCGCGGTAGATCGTGATCGGCAGGTTGGCGACGTTCGAGAGCTCCAGCGTGACGTGCCCGTCCCAGCCCGGGTCGATGAAGCCGGCGGTCGAATGGATCAGCAGGCCGAGGCGGCCAAGCGAGCTCTTGCCTTCGAGGCGCGCGACGAGATCGTCGGGGAGCCGCACGCGCTCGAGCGTCGAGCCGAGCACGAACTCGCCGGGGTGGAGGATGAACGGCTGGTCGCCGTCGACCTCGACCAGCTCGGTCAGGTCCTCCTGGGCTTCCTTGACGTTGATGAACGGATAGCGCGAATTGCGGAAGACACGGAAGTAGCGATCGACGCGCACGTCGACGCTCGAAGGCTGGAGGAGCGCTTCGTCGTAGGGCTCGATGCCGATGCGCCCTTCGGCCAGCATGCGCTTGATCGTGCGGTCGGAGAGGACCACGCTCGGATTCTTGCGGAATGCACTAGCGTTCGGCAGCTTGTCGGTTTTGACACCAGTGGATCGCAACGACCGCCGCAGGCGCAGGCGCAGGGCTTCGCGACGCCGCTACATGATCCGCCGCTTCGGCGCTCTCGCGCTCGTCGTCGTCCTCGGCGCCGGCTTCGCCTTCGGCGCGCATTCGCTCACCGGCGGAGGTGGCACCAAACAGGCAGCAGGCGAGCCCAACGCGAAGTCCAAGGCCGCTCTGGCACAGGCCGCGCGGCGTGCGCTACCGCGTGAGATGCGCGGTGTACACGTCACGATGACGCTCGCGAGCCTGCACGGCAAGCTCGACGAGTACCTCGCGCTCAAGCGCGCCGGCCTCAACACGATCGAGCTGGATGTCAAGGACGAGAACGGCGAGGTCGGCTTCGTCCGCGGCGCGCCGCCGCTCGCGCGGGCAACCGGCGCCGCGAAGCCGTACTACAACGCGCGCGCCGCGGCACGCAAGGTGCACGCCGCCGGTCTCTACCTGATCGGGCGGGTCGTCACCTTCCAGGATCCGCTCGTCTCCGAGCGGCGGCCCGGGCTCGCGCTCCACAACCCGGACGGCTCCGTCTGGCAGACCCGGGCCGGCTACGGGTGGCTCAATCCCTACGACCGACGGGTCTGGAACTACGACCTCGCCGTGGCGACCGCGGCGGCAAAGGCCGGCTTCGACGAGATCCAGTTCGACTACGTGCGCTTCCCCTCGGACGGAGATGTGAGCGCGATTCGCTACCCGGTACGCACGAAGGCCTCCATGGCGAAGACGATCACGCAGTTCGTCAAGTTCGCCTCGGGCAAGCTGCACACGCTGGGCGTCCGCGCGTCCGTCGACGTTTTCGGCCTCGCCGCGACACGCGACCTCGGGATCGGACAGACGCCGTACCGCCTCGCCCGGTACGTCGATGCCGTCTACCCGATGGTCTACCCGTCGCATTTCAACCCCGGCGAGTACGGGATCGCCGATCCCAACGCGAACCCGGGTCAGACCGTGACCGACGCGCTGCTCTACTTCGAGGCCGACCTGCGTGGATCGAATGCGCGCCTCGTGCCATGGCTGCAGGACTTCTCGCTCGGGCGCACGTACACCACCGCCGACCTGCAGGCGCAGGTCGACGCGGCGCGCTCGGCCGACACGCGCGGCTTCCTGCTCTGGAATCCGCTCGGGCTGTACACGCCCCACGCGCTTTCAGGCTCGTAGTGTCCCGCGCTTTCGATAGCGTGACTCGTGTGGCTGTGACGCGCGCAATCCGTCTGAAGACCGAGATCCCCGGGCCGAAGTCCCGGGCGATCCTCGAGCGGAAGGCCCGCGTCGTCGCCGATCCGCTCTCGATCTACGCGCCGGTCGTGATCGCGGAGGCACACGGGGCGACGCTGACCGACGTCGACGGGAACACGTTCATCGACTTCACGGGCGGCGTGGGCTGCCTGAACGTCGGTCACTCGCACCCGCGCGTCGTCGAGGCCGCTCAGTCGCAGCTGGATCAGTTCTCCCACACCGACTTCACGATCGTCCCCTACGAGGTCTACGTCGAGCTCGCGGAGCGGCTGACCGAGCTCGCACCCGTGCGCAAACCGGCAAAGGCAGCGTTCTTCAACGCGGGCACCGAGGCGGTCGAGAACGCCGTCAAGTTCGCGCGCGCATACACGAAGCGTCCCGCCGTGCTCGCATTCGAGGGCGGCTTCCACGGGCGGACGATGCTCTCGCTGACGATGACCTCGAAGACGCACCCGTACAAGGCGGGGCTCGGGCCGTTTGCGCCCGAGATCTACCGCGTGCCGTTCGCGCAGGATTACCGTGGGCCGTCCACCGACGAGGCGTTGAGCGCCGTCGAGCGCGCGTTCACGACCGAGGTCGCCGCGGAGCAGGTGGCAGCGCTGGTCGTCGAGCCCGTCCAGGGCGAGGCCGGCTTCCTTCCCGCGCCGCGTGATTTTCTCGTCGGGTTGCGCCGGATCTGCGACGAGCACGGCATCGTCTTCGTCGTCGACGAGGTGCAGACAGGTTTCGCGCGCACCGGCCGAATGTTCGCCACGGAGCACTACGGCATCGAGGCCGACCTGATGACGGTCGCGAAGTCGATCGCCGCGGGGCTGCCGCTGTCCGGAGTGATCGGCGCGGCCGAGATCATGGACGCGCCCGGCGACTCAGCCATCGGAGGAACGTACGTCGGAAATCCCGTTGCGCAGGCCGCCGCGCTTGCCGTCCTCGACGTGATCGAGGAGGAGGGCATTGTCGAGCGGGCCGCGCAGCTCGGGGAGTCGATGCGCCGGCGCATGCTCGGATGGCAGGAACGCTTCCCGGCGATCGGCGACGTCCGCGGGCTCGGCGCGATGCTCGCGATCGAGCTCGTCGCGGACCGCCAGACGAAGCAGCCGGCGCCGGACCTGGCGAGCGCTGTCGTGACGGAGGCAGCGAGCCGCGGCCTCCTGCTCCTCAAGGCGGGGATCTACTCGAACTGCATCCGCGTGCTCTCGCCGCTGACGCTCTCCGACGAGGAGCTCGACGAGGCGCTGTCGGTCTGGGAAGAGGCGCTGGAAGCCGCCCTCGGGGCGTAACCGCGCCGAGCTAGGGGGAACGCCTTCGCCCGTGGGCGAGTTGATCGCAAATCGCTACGAGGTGGACAGGCTCCTCGGCCGCGGCGGCATGTCGAGCGTCTACAAGGCACACGACACGCTGCTCGAGCGGAACGTCGCGCTGAAGATCCTCCACGACCGTCACCTCGATGACGACGAGTACGTCGAGCGGTTCCGGCGTGAGGCGCGTGTCGTCGCACAGCTCTCGCATCCGAACATCGTCACGGTGATCGATCGCGGCGAGGCCGACGGGAAGCCGTTCATAGTGTTCGAGTACGTCGACGGCCAGACTCTCGACGAGCTGGTCGACAAGCGCGGCGCGCTACCGGTTGACGAGGCGCTCGAGATCGCGATCGCGATTGCGCGCGGGCTTGCCTTTGCCCATCGTCACGGGCTCGTCCACCGCGACGTCAAGCCGCAGAACATCCTCCTCAACGGCGACCGGCGGCCGAAGGTGACCGACTTCGGCATCGCGCGGTCGCTCGATGTGAAGAAGGGCGTCACCCAGACCGGCACCGTGCTCGGCACGTCCAATTACATTGCGCCGGAGCAGGCGAGCGGCGACGGCGCAAGCGTGCAGAGCGATGTCTACTCCCTCGGCGTCGTCCTGTTCGAGTTGCTCACCGGCAGCGTTCCGTTCGTGGGCGAGAGCTTCGTCACGGTGGCGATGCAGCACATCAACGAGCCTGCGCCGAACGTGGCGTCGCGACGGCGTGACGTCCCGCCTCGCGTCGCTGCAGCCGTGGATCGCGCGCTTGCCAAGAGTCCTCGTGACCGGTTCCCCGCGATGGACGCGTTCGCCGGCGAGCTCGAAGCGTGCCTCGCAGAGCTCAGGGCTGGCCACAGCGAGTCGAATCGCACCGTTGTCAACGCGCCGACGGTCGGGTCTGCGCCGCGGCGGCGGGTTCGTGCGCGGCGCCGTGTCACGCCCGGTCCTTTGCTCGTGTCGCTCCTTGCGCTCGCGGCGCTTGCGCTGATCGTCGTCGCCGCGATCGCCGTGCACCGCGACCATTCGGTGCTGCCTGGCGTTTTGACGCCGAACCGCGGCGGTGGCGGCGGTCCCGTGCAGATGAGCGCCACGACGGCGTACGACCCCGAAGGCGACGGTGGCGAGCACGACGACGAGGCCTCGCTCGCGACGGACGGCAATGCGGCGACGTTCTGGCGGACCGATCACTACGCGAATACGAGCTTCGGCAACCTCAAGACCGGCGTCGGGCTCGTGCTCCAGAAGTCCGGCGGCAAGAACGTGAAGGCGCTCACAGTCACAACCGATACGCCCGGCTTCACCGCGGTCGTCAAGGCCGGAGCATCGCCGGGCGCCGCACGGACCGTGTCCGACTCGAAGGTCGTCAGCGGCAAGACGACGTTCGACCTGCAGAACGGAGCCGGCCCGGTGTTCGTCCTCTGGATCACCGGTCTTCCGACCGGCAGTGTCGTGCACGTGAACGAAGTCAGGGCCACGAGCTAGTCAAGCCCGCCCCGCGTGGTCAGAATCACGCTCATGGCCGCCTGCGCCCGGTGTGGCGCCCAGTTGCCGGACGCCGCTCGGTTCTGCCCTGCATGCGGCGCGCCGACCGAAACCGCGCCCCCCGCGGACGAGCGGAAGCTCGCGACCGTTCTGTTCGCCGATCTCGCCGGGTCGACCGCGCTGGCAGGCTCGCAGGATCCCGAGCGCACGCGTGCGACGCTCGACCGCTTCTACGAAGCGATGGCGGCGGAGATCGAGCGCGCCGGAGGCACGGTGGAGAAGTTCGCCGGCGATGCGGTCATGGCCGCGTTCGGCGCTCCCGCCGCGCTCGAGGACCATGCGGAGCGCGCGCTGCACTGCGCGCTTGCGATGCGCCGCCGTTTGCAGACGCTCTTCGCGGGCGAGCTCTCCCTTCGCACGGGCGTGAACACGGGCGACGTCGTCGTCGGCCGGCCGCGCGAGGGAAGCTCCTTCGTCAGCGGCGACGCGGTCAACGTGGCGGCGCGCCTCGAGCAGGCCGCGGTGCCGGATGAGATCTTGATCGGCGAGCGGACAGCCTCGTTCGTCCGCGGCGCCTTCGAGCTTGGCCCGCCGCGGCGCGTCGAGGCGAAAGGGAAGGAGGAGGGCGTCGTCGGCGTACCGCTGCTCCGCGCGTTGTCGCTCATGCGGCCGCGAGGCGTGGGAGGGCTGCACGAGGCGTTCGTCGGCCGCACCGGCGAGCTGGACCTGCTGCTCGCAACCCATGCCCGCGCCGTCGAGCAGGGCGGGCCGCACATGGTCACGATCATGGCCGATGTCGGCGTCGGCAAGACGCGGCTCGTGCGCGAGCTCTGGGAGCTCCTCGGCGCCCTGGAGCCCGAGCCCGTCCGCCGGACCGGCCGCTGCCTCGCCTACGGCCACGGGATCACGTACTGGCCGCTCGGCGAGATCCTCAAGGAGCACCTCGGCATCCTCGAGAACGACTCGCCCGACGTCGTACGCCGACTGCTCGGAGATCGAGAGATCCTAGGCCTGACACTCGGTCTCGACCTCGGCGGTGAGCTCCATCCCCTCGCTGCGCGCGACCGCCTCCACGATGCGTGGGTCGAGCTGGTCGCCGAGCTCGCGAGCGAGCGACCGGTCGTGCTGTTGCTCGAGGACTTGCACTGGGCGGAAGAGCCGCTGCTCGACCTGCTCGAACGCCTCGTGCGCGACGTCCGCGGGCCGCTGTTCGTGATCGGTACGGCGCGCCCCGAACTGCTCGAAGCTCGCCCGTCGTGGGGCGGCGGCATGCGGAACGCGTCGCTTCTCTGGCTCGAGCCGCTTCGGGCCGAAGATGCAGCCGAGATGGTCGACGCGCTGCTCGCCGAGTCGCTTCCCGGGTCGCTGCGCGAGGTGATTGTCGACCGCGCGGAGGGAAATCCCTTCTTCGTCGAGGAGCTCATCGGAACGCTCATCGACCGAGGCGTGCTCGAGCGCCGCAACGGCGGGTGGTCCGTGAACCGGCTGCCGACCGCGTTCGATATCCCGGACACGGTGCAGGCCGTCGTCGCGGCGCGGCTCGATCTCCTCCCCGCGGCCGAGAAGAGCGCGTTGCAGGCGGCCGCGGTCGCCGGCCGGATCTTCTGGGAAGGTCCGGTGGTCGAGCTGCTCGACGGGGCGGAGCCCGACTTCCAGCTGCTCGAGACGCGGGACTTCATCCGCCGCCGCTCCGGCTCGACGCTGGAGGGAGAACGCGAGTACGCGTTCAAGCACTCGGTGACACGTGAGGTCGCGTACGGGAGCCTGCCGAAGGCGCGCCGCGCGCGACTCCACGCCACCTTCGCGGCGTGGCTCCTGCGGGTTGGAGGCGGCAGGGACGAGCACGCGCCGTTGCTCGCGCACCATTACGCGCAGGCAGTCCGCGCCGAGGATGCCGACCTTGCCTGGGGCGACGAGCCGGCCGAACGTGAGCGACTGCAGCGGTTGGCGGCGACGTGGTTGCGCCGCGCCGGCGAGCTCGCCGTCTCGCGCTACGACCTTGACGAAGGCATCCGACTGCTGCAACAGGCGGTCGAGCTCGAGACCGACGCGACAACCCAAGCGGAGCTCTGGCGCGAGATCGGACGTGCGAACGCCCTCGGATTCCAGGGGCCTGCTTTCTGGGAGGCGATGGAGCGCTCGCTCGAGCTGACCAACGACCGCTCGACCCGTGGCGAGACGTACGCCGAGCTCGGCTTCCAGACGTCGTTCCGCGGAGGAATGTGGACTCGCGCTCCGGACCGCGCTCTCGTCTCGTCGTGGATCGCGAAGGGGATCGAGTTGACCGAGCCGGGAACCCCGGCGCGCGTGAAGGCGCTCAGCGCGCACGTCTACTGGGACGAGAGCCCCGACCCCGCGGCGGCGCGCGAGGCGAGCGCGACGGCCGACGAGCTCGGCGACCCGGATTTGCGCGCGGTGGCCCTGGCCGGCCGCGCCGTCGTCGCGCATCAGTCGGGGCGGTTCGACGAGGCGCTCGAATGGGTTTTGCGGCCGCTGGACTTCATCGACCAGCTGAACGATCCGGAACGGGTTGTCGAGGTTTATGAGGCGACCGTTCCAGCCGACGTGATGCTCGGCCGCTTCAAGGCCGCGCGCGCGATGTCCGAGCTCCATCAAGCCGCCGCGCAACCGCTCTCGTCGCACCACCGGCTGCACGGGATCGCGGTCAAAACCGAGCTCGAGGAGCTGAGCGGCGACTGGACGACAGTGCGAAACCTGACGCCGCGGATCGAGCAGACGGTGGCCGAGAATTTGAACACGCCGTGTGTCCGCAACGAGCGGACGCTGCTCGTAGCCGCTGCGGCCAGCCGCATCCTCGGCGACATCTCCGAGTCCGAAAGGCTAGAGGCCAAGGCCGAATCGCTCGGCATGGAGGGCTACGACCTCGTGCTCAGCGCTCCGCGCATGCGGCTGGCGCTCCTCAAGGACGACGTCGCCTCCGTCGAGCGGTTGCTCTCCTCGCTGCCGAGCATCCTCGGACGAAAGAGTTCGTACTGGTTCAACCTCTCGGGGCAAGTCGCGCGACTGGAGGCGCTCGCCCGGCTCGGCGATTCGACGGCGATCGAGGAGGAAGCGGCCACGCTGCTCGAGTACAGGCGCACGTACGTCGAGCCGTTCGCGCAGCGGGCCCTCGGCCAGGCTCGCGGCGACCGGTCGCTGATCGAGCAGGCGCTAGCGCGGTTCGAGGAGCTCGGGCTCGGCTGGCACGCCGAGCAGACACGCGCGCTGCTCACGGCGTAAGATCGCGCCGTATGCGCCGCCACGGGGCTTCGAGCAAGATCGACATCCTCAACCGCGTGCCTCTGTTCGCCGGCTGCTCGAAGCGCGGGATGAAGGAGATCGCGAAGATCGCCGACGAGATCGACCTCGCCGCCGGCAAGGAGCTGATCCGCGAAGGCGAGCCAGGACGCCAGTTCTTCGTCCTGCTCGACGGGGAGGCCGAGGTGCGCCGCAAGGGCCGCAGGATCAACACGCTCGGGGCAGGCGACTTCTTCGGCGAGATCGCGCTCGTCACCGAACGGCCGACGACTGCGTCCGTGACGCTGACGGAGCCGGCGAGCGCGCTCGTCATCTCGAGGCCTGCGTTCCGACGGCTGTTGCTCGCCGAGCCCGGCATCCAGCTGCAGGTGCTGGAGACGCTCGCAGAGCGCGTAATGGAGTAGTCCCTCGCGGTGGCCTGGGGTGCTCTGTTTTGGGCAGCGGTTCGTGAGCGGCGCGTCAAGGCCGCGCCGCCGGTGAATCGTTAGAACTTGAGCTTCGAGCGCCGCTCGTGGCGCTCGAGCGCGAGGGCGACGAGGCGGTCGAGCAGCTCCGAGTACAGGATGCCCGACGCTTCGAACAACTTGGCGTACACGCTCGTCGACGTGAAGCCGGGGATCGTGTTCAGCTCGTTCACGACGACCTCGCCGCCTTCGCGAACGAAGAAGTCGACGCGTGCCATCCCCTCGCACTCGCTCGCGACGAACGCGTCGACCGAGACCTCCTGCACGCGCTCGATCGTCTCCGGCGGCAGCTCCGGAGGAACAACGAGCTCCATTCCGTCCTCGTCGTACTTCGACGCGAAGTCGTACCACTCGTGCTCGAGCGTGTCGATGCGTCCGGGCAGCGACGCGATGGGCGGCGGCACCCGGTTGCCGAGCACGCCGCACTCCACCTCCATGCCCACGACGAACTCCTCGACAAGCACCTTCTCGTCGTGCTGGCGCGCGAGCTCGACGGCGGGCGCGAGCTCCGACTCGTCGTGCACCTTGCTGATCCCGACCGATGAGCCGAGGCGCGCGGGCTTCACGAAGACCGGGTACCCGAAGGGGTTCTCGATCTCGTCGCCGAGGCGTAGTGCGACGTGCTCGGCGACCGCGATGCCGCTGTCACGCATGACCTTCTTGAACAGGTCCTTGTCCATGCAGAGCGAGGACGCGGCGACGCCCGCGCCGACGTAGGGGACGTCCGCGAGCTCGAGCAGTCCCTGCACCGTGCCGTCCTCGCCGAAGGGGCCGTGCAGGATCGGCAGCACGACGTCGACGTCGGCGAGTGTCGCCGGCGCGCTGTCCGTCGTCGTCGGGATCGGCAGTGTCTCTGCCGGCCGTGCCTCAGGGACTGTCCCTAGGGCGTGGCTGGAGTGGCCAGGCCCGAGCTCCCAGCGGCCGTCGCGGCCGATCGCCACCGTCACCGCGTCGTAGCGGGCGGGATCGAGCGCGGCGAGCACGGAGCGCGCGGAGGCGAGCGAGATGTCGTGCTCGCTCGACCTACCGCCGGCGAGAATCGCCACGCGGAGGCGACGGGTCACGGGACGGGGACGGTGGTGGTCGTCTCGGTCGTCGTGATGGCTGGCGGGGGCGTGTAGAGGCCGACGACGATCGTCACCCTCGACTTCGGTTTCAGCTGCGTCCCCGGCGGCGGGTCCTGCCGGAGCACGAAGCCGTCCAGTCCTTCGTCGGTCGTGGCCTCGCGCTCGACCGTGACCCTGAAGCCTGACGCTTCCAGCTGGCTCCGCGCAGTCTGTTCGTCCTCGTTCTCGACGTTCGGCACGCCGGTCGTGGTCGGGCCTTTCGAGACGGTGAGCGTCACCGTCGATCCCTTGGGCGCGAAGTTGTTCGGTGCAGGCGTCTGGTCGATCACGGTGCCCGCAGACTGGTCGGACTCGGCGTCCTGTCTTGCGACGGCGAAGCCGACCGCCTGGAGCTGCGACGCCGCGGTCTCGTAGGAGCTCCCGCGCACGTCGGGGATCCCGACCGGCCTCGGCCCGCTCGAGACGTTGATGCGCACGGACGTCTTCTCGGCGACCTTCGTTCCGGCCGGTGGATTCTGCGCGATGACGGTGCCCTGGGGCTTGCTCGACGAGATGTCGTGGACGTCGAACCTCAGATTCATGGCGGTGAGCTTCGCCACCGCGTCGTTCTGGTTCTCGCCGACGAGGTCGGGGACCGCCACCTGCGCCTTGCCCGTCGAGACCCAGAGCTCGACGAAGCTGCCCCTGCCCACGCGGTCGCCCTGGTTCGGGTTCTGGTCGAAGACGTAGCCCTTGGGCTCGCTGTCGTTCGGCTGGCGGTGGATGTGCTGCGGATCGGTGTTCAGCCCGAGGCCGTGGATGACCTGAACGGCGTTCGCTTCCTTGATCCCGACGAGGTACGGGACGCCGACCGGCTTCGCCTGGTTCAGCTGGTCCTGGATCTGGTTGTAGACGTAGAAGCCGGCGATCGCGGCGCCTGCAACGAGCAGGATCGCGAGCAGCCACGGCCAGATCGAGCGCTCCCTGACCGGCGTGGAGTAATCGAAGTAGTCGTCCCCCGGCGGACGGCCGCGCAACTGCGTCGCTGCCTCCGCCGGCACGATCGAGGTCGCGGCGCCGTTCGCGAACGCCGCGCCGCTCAGCACCGTCGTCGCCGCCTCCTCGGTCGCACGCGACACGCCGAGCCCGCGGCCGACGCGCTCGAGGTCGGCGTCCATCTCGTCGGCGCTCGGGTAGCGGGCGGTCGGATCCTTCGCGAGCGCGCGCAGCACCACCATGTCGAGCGCATGCGGGATGTCGGCACGTTGCGTCGACAGCGCCGCAGGCGTCGCCGAGAGATGCTTCATCGCAATCTCTACCGGGCTGTCGCCGGTGAACGGAACGGCGCCGGTGAGCATCTCGTAGAGGACGATGCCGAGCGAATAGAGATCGGACGTCTGGTCGACCTGAGTGCCGCGCGCCTGCTCGGGCGAGAGGTACTGCGCGGTGCCGATGATCGAGCCCTCCTCGGTCATCTGACTCGCACCGGCGCGCGCGATGCCGAAGTCCGTCACCTTCACGTGCCCCTCGCCGTCGACGAGCACGTTGTGCGGCTTGATGTCCCGGTGGACGAGGCCGTTCCGGTGCGCGAACCGCAGCGCCGCGAGAATCTGCCTCGCGTAGTCGACGGCGACCGACACCGGCGCCGGTCCGCGCTCAAGGATCAGCTCCTTGAGCGACTTTCCGTCGAGGTACTCCATTGCGATGTAGTAAGTCCCTTCGGCCTCGCCGCGGTCGTAGATCGACACGATGTTCGGGTGCGACAGGCTCGCTGCGTTCTTCGCCTCGTTTCGGAAGCGCGCGACGAACTGGTCGTCACCCGCGTGACGGTCGTTGAGGATCTTGATCGCGACGCGCCTGCCCAGCTCCTGGTCCTCCGCGAGATAGACGTTCGCCATGCCGCCCGCCCCGAGCTTCCGCATGATGCGGTAGCGGCCGTCGAAGAGCGTGTTGAGAAGTTGGTCCGTGGTCGCCATCAGCAGGTCAACCCTAGGTATTCGACTTCTGCCGCAAGATTGCCTCTACAAGCGACTTCGCGATCGGTCCTGCGGTCGTGGCGCCGAACCCCGTCTGGTTCTCGAGCGCGACCGCCACCGCCACCTCCGGCTTTTCCGCGGGAGCGAACGCGATGAACCACGTGTCGTACTTGCCGTTCACATTGGTCTCGGCGGTCCCGGTCTTGCCGGCGAGCCGGACGCCGGGGATCTGCAGGTTCGTCGCCGTGCCGCCTGTGACGACCGACTCCATCATCTGTGTCAGCTGATTCGCGGTCGTCGGCGAGATCACTCGGCGGACCTTGTGCGGGCGCACGCGGTGGACGATCGAGCCGTCTGGCGCGCGCACGTCGTCGATGAGATGCGGTTGCATGAGGACGCCGCCGTTCGCGACCGTCGAGGCGACCATCGCCATCTGCAGCGGCGTGACGAGCAGCCGCTCCTGGCCGAAGGCGAGCCGGCCGGGGTCGACCTGAAACTCGGGGTGCTTCGGCTTGTACGGCTTGTGCTTGCGGTAGAGCCCGCTCGGGCTCTGCGCGTCCGCGGGCAGCTCGAGGTCGGGAGACCTGTAGAAGCCGAAGCGCTCGGCGTAGTCGAGGATCTTGCCGGCGCCGATCCTCTTGCCGACGTTGCAGAACACGGAGTTGATGGAGTGCTGCAGCCCCTGCGCGAGCGTGACGGTGCCGAACGTCTCTGGGCTCTCGGGATTGCCCGCGTTTGAGACGCGCTTTCCGTACTCCTCGCAGTAGCCGGGGTCGTAGAACGTCGAGGTCGGCTTGAACGCGCCGCTGTCGAGCGCGGCTGACGCCGTCACGACCTTGAACGTAGACCCAGGCGGATAGAGGCCCTGCGTCGCACGGTTGAGCAGCGGCGCCGCGAACGGGCACGCCGCCGTGCGGATCCGCGTGATCGCGGAGAAGCTGTTCTCGACCGCGTTCGGGTTGTAGGTCGGGCTCGAAGCGAGCGCGAGGATCCGCCCGGTCTGGGGCTGGATCACGACGGCGGCACCACACTTGCCACGAAGCTGCCGCACTGCGGTCTCCTGCGCACGCACGTTCAGCGCGAGGTCGATGTCGTTTCCCTTGATGGTGACGCCTGTGAGCTTGTCGAGCTCGTGCTTCGTGACGCTCGTGATGTCGCCGTTGGCCCCTGTGAGGTAGTCGTTCTGCGAGCGCTCGAGCCCGGCGCGGGAACGGCTCTGCGTCGAGTAGCCGACGACGTGCGGGGCGAAGTAGCCGTTGGGGTACTTGCGGAAGTAGTACGTCTGGCCGGCCACCTTCTTCCTCACGTTCGTCGCGAGCACTACGCGTCGGTGCCCGGCGTAGATCTTCCCGCGATCGACGGTGAATTGCGCAACGCTTGCGAGCGCGTTGTCCTGCCTGTCCGCGAGGCCGGCGACCGCAAACGTCTGCCAGTACGTCGTGCCGACGATGAGCGCGCTCAGCAGCACGATCGTGCCAACGGCGAGGCGAGTGATCTGGCGGTTCATACCTCACCTCGTTCCGTGTTGGCACGGTTCGAGATCAGCATCAGGCCCGCGAGTAAGACGAAGTTCGCGACCACGCTGGAGCCGCCGTAGCTGACGAACGGCATCGTGATGCCGGTCAGCGGGATGATCCCGACGATCCCGCCGACGATGATGAACGCCTGTAGCGCAAACGCGAACGTCAACCCGACGGCGAGCAGCTTCGAGAACCCGTCGTTGGTGAGTAGCGCGATGCGGAAGCCGCGCGCGACGAAGAGCATGTAGACGAGCAACAGCCCTGCAGCGCCGATGAGCCCGAGCTCCTGCGCGAGCGCGGCGAAGATGAAGTCGGTGTTCAGGTAGGGGATGAGCGTGTCCGACGAGCCGGGCTGCGTGAAGATGCCGTGTCCGAGCCCGGTGCCGCCGAAGCCCCCATGGGCGATCGAGTAGCGGGCCTGCACGATCTGGTAGCCCGTCGTGTGCGCGTATTTGAACGCGTCGAGCCAGACGTCGACGCGGTCGCGCACGTGCGCAGAGATCTTGTAGACGCCGGCGGAGCCGACGACGAAGAGCACGGCCCCCGCGAGGACATACGTGAATCGCGCGGTGGCGACGTACAGCATCGCCAGGAAGACCCCGAAGTAGAGAAGGCCGCTGCCGAGGTCATTCGTCTCGATCAGGACCAGCATCGCGCCGCCCCAGATCACGAGCAGCGGGCCGAGATCCTTGAGGCGCCCCTGCGCGATCACCTCGCGCTTCTCGCGGAGGTACCCGGCGAGGAAGACGATCAGCGCGAGCTTCGCGAGTTCGCCTGGCTGGAACTGGAGCGGCCCTGCGCGGACCCAGAGCCGTGCTCCGTTGACGGTCGTGCCGATGCCCGGTAGCGCCGGCAGGACGAGCAGGAAGAGCGCGCCCAAGCCGAAGAGGTACTTGTACGACTCGAGCACGCGGTAGTCGCGCCGCAGCACCAGCAGCGTCGCGACGAACACGCCGACGGCGATCACGATCCAGAGGCCCTGCTTGAAGGCGTTGTCGGGATTGAGCCGGTAGATCTCGGTGACGCCGATCGCCGTCAGCAGCGCGGCCATCGGCAGCAGGTACGGATCGGCGTTCGGCACGGCGTAACGCGCGACGAAGTGCGCGACCAGGTACAGACCGAAGAAGAACGCCGCGTACGAGAGCGAGCCCGTCGACACCTCCGACTGGCGCGCGATGTACACAGACGCGAACCCGAGCGCCGTCAGCATTCCGACGACGAACAGGTTGAGCAGCTCGCGGTTACGTTCGCTCATCGGACGAGGACCCAGAGCGCGATCGCGGCGGCGGCGATCCCGAGAAGCAGGATCAGGAGGGGCAGGAACCTCCAGATCCGGCGCCGCTCCGGCTCCGGCGTCGCCTCCGCCGCCGGCATCGGCTGTGTCTGCTCGACGGTTCGCTCGAGCGTCTGCTCGTCCGGCTCGTCCGTCATCTCGAAGGCGACCACGGTGATGTTGTCCTGGCCGCCCGCCTTGTTCGCGCGGCGAACGAGCTCCTCAGCTGCCTCCTTCAGGTTCTCCCGCGAGCCGGCGAGCACCTCGCCGATCTCGTCGTCGCCGACCATGTCGGTCAGCCCGTCGGAGCAGAGAACGAACACGTCGCCGTCCTCGGCTTCGACCGTGAACGTGTCCACGTCGACGTCCGGGTCGGTGCCGAGCGCTCGCGTGATCACGGAGCGCTGCGGATGGTGCTCGGCCTCCTCTGCCGAGAGCTTTCCCCCACGCACGAGCTCGGCGACAAGTGAGTGGTCGTCGGTCAGCTGCTCGAGCTCGCCGTCGCGGAGGACGTATGCGCGCGAGTCGCCCACGTGCCCGAGCGTCACGGTCGCGTCCTCGACGAGCGCGACCGTCATCGTGGTGCCCATACCTGCGACCTCGGCGTCCCGGCTCGAACGCTCGTAGACGCTCCGGTTCGCCGCCTGAATGAGGGCCGTGACGCGCTCCTTGCCGTTGCCGTCGACCTCGCCCGACTGGAGCGCGGCGGCCGCGAGGCTCGACGCGACCTCGCCTGCGCGCGCGCCGCCCATCCCGTCCGCGATCGCGAACAGAGGCGGCTGCAACACGTAGGCGTCTTCGTTATGACGCCGCTTGCGCCCTGTGTGGGTCGCGACGGTCGACCTGCCGACCCTCATCTCTCGTACCTCAAGGCTGTTTCGCCGATGGTCACGACGTCGCCCGGCGCGAGCTTCTGCGGCCGGCCGAGGCGCGTGCCGTTCACGTACGTGCCGTTCGTCGAGCCGATGTCCTCGACCCAGACGCCGTCGCGACGCGGCTCGACGCGCGCGTGATGCGCGGACGCGAACTCGTCGTCGTCCAGCCGGATATCGTTCGGCGCGCCGCGGCCGATCGTGAGCGTCTTCGCGTTGAGCTCGAAGCGCGAGCCCTCCTCGATCGCGGTGCTCGCGAGTGTGACGAGCATCCCCGACGCAGAGGCCGCCTGCTTGCCGAGACCAAGGGCTGCCGCCTGCGACGGCCCCATGATGAAGCTCTCCTGCGGCATGCGCACCTCGCGCGCTGCGCTGCGGACAATCCGCCAGATGAAGAGGTAGAGCAGCACGAGGAAACAGATCTTCAGGACGAGCAGGACGGTCTGGACCTCGACGGACGCGAGCATCACGAAAGGTCACGGCGGAACACGATGTCGGTCGAACCGATCGTGATCTTGTCGCCGTGGCCGAGCTTCGCGCGTTTGACGCGAAGCCCGTTCACCTCCAGGCCATTCGTCGAGTCGAGGTCGACGATCCAGTAGGCCGTTCCCTCCTGCCGCACCTCCGCATGGCGTCGCGACGCGCTCGGATCCTCGATCTGGACTTCGCACTCACGTGATCGGCCGATCACCGTGCGCTGCTTCGTGATCTCGAACTTGCGCCCGTCGGCGGTGAGCGACACGACTTCGCGTTCCACGCCGAGCTCCTGCGCGGACGCAGCTTCGGTCGGCGGCTGAGACGGCCGGTAGATCATCGTCGCGCTCGGCTCGCGGGCGGGCACCTGCGGGCCGCCTCGCTGCTGCACCATGCGCGTCGCGATGCCGAACTCGCCGACCGTGAGGTCGGCGTCGCTGTTGAAGATGACCCGGGGCTCCGAAAGCAGCGCGTACTGCTCGCGGCGCGAATGCTCGGCCAGATACTGCTGGAGCTCGTCGACGAGCGACTCCTCGTACGAGTCGAACTGCTCCCTGTCGGCCGGGGAGAGGAACACCGAGTACTCGTTGGGCACGTAGACCTTCGACACGGACACGGTCTTCCCGTCGTCCATCTCCTTCGCAAGCTTGCGCGCGAGCTCGACGGGCTGGACGTGCGTACGGAACGCGCGTCCGAAAATGCCCTCGAAGAGCGACTCGATCTTGTGCTCGATTTGGCGCAGCATCACGGCGCGGGTCACTTCCCCGCGTCAGCCAGTGTAAGCGGCTCTCGCATAATGCCGTTCGTCGATCCGAGCTGCGCCCGGACGACACAATCGCTCATTGCGCGGGAGCCGCTAAGTCCTGGCCTCCGTACCTCTGCGGCTCAACTGCTGGGCTCGGCGCACCACCCAGGGGAGGACAAGCGCGGCGAAGGCGACCGCCGGGAGCACGTAGACGAGCGTGTGTGGTGCGGCGTGCACGAGCGCGTTCGCCGCCGCCGCGGGATCTCGGCTCTCCGGGATGCCGAGCCCGATCGGTCCGGCCCGCACGCCGTGGACGACGGCGGCCAGCACGATCGCAGTCGCGGCGCCGACTGCACGCAGGATCGCGGATCTCGTCCTGACGAAGACGATGGGAACGAGGCCGAGCGCGAGCGGCCCGAGCAGCGGCCCGAGCGTCGGCAGCAGCGTCCGCTCGGGCTCGCGAGCGCTCAGGACGAACCAGGCGAGCGCGACGGCTCCGTAGAGGAATGCGAGCGCGAGCGCGACGTTGCCGAGGGGGAAGATGGGCAGCGCGAGCGCGAAGGCTGCGCCCCAGCGCGGAGCGAAGAACGTCAGCACCGCCGCCAGCACGGCGAGCACGGGGGCAGCGTGCGCCGGGTAGAACGGAAGCAGCGACGCACCAACGCCTGCGTAGACGCCCGCGAGCACGGGAGCGAGCACCTGCCGCTCGACCTGCTGCGCGCTCACTAATGCGGTGCCGTCGCGGTCGCCGCGCGCGCGCCGCAGGAGCCGTGCGAGCTTCGCCGCGGACGGTCGCTTCGCCGGGTCGAGGGCGAGGGCGCGGTCCACTGTCGAGAGCAGCGCGTCTGGCAGGTCCGGCCGCTCGGTGCGAAGCGGCTGCGGCCCTTGCGCAATCGCGTCGGCCGTCTCGGCGAGAGACGAGCGCCAGAACGGATGACGGCCGGCGAGCGCCTCGTAGAGCAGCACGCCGACCGACCACACGTCGCCCGCCGCTCCGGCGGGCTCTCCGTGCAGCCGCTCCGGCGCGATGTACGCGAGCGTGCCGGGCACGTCGCCGGCGGCGGTCAGCGTCTCGCCGTCCGCGAAACGGGCGAGACCGAAGTCGAGGATGCGCACCGAGATCCCGTCCCCTTCGTCCGCGAGCAGGACGTTCGCCGGCTTCACGTCGCGGTGGACGATGCCGGACTCGTGCGCGTGCGCGAGCCCGTCGAGCACCTGCGCGGCGACCTCGATCGCATCTGCGTCGGTCGCGCTCCCCGCACGGAGGCACTCGCGGAACGTTCGCCCTGGGACGTACGCGTAGACGATGTAGACGTTCTCGGCGTCGCGGCCGCACGCGAACGCGCGCAGGCAGCGAGGATGATCGAGCTTGGCCATCGCCTGCGCCTCGCGCCGGGCGCGCTCGCCGGACTTGCCTTCGCGCGGCACGACCTTGACCGCCACCTCGCGGGCGGTTCGCTCGTCCTGCGCGAGCCACACGGAGCCCGAGCCTCCGCTCCCCAGCGGCCGGATCGGGCGGTAACGGCCGAGGAGGAGATTCGGCTCAGGACGAAGGGCGAGAACTTCCGACACCGTCCGAAACTCTTATGCCGCAGCCGGTCAGACTCCTTTCCGATCCGATCGACTGGATACAGTCCGCCTGTTGAGCACTCGTGAAGACGACTTCGAGTTCGACTTCTTCGACGAGCCGGACGAAGAAACCGTCACGCAACGCCGTCGGCCGGTGCGGGACCAGCCGGGGCCTAAACGCGGGCCCAGGCGGCCTCGCGGGCCTGCAGGCCCGCCGACCGGCCTGACGCCGATCCTGCGGCTCGTCGGCCTGATCGCGGCCGCGATCGTCGTCGTCGTCCTGCTGGTCTTCTGGATCCAGGGCTGCCAGAACGACGCCAAGGCCAACGCGTACAGCAACTACATGGATGACGTCTCGTCGATCGCGAAGTCGTCGACCCAGATCGGCCGGACGCTGAACAGCAACCTCGTCACGCCGGGGATCAAGGAAAAGGAGCTCGAGACGAAGCTGAACGGGCTTGCGCAGCAGGAGCAGCAGAACGTCGCGCGCGCCGAGGCGCTAAATCCGCCGGGCCACCTGCGCGAAGCGAACCGGCAGCTGATCGAGGCGCTGCAGCTCCGTGTCAGCGGGCTGCGAGGGCTCGCGGACGCGTTCAAGTCGACAGCGAAGCTCAAGGACTCCGCCCGCGCAGGAACCGTGCTCGCCGAACAGGCGAAGCGGTTGGTCGCAAGCGACGTCGTGTGGGACGACCTCTTCCAGACGCCGGCGGTGCTGATTCTCAACCAGCAAGGCATCCACGGCGTGGTCGTGCCGCAGTCGCACACCGTCGGCAACATCGACATCGTGAGCGCAGCGACGTTCGCCGAGATCTTCAAGCGGATCAAGGGCGCGGCGACCGGCGGCACGGGCGGCAGGACTGCACGGCACGGGCATCGAGTCGGTCACCGCACAGCCGCAGGGCCTCGTGCTCTCGCGCGTGGCTGACAACAAGGTGATCGCGTCGACCAACCTCGCGTTCGAGGTCGCGGTCAAGAACACCGGCGACAACCTCGAGAGCAAGATCCCGGTGACTCTGACGATCCAGAAGCAGGGAACGCCGATCAAGCAGACTCAGACGATCGACGTGATCAACCCGGGCGAGATCGTGAAGGTCACCTTCAAGAACATCGACGTGACCGGCGTGTTCGGCTCGCGCGTGACCCTCAAGGTCGACGTGACGCCCGTGAAGGATGAGGCGCGGATCGATAACAACACCTACCAATATCCGGTGATCTTCAGCCTCTCGTAAGCAGCCCGGCCGCGGCGCTTAGGATGGACCGGTGAGCGCTTCCACAGCAGGGTGGATCGCGATCGCTGCTGCGGCCCTGGCGGCGATCGGGTTGATCGCGTGGATCTGGACGCTTGTGCTGCTGCGGCGCGCGCGCGTCGCGCAGCGCGTGTTGCTGGGCGGGCGCAAGCAGGACATCGTCGACTTCGCGGTCTCGCTGCAGGCGCGGATCGACGACGTGTTGCGCACGGTCGACGAGGTCGCGGCCGGGCTGTCGCGTGTCGACCGGCGCGTCGACGGAACGATTGCAAGGACGTCGATCGTTCGCTACGACGCGCTCTCGGACGCCGGCGGGCACCAATCGGCGTCGCTCGCCATGCTCGACTCGTCGCGAACCGGTGTCGTGGTTTCTGCGATCCAGGGTCGCGACTACGCGCGGATCTACGTCAAGGAGCTCGACCAGGGACGTGCGCCTGTTGCGCTTTCACCCGAGGAGCGCGAGGCGGTCGAGCGGGCAATGGCGCGTTGACGCGCGCCTGTCAACGACTATCGCAGAAGGTACATTTTCAAAGCGGTGCAGGTTCTCGTCCTCAATGCCAGCTATGAGCCCCTGAACGTGTGCACGGTCAAGCGTGCGCACGTCCTCGTGTTCAAGGGCAAGGCCGAGGTGATCGAGTCGCTCGACCGGCCGCTCCGCTCGGCCAGCTCGAC
The DNA here is from genome assembly GCA_963815965.1 of uncultured Actinomycetes bacterium. Taxonomy (GTDB): domain Bacteria; phylum Actinomycetota; class Thermoleophilia; order Gaiellales; family Gaiellaceae; genus DASVFB01. The sequence continues at coordinate 723,332 of CAWFIT010000001.1, read as the reverse complement.
GTTCGTCTGGCCGAACGTGATCCGGCTCGTGCATTACGTGCGTGTTCCCCGGACGGTGAAGCGGAAGATCTCGCGGCGGGCGCTCTTCGCGCGGGACGGCTGGCGCTGCGTCTACTGCGGCTCCGCCGGGCGGCTCACGCTCGATCACGTTGTGCCGCGAAGCCGAGGCGGTGACTCAGTCTGGGAGAATGTCGTGACCTCCTGCGCGCCCTGCAACCTGCGCAAGGGCGACAGGCTCGTCGAGGAGGTCGGGCTGACGATGCGGGTGCATCCGACGCCGCCGTCCCCCTCGCTCTTCATCCGGATCGCTGCCCCGAAGATCCCGCGCACGTGGGCCCCGTACCTGGGCGAAGGCCCGCTCGGCAGCGCGACAGCAGCCTGATCGGCCGCCTGTGACGTAATCGCCGTCGGCGCCGTACAAGCGTCGATGAAGGCCCGCAACATCGTCTGGATCAGCGCTCTCGTGCTCGCGGCGTCGGCAATCGCAGGCGTCGGAGCGCCGCGCATGATCCACGCCGACAGCACCGACCCTCCGGCGGGCACGTTGAGCGTCGTCGGCACCGGCTCGGTGACGACGACGCCGGACAGCGCGAGGCTGTCCGCGGGCGTCACGACCGACGGAGCGACCGCCTCGGAGGCGATGGACGCCAACGCGAAGGCGATGGCAAAGGTGATCGCGGCGCTGAAGGACGCCGGGATCGCATCGAAGGACCTGCAGACCGAGTTCGTGTCCGTCAACCCGCGCTACGACGGCGACGGCCAGAAGATCACGGGCTACAACGCCTCGAACTCGGTGTCCGCGCTCGTGCGCGGCCTCTCCGACGTCGGCGACGTGATCGACGCTGCGGTCGCAGCAGGCGCCAACAACGTCAGCGGCCCGTCGCTCGCGCGCGACGATCAGGACAAGCTCTACCGCGACGCGCTCGAGAAGGCCGTCGCGAACGCGCGGGAGAAGGCAGCTGCGCTGGCGCGAGCGGCCGACGTCTCGCTCGGCGACGTGCAGTCGTTGAGCGAGAGCCCCGCGACGCCCGGGCCGGTCGACTTCGGCGGCGCGACGAGCGCGCTGGCGGTCAGCACGCCGATCGAGCCGGGCACCGCCGAGATCACGGCGAGCGTCCGTGTCGTCTTCGGGATCGACTAGCCCGACCGGTCTTCAAAGACCGGTCTGCACTGTGAGCCGTCCCGAATCGACGGCCCCGGTGAACGTTTCGTAGTCGCGTTCGTTCTGGTCGGCATAGGCGGTAGCGAAGTCTGCGATCGCCCGGTCGAATCCGTTGCTCTTGCCCAGGTAGGCCGCGATGGCGATCCGGTCGCCCCAGCGCGCGTGCGCGCGGGCGAGGGTCGCTCCGCACAGGCGGGTGTAGAGCGTTGCGCCGGGCACCAGCATGGTCTCGACTTCGGCCCCGCCTTTCCAGTCGTGGAGCTGGCGGATGTAGTAGTCGCGGGTCAGGCCGTCGATCCCCTCGACGCGGAGCCAGCCGAGAAAGATGTCGCTGGCCGCCTGCATCAGTCGCTGGCCGACGACGACCCGCCGGCCGTGGTGGAGGTGCTCGCTCTTCCCGATGAACCGCTCCAGCACCGAGGCCTCGGCTTCCTTTGACTGCAGGAACAGGGGATCCTGGTCGTCCCGGCCCACGAACAGGTGGATCCAGGCACGGGTTCCGACGCTACCCACGCCCACGACTTTTCGCGCGGTGTGGACGTACTCGAACTCCTCGATCGGGTGGTGGTGGTCGGCGAGCGATCCGCGGTACGCCGTGACCAGTGAGCGCATCCATTCCTCGGCCTCGTCGCGGTCGGTCCCGGGCGGAAGCAGATCGTCGATCGGCACGATCAGCGGCGGGTCGGCGACGATTCGCAGCGCGCCGTCGATCTCGTCCGCGCGCTTGGCGAAGACCCGCATGCTGTCTCGGGTTCTCGCCTTTGCGACGTGCTTCTCGGCGCGCTTCAGCTCCTCCTTGGCCAGTCGCTTCTCGCGCACCTCGTCTCGGACCCAGCCGAGAATCTGTTCTGTGTCCAGGTGGTCGTACCAGGCCGCGAGCGTTTGCATGCCTGCAGCCTTCCGCATCGTGTTTCGGTACTGACGGACCCCGGCCTCGACGATCTCGCGACGATCAGCCTTGTGGAACGCGAGGTCGCGACCGAGCACCTCGACGCTTGCGGCGAGCCGCTTCACGTCCCACTCCCACGGGCCGGGGAGCGTTTCGTCGAAGTCGTTGATGTCGAACATCAGCTGCCGCTCGGGTGAGCCGAACACGCCGAAGTTCGACAGGTGCGCATCGCCGCAGAGCTGGACGTTGACCCCCGACCGGGGCGTCGGGGCCAGGTCGGCAGCCATGATCAGGGCAGCACCGCGGAAGAAGGCGAACGGCGAGTCGAGCATCCGGCCGTAGCGGATCGGGACCAGGTCGGGAACGCGACTCTCGGCCTGCTCCTCGAGCAGCGCGATCGGATCCGGGCGGTTCGCCGCCGCCTCCCACTTGCCGTGGCTCGACCGCGGCGCGGCCGTGCGCGCTGCCCTCCCACGAGCGACCCGCTCGTCGGCGCTGAGGTGGACGTGCCGTCCGGCCAGTGCACTCCCGCTCGTCATGGACGGAGCATCGCATCAGCCATGGGGCCGCAGCGGTGAGGATTGGATTCTCCCGCGGCGAAGCCTGAAGGATGAGGAGACGCGTCTACGTCTCGCTCGGCGCGGCATGCCTCGCCGCGCTCGGCCTGGCGTCGGCTGCCGCGGGCAGCGCCGTCGACGAGAACAAGCTCGCGCAACGGTATGCGCCGGTCGTCAAGCTCGTGAAGCAGACAGAGGAGTGCGGCCGGGGCGAGCCGTACGAGCCGATCGACGTGGACGCCCTGTTCCACGAGCCGACCGTGGCGCTTCGTGGGCCCTGGGGTCGGGACCTCGTGAAGATCGCGCCGTCCGCCCGGGACCTCTCACCGCAGCGCTACGAGTATCACCTCGACTTCCCCGGGGACGCTCTCGACCCGGGATGCGGCTACGAGCGTTGGGGACGACGCGTCACAAAGGGAACGTCGCCGACGGTCTACGCGCACGTGGCGGCGGATCCGAGCTTCCCCGGAAAGCTCGCGCTGCAGTACTGGTTCTACTACGTCTTCAACGACTGGAACAACACGCACGAAGGGGACTGGGAGATGATCCAGCTCGACTTCGATGCGTCGAACGCGAGCGATGCACTCGCGGGCCGGCCGGTCTCCGTCGGCTATAGCCAGCACGAGGGGGCGGAGCGAGCGACCTGGGGCGACGAGAAGCTCGAGCTCGTCGACGGAACGCATCCCGTCGTCCACCCGGCCGCCGGCTCGCATGCGAACTTCTACGACGAGGCGCTCTTTCTGGGCAGTCAGGGCTCCGAGGGAGTCGGCTGCGACGACACACGAGGCCCGACGCGCGAGATCAGGCCAATCGTGCGGACGATCCCCAGCGATCCTGCGGAGGCGCGCGGCGCCTTTCCTTGGATCGGCTTCGAGGGACGCTGGGGCGAGCTTCAGAAGGCCTTCTTCAACGGGCCGACCGGGCCGAACCTCAAGGCCCAGTGGACGGAGCCGATTCGGACGTCGGAGGACTGGCGCGAACGGAGCATCGGGGTTCCCGCAGGCGGCGCGTTCGGGACCGGGGCGACGGACTTCTTCTGCGGCGCGGTCGCCGCCGGCTCCAACGCGCTCCGGAGAAGTCTGGGTCATCTGCCGGGGGCAATCCTCACGCTTCTCGTTCTCGTCGTCCTGATCGCTGTCGCGCTCTCGCGCGCGACCTGGCGGCCGGCGACGCCGTTCCGGCTCGCGCGTCGCCGCGCCTGGGGCCAGGTCCTCGCCGCCTCCGCGCGCATGTACGTCAAACGGTTACCGCTGGTTCTCGGCATCGGCCTGCTGGCATTGCCGATCTCCGTGATCGTGACCGTCGCCGATTCGCTCCTCCTTCGCACGTCGAGCGTCTTCGGTGTCGAGACCGAGGGCGGGGCCGGCGGCGTCGTCGTGTTCGTGGTCGTCGCGCTCGGCACCGCGCTGACCCTGTTCGGGCTCGGTCTCGTGATGGCTGCAACCGCGCGGGCGCTGGCGGAGATCGACCGAGGTCGAAAGATCGGACCGCTGCAGGCCTACCGGATGTCGCTCCACGGCTCAGGCCCCCTTCTCGTTGCGCTCACGATCGCCTCGATCGTCGTCTCATTGCTCTTCACAACCGTCTTCCTCGTGCCGATCGCGATCTGGCTCGCCGTCCGGTGGGCGCTGATCGCTCCGGTGATCGAGCTCGAAGGCACGGGCGCGATCGCCGGTCTCCGGCGCAGTCGACACCTGGTGCGTCACGGGTGGCTCAAGGTCGCGTCGCTCGGCGCGGCGGGCGCGGTTCTGGCGCTCGCCCTTGGCCCGCTGCTCGGTGCGGCGCTGATCCTCCTGACGAACGTGCCGCTTGCGTGGCTCAACCTCGTAGCGGGGATCGTGTACACGCTGACGATGCCGTTCGTCGCGCTGGCGACCGTGTACGTCTATTTCGACATGCGCGTCCGCGACGAGCTCTCGACGGACGTCGAATCAGTCGAGCTGCCCGCAGAGATTCAACTCGCCTGACCCCGCTCGACAGGCAACTCGGCTCGCTGCTCCCATTCCGACCACGAGCCGGGATAGAGCTTCCCCTCCCGCCCCACGAGTGCAAGCCTGTGCAGCGGCACGCACGCGGTTACGCCCGAACCGCAGTATGCGACGAGCTCGCCGTCGGGCAGCGGCGGCAGCGGTGCCTCCCACGAAGCGTTGAGTGCGCCGGGGATGCGCCCGGGCACCTTGTCGATCGGATTCGGCTCGCCGCGCCAGCGCTCCGGCACGCGCGCGTCGACGACGACCAGTTCGCCGAGGCGCGCCGCCAGCTCGTCTGCGTCGATCGTGTCGTCCGTGCGCGGCCGTGGCACGAACTGCGCAGGCTCGATCTGCTCTTCGCCGGCGCGGAGGGGCCCGTGCCACGCGGCGAGGTCGATCACAGCGGTGTCGTCGTGGCCGAAGTGCCGCAGGAGCCACCAGAGCCGTTCGGCGCCGCCCATCGTGCCGTACGCGACCACGAAGACGCCTGGGCCGATGCCCGCCCTTGACGCCGCCGCGGCGAACTGGTCCATGCTCGGTAGAGGATGGCGTCCGCCCGGTCCGGGTGGCGCCGCCAGGTCTCGCTCGACGTCGAGGAACGCCGCGCCGGGAATGTGCCCGGCGAGATAGAGCCGGCGTCCGGCGTCGGGGTCCGAGATATCCCAGCGGCAGTCGGCGAAGCGGTAGTCCACGCCGGAATCAATACAGCCGTCGCCGACCGAGGCTCACGTACCACTCGAGACCCGTCCCACGTCCAGGACTCGGGTCATGTCCGGACGAGACGGGTGCGCGGCGGCGCAGGCGCACTGCTGCGGCGTCCAGAGCGTCAGGGATCGGCGCGCAATTGGACGTCCAGGCCATGCCCCGAGTCCAGGACTCAGGGCATGGCCGGAACAGCGATGTCGTTACGTCGTCGGCTCGATGACCGGCGTCATCGCATGCGCCGGGGCGGGATGACGGTGTGCGTGCGCGAGGCCGAGGTGGCCGTGCGACTCGGTTCCGTACCCGCCCGGGACGGGGATGTAGAACTCGGGGTAGCCCCACATGCCGTGCTCGCTCACGTCGAGCCCGGCCGTCTCGACCTCCGGGTCGGTGCGGATGCCGACTGTGTGCTTGAAGGCCCAGAGCACTGCGAACGACGAACTGAAGGCGAACGCGCCGACGGCGATGAGCCCGAGCGCCTGGACGCCGAGCTGGTGGAAGCCGCCGCCGTAGAAGAGGCCGCCCTGTCCCGTGGCGAGCTTGTCCGCGAGGCTCGGCATCGCCAGGAAACCGAGGGACAGCGTCCCCCAGACACCCGACATCCCGTGCGCCGCGACGGCGCCGACGGGGTCGTCGAGTCCGGCCTTCTCGACCGCGAGCACGCCGACGACGACGATGCCTCCCGCGACGAAGCCGATCACGATCGCGGCCCACGGCGCAACGAACGCGCACGCTGCTGTGATTGCGACGAGCGCGGCGATCGCGCCGTTCAGCATCATCGAGAGGTCCGGCTTCTTGATCACGAGCCAGGACGTGATCACGGCGCCGAGCACGCCGGCCGCCGCCGCGAGGTTCGTGTTCAGCGCGACGTACGCGAAGAAGCCGACGCCGCCGAAGTCCACGCTCAGCGTCGAGCCGGGGTTGAAGCCGAACCAGCCGAACCAGAGGATGATCACGCCGAGCGTCGTGTACGCCATGTTGTGCCCGGGGATCGCGTTCGGCTTCCCGTCCCTGTCGAACTTGCCGATGCGCGGGCCGAGCAGCAGCGCTCCCGCGAGCCCGGCGAGCGCGCCCTGGTAGTGAACGACGGTCGAGCCGGCGAAATCCTGCATGCCTTTGGCGAAGAGCCAGCCGTCCGGGCTCCAGACCCAGTGCGAGACGAGGGAGTACATGAGCGTGAAGACGATCCCGAACGCGAAGTAGACCCAGAGGCGCGTCCGCTCGGCCATCGCGCCCCAGACGATCGCGAGCGACACCGCGCAGAAGACGACTTCGAACAGGTAGCCCGCAGCGCCGGGGATCGAGCTGAACCAGCTGAACGGCGCCTGGCCGACGGCGAGCAGCGAGTCGACGGACGGAACGAAGCCGGACCCGCCGACGAGCCCGTTGCCGCCGTCACCGAAGGCGATGCCGAATCCGACGAGGTAGTAGACGATCGACGCGAGCGCGAAGATCAGCACGTTCTTCGCCGCGACGTGACCGACGTTCTTCATGCGTGTCAGCCCGGCCTCGAGGAAGGCGAAGCCGGCCTGCATGAACATCACGAGGATCGCGGCGAGGACCACCCAGATCGTGCTCGCGGCGATTGCCAGGTCCTGCGTCTTCATCCGACTTCAACCTCCTCCAGGGGCATCGCTGTCCTGTTGTGCGTGACGTGGCCGACCTCGGTCGCCCACACGAGCCCGTCGCCCGACTCGTTGCCACTGCGGGCCGAGTCGACGATCGCGGCGACGACTCCTTCCGCGCGCTCCTCCTCGACGACGAAGATCAGCAGCGCTTTCGGCAGGAAACGCGACTCGAAGACGCGTCCGCGGTACTCATGCGTGATCCCTCGCTGCCGGCCGTGGCCGACTGCCTCGATCACGGTTACGCCAACGTGCCCGGTCGCCTCCTCGACGGCGTCGATCACCGTCTCGACGCGCTCGCGGATCACAACAGCCTCGACCTTGATCACTGAATCACCTCGCTCCGTCGTTCCATCAGGACGGTGTCGCGCCACAGGCCGTCGCGCTTCGCGATGCTCCTGCGGACACCGACGACGCGGAAGCCGACGCGGTGGTGCAGCCGCAGCGACGCCGCGTTCTCGGGGAAGATCGCCGTCTGAAGCGTCCAGATGCCGGCGCTCTCGCTCTTCTCGATCAGCCGTTCCATCAGCGCGCGCCCGATCCCGCGGCCCTGCTGGTCGCGTGCGATGTAGACGCTCGACTCAGCGACGCCGCGATACGCCCAGCGCGTCGACGCGGGGCCGCACGCCGCCCAGCCGATCACGCGCTCGTCGAGCTCGGCGACGACGCGGATCGAATGGGCCTCATGCCATGCCTCCCACGGAGGCACTTCTGTCTCGAACGTCGCCATGCCGCCGCGCATCCCGTCGCGGTAGATCACCGCGACCTCCGTCCAGTCATCGGGGCGGAGGTCGCGGATCAGCATGTCGATCGCCGTCGCTAGCAATCGAAGTACAACCCGAACTCAGCGGGATGCGGGCGCAGGCGCACGACGTCGACCTCGTTCTCGCGCTTGTAGTCGATCCACGTGCGGATCAACTCCTCGCTGAACACGCCGCCCTTCGTCAGGAACTCGTGGTCCGCTTCGAGCGCGTCCAACGCTTCGGCGAGCGACCCGGGAACCTGCGGCACGTCGTCGTGCATCTCCTCGAAGAGGTCGTAGTCGGCGGGCGCGCCGGCGTCGAGCCCGCGCTCGATCCCGTCGAGGCCCGCCATGAGCATCGCCGCGAATGCGAGGTACGGGTTCGCCGCGGCGTCGGGACAGCGGAACTCGACGCGCTTCGCCTTCGGCGACTCCGAGTACATCGGGATGCGGATGCACGCCGAGCGGTTGCGCTGCGAATACACGAGGTTCACCGGCGCCTCGAACCCGGGTACGAGCCTGCGATACGAGTTCGTCGTCGGCGCACAGAACGCGAGCAACGCAGGCGCATGTGCCAGGAGACCGGCGATGTATCCGCGTGCCAGCTGCGACAGCCCCGCGTAACCCGACTTGTCGGACATCAGCGGCGTCCCCTCCATCCAGAGGGACTGATGCGTATGCATTCCCGAGCCGTTGTCGCCGAACACGGGCTTCGGCATGAACGTCACGGTCTTGCCCGCGGCATGCGCGACGTTCTTGACGACGTACTTGTAGATCATCACCTGGTCCGCCATGCGCGTCAGCGTCTGGAAGCGGAGGTCGATCTCGCACTGCCCACCCGAGGCGACCTCGTGGTGGTGGAACTCGCACGGGATGCCGAGCCGCTCGAGCGTGAGCACCATCTGCGTGCGCAGGTCGCTGAGCGTGTCGTGCGGCGCCGGCGGGAAGTAGCCCTCCTTCTCGCGCACGGTGTAGCCGAGACCCGGCTTGCCCGAGTTCCAGTGCCCTTCCGCGGAGTCGACGAGGTAATGCGAGCGGTTCGGCCCGAGCTCGTAGGACACCTCGTCGAAGACGAAGAACTCGCACTCCGGGCCGAAGTAGGCGGTATCGGCGATCCCGCTTCCGCGCAGGTACGCCTCGGCGTGCTGGGCGACCCGCCGCGGGTCCTTCCCGTACGGCTCACGCGTGAGCGGGTCGGCGATCTCGCAGATCAGCGAGAGGGTCGGAACCTCGGTCGCCGGGTCGAGGATGGCGCTCGATGCGTCGGGCATCAGCAGCATGTCGCTCTCGGAAATGCCCTGCCAGCCGCGGATCGAAGAGCCGTCGAAGCCGAGCCCGTCCTCGAACGCCGACTCGTCGAAGGCGCTGATCGGCAGCGAGACGTGCTGCCACGTTCCGAGCAGGTCGCAGAACTTCAGGTCGACCATCGCCGCCCGCGTCTCCTGCGCCCATGTGAGCGCCTCGTGCCCGGCTGCCGCCTGGCCGATGTAGTGCCTCGCCTCCAGCTCCGACATTCCGACTCCTTTCTGGACCACAAAAAAGGCCCCACGACCTTCGAGGGTCGTGAGGCTCCATTGCCTCCGCGGGCGCCTTCGGCGGCGACCGCTTGCTGCGCACATTAGCGGAGGGTTCGGCTGGATGCCAGGTCTACGTCAGGCGGTTCTCTCGGCGACCTCTGCAGCGTCCGGATCGGTCTTCACCACGATGAGGTAGCCGCCGCGCGTCGCGATGACCCGCTCGACATCGGGCAGCTCGTGGCCCGGGACGACGGCGAACTGAAGGCCGTCGCTCCGTAGCTCGCGGTACTCCTCGTTCGTGATCGGGAGCCGCTCCATGCAGTCTCTGCGACCGCACTCGCACACGATCATGAAGGTGCCAGGAGCCGCGAGGTCATCCTGGAGCGTCTCGATCCGCTCGTTGACCTCGCGGAAGAGCGCCTCGTTCATGCCGATCCGCTCGCTGTAGTCGCTCACGCAGGAATTGTCCTCTATTTCGCGTCGCCTGAAAAAACACTTGCGAGCGGCGAGGACGGTCGCTATCGTTTCGCGGCGATGTTGCTCCTCGGCTGACTCGGTTCTTCTCGCGCACCGCCTGTTTCGCGGTGGTGCGCCGTTTCCGTGTCCCGTCGTCTGAGTTGGAGCAACTGACATGTACGCCCTAGAAGTTCACAATCTGCGCAAGGAGTTCGTCCGGAAGGACAAACGCATCCGGCGCCGCCGGCGCGTCGCGCTGAACGACGTGTCGTTCACGATGGAGCGCGGGGAATGCGTCGCGATCCTGGGCCAGAACGGCTCGGGCAAGTCGACGCTGGTCCGCCTGCTCTCGACGCTGCTTCTGCACGACGGCGGCTCGGCGCGCATCTTCGGCCATGACGCGTTCAAGGAGACACGCGCCGTGCGGCGCCTCGTGAACCGCGTGTCGGTCGAGGCGAGCTTCTTCAAGAAGATGTCCGCGGAAGAGAACCTCGCCTACGCGGCGCGCTTCTACGGGATGACGCACAAGCAGACGCGTCGTGAGATCCCGATCATCCTCGAGCGGGTCGGCTTCCCGTCGGACCGGCGCGGCGAGGCGATGGAGGATCTGTCGCGCGGCATGCAGCAGAAGGTCGCGCTCGCGCGCGCGCTGCTCACGTCGCCCGTGTTGCTCCTGCTCGACGAGCCGACGACCGGCCTCGATCCTCGGTCGAAGCTCGAGGTGCAGAACTTCATCCGCGAGGTAAGGACCCTGCACGACGCGACGATCCTGCTCTGCACGCACGACATGGTCGAGGCGGAGACGCTCGCGGACCGGGTCGGGCTTCTCGATCGCGGCGAGCTGCTCTTCCTCGAGCCGGTCGAGGACGTGAAGGAGCGCTTCGGCGTCGAGACGCTCGAGGAGGCGTTCTTCGCAGCGACCGGACGCAGCTTCGAAGAGGAGACCGAGGAAGACCGTGACAGGGAGGTGATGGCGTAATGGTGGCCGCAGCGGCAGCCGCAGTCCGCCACGAGCTCGTCGGGCTCGGGGGCGTCGTCGAGCGCAACTGGTACCTGGTCAAGCGCTACGTCTGGTGGGAGGTCGCGTTCTTCCTCTGGACGTGCGCGAACACGCTCACGATCGTCTTCATCTCGAAGGGCGTCGGTGCCTCGCCGGCGGAGCAGAACGAGCTCGCGACGCAGCTCCTGATCGGCGGCGTGATCTGGGCGTACCTCGGGATCATCTTCGAGATCCTCACGGAAACGGTCTCCTGGGAGCGCTGGGAAGGAACGATCGAGTACACGTTCATGGCGCCGCTCTCGCGGCCCATCCACTTGATTGGGATGGGCCTGTTCGCCGTCGCCTACGGCGTCGTGCGCGCGAGCCTGCTTTTCGTCGTGATCGCGTCGTTTTTCTCCCTGCACATGCCGGACGCGAACTTCGCGGCGGCGCTCGTGCTTCTCGCGATCGCGTCCGTGTCGTTCATCGGGATCGGGATGATGACCGCCGTCCTTCCACTGATCTCGCCCGAGAAGGGGACGCAACTCGGTTTCATCGCCCAGGGGCTGATGCTCGTGGTGTCGGGCGTCTACTACCCGGTGTCGGTGCTGCCCGAGTGGATGCAGTGGATCGCCAAGTTCTCGCCTGCGACGTACGCGCTCCGCGGAATCCGCGCGGCGATTCTCGACGGCACGCCGGCCCAATGGGCCGACATCGGGCCCCTGCTCCTCATCGGCGCCGTCTCGGTGCCGCTCGGGCTGTTCACGTTCCGAACCGGAGAGCGTTACGCGAAGCAGCACGGAAAGTTGAAGCGGTCCGGATGATCCGCACTGCGAAGACACGCGCCGACTTTGCGCTCTGCGCCGAGATCAACAACGCTGTCAATCCCGACCGGCCGGTGACCCTCGACCAGATCGCCACGGCGCCGGGCGCCTGCGTCGTTCACGAGGGCGGCTACGCGTACGTCGTCGAGTCGAGCATCCCCGGGAGCGCGTTCGCCATGGTCCGCGTTCGGCCGGAGTCGCGCGGGCGCGGAGTCGGCGGTGCCCTGCTTGCGGCGGCCGGCGCGAACGCGCAGGAGCTTGGCTGCGCGTCGATGTGGGGCCGCGTCCGCGAAGGCGACGAGGCGTCCTTGCGCTTCACGGCTCACCGTGGCTTCGAGGAAGTGAACCGAGACGTCGACGTGCTGCTCGAGATCACGCCGGAGGATGGCGAGGTCGCGCCGGGAATCGTCGAGCTGCGCGAAGAGCACCTGCGCGGCACATACGCCGTCGCGGCCGAATGCATTCCGGAGATGGCGCTGCCCCAGCACGCGGAGGTCCACCCGTACGACGAGTGGCTGGCGCAGGAGGAGCGCAACAGCCCGGTGGCGTTCGTCGCGCTCGACGGCGACGAGGTCATCGGTTACGCGCGGCTCTATTCGATCTCTGCGCTGCCGCACCGCCTCGAGAACGGCTTCACCGGCGTGCTCTGCAGCCACCGACGCCGCGGTATTGCAACCGCGCTGAAGCGCGCGCAGATCTCGTGGGCCGCGGCGAACGGCTACCGCGAGCTCGTGACGTCGTCGGTCGAGGGCAACGAGGCGATGCGCACGGTCAACGAGCGGCTCGGGTACAAGCCGCTTCCGGCATGGATCGTCGTTCAGGGACCGGCGAGATGATCGCGCTTCGCCAGTGCGTCACGGACGACGACTACGAGGTGTGGCTCGCCGTTCGCCGCGCCGTGCTGCCGGACGACCGCGCGCCGAGCCTCGACGAGCTGAAGACCTACATCAAGCCGGATGACGCTCACCTGCTCGCCGAGTTGAACGGCGAGCTCGCCGGAAGCGGCCTCATGAACCGGTCCGACCTTGGTGGTGCGCACGTCGCGCCGCGGGTGCTGCCGGACAAGCGAGGCCGCGGCGTCGGCACGGCGCTCCTGACGAGGCTCGCCGAACTGGCCGTCGAGCGCGGCTTCGAGCGCGCGGGCTCGCACGTCGCCGGAGCCGACGAGCGTTCGATCGCGTTCGCGCGCCGCTTCGGCTTCGAGGAGACGCGCCGCGACGTGAAGCAGGTGCTCGAGCTCGACGACGCGCCTCCTCCAGTGCCTCGCGACTTCGACGGCGTCGAGCTCCTGTCCGTCGAGTCGCGCCCCGAGCTCCTGCGCGAGGCGTGGCCGCTGGCGCAGCAGGGCTACGAGGACATGCCGATCGACGGCGTCAACGTTCTCGAAGACAACTGGCTGGCCGAAGAGGCGACGCTGCCGGGCGGGTCGTTCGTCGCGCTCGCGGACGGCGAGATCGTCGGCTACGCGGGCCTGATGCGCTGGCCCGACGAACCGACGAAGTGCGAGCACGGGCTGACGGTCGTTCGCCGCGACTGGCGCCGGCGTGGTCTTGCGACCGCCATCAAGCAGCGCTCGATCGCCTGGGCCGCCGCGAACGGCATCCGCGAGCTCGTCACGTGGACTCAGACGGGCAACGAGAGCATGCAGGCCGTCAACGCGGGCCTCGGCTACGTCACGACCGAGATCGATCTCGCCTTCGCCCGGGGCCTGCCGCTCGATGCTTGAGAACTACTTCGACGGTGAGAGCGCGGCACGTTACGACGAGTCGACGAGCCCCTACTTCGATCCCGCCGTCATCGCGACGACCGCCGATTTCCTCGCACCGTTGGCGGGCGGCGGTGCCCTCGAGCTCGCGATAGGCACCGGGCGGATCGCGCTCCCGCTCGCTGAGCGCGGCGTACGCGTCGCCGGCATCGACCTCTCCCCCGACATGGTCGCTCAACTGCGTAAAAAGCCGGGCGGCGACGACATCCCCGTCGCAATGGGCGACTACGCGACGACGACCATCGACGGGCCGTTCTCGCTCGTCTATCTCGTCTTCAACAGCATCAACAACCAGACAACGCAAGAGGCGCAGGTCGCGAGCTTCGAAAACGCCGCCGCGCACCTCGAGCCGGGTGGCTGCTTCGTCATCGAGGTCGGCGTCCCGAACACGCGACGACTCGAGGTCTTCGACCTGAGCGACACCCACGTCGGCGTCGACGAGCTCGACTTCGACACGCAGCGCCTCGTCTCGCACCACTTCAACCTCGTCGATGGACGCTGGGAGCGGTTCTCGATTCCGTTCCGCTCCGTCTCGCCGGCCGAGCTCGACCTGATGGCGCGACTCGCGGGGATGTCGCTGCGCGAGCGCTGGAGCGGCTGGAAGCGCGAGCCGTTCACGAGCGAGAGCCCGAAGCACGTGTCGGTCTGGCAGAAGCCGTGAAGCGCGCCGACGCCGAGAAGCTCTACTACGCGCTCGAGCTGGTGCTCTCGACGCCGACATGGATCGTCATGTCCCTGTACCTCGTCAGCGACCTGAATCTCACGCCGCTGCAGCTGGTGCTGATGGGTACGGCGATGGAAGGCGCCGTCTTCCTGTCCGAGGTGCCGACGGGCGTGGTCGCCGATACGTACAGCCGCCGGCTTTCCCTCGTCATCGGCTTCGTGGGGATGGGCACGGCCTGGGTCCTTGTCGGTGTCGTCAGCTCGCCGGTCGTCGTGATCGTGCTGTGGGGGCTCTGGGGCGTGTCGTACACCTTCACGAGCGGCGCGTACCAGGCCTGGATCACGGACGAGGTCGGCGTTGAGCGAGTCCCTATGGTCTTTCTCCGGGGAGCGCGTTTCGCCTACGTCGGCTCGTTTGTCGGCCTGTTCGTGTTCGTCGGACTAGGCGTTCTGTCGTTGCGGGCGGCCGTGATCTGCACCGGCGCGGTGACGATCGCCGGTGGGCTCGCGTGCGCGTTCCTGATGCCGGAGACCGGCTTCACCCGGCGTCCACGCGAAGCGCGCGCGAGCATGTTCTCCGAGCTGAAGACGACAGCCGGGAGCGGCGGGCGGTACGTCCGCGCCCAGCCGCTCCTTCTGCTGCTGCTCGGCATCGCGCTCATCGGCGGCACGGGCGCGGAGGCGTTCGACCGGCTGAAAGAGGCGCATTTCATCCGCGACATCGGCCTGCCGACGGTGGGGAACTTCGAGCCGGTCGTCTGGTTCGGCGCGTTCAGCGTCGTCTCGATGTTCTTCGGCTTCTTCGCCGTCGGTCGCCTGATGCGACGCTTCGAGCGCAAGGGGACCGCGGGCGTCGCGAAGCTTCTCACGGCCGCGACAGCAGTCGTGATCGTCGGCCTTCTCGTCTTCGCGCTCACGAACTCTGCGGCGGTCGCGATCGTTGCTCTCCTGACGGTGTTCCTCACGAACAGTCTGACCAGCCCTCTATGGTCGATCTGGGTCAACCAGCAGATCACCGACTCGAGCGTCCGGGCCACTGTTTTCTCGATGACCGGACAGGCGGACGCCATCGGCCAAGCGGTGGGCGGCCCCGTCCTCGGTGGAATCGGCAACGTCTGGGGGATCCGCGCCGCGCTGACGACGGGCGCGCTCGTCCTCACTCCGTCGCTCGGGCTCTATGCGCGGGCGCTACGGCACGGTGGAGTCGAGCCCGAGTTGGAGGCACTGCCCGCCCCGGCCGAGACGTAATAGGCTCGACCTCGACCTTTTCACAGCCCAGGAGGGATGCATGACGCAGGTCGAGACACCGAATCGCGCGACGAGCGACCCGAAGGCGCGCAAGGAGGTGCTGAAGCGGATCGACGATGAGGGCGTCGAGTTCGTGCTGCTCTGGTTCACAGACATCGAAGGGCATCTGAAGAGCTTCGCCGTCACGCCGAGTGAGATCGAGGGTGCGCTTGACGACGGGATGGGCTTCGACGGCTCGTCGATCACGGGCTTCAACGCGATCGAGGAGTCCGACATGGTCGCGATCCCCGATCCGAACACGTACCAGCTGATGCCGTGGCGCGAGGGCGAGACCAAGGTCGGCCGGATGATCTGCGACATCGTCACGCCCGACGGCAAGCCCTACGAAGGCGATCCGCGCTACGTGATGCGCCGTGCGCTCGAGCGGATGGAGGCGATGGGCTTCGACACGTTCAACGTCGGCCCCGAACTGGAGTACTTCCTCTTCAAGGACGACCAGGGCACCGAGACCCTCGACGAGGGCGGGTACTTCGCGATGACGACGCTCGACGCGGCGACCGAGCTACGGCAGCAGACGGTGCGGGCGCTCGAGAGCATGGGCATCCCGATCGAGTACGTCCACCACGAGGTAGGGCCTTCGCAGCACGAGATCGACATGCGTTTCGCGCCGGCGCTGACGATGGCCGACCACACGGTCACGTACCGGCTGATCGTGAAGGAGGTCGCGAAGAAGGCGGGCTTCCACGCCACGTTCATGCCGAAGCCGATCTTCGGCGAGAACGGCTCGGGGATGCACACGCATCAGTCCCTTTTCAAGGACGGGCGGAACGCGTTCTTCGAGTCGGACGACGAGTGGCACCTCTCCGACGTGGGCAAGGGCTTCATCGCCGGCCAGCTGCGGCACGCACGGGAGATCTCTGCCGTGTTCGCGCAGTGGGTGAACTCGTACAAGCGGCTCGTCCCGGGCTTCGAGGCACCGGTGTACGTCGCATGGTCGCGCCGGAACCGCTCGGCGCTGATCCGCATTCCGCTGTACAAGCCGGGCGCCGAGCAGGCGACGCGCGCGGAGATCCGCTGCCCTGACCCGGCGTGCAATCCCTACCTCACGTTCGCATGCCTGCTGCACGCGGGGCTCGAAGGGATCGAGAAGGGCTACGAGCTCCCCGAGCCGATGGAGACGAACCTCTACCACCTCACCGCCGAGCAGCGGACCGAGCGCGGAATCACCGCGTTGCCAGAGACGCTGGGCGAGGCGATCTCCGAGCTCGCGCAGTCGGAGCTCGTCCGCCAGGCGCTCGGCCCGCACATCTTCGATCGCTACGTCGAGCTGAAGCGAAAGGAGTGGGACGAGTACCGAGTCCAGCTCTCGAAATGGGAGATGGACAAGTACCTCGCGGTGCTGTAGAGCTGGCGATGGCGGTGACGCGCCGCATCCGCGGCCTCGCTCTCACGGACCACGAGTTCGCGCTACCGCTCGACCACGCACGGACGGACGGCGAGCGCATCGTCGTCTTCGCGCGCGAGGTCGCGGCTGAGGACGGCGGCGAGCGGCCCGTTCTCGTCTTTTTCCAGGGCGGCCCGGGTCACGAGCCGCCGCGTCCGGCCGATGCGAAGTCGCCGGGCTGGCTGGCGCGCGCGCTGAAGGACTACCGCGTTCTGCTGCTCGACCAGCGCGGCACCGGTCGTTCCACGCCCGTCGGCTCGCTGCCTGGGAAGACCCCGGAGCAGCAGGCGGCGTACCTCCAGCTACACCGCGCCGACGCGATCGTGCGCGACGCGGAGCTGATCCGTCAGGAGCTCGGCATCGAGGGCTGGAGCGTCCTCGGGCAGAGCTTCGGCGGCTTCTGCGTGTGCACGTACCTGTCGATCGCGCCGGAGTCGTTGCGTGAGGCATTCGTCACGGGCGGGATCCCGCCGGTCGCGCGACCGACGGACGATGTCTATCGCGCGACTTACGAGCGCGTGCGCGAGCGCAACCGGCGCTTCTACGCGCGGTATCCGGAAGATCTCGACCGCGTGCTCGCGATTCACGCCCGCCTTGCCGAGGACGACTTGCGGCTCCCGTCGGGCGACCGGCTGACGCCGCGGCGCTTCCGCCAGCTTGGCGCGATGCTCGGGATGAGCGACGGCGCGGAGAGGCTGCACTACCTCCTGGAGCGCCCGCCCGACTCGCCGGTATTCCGGCACGACGTCGAGGAGGCAACGAGCTTCGCGCGCAACCCGCTCTACGCGATCGTGCACGAGGCGTGCTACGCCGACGGCTGCGCGACGCGGTGGTCGGCCGAGCGTGTGCTTCCCGACGAGTTCGCGTCGACGCCGGAGCTTTTCACCGGGGAGATGGTCTACTCGTGGATGTTCGAGGACTACGGCGCGCTCGCGCCGCTGCGCGAGGCCGCCGAGCTGCTCGCCGAGCACGAGTGGCCGCAGCTCTACGACGGCGAGCGGCTGGAGGCGAACGAGGTACCCGCCGCGGCAGCCGTGTACGCCGAGGACATGTACGTCGAGAGTGCGTTCTCAGAAGAGACGGCCGCGCGAATCAAGGGCTTGCGCATGTGGCTGACGAACGAGTACGACCACGACGGCCTGCGCCAGGACGACCGCGTGCTCGACCGCCTGATCGACTTGGCCCGCGGCCGCCTCTAGGCTCAGTCAGCGTCGAGTGCGATGACGCTCGCGCAGTCGACCGTGACTAGGGGAAGCGCTCCTGGTGGTATCTCTCCTTGTCCTCCTCACGCCACTTCGCCTCGTAGGCCTCCGCCTCGGCGAACTCCTGCTCCGTTAGCGCTTTTTCGTTCGCGTCTTCGCTCGCGGGATGCTCGCCGGCGACCGTTTTGCGACGTGTGGCCACGAAGCCGACGACGACCAGGGGTACGGCCACCAGGGCAAAGATGAGCCACGGGATCACGCGGGCAGCGTACCGATCAGGACCAGGCTGGTTCGAAGGTCCAGTCGGGGAAGTTCTCTTCGAGGAGAGGCAACGCCTGCTGCCAGTCGGTCGCGGCGAGCGGACTGGGGGGAAGGAGTTCGGGCTCTTGACCGGACTTTGTGGAGTAGCCCCAGCGAAGGCCGCAACAGGCTCGCGAACGCCGGCTGATCAGCGCATCGGGGCTCGCCGTCAGGAAGGAGTCGGCTACGAAGCGAATGTCGCTCTCGGTCGAAGCCGGTGCGTCGAACAGCGACGGGGACTGCCCGAACGACACGAACGGTACGCCGAGTCCCCGTAGCTGAGGCGGCCCGTCGACCCAAGCGTGCTCGCCTGGTGGCGCCTTGTCACCGCCGGCCACCATCGATGTACTCGCCTCCGAGACGTGGATTCGCACGACCTGGATCCAGCCCATCGCCGCCGCGTAGCCTTCGAGCGGAGACGACACACGCGCCTCGAGCACAGGCAGTCCCGCGGCGAGACTCGGTGGCCAGGGAAGGCCCAGGACGCCGTATCCCCAACGCTCCGGATCGTCATTCGCCCGGTACACGACCGTCACCGTCCCCTTGCGGCCGTGCAACGAGAACGGAAGCGTCATTTCCATCACCTGGTGATCCATTCTCGCGGATGACATCTCGCTGAGGGACAGTCCGCCGGCAGGGCGGCTTGGCCGCCCTGCTCACTAACGTCGACGGAGGCAGCGACGTCTCAACAGGCACCAAAGGACGCGCACGCGAAGCGTGCCCGTCCGGTCTACCCGGCCGAAAGTGCCCAGCATTTTCGGCCGAGAGAACTGCAGGGTGCCCAGAGGACACCCCGCAGTCTGCCGTCAGTCGGCCCCGGACCGCCGCATCGCGCCGGAGCCACCTCCAATTCTATTCCGGACGCACCGCCAAGAAAAGGCGTTGACTACAGAAAGCTGAGCAGGCCTTCGCGGTCGACGCGCAGTCCGATCACCCGGCTTCGCCCGTCGATCTGCTCGATCGCCTCCGCAGGAACGAGGCGCCGCTTGCGCGCGAAGAAGCCGGTGCGAACCGCGAGCGCATCCGGCTCGTCGGGCGTCGTCCCGTACATGGGACATTCGACGCGTCCGACCAGCCTTCCGTGCGCGTCGGCGACGAGGTAGCCACGCGTTCCACGCAGGTCGTAGGCGACAGCGCTCACTGGTGGCGACGCTATTCCTCGCCTATGAAAAAACTCACCAGCTGCAGTAAGGATTCTGTTAGGAGGCTCTACGCGCCGGGCTTGGCCGACATCGCCCACCACGCGACGCCGAGCGCCAGGAGGTAAACGCCGGCCAGGCCGGCGAAGTAGCGGCCGACGCTCGGCCGCCGCCGCAGGGCGAGCCAGCCCAGCACGGTGAGGCCGATCAGCACGAGCGCGCCGCCGTCGCCGACGACGATGCCTGTGCTGATCCACGTCGGCATGTCGGGATCGAGGTCTTCCTTGTTGAAGATCAACTGCGCGCCGACGCGCATCACGATGTACGCCGGCCAGACCACCGCGAGCAACGTGACGAACGCCGTGCGGCGGGCGAACTTGGCCTGCGCCGGCATCCGCTGGGCGGTGAAGGCGAGGATGGCGACGGCCGCGACCCCGCCGAAGAGGACCACTGCTCCGAGGACGTGCACGAAAAGCGGGAAGTCCCACGCATTGGGACGGAGGAACGCGATCATCCGCCGGCTCCGGGTTTCCAGATCATGAGCACGAGGACGGCGAAGCCCAGGACTGCTGCGCCGAAGTCGAGGAACAGCACGAGGGGGTCGCGGAGCGCCGACTTGAGCTCGGCGCTCGGCTGGTCGCCTTCCGCCGCGAGGCGTTCGGCAAGCTCCATCCCGGGCTTGCCGCGCCCTCCTCCCACGGCGCCGAAGACGTTCGAGAGCACGAACAAGACCAACGCGGCGACGATCCAGGCGTCGCCGTATCCGTACCCCGCGTCGTCGACGAGCCAGAGGCCGAAGACGATCAGAAGCAGTCCCCCGATGCCGAACGCGGGGGTCGTCCGGGCGGTCAGGCGAAGGAGCAGCGCGATCTCACTCGGCCGCTCCCGTCGCAGCGCCGCGATGGTGAAGACCATCGCCACGACGGCCGCGCCCAGGAAGAGGAAGGCGCCGGTCATGTGCAGGAAGAGCAGCCACTCGTACTTGTCCACGTGGAGAGAATACGACGGACGATGGACGAGACAAGGCGACACCTGCAGCTCCTGACGGAAACCATCGAGGCGGTCAACTCGACGCTCGATCTCGAGGAGGTGCTCGCCCTCGTCGCGCGCAAGGTGGCCGACGCGCTCGGCGCCGATGCTTGCTTCGTCTACCTCTACGACGAGCGCAGCACAGAGCTCGTGCTTCGCGCAACGTACGGGACGCGCGTCGAGGAGATGACGAAACGTCCCCGACTGTCGCTCGGGGAGGGAATCACGGGAGTCGCCGCCCAGGAGCGCCTGCCCGTGATGCTGCCGACCGAGGCGCACCTCGATCCGCGCTTCAAGTCCTTCCCGAACCTTCCCGAGGACCGGTTCCAGTCGATCCTCGCCGTGCCGATCCTCGCGCGCGACAAGCTCGAGGGCGCGCTCAACGTCCGCACGATCGAGCCGCGCGACTTCACGCAGGGCGAGATCGGCCTCTTGCTGGCGATCGCGGCGCAGGTGGCGCAGTCGATCCAGCACGCGCGCCTCTACGCGGCCACGCAGCGGCGGCTTGTCGAGCTGGAGGCGCTGGCGCGAATCTCCGAGGCCGTCTCGGACTCGCTCTACCTCGAGGAGTCGCTGGCGGCGATCGTGCGCACGACGATGGACGCGCTCGGCGCCACGGGCGCCGCGATCGTGCTCGACGACGGCGAGATCGCGTGGCCCGAGGGCCGCGCCGGGGCGTACGCCGAGCGGCTGCCCCTCCGCTGGCGCGGACGCCAGATCGGCGAGCTCGTCTGCGACCGCGACACGCCGTTCACCGAGGACGACCGGCAGTTGCTTGTCTCGATCGCCCACCACGCCGCTGTCGCGCTCGAGCATGGCCGTGCCGTGTTGCGCGGCGTGCTCGCCCAGGAGATCCACCACCGCGTCAAGAACAACTTGCAGACGGTCGCGTCCCTGCTCCGCCTGCAGGCGCGCGCAACCGACGGCGTCGACCCGCGGGAGGCGCTCGAGCACTCGGTGAACCGGATCCTCGCGATCGCCGCGGTGCACGAGGTCCTCACCGAGCGGCGAGACGACGATGTGCTGCTCGACGACCTGCTCGACCGGCTCCGAGCGATGCTCGTGCAGGGGATCGGCGGCGGCAAGCACGTCGAGTCGGCGCTCGAGCCGGTCGCCCTCGCCGGCTCGCGCGCGACGGCGCTCGCCCTCGTCTTCAGCGAGCTGCTGCAGAACGCGCTCGAGCACGGCGGCGAGGAGGTGCGCATCGAGCTCACGCAGCGAAACGGCGACGTCGTGCTCGCGATCGCCGACTCGGGCGCCGGCGCGAGCGGCGGCGAGACCGGGACCGGCCTTTCGATCGTGCGCGCGCTCGTGCGGGACGAGCTCAACGGCCGCTTCGAGCTCGTGCGCGGCGAAGGCACGCGGGCGGAGGTCGTCTTCCCCGCCTGATTCCTAGTACGCGGTCACCCAGACCTTGCCGAAGCCGACTGCGATGCTCCCGGGCGTCGTGTCGATGTCGATCGTGTCGGTCACCTTGAGCGTTACCGGATCGATCCGGTCAACCGTCGGCGACACGCGTCGTGCGACCCACAGCGAACCTTCGCCCACCGCGAGATCGACCAGTCCTCCAGCGCTCTTGACGGTGCCATCGACCTCGTGCAGTTTTGGGTCGATCCGCTTAACGGCTCCCGAGGCAAGTCCGACCCAAACGGAACCGGCGCCGTACGCGATCGCCTCCGCGTCCTGCCCGACGGAGGTTGGCTCAGAGACGATCCCGAGGCGGTATGACGTCACCGATCCTTGCCCGCCTTGTCCGGGGGCTGCTCCGTTCAGGATCCACAGCGAGCCATCGCCGCTGACCATGTCGATTGCGAATGTCGCGACGTCTGGGTGGCGCGAGCGAACGCGCAAGGTGCGAGGATCCGCTTCCGCGAAGGTGTCTCCTTGGGCCAGCCAGAGAGCACCGTTCGCGACCACTATTCCGAAGGGCAAGGGGACGTGGAAGCCCCTGAGCGTCGCTGGCTTCATCACGAAAGGCCTCGGGCCGGTGACAGTGCCGTACCCCGCGTCGACGCGGGTAACAGCGAATCGGCTACCAAGGCTTCCTCCTTCCCACATGCCGGCGTCCGCGGCGGTCAGAGCCAGCCCGTCCAGTTTGGTATCACGCGTGAGCTCGACCGTGCTCGTCTCGGGGTCGATTTTCATCGCCGTCCGGTCGCCCGCGTTCGCGACCCAGACGGAGTCGCCGCCGACGGCGATTTGCGTCGGTTGGTTCCCGACCGGCACTTTGTCGACAAGCGCATTTCGACCGGGATCGATGATCCCCACCGAGTTCGGCTCGATGCTGGAAAGCGCCGGATCTCCGGATCCCCGGCCAAACACGGCATAAGCGATCGCGATTCCGGCCACGAGCACGACCGCGCCCAGGATCAACAGGAACTTTCTCGAGAGCGCTCGGCCCTGCACTGAGGGGCCGGCGGCGGGATCCGGTGCGCCTGTTCGAGGAGGCGGAAAGTTCGAGGCCAGCCCGTCGACGATCGCCTGGAACAGGCGCGCGGGCCGGTCGAGGTCCTTGAGCTCGTGCTCGCCCAGGTCGCGCACGTCAACCCCGCGCGGCAGGTCGTCCTCGACGATCTCGCGGGTCGCGTTCGAGAGCAGGATCTGCCCGCCGTGCGCCGCCGAGCACACTCGCTGCGCGCGGTGGACGGAGACACCGAGATAGCCGTTGTCGGCGACGGTGGCGCCGCCGGTGTGCAAGCCCATCCGCACACGAGGAAGATCCGGATCCGACGCAAGCCCGCGTTGGGCCTGGACGGCCGCTGCGAGCGCACTCGCTGCGTCCTGGAAGACGCAGAAGAACGCATCGCCTTGCGTGTCGACCACGCGACCGTCGTGCAGGTCGACCGCGCCTTCGATCAGCTCGCGATGCGCCGCGAGCCGCCGACCGTACGCGGTGCGGCCGAGCTCGCGAAGCAGTCGCGTCGAGCCTTCGATGTCGGTGAACAGGAACGTGACCGTTCCCGACGGGAGCGCAGTCGTCATTCGCCGGAAGCGTCCCTCAGGCGAAGACGCTTTGCAAGCGCATCACGCGACGATCCGTTGCAGCCTGCGGCCGGACGGGGTTGCCGAGTAGAGGCTCCGCGGCGGATAGGCGTCCTCGATGCGGCGCTCGACGAGGTCTGGCGCCCTGGAGGTCCTTGAGCGCGAGCGCGAGCGCGCGCGGCGTCACGCCCGGCAGCGCGGCGCGAAGCTCGGAGAAGCGCGCCGGCTGTGTGAGCGCGGCGAGGATGGGCAGCGACCACTTACGGAGGAGCACCTCGTCCTCGTCGACCGACTCGAGCAGCTTCGCGCAGCGGCGCGCGGCGACCTCCCCGCTTCGCGTGAGGACATACTCCGGGCCGCAGCGGGTGGCCGTAGCCCGGGTTCCGCGCAACGAGCCCGAGCTCGAGCAATGAGTCGAGCGTCCGCCGCAGCGACTCGCGGCCGACGCCGAGCGTTCCCACGAGCGCCGCGAAGCGAGAGCCTTTTTGCCGCAGCAGCTCGGCGAGGACGGGTGCCGACCAGCGGTGGTGGAAGATAGCGATCAGGTCGTTGATTGACATAGAACTGAACTTAGTATAAAAACAGCTCAGGACAACGACAACCGGAAAGGAGTTGACGTGAGCGAGACCGCAACACAGCCTCTGACGACACCGTTCGAGTACGGGGAGACGATGGTGATCTCCGTGAACGTGTCGAACTTCGACGCAGCCGTCGAGTGGTACGGAAAGGCGCTCGGCTTCGAGCTCGTCTACCGCCTCGACCAGTACGGTTGGGGTGAGGTGCGCACGCCGCTGACAGGGATCACGATCGGCCTCGGCCAGAGCGAGGAGCTGAAGCACGGGGGCACCGTGCCGACGTTCACCGTCAAGGACATCGACGCAGCCCGCGCGCACCTCGAGTCGCTCGACACGCGCTTCGACGGCGACACATACGAGATCGACGGCATGGTGAAGCTCGCGACGTTCTACGACCCCGACGGCAACGCGTGGATGCTCGCGGAGCAACTCGCGAATGACGCACGCGAGCACTGAGTGCACTAGTGGAGCTCAAGCAGTACACGTTCGTCCTCCTGCGCAGGCCGCCGGATGCGCCGGACTATCCGGAGGAGCGGCTTGACGAGATTCAGGAACAGCACCTCGCACACCTCGCGGAACTGCACGAACGCGGGGTGCTGGTCCTGGCGGGGCCGTTCGGCGACCAGCCCGACGAGTCGCTGCGCGGGCTCTGCGTGATGACGACGAGCGTCAGCGAGACGCGCGCACTGATGGCGAACGATCCCGCGGTCAAAGCCGGGCGGCTCGTGCCCGAGGTGATGTGCTGGTGGACCGCGCCGGGTAGCCTCCCCGCATCCGGATCCTCGTAGCGGAAGACGAGACGATCATCAGGCTCGACCTAGTCGGGCTGCTGCAGCGCGCGGGGATGGACGTCGTCGGCGAGGCCCGCGACGGCGAGGAGGCGGTCGAGCTCGCGTTTCGGCTCGAGCCCGACCTCGCGATCATGGATGTGAAGATGCCAAAGCTCGACGGCATCGAAGCGGCGCGAAGAATCATCGCCGAGCGGCCGATCCCGATCGTTTTGCTCACGGCGTACGGCCAGGACGAGCTCGTGTCGCGCGCTGTCGAGGCCGGAGTCTTCGGCTACCTCGTCAAGCCGTTTCGCGAGGCGGACCTGCTGCCGGCGATCCAGACCGCGCGCGCGCGGCACGACGAGCTCGCGGCCGTTCGCGAGGAGGCGGAGTCGCTGTCCGAGGCGCTCGCCGCGCGCAAGGCGATCGAGCGGGCGAAGGGGCTGCTGATGGAGAAGGAGGGGCTGTCCGAGCAGGACGCGTTCGCACGCCTGCGCAAGGCGTCGCAGGTCTCGGGTCGGCCGCTGAAGGTCGTGGCCGAGGCCGTCGTCGCGACGTTCGTCGAGCAGTGACGCTCACGCACCTGACGCGCCCAGCCCGCGGCGAGCCCGAGGGCCTGCTCGTGCTCTTGCACGGCCGCGGCGCTGACGAGCACGACCTCTTCCCACTGCTCGACGCGCTCGATCCGGAGCAGCGACTGCTCGGCGTGACGCCGCGGGCGCCGCTGTCGCTGCCGCCCGGAGGCGCGCACTGGTACGCGTTCTACCGCCTCGGCCACCCGGATCCCGACACGTTCTGGACGACGTATCCGCTTCTGGTCGAGTGGCTCGACGGTCTCGGCTTCCCGCCGGAGCGGACGGTGCTCGGGGGGTTCTCGCAAGGCGGCGTGATGGCGTACGCCGTCGGGCTGGCGAAAGGACGTCCGCGCCCGGCGGCGCTGATCGCGCTCTCGTCGTTCATGCCCACCGTTCCCGGGCTGGAGCTCGACCTCACGAGTCCTTTGCCGCCGGTCGCGATCGGGCACGGGACGTACGACGACGTGATCGGCGTCGAGTGGGGACGCGTTGCGCGCGACGTGCTGACGGAGGCAGGCGCAGACGTCCTCTACCGCGAGTCGCCGATGGGCCACTCGGTCGACCCGACCGTTCTCGCCGAGCTGAGGACGTGGCTACCCCTGTGATGCACTTCCAGCTTCGCGAGTACACGATCGAGGACGGTCGCCTCGACGACTTCGTCCGCGTTTGGCGCGAGCTCATCCTTCCGCTGCGGATCTCGCTCGGCTTCAGCGTCTTCGGCCCCTGGGTGGAGCGCGACGCGAGCCGCTTCGTCTGGCTCGTCGGGTTCGACGGCGACATCCGCGCCGCCGACGAGCGGTACTACGCCTCCCCCGAGCGGGCAGCGATGGATCCGGACCCGGCGCGGTTCATCGTCGAGAGCCGCAATCTGTGGCTAGAGGCGCCCTAGCGCGAGCGCAGTCGCGAGCGCGGTGACCGAAAGGCCGTCCGGTATCTCGCCCTGCTCGATCAGCGTGCGAACGTCGTCCGGCGCGAACCACGCGATGCTCTCCGTCTCGACGCGGTCGAAGTCCCCGACGCGCTCCGCCCGCGACGAGAGGAAGTACTCGAAGCGCTGCTGCATGAGCCCGTTCGCCGGATGGCTGAACCCCGTGTACTCGAGGTCGAGCGGCCGCCAACCCGTTTCCTCGATCGCCTCGCGCTCGGCCGCCTGCTCGAGGGTCTCCCCGGGGTCGACGCGACCGGCGGGGATCTCCCAGCCCCACGTGTCGGTGATGAAGCGGTGCCGCCGCAGCAGCAGCACGCCTCGATCCGCATCGTTGACGACCACGCCTACGGCCGGGTGCGGCAGGCGCACAACGTGGTGGTCGAAACGCGTTCCGTCCGGCAACTCGACGTCGGCCACGCTGAGGTCGAGCCACTCGCTCGTGTAGAGCCGGCGCTCGCCGTGGATCCTCCAGCGCGTCACCGCACGGAGGCTACGCGAGGCCGTACAGCGCGAGCGCGTTCTCGCGCAGGATCGAGCGTCCAGCCTGCTCGGCCTCCTGCTCGGGCAACTCCTCCGACAGCACCTCCGCGAGCGCCTCCCTCCACCACTTCGCGGCGAGGTAGTACAGCTCGGGCGTGCGCGCCGCGTCCGACGCGTAAAGCAGCTTGGACACAGGCGCGAGCTCGAGCGCCTGGCGCAGATGCTCGGCGGGTCGCGAGACGTGCGGAATCGTCAGCGAGAGGTCGAACCAGACGTTGCCGTACACGTGCGCGAGCCAGCCCGCCTCGCGAACGAACGGGTAACAGTGCAGGAGGACGAACGGCGTCTCGCGGAAGCGCTCGATCAGCGGTTTGAGGTAGGAGGGGTCGGCGCGCCACAGGTGCAGGTCCGCGTCGCCGAAGCCACAGTGCACCTGCACGGGGAGTGGATCGCCGCTCGCCTCGTTCGCCTCCAGCGCCTCGACGACGTCGTCGGATACGCGATCGAGGCCGCCGCGGTACGCAGCGATCGTCTTCAGCGCGACGAAGCCCGCGTCGCGAGCGTTACTGATGTCGCTTGTCTCGTGCGTCTCGATGCGCAGCACCGGATGTGCGCGGCAGGCGGCGAGCTTGCCGAGTTCCTCCCACTCGATCCCCGTGCCGGGCGGCGGGAAGCCGTCGTCGACGAGCAGCCAGTCGGTGTTCGTCGCGCGAAGAAGCGACGATGCGTACTCGTCGGAATCGCTGTTCCGTCGGTGCTCGTACACGGCCTTTTCCGTCGCTTCGATGCCGAAGTGAGCCGCGACGTCGCGCATCGCGCGCCGGTACGTCAGGCCGGTGGCGACGTGCGGCCACTGGCGCGGATCGGAGCTCTCGGAGAAGAGGCCGCGAAACTCGTCCAGCGTCGCCGGCGGCGTGCGCAGGATCCCGTGAGCGTGATGGTCGACGAGGCCGACCGCGCTCAGTACTTTGAGAAGTGTCCCTGCTGCTCGAATGTCTCGTCTCCTGCGGCGTAAGCGTTCCACTCCGAGCGGCGGACCGCGAGGTAGGACGTCGCGAGGACAGGCCCCAGCGCATCGATGAGGACCGTGTCGGCCGCGAGCGCGTCCAGTGCCTCCTCCTGCGTCGCCGGAAGGCGCAGGATGCCGCGCCGGCGGCGCTCGTCCGATGCGATCGTCGCCGGATCGACCTCGACCGGCGGCGGCAGCGTGAGCCCGCGCTCGAGACCGTCGAGCCCCGCGGCGATCAGCCCGCCGAGCGCGAGGTACGGATTGCCGCTCGAGTCGGCGGCCTTGAGCTCGGCGTTCGTCGATGCCTCCTCCATGCCGTCGAACACCGAGGGGACACGGATCGGCGCCTCGCGGTTGTCGTGACCCCAGCACGTGAACGCTCCCGCCCAGTAGTGCGGGACGATGCGGCGATACGAGTTGAAGCTCGGCGCCGTCAGCCCGCACAGCGCGGGAAGGTGCTCGAGCACGCCGGCGAGGAACGCGTTCGCCTCGGCCGACAGGAGGTCGTCGGCCGCCGCGTCGTGAAAACGGTTGCGCTCGCCGGACCAGAGCGAGAAGTGGATGTGCCCGCCGTTGCCGGCGCCGTCGGGCCACGGCTTCGGAGCGAGTGAAGCGACAAGGCCGTGCTTCGCAGCGACGCCGCGAATCGTCTCGCGCACGAGGATCTGCTCGTCCGCCGCTCGCAGCGCAGGTGCGTGCGGGGTCGAGATCTCCTGCTGGCCGTGACCGAGCTCCGCGTAGTACTGCTCGAGCGGAATGCCCTGCAGCTCGAGCGCGTCGACGAGCGCATCGATGTACTCCTGCGACGTCGTCATGCCGATCGTGGAAAAGCACAGGCTCTCGTCGACCGGCACGTATTCGCCGTCCTCGCGGACCGCGAGCGCGAACTCGTTTTCGAACGCGACCTCGAGGCGCGCGCCGTCGTGCTCGGCGAGCCGCGCCTCCATCCGCTTCAGGAACGAGCGCGGGCACTGTGGCGCCGGCTCACCGTCGAGCGTCACGTGGTCGACGAGCAGCGCGCCGGTGCGCGGCGCGTACGGCAAGACGCGAAACGTCTCGAGGTCGGGCACGAGCCGGATCTCGCCGACCGGGCCCATCCCTTCGACGGGCTGCAGCTGGTCGAGCCCGCTCATCGCCTGCATCGCGACGGTCAGGCCGATCCCGCTCGCGAGCCGACCCTCGAGGCCGTGCCTGCCGCTTGCCTTCGCACGCACCGTGCCGTCGTTGCCGCACCAGACGAAGCGGACGAGGCGGATTGCCTCCGCGTCGACCCGGTCGACGACGCTCTGCGTCATTGCGCCTGGCGCTCGAACAGCTCCTCCCAGCGCACGAGCATCGCCTGCAGCTCGTCACGAGCGGCCCGGTGTGCCTGAAGCGTCTCGACGTCGGCCCAGTCGTCGGCGAGCTTGCGCTCGAGACCGGCGAGCACGTCTTCCCGCGCCGCGATGTCGGACTCGAGCTGCTCGAGCTCACTCGGTCGCTGCTTCGGCGCCGCCTGCGGCCGCGGCTTCGCCTTGCGCACCTTCGGCTCCGGCTCGGGCTCGACCGCAGCGGCTGCCCGCTCGTCGCGGCGGCGGATGTATTCGGCCCAGCCGCCGTCGTAGCTGCGGATAGTCCTGTCTTCGAGCGCGAGCGTGCGCTCGGCGACTGCATCGACGAGCGCTCGGTCGTGTGAGACGAGCAGGATCGTGCCGGGGAAGGCCTCCAGCGCGGCTTCGAGCGCCTCGCGCGACTCGAGGTCGAGGTGGTTCGTCGGCTCGTCGAGCACGAGGAAGTTCGCGCCGGATGCGACCACGTGGGCGAGCGCGAGTCGGCGGCGCTCGCCGCCGGAGAGAACGGCGACCGACTTCTCGTGCTCGTCCCAGCCGGAGAAGAGGAAGCGGCCGAGCAGCGCCTGCGCCTGCGGGCGCGGCAGGTTCGTCGCGCGCTGCGTCGACTCGAGCACGGTGTGCCGCTCGTCCAGCTCGACTTCCTGCTGCGAGAAGTAGCCGACGGCGACGCTGTGGCCGAGCCGCACGCGCCCAGCCTTCGGCTCGCGCTTGTCGAGCACGGTCTCGATCAGCGTCGTCTTCCCGGAGCCGTTCGGTCCGACGAGCGCGACGTGCTCGCCCCGCTCGAGCGCGAACGTCGCCTCGCGCAGCAGCTCGCGTTCACCGATCTGGACGGCGAGCGCGTCCGACTCGAGGACCGTCCGGCCGCTACGCGGCGGATCGATGAAGCCGAACCCGAGCCGCCTCGACCGGCGCGTGAGCAGCGAGATCTCGTCGCCGACCTTCGCCTTCTCCTGCGTGAGGCGGCCGATCTGCGTGAGCTTCGCCTGCGCCTGTTTCGCCTTCGATTTCTTGTAGCGGAAGCGTGCGACGAATCGCTCGAGCCGCGCGATGTCCTCCGCGTAGCGCGCCGCCTCCTTCGTCGCCGACTGGAGGCGCGAGGCTCGCTCGAGCCGCCACTGGTGCCACGGGCCGGCGAAGTAGGTCGATCGACCTGCCTCGAGCTCCAGCACCGCCGTCGTCGTCGCCTCGAGGAACCAGCGGTCGTGCGCGACGAGCATCACGCCGGCGTCGAGCGATGACAGCTCGTTCTCGAGCCACTCGAGGCTCGCGACGTCGAGGTGGTTCGTCGGCTCGTCGAGCAGCAGCAGATCCGGATCGCCCCCGA
Source organism: uncultured Actinomycetes bacterium (assembly GCA_963815965.1). GTDB lineage: Bacteria > Actinomycetota > Thermoleophilia > Gaiellales > Gaiellaceae > DASVFB01. Next base: position 693,142 of record CAWFIT010000001.1, on the reverse strand, counting down.
GCACCCGCGCGAGCGAGGCTCGCGTCAGCTCGCCGCCGGAGAACGTGTCGAGCAGCCGGTCGAGGTCCTCCTCGCGGAAACCGAGGCCGCGCGCGACCGAGCCGACGCGCTCGCGCCACGCGTAGCCGCCCGCGTGCTCGAGCCGCGCCTGCGCCTCCGAGTACCGCCGCAACGTCTGTGCCGCGTGATCGCCGGCGGTCATCGCCTCCTCCAGCTGCCGCAGCTCCTGCTCGATCGCGACGAGGTCGGCGGCGCCTGAGAGGACGTAGTCGCGCAGCGTCAGCCCCCGCTGCAGCGGCGGGCGCTGGTCGTGGAGCGCGACGCGCGTGCCCTTCGAGAACGCGAGCTCGCCGCCGTGGACCTCGCTCTGGCCGGCCAGCATGCGCAGCAGCGTCGTCTTGCCTGCGCCGTTCGGACCGGCCAGCGCGACGCGCTCGCGGCGCTCGACCTTGAAGGAAACCCCGTCGAAAAGCACGTTTCCGGCGAGCTCCTTTCGGAGATTGGAAGCAATGACGACGGCCATGCGCACAGACTAGAGAGGAACGCGCCGGCCGCCGAATCGAGCCAGGGGAGGAACCATGCGCCGAGTGATCGCCATTCTGCTCTTCGTCGTCGGACTGGTCGTCGGTGTTCCGGCGTCCGCGGCCGTCGCGCCGTTCGGCCCGCCGACGTCGATAGGAAAGGGTGGCGCCGCCGCGAGTGTCGAGACCCTCGCGAGCCAGGCGGCCATCGACACGCTGAAAGCCGGCGGCAACGCAGTCGACGCCGCCGTCGCGGCGGCGGCCGTGCTCGGCGTAACGGAGCCGTTCTCGTGCGGCCTGGGCGGCGGCGGCTTCATGGTCATCCGTCCAGCGCACGGCAAAGTGACCACGATCGACGGGCGTGAGACAGCGTCAGAGGCGATGACGCCGACGTCGTTCTGGGAGAACGGCGTGCCGCTCCCGTTCAACGACGCGCGCTGGAGCGGCATGTCCGTCGGCGTGCCCGGAACGCCCGCGACGTGGGCTAAGGCACTCAAGAAGTACGGGACGATGAAGCTCGCGCAGGTGTTGCAACCTGCGATCGGCGTCGCAAGGAACGGGTTCGTCGTCGACCAGACGTTCTTCGACCAGACCAACGGGGCGCTCGACTGGTTCAACGACATCCCGACCACGGCCGCGCTCTACCTCGACCCGGACGGCACGCCGCACGACGTCGGCACGACGTTTCGCAATCCGGACCTCGCGCACACGTACGAGCTGATCGCGAAGCACGGCATGAAGGAGCTGTACCGCGGCGACATCGCGCACGCGATCGTCGACACCGTGCAGCACCCGAATCCCGCGCCGACGGCGAACCACGTCTGGCGGCCCGGCGTGATGACGCTGCAGGACCTGAAGCGACTACCGCGCGATCAAGCGCAAGCCGACGCACGTGAGCTACCGCGGTCTCGACGTGTACTCGATGGGACCCCCGTCGAGCGGCGGCTCGACCGTCGGCGAGGCGCTGAACATCCTCGAGGGCTACGACCTCTCCTCGATGACTCGCGAGCAGGCTTTCCACTACTTCCTCGAGGCTTCGCGCTACTCGTTCGCGGACCGCAACGCGTACCTTGCCGACCCCGAGTACTACGACGTGCCGCTCACGGGTCTGCTGTCGGACGACTACGCGGCGACGCGGCGCGCGCTGATCACGACGACAGCCGCGAGCCCGCCGGTCGTGCAACCCGGGAATCCGTACCCGTACGTGAAGGGACAGGCGTCCGCGACCGCGACGCAGTCGGAGACGACGACGCATCTCGTGACGTCGGACAAGGAGGGCAACGTCGTCTCGTACACGTTCACGATCGAGTCGACCGGCGGCTCGGGCCTCCTCGTTCCCGGCTACGGCTTCCTGCTCAACAACGAGCTCACCGACTTCAACTACGACTCGACGACGCATCCGAACCGCGTCGAGGGCGGCAAGCGGCCGCGCAGCTCGATGGCGCCGACGATCGTCCTCGACAAGAAGAAGCCGTTCCTCGCGCTCGGCTCTCCGGGCGGCTCGACGATCATCACGACGGTGCTGCAGATCCTGTTCGATCGTCTCGACCAGGGGATGACGCTGCCGCAGGCGATCGCGGACCCGCGCGCGAGCCAGCGCAACACGACGAGCACGAGCTCCGAGCCCGCGTTCCTGTCCAGTCCGCTCATGACACTGCTCCAGGCGCGCGGCCACGCATTCTCGAACGGCGGGGAGATCGGTGCCGCGACGGGGATCGAGTTTCTCGGCGGCGGCAACCTGCTCGCGGCGGCCGAGCCCGTGCGGCGCGGCACGGGGAGCGCGCTGGTGGTGAGCCCGGCGCCCTAGTTCAGGGACACGGCACCGTCGGTGACAGAGACGGTGCACGCCCTGCCGGTCCGTCGGAGCTCGGCTACGCGGTCGGGCCCGAAGACCTGCGCGTAGTTCTTGCCGGTCGTGACGTTCTCGCCTCGTAGCTTCTCGTCCACCTCGGGGTCGAGCGTCGCCTGGTACCAGCTGTCGTTCTTCATGACGACCGTGAGCAGAAGCCGGTTCGGGCGATCCGGTTCCGGTGTGACCCTGCAGAACGAGAGGCCTCCGCCCGCCTCCAGCGACGCGCGCAGGCGGCTGGACGCGGGCCCGCCGTTGAGCCGGTCGACCGCGACCTGGAGGTCGTCGGTGTCGCCGCCGCAGGCGGCGAGAAGGTTCGCCGAGACGGCGAGCAGCGCAACCCGCCGCATCATCATGTGATCAGCGCGCGACGGTCTGCGCGGAGACGAGCTTTCGTGCTGCAGCGGCGATCGCGTCTGCGTCGATGCCGGCGGCAGCGAGCAGCTCGTCGGGCTTGCCCGACACCGGCATCTCTCGCACCGCGAGATGCTCGAAGGCGAGTTCCTCGCCGGCGAGCGCCGAGAGCACGGTCTCGCCGAGCCCGCCCTCGGGCCAGTGGTCCTCGGCCACGACGACGCGCCGGCCGGTGGCCTCAACGGCGTCACGCAGCACGTCCGCGTCGACCGGCTTGAGCGAATAGAGGTCGAGCACCTGCGCCGAGACGCCCTCCTCGGCGAGCGCATCGGCGGCCTCCAGCGCCTCGTGCAGGGTGATGCCGGCGCCGATCAGCGTCACGTCGTCGCCCTCGCGCACAACCCTCGCACCACCGACGGGAAAGTCTTCGTCAGGGCTGTAGATGACCGGCGTCGCGCCGCGCGTCGTGCGAATGAACGAGATCCCGTCGAGGTCGGCCATCGCCGCGACAAGCTTGGCCGTCTGGTTCGCGTCGCTCGGGTACAGGACGGTCGAGCCGTGCACCGCGCGGAACGCGGCGAGATCCTCGAGCGCCATCTGCGACGGGCCGTCCTCGCCGATCGACACGCCGGCGTGCGAGCCGGCGAGACGGATGTTCGCCTGCGAGATCGCGGCCATGCGGACGAAGTCGTACGCCCGCGAGAAGAACGCTGCGAACGTCGACGCGAAGGGAACCCACTTGCGCACCTGCAGCCCGACCGCCGCGGCGACCAATTGCTGCTCGGCGATGTACATCTCGAAGTACCGGTCGGGGATCGCCTTCGCGAACTCCTCCGCGTACGTCGAGTTCGAGACCTCGCCGTCGAGCGCAACGACGTCGCCGCGTCCCCTACCGAGCGCGAGCAGCGCGTCGCCGTACGCCTTGCGCGTCGCGACTTCGGTACCGAGCTCGTACCGTGGCAACTCGAGCGTGCCCGTTTCGAACATGTGCGGCTGCGCGTCGATCTCGGGCTTGTGCACCTGGACGACGATGTTGCGGATGCCGCCGAGCTCCGCGATGGCGCTCTCGGGATCGTCGAGTGCCTTACCGTGCCAGCCCTCCGCGTTCTCGACGGCCTTCACGCCCTTGCCCTTGATCGTGCGCGCGATGATCGCCGTCGGCCTTCCAGTCGTCGAGCGTGCCTCCTCGTACGCGCGGTCGATCGCTTCGACGTCGTGGCCGTCGACTTCGATCGCCGCCCAGCCGAACGCCTCGACGCGGCGCCTGTACGAGTCGAGATCCCAGCCGTGCATCGTCTCGCCTCGCTGGCCGAGGCGATTGATGTCGAGAATCGCCGTCAGGTTGTCGAGACCGGCGAACGCGGCGTGCTCGAACGCCTCCCACATCGAGCCCTCCGCGAGCTCGCTGTCGCCGCATAGACACCAGACGCGATACGGCAGTCGGTCGAGCTTCTTGCCGGCGAGCGCCACGCCGACCGAGATCGGCAAGCCCTGGCCGAGCGACCCCGTCGCGACATCCACCCAGGGGATCTTGGGCGTTGGGTGTCCTTCGAGCCGCGACCCGAACTTGCGGAACGTGAGCAGCTCTTCGTCCGTTATCGCGCCGGCCGCCTTGAACACCGAGTAGAGCAGCGGGGACGCGTGGCCCTTCGAGAAGATCAGGTGGTCGTTGCGCGGGTCGTCCGGATTGTCGAAGTCGAAGCGGAGGTGCTTGGCGAGCAGGACGGCCATCAAGTCGGCGGCCGACATCGAGGACGTCGGATGGCCGGACTTGGGAACCGCCGCCGCACGGATCGAGTCGACGCGCAGCTGCTGCCCAAGCTCGCGCCAGAGCTGTGGGTCGGTCATGGCGTGAGTCTACGAACCCGCAGAGGGGTAACGTAGGACGTATGCGCGTCGCTGTCGCTTTCGATCACCGTGGAGTGAAGTTACGGGAGGCCGTGATCGGGGAGATCGTGGCTCTGAGCCATGAAGTCCACGACCTCGGCACCGACGACGACAGCGTGCGGATCGACTACCCCGACAAGGCGCAGGAGGTGGGCGACGCGATCCGCTCCGGCGACGCCGAGCGCGGCGTGCTCGTCTGCGGCTCGGGCGTCGGCGCGTCGGTTGCGGCCTGCAAGCTCGCGGGGATCCGCGCGGCGATTTGCCATGACACGTACTCCGCTCACCAGGGCGTCGAGCACGACGATATGAACGTGCTCTGCCTTGGCTCAGAGGTAGTCGGCGCTGAGCTCGCCGCCGAGCTCGTGCGCGCGTTCCTGGACGCGAAGTTCGTAGCGGAAGAGCGCTACGTCAGACGATTGGCAAAGGTTGAAGAAATGGAGAGAGCACATGTCTAAGACGAGATTGCAAGAGCTGAGCGAGCACGGTCAGAGCGTGTGGCTCGACTACCTATCGCGCGAGATCCTCGAGAACGGCAAGCTCGCCAACATGATGGACGAAGACGCGGTGGTCGGCGTGACGTCCAATCCGTCGATCTTCCAGAAAGCGCTCGCGTCCGGCGACGCGTACGACGAGCAGCTCAAGCAACTGCTCGACACAGAGGAGGATCTGAAGGAGATTTTCCTCGCGCTGTCGGCCGACGACGTGAAGGGCGGGCTCGAGCTGCTGCGCCCGGTCTACGACGCGACGCGCGGTGAGGACGGCTACGTCTCGTGGGAGGTCGACCCCGAGATCGCGTACGACCGCGAGCGGACCCTCGAGGAGGCGAAGCGGCTGCACGAGTGGATCGACGAGCCGAACCTGTACGTGAAGATCCCCGCGACGGCGCCGGGAGTGGGCGCAATCGAGGATTCGGTCGCGGCCGGACGCAACATCAACGTCACGCTGATCTTCTCGCTTGCAGCGGCATGAGGAAGTGATGGAGGCGTATGTCCGCGGGCTCGAGCGGTTTGCGGGGGACGGCGGCGATCTGATTACGGTGCGGTCCGTCGCGTCGTTCTTCGTCTCGCGCGTCGACACCGAGGCGGACAAGCGTCTCGAGCAAGTGGGCCGTGCCGACCTTCAAGGCAAGCTCGCGATCGCGAATGCAAAGCTCGCGTACCAGAACTACAAGCGCGTCTTCTCCGGCGACCGCTGGGACCGCCTCGCTGCGAAAGGCGCGAACCCGCAGCGCTGTCTCTGGGCGTCGACCTCCACCAAGAATCCCGCCTACCGCGACGTGATGTACGTCGAGGAGCTGATCGGCCCCCAGACCGTGAACACGATGCCCGAGGAGACGATTGAAGCGTTCCAGGATCACGGCAAGGTCGAGGACATGGTCGAGCGCGACATCGACAAGGCGACGCGGCTGTTGGACGACATTCGCGAGGCGGGCGTCGACTACGACGACGTGACGGACACGCTCGAACGTGAGGGCGTGCAGAAATTCATCGACTCGTTCGTCGAGCTGAAGCAGGGGATTGCCGAGAAGCGCGACGCGCTGGCCGCAGTGTGACCGTCACGACTGAGTTCGTCGAGCGGATCTGGGCGCGCGATCCAACCGTGTGGACGGGCGCCGACGAGGCGCAGTGGCTTGGCTGGCTCGACGAGCCGCAGCGCATGCTCGAGCAGCTGGACGAGGTTCTGGAGTTCGCCAACGAGGTCGTCTCGGCGGGCGCGATCGACGACGTGGTCGTGCTCGGCATGGGCGGTTCATCGCTTGCGCCCGAGGTGATGCGGCGCACGTTCGGCGCGGACAGGTTCCACGTCCTCGACACGACGCACCCGAACGCGATCCGCGCGCTCGAGTCGAGGATCGATCCCGAGCGCACGCTCTTTCTCTCTGCGTCGAAGTCCGGCACGACGCTCGAGACGCGCTCGCACACGGCGTACTTCCTCGAGCGTGGCGGACAGTTCGCCGCGATCACCGACCCAGGGTCCGACCTCGAGCGGTTCGCGCGCGAGAACGGCTTCCTGCGTGTTTTCCACGGCGAGCCGACGATCGGCGGGCGCTACTCCGCGCTGTCGCCGTTCGGGATCGTGCCCGCTGTGCTGATGGGCATCGACGCGACGCGGCTGCTCGAGCGCGCGGTGGAGATGCAGGAGGCGTGTCACTACGCGGACGGCAACCCAGGGCTGGATCTCGGGCGCCGGCTCGCCTCTGTCTCGAGCGTCGGCTTGAACGACGCCGACGCGTTCGGCCTCTGGATGGAGCAGCTCATCGCCGAATCGACCGGCAAGCAGGGGAAAGGGATCCTGCCCGCGCCTGACGACCCGAATGCCGAGATGCACGAGGAAGTCCGGCTCCCCGACCCGTATGAGCTTGGGCAGGAGTTCTTCCGCTGGGAGTTCGCCGTCGCGGTGGCGGGCTCGATCATCGGCATCAATCCGTTCGATCAGCCCGACGTGCAGGCGGCGAAAGACAAGACGAACGAGGTGCTCGAGGGCGGCGACGTCGAGCTCGAGCCGGAGGGATCGCTCGAGGAGCTGCTCGCGCAGGCGCAGGAGGGAAACTACGTGTGCATCCAGGCCTTCGTCGATCCGGCGCGTGTCAACGAGATGCAGCAGCTCGTCGATCGTGCGCGGGAGAGCGGACACGTCGTGACGCACGGCTTCGGCCCGCGGTACCTCCACTCGACCGGGCAGTTCCACAAAGGCGGCCCGAACACCGGGCTCTTCCTTCAGGTCGTGGACGACCAGGGCGACGAGCTGCCGATTCCCGGGCAGCCGTTCGGCTTCGCCCGGCTGATACGAGCGCAGGCTGCCGGCGACTACGAATCGCTGAAGGCGCGCGGCCGCCGCGTCGCGAGGATGATTGTCTGATGCAGCTCGGAATGATCGGTCTCGGACGTATGGGCGGCAACATGACGATCCGCCTGCAGCAGCACGGCCACGACATCAAGACGTACGACCGTTCCAGCGAGACGCGAACGGCGACGTCGCTCGAGGATCTCCGTAACCAGCTCGAGCCGCCGCGGGCGTTCTGGCTGATGATTCCGGCAGGCGCGCCGACCGAGGAGACGTTCCAGCGGCTGCTGGAGCTCGCCGATGCCGGCGACACGATCGTCGACGGTGGCAACTCGAACTTCCACGATTCGCAGCGCCGACACAACGACGCGCAGGCAAAGAGGCATCCATTTCGTGGACGCCGGCGTGTCGGGCGGCATCTGGGGCCTGCGCAACGGCTACTGCCTGATGGTCGGCGGCGACGACGAGCCGGTGCAGCGGCTCGAGCCGGTGTTCACGGCTCTCGCACCCGAGGACGGCTACGCGCACGTCGGCCCGAGCGGCGCCGGGCACTTCGTGAAGATGGTCCACAACGGCATCGAGTACGGACTGATGCAGGCATACGCTGAGGGCTTCGAGGTGATGGCGAAGTCGGAGTTCGACCTCGACCTGAAGGAGATCGCCGGCATCTGGCGCTATGGGTCGGTCGTCCGCTCGTGGCTGCTCGAGCTGTTGTACGACGCGCTCGAGAAGGAAGGCAACGACCTGCCGCACATCAAGGGGTACGTCGACGACTCGGGCGAGGGACGTTGGACGATCGAGGAGGCGATCGCCGAGGACGTGCCGGTGCCTGCGATCACGGCGGCGCTCTATGCCCGTTTCGCGTCTCGCCAGGAGGAGTCGTTCGCCGCGAAGATCACCGCGGCGCTGCGCAATGAGTTCGGCGGACACGCCGTGAAGGCCGAATGACGGTCACGCAGGAAAACCCGCTGCTCGAAGGCCTCCAGGTGCGGCGAACGCCGGACCCGTGCGCGTTCGTGATCTTCGGCGCCTCCGGCGACCTGACGCAGCGCAAGCTCATCCCCGCGATCTACTCGCTCGCCTACCGCCGCTTGCTGCCGCAGAAGTTTTCGGTCGTTGGCGTCGCGCGCAGCGAGATGAGCGACGACGTGTTCCGGACAGCGATGGAGGCCGCTGTCAAGGAGTTTGCGCGCGACCCGTTCCGCCCCGATGTGTGGGAACCGCTCGCCGAGGGGATGCGCTACCTCTCGACCGATTTCGTCGACGAGGCGGCTCTGGACGCCGTGGCCGCGTCCATGAGCGAGCTCGACGAGGAGCGCGGCACGGAAGGTAACCGTCTCTACTACTTCGCGGTTCCGCCGAGCGCGATCGAGATGCTCGTCCGCCAGCTCGGCAAGCGGCGCAAAGCGACTGGGTGGACTCGACTCGTGATCGAGAAGCCGTTCGGTCACGACCTCGACTCGGCGCGCAAGCTGACGAACTTGCTGCAGCGGTACTTCACCGAGGACGAGATCTTTCGCATCGATCATTACCTCGGCAAGGAGACCGTCCAGAACGTGCTGGCGCTGCGGTTCGCGAACGGCATCTTCGAGCCGATCTGGAACAGGCAGTTCATCGACCACGTGCAGATCACCGTTGCCGAGACGATGGGGATCGAGCGGCGCGCCGGCTACTACGAGCAGGCGGGAGCGATCCGCGACATCTTCCAGAACCATCTCCTGCAGCTGGTCGCGCTGACGGCGATGGAGCCTCCGATCGACTTCACGGCGGAGCAGGTACGGAACGAGAAGGTGAAGGCGCTGCGTTCGCTGCACACGCCGGGCCCGAAGTCGGTCGTGCGCGGGCAGTACGGGCGCGGCTACATCGAGGGCGACGAAGTTCCGGGCTACCGGGAGGAGGAGGGCGTCGACCCCAACTCGATGACCGACACGTACGTCGCCGCGAAGCTCTTCGTCGACAACTGGCGCTGGGCAGACACGCCGTTCTACGTGCGCATGGGGAAGCGGCTTGCCCGGCGAGAGACGACGATCGCGATCCACTTCAAGCGCGCGCCGCACCCGCCGTTCGAGGAGTCGGCGACCGAGGGCCTCCGGCCGAACGTGCTCGTCATCCACGTCCAGCCGGACGAGGGCGTGTCGCTCGCGATCGGCGCGAAGGTTCCCGGCGCGGGGATGACGATCCGCAACGTGCACATGGACTTCCTCTACGGCGGCGCGTTCCGGACCGGCTTGCCCGAGGCGTACGAGCGGCTGATCCTCGACGCGATGCTCGGCGACCAGACGCTGTTCACGCGCACCGACGAGGTCGAGGAGCAGTGGTCGCTCGTCGACGCGATCGTCGCAGCGTGGCGGCGCGACCGGCCGAACTTCCCGAACTACGCTGCAGGCACGTGGGGGCCGGCGAGCGCGAACGAGCTGATCGAGCGCGACGGCCGCGAATGGCGAAGCCACTGATGGCCTCCACCGTTCTCGAGATCGAGCGGGAGCTTGCCGAGCTTAGGGACGCGTCGACGGCCGAGGGACAGGCGCCGAACCAGCGGACGAGCGTCATGACGCACCTCGCATGGGTGCCTACCGGGTGGGAGGAGGCCGCCGAGCGAACGCTCGCGGGTCTCGCCGAGCAGCATCCGTCGCGGACGATCCTCCTCTTTCCGCGGCCCGAGGACGACGATGGACTCGACCTCGACGCGTCGGTGCAATTCTTCGCCGCCGGCCCGCGGACGTCGTGCGCCGAGGTGATTCGCGTACGGCTCTGCGGCGACCGGTCGCGCCATCCCTCCAGCATCGTCGTGCCGCTCCTCGTCGCCGACCTTCCGGTGTTCTGCCGCTGGCGCGGGCTGCCCGAGTTCGACGAGGTGTTCGACGAGGTCGTCGAGGTCGTCGACCGGTTGATCGTCGACTCGACCGAGTGGCCAAGTGACACGTTGTCACAAGGCTACGGGAAGCTCGCCAAGCGCTTCGACCGCACCGCCGTCTCGGACATCGCGTGGGAGCGAACGGAGCGCTGGCGGCGCGAGCTTGCGCTCGCTTGGCCCTTCGAAGGACACGAGATCTCGGTCACGGCGACGCGCGCCCAGGCGGTCCTGCTCGCGGGGTGGCTGAGCTCGAGACTCGGTCACGATGTCGACCTGGAGCACGAACCTGCGGACGTGCTGACGTCCGTGTACGTCGACGGCAAGGCGATCGACGCGCCGCCGGGAGAGCGTCCTCCCGCCTCAGAGCTGCTGTCGAGCCAGCTCGACCGCTTCACGCGAGACCCGGTGTACGAGGCAGCGGTGATCGCCGCTTTGGAGTAGGCGCAGTTCTAGGCGGCTACTCGAGCCTCCAGCGCCGCTCCTACAGCGAGGACGAACGAATCGGCGCCCGCGCGGCCGACGAGCTGGATCGACGCGGGCAAGCCGTGCTCGGCAGGGCCGCACGGAAGCGCCAGCGCCGGCCAACCGAGGGCGTTGAAGGGGTTCGTGAAGCGGGTGATGCCCAGGCGCAGAGAGTCGTCCGCGGCCTCCTCGTAGGTCGGCGCCACGAATCCCTGCGTCGGCGTCAGGAGCAGGTCGAAGCCGTCGAGCCGCTCGGCCGCCTCGTCGCGCAGGCTGGCTCGTGCCCGTTCCCCCTCGCGAAACTCCGCGTCGGTCAGGGCCAGGCACTCCCGGATCTTGCGCGCGACGTCCGCGCCGTACGCCTCCGGCTGCTCCTCGAAGAGCGTCGCGTGCACGTCGGCGATCTCGCGCATGAAGACCTTCAGATGGCCCGTGGCCGCGCGGAAAATCGATGCGCTCGCGGTTAGGGAAGTGCGCCGCGGCTGCTTCGACCCGCTGCCGCACGCCCTCCTGCGCGTCGTCGAGCCACGCGACCGCGACACGAACATCGGCGAGCTCGGGCACGGGCGCCGGCTCGAAGCCCGGCGCGAGCGCCTTCAGCATCGTCACGCACTCCTCGACCGTGCGCGCCATCGGGCCGGCGTGGTCGTAGCTCGGCGCGAGCGGCCAGCAACCGTCGAGCGGGACGAGCCCGAAGGTCGGCTTGAAGCCGACGATGCCGCAGTACGCGGCGGGAATCCGGATCGAGCCCCCTGTGTCCGTTCCGAGCGCCGCATCGGCGAGCCCTGCCGCGAGCGCAGCGGCCGAGCCTCCGCTCGAGCCGCCGGGGATCCGTCCGGGCGCGAGCGGGTTCGGGACCCAGCCGAAGTGCGGGTTCATCGACGTGACGCCGTAGGCGAACTCGTGCAGGTTCGTCTTGCCGACGTTCGCGTACCCCGACGCCTCGAGCCGGCGCACCGCCTCCGCAGTCTTGCCCGGCACGTGGTCGGCGAAGATCGCCGAGCCGTACGTCGTCGTGAGCCCTTCGGTGTCGAAGAGGTCCTTGACCGCGAGCGCCTTACCGACCGCGGGAACCTCCGGCCGTGCGAGAAAGATGCCGTCGGGCGATTCCATAGGCTGTCAGCGTGTCGGTTTGCCCCTCCTGCGGTCAAGAGAACCCGGAGATTGCGCGCTTCTGCCTGCACTGCGGTGCCGCGCTGGCGACGGGCGCGCACCGGGAGGAGCGGCGGGTCGTCAGCGTCCTGTTCGTCGATATCGTCGGCTTCACGTCCCGCGCCGAGCAGCTCGACCCCGAAGACGTGCGGTCGTTCTTGACGCCGTACTACGAGCGGGTTCGTACGGAAATCGAGCGGCACGGCGGCCGGATCGAGAAGTTCGTCGGCGACGCCGTGCTCGGGCATCTTCGGCGCGCCGGTCGCGCACGGCGACGACGCCGAGCGGGCCGTGCGCACCGCGCTCGCGATCCGCGACGAGCTCCAGCTGATGAACCACGCAGACCAGGAGCTCGACCTGCAGGCTCGGCTCGCAGTCAACACGGGCGAGGCGATCGTCGACCTCGACGCCCGGCCAGAGCAAGGCGAGACGATGGTCGTCGGGGACGTCGTGAACACGGCATCGCGCCTCCAGGCGGCCGCGCCCATCAACGGCGTGCTCGTCGGACGCGAGACGCATGCGGCCACGCGCTCAACGATCGCGTACGCGACGGCAGCTCCGGTGCTCGCGAAGGGAAAGGCGGAGCCGATCGAGGTCTGGATCGCCCTCAGGGCCGCGGCGCCAGCGGGCGAGCGCGCGCTGTCCCACGCTCCGCTCGTGGGGCGCGAGCGCGACCTCGATCTACTCGGCCGGCTCTGGGATCAGGTCTGCGACGAGCGACGGCCCCACCTCGTGACGGTGATCGGGCCTGCAGGCATCGGCAAGAGCCGCCTCGCAGAGGAATTCGCGCGTTCCGTCGAGTCGCAGGGCGGGCTGCCGCTGCGCGGGCGCTCGATTCCGTACGGCGAGAGCTCGGCCTACGGCGCCTTCGCCCAGCACGTGAAGCAGGCGGCGGGCATCTTCGACAGCGACTCTCCAGAAGTCGCCCGGGAGAAGTTGTCGGGCTTGCTCCAGACCGACTCCGAGTCGATCGAGAACCTGGCGCTGCTGCTCGGCTTCCAGATCGACCGTGACGTCGACCGCGAAGCGCTGTTTTTCGTGGCGCGGCAGTTCGTGGAGAGCATTGCCCGCGACCGGCCGACGTGCTCGTCTTCGAGGACATCCACTGGGCCGACTCGAGCCTGCTCGACCTGATCGAGGTGCTCACGGTGCGGACGCAGGATGTACCGGTGCTGTTCGTGGCGCTCACGCGCCCGGAGCTCTTCACGAGCCGGCCTGCGTGGGGCGGCGGTCTCATCTCGGCGACGTCGCTGGCCCTCGATCCGCTTCCGGAGCGGGAGGCCGAGCACCTCGCGGCGCAACTCCTCGCCGGCCGAATCGAGGGTGACTACGCCGAACGGCTAGCCGCGGCTGCTGAAGGAAATCCGCTCTTCATCGAGGAGCTCGCGGCCGTCGTCGTCGAGCGGTCGGTGGGCGAAGCCGACGCGCTCCCGACGACGATCCGCAGCATCCTCGCGGCGCGCCTCGACGCGCTCGAGCCGGACGAGCGGGCGATTCTCCTCGACGCCGCCGTGGTCGGGAAGATCTTCTGGCGCGGTGCGCTCGAGCGGATCGAGCGGCGGAGCGTCGGGTTGAGCGTGCTGCTCGGCGCGCTCCAGGAGCGCGGCCTCATCCGGCGCGAGGCGGTCTCGCGGATCCAGGGGGACGAGCAATACACGTTCAAGCACGGGCTCCTGCGCCAGGTCGCCTACGCGACGGTCCCGCGCGCGCTTCGGCGTGAGCGGCACGCGACGGTCGCCCGCTTCCTGGAGGAGACGACGACCGCGACGGGAGAGTCGGCCGCGACGCTCGCATTCCACTGGCGCGAGGCGGCCGACGTCGAGCGCGCCGTGTCGTACTTCGTGCAAGCCGCCGACTACGCCGGTCGCGGCTGGGCGAAGGAGCGGGCGGTCGGGCTCTACAACGAGGCGTTCCAGCTCCTGCCGGAGGACGACGAGCGACGGCTCGACGTTGGCCGCAAGCGCGCGGTCGCCTTCCAGGCGCTGTACCACCTGCCCGACGCGGCGAGCCTCGCCCGCCGCGTCGAGGAGTGACTAGTTAGAAGCGGTAGCGGGCGCGCCCTCTCCGTCGAGCGGGAAGTCGTCGGGCGTAACGTCGCCGACGATCTCCTGAATCCAGTACTCGTGCTCTCCGAGCTCGAGCGCGTGCCTGCGGACCGTCTCTTCGTCCGGCGCTTCGTAGACACAGAACGTGCCCGCCATTCCGCTCTCGTCGACGACGACGTGGCTGTGCTCCCACACGATTCCGGGCATGCCCTGCCCGACCTTCTTCGACTTCGCCCCGATCCTCGGCATCTCGGTCTCGGTGACGCTGAACTTGCGCACGATCAAATACCTTGGCATTCGCAACCCTCCAGATTGACCCGTGCGGAAAACGATAGCGGCCTAGAGGCCTAACGCCTAGTAGCTCGAGACGGCGTTGTAGATCAGGGCGATTGCCGCCGTTCCCAGGCCGAGCACGAGCGCCAGGGCGAACAGCGACCAGCCGAAGACGTTGTTCTTGCGCGCGAGTTCCCGCTCCTGGTCGTTCACAGGACGTCGACCGCCATCGCGACGAAGAGGAGCGCGAGGTAGAGGAGGGAGTAGTGGAACAAGCAGCGACGCGCGGGGACGCGACGGCGCTCGACGCAGCCGCAGCGTCAGCGCGAGAAAGGTCCCGCCGAGCGCGAGGGCGGCGACTGCGTAGCCGGCGCCCAGCGTCCCCCAGGCGAACGGCAGCAGCGTCACGGCGATCAACACGAGCGTGTAGACGACGATCTGGCGCAGCGTCTCGCGCTCGCCGCGCACGACCGGAAGCATCGGCACCTTTGCCGCCGCGTAGCCGTCGCGGATCAGCAGCGCGAGGGCCCAGAAGTGCGGCGGCGTCCAGAAGAACACGATCAGGAACAGGAAGAGCGCGGGCACAGTCAGGTTGCCGGTCGCCGCGGCCCAGCCGACGAGCGGCGGCACCGCGCCCGCTGCGCCGCCGATGACGATGTTCTGCGGCGTCGAGCGCTTGAGCCACCGCGTGTAGACGACGACGTAGAAGACGTTCCCGGCGAGAGCCAGCGCGGCCGTGAGCACGTTCACGGTGCTGGCGAGCAAGACGAACGAGAACGCGCTCAGCGTGAGGCCGAACTCGAGCGCCCGTCCCGGCTCGATCCGTCCGGCGGCGACCGGCCGCTGCTGCGTCCGCTTGCCCATCAGGCGGTCGATGTCGGCGTCGAGGACGTGGTTCAGCGCGCTCGCGCCGCCGCAGGCGAGCGCCAGTCCGGCCATCGTGGCCACGAAGAGCGACGTGGACGGCCAGCCCTGCGCACCGACGATCATCCCGCAGGCGCCGGTGAGCAGCAGCAGCGTCATGATGCGCGGCTTCGTCAGCGTGACGTAGTCGCGCCAGGCGCCGGGCGCGACGTGCGCGCCGCGGAAGGTCTGAGCGGCAGTCACGAGGGCGCCGGCAAACGCGAGTGCGGCGAGCGTCGCGTGCAGCGGCTCGCCCGGGACGAGCGCCGCGGCGCCGAAGAGCACGAGCGTGACGAGCGACGGAACGAAAAGCCGCGGCGCGCGCGAGGCGACCCGCCAGCACGAGCGCGACGAGCGGCGGCAGCGCCAGCGCCGCGAGGAGCCTGTGCTCGAAGCCCGTCGCGCCGGAGATCACGGCGAGGAGCGTCGCTCCCGCCGCGGCGAGCCCGGTCAGGCGCATCCAGGCGCCACTAGAGCTCACGCCGCTCCTTCAACTTCATGCGCAGGTCGCGCACCGGCCGCGCGCTCTCGACGTACGGGACGCTGTCGAAGTTGTGCGGCGGCGGCGGCGAAGTCGTGAGCCATTCGAGCGTGTTGCCGAGCCACGGATCGTTGCCTGCACGCCGCCCGCGACGCCATGTGTGCGTTCGCAACACGTTGAAGAAGAAGAAGAGGACGCCCACTGCCATCACGAAGGATCCCACGGTCGAGATGAAGTTGTACACCTCCCAGCTTCCCCCCTCGGAGTACGTGTAGACGCGCCTCGGCATGCCCTCCAGGCCGAGCAGATGCTGCGGGAAGAACGCGACGTTTATCCCGATGAACAGCAGCCAGAACGTCCACTTGCCGAGGGTCTCGCTCAACATGCGGCCGAACACCTTTGGCCACCAGTAGTGCAACCCGGCGAAGATGCCGAGGATCGAGCCGCCGAACAGCACGTAGTGCAGGTGGGCGACGACGAAGTACGTGTCGGTGAGCTGCCAGTCGACCGGGAACGCGGCGAGCATGACGCCGGAAAGCCCGCCGATCGTGAACACGGCGATGAAACCGAGAGAGAAGAGCATGGGCGTGTCGAAGCTGAGATTGCCCCGCCACGTCGTCGCAAGCCAGTTGAAGATCTTCACGCCGGTCGGGATGGCGACGAGGACGGTCGTGAGCATGAAGAACGACTGGAGCCAGATCGGCAGCCCGACCGCGAACATGTGGTGCGCCCAGACGAGCAGCGAGATGAAACCGATCGCGACGGTCGAGTACGCGACTGCCTTGTAGCCGAAGATCGGCTTGCGCGAGAAGACCGGGATTACCTCCGAGATGATCCCCATCGCGGGCAGGATCATGATGTACACCTCTGGGTGGCCGAAGAACCAGAACATGTGCTGCCAAAGCACCGCGCTGCCGCCCTCTGCAGGGTTGAAGAAGTGAGTGCCGGCATGGCGGTCGAGGAGGAGCATTGTGAGCGCGGCCGACAGCGCCGGCAGGACGATGACGAGCATCACCGCGTAGACCTCGATCGTCCACACGAAGAGGGGCATGCGCAGCCAGGTCATCCCGGCGGCCCGCATGTTGTGGATCGTCACGATGAAGTTCACCGCGCCCGCGAACGAGGCGACTGTCAGCAGGTGGAGCGACAAAATCCACAGGTCGACGCCGTGGCCCGGCGAGTACGCGGTCTCGGAGAGCGGCGCGTAACACGTCCAGCCGCACTTCGCCGCGCCGCCGGAGGCGAAGAAGCTGAGGAAGAGCGTCAGGCCGCCGAAGAGGAAGAACCAGTACGACATCGCGTTCAGCCGCGGGAACGCAACGTCGCGCGCACCGATCATCAGCGGCACGAGGAAGTTGCCGAACCCGGCGAGGATCGGGACGACGACGAGGAAGATCATGACCGTGCCGTGGAGCGTGAACAGCTCGTCGTAGCTGCCGCGAACGATGAAGTGCTCGTTCGCGGTCGCAAGCTGGCTGCGCATGAGCAGGGCGAGCACGCCGCCGCCGAGGAAGAAGAGCAGGCTCGTCGACACGTAGAGGATGCCGACGCGTTTGTGGTCGGTCGTCACGAGCCAGCTGGCGTAGCGCCCCTGGTACCACGGCGGGCGGGCCGGGACGGCTTCGGTGTTAACCGCCACCGGTGCCTCCGAACTTCACCTTCAGATAGCGCGCGAGCGCGTTGACCAGCCGCACATCCCACGTGTTTCCGACCGCCGGCATCTTCCCCGTGCCGTTCCGTACCAGGTTGCCCAGCGCCTCGGGGCTCTGCAGCGTCGGGCTCGACGCAATTGCCGGACCGATCCCTCCCTGTCCGTCGAGACCGTGGCACGACGCGCAGACGCCGACGAACGCCTGCTTGCCGAGCAGTTCTGCCGTTGGGCGACTCCCGGGCTCCGTGACGCGGACGAAGCCCTGCATCCCCGTGTGCAGCACGCCGCAGAACTCGGCGCAGCGGATCCTGTACGTCCCGGCCTTCTCCGCCTTGAACCACGTGTGGTTCGTCTTACCGGGAATCGCGTCGATCTTGCCGCCGAAGGCGGGAACCCACCAGCTGTGAGCGACGTCGGCGGAGACCACGTCGAGGTTCACGACCAGGTCCTTGGGCACCGTGAGGACGTTGATCGACTGGCGGCCGCTCGGGTACTTGAACAGCCAGTAGAACTGGTGTGCCTCGACCGTGATGTTGGCGTTTGCGGCGGACGCGGGCGCGTTCTTGATGCCGGGCAGCTTGTAGAACACGAACGCGACGATCACGGCGAGCAGCAGCACCGGCGCGACCGTCCAGGCAAGCTCGATCCGGGTGTCGCCGTGGATCTGCTCGGGCTCGGCGTCGCGCGGGCGCCCGCGGCGCCGGTAGCGGATCACGAACGTCAGCAGAGCCGTCTCGACGACGACGAAGACCAGGGCGAGCACACCGAGGGTCACCCAGTACGCGTCGGTGATCCGATGGCCGTTCGGCGAGACTGGTGGGACAGGACCGACGCCGCCGTTCGAGGCTGCTGCGACAGTCGCCAGCGCGAGGCCGCCGGCGATGGACGTCGCGAGGACAAGCAGTCTGCGGCGCACGGACGGGTGGCATTCTACGAAGGTGGGTGACGAGGCGCGCGTCGAGGTACCCAACTACGTCACCGGCGACTTCGAGGTGTTCGTGAACGGCGTCCCGCAGGTCGAGGGTCGGGACTACGAGCGGGACGGTCGGCAGCTCGTCTTCAACCGCTCCCTGGCGAAAGAAGGGCGGCTCGGAACCATGCGCTGGCTCTCGATGCTGGCCGGCGTCGCAGGCACGTACCGGCAGAACGACTCGGTCGACCTCGTCTACGAGTCGGGCGGCAAGCGGCTCGTCGCCACGGAGCTGCCTATCCGGCGCGAGAGCTAGTCCCAGCGTGGGAACCGCGGCGCTCCTTCTGGCGCTCGGCGCGGCGACCCTGCACGCCGTCTGGAACCTGCTGCTCCGCGGCACGCGCGATACGGAGGCAGCGACCGCCGTCGCCGTCGTCACGTTCGTCCTCGTGCTGGCGCCGCTCGCCGTGTTCACGTGGGACGTCGACGGCGAGGCGTGGAAATACATCGTTCCGTCGGGCACGCTCGAGCTGCTGTACGTCGCGCTCCTGGCGACTGCGTATCGGCACTTCGACCTGTCGCTCGTCTATCCGATCGCGCGCGGGCTCGCGCCGGTCGCGACGCTCGTGCTCGCGGTGGCCGTCGTCGGCGCGCACCCTTCCGCGGGTGAGCTCGGCGGCGTTCTGGTCGTCGCCGCCGGCGTCTTGCTCGTCCGTGGCGCGCGCGGCAGCCGCGGCGCCGCGCTCGGCTGCGTCATCGCCGTCACGATCGGCGGCTACACGCTGATCGATCGCTACGGCATCCAGCACGCAGACGCGTTCTCGTACGCGCTGCTGATCATGCTCGGCGCGGCGATCGCGTATCCGCCGTTTGTCGGGCTTCGCCGCGTGCGCGCTGCGCTCTCGCCGACGACTGTGCTCGTCGGCATCCTCTCGGCCGCCGCCTACGTCCTCGTGCTCCTCGCACTCCGCCGAGCGCCGGCACCGTCGGTCTCGGCGGTGCGGGAGACTGGCGTTGTCATCGCGGCTGTGCTTGCTGCGGTCTTCCTCCGCGAGCGCGTCGGGCCGGCGCGCTTCGCCGGGGCTGTGCTCGTCGCCGCCGGGATTGCCCTGCTCGCTCTCGCCTGAGGGCGCACACGCGGCAGTTGGCCCTCCACCAAGAGGGCAGCAAGACCGGACCGCGGAAGGCTGAGGAGGCTGCCGAAGACGAAGTGACGCGGCTCCCACCGTGGCGCGAACTTCGTGCTGAAACGGTAGAGGCTCTCGATCTGGAACCAGCGGCTGCCAACTCGGATGACGCGTCGCACGAGCGGCCGTTCGAACAGCCGTCCGAACATCACGAAGTTGAGCGAGAGCTCCTCCACACCTCGTTCGCGCAGCAACTCGATCGCGCGAACGACGAGGAACTCCATCAGGCCGTTCGGCGTTGCGCGGTCGCGGCGCATGAACGACAGCGAGAGCGCCTGCCGGCCGTGCGTAGGCACGAAATGCAGGAAGCCGCGAACGCCGGCGGCCGAGTCCCGTGCAACGACGACGAGACCGTCGCGTCCGAGCGCGTCCATTGTCATGGCGAACCCACGCTCGCACGAGGGTCCGCGCCAGCTGGACGAAACGTCGTCGAGCTCAGCGAGAGCTGCGTTGTCGAGCTCCGCGAGTGTGCACACCTCCGCGGTGTAGCCGGCCTTGCCGAGCCGGTGCACGGACTGTCTCACCTTGCGGATCGCGCGGCCTTCGAGCGAGAACGTCGCAGTGTCGATGACCGCCTCGTCGCCGATGTAGATCGCGCGCAGGCCGCACGCGCGCCAGACCGGAAGGAGCTCCGAGCTCGCGCCGATCGCCGTGACATGAAGTCCGTGGATCCGGGCGACGCGGCAGGTGTCGTGCGCGACCTGTTCGACGGCATCGGCCGGGCCAACGGGGTCTCCGGCCACGATGAGAACGCCGTTCTCGATCCTGTAGCCCAGGAATGCGCGACCGTCGCGTGCGAACGCGTACTGCAGGTCGCGGCGTAGCTTGAAGAACGCCAGCGTGTCCGTACCGTGGACGCGGATCAGCGCGCGTGCCCGTCGGCGGGCAGCGGCGTCCGGCGGGGTACGCGGTGCAGGGCGTGGTGAGAAGAAGAGCCATTCGCCGACGACGATCAGCAGGATCGTGAGCGCCGACACCGCGAGCGGCAGCCAACTGAGCTCGTCGTGAAACGACATCGAACCGTTTGTGAACGAGAAGAGCTCGATCGTCTGGCGAAGCACCGTCACCCCCTCGGCCTGTCGTCCGGACGCGAGCCAGACGAGCGATGCGACGACCGCGGCGGCTGCGAGGAAGACCGCCGTGAGCACGCGAAGGGCGCGGATCCGCCCGTGTTCGACGTAGAAGTATCCGCGCCCGAACCACAGCACGGCCGCTCCGGCCCACGTGAGCACCGCCTCCTCGACATCGAGGCCCTTCACGACGTCGAGCGCGCCGAGCGCGACCAGCAGGGCGAATGCGACCGCCCACGCACGTCGCCGCCTGCGGCGGAGGTACAGCGAGCAAACGATCAGAGCGATGCTTGCCGGAACCGCGAGCGTGTGGAAGAGCGGCACCGCGTCCTCCGGAAGAACGGCGACCACTACTTCGCCGCGCCAGGAGAGGTTCGGAGTGAGCGCGGAGACGAGGTTGACAACTCCGATCGCGAAGGCGATTGCGCCGGCGATCGGAGGAAGGCGCCGAAGCACGGCTCCATTCAACCGGGGCTCGCCGCCCGGCACGAGCCGGCTTAACCCAAGCTCAACTCTTGGGAACGGGCTCGAGCTTGTAGCCGACGCCGTACCGCGTCTGGATGAACGTGTGTCGCGGCGCTCGGCGGTCGATCTTCTCCCGCAGCCGACGCACGAAGACGTCGACGGTGCGGTCGCGCCGCGACTCGCGCCGCCCCCACAGCTTCTGTAGCAGCTCGTCTCGCGTGACGACGCGGCCGCGGTCGAGCGCGAGCTGGTAGAGGAGTCGGAACTCGGTTGGTGTGAGCTCGCAGCTCTCGCCGTCGACGTACGCCTGGACTTCGCGCGGATCGATCCGCAGCTCCTCGATCTCGATCGACTCGCCGCGCTCGGGGTCGGGCGCGCGCACGCCCCTGCGCGCGGCGGCGTTTACGCGAGCGACGAGCTCTGCCATCGAGAACGGCTTGACGAGGTAGTCGTCGGCGCCGATGTCGAGCGCGTGAACCCGGTCGTGCTCGGTGCCGCGCGCGCTGACGACGACGATCGGCGTGCCGATCCCGTCGGCGCGCGCGCTCTCGATCACGCTCCAGCCGTCGCGCTGGGGAAGCATCAGGTCGAGCACGACGACGTCCGGCCTCTCGTAACGCAGCGCCGCGAGGCCCTGCTCGCCCTTGGCCGTCCACTTGGTCTCGTGCCCGGCGGCAGTCATGTGGTCGACCATCGACTTGGCGACGATCTCGTCGTCCTCGACGATCAGCACCTTGGCCATACTGAGCATCATGGCTGAGTTGCCGACGACCGATCCGTTCGAGGAGCTTCGGGTCGGCTTCACGGCGGCGGTCTCCCACGAGCTGCGCACGCCGCTTGCACGGCTCCTCGCGCTGCTCGACAGCGCGTCGCTGCCGAGCGCGGACACGAAAGCGCTGGTCGAGCAGGCGAAGCAGGAGGTCGAGGCGATGGCCGAGCTCGTCGACGACGTGCTCTTCCTCAGCGAGCTCGAGACGGGACGCGCAGTGGTCGGCCTCGGCGACGTTCCGGTCGCGCCGATCGTTCGCGACGTCGTCGAGGCGCTTGCGAGCGAGCGCCGAGCGCCACGCGCAAGAGATCGTCACGCTCGTCGCCGAGGACGTCGTGGTCGCGGTACGGCCGCGAATCCTGCGCGTGCTGCTCGAGAACCTCGTGACGAACGCGATCCGGTACGCGGGAGACGGCGCGCGCTGCACGGTCTCCGCGCGCAACGAGGGCGACGCCGTGCTCCTCTCGGTCGCGGACAACGGGCCTGGCGTGCCGCGCGAGGAGCTCGCGCGCCTGTTCGAGCGGTTCTTCCGCGGCGACCGCGCGCGAACGACGCGCGGCACCGGCCTCGGCCTGGCGATCGTGAAGCACGTCGTCACGCAGGCCGGCGGCGAGGTCGAGGCCCGGCGCGGCCCGGGCGGGATCGGGCTCGAGATCCGCTGCACGTTCCCGCGCTGAAGGTCATACTCGCCCGCCTATGGCGCGGATCAACCTCGTTCCACAGCGGCGGGAGTTCTACGACCTCTATAACCGCGCAGCCGACAACAACGTTGAGATCGCGCGGCTGCTCGTTCGACTGCTCGAAGGCTTCCCCAACGACCGCGACACGCTGGCGCGCGACATCAAGGACGCGGAGCACGAGGGCGACCGCCTGACGCACGAGGTCGTCGACCTGCTCAACCGTACGTTCGTCACGCCGTTCGACCGCGACGACATGTACAGGCTGGCAAGCGCCCTCGACGACATCTGCGACCACGTCGACGAGGCGGCGGGGAACATCCTCGGCTACGGCGTCACGCGAATTCGCGACAACGCCAACCAGCAGGCGGCCGTGATCGAGCGCGCCGCGACGAAGTTGCGCGACGCGGTTCTCAAGCTCGAAGGCTTCAAAGACTCGAAGCGTGAGCTGATCGAGTTGCGAGAGCTCGAGGACGAGGGCGACCGTCTGAACCGCGAGGGCATCGCGCAACTGTTCGCGTCAGGGGAGGACGCGGTGTCGATCATTCGCTGGAAGGACATTCACGAACAGCTCGAGGAAGCCGTCGACGCCTGCGAGAACGCAGCCGACGTGCTCGAGGCGATTCTCGTCAAGAATCGCTGACGCGTGGCAACGACGCTGCTGATCATCACGGTCGTTGTCGCGCTCGGCTTCGACTTCACGAACGGCTTCCACGACACGGCGAACGCCATTGCGACGTCCGTCTCGACGCGCGCGCTGACGCCGCGGGTGGCCGTGCTCATCGCGTCCGTTGCCAACCTTGCAGGAGCGTTCGTGACGACAGCCGTCGCCAAGACGGTCGGCGAGGGGATCATCGACACCGGGCTCGCGACCGAGACGACCGTGCTGGCCGCAGTCATTGGCGCGATCGTCTGGAACCTTCTGACCTGGTGGTTCGGGCTGCCGTCGAGCTCGTCGCACGCGCTGATCGGCGGTCTCATCGGGGCAGCGCTAGTGCAGTCGGGCTTGGCGGGGGTCGAGTGGCATGACATTGCGCACAAGGTCGCGATCCCCGCGGTCATCGCGCCGACCCTGGCGTTCTTCTCGGCGTTCGCGCTCATGGTCGCCATCTACTGGCTGTTCAAGTGGTTGAGCCCGGGCGTCGCCAGCCGCGGCTTCCGGCTCGGACAGCTGGCGTCCGGCACCTGGGTCGCGTTCACGCACGGCGCGAACGATGCGCAGAAGACGATGGGCGTGATCGCGCTCGCGCTGTACACGCACGGTTCGATCTCGTCCTTCTACATCCCGACGTGGGTGAAGGTCTCCGCGGGCGTCGCGATCGGCGCCGGCACATATGTCGGCGGCTGGCGGATCATGCGCACGATCGGGCAGCGCATGTACAGGATGGAGCCCGAGAACGGCTTCGTCGGACAGACGACCGCCGGCGCGACGATCTTCCTCGCGACGCGCCTCGGCTATCCGCTCTCGACGACGCACGTCATTTCGGGGTCGGTGCTGGGCGCCGGAGCAACGCAGCGGCTTTCGGCCGTGCGCTGGGGCCTCGCCGGGAACATCGTGTTCGCGTGGATCCTGACCATCCCGGCTGCAGCGCTCGTCGCCGCAGCCGTCTACTGGCCGATCCAGGCCATGTTCTAAAAGACAGGCCCCAGGGACTGTCCCTGGGGCATGTCTGGAACGAGCTTGTTCCTGCTCGGATCTAGCCTTGCTGGACCTTCTTGAGCGTCTTGTTCGCTGCGCTCAGCACGTTCGGCGGGATTTGCACGAACCGGAGCGCCGGCCCGTACTTCTTTGCGCCGCTCGTCATGCCCCAGAAGACGAACTTGCGGAGCGCCGCGGCGTTGTTCGTCTTCAGCGGGAGGATCACGTAAGTGAAGGTGCTGATCGGATAGGCCGCCGGCGCCGACTTCGGCGGGTCGACGATCGAGATCTTGTTGTCAGGCGTGATGTGCTTCACCGTCAGCATCGCCGCCTTGATCTGCTTCGTACCCGGGAGGGTGTACTTGCCGGCCTTGTTCTTCACCGAGAAGAAGCTGAAGTGGTTCTTCGTGGCGAAGGCGACGTCGACGTAGATGATCCCGCCGTTCGTGCGCGAGAGCACGGCGGAGACACCCGACGAGCCGCGGCCGCCGGTGCCGACCGGGAAGTTCACCTGTGTCCCGACGCCGATCTTCGACTTGAACTCGCCGCTGACCCTGGAGAGGTAGTCCGTGACGTTGTAGGTCGTGCCGCTTCCGTCCGAACGCCAGATCGGCGTGATGTCCGTGTCGGGCAGATTCGCGCCGGGATTGAGCTTCTTCAGCGCCGGGTCGTTCCACTTCTTGATCTTCCCGAGGTAGATGCTGGCGATCACCGGCCCCGTGATCTTCAGATGTGGTGGAGCGCCATGGAGGTTGTACGCGATCGACGTGCCGGAGGCTTCCCACGGGATCTGGACGCAGCCGTTGCACGCGTTGAACTGATCGGGCGTCATGGGCGCGTCGCTCGCGCCGAAATCGACCTGGCGGTTCTGGATCGCCTGGATCCCGCCGCCCGAGCCGATCGGGTTGTAATCGACGTGCACGCCGGTCGCAGCCTCGTAGGGCTGGACCCAGGTCAGGACGAGAGGCGAGACGAACGAGCTGCCTGCGCCTTTGAGCGTGAGTGCCGACGACCTGGCGCCTGCACCCGCGGCGAAAACAACCATGAGGCACACCGCAGCTAGAAAAATGAAGCGCTTCACAGGTTTCTTCTCCTCCTGAGATTGTTTGCGGTTCTAGCTTCGCGGCGGACGGCGGCGGCGTGGGCAAAGGGTCGGTGCCGATCTGGTGACGGACTGGTGAACGGCCTCTACGGCCTGGGAACAGGGCCTTAGGGTGGCCGGATGAACGCATCTGCGGCCTCGACGCCCGGGCGCTTCGCCCTCGGCCGCCGCCGGCTCGGCGACCGCATCGGCGACGGGCTGCTCCACGTCATCACCGCCGCCGCCGCGCTGGGCGTGCTCGTTGTCGTAGGTCTGCTCGTCTACGAGCTGATCAGACAGTCGCGGCTCTCGATAGAGAAGTTCGGCCTCGGTTTCCTGACGTCTCGAGTATGGGATCCCGTCAAGGGCGACTTCGGTGCGCTCGACTTCATCTTCGGCACCGCGTACCTGTCGTTCCTCGCAGTGCTGATCGCCGCGCCGGCCGCGATCGCGATTGCGCTCTTCCTCACCCAGCTCGCACCGCGCGGGATCCGCACAGTGATCGCCACGCTCGTCGAGCTGCTCGCGGCGATCCCGAGCGTTGTGATCGGCCTCTGGGGAATCTTCGTGCTCGGGCCGTTCGTCCAGGACCACCTGGGGCCGTTCCTCAGTCGCTGGTTCGGGTGGCTGCCGTTGTTCAAAGGGACACCGCAGCTGACGGGCTACCTACCGGCCGTGATCGTCCTCGCGGTGATGATCCTGCCGATCACCGCCTCCGTGGCACGGGAGCTCTTCCTCACCGTCCCCAGCGATCTCAAGGAGGCCGCGCTCGCGCTCGGCGCGACTCGCTGGGAGATGATCCGCGGTGTCGTTCTCCCGCAGACGCGCGGTGGTCTCGTCGCCGCAGTGATGCTCGGGGCCGGCCGCGCGATCGGCGAGGCGATCGCGGTCACGCAGGTGATCGGCGGCACGCTCGGCATCCACATCTCGCTCTTCCCCAACGGCGACACCATTGCGAGCCGCATCGCGGCGCAGTACCAGGCCGCCGCGACGAACATTCACATCAGCGCGCTCGTCGAGCTTGCGCTCGTGCTGCTTGTGTTCTCGCTTGTCACCAACATCGCAGCGCAGATCATCGTGCGCCGGTTCGAGCGCAACCTGGAGGCGCGTTGAGCGATCGCGCACAGTTCTCGCTCGCGCCGACGCGGCAGCTGCGCCGCCGGAACCTGACCAACCGGATCGTCGAGGTCGTGATGCTCGGCGCCGCGCTTGCGGCCGTGGCCGTTCTCGTGCTGCTGGTCGCCACCGTGGTGGAACGCGGCCACTCCGCGATCTCGAAAGACTTCTTCACGAAGGGGCCGTCGACGGACTTCCTAGGAGGTACAGGGGGGATCGCGAACGCAATCGTCGGGACGATTGTGATCGTCGCGATCGCGACACTCATCTCGCTCCCGATCGGAATCCTGGTCGCGGTCTACACGAGCGAGTTCGCGCACGGGAGGGTGCGCCGACTCCTCAGCTTCGTGCTGGACATCCTCAACGGGCTGCCGTCGATCGTGATCGGCATCTTCATCTTCGGCCTGATCGTGATCGCTCACCAGCAGAGCGCGTTTGCGGGGGGTCTCGCGCTCGCGATCATCATGCTGCCGCTCATCGCCCGTTCCACCCAGGAGGTGCTCGCGCTCGTGCCCGAGACTCTGCGCGAGGCGAGCTTCGCACTCGGGGTCAGCCGCTGGCGAACGACAGTCGGCCTGACCATCCCGGCGAGCTTCGGCGGCATCCTCACCGGCGGGACGCTCGCGATCGCGCGTGCGGCCGGCGAGACCGCGCCGCTCCTCTTCACCTGCGCGCTCACCACCACGCAGGTCAGCTGGGACCCGCGCCAGCCGTTGCAGTCCATTCCTCTGACGATCTTCGAGGACCTCGAGAACCCCGATCCCGCGCTCCACGCTCAGGCGTGGGCCGCGGCGCTCGTCCTCTTGACCTTCGTACTCGTCATCAGCGTCCTCTCGAAGGCCGCACTCGAGCGCAGCAGAAGGAAGCTCACACGATGAAGCAGGATACGATCGACACGGTGGCTCCGATCGAGGTCGCCCAGCGCCAGAGCACGCCGACGACTCATCGCGAGACCGTCTTCGACATCCGTGGCCTCTCGGTGTACTACGGCGGCACACTCGCGGTCGGCGACGTCAACCTCGAGATCTACCGCAACATGGTCACTGCACTGATCGGCCCTTCGGGCTGCGGCAAGAGCACCTTCATCCGCTGCCTGAACCGCATGAACGATCTGATCCCGAGCGCGCGGATCGAGGGTGAGATCCTCTACCACGGTCAGAACATCTACGGCTCCGGTGTCGATCCGGCCTCGGTGCGCCGCTGGATCGGGATGGTCTTCCAGAAGCCGAACCCGTTCCCGAAGTCGATCTACGACAACGTGGCCTGGGGCCCGCGGACACTCGGGATGCGCAAGGGGCTCGACGAGCGCGTCGAGCACGCGTTGACCCGAGCGGCGCTCTGGGACGAGGTGAAGGACCGACTCAAGCGGAGCGCGCTCGCCCTTTCCGGTGGACAGCAGCAGCGCCTCTGCATCGCGCGTGCGCTCGCAGTCGAGCCCGAGGTCATCCTCCTCGACGAGCCCGCGTCGGCTCTCGACCCGATCGCGACGTCGAGCATCGAGGACCTGATGCACGAGCTGAAGCGCGACTACACGATCGTGATCGTCACGCACAACATGCAGCAGGCGGCGCGGGTCGCGGACCTGACCGCCTTCTTCAGCCTCGACCTGCACGAGGACGGCTCGCGCAACGGGATCCTCGTCGAGTACGACGAGACGCAGAAGATCTTCACCCAGCCGGCCGATTCCCGGACGGAGGGATACGTCACGGGGCGGTTCGGCTGATGGAAGGCGGCGGGTTGCGCGTTTCCTTCCAGGAGCAGCTCGACCGGACCGAGACTGCGCTACAGGAAGAGGGCGAGTTCGTCCTGCGCGCGCTGCGCGGGTCGATGAACGCGCTTTGGGAGCAGGACACGGAGCTTTCGGACGAGGTGATCGCGTTCGACGACCAGATCGACGCGATCTACTTCAACATCCAGGGCGGCATCCAGGCGCTGCTCGCCCAGCAGACGCCGGTCGCCGGCGACCTGCGGCTCGTGCTCGCGCTTCTGTATTCGAACCTCCACCTCGAGCGCATGGGCGACTACTGCGTGACGATCGCGAAGTTGGTCAAGCTCGCGTCCGAGTTCGATCCCGAGCCTGCGCTCGTCGACGCGTTCTCGGACATGGGCGCACGCGCCGAGGGAATGATCCGCGTCGCGCTCGACGCGTTCGAGCAGCGCGACGTCGAAGCCGCCGAGTCGCTCGTGGAGCTCGACGAGATGATCGACCGCGCCAACCGCCGCGTCGTCGAGCAGGTGTTCGCGCTCGGCTCAGATCCCGATCGCCTCGAGTGGGGGCTGCGAATGATCACGGTCTCGCGCTGTCTCGAGCGCATCGGCGACCACGCAGTCGACATCGGCGAGCAGGTCGCGTATCTCGTCACCGGCGAGTTCCGCGAGTTCACGGACGCCTCGCGGCGGCCGGACAGTCCCCGCTAGGCGCCGAGCGCCTCGATCGGCTCGAGCGGCAGCACGACGTCGCCGCGCAGCCTTGCCGCCAGCGCTCGCATCGCCGACGCGTACACGTCGCCGCCCGGGTCGTACTCGTGGGCAAAGTCGACCGCGCCGTTGAGCTCGAGCACGACGTAGCGACCCGGCCCGACTGGCAGCAGATCGATGCCGAGGAGATCCGCGCCTATCGCTGCCGCGGCGGCCAGTGCCAGCTCGCACGCCGCCGGCGACGGTTCGATGGGAACCCGCGTCGCACCGAGTGCGACGTTCGTGCGCCACTCGCCCGGCTTCGCGACGCGCTTGATCGCCCCGATCACCACGCCGCCCGCGACGACGACGCGCACGTCGTGACCGAGCAGAGGCACGAGCTCCTGCGCGACTGCGCCGGTGGACGCGAACCACGAGCGAGTGCGTAGCACGCCGAGCGCGCGTTCGTACGCGCGCTCGTCCGCGCACAGGAAGACGTCGCGGCCCCAGCTTCCGTAACGCGGCTTGACGACGAACGGAAAGCGCAGCGGCGGCCGGCTGTCACAGTCGAAGAGCCCTTGCGTCTGCGGATGGGGCAGCCCGGCGGCCGCGAGCGCGGGCGTCGTGGCGAGCTTGTCGTGCGCGCACTGGAGAGCAGCCGGCGGGTTCAGCACTGTAAGCCCGAGCCGTTCGAGCAGGTCGAGGTGCGCGAGCCCCGGCTCGATCCCGTCGACCGTCGGACGCACGTCGAGGCGGCCGAGCGCGGCGTCGCCAGGCTCGAACTGCATCGCCTCCTCGGGCGCGCTCAGGAAGCTTCGAATGCCCTGCGGCGCCGCGGCCGCGAGGCCGAGGTTCGTCTGCGTCGCACGATGCGTGACGATCGCGATCCTCATGCCGTAAATGTGCGGCCCCGACCCCGGCCCAGGGGCGTCAGGCCTGTGAACGAATGGTGACCAACTGGCTAACGCTTTAGAACGTCGCCGAGCGCGCGCCGCTGACGATCACGATCACGATCGCCGCGGCGAGGACGAGCCGGTAGATCACGAAGAGCGAGTAGTCGTGCCGGCGCAGGTAGCCGAGCAACAGGTCGATCGCGATGAGCCCGACGCCTGCAGCGGCGAGCGTCCCGACGATGAACGGACCGGCCGACCCGGCAGGCAGCGACTGCAGCAGGACGTGCTTGATCCCCTTGTAGATCACGGCTCCCAAGACGACCGGGACCAAGAGCAGGAACGAGAAGCGGGCCGCGGCGTCGCGGTTGAGACCGCTGAAGCGGCCGGTCGTGATCGTGATGCCCGAACGGGACGTGCCCGGCATCAGCGCCAGGATCTGCGAGACACCGATCCAAAATGCCGTCCTGATGCCGAGGCCGTCGAGCCCTCGCCGCTGCGGCATCCGGTCCGCCACCCACAGCAGACCGGCGAAGACCGACAGGAGGATCGCGATCTGCCACGGCTGGCCGAGATGGCTTTCGATCGTCTCCTCGCCCAGCGCTCCTGCGATCGCCGCGGGGATCGTGGCGAAGAACACGCCCCACGCGAGGCGCTCGTCGGCTGTCTCGACGGCACGTTTGCCGACGGAGGCGAGCCACGCGAGGACGTACCGGACGACGTCCGACCAGAAGTAGGCGACGACGGCGACGAGCGTGCCGAGGTGCAACGCGACGTCGAATGTCTTGTTGAAGTCCGGATGAGCCTCGAGGTAGTGCCAGTCCGCGATCCACGGAACGAGGATCAGGTGGCCCGAAGACGAGATCGGAAGCAGCTCCGTCACTCCCTGCGTGATGCCGAGCACCAGCGCCTGCCAGTCGGAGAGACGGCCTGCGCGTTCCCCGACGCGGAACGCCGCAAGCACGACCGCGACGCCGAGCAGAACGAGCGCGACGGTGTAGACGGTCCAGGTTGCGATGCGCCGCGGCTCAGGCGCGGCGGCCGCGGGCGCAGCTGCCTTCACGCGGCGATTGCCAGCTCGTCGAGGAGCGATGTGACGCGGCGCTCGATCTCGTCCCTGATTCGCCGCGTCCCTTCCGCGTCTTTGCCTGCAGGATCCTCCAGATCCCAGTCGACGTACCGCTTGCCGGGGATGTACGGGCAAGCGTCGCCGCAGCCCATCGTGACGACGACGTCTGCCCACTCCGCGTCCGCGCGCTCGAGCTTGCGCGGCACGCGGCCCGCGAGCTCGGGCATCAACGCCGCGACCTCCGGGTGAACGTCGGCGGCGGGCGCGCTGCCGGCCGAGCGCGCCTGGTGGCGCTCCCCTGCGGCACGGCTGAAGAGCGCCTCGGCCATCTGCGAGCGTCCTGCGTTCTGGACGCAGACGAAGAGAACGTTCGCCATCAGTTGATTCTGCCCCACGCGGCTGTCGTGCCGCCGTCTTCACCACTCGTTCACCCATCGAAGACCTGGCTCCTGAGATGATCGATGCTCGATGTCGCGGACCGCAATTGCCGACACGGTCGGCGAGAATCGCCGGGGAGGGCGGATGAGATCGAGGCTTGTCCGGCCGGTGGGGCGGCGAGAATTGCCGACCATGCGCGTAGGAGTCATAGATGTCGGCGCGAACACGATGCGGCTCCTCGTTGCGGCAGGCGCTGGATCAGGGCTGACGACGGTGCACCGCGAGCGGATCCAGCTGGGTCTCGGCGAGTTCATCGAGCAGGGCGGCGCCATTCCGCGGGACAGGCTCCAGGCCACCGGCCGCGCGGCCCGCGACCAGGCGGCGTCGGCGCGACGGCTCGGCTGCTCGCGCATCGAAATCGTCGTGACGTCGCCGGGGAGGCAGGCCGAGAACGCAGACGAGCTGATCGCATCGCTCGAGCGCGTTCGCGGCGCGAGTGCGCGCGTACTCACGGCCGAAGAGGAGGCCAGCTTCGCCTACGGAGCTGTCGTCGCATCGGTCGAGGACTCGTGGCCGAGCGTCGCCGTGTGCGACGTCGGCGGCGGCTCGACGCAGCTGGCCGTCGGCTCGAGCGCCGGCGAGCCGTCGTGGGTGCGCTCGCTCGATGTCGGGTCGCTTCGTCTCACCCGGCGCGCGTTCGCTGACGATCCGCCGACGAGCGACGAGATCGAATGGGCGCGGGAGGAGATCGGACCGTTGTTCGCGGGGCTCACTCCGCCCTTGCCACATGCCGCCTACGCAACCGGCGGCAGCGCGCGGGCGCTCGGCAAGCTCGTCGGCTCTCGTCTCGGCCGAGCAGAGCTCACCGTCGCGCTGCGGATCGTGGCCGAGCGCCCTTCGCGCCGGCTCGCGAAGACATTCGATCTCTCGCCGTCGCGGGCACGCACGCTTGCGGCAGGAGCGTTGCTGCTCGCTTCGACGCAGCAGCTGCTCGGCGTGCCGCTCGAGGTCGCTCGTGCAGGGCTTCGCGAGGGCGTCGCCCTCTCGCTGCTCGCCGAGGCTGCAGTCGCCGCCTAGGCCACCCCGGCGCAACGCCCTTCGCGAAGGCACTCCCGTGTCTGGCGCGCCGCGAGCGTGAGCACGAACGACCGCACGTTCGCGTCGTCGTACGGCTTGAGCATCTGATCGGCGCACGCGCGAATCTCGTCGCCTGATTTCTCGCCGCCGAACTCCTCGACAAGTTGAGGAAGCAGCCGCTGTAGGCGCATCGAGTGAGCCGTCGCGTCGGTTCTGATCGCGTCGATTCGATCGTTGATCAGCTCCTCAACCTTCTCCTCGAGCAGGTCTCGGATCGGGCGCGTCTCCTCCAGCGTCAGCCCGGCCGGATCGGGAATCTGCCAGTCCTCGACCATCGTGGGAACGTAGGGACACGAGCCGCCGCACCCGAGCGTCACTGCCCAGTCGGCGTGGAGTTGCATCTCGAGGTCGAGTCGCTTCGGACGGCGGCCGACGAGGTTCACACCGACCTCCGCCATTGCCGCGACGACGTTGGGCCAGATCTCCTCGGCCGGTTCCTGCCCCGCAGACTCCGCCCGAATGTCGTCCGGCGCGTACCGGTCGAAGAACGCGTGCGCCATCTGCGAGCGACCGGCGTTGTGCGTGCAAACGAAGAGGACGTACTTCATTGCGGCTCCTTGTCCGACGTCGGTTGCGAGGCAGTATCGAAAACGTCGACTCGTTCCGTGGTCGAGTTCACAGCTCGGTCACCACTTGTTCACCACGCGCGAACCCACAGCCTCCGACGCGACCCGGAAGATTCAAACGGATGCCAAAGGTCCTGATCGTGGAGGACGACTACGTCATCGCTGACGGTATGTCGCGCCATCTGCGCGTCGCCGGCTTCGACCCGGTCTGGGTCGGCAAGGGGACGACCGCCCTTGCGCGCCTGCGCTACGAGCGCGCCGACGTCTGCGTGCTCGACCTGATGCTTCCCGAGCTCGACGGGTGGCAGATCATCGAGGCGGCGCGCAAGGAAGGAATCGGCACTCCGATCGTCGTCGTGAGCGCGCGCGGAAGTGAGCAGGACCGCGTGCGAACGCTCGAGCTCGGCGCGGACGATTACGTCGTGAAGCCGTTCTCGATGCTGGAGCTCGTCGCGCGCGTTCGCGCCGCAGCGCGTCGAGGAGCACGGCGTGTCACGGCCGAGCGCGGCGACGCCATCGAGATCGAGGAGCTGCGCATCGACCCATCCGTCGTGCAGGCGTTCGTCTCCGAAGAGAGCGTCGACCTGACGCCGACCGAGTTCCGCCTGCTGCACATGCTCGCGACCGAGCGCGGCCGCGTCGTCACGCGCGACGAGCTTCTGCAGACGCTCTGGGGGCGGAGGCACACGTACCGCGATCGCACGGTCGACGTCTTCGTGCGCAAGCTCCGCGAAAAGATCGATCGCCGCACGCCGCGCCACACCTTCATCCAGACGCGCTACGGCGTCGGCTATCGCTTCGAGCCGACCCCGAAATAGTTAGAGGCTCGATGTGAAACTCCGGCACCTCTGGATGGCGGCCCAGACACGGC
The DNA here is from genome assembly GCA_963815965.1 of uncultured Actinomycetes bacterium. Lineage (GTDB taxonomy): Bacteria > Actinomycetota > Thermoleophilia > Gaiellales > Gaiellaceae > DASVFB01. The sequence goes on along the minus strand of CAWFIT010000001.1, from coordinate 659,704 downwards.
GCATCTGAGCCCGATCGGCCGCAGCCCGTACTACACGAGTACGAACTGCGTCCGCTCGAGCTCAGCTGCTTGGTCTGTGCCGTCCCCAGAGGCACCCGAGTTCCACATCAAACCTCTTTCCGCCCGCCGGGAAGTCCGGTAATACTGGGGCATGGCCGAGGAATGGCCGTCGCCCCACCATCACGAGGCTCATCCCCTTCCGCGCGTGGAGGACCTGCCGGCCGCCTGGGAGGGTTACGACCGCGAGCGGGTTCAGGCCGCTTTCGACGCTTTCTACCGCCACATCGCACAGTTGGACGCCACGCTCCGCACGCTCGAGGCGGTCGAGGTCTTCCGGGGAGAGGCGTCCGACCTTCGCGCTGAACTGCGCTCGCTGCGCGCCGCCGGCTGGTCGCCGTACCCGCGTGGCTACGCGCTGACGCCTGAGCGCTCGATGCTCGGCTCCGTGCCCGAGGCCGTGCCGCGGATCGCGCTCGAGGTCATCTTTCTCGTCATCGTCGCTGCCGTCGTTGCTGTTGCGGAGCTTTCGGCGCTCGAGATCGTCGGTGTCATGGCCGGCGCGGTGCTGATCACGTTCCTCGTCGAGCTGATCGCCGCGCGCGAACGCCGCGGCACGACGCCGATTCCCGCAGCGCCCCCCGCAGTCGCGCCGGTACCCGCTCCGCCGCAGCCTCGGTCGGTCGAGGTGGTGCGCCGCGAACGTGCAGCGGTGGTGGATGAATCGACGGAAGCGGATGAAGAGGTCGCCGACGATGGCAGCGGCTGGGCCGCGTTCGCCGAGCCTGCGGGGTCCGAGCCGGTCGTGCTGATGGGCGCGCTTGCGGCGGACGACGAGGCGCCGGCGCAGGAGGACGTCGCAGCGTCGGATGAGCCGCCGGAACCGGAACCGGAGCCGGAGCCGGAGCAGGACGAGCCGGCGGACAGCGGGCTGGAATCGGCTGCCGAGGTCGATGAGGCGGAGACGGGCGTCATCGCCCGGCGCCGCTTCCTCCGCAGGAAGCAGCGGGCGGCAGCGGCAGCGCCTGAGCCCGAACTGGAGCCGGCGCCGAAGCACGTCCGGGTGCTGCCTCAGCCCGAGACGGCCGTCGTCGAGGCAGACCTCCCGCCCTGGGAGCGCGGCTTCGACGACACCGAAGAACGGCGCTCTTGAGACCTGTCGGCCTCGTCGCTGCGCTAGCCCTCGTACTCGCCGGATTCGGCGTGCTCCCGGGCGAGACCGGCGCCAACAACGGAAGCTCGCCAAAGATCAGCTCGCAGGTTCTGCGCGACACGGCCGGCGGCAGCGAGACCCAAGTCGTCGTCTACCTCGGCGACCAGGCCGATCTCAGCGCCGCCTACGCCATGCGCGACCAGGACGCGCGCGGCTGGTATGTCTACAGAACGCTTCGCGAGCACGCCGCGCGAACCCAGGCGCCGATCATTGCGCAGCTCGAGGCTCGCGGCGTGCCGTATCGCTCTTTCTGGGCGGCCAACGTGGTCATGACCGAGGGCGACCGCTCGCTCATCGACGGGCTCGCGGCCCGCGCCGACGTGAAGTCGATCGAGTCGGACGACAAGTCCGACTGGCTCCAGCAGGTCGAGGCGCCGTTCGACTTCGACTCGGTTTCGGCGCTCGTGACGGCTGCCTCGCCATCGCGCCCTGCGGCGCCCAACGCCGTCGAGTGGGGCGTCAACGACGTCCATGCCCCGGCGTTGTGGTCGGCCGGCGATACGGGACAGGGCATGGTCGTCGCGAGCGCGGACACCGGCGTCCGGTGGACGCATAGCGCGCTCAAGAACGAGTACCGGGGTTGGAACGGCAGCAGCGCCGACAACAACTACAACTGGCACGACGCAATCCACAGCGGCGGCGGCGTGTGCGGCCCCAACACCGTCCAGCCGTGCGACGACGACAACCACGGGACGCACACGACCGGCTCCGTGGTTGGCAGCGACGGAGGGACGAACCAGATCGGCGTCGCTCCGGGCGCGAAGTGGATCGGCTGCCGCAACATGGACCAGGGCACCGGGAGCCCCGCGACCTACACCGAGTGCTTCCAGTGGTTCATCGCACCGACGAACCTCAGTGGCGAGAACGCCGATCCGACCAAGCGGCCGCACGTCATCAACGACAGCTGGACGTGTCCCGCCAGCGAAGGCTGCGCGGCGAACACGCTCCAGACCATCGTGCAGAACACCGAGGCCGCCGGCATCTTCGTCGAGGCCTCCGCGGGGAACAGTGGGCCGGGCTGCAGCACCGTCTCCGATCCACCCGCGATCTACTCCTCGGCCTTCACCACGGGTGCCGTCGACAGCAGCAACATTCTCGCCGGCTTCAGCAGCAGAGGCCCTGTCACTGCGGACGGCTCGAACCGCGTGAAGCCGGAGGTCGTCGCGCCCGGCGTCAACGTGCGCTCGTCGGTGCGGTCGAGCGACACCGCCTACTCGTCGTTCAGCGGCACCTCTATGGCAGGGCCACACGTCGTCGGCGTCGTCGCCCTGTTGTGGTCGGCCCGCCCCGACCTGGTCCGGAACATCGCCGCGACGAAGCAACTGTTGACCAACACCGCCAACCCGGCCGTCGGCGGCGGCGGGACCGGCTGCGGCGGCAGCACCGTCGTTCCGAACAACAATTTCGGCTCGGGGCTCGTCGACGCGCTCGCCGCGTACGACGCCTCTGGCCCCTCCCTGCCCCGCACGCTCACGGTTACGAAGGCCGGGAAAGGCGCGGGCACGGTCACGTCGAGCCCGGCGGGAATCAACTGCGGTGCAACCTGTTCGGCGGGCTTCGCGAACGGCAGCTCGGTCACGCTGACGGCCAGCGCGGCCACGGGCTCGACCTTCTCCGGCTGGAGCGGCAGCGGCTGCTCGGGGAAAGGCGCGTGCACGGTGACGATGAGCGCAAATCGCTCCGTCAAGGCCACCTTTGCCAAGAACTGCACCGTGCCCCAGCTCAAGGGCAAGCTGCTCGCGCAGGCCAGACGCGCCATCATTCTCGCGCGCTGCTCGGTCGGCTCGGTCACGGGGGCCTACTCCAGCTCGGTCAAGAAAGGGCGCGTCGTCTCTCAACGGCCGGTGGCGAGCGCGCACCGTGCCGCCGGCGTCAGGGTGAACCTGGTCGTCAGCAAGGGAAGGGCGAAGTCGCGCTGACTTGACTTCCGTTCACCGGCTCGGTACATCTTTCGGCGGGGCCGAGAAAAGGCAGGGAGGCAGGGTCTGACGAGTGAGGCGGCAGGGACCGTTCGTGCGACGCCGCGCGGCGCGGGCGCTCCGATGGTCCAACTCGAGCAAGTTCGCAAGAGCTTCGGCGATCTCGTCGTGCTCGACGGCATTGATCTAGAGGTCGCGCCGGGGGACGTGCAGGTCATCATCGGCCCGAGCGGCAGCGGGAAGAGCACGCTCCTGCGTTGCGTCAACCTGCTCGAGCCGGTCGACTCCGGCCGGATCTTCCTCGAGGGCAAGGAGATCACAGGCAAGGGCGTGGACGTTTCGCGGGTTCGACAGAACGTCGGCATCGTCTTCCAGCAGTTCAACCTGTTCCCGCACCTGCGCGTTATCGACAACCTGACGCTCGCCGCGCGCCGGATTCGCAAGCGCCGGCGCGCCGACGCCGAGACGAGCGCGCACGAGCTGCTCGAGCGCGTGGGGCTCGAGGAGAAAGCCAGGCAGTACCCACACCAGCTTTCAGGCGGCCAGCAGCAGCGCGTCGCGATCGCGCGCGCCTTGATGATGAACCCGCACGTGATGCTGTTCGACGAGGTCACGTCGGCGCTCGATCCTGAGCTCGTCGGCGAAGTGCTGATCGTGATGCGCGACCTGGCGAAGGACGGCATGACGATGCTCGTCGTCACGCACGAGATGCAGTTTGCACGCGAGGTCGGGGACCACCTCGTGTTCATGGACGAAGGAGTGATCGTCGAGCAGGGTAAGCCTGCCGACGTGCTCGATCGTCCGAAAGAGGAGCGGACGCGGCGCTTCCTGCGCCGGACGCTTCAGCTCGCTGAGTCCCTGGAGGAGCTATCCCTCACCGAGGAAGGAGAAATGGAATGAAGCATCTGACAGGCGCGGTGCTCGTCGCTGCGGTATTGGCCGCTCTGACGTTCGCCGCAATAGGCGCGGCCTCGACGTCGGGCAAGAGCGGTGCGAAGAGCACGGCTGCGGCGGCGAAGCTTCCGGCGCTTCCGTCGTACGTGAAGGCGCGTCACAAGTGGGTGATCGGCGTGAAGTGCGACTTCCCACCGTTTGGCTACATCGACTACACGGGCCAGCACGTCGGCTATGACGTCGCAATCGCCCGGCGCTTCGCACAGCTCGCGTTCGGCAGCAAATTCAAGGCGAAGCTCGTCTGCGTGACGACGCCCAGCCGCATCCCGGCACTCCAGTCGTCGCAGGTCGACATCATTATCTCGACGCTGACTTGGACACAGGCGCGGAACGACACGATCGACTTCTCGACCCCGTACTACTCCGCGACGGGGCGCCTGCTCGTTCCGAACTCGACGCCGATCAACTCGGTCAAGGATCTTGCCGGCAAGACAATCGTCACCACGCGAGGCTCGATCTACTCGACGTGGATGCGGAACTGCTTCAAGAACAGCACTCTGCTCGAGGTCGACGGCACCGCCGCGGCGGTCACGGCCGTGAAGGAAGGCCGCGCCTCGGCGTTCATGTTCGACGATGCGTTCGTTGTCGGCGTCGCTTCGCTCGACAACTCGCTCAAGCTCACGAACGACAAGTTCCTGAACATCCCTTGGGGCATCGGCATCCGCAAGAACGACAAAGCGATGAACAAGTGGGTGAACGCGGCGCTGAAGTACATGAGCGACCGGAACGAGTTCGTTCCGATCCTGCACACGAACGTCCCCAAGAGGTTCTGGTCGTCGTTCGACGCCAACGTGCCGCGCAAGGGGAAAGCGCTCTTCGCCTACCCGTTCGGCAAGGACCTGCCGTCCGACTGCTCGGGCGCCTGAGGCAAACCAATCTGGGAGCGGCCGTGGCAGGCGCGGCCGCTCCCTCCTCCTCATGAGTCTGCTCGCCAGCTTCGACTGGAGTGCGATCTGGGACAACCGCGGCACGCTCGCGGAGGGCCTCTGGCGGACGCTCCAGGTCTCCGTCATCGGCGTCGTCCTCGCGACGGTGATCGGGCTCGTGCTCGGCGCGATCCGCGCGTATCGCATACCCGTCCTGAGCCAACTCGGCGGCGTCTACGTCGAGATCATCCGGAACACGCCGATCCTGGTGCAGATCGTCTTCCTGTTCTACGCGCTGCCGACGATCCACACGATCCATCTCGGTGTCACGGACGTTCACGTTTCCAGGACGCTCACGACGCTCTCGCCGTTCACGGCGGCGTGCGTAGCAGTCGTGATCTGGGGCGGCGCGTTCAATACCGAGAACTTCCGCGCCGGTTCGAGGCGGTGCCGTTCCAGTTTCGCGAGGCCGCGCACGCACTTGGCTTCGGCCGGCTGGGAACGTTCTTCCGCGTGACGTTCCCGCATCGGCAGCCGCATTGCGCTCCCTTCGACGATCAACACGCACATCTCGGTCCTGAAGAACACCTCGCTGATGACCATCATCGGGTTCCAGGAGCTCAACACGACGGCACGCTCGATCTCGGCGCAGAACTTCCGTGACGTCGAGATGCTCGCCACCGTCGCGGTGACCTATCTCACCATCGCCTGGACGCTGTCGGGCCTCGTGCGCCTGCTCGAGCGACGCCTTGCCATCCCGGGGCGCACGTGAGCCGTAAGTCGGGATCGCATCATCACGTGGCGATGCTCGCCGTCTCTCCTTGCGATCGCCGTGCCCTGGCTCGTCGACTGGTACCGGACCCGACCCGAGTGGTGGGATCCCGGTCCTGCACTACATGATCCACACCGGCCTCAAGGCGACCGTGAGGATGGCCGTGCTCTCGGTACTCGGCGCGACCACGATCGGGATCGTGCTCGGCATCCTCATCACGATCCGCTTCAGGCCGCTGCAGTGGCTGATCCGCGCCTACATCGAGGTCTGGCGCGGTCTACCGATCATCGTGACGATCTTTCTCATCTACTTTGCACTGCCGCGGCTCGACGAGACGATTCCGCAGATCCCGTTCTCGATCAATCCGTTCGAGGCTTTTCTGGCGGCGACGATCGGATTGATCCTCTGGGGTAGCGCTCAGGTCGCGGAGGCAACACGTGGCGCCATCCAATCGATCCCGCGGGAGCAGCACGAGGCGGCGTCGGCGCTCGGCTTCGGCTGGATCGGCACGCACACGTTCGTCGTCGTGCCGCAGGCGACGCGCCGGCTGTTGCCCCCGCTGGTAGGCCTCCTGGTGAACATCGTTCAGAACACGACGATCGCCGGGCTCATCGGCGTGGGCGACGGGCTCGAGACGGGGACGCGATCGACGGAGCGGCTCCTCTACTCGACTGGCGACGCGCACTTCATCTCCATCTACCTGGTCGTCGGCGTGATCTTCTTCGCGCTGTCGTACCCGCTCACGCGGCTCGGGGCGTTCCTCGAGAAGCGTCTGGCCGCTTAGCCGCAGTATTCGTCCGCGACGGCGAGCGCCTCGTCGAGGATTGCGAGGCCCTCGTCGAGCTCGTCGCGCGTGATGTTCAGCGGCGGGACGAGCATGATCACGTTCCAGTGCACGAAGAGGTAGAGGCCTGCGTCGAGTGCGGCCTTCGTTAGTCGCGCGACCGGAGCGGCCGCCTCGCCTGCCGCGTTGAACGGCACGAGCGGCTCGCGCGTCTCGCGGTTGCGGACGAGCTCGAGCCCCCAGAAGAGTCCGAGCCCGCGCACGTCGCCGATCGACGGATGACGCTCCTGCAGCGAGCGAAGCGCATCCGCGAGGTAGCGGCCGTGCGCCGCGGAGTTCTCGACGATGCCCTCTTCGCGGAACACGCCGATCGACGCGACGGCCGACGCGCACGCGAGCGGATGGCCGCTGTACGTGAGTCCTCCCGAGAACGGCTTGTCGCGGATCCAGTCGCGCAGCTTCTCGTTGATGATCATCGCGCCGAGCGGCACGTAGCCGGAGTTGATCCCCTTCGCGACGGTGAGGATGTCCGGGACGACGTCCCAGTTCTCGCACGCGAACCACTTGCCCGTGCGTCCGAAGCCGGCCATCACCTCGTCGAAGATGAGCACGATGCCGTGCCGGTCGCAGACTTCGCGAATCGACTGCAGGTAGCCGTCAGGCGGGACGATGACGCCGTTCGTTCCGGTGACCGTCTCCATGATCACGGCGGCGACCGTCTGCGGGCCTTCGTACTGGAGGATCTCCTCGAGGTGCGGTGCGCCGGTGCACACCGGACAGGGATCCGGGTGGCCGGCGGGGCAGCGATACGTGTACGGGTCGAACATGCGCAGCACGCCAGGCATACCCGGCTCGGCGGGCCAGCGGCGCGGGTCGCCTGTAAGCGTGATCGCTCCCGCAGTTGCGCCGTGGTAGGAGCGGTAGCGCGCGATCACCTTGTCACGCCCGGTGTACCAGCGCGCGAGCTTGATCGCGTTCTCGTTCGCCTCGGCGCCGCCGTTCGTGAAGAACGACATCGATAGGTCGCCGGGCGTGACCTCGGCGAGCAGTCGCGCGAGCGTCGAGCGCGGCTCCGACGCCATCGGCGGGCCGATCGTGCAGAGCTGCTCTGCCTGCTCCTTGATCGCCTGGATGAGCTTCGGATGCTGGTGTCCGAGCGAGAGGTTGACGAGCTGCGAAGCGAAGTCGAGGTAACGCTTGCCGTCGTAGTCCCAGAAGTAACGCCCTTCCCCGCCCGCGACGGGAATCGGGTTGACGGCGTCCTGGACCGACCAGGAATGGAGGACGTACTGCTTCGCGTCCGCGACGATCTGCTGCCCGAGCTCGCTGTTCTTCTCGACGATCGCCATGATTCGATCCTACCGCGAGGGCGGTAGGCTTTCGGTGTGACGGACACGCTGCAAGAGGCGCCGACGGCCGTCAAGCCGATCAATCACTGGATCGGTGGGATGTCCATTGCCGGGAAGTCGGGACGAAGCGGTCCCGTGTACAACCCGGCGACGGGGCGCCAGACGGGCGCCGTCGACTTCGCATCCGCGGAAGAGGTCGCAGAGGCGGTCGCGGCAGCCAAGGCTGCGTTCCCGGCCTGGCGCGCGACGTCGCTCTCGCGACGCGCGGAGATCCTGTTTCGCGTGCGCGAACTGTTCCACCAGCACCGCGAGGACATCGCCGGCTTTCTCACCGCGGAGCACGGCAAGGTCAAATCCGACGCGCTCGGCGAGGTCGCGCGCGGGCTCGAGATCGTCGAGTTCGCCTGCGGCATCCCACATCTGCTGAAGGGCGGCTACACCGAGCAGGCGTCGACCGGCATTGACGTCTACTCGATCCGCCAGCCGCTCGGCGTCGTCGGCGGGATCACGCCGTTCAACTTCCCCGCGATGGTGCCGATGTGGATGTTCGCGCCGGCAATCGCGTGCGGAAACACGTTCGTGCTCAAACCGTCCGAGAAGGATCCGTCGGCGTCCGTGTATCTCGCGCAGCTGTTGCACGAGGCGGGCGTTCCCGACGGTGTATTCAACGTCGTGCACGGCGACAAGGTTGCGGTCGATGCGCTGCTCGAGCATCCCGAAGTGGCGGCGATCTCATTCGTCGGCTCGACGCCGATCGCCAGGTACATCTATTCGACCGCGACGTCGCACGGGAAGCGCTGCCAGGCTCTCGCCGGTGCGAAGAACCACATGGTCGTACTGCCCGACGCCGACATCGACATGGCGGCCGACGCAGCAGTTTCGGCCGGCTACGGCTCCGCGGGCGAGCGCTGTATGGCGATCTCGATGGTCGTTGCGGTTGGCCACGCTGCGGAGCCGCTGATCGAGGCGATCAAGGAGCGCATCCCGAAGATCAAGGTCGGCGCGGGCGACCAGCCCGGCGTCGAGATGGGCCCGCTGATCACGCGCGAGCATCGCGATCGGGTTGCGTCATACATCGAGAACGCGCCGGGCGAAGGTGCGAAGGTGCTCGTCGACGGGCGCGAGAGCGCGAACGGCGAGGGCTTCTTCCTCAACCCGACGCTGATCGACGAGGCGAAGCCCGGCATGGCGCTGTACGACGACGAGATCTTCGGGCCGGTGCTCGGCGTGACGCGCGTCGACACGTACGACGAGGCGCTGAAACTCGTCAACGACAGCCCGTTCGGGAACGGCACGGCGATCTTCACGCGAGACGGCGGCGTGGCCCGTCAGTTCCAGTTCGACGTGCAGGCCGGGATGGTCGGCGTGAACGTGCCGATTCCTGTGCCGGTCGCGTACTACTCCTTCGGCGGCTGGAAGAACTCGCTCTTCGGCGACCTGCACATCTACGGCACCGAGGGCATCGCGTTCTACACGCGTGGCAAGGTTGTCACCTCGCGCTGGCCGGACCCGGCCACGTCGCAGGTAGACCTAGGCTTCCCGCAGACGCGCTGACGCGCTTCGCGCGAAATCTGCGATTTCGCGCGAGAAGACCTTGCAGGCGCGCTGCGCGCGCGTGCAATGTTGGCTTTCATTGTGAGGGTTGCGGCTCCGGTCGGCGCCGGCTGAGCAGGGCGGCGAAGCCGCCCTGCCGGCTAGAGGTTAAGCCGGAACGCGTTCGGGCTTGAGCTCCTGGCCGAAGCGGGCGCGCTCCACGAGCTGGCCGATGCCCGGCTTTGCCACCAACTCGTCGCCATCCACGAGCACCTGGCCGCGCAGCAGGACCAATTCGACCGCGCCGGTCACCTCAGTGCCCTCGAAGAGGTTGTAGTCGACCTTCGAGTGGTGCGTCGCGGCCGAAAGCGTGTGCCGCTTCTCGGGATCGAAGACCACGATGTCGGCGTCGGAGCCGACCGCGATCGTGCCTTTGCGCGGGTAGAGACCGAAGAGCTTCGCCGGATTCGTCGCCAGCAGCTCGACCATCCGGTTCAGCGAGATGCGACCGGCGCGCGCGCCGAACTCGTGGATCATGTGCAGCCGGTTCTCGATGCCCGGGCCGCCGTTCGGGATCTTCGAGAAGTCGTCGCGCCCGAGCGTCTTCTGCCCGTCCCAGCGGAACGCGCAATGGTCGGTCGAGATCGCCGACAGGACGTCGGTGCGCACAGCGTTCCAGAGCACGTCCTGGTTTTCCTTCGCACGCGGCGGCGGCGTGTACACGTACTTCGCCCCCTCGAAGTTCGGGCGCTCGAGGAACGTGTAGTCGATGAAGAGGTACTGCGTGCACGTCTCGCCATGGATGTTCCAGCCGGCGTCGCGTGCGCGTGCGATGGGCTCGACCGACTCTCGGCAGGAGACGTGGACGACGTACAGCGGCGAGCCGGCGACGCGCGCGAGCTGGACTGCGCGGTTCGTCGCCTCGCCCTCGGTCTCGGGTGGCCGCGTCAGGGCGTGGTACTTCGGCTCCGTGTGACCCGCGGCGAGCGCCTCCTTCACCAGCACGTCGATCGCGTCGCCGTTCTCGGCGTGCACCATCACGAGCGCGCCAGTCTCGGCCGCGACCTGCATCGTGCGGAAGAGCGTCTCGTCGTCGACCATCAGCGCGCCCTTGTAGGCCATGAAGAGTTTGTACGACGTGATGCCCTGATCCGGTAGCGTCGCCAGTTCCTCGAGCGTGCCGCCGTTCTTCAGGTCGGTGACCGCCATGTGGTAGCCCATGTCGATCACCTGCTTGCCTTCGGCCTTGGACTTCCACTCCTCGAACGCCTCGCCGAAGGTCGAGCCCTGCGGCTGGATGATGAAGTCGACGTGGCAGGTCGTCCCGCCGAACGCGGCCGACGTCTGCCCCGACTCGACGTCGTCGATCGTCACCGTGCCGCCGAACGGCATGTCCAGGTGCGTGTGCGGGTCGATGCAACCGGGAAGCACGTACTTGCCGCTCGCGTCGACGACGCGGTCCGCGCCGACGTCCAGCGACTCGCCGATCAGGGAGATCCGCTCGCCTTCGACGTAGACGTCGCCCACGTAGTCGTCCGCAGCGGTGATGACGCGCCCACCTTTGATCAGAACCGACATCGCGGATCTCCCTTCTCGGTCGCTTGCTCCTAATTATCACAGCTGTAGAGTCGCGCCTATGCCGCTCGATCCGAGTCGCACTGTCGCCGAGTTGCGCGAGTTGCAGGAGCTGACGGGTGACGAGAACGGCGCGCAGCGCGTCGCATGGACGGACACGTGGGAGCGCGCTCGCGAGTGGTTGCGCGGCAAGGTCGCGGACACCGGCGCCGACGAGGAGATCGATCCGGCGGGCAACCAGTGGTTCACGCTCCGCGGCGACTCGGAGCGCGCGCTGCTGATCGGCGGGCACATCGACTCGGTGCCGAACGGCGGCTGGCTCGACGGATGTCTGAACGTCATGGCCGGCGTCGAGGTGCTGCGTCGGATCGCCGAGGAGGGGACGCCGTCGTCGACCGTGCGGCTCGTCAACTGGGCCGACGAGGAAGGGGCGCGCTTCGGGCGCTCGCTCTTCGGCTCGTCGGCGGCCGCGGGCTCGATGGCCGACCAGGACGAGCTGCGGGCGAAGGTCGACGCGAACGGCATCGCGCTACCGGACGCCGTGTCAGAGCACGGCGTCGATCTCGACCGGGCGCTCGACGCGCGCTCCCAGCTCGATAACGCGGCGGCTTACCTCGAGCTGCACATCGAGCAGGGACCGGTGCTCGAGTCGATGGACCTCCCGCTCGGCGTCGTCCTAGGTACGTTCGGCGTCGAGCGGCATCTCGTCACGTTCCGCGGTCAGGCCGCACACGCCGGCTCGACGCCGATGGACGTGCGCCGGGATGCGCTCGCGGGCGCGGCGAAGCTCGAGCTCGAGATCCGCGAGATCGCGAAGCGGACCGGCGGCGGCGCGGTGTGCACGATGGGCGGCGTCGTGACGAAGCCCGGCATCGTCACCTCCGTCGTCGAGACCGCCGAGTGCCTGCTCGACCAGCGCCACCTCGACGCCTCCACACTCGCGGAGATGCTCAGCAATGCGCAAGCCGCGTCCAGGCGATTCGCTCAGGAAGAGAGCATCGACGTTGAGTGGGACCGCATCTGGAATATCCAGCCGATCCTGTTCGACGAAGCGTTGATCGAGCTCGCGGACGAGGCGATCCGCGAGGTCGCGCCGGAGTCCCATCGCCTCCCGAGTGGCCCGCTGCACGACGCGGCCGAGGTCGCGCGCGCCGGCATCCCGACCGTGATGGTCTTCGTGCAGAGCCTCCGCGGCCTCTCGCACACGAAGCTCGAAGACACGAAGCCGGAGCACCTCGAGCTCTCTGTTCAGGCGCTCGACCGCCTGGCTGCGAAGACGCTGCAGCAGTTGCCCTCCGAGCTACCCTGAGGGGGCAGGGAGTCGGTCGCCCAGCCAGGCTCCTCCCCTCTCCCCCAGAAGAAGGAGTTTGGCCACTGCGGGTGTTGCCGCAGCACCCGAGCCTGCCGGCTCCCTGCGATCGTTCTAGCTTCGAGTTTGCGGCCTAACAAAGCCGGGCTCGGAGCGTCGGTAGGCGCACTTGCTCGTGCCGTTCGATTCCGGTGCCTGGAGCTGGGGAGACGTCGAACACCGGTCGACGGCCCACCTCGGCCGCAACTGCGTCGTCGCGGGCGGCTCGGCGGCTGTTCTGGCGGACCTCTCGCTTGCGGAGGGAGCGATCGAGGTCGAGCTGTACGTCGGACGCGAGCGCGCGTTTCACGGTCTCGTCTGGCGCGCGCGCGACGAGGCCAACTACGAATCCTTCTTCGTCCGGCCGCATCAGGTCGGCAATCCGGACGCGGTTCAGTACCGGCGGGTGGGGCGTGCAGGCGCGGCTCGTCTAGAAGGCGCTCACTAGCACGACGCCACTTGCCCAGTGCGAGAGCTGCGAGTTGATCCCGAACTGGAACGGCAGCATCGCTCCGGCTACGACCGCGAAGAGCAGGTAGAGCCAGGGCACTGTGCGCGCCGATTTCGGCGCGCTAGGATCGTTCCCCTGCCATGTCTCTGACATTCGGCGTCACCGTTCTCCCCGATCCGCCGTACACGCGGATGATCGAGTTGATGCAGTTCGCAGAGAACCAGGGCCTCGAGTACGCGTGGACGTACGACTCGCACATCCTCTGGCAGGACTCGTATGCGACGCTCGCGCTCGCCGCCGCGCAGACGAAGCGCATCAAGCTCGGACACTTCGTCACGAACCCAGGCATCCGCGACCCGACGATCGCCGCGAGCTGGTACGCGACGGTGCACGACATCTCGAACGGACGCATGGCGATGGGAATCGGCCGCGGCGACTCGTCGCGCCGCGTCGTCGGCTTGCAGCCCGTGAAGGTCGCGGAGTTCGAGCGGCGCTGCGCGATGATCAAGGAATTGATGAACGGCCGCGAGGTCGACTGGAACGAGAAGCAGATAAAGCTGGAGTGGGTGCGCGACGAGCTCCCGGACATTCCGATGTGGATTGCGGGCTATGGGCCGAAGGCGCTGGCCGTCGCTGGGCGCGTCGCTGACGGCGTCATCATCCAGCTCGCGGATCCGCAGATCATCCAGTGGATCATGGACACGGCTCGCAAGGCGGCGGAAGAGGTCGGCCGCGACCCGAGCGAGCTGAAGTGCATCGTCGGTGCGCCGTCCAACGTGACGGACGACATCGCTTCGGCGCGCGAGCAGGCGAAGTGGTTCCCGGCGATGGTCTCGAATCACGTGATGGATCTGATCGAGCGCTACGGCTTCGACTCGGAGATCCCGGCTGCGCTCACCGAGTACGTGAAGGCGCGCAAGTTCTACGACTACAAGGAGCACTCGCGCGTCGGCGCGAAGCACGGCGAGTTCGTGACGGACGAGATCGTCGACCGCTTCTGCGTCCTCGGCACGCCCGAGCAGGCGACCGAGAAGCTCAAGGAGCTCGAATCGGTCGGCGTCGACCAGTTCAACATCTATTTGATGACGCACTCGCAGGAAGAGACGCTCGAGGTCTACGGCAAGGAGATCCTGCCGCAGTTCAGCGGCGTCGCCGCCTAGACCGTAACCCCCGTCATACCAGCGTCAGCATGCGACTACGACGCAACCAAGGCGTCCGCTCGTGGCCAGTGACAGACGCCGGAGAGTTGCTCCGCGCGCTCGAAGCCGAGCGATTCGTACAGCCCGAGCGCGTGGTAGTGGAGGTCGGCGACGATGATCAACCGTGCAACGCCGTACTCGGCCGCGGAGCGACGCGCGGCTTCGACGACGAGGCGCGAGCAAATCCCTCGACGCCGAAAGGCATGGGCAGTGTCAACGGCTTGGAAGCGTCCCCGGCCGGCGGTCGCGACAATCCCGCAGCTTCCCACCACCGTTCCCGTCGTGGGGTCGAGAGCGACGTACCATGCGCCGCGACCCGCGCGAAACAGGGCGCGGAGGTCATCGAGCCGCTTGCGGCTGAAGGCCCGGTAAGCGTCCTCGTCATGCCCGGCATCGCGTCCCTGCACCTGCAACTCGACGACCGCATCCCAGAACTCCACGTCGGCGCCCTCGGCCGAGTCGAGCGTCCGGACAGCCACTTCGCTGCTCTGCCGCGGGTGCGGCCGCAGTTGAGCAACAGAAGCGACGAGGGCAACGCTCTCGTCCAGGTCGTACCCCCGATCGACGAACTCGCTACGCGCTGCCCCAATGTCGTCGTCCGTTCGGTCCCATGCGAACGTGCGATGCCGCACACGGGACTCGTCACCGAAGGTCTCCGCGAACAGCGCCTCCCAGCGAGAGCGGTCTCCGTCGCGCGGCGGGTCGTCGAAGAGCAAGAGGTTCCCCCAGTAGTGGCTCGGGTTGCCCGGCGAGCGCACGACGAGATAACCGTCGCGACGCTCGACCACCGTGTCGAGGGGCAACACGTCGATCGATGTCGACCAGCCAACCGATCGCGGACGTAGGGCGCTCAACTCTTCTCTCATCGTCCAGAGCCTAGGGAAGCCGATCGGACGCGGAGGATGCTCGGTTGGGCGAGTGTTCGCGAATGACGCCAGCGCAGCCAGCTTCTCGCGCGCTAGAGATGACGGATGAAGTGCAACTCGTTGCCGACTCGGTGTGCCAGGGTGAAGCCGCATTTCTCGGCCACCCTTCGTGACGCCGCGTTCTCAACGTCACAGTTCAGCAAGGCGCGACTGACAGACAGTTCGCGCGTCGCCCAGTCCAGCAGTGCGCTGACAGCGCGCGGCGCCAGAGCTCGTCCGCGAAAGGCTGGCGCGACGAGATAGGACACCCCCACGACGTCATCGACCGGGCGAAGCTCGACAGCGCCGACCGCTTCGCCTGTAGTCACGCGCCGAATGGCGAGCGAGAGCCTCGATCCGGAAACCCAGTCGTCCTGAAACCGCTGGACCACGCCGATGTAGTGCGCGTCGGGTTGCGCCCGCGCCTCCTCGACAGTCCAACCAAAGAAGCGTGCGGCGGCTGCATCCTCAGCGAAGGCGCGATGGCTCACGGCGTCCTCGGCTCTCCAGCCCTCGAGAACGAACTCGTGGTCGAGTCGAATGGTCGGCGGCGCTGCCACCAGCGGAGTGTCTCAGCGCAGGATCGTCGTCTGCCCCCGCGTTGAGGAATGTTCCCTGGAGATCGCGCTCTAAGATTGAGGGCGTGTCGCTGCCCGTGACGCTTCCCCTCATCGACCACTTGGCCCTGCGAGTACGTGACGTGAGACGCAGCCGTACCTTCTACGAGCAGGCCCTCGAGCCGTTCGGAGTCAAGGTCGTGGAGAGCTCGCAGGGGCCCGGGTTCGCCATCGAGGGCGGTGGAGATTTCTGGATCGGGGAAGGGGAACCCCCGGCCGCTCCCGTTCATGTGGCGTTCGCCGCAGCCGACCGAGCCACCGTTGACAAGTTCCACCGCGCCGCTGTCGAAGCCGGCGGCCGCGACAACGGCGCGCCGGGTCTTCGCCCCCATTACCACGCCGGGTATTACGCAGCGTTCGTCATTGACCCGGACGGGAACAACGTCGAAGCGGTCTTCCACGGGGACCGCCACCTGCCGGCCGCGTGACGCTGGCTTGGGCCAGTGCGCGCGGATGACCTCTGATGCAGCGGGACAAGCGCTCCGCGCAGGATGTCCTCGACGGCCCGCTGTGGGCGTCTGTTCGCGGCGCGGGCTCGCCGACCGTGGTGTTCGAGGCCGGAGGAGGCGAGGACTCGTCGGTCTGGAGCGAGTTGGAGCCGGAGGTCCGAGACCGTTGCGAGGTTAGGACGATGCTCTACGACCGCGCCGGACTCGGTCGCAGCCCACCGAGCTCGCCGCCGTACCGGATCGACCGCGAAGCAGACGCCCTGCGGCTGGAACTCGACCGGAACGGCATCACCCCTCCGGTCGTGCTGGTGGCGCACTCCTATGGCGGGTTCGTCGCGACGATCGTGGCCGCGACCGACCCGCGCATAGCCGCGGTCGTCCTCGTCGACGCCAACCTCGCCGGCTTCTTCGAAGACGAGCAAATTGAGCGCCTGCTCGCGACGTACAGGCCGCAGTTCCCTGCGCTCGAGCAGGCAGCGCCGGAGCTGGCACGGGTGATGATTCCGGTCATCGAGGCGTACCCTGCAACGGTCGCACGGCTCAGGCAGATCGACATCCCGACCGCGACGCCGACCATCGACATCGTCGCCGAGCGCACGTGGGTCGAGACGCCCGAGGAGATCGAGGCGATTCGCCAGGCTCATAGCGACTTCGTCGCCGCCTCGTCGCACCGGCGAGCCGTCTTCGCCGAGGGCAGCGGCCACCACGTCATGCGCGACCGGCCAGAGGTCGTCCTCGATGCCATCGCGGACGTCGTCGCAGCCGTGCGCGCGCGACCATAGGTGTTATCTGCCGAGCCTTTTAAGCGGAGCGGCTTGCCGCGCGAAGCCGTGTGCGCGTCCGTTCGGCCATGACAATGTTGCCCTTGCGCTCGTAGAGCTCGAGTGCCTGCGCGAGGGCGGCCCGGGCCTCCTCCGGCTTCCCGATCAGCTCGAGCACGGCTCCGAGGTCGACCCGCGAGTCGGCACGGTACGTGAGCTGCTGTGTCTGGTCTGTGATCGCGACGGCCTCGCGGGCGAGTCGCTCGGCTTCCTCGGCGTCACCGCGGCGGGCGAGCACTTTCGCCTCGGCCTGGCGCCAGAGCGCCTGGGTTGCCAGGTCGTCGCTCGCGCCGAGCGCTTTTGACCGGCCCGACCAGGTCTCGGCCTCGTCGAGACGGTCGAGCGCGTACAGCGCTTGCGCGAGATAGCCTGCGGCGGTCGACAGCCAACCGCGCTCGCCCAGCTCCTCCAAGAGCCGGCAGCCCTCCGTCCCGAGCTCGACCGCCGCCGCGGGGTCGCCTGCCAACAGCTCGAGCATCACTGATTCCATGGCCTGCCGTTCTGCCACGTAGAGCCTCATGCCTCGCTCGGCGAAGAGTTCCCTCACTGCGGCTAGCTCCGCGCGAGCCTCCTCGATCTGGCCCGCCATGGCGCGGGCCAGCGCTAGATAGGTGCGCACGGACGGATCGGTGCGGCCCTGCGCATCCTCCTGCTCGAGCGAGGCGATCAGGTCGGACACGGGCTCGGTGCCGTTGAAGCGGGCGGCTGCGATCCACGCGTTCAGATAGCCGTCGCGGTACTGCAGCCCGAGCGCCCGCGCGTGCGCGAGCGTCTGCTCGAATGCCGCGGCCGCGGTATCCCCCTGCATGCGCATGTGCGCGACCTGGCCGAGTGCGAAGTAGGAGGTGCAAAGTCCCAGGTCGTCGTCCGCGGCCTGGAAGCGAGGGATAGCCTCACGGGCAAGGGCCTCGAGCGCATCGGTGACGCCCTCGGGGTCCGAGTAGCTCCTGGTCACCATCTCCCCGATCCGGAAGCAGAGCTCCGCGTTCGCGTTGCCGGCGGCGGCGGCCCGTTCGGCCGCGTCGACGGCGCGCCGTCTTGACTCCTCGATGCGGCCGGCCACGAACAGCGTGAACACGAGGTCGTCCTCCAGAGAGACGTCGAGCTCGTCGGCGGAGACTGCCGCCGCCCGTTCAAGGAGGTTCGTCGCGGCCGTGTAGTCCTCGCGGAGCAGCGCCCGGCGGCCGGCGGCGGCCAGTCGCTCGCCGGCGCGCTGCGCAAGCTCCGGATCCCGTTGTCCGAGCTCGGCTCGGTACCGGGCAGCCTGTTCGAGGTGGTGGCCGAGGATCTCGTCCAGCTCGATTAGGGCGGCTCCGTTTTTCTCGAGCCAGTCGGCGAAGCGGCTGTGCAGCTCGGCCCGTAAAGACTTGGACAACGACTCGTAGGCGGCGTCGCGGATTAGGAGGTGGCGGAATCGAAAGCCGTCCTCGCCCGGAATATGCGCTCGATCAGGACGGACGAGCTCCCGGCGGACGAGGCCAGCCAGCCGTGCCGTCACCTGCGGCTCGTCGGGCGCGAGGGCTTGCACCGCGCCTCGGTGGAAGATCTCGCCCTCCACGGCGCCGCGCTCGAGCACGCGGCGCTCGGCCGCGTCCACCTGGTCGAGCCGCGCAGTGAGCAGCGCCCGCAGGTTCGGCGGCACGGCGACCTCGCCGTCCGCCGAGCTAGCCATTGCCACCATCTCGGTGACGAACAACGGATTGCCGCCCGCCGCACGGGCGATCTGCTCGCGGAGCTCCGCCGAGAGCATCGCTGGAAGCAAGCGGTCGACATCTTCGGGCTCGAGCGAGGCGAGGCGAAATGTCACCGGCCAGGAGTGACGGCGTTCGAGCAGGTCGGGACGGGCGGTGCAGACGAGCAGTAGCTGCGCCTCCGCCGAGAGCAGCGCGACGTGCTCGACGAGATCGAGGAAGGTCTCCTCACCCCAATGAACGTCTTCGAACAGGCAAACGAGCGGCGCCTGCTCCTCGAGCAGCTTCCGGAACGCCCAGGCGATCTCCTCGGCGGTTGTCCCCGCTTGCGTCTCGCCGAACAGCGAGGCGATCGCGGCCGCCGCAGCCCGGTCGGACGGCCGCGCAGCGAGCTGCTTCACGACCTCGACGACCGGCCAGTATGTGATCCCCTCCCCGTAGGACAGGCAGCGGGCACGAACCACCCTGGCGTCCAGGCGGGCGAGCGCCTCTGCGGCCAGCCGCGTCTTGCCGACCCCCGCCTCCGCCACGATCGAGACCAGCTCGCACCGTTGCTCGACACCGGCCAGCGTCCAGGCTGCAGTGATCTCGCCCAGCTCCCGCTCACGACCGACGAACACGTCGCCGTGAACCCGCTCCGACGACTCGCCCACGCGAAGGAGCCGGAACGCCGGTACCGGCTCGCGCTTCCCTTTCAGCTCCAGCGGCTCCACCGGCTCGACGGCGACCGCATCCGAGACCAGCCGCATCGTCTCGGCGCCGAGCAACACCTCTCCAGGCCGGGCAGCCTGCTCCAATCTGGCGGCAACATTCACCGCATCACCCGTCGCGAGCCGTTCCTCGGTTCCGGTAACGACCTCCCCCGTGTTCACACCGATCCGCGCCGCCACGCCCAGCTCGGGCAGCGCGGCCCGCATCTCCGCCGCAGCACGCACCGCCCGCAACGCATCGTCCTCATGCGCGACCGGCACCCCGAACACCGCCATCACCGCATCGCCGATGAACTTCTCCACCGTTCCCCCGTGCGCCTCGACGATCCCCTTCATCCGCTCGAAGTACCGGGCCAACAAGGACCGCAACGCCTCCGGATCGGTCTCCTCACCCAGCCGGGTCGAGCCGGTGACGTCGCAGAACAGCAACGTCACCGTCTTCCGCTGCTCCCGCCCCGCCCCCGCGGCCGCCGGCGCGCCACAGTCGGGGCAGAACCGAAAACTCAGCTCGCCCTGATACCCACAGGCCGCGCACGTAGCCACCAGCCGAGGCTAGCCACACACTCGAGCCGCCACAACCACCCGACCCCAAGACGGGGCAGTGGCTTGGGCCAGTGTGCTTTCGCCTGGTCCTAGTTGCGGCGCTGTTCGGCGACGGGGGCGCCGACCGGCTCGTCGGCGCTCCACGGGAAGTCGATCCAGCGGTCGGTGCGGCGCCAGACGTACTCGCAGCGGACTGAGGAGCGCGGCTTCTCGTAGAGGACGGCGCAGCGGACTTCGCCGACCTTGCCGGCGCAGAAGTCCTTCACGAGCATGAGTGTCTGGCCCGTGTCTGCGACGTCGTCGGCGATCAACACGCGCGACTCCTCGAGGTCGACGAGCTCCGGCACCGGCGGCAGGATCATCGGCATGTCGAGCCGCTCGTCGACGCCGGTGTAGAACTCGACGTTCATCGTGAACGTGTTCTTGACGCCGAGCGCATAGCCGAGGGCGCCGGCGACGAGCAGTCCTCCGCGAGCGATGCCGAGCACGAGGTCCGGCGCGAAGCCGTCGTCGCGAACCGCCGTCGCCAGCTCGCGCGCGCCGCGGCCGAGCTCCTCCCAGCTCATCACCTCGCGCGGCTGGTCGTTCACACGAGACCTGCGATGTCATCCGGCCGCACGGGAACGCGCGCGAGCTCCAGTCCAGTCGCGTCTCGCAGTGCGGCGACGATCGCGGCCGTCGACACCACCGTCGGCGGCTCGCCGACGCCCTTCAGCCCGTACGGCGCTTCCGGCTCCGGATCCTCGATCAGGTCCGACACCACGCGCGGCATGTCGAGCGCGGTCGGGATCAGGTAATCCGTGAAGCTCGCGTTCGCGATCACGCCGTCGCGCGTCTGGATCTCCTCCATCAGCGCGAGGCCGAGACCCTGCGCCGTACCGCCTTCGATCTGGCCCTCGACGGCCTGCGGGTTGATCGCCTTGCCGACGTCCTGAGCCGTTCCGATCCAGACGACGCGCGTCAGGCCGAGGTCGACGTCTACCTCGACGACCACCTTCATCGCGGCGCATGCGAGCGCGACGTGCGCGGGCCCGTCGGTGATCTGGCCGGTCTCGGGATCGAGCGCTTTCGTCGGCGGATGACGGTAGATGCGCTCGACGTCGACCTCGCCGCCGGTTCGCTCGCGTTCCGCAAGCGCTGCGCGGCAAGCGTCGCGCACGGCCCCGGCGGCCATCCACGTCATGCGTGATGCGGAGGCCGAGCCGGATGACGCGACGTTCGCGGTCGAGCCGGGAGCGAGGCGCACGCGGTCGGTTTCGAGCTCAGTGCACGCGACCTGGAGCACGACGTTCGACACGCCCTGGCCGACCTCGGCGCCGGCGCAGTGCACTTCCGCTGACCCGTCAGGGAAGAGGCGGACGCGCGCAGCGCAGAAGTCGTCGAAGCCCTCGGAGTAGCAAAGGTTCTTGAAGCCGACCGCGAAACCGACACCGCGCCTCACGCCTTCGCCGCGGGTCGTGTTGCCCGCGCCGCCCGGCAGCCGGATCGCCTCGCGCGGCAGTTCCTCCGGCGCGGGCTCCTGCAGCGCGAGGCAACGCTTGATCACGTTCGTGACGGGCAGCGAGCCTGTGATCGGCTGCCCGGTCGGCAGCCGGTCGCCCGGGCCGATCGCGTTCAGCAGGCGTAGCTCGACCGGGTCGATGCCGAGCGCGGACGCGAGCTTGTCCATCTGCGCCTCGGCGGCGAAGCACGTCTGTACGGCGCCGAAGCCGCGCATCGCGCCGCACGGCGGATTGTTCGTGTACACGGACGTCGACTCGATCAGCGCATTCGGCACGTTGTACGGCCCGCAGGCGAACGAGGCGGCATTCGCCGTCACGGCCGTCGAGCTCGACGCGTAGGCGCCGCCGTCGAGCAGGATCCGCATCCGCACGTTCACGATGCGGCCGTCGTCCATCGCGCGGTGCTCGGCCCAGATCCGCGCCGGGTGACGGTGCACGTGCCCCGTGAACGACTCCTCGCGGTTGTAGACCATCTTCACGGGTCGGTTTGTGTGCAACGCGAGCAGCGCGGAGTGGATCTGCATCGACAGGTCCTCGCGGCCGCCGAACGCTCCACCGACGCCGGCGAGGTGAATCCGGACCTGGTCCGGGGACAGGGCCAGGCAGGGCGCGATCTGATCGCGGTCGACGTGCAGCCACTGCGTGGCGACGTAGATGTCCACGCCGCCGCCACCGTCCGGCACGGCGAGGCCCGACTCCGGCCCGAGGAAGGCCTGGTCCTGCGTGCCGAGCTCGTAGTAGCCGCTCACGCTGACCTCTCCACCCGTGTCGGGATTACCGTGGCTGATCAGCATCGTCCGGACGATGTTCGGACGCGGATCGTCGCGGTAGCCGTGGCCGGCGGTCGGCCGGTCCGGATGCAGCGGCTCCGACTCCGTGGCGCGCTCGGGATCGACGATCGGCTCGAGCGGCTCGTACTCGACGACGATTCGCTCGGCGGCGCGGCGCGCCTGCTCCGGATGCTCCGCGGCGACGACGGCGACGGGCTCGCCGAAATAGCGGACACGGTCGATCGCCAGCACGGGCTGGTCGGCGAACTCGAGCCCGTACGTCTTCTGCCCAGGCACGTCGTCGTGCGTGAGCACGGCGCGCACCCCGGGCAGCGTGAGCGCGGCGGAGAGATCGATCGAGAGCACGCGCGCGTGCGCGTGCGGGCTGCGCAGCGTGTGGCCCCAGAGCATTCCGGCGGCGGAGAGATCGCTGGCGTACTCGAACTCGCCGGTCGTCTTCGGGACGCCGTCGACGCGCTTCACACTCTCGCCGACGCGGCCGAGCTCGAGCTCGCGCGCGGGCGGAAGCCTCAGGACGTTGCTCATCGCGCCGCCGCCGTCCGCACGGCGTCGAAGATCTTCATGTAGCCCGTACAGCGGCAGAGGTTCCCCGACAGCGCCTCGCGGATCTCGTCCTCGCTCGGATTCGGCGTCCGCTGGAGCAGCGCCGCTGTGGCGACAACTAGCCCGGGCGTGCAAAAGCCGCACTGGACTGCGCCCGCGTCGACGAACGCCTGCTGCACAGGGTGCAGGTCGTCTCCGGCGCCGAGCCCTTCGACCGTGACGACGTCGTGGCCGTCCGCCTGAGCCGCGAGCACGAGGCACGCACACACGAGCTCGCCGTCGAGCAGCACGGAGCAGGATCCGCACTCGCCCTGCTCGCACGCGTTCTTCGAGCCAGGGAAGCCAAGCCGCTCGCGCAGCGCGAAGAGGAGGCTCTCGCCCTCCCACACCTCTGCTTCGTGACGCTCCCCGTTGACTGTGACGGTGACTCTCATGCGACGAGGCACCGCTGAAGCGCGCGCCGCGTAAGCACGCGCAGCGCGTGCCGACGGTACGCGGCCGTGCCGCGGACGTCGTCGATCGGGCTCGCGGCGGCTGCGACCTGCTCTGGGAAGCCGTCCACCTCCGAGAGCGGCGCGACGACAAGCCCCGCGACCGGACCCGCCGAGCCGAACGAGGCGCGCAACTCCTCGCGCTCGCGGTCGACCGCCAGCGCGAGCGAGCACACGGCGATCACCATCGCGTTGCGTGGGCCGATCTTCATGAAGGTCTGAGCCGCGCCGCTCGGCTCGATGTGCACCGCGACGATCAGCTCGTCCTCGGCCAGGGCGTTTCGCTTCGGACCGACGAGGAAGTCGGTCAGCGGCAGCCGCCGCGTGCCGCGGACGCTCGCGAGCTCCACGTCGGCGCGCTCGACGAGCAACGGCGGCAGCGCGTCGCCTGCGGGCGAGGCCGTGCCCAGGTTGCCGCCGATCGTGCCGCGGTTCCGAATCTGCGGCGAGCCGACGGTGCGCGAGGCCTCGGCGAGCGCGGGCAATGCCGTGGCGAGTTCGCCCATCGCGTCCGTGTAGGTGAGCGCGGCGCCGAGACTCAATGTGCCGTTCTCGCGCCTCCAGCCCTTCAGCTCCGCGACCTCGTTGAGGTTCAGGAGAGCGTCCGGCCGCGTGCGGTCGAAGTTGAGCTCGACCATCATGTCGGTGCCGCCCTCGATCGGGCGCGCCTCGGGGCGCTGCGCCTTCAGCTGCAGCGCCTCCTCCAGTGAGCGCGGGCTCAGGACGTCCATCGGGTGAAGCGTAATCCCGTAAGGTCGCATCGTGGCCGACCTCGCTCGACGGCTCGCGGTTGCTCGCGGTGACGAGCCTGCGGATGTCGTCGTGCGGGGCGGGCGCGTGCTCTCGGTCTTCACGCGCGAATGGCTCGATGTCGACGTCGCGATCGCGGACGGGTGGATTGCCGGCCTCGGCGTGTACGACGGCGCCGAGGTAGTGGACGCGACCGGGCGGTACGTCGTCCCCGGCTTCGTCGACGCGCACATGCACCTCGAGTCCTCGAAGCTGCTCCCAGACGAGTTCGCGCGTCTCGTGTTGCCGCTCGGGACCACCGCAGTTGTCGCCGACCCACACGAGATCGCCAACGTCCTCGGCACGGACGGCGTGCACTGGCTGCTCGACGCGTCGGCCGACATCCCGCTCGACGTCTACTTCATGGCTTCGTCGTCCGTTCCGGCGTCGGAGTACGAGTCGCCGCGGCGTGCGCTGACGGAGGGAGACCTCGAGGCGCTGCTCCGCCGCCGGCGTGTGCTCGGAGTCGCCGAGATGATGAACTTCCCGGGCGTGGTCTCCGGGGACGCGGGGGAGCTCGCGAAACTCGCGCTCGCCACGCATGTCGACGGTCACGCGCCCGGCGTCCGCGGACGCGCCCTGCAGGCTTACGCCGCCGCGGGCATTCGCTCCGATCACGAGGCGTCGACGCTCGACGAGGGACGCGAGCGCCTGCGCGCCGGCATGTGGCTGCTCGTGCGCGAGGCGTCCGCCGCGCGCAACCTGCGCACGCTCCTACCGCTCGCCGCGGAATACGGACCGCATCGCATCGCGTTCTGCACCGACGATCGCGAGCCGGAGCACATCGCCGAGGACGGGCACATCAACGCGATGGTGCGCGACGCCGTCGACTTCGGCATCTCGCCCGAGGACGCGCTGGTCATGGCTTCGCACAACCCGGCGCACTACCACGGGCTCGAGCATCTCGGCGCGATCGCTCCCGGGCGTCAGGCCGACCTCGTCCTGCTCGGTGACGTCGAGCGGTTCGTGCCGGAGCTCGTGCTGAAGCGCGGCCGGTCTGTGGAAGAGATACCGCGCGCGACCGTGCCCGACTGGGTCCGGCACACGGTGCGGATCGGCGCGCTCGGCCCTGAGGTGTTCCGGATCGCGTGGTCAGGCGGCGCGGCACGCGTGATCGGCCTCGTGCCTGGGCAGATCATCACGGAGTCGCTCGTCGACGTGCCCAAGCACCGCGGCGGCGAGGCGGTCGCCGATCCGGAGCGCGACCTCGCGAAGATCGCGGTGATCGAGCGGCACCTCGGCACGGGCCGCAGCGGCCTCGGCTTCGTGCGCGGTTTCGGTCTCCGCCGCGGCGCCATCGGCTCGACGCTCTCACACGACGCGCACAACCTCGTCGTCGTCGGGATGGACGACACGTCGATGGCGTTCGCCGTGCGCCGGCTGGCGAACATCGGCGGCGGCATCGTCGTCGTCGACGGCGGCGAGCTGCTCGCCGAGCTGCCGCTACCCGTGGCGGGAATCCTGTCCGACGCGCCGCTCGCGACCGTCGTCGCGGCGAGCGAGGCGCTCGTGGCCGCGGCGCGCGGGCTCGGCTGCGAGATCGAGGCGCCGTTCCAGCTGCTCGCGTTCCTCGCGCTCTCGGTGATCCCCGCGCTGAAGATCACTGACCGTGGCCTCGTCGACGTCGAGCGGTTCGCGATCGTGCCGCTGCGCGCCGAGTGACCCTCCTGCTACACAACGCGCACGTCGCTGCGATGGACGACGAGGGGTCGGAGCATGACGACGGCTGGGTGCTGATCGCGAACGGCCGTATCGAGGCCGTCGGCGGCGGCATCCCGCCGGACGCGGTGGAGCGCGTCGACCTCGGCGGCGCCGTCGTCACGCCGGGGCTCGTGAACACGCACCACCACCTGTACCAGACGCTCACGCGCGCGCGGGCGCAGCAGGCCGACCTCTTCACGTGGTTGCGTGAGCTCTATCCGGTCTGGGCCGGCATCGACGAGGAGTCGGTGTACACGGCGGCGCGCACCGGGCTCGCCGAGCTTGCGCTGTCGGGTTGCTCGACTGTCTTCGACCACCACTACGTGTTCCCGCACGGAACGAGCGGGCTGATCGAGGCCGAGGTTCGAGCGGCACGCGAGCTCGGCGTGCGAATCGTCGCGTCGCGGGGGTCGATGGACCTCGGCGAGTCCGACGGCGGCCTGCCTCCCGACACCCTCGTCGAGGAGATCGACGACGTGCTCGCCGAGACCGAGCGCCTCGCCGGGCTGCAGGACGACGACGGCCTCGTCCAGATCGCGGTCGCACCGTGCTCTCCCTTCTCGGTGACGGAGCGGCTGATGCGCGAGTCGGCGGAGCTCGCGCGGCGGCTCGGCGTCAAGCTGCACACGCACCTCGCGGAGACGGTCGAGGAGGACGAGTACTGCCGCGAGCTCTACGGCTGCCGACCGGTCGAGTACCTGCGCGACCTCGGGTGGATCGATTCCGACGTGTGGTGCGCGCACTGCGTCCACCTGAACGACGAGGACATCGAGATCTTCGGCCGCGGCGGCGTCGGCGTCGCGCACTGCCCGACCTCGAACATGCGCCTCGGCGCCGGCATCGCGCGCGTGCGCGAGTTCGCCGACGCGGGCGTCGAAGTGGGGCTCGGCGTGGACGGCTCAGCGTCGAACGAGCGCGGCGACCTGCTCTTCGAGGTCAAGCAGGCGCTGCTCGTCGCGCGCGCCCGCGGCGGCCCCGCGGCGATGACGGCGCGCGACGCTCTGCGGCTCGGTACGAAAGGCGGCGCTGCCGTTCTCGGAAGGGACGATCTCGGCTCGCTCGAGCCGGGCAAGCGGGCAGACGTCGCGGTGTGGCGAACTGACACGCTGGAAATGGCAGGGTCCCGGGACCTGGTCTCGGGGCTTGTCCTTTCCGCCCCGCACCGGGTCGACCGGCTCTACGTCGGCGGCGAGGAGGTCGTCCGGGACGGTCGCCTCGTGCGTGCCGACGAGGAGGAGATCGCCCGGCACCATCGGGTCCAGGCGGGAAGATTCGCTCAATGATCTCGACGCACGTCCTCGACACTGCGCGCGGAGGCCCCGCGGCCGACGTGCTCGTCGAGCTGTTCAAAGGAACGGAGCTCGTTGCGTCGCGCCGGACCGACGCCGACGGGCGGATCCGCGACCTCGCCGACGTCGACCCAGGCGTCTACCGGCTCGTCTTCCATCCGCCGTCGCCGTTCTTCCGCCGCGTCGAGCTCGAGCTCGACCTGGACGGCGCCGATTACCACGTCCCGCTGCTCGTCTCCCCGTTCGGGTGCGCGACCTACCGCGGCAGCTGAGCATCGACGAGCTTGCGGAGCTGTTCAGCGGCCGCACTCCGTTCGTCGAGCATCTGGCCCAGCTCGAAGATCCACTCGACCACGCTGACGAGGTCGCGCGCTCTTTGACGCCTGAGCAGAAGCTCCAGGCGCTCGAGACGCATCCGCGCATCGGCGAACGCTCCCCGGAGCAGCACGGCGACGATCCCGCGGTGCTCGCCGAGCTCGACGCGTTGAACCGCGCGTACGAAGAGAAGTTCGGCTTCCGGTTCATCGTCTTCGTCAACCGGCGCCCGCGAAGCGAGCTCGTGCCGGTGCTGCGCGAGCGACTCGAGCGAACGCGCGACGAGGAGATGGATACGGCGCTCGGTGAGCTCGTCGCGATCGCGAAGGACCGATGGTCGCGGCGGTAGATCCCTACCTGATCGACTGGCTCGATCTCGCGTTCCGTTTCCTGCACGTCATCGCGGCGATCGTCTGGATCGGCACGTCCTTCTACTTCGTCGCGCTCGACAACCATCTCCGCCCAGCCAAAGAGCGAGACGACCTGACGGGCGAGTCGTGGGAGATCCACGGCGGCGGCTTCTATCGCATCGAGAAGTTCCGCGTCACGCCGCCGACGATCCCGGAGCCGCTGCACTGGTACAAGTGGGAGGCGTACACGACGTGGCTTTCGGGGTTCGCGCTGTTCGTGTCGCTGTACTACCTGCAGCCGCGCACGTACCTGATCGACACGAGCGTGGCCGACATCTCGCCTGCGGTCGCGATCGGCGCGAGCATCGCGCTGCTCGCCGTGGGATGGCTCGTCTACGACGGGCTCTGCCGGACGGTCGGCAAGCGGAGTGAAAGAGCGCTCGCCGCGATCGGCGTTGTGCTCGTCGCCGTCACCGCGTACGGCGTGTCGCATCTGCTTGCGCCCCGCGCCGCATATCTGCAGGTCGGCGCGATGCTCGGCACGATCATGGTCGCGAATGTCTTCTTCGTGATCATCCCCGCGCATTGGGAGCTGATCCGCGCGAAGCAGGCGGGCCGCGAGCCGGACCCCGCCGCCGGGGCTCGTGGCAAGCAGCGGTCCGTGCACAACAACTACCTGACGCTGCCGGTGTTGTTCGCGATGCTCTCGAACCACTTCGCGTTCACCTACACCCACGAGGACAGCTGGATCGTCCTCGTGTGCCTGATGGTGATCGGCGCGGCGATCCGTCATTTCTTCAACCTGCGCCACCAGGGCCGGAACGTCTGGGCGATCCCCGTCGCGGCCGCGATCGCGCTCGCGGGAATTGCCGTCTGGCTCAGGCCGCCGGAGACGTCGTCGGCCGGGCCGCAGGTGCCGTTCACGCAAGTTCGCGGCATCATCGACCAGCGCTGCGCAGTCTGTCACTCGATGCACCCGACCCAGCCCGGGTTCTCGGCGCCGCCGAAGGGAATCGCGTTCGACACGCCCGAGCAGATCGCTGCGCAAGCGTCGGCGATCGAGCAGCAAGCCGTCGTCCTGAAGGCGATGCCGCTCGGGAACGTGACGCACATGACGCAGGCCGAGCGCGATGCACTCGGCGCGTGGATCGGTCAGGGTGCGAACATCCCCTGATGCTGCACATCACCGCAGGAGGGCTCGAGTTCGTCGCGCGTCTCGAAGAAGAGGCCGCGCCGCAGACGGTTGCGGCGTTCCGCACGCTGCTGCCGCTCGAGTCGCGCATCATCCACGTCCGCTGGAGCGGAGAGGGCGGCTGGATCCCGTGGGGCGACCTTGACCTCGGGCTCGGCCCCGAGAACGCGACGCGCTACCCGAGCCCCGGGGAGCTGATCATCTTCCCCGGCGGCGTCAGCGAGGCCGAGCTGCTGCTCGCCTACGGCTACGTCGCGTTCGCGAGCAAGGCGGGAGCGCTTGCTGGCAACCATTTCGCGACGATCGTCGAGGGCCACGAGCAGCTGCGCGAGCTCGGCCGGCGCATGCTCTGGGAGGGCGCGCAGGAGATCGTCTTCACCGAGCGCTGAGGAGGTCGAGCGCGCGCGTCAGCGCGTCGACGGCGAGCGCGACGTCCTCGTCCGACGTGAGCTCCTCCGGCGAATGACTGGCGCCGCCGTTCAGGCTGCGCACGAACAGCATTCCCGTCGGCACTCCCGCGGCCGCGAGCACCATCGCGTCGTGGCCGGCGCCGGAGACGAGCCTCGGCGCGTCAGGGAGCAGGGCGCTCAGCGTCTCGAATGGCGCGCCGCTCATCGCGACCGGCTCGAGCATCCACGTCGGCTCGAAGCCGATCGCAGCGACGAGCGCTGCCAGCTGCTCGGCGCTCGGCGCTCGCGCGTCGACCGCCACCGTCACGCGGCCGGGAACGACATTCATCGCGTTCGGCTCGACCTCGACCACGCCGACCGTGGCCACCGCGCCGTCACGCGCGCAGTCCCGGACGTGGAGGACGAAGTGAGCTGCATCCAGGAGCGCGTCTTCCCGCACGTCCATCGGCGTTGTCCCGGCGTGGTCGGCGCGACCCTCGAAGACGACGGCACCGCGCGCCTGTCCGGCGATCGCCGTCACCACGCCAAGAGGCTCGCCGGCGCGCTCCAGCACCGGCCCCTGCTCGATGTGCACCTCGACGAACGCCTCCGGCAACTCCGTCAAGGCCCGGCTCCCCATCGGCCCGTTCTCCTCGGCGCGAAACGCCACGACCGCAAGCTCGGCCTCCGGCAGCCGCTCCGCAGCCTCGATCCCGCCAAGCACACCGAGCACGCCGTCGTACCTGCCGCCGTTCGGAACGGAGTCGAGGTGCGAGCCCGTCCACACACGCGCGTCTCCGCGGCGCCCGATCAGGTTCCCGGTCTCGTCGCGCGAGACCTCGAGCCCCGCCTCGGCCATCCAGCCGGCCGCGAGCTCGTGCGCCGCGTCCTCGGCCGGCGAGTAGCCGATCCTGTCGCCGATCGACGCAATCCGCTCGATGCGCTCGATGATTTGCACGAACCCCTAGCTCCCGACCACGGGGTGTCTTATATTCGCTCCGAAGTCCATTTCGGGTCGAGAGGAGCATCATGCAGAAGAAACTCGGGGCCGTCGGGGTCCTGGTTGCGCTTGCCGCGGCTGCGGTCGTGCTGGCGGTGGGCATCGGCAACGGGTCGGCCGCGAAGAGCGCTTCCTACAAGGTCGCGTGGATCTACGTCGGGCCGCACAACGATCACGGCTGGTCGCAGGCGCACGACCAGGGACGGCTGTACGTCCAGAACGCGCTCGGGAGCAAGGTCCAGACGACCTATAAGGAGAACATCGCCAACGGCCCGCAGCTGCAGCAGACGGTTGCGAGCCTCGTGCAGCAGGGCTACAAGCTGATCTTCGGCACGTCATTCGGCTTCTTCGACAAGAAGCTCGCCGCGAAGTATCCGGATCTGCTCTTCGAGCAGGCCACCGGCACGGACCAGTCGAAGAACCTGTCGGAGTATTTCGGAGCGGCCGAGGACACGATCTACCTCTCGGGCATGGCGGCAGGCGCGGCGACGAAGAAGGGTGTGCTCGGCTACGTCGTTCCGTTCCCGATCCCCGAGGTGATCCGGCACGCGAACGCGTTCGCGCTCGGCGCCCAGGCGATGCATCCGGGTGCGAAGGTGAAGCTGATTTGGACGAACGCGTGGCTCGACGTATCGAAGGAGAAGCGTGCGGCGGAGAGCCTCCACGGTGCCGGTGCGGACGTCCTCGGGCAGAACGTCGACTCTCCTGCGACGGGGCAGTACGCGGAGTCGCAGCACATTCCGTGGGTCGGCTACGACTCGGACGCGCATACGTTCGCGCCGCAGTCGTGGCTCACGGCGTCGATCTACCACTGGGGGCCGTACTACCTACGGCGCGTGAAGGCGGCGATGAACGGCACGTGGAAGTCGGGCTTCTACTACGGCAGCATCAACGACGGCTTCACCGGGCTCGCTCCTTACGGCCCGGGCGTGACCGCGAAGACGAAGAAGGCGATCGCGGCGAAGCTGAAGGCGTTGAAGAACCACACGTTCTACGAATTCGCCGGCCCGCTGTATGACCAGAAGGGCAAGCTTCGGGTCCCGAAGGGCAAGAAGCTGACGGTGAAGGACCTTTACGCGATGAACTGGCTCGTGAAGGGCGTGATCGGCAGCCCGAAGGGCTGATGCAGGAGTCCGAGCGGATCAACGGGAGGGGCGCCGGCGGCGCCCCTCCCGCCGTTGCCGTCCGCGGGATCACCAAGCGCTTCCCCGGCGTCGTTGCGAACGACGGCGTCGACTTCGAGGCGGCCGTCGGCGAGGTGCACGCGTTGCTCGGGGAGAACGGCGCGGGCAAGAGCACGCTTTCGAACATCCTCACGGGTCTCTACCGGCCGGACGAGGGCGAGATCTTCCTTCGTGGCCGCCACGTTCACTTCCACGCTCCGCGCGACGCACTCGACGCGGGCATCTTCATGGTGCACCAGCACTTCCGGCTCGTCGAGCCGTTCACCGTCGCGGAGAACGTCGTGCTCGGCGACCACCGTGGAGCGGGGCGCTCGTTTCGCCTGCGCAGGCGTGCGATCGAGCGTCGCGTCGGTGAGGTCGCCAGGAGCTACGGCATGCAACTGGACCCGCGCGCGCGAATCTGGCAGTTGTCGCTCGGCGAGCAGCAGCGCGTCGAGATCGTGAAGGCGCTCTACCGCGACGCGAACATCCTGATTCTCGACGAGCCGACCGCGGTGCTGACGCCGCAAGAAGCTGACGTGCTGTTCACGACGTTGCGCGCGATGGCGGAGATGGGCTCCACGGTGATTTTCATCTCGCACAAGCTCCACGAGGTGAAGGCCGTCGCCGACCGCGTGACCGTGCTCCGCGGCGGGCGTGCGATCGCGACGGTCGCAATCGATGACGCCACGCCTCGCTCGCTCGCCGCGTTGATGGTGGGACGCGAGTTCGCCGAGGGCGACCGCGCCTCGAAGGCGAGGCAGGCGGCGGACACGGTCCTCGAGACGAGCCGGCTCTGCGCCGACGACGATCGTGGCCGAGCGGCGCTGAAGGACGTCTCGCTGATCGCCCGCGCTGGCGAGATCGTTGCCATCGCGGGAGTCGCCGGGAACGGTCAGCGCGAGCTGGCGGAGACGATCGCGGGCCTGCGCGCTCCGACCGCCGGCCACGTGTCCGTCTCAGGTCGCGTGCTGCGACGCGGGGATCCGCGCGCCGCAATCGCGTCGCGCGTCGCGTACGTGCCCGAGGACAGGCTCGGCACGGGTCTCGCGCCGAGCCTGAGCATCGCGTCGAACCTCGCGCTCAAGTCGTACCGTGCTCGGTCTCTTTCTCGCGGCCCGCTCCTGCGCCTGGGCGCGATCCGCGACCGCGCGCTGGAGTTGATCAACCGCTATCGGATCGCGGCGCCCGGGCCGGACGCACAGGCGCGGCAGCTCTCCGGAGGGAACCTGCAGAAGGTCGTCCTCGCGCGTGAGTTCACCGCGCAGCCTCGACTGATCGTCGCCGCCTCCCCGACACGTGGGCTCGACGTCGGCGCGATCGAGACAGTCCATGCGTATCTGCGCGATGCCGCCGCCGAAGGCGTGGCCGTGTTGCTGATCAGCGAGGACCTCGACGAGATCCTCGCGCTCGCCGATCGGATCGCGGTGATGTACGAGGGCGCGATTCTCGGCGAGTTCGACGCAGCAGACGCGGACGTCGAGGAGATTGGCCTGCTCATGGCCGGAGGGCACGATCCGCGTGAGGATTGAGCGTCGCCTCGAGCAACCTCGCTGGCTGCTCTTCGTCGTGCCGGTGGTGTCGCTGCTGTTCGCCTTCCTGCTGTTCGGGATCGTGCTCGAGGCGACGGGCCACGACGCGCTTTCCAGCTATCGCAAGATCTTCGATGCCGCGTTCTTCTCCGAAGGCGCGATCGGCCAGTCGCTGATCGCCTCGACTCCGCTCGCGTTCACGGGTCTCGCCGCGGCGGCGGCGTTCCGGATGCGGCTGTTCAACATCGGCGGCGAGGGTCAGCTCTACGTCGGCACGATCACCGCCGCTGCCGCGGGCCTCTACCTCGGCGGGAGCGGCCATGCGTCGCCGTTCGTGATCGCCGCGATGGTTCTCGCCGGTGCGGCCGGCGGCGCGGCATGGGCGGCGATCGCCGGCGTGCTTCGCGCCTACTTCAAGACGAGCGAGATCATCACTTCGCTGATGCTCAACTACGTCGCGGCGTACCTGCTGACGTATCTGATCTTCAACAGCCAGTCGTACTGGCGCGAGACGGAGGGGTTCAACGCGAAGGTCTTTCCGACGGGCAAATCGCTGCCCGACAACGCGCTCTGGCCGGCGGCGACACTCCATCTGCAGGGCAGCATCGCGCTGCCGCTCGGCGCCGGGCTGGCGGCTCTCTGCGCCGTAGGGCTTTGGGTCCTCTACTCGCGCACCCGTTTCGGGTTCGAGGTGCAGGTCCTCGGGGACTCGCCGCGCGCCGCGCACTACGCAGGCATGCGAACGCGCCGCAAGATCGTCGCCGTCATGGCGATCTCCGGCGCACTCGCGGGTCTCGGCGGTGCGAGCCAGGTCGGAGACTTCCGGCATACGCTCGACGCCGACCCCAACGGCCTGCAGCGGCAGTACTACGGATACGCCGGGATCGTCGTCGCCGCGCTCGCGCGCTACAACCCGTTCGCCGTGCTCGTCGTGGCCTTCCTGATCGGCGGGCTCCAGAACGCCGGCAACACCCTGCAAGGCGCGGACTTCCCATCCGGTCTCGTGGGCGTGATCCAGGGGCTGATCCTGTTCTGCGCACTCGGCGGCGAGCTGCTCGTCCGCTACCGCGTGCGCTTCGGCCGGCGCGCCGCCGACGCGCCCGCCGTGGAGCCGGCGTGAACAACTCGCTGCTCGTCGTCGTGATCGCGTCCGGCATCGCATACGGGACGCCTCTCCTCTACGGCGCGCTCGGCGAGTTGCTGGCGGAGCGGGCGGGCGTGCTGAACCTCGGCGTCGAGGGGATGATGCTCATCGGCGCCGTCATGGGGTTCTGGGCGGTGCAGCGCTTTCACTTCGCTGCCGGGCTCTCGCTCGCCGCCGCGGTCGGCGTCGCCGCGATCGCCGGAGCGGCGATCGCGTTGATCCACGCGTTCCTGGTGATCACGATGCGCGCGAGCCAGATCGTTTCCGGGCTCGCGATCACGATCTTCGCCGGCGCGGCCGGGCTCTCTTCGTACCTCGCGAACGACCTCAACCTCGCCAACAACCCCGCGCCGCACCAGTTCGAGCAGGTCTTTCCGGCGGGCATGCAGGACTTACCCGTCGTCGGCCCGATCGTGTTCGGGCACAACGTGCTCGTCTACGCGTCGTGGCTGTGCGTCGTCGCCGTGTGGTTCTACCTCTCGCGGACGAGGCCGGGCCTGAACGCTCGAGCGGTCGGCGAGGCGCCGGGGGCAGCGGACGCGATGGGGATCGACGTCACCGTGTACCGCTACGCGCACACGCTCGTCGGCGGTGCGTTCGCCGGCGTCGCCGGCGCGACGTTCACGCTCGCGATCACGCCGCAATGGATCGACGGGATCACGGGTGGAGCGGGCTGGATCGCGATCGCGCTCGTGATCTTCGCGTTCTGGCGGCCCGAGCTCTGTCTCGTCGGTGCGTACTTCTTCGGCGCGCTGCAGGCGCTGTCGCCGCAACTGCAGGCGCGTGACATCCACCTCGGGCCGACGGTGCTGTGGGCGAACTCGCTTCCGTACGTCATGACGATCGTGGTGCTCGTGATCGTCTCGGCGAGCCGTGCGCGCCGACGGCTCGGCGCGCCGGCGGCCCTCGGGGTGCCCTACGTCCGCGAAGAGCGCTGACCCTCGAGGTCGAGGAGGTCACCGACCCGCTCGACGGTGACGTCCGGCGCGGGATACTCGGAGACGAGCTCTTCGTCGAGCGCGTAGTGGCCCTGGCGCGGGAAGATCGTCGTCACGCGGTCGCCCCAGACCTCCTTCACCGCCGCGAGGATCCGCACCTTGTCGTCCACGAGCACGTAGCGCTCCGCGGGGTAGCGCCGCTCGACGTCCTCGAGTTCCTGCTCCTTGTGGATGTACACGAGCACGTCGCCGTGGAAGGCGTCCGAGAGACCGGAGCGACGGATCTTCCGCGGCTGGAACACGACGTCGCCGTCCGACAGGATGACGGGATGTCCGTGTGCGCGCGTGCGCTCGACGAGGTCGAGCACACGCGGATAGAGCCGCTCGCGGAACGGATAGTCGATCAGCCAGTCCGACACGGTGAGCAGATGAGTGTCGTGCGGGTACGCGAGCCGGAAGCGCTGGAGCGCACCAAGGTAGTCCGCGTAGCCGAGCTCCTTGCGCAGCCGCTCGAACTCGTCCCAGTACCGCTGCTGCCGCTCGGCCCCGAAGTGCTCCGTCAGATACGCGCGCAGGTCGGCGGCGACGGCGTCGTTGTCGAGCAGCGTGTTGTCGACGTCGAAGAGGAAGACGGTCGTGTCAGACACGGTGGACTCCCGTCGGCGAGACGTTCAGCGGGAGTATGCGCGCGTCGCCGAACCTGGACTCGAGCTCGTGCGCGCACGCATCGACCTGCTCGGCGTGCGTCCAGACGATCACCGTCGGGCCGGAGCCTGAGATGGTTGCGCCGACGGCGCCCGTCGGGAGCTCGGCGCGCACGGCGTCGAGCGCGGGCGCGAACGGCGCGCGATAGGGCTCGTGCAACTCGTCGTGCAACGCGGCGGCGAACAGCTCCGGGTCGTGCGTCGCGATCCCTGCGCCGAGCAGCGCCGCGTGCGCGACCGTAGTCGTTGCGGCACGGTGTGAGATCTCGTCCGGCAGAGACTCGCGCGCCTCCGCCGTCCGCACCCGCGACCTCGGCACGACCGCGACCGCTGCGAACGGCAGCGTCTCGGCAACGCGCGCGATGTGGCCGTCCCACGTCAGGCAGACGCCGCCTGCGAGCACCGTGGCGAGGTTGTCCGCGTGGCCCTCGAGCGGCATGCCGCGCGCGAGGAGACGTTCAGGGTCGAGCTCGCCGCCGTCCAGGAACGTCGCCGCGGCCATGCCGAGAGCGATGATCGACGCGCTCGAGCCGAGCCCGCGCTCGCGCGGGATGTCGAGCGAAAAGTCGAAGCCGAGGCCGCTCGGGTCGGCGACGAGCCCGTACGCCCGAATGCCGAGATGCGCGGGATCCGGCTCGCCGCCTTCGGTGACGACGAGCTCGTTCCAGAGGTCGAGCGCGGCGGCTGCACAGTCGAATCCGGGGCCGAGGTTCGCGGTGGACGCGGGCGCGCGAACCCGGACGAGCTCCGTCACGCAAAGACCTCCGCGATCGCATCGACGTCGACCTCGACGATGGGCTCGGCGATGCGGTCGACTGCATCGGGGTCCTTCAGCCCGTGCCCGGTCACGATGACGACGACGGTTCCCGACGCTCCGAGCTTCTGCACTGCAGCGAGCCCCGCAGCACTTGCCGGCTCGCAGAAGATGCCCTCCTGCTCGGCGAGCAACTGCCACGAGACGACGATCTCGTCGTCGGTGAGCGCGACGACCGCGCCGCCGGAGTCGCGCACCGCGGCCTCCGCCTCCGCGCGGTGCGCCGGGTCGACGATGCGGATCGCCGAGGCCAGTGTCTCGCCGCGACGAGCGGCCGCGCCCGCGAGGAAGCGCGGCATGCCCGCCTCCCACTCGGTGAAGCCTCGCGCGTACGCGCGCGTGTTGCCGCCGCCGCCGTAGGGAAGCGCGAGCACGTCCGGAACGCGGCCGAGTTCCTCCGCGATCTCGAACGCCGCCGTCTTCTGCCCCTCGATCCGGTACGGGTTGAGCGAGTTGACCAGGACGTACCGTCCCGAGTCGCCCAGCGCCTGCGCCGCTCGCAGCGACTCGTCGAAGGTGCCGCGCAACTCGACGAGCCGCGCGCCGACGGCGCGCGCCTGCGCGAGCTTGCCGGCCGCGACCGCTCCCTGCGGAAGCAAGATCTCCGCAGTCAGGCCGGCGCGCGCGGCGTACGCGGCGGCCGACGCCGCCGTGTTCCCTGTCGACGCGCAGACCACGCCGGTCGCGCCCTGGGCGAGCGCGTGCGAGACCGCCACCGTCATCCCGCGATCCTTGAACGAACCGGTCGGGTTCATGCTCTCGAGCTTCAGCCAGAGGTCGACGCCGAGCTCCGACGAGAGCTTGTCCGCGTGCACGAGCGGCGTGGAGCCCTCGTAAAGTGAGACGACGCGGGCGTCCGGCGCGAGCGGCAGACGGTCGCGGTAGCGCTCGATGAGCGGGATCACGTCCAGCCCGTCCCGGTGACCCCGCGCGACGAGATGACGGGCAGGGCCGTCGGCGCCGACTGCGTCTCCGGCAGGCGAGCAATCTCCTCCAGCGCTTCGTCGACTGCGCCGGCGCGCGCCTCGTGTGTGACGACGTGCAGCGTCGCGCCGCCGTCTCGCTGGTGCTGCACGAGGCGCGCGATCGAGACGTCGTGCTCCGCGAGCCGTTGCGCGATGTGCGCCAGGACGCCCGGCTCGTCCGCGACCTCGACGCGAACGTAGAAAGGCGAGCGCAGGTCGCCGCGGGGCAGGCGCTCGAGCTCGCGCCAGCACGCGTCGTTCTGGAGGAAGCCGGTGCCGGTCGTGCCGATGATCGAGATCATGTCTGCGACGACCGCGGACGCCGTCTCGAGTCCGCCCGCGCCGGGCCCTTCGAGCGTGATCTCGCGGATCGCGTCGCCCTGCAGCATCACGGCATTGAAGGGGCCTTCGACCGCGGCGAGCGGGTGATGGCGGTCGACGAGCGACGGCTGCACCCGCACGTCGAGCTTGTCGTCGACGAGTGTCGCCGAGCCGACGAGGCGCACGGTCATCTCCATCTCGCGCGCGGCACGCACGTGCTCCTGCGTGATGCGCTCGATCCCGTCGAACTCGACGTCGTCGAGCGTCGTGCGCGACCCGAACGCGACCGTCGCCAGGATCGCCATCTTCGCCGCCGCGTCGGCGCCGTTCACGTCTTCGGTCGGATCCGGCTCCGCGAAGCCGAGCCGCTGCGCCTCCGCGAGCGCTTCCTCGTACTCGTCTCCCTGCTCCATCTGCGAGAGGATGAAGTTCGTCGTTCCGTTGACGATCCCGAGGACGCGGTGGACGTTGGTCGCGACGAGGGACTCGCGCAGCACCTTGATCACGGGGATCGCCGCGCACACCGACGCTTCGAAGCGAAGCTGGACGCCGCTCTCGGACGCGGTCGCGAACAGCTCGGCGCCGCGCCTGGCGACGAGTTGCTTGTTCGCGGAGACGACCGGCTTGCCGGCGCGTAGGAGGTCGAGGACGTACTCGCCGGCCGGCTCCAGGCCTCCCATCAGCTCGGCGACGAGGCCGATCTCCGGGTCGTCGCGGATCGACGCGAAGTCGGTGGTCAGGACGCCGTTGTCGGGTACGTGCTCACGCTCGCGCTCCGGATCGCGCACGAGCGCCTTGACGATCCGGAGCCGGTGTCCGGTGGCGCGCTCGATGTCGTCGGCGCTCTCCGCGAGCAGTCGCGCGACGGCGCCGCCGACGTTGCCGTAACCGAGCAGCGCAACGGGGACGTCGACGGCCATCAAGACTCCTCGGCGAGCCCGAAACGGTCGTGCAAGACGCGGATCGCGCGCTCGACGTCGCCGGCGCGCACGACGCAGGAGACTCGGATCGACGACGTCGAGATGATCTCGATGTTCACCCCCGACTCCGCGAGCGCGTCGAACATGTCGGCCGCGACGCCGGGATGGCTCTTCATCCCCGCCCCGATCAGCGAGACCTTCGCGATGTCCGGATCGCACGTGAAGCCGGTCGCGTCGACCTCGCGGGCGACCTCGCCGAGGATCCGCTCCGCATTCGCCAGATCCTCCTTCGGCAGCGTGAACGAGATGTCCGTGTGCCCTTCCGCGGAGACGTTCTGCACGATCATGTCGACGTTCACGCCGGCGTCTGCGAGCGGACGGAAGACGCGCGCCGCGATGCCGGGCCGGTCCGGCACGCCGAGGATTGTCGCCTTCGCCTCCGATGTGTCGTGCGCGATGCCGGAGATGATCGCTCGCTCGAGACCGACCTCCTCGTTCACGACGCGCGTGCCCTCGGCGTCCGAGAACGTCGACCGCACGTGCAACGGCACTCCATGGTTGCGAGCGTACTCGACCGCGCGGAGCATCAAGACCTTGGCGCCGCAGGCGGCGAGGTCGAGCATCTCCTCGTACGTCACCGTGTCGAGCTTGCGCGCGTCGGGGATGACCCGAGGGTCGGCCGTGAACACGCCCTCGACGTCGGTGTAGATCTCGCACATGTCGGCGTCGAGAGCGGCGGCGAGCGCGACGGCCGTCGTGTCCGAGCCGCCTCGTCCCAGTGTCGTCACGTCGAGCGTCGTCGACACGCCCTGAAAGCCCGCGACGATCGCAATGCGTCCTGCGTCGAGTGCGTCGCGGACTCGGTCGGAACGCATCGCGACGATGCGCGCGCGCCCATGCTCGGTGTCGGTGACGATGCCGGCCTGCATGCCGGTGAACGAGACGGCCTCGCGCCCGAGGTCGTTGATCGCCATGGACAGCAGCGCGATCGAGATCTGCTCGCCTGCGGTGAGCAGCATGTCGCGCTCGCGCGGATGCGGGCTCGCGGAGATCTCCGTCGCGAGGTGAAGCAGCTCGTCCGTCGTGTCGCCCATAGCCGAAACGACGACGCACACCTGCGACCCTTCACCCGCTGTCGAAACGACACGCTCGGCAACGCGCCTGATCCGCTCCGGCCCGGCGACCGAGGTGCCGCCGTATTTCTGGACGACGACGGCCACCCGCGAGACGGTACCGCTGTTGTGAAGGCCGCGCCGCCCGTCTAACCGGCGGCGCGTACAGCGTTCTCGGAGGGCTCGTCGTAGAGTCGGCGAAACCGCACGTCCTCCGGGTACGGGAAGAAGTCCACCATCTCGCCGGCGGCGACGCGTCGCTGCGACTCCTGCCAGAACTCGGGCCGCAGCAAGTCCGCGTTGTGCCGTAGGAACGCCTCACGCACGCGCTCGTCGCCGAGCAGGAACGGCTCGAACTCCTCCGGGAAGACGTCGTACGGGCCGACCGCGTGCCAGACGTCGTCCGAGAGCTCGGCTTCAGGGTTGGGTGCCGGCGGAATCGCGCGGAAGACGCAGTCCGTGAGGTACTCGACCTCGTCGTAGTCGTAGAAGAGCACGCGCCCGTAGCGCGTCAGGCCGAAGTTGCGCCAGATGAGATCGCCGGGAAAGACGTTCGCGATCGCCAGCTCGCGGATCGCGTCGCCGTACTCGCGGACGACGTAATCGACCTGCTCCGGCGTCGCCGACGCGAGGTACAGGTTGAGCGGCGTTTGCCGCCGCTCGACGTAGCAGTGCCTGACGATGAGGTTCTCGCCGTCGATCAGGATCGCCGATGGAGCGAGCTCCTCGAGCTGTTCGAGCAGCTCGGGCGCAAAGCGCGCGAGCGGAAGCGCGAGGTTCGTGAACTCGATGGTGTGGGCCATCCGGCCAACGCGATCGACCTCTCGGACGAGGCGGAACTTGCTCATCACCGTCGCCCGGTCGGTGTTCTTCGGCCGCCCGAAGACGTCGCGGATCACCTTGAAGACGTACGGGTACGACGGCAGGTTGAAGACGTGCATCACGAGCCCGCGCGTCCCGGGCGCCTCGACGAAGAGGTCGTCCGAGTGGTGCAGGTGGTGCCGCAGGTCGCGGAAGAAGAGTGTTTTGCCTTGTCCGGCGAGGCCTAGCGCCGTGTAGAGCTCCGAGCGCGGCCGCGCCGGAACGATGGTCTGCAGGAACTCGACGTAGCCGGACGGCACGTCCATGTCGACGAGGAAGTACGCGCGCGAGAGCGAGAAGAGCACGTCGATGCTCTGCTGATCGAGCAGGATCGTGTCGAGCATCAGGCATCCGTCCCGGTCGTGCAGAACGGGGACGACGAAAGCCGTCTCCTCGTGGCCGTTGACGATCTTCCCGACGACGTAGGCGGCCTTGTTGCGGTAAAGCGCCGAGCCGAGAACCTGCACCTGGAAGTTCGGCTCCGGACGCGGCTCGGGAATCGCCCGCATCACGCAGTCGATGTCCCGCTCGAGGTCGACGAACGGGCGGCTCCAGCCGACATCGCGAAAGATCTCGACGAACGTCGCGCGGAGCCCGCGCTCGTGCGGGTAGTAGCTCCGATACGACGGCGGGTCGGACGGGATGTACTCGGTCGAGACGGCGGCGCGCATGAACATCAGGTCGTCGTGGACGTACGTGTGGCGCAGCACGCGCGTCGTCACCGAGTTGAAGAACGTCTCCGCGAGCTCCGGCCGCTTGTGGTCGATGAGCCGCCCGACGTAGAGCAGCTTCGCCTGCTGCCATGCCTCGTCTCCCGCGTCGGCCGCGAAGGCGGAGAGGCGCTCGACGTATTCGACGACTCGCTCGTCATAGAAGCGGATGCGCTCCTTGACGAGGCGCTGCACGCCGGGCCAGTCGCCGGCGTCGAACGCGTCCTTCGCGCATGCGCTCGTCGCGCGGAACAGGCTGTAGTGCCGGTCGAATCCGTCCAGCAGCGTGTCGGCGATGCGCGTTGCTGTGTCCATGTGTAATCGAGGATGATGGCTGCAATGGCATCAGGAGTCGAGAGGCCGACCGGCACGCTGACGTTCCTCTTCACGGACATCGAGGGCTCGACGCGCCTGCTCGAGGACGTGGGCCGCGAGCGCTACGAGGAGGCACTCGGAACCCATCGGCGGCTTCTGCGGGATGCGGTCGACGAAAACGAGGGCTTCATCGTCGGCTCGGAGGGGGACGGCTGCCTCGTCGTCTTCCGAAGCGGCGCCGACGCCGTCGCGGCCGCCGCCGCGGCGCAGCGCGGGCACGCCGCTCATCCGTGGCCGCCCGACGCGATCGTGCGTGTACGCATGGGCCTGCACACCGGAGACGCGGTGCTCGGCGACGAGGGCTACGTCGGCCTGGCGATCCATCACGGCGCGCGGATCGGCGCCGCAGGCGCCGGCGGCCAGGTGCTGCTCTCGTCGATCACGGCGCGGCTCGTCGCGCACCAGCTGCCGGAGGGCGTCGAGCTGCGCGACATCGGCGAGCGCCCCCTCCGCGACCTCGACACACCGGAGCGGCTGTTCGAGCTCGTGATCGACGGCACTCCCGGGTCGGCCGCGCGGCCGGGCGCGATCCGCGTGCTGATCGCGGACGACCAGGCGCTTGTGCGCAGCGGCTTCACCATGATCCTCGAGACGCAGCGCGACATTCACATCGTCGGCGACGCCGAGGACGGCGCGGAGGCGGTGCGGCTTGTCGGCGAGCTCGAGCCCGACGTCGTCCTGATGGACATCCGCATGCCCGAGGTCGACGGGCTCGAGGCGACTCGCCGCATCCTCGCGCTACCGAACGCCCCGCGCGTCATCGTGCTCACGACGTTCGACATGAACGAGTACGTCTACGAGGCGATGAAGGCGGGCGCCTCCGGCTTCCTGCTCAAGGACACGCGGCCCGAGCTCCTGGTCGACGCGGTGCGGACAGTCGCGCACGGCGATGCGCTCCTCGCACCCGCGATCACGAGGCGGCTGATCGAGGAGTTCACAAGCCGGCCGTCGCCGGGGGCCTACGCGTCCACCGAGCTCGCTGGGCTCGACGAGCGCGAGCTGGAGATTCTCGGGCTCGTCGCGCAGGGTCTCTCCAACGGCGAGATCGCGGCGTCGCTCTCGATCGGCGAGGCAACAGTCGGTGCCTACGTCGAGGTGATTCTCGCGAAGCTCGGGCTGCGCGACCGCGCCCAGGCCGTCGTCGTCGCGTACCAGACCGGCCTCGCGCAGGCGGCCAGGTAGCGTTCAGAGTGTGAGCACGACGACCGCAATCCGCGTGCCCGAAGGCGGCGCGAGGATCGTTCCCGGGGAGCCGGTGCCCGACAATCCGATCGTCCCGTTCATCGAGGGCGACGGCATCGGCGTCGACATCACGCCTGTGATGAAGGCCGTCGTCGACGCCGCGGTCGAGAAGGCTTACGGCGGAGAGCGCGAGATCAAGTGGATGGAGATCTTCGCCGGCGAGAAGTCGACTCGCGTCTACGGGCCCGACGAATGGCTGCCGCAGGAGACGCTCGAGACTGTGCGCGAGTACTCGGTCGCGATCAAGGGCCCGATGACGACGCCGGTGGGCGGCGGCATCCGCTCCCTGAACGTCGCGCTACGGCAGGAGCTCGACCTCTTCGTCTGCCTACGGCCCGTGCGCTGGTTCCGCGGCGTGCCGAGCCCGCTGAAGGATCCGGCGGGCACCGACATGGTGATCTTCCGCGAGAACACGGAAGACATCTACGCCGGCA
Source organism: uncultured Actinomycetes bacterium (assembly GCA_963815965.1). Classification (GTDB taxonomy): domain Bacteria; phylum Actinomycetota; class Thermoleophilia; order Gaiellales; family Gaiellaceae; genus DASVFB01. Next base: position 616,421 of record CAWFIT010000001.1, on the reverse strand, counting down.
TCGAGTGGGAGGCCGAGTCGGACGCAGTCCGCAAGGTGATCTGCGTTCCTGCAAGACGAGATGTCGGTGCGCAAGATCCGCTTCCCCGAGACGTCGGGCCTCGGGATCAAGCCTGTGTCGCGCGAAGGGTCGGAGCGGCTCGTTCGCAAGGCGATCCAGTACGCGATCGCGAACGGACGCGGCTCAGTCACGCTCGTGCACAAGGGCAACATCATGAAGTTCACCGAGGGTGCGTTCCGCGACTGGGGCTACTCGCTCGCCGAGCGCGAGTTCGGTGCGCAACCGCTCGACGGCGGCCCCTGGATGCAGACGTCCGACGGATTGGTGATCAAGGACATGATCGCCGACGCCTTCCTGCAGCAGATCCTGCTCCGCCCGCGCGAGTACGACGTAATCGCGACGACGAACCTGAACGGCGATTACATCTCCGACGCCCTCGCCGCGCAGGTCGGCGGCATCGGCATCGCGCCGGGAGCGAACATGTCGGACGACGTCGCCTTCTTCGAGGCGACGCACGGCACCGCACCGAAGTACGCGGGGCAGGACAAGGTCAACCCGGGCTCGCTGATCCTCTCCGCCGAGATGATGCTGCGCCACTTCGGGTGGACGGAGGCGGCCGACCTGATCATCTCGTCCCTCGAGGCGGCAATCGGCGACAAGCAGGTGACGTACGACCTTGCGCGGCTCATGGACGGTGCCACGGAGGTCTCGTGCTCGGCCTTCGGCCGGGCGATGATCCAGCGAATGTGAGGCCTGGCGTGGGCGGTGCGCGCCTGCGGAGCGCTGCGTATCCGGCTTATCTCGCGTTCGTTCGCCTGCGCGCGGCGCCCGGTCGTGCGCTGCTCGTCGGGCTCGGGATCGCGACCGGCGCGGCGATGCTCGCGCTCGCCTTCGGCGGCAGTGCCGCAGTCCGCGACCGCGCTGTCGCCGAGGAGCTGGCGCGGATCGGACCGTCCGACTCGTCGCTGCAGGTGGTCTGGAGCGGCGTCCCTGCTCAGGCCGCCGTGCCCGTCGCGACGCTCGACGCGGATCGCGCGCCGCGCGCTCACGTCGGTCGTTCGGGGCCGGCCGTTCGGCGTTTCGCTCTTCCGTCAGGCGCAGATCGGCGGCGCGTTCGTCAACCTCGGCGGCGTCGACGGCCTCGCGCGCTGGGTTCGACTGCGGAGCGGACGGCTTCCACGGCGGTGCACGCCGCAACTGTGCGAGGTCGTCGTTGTAGCCGGCGCCGGTGCGGTGCCGCGCTTGCCCTTCCTCCGCGTCGTCGGCCGCGGACGGCTCACGCGCGACGCACCGTTACGCGCGTTCTTCGGCGCTCCCGGCGCGAACAGGCCGCCGGTACTACTCGCCAACGGCGCGCTCGCGGTCGGCGAACTGCCGCTCCCTGACGGCGATTTGATCGCGCGAACGTATGGCTGGGTACTGCCGATCGCTCCTGGCTCGGTGCACGACTGGGAGATCCCGTCGCTCCAGCACCGCGTTGACGCCGCGGACGTGCGGCTTGGCGCGGTCGATCCCGTCTTCAGCGTCGCGGCGCCGCTCGACGCACTCGTCTCCGTGCATGCGAAGGCACGGGTCGCGGGCCAGCGGCTCCTGCTCGTCGGAGGCGACGTCGCCGTGCTGCTGCTCGCGTTCGCCGTGCTCGCGGCTGCACGCCTGCGCCGCGACGTCGACGATGCGCGCCGCCGTTTGACGTGGGCGGGAGCTCGGTGGTCGCAGCTCGCGACCTTCACGTTCGTCGAATCGTCGGTCGTCGCCCTCGTGGCCGTCTGCGTCGGCTGGGCCGCCGGGGCGGGCTTCGCCGCGCTGCTCTCACGCTCCCTTGGCGCGGAAGCGGGGCCGGTGCTCGCGCACTCCGTTGTTTCGAGCCGCGGTTTCGTGCTCGCGGCCGGCCTCGCCCTCGGCGCAGCGGCGGTCGTCGTGGCGTCGCTCCGCGCGGAGATCGCGTCGTTCGGGACGCGGGCCCTCACGACCGCGGACATCGCCGCGATCGGCGCCGTCGGCGCAGTCCTGCTCGCCGTCGCGCGCGGCGACGCGAGTGCCGACGCCGTGGGCGGCGGCGCGGGTGCGTTCCTGCTGTTGCTGCCCGCGCTGGTCGTGTTCGCCGCGTCCGTCGCCGCTGCGCGGCTGCTCGCACCTGCCTTCCGTGCGCTCGGCAGAGCAGGCGGCCCGTTGCCTCTGCGGCTGGCAGCCGTCTCGCTCGCGCGGCGCGGGGGCGCGGCGCTCGTCGCATCGGCGTTCCTGGTCGTGAGCGTTGCGGTCGCGCTCTTCGCTGTCTCGTACCGCGCGACGCTCGAACGCGGGCAGCGCGATCAGGCCGCTTTCGCGGTGCCCGCCGATTACGTGCTCGCCGAGGATCTCCAGCGGCTCGTGACCGTGCAGCAGGTCGAGCCGAGCGCGTTCGCAAAGCTCGGCGACTCCGCCGGCGTAGCCCGCGCAACCGGAGACCTCCGTGGACGCGCGGTCACCTTGCTCGGCGTGCCGGAGCGGTCGCTCGGCGAGGTCCGCGGCTGGCGTGAAAGGCCGAACGCGACCGAGTTGCGTGCGCTCGGTCCGACCGCGCGCCTGCGCGGCCTCGACGTGCAGCCCGGGCGGTTCGAGTTGCCCGTAACCGTGCGCGGCGCTCCCGTGACGCTCGCACTGAACGTTCTGAAGCCGCGTGGCGATTTCGCGGTCGTGCCACTCGGCACCGTCGCGACCGGCGCGCACGTTCTGCACGCACGCGTGCCGGCGGCACGCGTCGTCGCGCTTAGGCTTTCGTACCCACCGATCGCGGCCTTCCTCGCCGGCCATCGCGAGAGCGGGACGACGCTCACGGTCTCGAACGCCTCGCGCGGCGTGCTGAAGCTGGGGCCGCCGTTCTCCGCCTGGATCGGTACCGGCGGGACGCGCGTCATCGACGGTGAGGTCCACTACCTCGTCAATCGCGCAGCCGTATCGCTGCTGCGACCGAAGCAGCCGACCGACGGCGTGCCCGTGCCCGTGCTCGCAACGCCGTCGCTCGCCGCTCTCGGCGACGTCCTCTCGTTGACGGTGAACGACGCGCCCCTGACGGTCCGTGTCGTCGGTGTGACCTCGTTCGCGCCGTCGGTCTCCGGCGACGCCATCGTCGCCGACCGCGACCGGGTCGTCACGGCCGTGAATGCCGCCCGCCCGGGAGCCCTCGTGCCGAACGAGGTGTGGGTGCTCCGCGCGAGTCCCGACGCGCCCGCGCTGGTGCAGCGCGATCCGCTCGACGGCCTCGCAGTGACCTCGCACGCGCAGCGGCTGCACGAGCTGCGTGCCGATCCCCTCGCGCGCGGGACGCTCGCGATCCTCAGCATCACGGCGCTCGTCGCGCTCGTGCTCGCGCTCGTCGGGCTGCTGCTGACCGTCGTGACGGACGTGCGCGACGAGAGCGGCGAGCTGTTCGACCTCCGGGCGCAGGGCGCGACACCCGGCGAGCTGCGCCGTTATCTGCGCGTACGGGCTGCCCTGGTTGCGATCGCCGGAGTCGCAGGAGGACTGGTGGCCGGCGCGATCCTCGTGACGCTCGTCTCCGCCGTCGTCGCCGTTACCGCGGGTGCGACCACGCCGCTGCCGCCGCTCGTCGTCTCGCTCGACTGGCCGCTGCTCGCGCTCGGCCTCGTCGGGTTCGCCGTTGCAGCGGCCGCGTTCGTGAGCGGCGCCACGGCGAGGAGGCCGGCATGAACGCGGTAGAGACGCAGCAGCTCTTCCGCATCTACGGCGATGGCCGCGCGGTCGCGCTGCAGGGGCTGACCATGAGCGTCCAGGTCGGCGAGGTGGTCGTCGTCTTCGGGCCGAGCGGATCCGGCAAGTCGACGCTCCTGCGCATCCTCGCCGGGCTCGACACGCCGTCGGCTGGGCACGTGAGCGTGTTCGGTGACGATCTGCGCGAGCTGCGCGGACGTGGGCTCCGCGAGTACCGCTCCCGCGTTCTCGGCTACGTCGACCAGCACTACGCGCTAGCGCTCGCGCCCGAGCTGCGCGTGCGCGACCTCGTCGCCCTGCAGCCGGCCCTCCTGGGAACGTCGCGTGCGGAACGACATGCCCGCGCGGACGAGCTCCTCGAACGCGTCGGTCTCGCCGACCGGCGAGACGCATATCCGGCCGAGCTCTCCGGCGGCGAGCAGCAACGGGTCGCGCTCGCCGCCGCGCTCGCGCACCGGCCGCGCCTGCTGATCGCGGACGAGCCGACGGGGGAGCTCGACGCCGCCAATGCGACGGCGGCGTACGCGCTGATCGGCGAGCTCGCGCGCGAGCAGCGCGCGACGACGATCGTCGTCAGCCACGATCCGCAGGCGGCGACGATCGCCGACCGGGTGCTGCACATCCGTGACGGCCGCGTGAGCGCCGAGTCGGCGGTCGAGCGCGGCCATGCCGAGGAAATCGTGCTCGCGAGCGGCGGCTGGCTGCGGCTGCCGGAGGATCTCCTGCGCCTGGGTGGTGTCGCCGACCGAGCGAAGGCGCGCGTCGAGGACGGGGGCATCGTCATCTCGCCGGTCGCCGCAGCCGCCGTGGCGACCGAGCCCGAGCGGCGTCCGGCTGCGCGCCCAGGCGGGGTGGTCGCGGAACTGCGCGGTCTGACGAAGGCGTACGGACGCCGTCGCGTGCTCGACGACGTCCAGGCGTCGTTCCGCGGTGGCTGCCTGACTGTCGTCACCGGCCCGTCTGGGTCGGGCAAGACGACGCTCCTGCACGTCCTCGCCGGGCTCGTTCCGCCCGACGCAGGCGACGCGACCGTGCTCGGCCGGATGCCAGACGACGAGCTGCGGCGCTCGGAGATCGCCCTCGTCGCGCAGGACGCGCACCTTGTCCCCTTCCTGAGCGCGCGGGAGAACGTCGCGCTCGTGCTCGAGTTGCGGCGCGCCGACCCCGCTGCGGCGGGTGAGTCGCTCGACGCCGTAGGGCTCGGCGAGCTCGCGGACGAGCTCGTATCGCGACTGTCGACGGGTGAACGGCAGCGCGTCGCGCTCGCGCGCGCGATCGCCTCACGCCCGAAGCTTCTACTCGCGGACGAGCCGACCGCGCGACTCGACGAGGCGAACGCGCGGACCATCGGCTCGCTGTTCGCGCAACTCGCGGCCGACACGGGCGCCGCGGTCGTCTGCGCGACGCACGACCCCGCGTTGATCGATCAGGCGGACGCGCGGCTCGAGCTCGCGCCGCTCAGCGCCACGGAATCTCCTTCGGCCGCGCAATGATCGCTAGCCGCCTCCGAGCAGACGCTGCTCGATCTGCGGGCACGTCTGGTACGGGGAATGCGGGTCGATGTCGATGCCGAGCACCTGCGACGCGCGCGTCGTCAGCACGCGCAGGCGCGACTCAGGCGGGACGCAAAGCGGCTGGTCACGCTCGATCTGCGCCGTCGTCACGTCCACGACCGCGCGCGGCTCTTCGAGAAGCAAACTCGATCCCTTGTCGTCGCTGCTCAGCACGTAAGCTGCCACCTTCTGCGGCAGCGGCCCGTTCTTCAGCGCCGGCGGGTCGCCGATGAACGTGATCTGTCGGAGCGGCAGCCACACGCTCGGCGAAAGCGTGAGGATGCCGACGAACGCGGCGGCCGCGACGAGGCCGAAGACGCGCAATGTTCGGCTCACCGGGAGCGTCGCCCGCTCGTGCGGCCGAAGCCCGTAGAGAACAGCTTCCGGCAGGACGACAAGCGGCACGAGCAGGATCACGAACGATGCCCACGACATCGCACCGACGAGCGCGGCGATCAAAAGCGCGACTGCGGCCACCGCGACTACGCCTCGGACGATCCTCGTCGTCCGGAGGGAGATGCCCGACGCGCCCAGGGCAACCGGGACGAGCGCTCCGGTCGTCGCCAGCACGGGCACGAGCAGCACGAGGAACACCGGCCACCAGATGGTGAAGAAGGCCATCACCATCATCGCCCACGCCCACACGGCCTGGGGCGAGAAGAGGCCTCGGCGCGCGTCCTCGAGTGCGTTCTCGTCGTCGAGCCGCTGGGGGAGGATGCCGCCCCACCACCAGACGGCTACGGCGGCGAGCGCCGCGAGGAAACCTGGCAGCAGCGTCAGGATGATCCCCTTCAACAGCTGGAACGGGTCGGCATTGCTGACGATCGCGACCGTGGTTGTCGTCTCCATGCGGGAGGCGCGGAACACCTTCACGGAGACGACCACGAAGACCAGCGCAGTCAGTGCCGGAATGCTGGAGACGATCGCGCCGCGAACCGTGTCGAAGAAGCTCGTGACCGGATCCGGCGCCGGCTTGTCCTTGCCGGTCACCATGCAAGCGCCTCCCGGCTCTCACCGACGCGAACGGAGACCGGCTCCCTGGAGCGCAACACCATCGCCCACGCGAAGAGGTCGAGCGGGTAGACGAGGTAGCCGGAGCGCGCGACGGGGGCGAGCACGATCACTGCAAGCAGGACGAGCCCCGCGGCGATCGCCGCGTCGGCGGCGCTGACCCGGGTGCGGCGAGCGAGCGCGCGCAGGACGATCACTGCGACGGCGAGGCCGACGGCGAGCAGCGCCACCGTCATGACGACCCGAGAGGTCGGCGACTCCCTCACAGGAGCGATCATCGTCGAACCGAGGGTCGTGCTCGCCGCCGGCGACGGGAGGTCGCTCAGGCCCGCGGGAAAAAGGAGCACGTCGTCGACGAAGTCCACAGGTCCAGCGGCGGCGGCCGTCAGCGTGACGAGACCGACGGCGCCTAGCGCGAGCCGGCCGCGGCCTCTCGGCGCCGCCACAGCCAATGCGAGCAGCAGCGGCCACGCGGTCAGCTTGAGGATCGCTGCGGCGGCCGCCGCCCACATCGACGCGGCCCGTCGCCCACTGTCGAAGAGCGCGAGCGCGAGCAGGCAGAGCGCGAGCACGGGCACGTCGTCTCCGCCCGTCACGAGCGCGGCTGCGCCGGTCGGAAGCACAACGAGCACCTGCACCGCACGCAGGCGCTGCTCCGGCGGCGCCCGCCAGCGCTGGAGTGCAAGTGCGGCCGCCACGGCCGTCACAGCGAGGAAGAAGAGCCGCGCGTCGGTCCACGCCGATCCCGGTGCGAGTGCATACGGAAGGCCGAAGGCGATCATCCCCGGCAGGTACGGGAAGTGCTCCGCCGTGCCGGGCGACCGGCCGTCGAGCTCGTGCGACGTGAAAGAGGCCGAATAAGGATCGCGTCCGCGCAACAGCTCGCGCGCGGCACCCTCGGTCAGGACGACCTCGGAGGCGCCGTAGGGATGCAGGCTGCTCGCGGGAGCCCGCGCCGGCTCCGTCCGCCACTGCACTTCGACTGCGAGGGGGACGAAGACGGCGCCGGCCGTCACGACGGCGGCAAGCGCCAGCCGGGCCCGCAGTACCTGCGCTCGGGCGAGCCGAACTCCGACGACCGCAAGAACGACCGCCACCGAGGCTCCTGCCGCGTAGGCAGGCCAGGCGAACTCGGCCCACGTCCGGTTCCTGAGCAGCGACGAGGCTCCCATCGAGCGGACCGCGAATATGGCCGAGGCGCTATAGAGAAGCGCGTCGACCGTCAGCGACCGCTCGAGTGCCTGTCGCCCGGCACGATCGCGCACGATCGGAGCCTACTGCGACTGGATGCCGGAGCAGGCGCCGATTTAGAAAGGCTGGGCCGGCTGTCCAAAGCCGGCCCAGCGAACGAGGACACCTCCGAGCGCCAGCGCGACCAGCGCCAGCACGACGAGCGCAAGGTAGAAGCGTCCGCGAATCGTCACGCGGTGGCGCTCGCCGGCGCCGTCGCCGGCGCGCGCTCGTAGGTCTCGCGGTAACCGACCAGGCGGCCGGCGGGAGCTCCACACGCAAGTGCGACCCGCTGGACGAACGCCGGCGGGAACGGCAGCTGCACCGTGTCGAAGTGCGCGTTCGCGATCACGGCGAGCCGCAACGGGTTCGGCATTCCCTTGCGGTTCGTCTTGCCGTCGGCCGCGAGCGAGAACATCGTCTCGATCAGCTGCTCGAACTGCAGCGCCGGCCGGATCTCGCAGACGAACTGCGCCACGTCGTCGCCGGCGTTCCAGAACTTGTGCGGCGTTCCGGCGGGAACCGTGATGCGCTGCCCCGGGCCTGCGACGAGCTTCTCGCCGCCGACCTTGAAGCCGACCGAGCCGTGGACGATCTCGAAGCGCTCCTCCTGGCTCGGATGCACGTGGGCCGCGGCGACGAAGCCGTTCGGCTGCACGAATGTCTCGACGACGACGGCCTGCCCGCCGGTCTCGCGCGAGGTCTTGTGGAAGACGAGCCTCTCGCCGGTGACCGGGTTCTCGATCGAATCTCCAGCACGAATCATTTTCTGCTCCTCTCGGGTTGCCCGCCCAAGGCGGGGGGCGTTGAGAGGACAGTGCGCGCGAGCGCTTAAGATTCACTTGGCGGGTTCGTTAAGGGGGTCTCACGACAATCGATTTCCACATCCTGGGGCCGGTGTTGGCGCTCGACGGTGAGCGCCGCGTGCCGCTGGGAGCCCCGAAGCAGCGGGCGCTGCTGGCGACGCTGCTCGTCCACGCCGGCGAGGTGCTGACGCGAGACCGGCTGATCGACGCGCTGTGGGGCGACGAGCCGCCCGCCTCGGCGGCCCAGTCGCTGCAGGTCTACGTCCACGGCCTGCGCAGGGCGCTCGGGGCCGGCTGGATCGAGACGCACGGCACGGGATACAGGCTCTCCCTCGAACACGGCGAGCTCGACCTCATACGCTTTCGGCGTCTCGTCGCCCAGGCTCGGCTTTCGCTCACGGCGGGGAATGCGGCCGACGCGGGGGACGATCTTCAACGGGCGCTCGGTCTCTGGACCGGTCCGCCGCTTGCGGATCTTGCCGGGGAGCCGATCTCCGAGACCGAGACGGGTCGCCTGAACGACGAACGTCTGGCCGCAATCGAGCTTCGCAACGAAGCGGAGCTCGCGCTCGGGCGGCACGCCGCACTGCTCGGCGAGCTCGAGAAGCTGCTCGCCGAAGAGCCGTTCCGTGAGCACTTGCACGAGCAGTACATCCTCGCGCTCTACCGCGCGGGACGGCAGAAGGACGCGCTCGACGCGTACCGCGCGGCCCGGCGGTTGCTCGTCGACGAGCTCGGCCTCGAGCCCGGCTCGACCCTGCAGGAGCTAGAGCGCGGAATCCTCCGGCACGATCCGGCGCTGGCCGCGCCCGAGCAGGTGCGCGCCGGCATCCGACCGCTGCCGAAGCCGCCGACGCCGCTCGTCGGCCGCCGCCTCGAGATCGCCGCGGTCACGGCGCTGCTGCACCGCGACGACGTGCGCCTGGTCACGCTGACGGGGCCCGGCGGCACGGGCAAGACGAGGCTCGGGCTCGCCGTCGCCGAGGAGCTCTCAGCCGAGTTCCGCGACGGCGCTGTGTTCGTCGACCTCGCTCCCGTCGCCGACCCGGCTCTGCTTGCGACGACGATCGCCGTTGCGCTCGAGGTCGAGGAAGGCGATCGGACTCCGCCGCCGATGCCCTCGCGGATCACCTTCGCGAGCAGAAGCATCCTGCTGCTGCTCGACAACTTCGAGCATCTGCTCCCGGGGGCGCCGCTCGTCTCGGAGCTGCTCGCAGCGGCTCCGCGACTGGCCGTGCTTGCCACGAGCCGCGCGCCGCTGCGTCTCCGCGGCGAGCACGAGTACTCGGTCCCGCCGCTGGAGCCGCCGAGCCGCGCGGCGACGCCGACCTTCGAGGAACTCGCAGCCAACGACGCCGTCCGCCTGTTCGTGACGCGTCTGCGCGCCGTCGACCCATCCTTCGAGCTGACGGAGAAAGGCGCGCCGGACGTCGCGGAGATCTGCCGGCGGCTCGATGGGCTGCCACTCGCGATCGAGCTTGCCGCCGCGCGCGGCAAGCTGCTGCCTCCGCCGCGGATGGTGCAGCGGCTGGAACAGGCGCTCGACGTGCTCACAGGCGGCGCGCGCGATCTTCCGAGCCGGCAGCAGACGCTTCGCGCAACGCTCGACTGGAGCTACGAACTGCTCTCCGAGCCGGAGCGCGTCCTGCTTGCGCGGCTCGCGGTGTTCTCCGGAGGCTGCACGGTCGACGCCGTCGAGTCGGTGTGCGCAGAGGAAGGCACCGACGTGCTTGCGATCTTCACGTCGCTCGTCGACGGCAACCTGCTCCGCCGCGTCGCGGAGGGCAGGTTCGCGATGCTCGAGACGATCCGGGAGTACGCGCTCGAGCAGCTCGAACGGAGTGGGGAGGCCGACGAGCTGCGGCGCCGCCATGCCGAGTATTTCGTCGAGCTGGCCGAGGCGGCCGAGCGCGACATCGGCGTGGTCGACGAGACGACGATGCACGAGCAGCTCGAGCGAGAGCACGACAACCTCCGCGCCGTCCTGTTCTGGTCTCAGCCCGTCGGCGCGGCCGACGTCGAGCTGAGGCTTGCAGCGGCGCTCGGTCGCTTCTGGCTCATCCGCGGCCACATCGGCGAGGGCCGGGGCTGGCTCGAGGACGCTCTCCATCGCGACCGCGGCGGTGAACCCGCGGCGAGGGTGAAGGCGCTGCGCGGGGTGGGCGTGCTCGCGCTGAAGCAGCGCGATCTAGAGCAGGCGGAGAGCTTCCTCGAGGAGAGCCTCGCGCTCGCGGGGGAGCTCGGTGACGAGCCGGGCATGGCGCGCGCAACGCTGAGCCTCGCTGTGATAGCCGTCTCCAACTCCGATTACGAGCGGGCGGCGAGGCTAAACGAGGAGACGATCGAGCTCGCCCGCGCCGCGAACGAGCGGCGTGTCCTCTCGACGGCGATCAACAACCTCGGCGACCTCGCGCTACACCGGGCCCGGTACGACGACGCGGCGTACTGGACGAGCGAAGCTGTCGCGCTCGCCCGCGAGCTTCGGCATCGCGAGGGGCTGGCTCTGGCGCTGCTCAACTTCGGCCAGGCGTGTCTTCAGCTGCAGCGGCAGGACGAGGCCACGGCCGCGTTCGACGAGGCGTTCGAGCTTGGGCGGGACCTCGGCTACCAGGAGGCGCTCGCTTACGCGCTCGAGGGGCTCGCGGCGCTGTCGGCGAGGCGGGCTGAGCCCGTGCGCGCTGCCCGCATGCTCGGCGCCTCGGAGCTGCTGCTCGAGAAGCTCGGCGCGTCGCTCGATCGCGCGGCGCACGAGTTGCACGAACAAACGCTCGCCTTGGTGCGTGTCGAGCTCTCCGACGAGCTTCTCGCCGCGCATGTCGAGGAAGGTCGCACGCTGACCCTCGATCAGGTCAACGTCGGATGAGGCTCGGCGTCGAGGCCGCGCTGGTCGGCGGCCGACTCGTCCCCGGCGACGTGGACATCGCCGACGGCCGTGTCGCCGGCATCGGGCTGGGCAGCTCTAAGAGCCGCGGCATCGCCGTGCCCGGCTTCGTCGACTTACAGGTGAATGGTTTCGGCGGCGTCGACTTCCTCGAGACGGACGGCGACGGCTATCGCCGGGCCGGCGAGGCGCTGCTCGAAACGGGCGTGACGTCGTTCCTCCCCACGCTGATTACGGCACCAGAAACGGAATTGGTCGCGGCGCTCGCCGAGGTGCCGCGCGATTCGGTCGGTCCGCGCATCCTCGGCGTGCACCTCGAGGGGCCGTTCCTCGCCGCGCAGCGGCTCGGCACGCATCGGCCGCGCGGACGGCGCGATCCCGACCCCGCCTTGCTCGAGCGGCTGCTCGCCGCTGGACGAGTGCGGATGATGACGCTGGCCCCCGAGCTCCCCGGAGCGCTCGAGTTGATCGACGACCTCGTCGCGCGAGGCATCACCGTCTCGTGCGGCCACAGCGACGCGACGGCGGATCAGGCGAGCGCGGCGTTCGATCGCGGCGCTCGCATGGTCACGCACCTCTTCAACGCAATGCGGCCGTTCAATCATCGCGATCCCGGCATCGTCGGCGCCGCGCTCGTGCGCGACGACGTCTTCGTCCAGATCATTCTCGACGGAGTCCACCTCGCCCCCGAGACCGCCGCGCTCGTCTGGCGCGCCGCCGCAGGGCGCGTCGTACTCGTCACCGATGCGGTCGCAGCGGCGGGCGGCAGCGGCGGCGCCTACAGTCTCGGCAGCGTCGAGCTCTCAGTGCAGGACGGCGCCGTGCGTGCGCCCGAGGGGATGCTCGCCGGCAGCCTGCTGTCGATGATCGACGCTGTCCGCAACCTGCACGAGCTCGGCGCCTCGTTCGAGGATGCGCTGGGCGCTGCGTCCGCCGTCCCGGCGCGCGCGCTCGGGCTGTCGGACGTCGGTCGCCTCGAAGTCGGCCTCGCTGCGGACGTCCTCGTCCTCGACGACGGTCTCGAGATCAAGAGCGTCTTCGTCGGAGGTGAAGCGCGTGTCGTTGCTTGAGCCGACGGACAGGCAGTAGCGCGCTTTCCTTGGTCGTCCGGCGAGTGAAGCAGGGCCGTCAACCCCTGTTGGGGGATAGATCAACCGAATCGGAGTAAGCAATGTGAGGCCCGTCAACGAGAGGACCCCTCTGCGGCGGGGTCAGCTCGAACCGCAAATCCAGGAGACGGTGTGCCCACAAGCCAGGAAGAGACATCGATTCTGCTCATCTGGCTCACTCTGCTCGGCTGGCAGGTCCAGGTCGAGCCCGACGGTGGCGATCTCGTGGGGGTGGCCCGTCATTTCGCGGCGGACGGCAGCTCGTACCGCGTCGGGGGTTGCGCGGCGACGCGAGACGAGCTCGCGTTCCAGCTCTTCGAAGCGGCGATGAAGATCGTCGACGCTCAGAGACGACACCTGCGGCGCCCGCCCCTCGCAGCGTAGTTCCATCATTTATCCTCGACGTCGTGGAGCAGACGAAGTACCTGCTCGACGAGTCGCAGATTCCGCGGCAGTGGTACAACGTCGCCGCGGACATGCCGAACGCGCCGCGGCCCGTGCTGCATCCGGGCACAGGTGAGCCGGTCGGCCCCGACGACCTCTCACCGCTGTTCCCGATGGAGCTGATCATGCAAGAGGTCAGCGAGGACGCCGAGGTCGCGATCCCGGAGGAGATCCTCGACATGTACTCGCTGTGGCGTCCGACGCCGCTGTACCGAGCGCGGCGCCTCGAAGCGGCCGTCGGGACGCGCTCGCGGATCTTCTACAAGTACGAGGGCGTCAGCCCGCCGGGGAGCCACAAGCCGAACACCGCGGTGGCGCAGGCGTTCTACAACAAGCGCGAGGGACGCACGCGGCTGTCGACCGAGACAGGCGCGGGGCAGTGGGGCAGCGCGCTCGCGTTCGCCTGCAAGCTGATCGGTCTCGAGTGCAAGGTGTACATGGTTCGCATCTCGTACGACCAGAAGCCGTTCCGGCGCTCGATGATCCACACGTGGGGTGCGGAGATCGTCGCGAGCCCGTCAGAGGACACCGAGTGCGGGCGCGCGATCCTCGCCGAGCATCCCGACACTCCAGGCAGCCTCGGCATCGCGATCTCGGAAGCCGTCGAGGATGCGGCAGGGCGCGAGGACACGTCGTACTCGCTGGGCAGCGTGCTCAACCACGTGCTGCTGCACCAGACGATCATCGGGCAGGAGGCGCTCGCGCAGATGGAGCTCGCCGGCGCCTTCCCGGACGTCGTGATCGGCTGCGTCGGCGGCGGCTCCAACTTCGCGGGACTGGCGTTCCCGTTCATCCGCGAGAAGATCGCCGGTCGCGACATCGACGTGCTCGCGTGCGAGCCGGCCGCGTGCCCGACGCTGACGCGCGGCCTGTACGCGTACGACTTCGGCGACACGAGCAAGCTGACGCCGCTCGTTCCGATGCACACGCTCGGTCACGATTTCGTCCCGGAGCCGATTCACGCGGGAGGCCTCCGCTACCACGGCGTCGCGCCGCTGATCTCGCAGCTCGTGAACGACGAGTTGATCAGGGCCGAGGCGTACCTGCAGAGCGACATCTTCGGGTCGGCGGTGCGCTTCGCGCACAGCGAGGGGATCATCCCCGCGCCGGAGTCTGCGCACGCGATTCACGGTGCGCTCGAGGTGGCGCGCGCTGCCGACGAAGCGGGCGAGGAGCGCACGATCCTGTTCAACCTCTCCGGTCACGGCCACTTCGACATGGCCGCGTACGACAACTACTTCGCAGGGAAGCTGGAGGACGTCGCGCTCGACGAGGCAGAGTTCGAGCGCGCGCTGCGGGCGATCGAAGGCTTGCCCACGCCCGCGTAGCCCGGCGCGGTTAGCGGCGTCAGTGCGAGGTGACGAGGTGCGCGGCGCGGCCTTGCTCGCCGGACGCCCAGCAGGCGTTCTTTCCGGCACAGTCCACGGTGTCGAAGCTGCCGTTGTCGAAACGCTCCCAGCTCCCGCCGCCGTCGGTGCTCACGTCGCTTCCGGTTGGCCCGACGACGACCGCGTCGCTTCCGGTCACCCAGGCGGCGCCCGAGCGGTACTCGTTCGGCGCGTCTGAGACGAGCTGCCAGCTACTGCCGCCGTCCGCCGTCAGCGCGAGCGCGTCGGGGGCGACCGTCGGCGTTGCGAAGTCGCCGCCGACGGCGAATCCGTGCTGCTGGCCGCGGAAGGCGAGCGCGAAGATCCCGGCACTCGGCCCGCTGTGAATGGGCGTTGCGCTCACTTGCCACGTCGTCCCACCGTCGTCCGAGCGGAAGACCCGCGCCTGCGCCGCGCCTCCCGTCCCGAACCACGCACGCCGTCCGTGGTCGGTGACGAGACATTCGCCGCTGGCCGCGAACGCGAACTCGCCTGGCAGCGCCGCCGGCATCTGAGCGTTCACGACATGCCAGCTGTTTCCGCCGTCGTCCGTGGCGATGATGCGGAAGCGGCCGTCGACCGGATCCGACAGCGCGAGCCCGCGTCGGCTGTCGAAGAACGTCATGCAGTCGTAGAACGCCTCTGGATCGTTATTCGTGAACGTCAGCGTCCAGTGCTGTCCAGCGTCGGAGGTGACGTAGACACGCGAATCGGTGCCGTTGCCGATCGAGAGGATCGCGGCGTGGTCGGCGTCGAACGCTTCGATGTCGCGGAACTGCAACCCCGCGGTGCCGGGAGGCGACACTTGCTGCCAGGTCTGCCCGCCGTTGACCGTGCGCAGGACCGTCCCGGCGCTGCCGCTCGTCCACGCGGTGTTCGCGCTGATCGCGGACACGCCGCGGAGCCGCGCGTTCGTGCCGGTGGGCGTCAGGTCCCAGGCGTAGCTTCGTCCGCCGCCTGCGCTCGAGGCCGTGGAAACGCCGGCGACGGCCAGAAGTGCGAGGAAAACTACGGCGCGGATCCGCACGCTCGTCTACTCCCCGCGGCGCTGGGCCTAAAACCTGGTTGTGCCGGTCGCCGTGCCGGGTTACGCTCGGCTCGTCACACAGTCGGGAAAGGGGCGGAGATGCGCATCGAGTCAGCAGTGACCTCAATATCGTGGATTCCCTCGGAAGCGGTCCAGGGCATGCCGAAGGTGCCGTTCACCATGGGCGTTGCGCACTACGACGACGCCCCGCCGGACCGCCTCGTCGATGTCGACTCGATGCATCGCGCGGATCAGTTTCGCGAGGCGAACGAGCTGAAGGCGTGGATCGAGGTGAAGGACGGCATGATCGTCGGCCACGGGCAGTCGGGCGGCGGCCGCATCGGGATCACGCGCCTCAAGGTCGGCCCGAAGGAGCTTCGCGTTCCCGCCCTCGCTCTGCCGACGATCCAGAACGCCGAGTCCGGCGACGGCTTCGTGCGCTTCACGCAGACCGCAGGCGGGAGAACCGGCGCACCTGCCCCGCGGTCCGTGCGCGGCAAGCCGTACTTCCAGTGGCACTCGGCGATCGCGTGGACGACGCTCGAGCTGACGATTCACGCCGACGGCACGGCCGAGCACGAGCTCGTCGGTGCGAGCCCGTTTCCGCGGCACTGGCTGTACGACGAGACCGGCGCGTTGGTGGGAAAGAGCGGCACGATCGACTTCGACAAGTGGTACCGCGAGTCGCATGAGGCGAACACTCCGTGGGGCGAAGAGGATTCGGAAGCGCTCGTCACAGCGGTCGAGTCGGGCCTAGAGCGTGAGCTCTCGGATCGGTTGATGAGCGGTGGCGGCCGGACGAAGCCGAAGCAGGTCGGCGAGGGAGAGACGGTGTTCGAGCAGGGCGCCGACAACGACGACACGTTGATGCTCGTCCTCGACGGCGTCCTCACGGCCGAGGTGGACGGCGAGATCGTCGGCGAAGTCGGCCCGGGCGCGATCGTCGGCGAGCGCGGCGCGCTCGAGGGACAACGGACGGCCACGCTCCGCGCGCGCACTCCGGCGAAGCTCGTCGAGTTCTCCGCCTCCGACCTGGAGCGGGCGGAGCTCGCGGAGGTCGCGGCGGGTCATGCTCGCGAGGGAGGCTGAGCGCCGACGACGGGATTGAAGGCAGTCGGCTTGGCTGCGGAGTTTCGGTTCCACCAGGCCGCTGCAGCGTAGAGCGCGGCCGCGCCGAGGACGATCAGACCCCAGGCGGTCGTCACGTTCGGGCGCAGGACGTTCGGGAAGACCCAGGTCGTCCAGTCGCGCTTCAGGATCTGCTCGCCCCAGAAGTCGTTCGCCACGTTCGCAATGCCGTACGAAGCCATGAGCGCGAGGTACAGGCCGACGGCAACGCGCAAGCGCGAGTCGCGCACCGAGGGGGCGACGCGTGACAACACCACAGCGGTGAGGAGCAGGAGCACGCCGTCCATCCCGTGGTGGTGCCCGTGGTGCACAGCCGGAAGCAGGGCGGAGTGCGGATGCACGCCGGTCTGGAAGAGGCGGCCGAGCGCCGGGACGCGGTCGAGGTAGAAGCCGAGCTCCGCTGCCATCCACGGCAGTGCGACGAACAGCGCGCCGGCGGCAACACCGATCCGCAGTCGGTCGCCGGGTTGCCGGCCGCTCCATGCTGCGCCGGTGCGTCCCACGGTCGCCGTGAGCACGATCGCGATCAGCACGCCGACCGCCGCGAGCGCATTGATCCACTTTGCGTCGAGATCAGCCTGGTCGACGACGCCCGGCCAGAACACAACAGTGCACAGGACGAAGGCGACGAGTGCCGCCGCCTGCGTCGCCCGGCTGGACAGCTTTTCGAAGAGCAGGGCGAGGATCGACATCGCAACGAGCGCGAGCGGGAAGTTGGCGAACACGAGCGCGCGACCAATTCCGCCCGAGAAGCCGCTGCCTGTCACGTGATAGAGCTCGCTCGCCGGCAGTCGCGAATACGTCGCGACAATCTCGACGGCGACAACGAGGAACAGCGACCAGACGAGAACGATCTCGAGCGCGAGGGGCCGTTTGCGCGGTGAGTCCACCATGGTCTGCCGGGCCTCCATTGTCGTCTGTTTCCCATGCGAGGCCAAGTGTCGGGCGAGCCGCTAATCGCCGCAAACGCCGAGCGCAGACACGCGGAGGGCGGGATGGATCTTCTGCCGCCCTCCGCAGATCTGCTCGAGCCGCTACTTGACCGTGAAGTGGGCGAACATCGTCGACTCGTGGTTCGGGCAGTAGTACTTGTACTTGCCCGCCTTCAGGTTCACGACGGACGTCTTCGTTCCGACGAACGTGATCTTCGTGAAGTCCTTGGCGAAGCCGTGCGGACCGTCGAGTGAGAAGCCGTGGAAACTCGACTTGTCGTTGATGACGAACTTGTAGGTGCCTGCCTTGAGCGTCTTCACCGGGGCGCCGCTGTGCTTCAGCATGATCGTGAAGCCGGGACCGTCGGTGCCGTTCAGCGTCGGCGTCGTGTTCGGTCGGCTGAGTGCCGCTCCGACGATCGCGAGTGCGACTGCGGTGGCTGCGATGACAGCGAGAATCGCTCGAGACATTCGTGCTCCCTTGGTCGGGGTCGGCGGACACTCTTCCTACGGGGATTGGGTCCGAAAGGTTTTGTCCCTCGCGGCCCGAGGCGGGGTCACTGGAGCCGTGCTACGCTGAGTGTTCAACGCTTTGCTGAGTGAACGTTGTGCTCGCGAGCGTGACCGGGACGAAGGTCCCTCTCGCGTTTTCGACGCGATTTACCAACCGGCGGGCCGATCCCAACAGAGGGAGACTTCTCATGCCTGAAGCATCTGCTGCATCCAGCCCTGCGACGCTCGACACCAGGAAGCAAAAGTTCGCGCAGTTGCTCGATGTGAAGATCCAGCACGGATACCGGATCGAGTCTCAGGGAGATACCGAAGCCGTTGTCTTCACGCGGGGCCGCCGACGTTGGTTCGGCTTTTTAGAAGGTGGCGAAGGCGCTCGCCAGATCATCTCGGTCGACGAGCAGGGCACCGCGACCACCCGAAAACTCTCGACCAGTCCGTAGGTGGTTGAGGTGGGTCATGCTGGAGTAGATCGCGTTGCGACTGCCCGAACCGTCGAGGCGCGGGCCGGCACGCGCTTACTCGTGCAAGCGCGCGCTCACATGAAGCCGTGCCTTTACACACTTGTCCCTGCGTCGCCTGCTGATCCGAGCGTCGCGCAGCGACCTCCGGTGACGGTGCGGTCCGACCGCGAGCTCGGCGTCGGGAACCAAATCTGGGTCCAGCAAGAGTGTTGGGAACTCGTAGAGAGTCACGCCCCACTGGAGGACGCTCCGGAGCGCTCAGCATTCTTCTGCTCGACGTCTCCGGCGCCGCGCGCTCGGATCCTCGCCGGCCAGCGCGAGAGCCGGCTGTACGAACCGGACCTGCTCGACCTTGCCCGCGCAGTGCTCGTCGTTCACGCCGATGAGACACCCGCAACTCGCACGATTCAAGCGGCGATCCGCGTTGCACTTCACGGTGGTGCCGACGTGGAGGCCAACCTCGAAGGAGACGCGCTCCGTGTTCTCGCACAGGCGATCCGAGGACTCGAGATCAGCCGTGGCCTCTCGCCCGCGCTCCGGGAGTTGGGCTGGAACCTGAACCAGCATTTCGACGACTTGAAGCCGGTTTCGGGCCCGCGCGTTTCGGTGACGTGATGACGACCGCCCAGCCGGTTCGGTAGTTGCAACGCAGCAGCTCCCAATCCGCTGCGACACCTGGCGTTGCGCTCGACTGAGAATGCCCCCGGCCGGAATCGAACCAGCGCACGCGGTTTAGGAAACCGCTGCTCTATCCACTGAGCTACGGGGGCGTAATGTGTCGTTTGCAGGTCTTTTACGATCCGCGCTTCGAAATTGTATGTCGCATCCGACGTTGAGCTCGTGCATGCGAGCATCATCTGATGAGGCTCGCTGACCTCAGCCGCCTGGCCGCCGACCTCGACGGTGTCGCCGAGCGTAGCCGCGATGGCCTACTGGACTGGCGCTACCAGGGGCGCCTGGTCGCGCGGCAGCTCGACGACAGACACGTCGTCATACGAGCGTCGTTCGACTTCCGAGATTTCCTGCTCCAATCGTTTCCCAAAACGTTCTCGGTGCCACAGCGCTTTGCAAAGCACATGATGATCGTCGCCGACATCGAGAACGGCAATGCAGATGCCATCGAGGATGCCGTCATCGGCGCCTGGGAACTCCAGTCCGGCAAGTAACGTCAAGCGTCAGCCTGAGTGAGACGCACCGCCTGCGACCGTGGGAGGTCGGGGGCCGAGTGCAGCGCCTATGCCACGGGGGCGAAGAAGTCGATGAGCAGTTGGTTGACGCGTTCAGCCTCGTCGTGATGCACCCAGTGCGACGCGTCGGCCAGGCGCTCGACGCGGTCGAGGTTGGGCACGTCGTCGCGGTCGGGCTCGGCGAGGTCGGAGCCGAGGTAGGAATCGCGCTCCCCCCAGATGACCAGTGTCGGCGCCGAGATCGGGCGAAGCTTTGCTGCGGCTTCCTTCTGGGACTGTCTTACCGAGGCGCGGTAGTAGTTGATCATCCCGGCCGCTGCCCCCGGCTGCGACCACGCCTCGACGTAGCGTTCGATTTCCTGCGGCGTGTAAGGCGGGTTCGCGTCCTGCAGGAAATGTCGGAAGAAGTGCCAGTCTCTGGCGTGCACCACGTCCTCGGGCAGTCCCGGTACCGCAAAGAAGAAGAAGTACCAGGTACGTCCGCAGCTGGCTCGGGTGCTTCAGTCCCTCCGAGAGCCGCCGCGGATGGGCCGCGTTGAGGATGACGAGTCATTCGTCCGCCTCGGGTGTCGGGCGGACGTCACTCCGGAGCACTGGCCCGGACGGTGGAGTTGCTCCCCGAGACCTCGGGTATGAATTGCAGATGGGCGAGATGAAGGATCGCATGCTCCGTGGCGACCTCTACATCGCGGACGACCATGACCTCGCGGCCGACTTCGCACGTGCCCAGGAACTTGTCGATCGCTACAACCGAACCCTTCACGCGGAGCAAGACACGCGAGACGAGATCCTCCGAGAGCTCCTCGGGCATGTCGGCGAGGGAGTCCACGTCCGTGCGCCGTTCCGCTGCGAGTACGGCACGCGGGTCTCGATCGGCGCTCGGACGTTCCTCAATTACGACTGCCTCATGCTCGACGTTGCGGCGATCACGATCGGGAGCGCATGCCAGATCGGTACACGAGTGCAGTTCCTCACGGCCACGCATCCGATCGACGCCGAACCTCGGCGGATCGGGTGGGAGTCCGGTGAGCCGATCGCTCTTGGCGACAACGTGTGGCTCGGCGGGGGCGTCGTCGTCTGCCCCGGCGTGACGATCGGCGACGACACGGTCGTCGGCGCCGGCGCGGTCGTCACACGAGATTTGCCTCCCGGCGTGGTGGCGGCCGGCGTCCCTGCCCGTGTGATCCGCGAGATCGGCGACAGAGACCGCATCGACTTTCCCCGCTGCTGATCTGAGGAGTCGTCCGAGCCGGGGGCCGATCCGACCCTCGGCTCGCAGGGCGTACGGTCTTACGGAGTGTGCGCGACGACATTGCCGGGCACGGTCTGCGCCTGGAACGCGAAGACGTCACGGCTCTTCGGGTCGACGAGCGCTTTCACCCAGTGCACGTCGTTGAGCCCGTTGGCTGCGTTGTCGCCGAAGGTCTCGACGCGCGTGAAGTTCTCGAGTCGCTTGCCCTCCTTGTCGAGCAACGGCTTGTCGATGCGGAAGTAGTGGGTGTCCCCGTGCACGTACACGACGGGCTTCCCGAACCCGATCGATTCGTTGCGGAGTTCCAACAGGAAATCCTTGAAGCCGGGCGACTTCCCCTCGTTGATGGTGCCCGCGAAGTCGAGGGTCACCGGGTCCCGCGTCGGAGCGTCCGGTCCAGTCGCCGTGTAGGGCTGGCCGGACTTGTCGAAGCCGGGGTCCGCTTGACCGACGATCATGATCCCGGCGTCGCCGTTCGCCTTCGCCTTCGTGAAGCTCTCTTGCAGCCACGCGATGTCCGCCGCATTTCGCGCCGTGTACTCGGCCGTCCGCGATGCGACCTCCGGCGCGGTGCTGCCGTCCCCGGCTCCGCTCGAGCAGAGGTTGTTGCAGGTGCCTTGGACGTTCACGGTCACGTACATCACGTCGTGGAACTCCCAGCGACGGTTCTCGACACACGGGACCAGCTTGGTCGCCGTGCTGTGGTCCGCGTTCACGCCGACGAACCCGAGGCACGTTGGATCGGTCTGGACGTCCTGCTTCATGGTGTGCACGCCGAGCGAGTTCGGAGTGCTGAAGAAGAGTTGTCGTTCGTGGTCGAGCCTCTCGAGCGAGTTGAACCCGCCGTTCGACGTGCGGTCGCAGTCCGTCCAGTCGTTGTCGCCCGGCGTGAACATCGCCGGCTTCTCGAGCGAGTTCAGCCAGCCGAGCGCCCGCTCGTAGAGCGGGTCGTCGCAGTTGGCACTCGGGGGGTTCCCGCTCGTGCCGTTGCCAGCCTTCAGGTCGCCGTCGTTCACGGTGAACTGGATGTCGGCGCCGTTCAGGTCAGCGATCAGGTTCGGGATGCCGGGGTTTTCCTGCACAGCTGAATAGGGCAGATCGCCCCACAGGCCGATCGCGTACTGGAAGGTCTTGTTGTTGCCATTGCCGTTGCCACCAACCGCGAAGCCGGCGACGACAGCAGCGACCACAACCACTGCGACCGGGACGAGAAACTTCCGCACCGTGTGACTCCCTTTCGTCGTGGGTCTGAACCCGCACGACGCTAGTGGCGCCGGAGTGGTGCGCACCACGTGGTTAACCACCTCGCCACCGGATCTTTACCGGAGAGCGTCTTGGACGAGTTGCCGCCTACTCCGAGCGTGAGCAGGCGCCGACCGACGGTATCGTCGACCGGTGCGCCAGTGGCAGAGAAGAGAGACGGCGACGGCCTGGGACGCCGCCGGCGGGAAGCAGCTTCCGACCCGTGCCGAGCAGCAGGATCTGCTCCTCGCGTTGCTCATTGAGTCGGAGATCGGCGACGGCGCGGTCCTCGACCTCGGGATCGGCTCGGGGCTCGTCGCGGAGCAGGTGCTCGAAGCACTGCCTCAGGCGGAACTCGTGGGAGTCGACTTCTCGCGTCCGATGCTCGATCTCGCCCGCAAGCGGCTCAGCCGCTTCGGTTCCCGTGTCCTCTTCTGCGAAGGCGACCTCGCCGAACCCGATGCGATCGAACTTCCGCATCGTCGCTACAAGGCGACGTTTTCGATCCAAACGATGCATCACCTCGGCGATCGGCAGAAGGCGGCGGCGTTCGCATGGACCGCAGGGCTTGTTGACCCGGGCGGGTTGGTCGCCATAGTCGACCGCGTGAGCGTCGAGGAATCGGTGTTCGAAGATTGGCTCGTCGTGTGGCGTCGTATCGATCCGACTGCGTCGGGCACGTTCGCCCAGCACATCGACGAGCTGGAGAAGGCGGGTGACCGCCCTGCGCGTCTCGAGGATCAACTTGCGTGGATGAAGGCCGCTGGCCTTGACGCCTGCTGCCTCCACTTGTACGGCGACCGTGCGCTACTCGTAGGCCGCAAGCCCCGCTGAACGTCCCCTCGCCGAGAGTCATTCCGGCACGCCGGCGGTCGACCCTAGCTCTCACCAGGGGGCGATTGTTGCCCCACCCCATTCCTCGGGGGCGACGTCGCGCACTGTCTGCGTCAGTTCCCAGCGGTGGCCGCCTATGTCTTCGACGACGCCGGAGCGCTCACCATATTCGTACGTCGTCAACTCCTCCACGACCCGTGCGCCGGCTTCACGCGCCCGAGCGAATGCCGCATCCACGTCCGGTACACGCACCTTGACGATTTGCGTCACACCGCCCCCGCTTGGCGCAACCCGGTCGGCACCCACTTCGGCCACGACGACAGCACCGTCCGAGCCCACGCGCAACTGAGCGCGGTGCCCGTCACCAATCCGCACCCGTTCCCCGAACCCGAAGGCCGATTCGAGCCACGCGACCGCCGCGCGTACATCCTCATACACGAGCACCGGCGTCACCGTGGCAGGCGGCGCAGAACGATTCGTCAACATGACGGACAGCCTAACGGGGTGTCCCCACCTCTTCAGGCGGCATGCTGGCTGTCGAATCTCAGCTCGAGAGCAGCCTCGAGAGTTGGTCTGCGCTGTAGGTGGTGGCGATTGGTGAGCCGTCGGGTTCCAACGCCAGGCCGTTGCTGAGCGGCCCGGCGTCGACGGGGTCGAACCCGAGTCGGTCGATGAGCCGCATCACCCGACGGACGGCGAGGCGGTCGTCGCCTGCGGCGGCGATCGCGATGCGGTTGGGTGCTCCCTTGGGGCGCAGGTTCTCTTCGAGTTGGTGGTAGCCGAGTTGATTGAGGCTCTTGACCACGCGTGCGGAGGGGAAGTGCTGTTGGACGATCGTGCTGGTCCCGTCGGCTGCTGTGGTGAGTTCGGGGTCGCCGCCGTGGACGGGCTCCCAGAGTTCATTGCGTCGATCAGGATCTTGCCGGCGAACCGATCCCGTGAGAGCTCGCGGAAACGGTGGGTGGGGACGGCGAGAACGATGATGTCGGCGTGGCGTACGACCTCGGCGGTCGTGGTTGGGCGCGCGCCGGGAGCGAGCACGTCGACGGTCAGCGCGATGTCCTCGGCGGGGCCTGATCCGGAGATTGCGACGTCGTAGCCTGCCGCGACGGCGGCGCGAGCGAGTGCCGTGCCGAACTTGCCGGCGCCGACGATGCCGACGCTTGGGCGTGACGAAAGGACTGATCGTCTTGCGGGCTCCGTCTCGCTGTCCAGCGTGCGGCCGGCGCCGCACGCATGGCCGTTGCAGATGCGTCGACGGCGCTTAGCCGGCCCCGGGCCGCAGCCGCGTCGCCGACACAGCCCTTGCATTCGTGCGTAGCTTCGCGTAAGGAATGGCATGGCCGCGACTCGTAGTCCGCAGAGCGGCATCTTCGCGCTCGGGACCGCGGCGCACGCGTACCTCGAGTTCGATGCTTCACAGGGAACGCCGGCGAGCGATGTCGTGCGTGCGATCGCCTCGCTGCGCGAGCCGCGGACGACGATGGGCGGCGTCAACCTCGTTGCCGGCTTCCGGCCCGAGACGTGGCGCGAGGTTCTTCCGGACGACGCGCCGGTGGAGCTGGCCGCCTTCGACGAGGACATCGTCGGCGTCGACGGCTTCGTGATGCCGGCCACCCAGCACGACGCCGTGCTCTGGCTCTCGGGCAGCGCCTACGACGTGATCTTCGACGTCGCGCGCGCCGCGATCGCGGAGCTCGCCGGCGTCGCCTCGCTCGCGGACGAGACGTCGAGCTGGCCCTACCGCCACGATCTCGACCTGACCGGCTTCATCGACGGCACCGAGAACCCGACGGTGATCGATGCGCCGGAGCTCGTCCTCGTTCCCGACGGCGAGCCGGGCGCGGGCGGCACGGTTCTGCTGCTGCAGAAGTGGGTGCACGACGCGGCGGCGTGGGAGTCGCTTCCCGTCCCGAGCCAGGAAGCAGTCATCGGCCGCAGGAAGAGCGACAGCGTCGAGCTCGAGGACAAGCGGCCGGACTCGCACGTCGCGAGCACGGACCAGGATCGCTTCGGAAAGATCTTCCGCCGGAACATGCCCTACGGCACCGTGAGCGATCACGGCACGATGTTCGTCGGCTTCAGCGCGGCTCAGCGGCCGCTCGCGGCGATGCTCGAGAGCATGGCCGGTCTTGCCGGCGGCACGCGCGACGCGCTCACCCGTTACACGCGGCCGCTGACCGGCGCCTACTACTTCGTCCCATCGGTCGAGGGACTGCGGCAGGCAAGCGGCGCTAGCTGATCAAGTGCTCGGCTGCTCGAGCTGCGCGCGCTCGCTCTTCGAGAGCAGCTGCTTCATCTGATCGAACCCGAACGCCCAGAGCATGACCGCGAGCCCGAGCACGACGTTCCAGATCGTGAGGATGGCGTCCTGCGTGACCGAGAAGGCGGCGATGCTGCTCGAAGCGGCGAAGCTGCGTAGCGTGGCGACGTCGAGCGCCTGGGTCTGACCCACCCCTCCTGGCGTTACGGCGAAGAGCCCGGAGAGCATGTGCGAGGACGCGACGAGGAACACAGTGAACGCGGTGACCGGGATGGCAAACGCGGCCATGAACACGATGTTGACGGCGATCCGGCAGGCGTACGATGCGCCCGAGGGCAGCGCCACCTGGCGGCCGTAGCGTCCCCAGTCGCTGAAGATTGCGGCGCCCTGCTTGGCTTTGTGCCACTGGTTGAGCACCCGCGGTTTCAACCTGGGCCACAGGATGACGAGCACGACCGCGACCGCGACGAGGATGAGCGGAATGACGTACCTGTGTGATGCGAAGAAGTTCCCGCTCTCATCGGACGGTGAGCCCTTGGACACTGTGTGGGGCCGGAAGATCGCGGTGCAGATCACCATCACGACGCTCACGGCGGTGAAGAAGAGCGCTTGCACGACGGTGGCCGACGTCACGCCGGCAATCGACGAGCCCGGGATGCTCGTCCGGAAGATGCCGATCATCGTCGCAGTCCCCGCTTGCGCCGGCGTGACGGCATTGATCGCCGTTCCACCCTGTGACGCGCCCCAGGCGGTCTTGAAGGAGAGGTTCGCCTTCGGATAGGCCGCGCGGAGGATGTTCCGCCAGCCAAGACCGATGAAGGCAGACTCGGCGGTCTTCAGTGCCAGGGCGAGCACGAGCCAGTACGGCGAGACGTCGCCGATGTGCCCGAACACGCCTGACGTCCAGTGCCAGAGGCCGTCGAGCACACGCTTTCAGCCCGTCTCGGCAGCGCGTCGCAGCGACAGCGCGAGCACGACCGCGACAGCTGCCGGGAGCAGCCACCACGCGTTCACGCCCTCGTGCGTCAGGAACGCGGTCAACGCCAGCGCGACCGCGACGCCTGCTGCCACGCGCCAGTCGTCTCCGACGATGAAGTTCCACCAGAAGCGGCCGAAGGAGCGGAGATACCTCATGCCTCGGCTCCGATTGTGACGAGAGCCGTGCGTCTGCGACGCAGCGCGCGCACGAGCACGAGGGAGACGAGTCCGAAGAACGCGATCACAGCGAGCAGTGAGAGCTCGTCACCGGGCCAGTCGACGCCCGCGCCCTCGGCGCCCCAGAAACAGCCGAAGCTCGTGAGCAGGAGCCCGACGACGAACTTGATCGTGTTCTCGGGCACGCGCGAGAGCGGGCCTCGAGCGAGGACGCCGGCGATGAGGACCGCGACGAATGCGGCTGCTGCCCCGACGACCGCGAGCCCGAGGTGGCCCTGGGCGCTGCCGAACGCGATCACGATGAACACGACCTCGAGGCCCTCGAGCAGTACGCCTTTGAACGCGACGGTGAACGAGTACCAGTCGAGGCCGAGACGTCGTTCGTCCCCGGCCGCCGCGGCCTGCGCGCGCTCCTCGCGGAACGCCTCGTCCTCGTCGTGCAGATCCTTGAAGCCGCTCGAGCGGAGGATCGCCTTGCGCAACCACTGAAGTCCAAAGGCGAGCAGCAGCGCGCCGACGACGAATCTGAGGATGTTGATCGGGATCGAGCCGAGGGCAGGCCCGAGTGCAGCGATGAGCAGCACGAGCACGACTCCAGCGGCGCCGGCGCCGATCAGCGTCGAGCGCCAGCCGCGGACGATGCCAACGCCGAGAACGATCGTCAGCGCCTCGACCATCTCGACGGCGCACGCAAGGAACGCCCCTGCGACGATCAGGATCGTGCCGGTGCTCACGGCAGCGGCACCTCGTTCTCGAGGACAGCCGCGCGCGCGACGATGCCGTCGCCGTCGAGGACGAACGGCGTCGCCCAGCCGTCGGGAAGCTCGTCGCAGACGACGAGTGCGGCGCGGGTGTCGTATGTCGCCACTATGCGGAGGGCTTCGGCGAAGCGATCCCTGAAATTATCCCAGCTCTCGCCGGGCCGGCGGCGTGCGAGCAGCGGCTCGTCGAAGACTGTGACGAAGTGTCCTGCGGAGGCGAAGGCCGCGGTGTCCTGCGCTTCGGGCGATGGGCTCGTGATGCAGAGATCCGGCGGCCCGTCGGCCCACGACCAGAGCGCGACTGCAGCCGCGAGCGGCTCGCGCGCCGAGACAAAGAGGTAGCTGCGCGGGGGGTCAAAGCCCTCCGGGTCGGCGATGACCGGCTGTTGATCGGTAAGTGCGCTCACTGTGCTCTTCACTCTGGCGGCGATCGCCGGCCGCGTAATCCGCGGACTGCGCGATCGTCTGCGGAATCCACGAAGAGCCGCCAAAGCACGGTGACGATCGACGGGAACCGCGCCACAGGCGAGAGCTACACGATCGCTCACCACCTCTTCACCCAGGACGGCAACCGCAAGATGATGATCGCTTCCCTCCGCTACCTCGACATGTTCACCAAGATCGACCAAAGCTGGTACTTCGCCGAGCGCAATCTCATCCTCGACTGGAGCGAGACGCGATCGCTCGGTACGGACAAGGAGAGCTGATGGCACAGCAACTGAGCTTCGCCACGGATATCCGGCCGCTCTTCAGGGATCGCGACATCCGATCGATGCAGTTCGCGTTCGACCTGGCTTCGTACGACGACGTCCGCACGCACGCGGAGGCGATCTACGGAGCGCTCGCCGCCGGTCAGATGCCTTGCGACGGCGCGTGGCCCGACGAAGTCGTGCGACGGTTTCGGTCGTGGCTCGACACGGGCGCACTCCCTTAGCGCGCCTCGAGCTCTTTCGGCACGGCCTGCGAGAGGTACAGTCGCACCGATATCTCGTCCACTCACGGAGGAGGCACGATGCAGCAGGAATCAGGACGCAAGATCCTGGCCGCGAGCTTCACCACTCCCGACGGTGGCTCGCGTGGCGCGGGCGCGCTCGGAGGGGCCATGCGCGACAAGATCGGCAACACCGCCGTCCTCTACGTCCGACCGGACGGCAAGGCGAAGTTCGTCGAGTCGAAGGACTGGGGCGCCGGTCGGGGTGCGCTCCTCGGCGGTGCGATCGGCATCCTCGGCGGCCCACTCGGGATCATCGCCGGCGGTTCGATTGGAGCCCTCGTCTCGAAGC
Source organism: uncultured Actinomycetes bacterium (assembly GCA_963815965.1). Lineage (GTDB taxonomy): Bacteria > Actinomycetota > Thermoleophilia > Gaiellales > Gaiellaceae > DASVFB01. Next base: position 588,274 of record CAWFIT010000001.1, on the reverse strand, counting down.
TCCGCGATTCCGGCTTCAAGAACGACCAGCTCGAGCAGCTCGGCAAGTCGCTCGAGCCCAACAGCTCGGCGATCGTGGTCGAGATCGCCGGCGACGCGATCGATACGGCGAAGGAACTGCTCGAGCCACTCGGAGCGCAGAACTTCGTCGTGGAAGATCTCGACGAGAACGTTGCGTCGCTCTTCGCCCAGGACGCTGAGCCTGAGGCCGAGGCCGAGCCGGCTGCGACCTCGAGCGAGCCTTCCGCTTAGCGACCGTGGCCTTCGAGGTTGCGGGTGTTTGACCGCATCAGTTTTCGCTGCCGGCGAGTGTCCAGGCGGAGGTCGACCGCGATGCGCGGTACGTAAAGAAGGAGATCACCGCCAAAAGCACGGCCGCGAGTGCGAGCGGTGCGGGGTTGTCGACCTTCAAGACGAGTATCCCGCCGATCGACGCGCCGAGCAGCATCGCCGCAACAGCGAGTGCGCGACGAGCGAGCTTCGAGCCGTGTCCGCCGGCGAGCGTCGAATCTGCTGCGACGCCGGTCAAGGTCATGGTCAATACAGTCGTCGTGAGATCAGGGACGGCAAGCCTCCTCGCGGTGGCGTTCTGGGCGCCCATCGCGACGGCCAAGAAGACGATCACGGAGTAGCGGCTTGCGGCTCCGAAGTGATCGGGGGAGAAGGCTGCGACCGCCAGCGCAGCCGCGACGAGCAGAAGCTCCGTCGATGTTGTGGCGGTGAGGTCACGACCGCGGTCGGTCGACCAGTGGGCGCCGATCCGACCGCCCACTACGCCTCCGACCAGAAATGAGCCGAGCGCGGTCAGCGATGCCCAGATGGAGATGCCGCCGGCGCCGGCTATTCCGAACCCGAGGAAGACGACGTTGCCGGTCATGTTTGCCACGAAGACATGACCGAGCTTCAAGTAACTGACTGCGTCCACGAGCCCGGTCACCAGGGTCAGTGTCAGAAGCAGCGGCGGGAGCGGCCCGTCGGGACTGTCCAGGCGAGGCCGAAGCGTGGCCGCGATGTCCTTCCAAGCGAGTGCCCCGGTCACGCGGGTGGTCGAGTCGTATCGCTGGTCAGCTGCGCGAGCACTTCGAAGAGCGCTGCGATGTCGCGGTGCTCGTAGCCGGCGGCCCGCGCGAGCGTGAGCATCTGGTCGGCCGTCGCGGCGGACAGGAGCGGGAGGCCCAGTTGCCGCGCGGTGTCGAGCGCGAGCACGATGTCCTTCTGCATCAGGCTGACGTCGAACCACGCCTCGTCCGGCAGGTCGAGCACGAGATCGGCGCGCGCCTTCAGCATCGGCGAGCCGATCGGGCTGCTCGTCATCACCTCGACCGCCCGTTTTCGGTCGATGCCCGCGCGCTCGGCGAGTAGGAGGCCTTCGGCGAAGGCGAGCATCTGCACGGCGAGGCTGATGTTGATCGCGAGCTTCAGCACCAGCCCCTGCCCGTTCTCGCCGATGAGGGTGCGAGTGCCGAGCTCGCGCAGGATCGGGTCAACGCGTGCGTAGACCTGAGCGTCGCCGCCGACCATGATCGTCAGCGTCCCAGCTTGCACCTGGGGACGCTTCCCGACACCGGCGCGTCGAGCATCGCAGCGCCGCGCTCTTGCACCCGCCGCGCGACCTCGCGGCTCACGTGCGGGCTGACAGTGCTCATGTCGACCCAGACCTTCCCTGCAGCGAGCCCCGCGAGGATCCCATCGGGCCCCGACGCGACGTCCTCGAGGACGCTGTCGTTCGGAACGGACGTGAAGACGACCTCGACGGCTTCGGCGATCTCGCGCGGCGTATCGCGCCAGACCAGGCCCTCGCGTTCCAGTTCCCGCACCTCGCCGCGGTGGCGCGTCTCGCCGTAGACCGTGTGTCCCGCGCCGAGGAGGCGGACGGCCATGTTCCCGCCCATGTGCCCAAGGCCGACGAAACCGAGCGTGATCATCGTGAAATGTTCCTACTTCCGGGCATCTCAAGCGCGTCGAGGCCGCAAGGATGACAGCGCCGGGCGGCGGCCGACTACACGTCGATCATTTGCATCAGCGCGACTCCGGGCATCAGCGTGTAGCCATCGGCGCGGCAGCGGCCCGCTGACGCTCGAGGAGCGGCGCCGGCACATTGTGCCGCGGGCCGGGTCACGAGCGCCGCCGCTCGCAGCCCCGTAGCATCGGCGCGTGGACACGGCGTTCTGGCACCCGTTCGCGAACATGGCCCGGGTTCGCGAGCACGCACTCACGATCGTGCGCGGCGAGCGCGCCGTCGTGTGGGACGACACCGGTCGCGAGTACATCGACGCAACCGGCGCGCTCTGGTTCTGCAACGTCGGGCACGGCCGCGCTGAGCTCGCCGAGGCGGCCGCCCGGCAGATGCGCTCGCTCGCGTCGTACCACACGTTCGGCGCATTCACGAACCTGCAGGCCGAGGAGCTAGCCGGGCGCATCGCGTCACTCGCTCCGGTCGAGGACGCGAAGGTGTTTCTCACGCCAGGCGGCGGCTCCGACTCGATCGACACGGCCGGCAAGCTCGCGCGCGCGTTCTGGCACGTCCAGGGCCGCTCCGAGAAGCAGACAATCGTCGCGCGCAGCCTCGCCTACCACGGCGTGAACGCGTACGGCACCTCGCTCGGCGGAATCCCCGCGAACGCAGCCGCCTTCGGCCGGCTCGTCGCGGACGTCGAGCAGGTGGCCTGGGACGACGCCGAGGCGCTGGCAAATGCGATCGAACGGCTCGGGGCGGACAGCGTCGCGGCGTTCATCTGCGAGCCAGTTGTCGGCGCCGGCGGAGTGTTGCCGCCGCCCTCCGGTTATCTCGAGCGGGTTCAGGAGATCTGCCGCGCGAACGACGTACTGCTCATCGCCGACGAAGTGATCACCGGCTTCGGCCGCCTCGGCGAATGGTTCGGTAGCGACCGCTTCGGGTTTCACCCGGACCTTGTCACAGTCGCGAAGGGCCTCACCTCCGGATACGCGCCGCTCGGTGCCGTGATCGCCGCGGGTCACGTCGCCGAGCCCTTCTGGCGCTCGGGGACCGAAGAGATCTTCCGCCACGGCTATACGTATTCGGGACATGCGGCGAGTTGCGCGGTCGCGCTCTCGAACCTGGACGTCATCGAACGCGAGCGGCTCGTCGAGCGCGTCCGCGGGCTCGAGCCCGTGCTCGAGACGGTGTTGCGTCCGCTCGAGACACACGAGCTGGTCGGCGACGTGCGGACGATCGGCCTCCTCGGTGCAGTCGAGCTCAGCGGCGACGTTCTCGCCGATCGGCCCGAGCTGACGGACCGAGTCGCGGAGGAGGCTCTGCGGCGAGGCGTGATCGTTCGCGCGCTACGCGGCGCTGCGCTCCAGATCTCGCCGCCGTTTGTCGTGTCGGAGGACCAGCTCACGACGATTGCATCGGTCCTGCGCGAGAGTCTGAACGCGCTCTCCTAGCCTGGAGAAGGGGAAGCGCGAAGCGTGTGCGCGCGCGTTCGGCGAGCGCCTCTGCGTAGCCGTTTAGCTCCGCGGACTGCGCGGCGATCACGACCTTGTCGGGCGCGACCGTCGGCAGGACGTCCGCGATCGCCTGCAGCGGGTCGGCGTCGCCCACGCGGCCGTTTGCGTGGACGCCGCTGACCTCCAGTTGCTCGACGCAGGCTTCGATGCGTTGCTCTGCTCGGCGCCGAGCCCCATCCTCGGCCGACAGCCAGTGGCGCAGGCCCGAGTTCAGCGCCGGGGCCACGACGAGTACGTCTGCGTCGTGCAAGTCCACCGGACTTGCATCGAGTGCGATGACGAGCACGTTCATGGTTCCTCCTTTCGTCGATTGCACTCAGAAGAGCAGCGCCGTCTAAAACCGACCGTGAGAGCGCCTTGAGAGGTTCCTGAGAGCTCGACTTACGAAAGCCGCCGGCTAATCAACCGGGACAGCCACGAACGGTCGCGCGGCTGTGTCGCGCTCCACTCGTCGTACGTCAACATCTCGCCTTCGCGGCGAGCACGGGCGACGCACTCCGTGTGAGCGTGCCGCCGGCGGCCGCTCTCGCCTTCCGGCGTGATCAGCACGTGGTCGCTCATCGCGTGGAGCAGCTGTCCGCAGAGCGGGCAGCGATAGGTGGCCGGCTTCAGGTTCGAGGCGGCACGAATCGTCCACCAGCGTGCGTCGTCCGGTGCAGCCATACGCCGATTGTGAGCTAACCTGCCGCCCCATCGAGCCCCGGGTCTCATTGCTGACGCGCGAATATCCTCCCGAGGTCTACGGCGGGGCGGGCGTGCACGTCGAGTACCTCGCACGCGAGCTGCGCGACCTCGTCGACCTCACCGTGCACTGTTTCGGCGCCGACCGGCCCGACGCGAAGGCGTATCGGCCGTGGGAGGCGCTGAAAGGGAATGCTGCGCTCGAGACGATGTCGGTCGACCTCGCGATGACGGCGGGTGTCGACGGCGCCGAGCTCGTCCACTCGCACACCTGGTACGCAAATCTCGCGGGCCACCTCTCGAAGCTCAATTACGGCATCCCACACGTCGCGACGACGCACAGCCTCGAGCCGCTGCGCCCCTGGAAGGAAGAACAGCTCGGCGGCGGCTACCACCTCTCATCGTTCTGCGAGCGCACCGCGCTCGAGAACGCGGACGCGATCGTCGCCGTCTCAGGCGCGATGCGCGAGGACGTGCTCGAGTGCTACCCCGCCATCGACCCCTCGCGCGTGCAGGTGATCCACAACGGCATCGACACGGAGGAGTACAAGCCCGACCCGGGCACCGACGTGCTCGACCGTTACGGCGTCGACCCTTCGACGCCCTACGTCATCTTCGTCGGTCGCATCACGCACCAGAAGGGGCTGGAGCACCTGCTCGACGCCGCTCCGATGCTCGACTCGAGCGCGAACCTCGTTCTCTGCGCCGGTGCGCCCGACACGCCGGAGATCGGCGAGCGCGTTCGGTCACGCATCCCGCAGCTCGAGCGAACGATCTGGATCGAGGAGATGCTGCCGAAACCGCAGGTGATTCAACTGCTCACGCACGCGACGGTGTTCGTCTGCCCGTCGATCTACGAGCCGATGGGGATCGTCAACCTCGAGGCGATGGCCTGCGAGACCGCCGTCGTCGCGAGCCGCGTCGGCGGCATCCCCGAGGTCGTCGCCGAGGGCGAGACCGGCTTCCTCGTCGACCCAGGCAACGCAGTCGAGCTCGCCGAGCGTGTGAACGAGCTACTCGGCGACCCCGAGCTGGCTGCGCGCTTCGGCAAGGCGGGCCGCAAGCGCGCCGTCGAGCACTTCTCGTGGCGGACGATCGCCGAGCGGACGGCCGACCTGTACCGGAGCCTCGCCCGCTAGCTCGACGATCAGGTCGACGAGGTTCACGAACGGATCGAATCCGATCACGTTCGGCGCGTCGGCGACGAAGTTCGAGAGCGCGTTCAGGTCGTAGAAGTACGGAAGCCCGTCGCGCTCGTCGACGACGTACTCGATCCCACAGACCTCCATGCCGGCTGCGTTGGCGATCCGCTTCGCGTCGGCGACGACGCCGGCCGGCGGGTCGAATGCCTCGATCGGCAGGCCGCGACCCGAGACGCCGTCGGCGACGCCCGGCAGCTCGCAGTAGTCAGCCGGGCAAAGGTTGAAGCTGCCCGGCACAAGCAGGATGCGGATCGCGTACAACAGCTCGCCGCCGAGGATCTCGATGCGAACGATCGATTCGTCTCGGGCAGGGATCCGCTCCTGCAGGAGCGCGGTACGGTCGAGCCCGAGGTCGAGCTCGGCGTCCTCGAGCTCCTCGACGCTGTCGAACGACACGATGCCCGCGCCGCTGCCGCCGATATTCGGCTTCACGAGCACGGGGAAGCGCAGGCCCGCCGCAGCTTCCACAGCAACCGCGGGATCGTTGATCACGCGCGTGCGCGGAAAGCGAATGCCGAGCCGCGCGAAGAGCGCGCACTGCCGCGCCTTCGACAGCTCGTAGCTGTACGGGCCGTAGCCGTTGAGCACCTTCGCACCGATCCCGTCGAGGTACGCAAGGTAGTCGAGCGCATTGAAGATCGCGCTCGCGTTGCCGCGCGTCCATGCCGACGGGCTCATCCGGTTCACGACGAGCGAGTACGGGCTCGCGGGCTCCGCGGGATCGAACGTATGTCGTTCCGCGTGGAGCCGCTCGTACGCAATCCCGCGCTGTTCAAGCTCCGCGAAGAGCGGCTCGAACCAGAGGCGATGCTCGTAGAGGATCGCGAGGGGACGGTCCACGTGTGCCTGGAAACGTCCGCAGCGGCTTGCTTGTTCCGCTAAGGCTCGTTGATCTCGGCGTGCCGGTCGGCGATGCAGCTCTGCGCCCAGTGCTCGGCGAGCACGACGACGCGGTCGGTGTCGGCGCCCGCGGGCAACTCGATCCTCAGCTGATGCACGGACATCTCCGACTGCGTCGACACCTCGTGCCGCTCCTCGGCGACGATGACGACGCGTCCGAACTGCGGCACGAGGGCTCGCGCGAGGTCGTCGATCTCCGCGGAAGTGACCTTGCGGCCGGCGAAGAGGCCGAAGTTGACGCGCACCTCGCACGGAGGCGGTGACGGCTCGACGGCGAACGCGAGCACGCGGTTGAGATCCAGCATGCGTTCCCTTTCCCCGATGTCGCGCCGGACCTAACGCTCGGCCGGTTCCCAGCGAAAGCGCCAAATAGCGACAATCGCGCCGAACGCGCCCCAGGCAGCGACCACGCCGACGTCGCCCCAGTTGTCCCAGAACTGGTGCCCGTGCAGCATCACGTCGCGGGTCAGCCGGATGAAGTACGTGAGCGGAAGCACGTCTGCGATCGCGCGCAGGTACGGCGGAAACGAGTGCGGCGAGAAGAACGAGCCGGAGATGAACACCATCGGCAGGTAGATCGCGTTGACCGTCGCCGACGCTCCCTCGGCGGAGTGGACGATCACCGTCATCGCGAGTCCAAGCGCTGCGAAGGCGGCAGCGCCAAGCAGCAGCGTCAAGACCAGCGAGAGCCAGTGCTCGGGCATCGGCACCGAGAACGCCCCGCGTCCGATCGCGATCAAGCACGCGCAGTTCAACATGAACGCGATCAGCGTCGAGACGAGGACTGCGCCGAGGTAGGTCGACGCCGGCAGCGGGGTCCCGCGCACGCGCTTGAGGATCCCCGACTCGCGCCGGATCACGAGGAAGATCGCGAGTCCGGCAAACGCCGTCGAGGCGAGGCCGTAGCCGATCATCCCGGCCTCGAGGAAGTCGGCGCCGCGAACGCCGCCGATCTTGTCGTTGCCATACTGCGAGCCGATCAACACGAAGAGAAGCAGCGGCAACAGAAACGTGAAGAACGCAAGTTCCTTGCTGCGCCTGTACAGCTTGAGCTGCCCTCGCAGTTCGTGCACGAACAGCGTCATTCGGTCAGCTCGAGATAGACCTCTTCGAGCGACGGCCGCCGTACCTCGAGGCCTTCGAGCTCGCGGCCCTGCTCTGCGGCGCGCGCGGTCAGTTCGGCGAGCACGCGCGTCGGCGTCTCCGTACGCAGGACGACCTCCTTGCCGTTCTCGCGATAGCGGATCTCCGTCGCAGGCGTCCGTGTCAGGTCGGCGGGCGTCCCGGTGGCGACGATGCGGCCTTCGCGCAGCACCGCGACGCGATCGGAGAGTTGCTCCGCCTCGTCCAGGTAGTGCGTCGTCAGCAGGATCGTTTTGCCGAGCTCTCGCAGCGAGCGGATCGTCTGCCACGCGTTCCGTCGCGCGGCGGGATCGAAGCCGGTCGTCGGTTCGTCGAGGAAGATCAGCTCCGGGTCGCCGACGAGCGCGAGTCCGAAATCGAGCCGCCGCCGCTGCCCGCCCGACAGCCTGCGAACGAGCGAGTCCCTCTTCTCCTCGAGACCGACGACGGAGACAACCTCGTCGACCGGTCGCGGCCGCCTGTAGTAGCCCGCGAAGAGCGCGAGGCTCTCACGCACGGTCAGGGTTTCGTACATCGCCGAGGACTGCAGCACGACGCCGATCCGCCCGCGCCATGCGCTCGACGCGTGCGCGGGGTCGACGCCGAGCACCGAGACGTCGCCTCCGTCCCGCTCGCGGTAGCCCTCGAGGATCTCGATCGTGGTCGTCTTGCCTGCGCCGTTGGGCCCGAGCAGCGAGAAGACCTCGCCTTCGCCAATCTCGAAGCTGATGCCGCGCAACGCCTCGTGCCCGCCGTAGCTCTTGCGCAGGTCGTCGACGGCTACGGCGGTCACAGGTCGAGCTCGCACACGCCTGCGGCCGGAAACGCGGGCGCGGGCTCGCCGCTGATCGCTGCGGCGATCTGTCCGCAGTCGGGCTGGTGACCGACCACGACGACGGTGTCGCCACGCCCGGCGACCACGGCGCGTACGTCGTCCGCCGTCGCGCCCGGCGCGAGGCGTTCCTCCGGTTCGGCCGCGACGCCCGCTTCGGTCGCGATCGCCTCGGCCGTCTGGCGTGCGCGCAGTAACGGGCTCGACAGCACGACCTCGGGACGGATCCCGCGACGCGCGAAGCGCTCACCCAAATCTTTCGCCTGCCACCGGCCGTGCGGAGTCAGCGTCCGAAGCTCGTCCGGCTCGCCGGGCTCAGCCTCCGCGTGGCGAACGAGATAGACGCGCATTCGGGGTGAAGCCTAGGCGTGTCAGGATGACGCTGTGCCGCTGACGCTCCGCTACGTGGTCGCCGACGTCTTCACCGACACGCCGCTGACCGGCAATCAGCTCGCCGTGTTCACCGATGGGCGCGAGGTCGACGACGAAACGATGCAGGCCCTGACGCGCGAGATGAACTATTCCGAGTCGGTCTTCGTGCTGCCGCCCGAGGCAGACGGCCACGCGCGCATCCGCATCTTCACGCCGGCTACTGAGCTTCCGTTCGCAGGGCACCCGACGCTCGGCTCGGCATTCGTCCTCGGACAGCCGCTCCAGCTCGAGGAGATCCGGCTCGAGACCGGCTCCGGCACCGTGCCCGTGCGCCTCGAGCGCGAGGGTGCGCAGATCACCTTCGGCTGGATGACCCAGCCGGTTCCGAACTGGCGCCCGTACGAGCGCGCGGACGAGCTTCTCTCCGTGCTCGGCGTCGAGTCGCAGCTGCCGGTGGACTGGTACGACCTCGGGCCGTCGTTCGTCTACGTGGCACTGGAGTCCGCGGACGAGGTCGCGGCGCTGGCGCCCAACTTCCAGGAGTTGCTCGCCTTCGAGCCCGGCATCTACTGCTTCGCGCCGCTGGACGGCCTCTGGAAGAGCCGCATGTTCGCGCCGGGGAGCGGTGTAGCCGAGGACCCGGCCACCGGATCGGCGGCCGGGCCGTTCGCCGTGCATCTGCTCCGCCATGGCCGCATCGGGTCGGGCGACGAGATCGAGATCGAGCAGGGCGTCGAGCTGAAACGCCCTTCGCGACTCTACGCCCGTGCCGTCGGCACGCCCGACGAGATCGAGCGCGTCGAGGTCGGCGGCAGCGCGGTCGTCGTCGCGCGCGGCGAGTTCCGTCTCCCCTAGTGGGACATGGTGCCGTGCACGCCGCCGACGTTGAGCAGCCCGACCTGGCCCTGGTCCACCGCCGCGAAGGCGTGTGAGACGAACGGGTAGAGGCCGGGCGTGTCGATCTTGACGTCGAAGACGCCGCCGCCTCCCGCCGGAACTGCGACCGTCTGAACGTTCTCGAGCGGCTTGTTCGTCAGGCCGGAGTCGATCCAGGCGCGGTTGAGCACCGTGCCCACGATGTGGAAGTCGGTGTCCAGCGACGGGCCGGCGTCCACAACCCAGAAGCGCACAGTCTCACCGGGCTTCGCGGTCAGTGGATGCTTGACGTACTGGCCGGCATAGCCGTTGAAGGTCATCCAGTCGGGCGTGCGCGCGTGCGCCTTGTCCATGTTGAACTGCGCAGGCGTCTTCAGCCCGTCGGAGCTCAGGTACCACTCGCTCGCGACGAGCACGTAGTTCTTGTCGACCTTAGGCAGCACGCCTGCGGGCGGCTCGACGACGATCGCGCCGTACATGCCGTTGGCGATGTGCATGAGAACAGGCTTCGTCCCGCAGTGGTACATGAAGACGCCGGGATCGTTTGCGCGGAACGTGTAGCTGACGGACTTCCCCGGCATCACGTCCGTGAACGCCTTGTCGGGCGCTACGCGCGCCGCGTGGAAGTCCACCGAATGCGGGATTGCACCGGAGTTCGTCAGCGTGATCTTGACTAGCTGGCCCTGCCGCACGTGAATGACGGGGCCGGGAGCTCCGCCTGCCCATGCCCAGGCCGCGTACTTGACGCCCGGGGCGATCTCGACGGTGATGTCCTTCAGCACGAGATGGACGTCGGCGACCGCACCGGGTGCCACGGCGGGGAGTGCCGCCGGATACGCCTTGTGGGCCGCGGCGAGTTCGTCCGCGTTGGCCGGCGATGCGCCCGCGTAGCTCGTCATGGCGCCGGTGCCGGTTGTCGTCGCGGTCATTCCCGGCATGGCCGCCGTGGAGCTCGAGCTGTTGGCGTCGTTGTGGTTTCTCGCGTCGAGCCACATCAGCAGGGCGAAGATGCCGAGCACGGCCACGAGGATGCCGAGCATCATCGCGACGATTGCGACCAGCGCACCCGAGCCGGGATCCTTGTCGTGCCTCATGGTCGTCGGGGGTGATGCGTAGGGTGCGCTGCTCATGGCCGGTGTCTCCTTCTCGAGGTCGTTCCGTCCAAGGTAAGACACGAGGCTCGACGGCCGATTCGGCGAGTTCCGCAGATTTGCTGCGGTCTTTCCACATTTCTAGGGACTGAGCGCGACCGCCTCGATCTCGGGAAGCTCAACCGCTAATGCGCGCCAGAAGACGCCTCCGTTCGTCGAGACGTGGAGGCGGTTACGCGACGCGTAGACGATCAGGTCTGGGTCGTCCTCGTCGATCGCGACGGCGCGGCCCTGTGGAAGTCCAGCGCCGGCCTCACGCCACGTGATGCCAGCGTCGTGCGAGATCATCAGCGGCGGCTTCCGGTCGACGACCGCGACGACCGTCGAGCCGACCGTGTCACCGCCGAGGACACGCGGAAGGTCCGTGGTGAAGGCCTTCGGCTCGGGGCTTTCGTCGGCGGGCTCGAGCTCCTCCGTCTCGAGGTCGACCGCGAACGCGCCGAGGTCCGTCTGCACGACCGCCTTCGTCACAGCGCGGCGCCCACGACAGACGTCGCCCGGCGCGCGGACGCCGCCGGAGAGTGGCCCGCCGCGCGCGAGACGAGGTACGCGGCCGAGAACGCGTCGCCGGCGCCCGTCGGGTCGCGCGCGAGCGGCTGAGCCTTGACGACCGTCTCCAGACCGTCCGCGTACAACAACGCGCCGCGCGAGCCGAGGGTGACGATGCGCTCCGGGACGTCGACGTCGCCGACGATCGCCGCTTCTTCCTCGTCGAGCTTGAGGACGGTCACGTAGCGCAGAACGTCGGGATCGAAGTCCCCGTCGAGCTCGAGCGCCCCGGCCTCCGCCCGGCGCACGAGTCCCTGCCCGTCGAAGAGGAGCCGCCGTCCTCGTGCGAGCACGGCCAGCGTCTCCACGGGGAAGTCGGAGCGGAGGAGCGGCGCGACCTGCAGCCAGCGAACGCGGCTGTCGACCGCGCGCGCATCGCGCGGAGTCCACGGATCGCCGATCGCGTCGACGTTCATCCGTCGCTTGTCCCCGTCGTAGTCGAAAGAGAACGTCGTCGTGCGGTCGGCGTGGAGAAGCGTCGTCGGCAGTCCGAGCGCTGCGAGCCGCGGACCGAGAAAGCGCCTGTCGGTGTCACCGCAGCGGGCGACGACCTCACCGCGCGCAGCGAGCAGGCGGAGCGCACGGGCCGCGTAGTACGGGCCTCCGCCGATGCGCGGCGGCCCACCGTCGACCCGGTCGATCGAGAGATTGCCCACGACTGCGAGCACGGCCGTCCATTCTCAGCCCTCCGCGGCGGCGACGACGCCGCGACGCGCCACGAGCCCTGCGACCGATGCGAGCGCGAACGAGAGGGCGAAGCTCGGCAGCGATGCGCCGATCTGCGAATCGAGCGGATGCAGCTTGCCGAGGAAGTTCGTCCAGAAGCCGAGACCCTGCGACTGCGCGAGCCACTCGTACAGCGCGAAGCCGCACAGCCACGAGCCGATCATCGCCGGCCGAAACGCCGGCCCGCCGAACACGTCCTCGCGCGTGTAGCTCATGCCGCGCTGGATCCAGTCGGCCAGCAACACGCCGAACAGCGGGACGAAGAACGCGCCGAGCAGGTAGAGGAATTGCGGGTACTGCGTCAGGTTGAACGAGAGCGCGCCGGCCGTCGAGATGACCGCGCAGCCGACGATCAGCGCGCGCTGAGAGAACGCCGGGGCGAAGTTCTGCAGCGACATCGCCGTCGAGTAGACGTTCGCGAACGCCTCGTCCGTCTCGTCGACGGTCAGGGCGAGCAGCGCCAGGAAGCTCGCGACGCCGCCCGCGGCGATCGTCGTCAGGACGTCGACGGGATCGCTGATCGACGGGTGCGAGAGGACGAGGATCGCGCCGAAGCCGAACTGGAAGAGCGTGGGGAACAGGTAGCCGAGCCCCGCGCCCCAGAATGCGGCGCGACGGCCGGTCGAGAAGCGCGTGTAGTCCGCGACGAGCGGGATCCACGAGACGCTCAGCGCGATGATCAGATCCATCCCTGCGAAGAACGAGCCGTCGTGGTCGCCGCTCGACGACCAGAGGCCGTGCAGGTCGCTGTGCGCCGGGATCCACCATGCCAGGTAGGCGATCGACGCGGCCACCGCCCAGATCGCGAACTTGCGCACGAACCGGCGCACGAAGCCGATTGGCCCGAGCAGCGCGAGCGCCGTCGCGAGTGCGCCGAAGAGGAGCTTCCAGAACCACAGCGCCTCGAAGCCGAACGCGCGGTCGGAAAGAGCGGACGCGGCGCTCGCGATGATGATCAACTCGAACGTCGCCCAGCCGAGGCACTGAAGGACGTTGAGCGACGTCGCGAGGTACGAGCCACGCCGACCGAGCGGCGCGCGCTGCAGCACCATCGCCGGCACCCGCGCGTCGGCGCCGATCAAGGCCGCGACGCCGAGCATCGCGTTGCCGATCAGGCCGCCGACGAGTGTCGCGAGCAGCGCCTGCTTCAGCGACAGGTCGAGGTACGCCGCCGAGACGAGGACGAGGATCGAGATGCCGAGGTTCGTCCAGAGCAGAAAGGTGTCGAACAGGCCCAGCACCCGCAGGCGCTCGGGCACCGGCTCGACTCCCCATTGCGGCGTCTCCACGTTCGCTCCCTTCGCTGGTCCTAACCAGATCAGGTTCGGCGGGTGTGATCTCAGCTCCGACTCCGGCGGGGCACCCCGGCTTCTCGGAGGCTAGCGAAGCGCGGCGGCGCCACGCAGACGAACGCAGGGTTCGGTCCGCCTGGTGAGAAACTCCTCACCGTGAGACGCGCGTTCCTCGCGGTTGCGATCGCCGGTGTCGCGGCGGGTTGCGGCGGCGAGAGGCAGGTACCCGCGCAGCCTCCTGTGAACGACGCCGCTGCCGCCGACCGTCTCGACTACCACGCCGCTCGCACGGCCGACGTCGCTCGAGCTGTTCTTCCTCGCGCCGGACGGAAAGCTCGTCGCGGCGGCGCGTGACGTCGCGCACACGCAGACGCCCGGAGCGGCGACGCTGACCGAGCTGACGAACGCGCCGAGCGGAGCGACGACACAGGTGCCGGGCAGCCTGCAACTGACGATCGACAACGGCGCGGCGCACGTAACCGGCGCGTCGCTCGACGACGCCGCGCTTGCGCAGATCGTCTACTCGCTCACGTCGTTTCCGACCGTCCAGTCTGTCAACGGCAAGACGCGCGCCGACGTCGAGGACTTCGCGCCGGCGATCCTCGTCGAGAATCCATCGCCGGGCGAGGCCGTGACGAGCCCGATCCACGTGACCGGCACGGCGAACACCTTCGAGGCGACGTTCAACTACCGGCTCGAGGGCGCGCAGGGCAACGAGCTAGCGAAGGGCTTCGCCACCGCGACGTCGGGCTCGGGGACGCGTGGCACGTTCGACTTCACGGTCCCGTTCACGGTCGACTCCGCGCAGGACGGCAAGCTGGTTGTGTTCGAGCGCTCAGCCGAGGACGGCTCGGTCATCCACGAGCGGGGGATCCCGCTGCGGCTCGTTCCCTGAACTGGAGCGCCTCCGCGAGCTCGTGGAGAGCACCGAGCTCCGGTGTTGCGACGCGGATGATCTCGCCGTCGCGGAGCTCGATCACGAGGGCCGGGCGGCCGCCGACACGGTCGGCGGTCCCGCGTCCCAGGCGGGACGAGGCGATCGACGTGAAAGCGACACGGCGCGAGGCCTGACGGCCCTCGAAGGTGAGCGCGCTCGCATCGAGCACGATGCGTCCCGCCATTGCCGGGCCTCCGTCCTGCCACACCGCTGCGTAACCGGTCGAACGCATGGCCACACGTTGGCCGGAACACGCCGCGGCAGCATCAGGCAGGCCGCGGAACGGTGTTGCGGTTTCTCCGCATGCGCTTCCGCGCTTCTGCCGATGGAGCTCGGCCCTCCTTCGCGGAGACTCAGGTCACATCCAGAGAGGAGGCGTGTTGCCATGAAAGCTCTCGTCTACCACGGGCCAGGCCTGAGAGCCTGGGAGACAGTCCCCGATCCGACTGTCATGGACCCGACCGACGTCGTCGTCCAGATCGGCTCTTCGACGATCTGCGGGACCGACCTGCACATCCTCAAGGGCGACGTTCCCGAGGTGAATCCGGGGACGGTGCTCGGCCACGAGGCCGTAGGCACGGTCGTCCAGACTGGTGCGGGCGTCGCGACGCTAAAGGAGGGCGACCGCGTGCTCGTGTCCTGCATCACGTCGTGCGGCCGCTGCCGGTTCTGCCGCGAGGGCCACTACGGCCTGTGCACCGGCGGAGGCGGCTGGATCTTCGGTCACCTCATCGACGGGCTCCAGGCGGAGTTCGCGCGCGTGCCGTTCGCCGACACCTCGGTGCACAAGGTGCCGGAGTCGCTCACCGACGAGCAGGTGCTGTTCCTCGCGGACATCCTGCCGACGGCGTACGAGGTCGGAATCCTGAACGGAAGGGTCGGCCCCGGTGACACCGTCGCGATCGTCGGCGCGGGCCCGATCGGCCTCGCCGCGATCATGACCGCGAAGCTGTTCACCCCCGGCCGCATCATCGCGATCGACATCGATCCAGGGCGCCTCGCAAAGGCGCGTGAGTTCGGCGCAGACGCGACGATCGACAACGGGCACGAGGATCCCGTCGCCGCGGCGAAGGAGCTGACCGGTGGCCTCGGCGTGGACGTGGCGATCGAGGCGGTCGGCGTCCCCGAGACGTTCGAGCTCTGCACGGACCTGATCCGCCCCGGCGGCCGCGTCGCCAACGTCGGCGTGCACGGGCATTCCGCAACCCTGCACCTCGAGAAGCTGTGGATCCAGGACGTTACGATCACGACCGGACTGGTCGACACGGTCACAACGCCCACACTCATGCAGCTGATCGAACAGGGGAAGCTCGATCCGACGCCGTTCGCGACGCACCACTTTGCGCTCGCCGACACGATGGCTGCGTACGACACGTTCGGAGCCGCCGCCGAGTCGAACGCGCTCAAGGTTGTGCTCGAAGCGGAGAGGCTCGCGATCGAGGCGCCGCACCGCGAGGAACTCGTTGGTGCAGGCGTCTAGCGACGTGGAGAGCCGGGCGTCGACCCGTTGGGCGCCCGGCTCTTCCGCCGAGATCGACGTCATCCTCCGCGACGGGCGAACGCTGCGGCTCCGGCCTCCGGTGCGCGCCGACGTTCCCGCACTGACGGACTTCTTCCGGGCGCTCTCTCGGCAGAGTCTCTACAACCGCTTTCACGGAACGCTCTCCGTGGACGAGCGCCTTGCCGAGCGAGTCGTCGACCCTGACTTCGTCGAGCGCGGCGCGCTCATCGGGGTCGCCGACGACAGGATTGTCGCGCTCGGGAACTGGGTGCGCCTCCGCGATCCACGGTCGGCCGAGGCGGCGTTCGCGGTCGCCGACGACGCGCAGGGACTCGGTATCGGCACGCGTCTACTCGAGCGCCTGGCCGCGTTGGCCGGCGAATCCGGGATCGAGCGCTTCGTCGCCGAGGTGCTGCCGGGAAACGTCGCGATGCTCAAGGTCTTCGCTGGAGCGGGCCTCGAGGTCGAGCGCGAGATCGCGGACGGGACCGTCGAGATCGCCTTCCCGATCGCGGCGACCAGCGACTACGTCTCCGCGGTCGACTCGCGCGACCACGTCGCCGTAGTTGCGTCGCTGCGTCCCTTCTTCCTACCTCGCGCCGTCGCAGTCGTCGGCGCCTCCGCGCGCCGAGGGACGATCGGCGGGGAGCTCTTTCGCAACGTGCTCGCGGGCGAGTTCGCCGGAGCCGCTTATCCCGTGAACAGGAATGCAGAGCCGGTCGGCGGCGTCCGCTCGTACGCCTCGATCGGGGAGATCCCGGACGAGATCGACCTGGCCGTCCTCTGCCTGCCGGGCGAGCACGTGGTTGCCGCCGCAGAGGAGGCGCTTCGCGCAGGCATCCGCGCGCTTTGCGTCATTTCGGCCGGCTTCGCGGAGCTCGGCGCCGAAGGCCGTGCCCGTCAGGAGCAGCTGCTCTCGCTCGTGCGGGCCCACGGCGCGCGTCTGCTCGGGCCGAACTGTCTCGGGATCGCGTCGGACGCGGCGCGGCTGAACGCCACGTTCGCGGCGAAACCGATTCCGTCCGGCAACATCGGCTTCTCGTCGCAGAGCGGCGCGCTCGGACTGGCGTTGCTCGAGGCCGCCGCGGGTCGCGACCTCGGTCTCTCGGCGTTCGTGTCGATCGGGAACAAGGCGGACGTCTCGTCCAACGACCTGCTGGAGTGGTGGGAGGAAGACAACGCGACCGACCTCGTGCTGCTGTACCTCGAGTCGTTCGGCAATCCGCGCAAGTTCGCGCGGCTCGCGCGCCGCGTGGCGAGGCGGAAGCCGATCCTCGCGCTGAAGAGCGGAACGACGCAGGCAGGCCGTCGCGCCGCGAGCTCTCACACCGCAGCACTTGCCGGGTCGGACGCCGCTGTCGACGCGCTCTTCCATCAGGCCGGTGTGATCCGCGCCGAGACGCTCGAGGAGCTGCTAGACGCCGCGGCGCTGCTCTCGTCGCAGCCCCTGCCACGCGGGCGCCGCGTGGGCCTGCTGACAAACGCCGGCGGGCTCGGCATCCTGTGCGCCGACGCGTGCGAGGCGGCCGGGCTCGAGTTGCCGTCGCTCTCCCCTGAGACGGAGGTTGCGCTGCGCGGCGTCCTCGCAGCCGAGGCGAGTGTGGCCAATCCGGTCGACATGCTCGGCGGCGCGACGCCCGAGACGTTCGAGCGCGTCTTGCCGATTCTGCTCGCGGACAACCGAGTGGACGCGGCGATCGTCCTCTTCGTGCCTCCCGTGAGCGCCGGCGGAGACGACGTCGCTGCCGCGCTCGGGCGTGCGCTCGTGGCCGCGCCGACCGACAAGCCGGTGCTCGCCGCGCTGATGGGTGCCGATGCGCGCACGCCGAGCATCGCGCGGTTCGACTATCCCGAGTCGGCTGCGCGAGCGCTCGCGCGGGCGGCGGAACGCGCCGAATGGCTTCGGCGCCCGCTCGGCGCGGTGCCCGAGCTCGACGACATCGATGTGCGTCGCGCGCGAGCGCTCATCGACGCGGCAGCCGAAGGCTGGCTCGAGCCTCCCGACGTCCGTGCGCTGCTCGAAGCGTTCGGCGTACCGCTCGTCGCGGAGCGCGTCGCCGCGACCGTCGAGGAGGCCGCCGCCGCTGCTGCAAACGTCGGCTTCCCCGTGGTGGTCAAGACCGCAGCTGCAGGCGTGCACAAGACGGAGACCGGCGGTGTCGCGCTCGGCCTGCGCGACGAGCACGAGGTTCGCGAGGCCGCGGAGCGGATCGGGCTGCCGGTCGTCGTGCAGCCGATGGCGCAGGGCGTCGAGCTGCTCGCGGGCGTCGTCCAGGATCCGGTGTTCGGCCCGCTCGTCGCCTTCGGCCCAGGCGGCGTGCAGGCCGAGCTCATCGGCGGAGCGGGGTTCCGCATCGCGCCGCTGACCGACGCCGACGCGGAGGAGCTCGTCATCACCGGGAAGGCCGGGCTTCTCGTTGCCGGATTCCGCGGCGCTCCGCCCGCCGATGCGGAAGCCCTGACGGAGGTCGTCCTGCGGCTGAGCCGCCTCGGCGAGGAGGTGCCCGAGGTCGCCGAGCTCGACCTGAACCCCGTGCTCGCAGGCCCGGACGGCTGCGTAGCGGTCGACGCACGCATTCGCATCGAGCATGCACCGGTGGAACGGCGCGCCAAAAGCTGGTAACGATTGCGCCAATGGCGAAGGGGCTCGAGGACCTGGTCGGCGAGGCGCGGCAAACGGCGAGCGAGCTCGCGCCGAGCGACGCCAAGCCGCTGATCGACGAAGGCGCGCTCGTTGTCGACGTCCGCGAGCCGAGAGAGTTCGGCAAGGGGCGGATCGCAGGCGCGACGAACGTGCCGCGCGGCATGCTCGAGCTTCGCGCCGCTGCCGACTCACCCGTAGCCGACACGGAGCTCACGGGCCGCCTCGACCGACACCTCTTCGTCTACTGCACGAAGTCGCCTAGCGCGCGCTCACTGCTCGCGGCGCAGACGCTCGCAGCGCTCGGCTATGAGAACGTGAAGGTGATCGAGGGCGGCCTGAATGCGTGGGCCGAGGCGGGCCTCCCCACGGAGGAGGGCTCATAGCCCACGCGTTCGCGGTCCGCGAAGCGCAGCGCCGGCTCGAGGCGGGCAACGGCGGCTACGAGGTCGTCCATCGCTCGCGCGGACTCGAGATCGGCGTCTACGTGCTCGTCGCGCCCGACCCGGACACGCAGCAACCGCACGCCGACGACGAGGTCTACGTCGTGATCGAAGGACGCGGCACGCTCGAAGTCGAGGGCCAGGACTTTTCGGTGTCCGAAGGTGACGCCCTGTTCGTCGAGGCCGGCGCCGAGCATCGCTTCACCGGCTACGAGTCGCTGAGCCTGCTCGTCATCTTCACGCGGCCGGACTAAGAACTCGTTTCATAATGCGCTTCGTCGATCGGGACGCGATGGGCGGTGCGAGGCAAGGACGCAGGGAGGCCCGATATGCAGGCATATCGGGCCGACTGAGGACGCCGCATCGCGCCGTCCAGCGCGCCCCGGCGGCTCAAGCCTCATTGTGAAACGAGTTCTAAGCCGAGCTATTCGAGGAGCCCGTTCGCGAGCGCGTAGCGCACGAGCTCCGCTCGCGACCCGAGGTGGAGCTTCTGCATGATGTGCGCGCGGTGCGTCTCGGCCGTCCGCACGGAGATGAAGAGCATCTTCGCGATCTCCTGGTTCGTGTGGCCGAGCGCGAGCAACCGCAGCACCTCACGCTCTCGGTCCGAGAGCGGATCCGCCTCTGCTCGTGCGCGCTCTTGCGCGTCGGCCGCCACGAGGCGCGCACCGAGCTCGGGATTCACGTAACGGCCGCCGTCGGCAACCTGGCGCACTGCGGCGACGAGCTCCGCGTCGGCCGCTTCCTTGAGGACGTAACCCGCGGCGCCCGCGGCGAACGCCTGGCGCACGTAGCTCGGATCGTCCTGCATCGAGAGGATCAGCACCTTCGCCTCCGGCGCTTCGTGCAGCAGCTGCGGCGTCGCCTCGATGCCGCTGCCTCCAGGCATGACGACGTCCATGAGGACCACATCGGGCTTCGACGAGCGCGTCTCGAAGATTGCGTCGCGCGCGGTCCCGGCCTCGCCGACGACCTCGATGTCCTCCTCCGCGTCGAGCAGGAGGCGCAGGCCGGTGCGAACGACGGCATGGTCGTCGACGATCAGGATGCGGATCACAACGGCACCTCCGCGACGATCGTCGTTCCGTGGCCTGCACCCGACTCGATGTCCAGGCGTCCGTCGAGGAGGCCGACGCGTTCGCGCATGCCGATCAATCCGACGCCCTCGCCGGACTGCTCGCCGAAGCCGACGCCGTCGTCCTCGATCACCGCCGAGACCGAATGAGCCTTCCGCACAATGGAGATGCTGACGCGCGACGCTCGTGAATGCTTCACGACGTTCGTCAGCGCCTCCTGGACGAGCCGGTAGAGCGCCGTCTCCACCTCGGGCGGCAGGCGCTCGTCGCCCAGGCTCGCCTCCACGTCGGTCTCGATGCCGATCTGCTCGGTGAAGGTCTGGGCAAGGCGTTCGAGCGCCGCCCGGAGGCCGAAGTCGTCGAGCGCCTTGGGACGCAACTCGACCGCAAGCCGTCGCACGTCCTGCAGCGTCGACACGACGAGCTCGCGCAGCTCCGCGGCAGCTTCCCTGTTCTGCTTCTCGTTCTTGGCATCTTCGACGGCCTTCAGGCCGAGCAAGATGGACGTGAGTGCCTGACCCGTCTCGTCGTGCAGCTCGCGCGCGAGCCGGTGCCGCTCGAGCTCCTGCGCCTCGACCACGCGCCTCAGTGCATCGCGTTGCACCCGCTCGGACAGCTCAACGGCCGCCGCCGCGCGGATGGCGAAGCCCTCCGCAAGGCGCAGGTCCTCGTCCGTGAAGCGCAGATCCTGGCCACGCTTGTCATGCGCCACGATCACGCCGACGGCGCGGTCGCGCACGACCAGCGGCACCCACATCCCCGACGTGACGCCCCAGCGACGCGCCGCGTCCTGGTCGATCTCGAGGTCCTCGATGACCGAGCCGACGCGTTCGCTCTTTCGCCGATCGAAGACGGCCCGAGTCTTCGAACGCTCCGCCAGTTCGGGTGAGCGCAAAGCCTCCTCGGCGTTCTCGCCGTCGGCGGCTGCGATCACCATCGTGCCGTCCGGTGACGGACGTGCGATCAGCAGCAGGCGCGCCTCCACGAGCTCGCGCAGACGCGTCGCGATCAGCCGCAGCAACGGCTCGAGGCTCGTCTCGCTGACGAGTGCCGCTGCGACCTCGTTCAGCGACTCGAGCTGCCGCGACCAGCGCGTCGCGGACTCGTAAAGACGTGCGTTCTCGATCGCGACCGCCGCCTGCCCGGCGAGGAGCTGGACGAGCTCCTCGTCCTCCGCCGTGAAGTCGCCGCCGTCCGCCTTTTCTGTCAGGTAGAGGTTGCCGTACGCGAAGCCGCGCAGCAGGACGGGGACGCCGAGGAACGTCTTCATCGGCGGATGTCCCGGTGGGAAGCCGACCGAGCGAGGATCTTCCGCGATGTCGTGCAGCCGCAGCGGCGTCGCGTCGCTGACGAGAACACCGAGGATGCCGCGCCCGTGCGGCAGCTCGCCGATCGCGCGGTGCGTCTCCTGGTCGATGCCGGTGGTGACGAAGCGTTCGAGGTGCGTACGCGAGCGGTCGATCACGCCGAGCGCCGCGTAGCGGGCTCCGGTCAGCTCCGCCGCGGTCTCGACGAGCTTCTGCAGCAGCGCGTCGAGCGAGAGCTCCGAACTGAGGGCGATGCCGGCGTCGACGAGCGCGCGCAGGCGTTCGCGGGTGGCCTCGGCTTCCATGACGTGATTATCTCCGGCGCCCGGGAACCTGGTCCCGAACTAGGCGAGCAGCCGCCTGAGCACGAACGGCAGGATGCCGCCGTGCCGCAGGTACTCGCGCTCGCGCGGCGTGTCGAGGCGGAGGCGCGCCGTGAACTCCTTCTCGTCGGCACGCACCGTCACCTCGCGCGCGTCGGCGTTGTCGACGCCGGTGACGGCGAACTCCTCATGGCCGCTGAGGCCGAGCGTCTCCGCGCTCTCGCCGTCCATGAACTGCAGCGGCAGGATGCCCATCATCAGCAGGTTCGAGCGGTGGATGCGCTCGTACGACTCCGCGATCGCCGCCTTCACGCCGAGCAGCTTCGGGCCCTTCGCCGCCCAGTCGCGCGACGAGCCTGTGCCGTACTCCTTCCCGGCGATCACGATCAGCGGCGTTCCCTCCGCGAGGTAGCGCTGCGACGCGTCGAAGATCGCCATCTCCTCGCCGCTCGGCACGTGCACCGTCCACGTCCCCTCGGATCCCGGAGACGAGCAGGTTGCGCAACCGCACGTTCGCGAACGTCCCGCGCACCATCACCTCGTGATTGCCGCGCCGCGAGCCGTACGAGTTGAAGTCCTTGCGCTCGACGCCGTGCTCGACCAGGTACTTGCCCGCGGGCGAATCCGGGCGGATCGCGCCTGCGGGCGACACGTGGTCGGTCGTCACCGAGTCGCCGAGGAGGACGAGGCAGCGCGCGCCGTGGATGTCCTCGACCGGCTGCGGTTCGCGCGGCATGTCGTCGAAGTACGGCGGCCGGCGAACGTACGTCGATTGCGGATCCCACGCGAACAGCTCGCCCTCGGGCACCGGAAGAGTCCGCCACGTCTCGTCGCCCGTGAAGACGTCCGCGTACGTGCGCGTGAACATCTCGTTCTGCACCGAAGAGGCGATCACCGTGTTGATCTCCTGCGACGTCGGCCAGAGGTCGTGCAGGAAGACGTCGTTACCGTCCTCGTCGGCTGCCGAGCGGCTCGTTGAGGAGGTCGATGTCCATCCGCCCCGCGAGCGCGTACGCGACTACGAGCGGCGGGGACGCGAGGTAGTTCGCCTTCACCTCGGGATGGATCCGCGCCTCGAAGTTGCGGTTCCCCGAGAGGACGGAGCAGACGACGAGATCGCCCTCGTCGACGGCCTGCGAGATCTCTTCCGGCAGCGGCCCCGAGTTTCCGATGCACGTCGTGCAGCCGTAGCCGACGGTGTTGAAGCCGAGCTCGTCGAGGTAGCGGTCGAGCCCAGCCTTCGCGTAGTACTCGGTCACGACCTTGGAGCCAGGCGCGAGCGACGACTTCACCCACGGCTTGCGCTTGAGACCGAGCTCGACGGCCTTCTTCGCCAGCAGTCCGGCGCCGACCATCACCTGCGGGTTCGACGTGTTCGTGCACGACGTGATCGCCGCGATCACAACGCTGCCGTCGGTCAGCTCGTAGTCGCCGACGGCAATCGTTCGCGGCTCGTGCTCGGCGACGGCGGTCACGGACGGGATCCTGCTCGTGACGTGGAGTCGAAGGTCGGAGGATCGCTGGCGGGGAACGAGTCCGCGACCTCCTTGTCGTAGCTCGAGTTGGGATAGGCGACGCCGAACGTCCCCAGCGCATCGATGAAGCATTCCTTTGCGCGCGCGAGCGGGACGCGGTCTTGCGGCCGGCGCGGCCCCGCGATGCTCGGCTCGACCGACGCGAGGTCGAGCTCCACGACCTGCGAGTACGTCGGATGCACGGCCGGGTCGTGCCAGAGAAGGTTCTCCTTGCAGTACGCCTCGACGAGCGCGATCCTCTCGTCGCTCCGCCCCGTCAGCTTCAGGTAAACGAGCGTCTGGTCGTCCACCGGGAAGAAGCCGCATGTCGCGCCGTACTCGGGCGACATGTTGCCGATCGTCGCGCGGTCGGCGACCGGGAGCGACGCAAGCCCTTCGCCGAAATACTCGACGAACTTGCCGACGACGCCGGTCTTGCGCAGCAGCTCGGTGACCGTGAGGACGAGATCGGTCGCCGTCGAGCCCTCGGGCAGGCTCCCGCTCAGCTTGAAGCCGACGACCTGCGGGACGAGCATCGACAGCGGCTCGCCGAGCATCGCCGCCTCGGCCTCGATCCCGCCGACGCCCCAGCCGAGCACGCCGAGGCCGTTGATCATCGTCGTGTGCGAGTCGGTGCCGACGAGCGTGTCGGGAAACGCGATGCCGTTTCGCTCCTCGACGACGCGGCCGAGGTACTCGAGGTTGACCTGGTGCACGATCCCCGTTCCCGGAGGCACGACTTTCAGGTCGCTGAACGCGCCCTGTCCCCAGCGCAGGAACGCGTAGCGCTCACGGTTGCGCTCGAACTCGAGCTCGACGTTGCGCGAGAACGCGAAGCGCGACGCGAACTCGTCGACCTGCACCGAGTGGTCGATGACGAGCTCCGCGGGGATCAGCGGGTTGATCTTCGCGGCGTCGTCCGCCATGTCGGCCATCGCGTTCCGCATCGCCGCGAGGTCGACGATCGCGGGAACGCCGGTGAAGTCCTGGTGGATTGCGCGACCGGGCGAGAAGTTGATCTCGAGGTGTGGCTCGTCCGTCGCGACCCACTTCGCGACCGCGTCGACGTCCGTGTCGCCGGCCGTACGCAGGACGTTCTCGAGCAGGATGCGCAGTGTGTAAGGGAGACGCTCGACGCCGTCGATCGCCTCGATCCGGTAGATCTCGTACGACCGATCTCCGACTTTCAGCACGAAATTGATGCTACTTACGAGGCTGGTTCTGTGCGGAGGACGCGGATCGCACCGCTTCCGCAAGCAACGATCAGACTTCCGTCGACGCCGCGCTCGACGATCGTTCCCGGTTCGGCCGACGGTTCCGCGTCGGCGAGCTCGCTCTCGAGAACGCGCACGCGCTCGCCGTCGAGTGTCGTCAGAGGCCCCACGATGCCCGACACGGTCGGCAGGAACCAGCAGCGCACCTGCGTGTGCACCGCACGCGCCGGTTGCGTCCAGTCGATCTCGGCGTACTCGTCCTCGTACAAGCCCGCGTAACTGGCGCCCTCCTCCGACTGCGCGTCGCCTCGGTCGCCGGCCTCGACCCGCGCGAGCGCCTTCGGCAGTAGATCCGCGACGAGCGCGGGCAGGCGATCGAACAGCGCTTCCATCGAGGCGTCATCGCCGAGCGGCGCCGTGGCCTGCGCGAGGATCGGGCCTGTGTCGAGGCCCTCGTCCATCAGGTGGAACGTGAAGCCGACTTCGCTCGCGCCGCTGCGCAGGGTCCAGCCGAACGGGTTCGGGCCGCGCCACTGCGGCAGGAGCGACGGATGGCCGTTGACGATTCCGAGTCGGGGGACGGCGAGCGCTTCAGCGTCGAGCTTCCAGGAGAAGCCCGAGCACACCGCCAGGTCGGGCTCGTACGAGCGGAGGAGTGGAACCATCCGGTCCTTCGAGCCGACGACAACCGCGTCGATTCCGGTGGGTGTTGCGGCGATCGTGTCAGGAACCATTTGCGGTCGTCGGCTGTTTCGCAGTGTCAGGACTCCGACGGTCTCGTGTCCGAGCGCTTCGAGCAGCTGCAGGTAGCCCTCGACGGCCCTCGCAGCCATCGAGATAATCACGACCCGCACGTGCGTCAGTAGAGCAGGTCGCTCAGCGCCTCGACCAGCAGGTCGAGATCGTTCTCGTCGTTGTAGCCCTGGAACGAGATGCGCAGCGTCGGCTCGTCGCGCCAGTCTCGCGCGATCACCTCGATCCGCCGCTCGTGGAAGAGCCGCCTGCCGAGCTCCTCTGCGTCGACGGGCGGCAGCCTCAGCGAGACCATCTGCACGAACTCGTCGTCGCTTGCGGCGAAAGGCTCCATCCCGAACCTGTCGGCGAGCTCGCCCGCGGCGCGCGCGGCAAGCCCGTGGCATCGCGCGCGCACCGCATCCCAGTCGTGCTCGGCCTGGAAGTCGATCGCCGCCGGCACCGCGAGATGCGCCGAGGGATCGCTCGTGCCGGCCCAGCGGTGGCGGACGGCCCACTCGTCGGCGGCCCAGTCCCAGCTCACCGTGCGCGGCTCGAGCAGGGGCTGGGCTTCGGCGCGGACGTGGAGAAAGCCGGCACCTTTCGGCGAGCAGAGCCACTTGTGGCAGTTGCCGGCGTAGAAGTCCGCACCGAGCGACGCCAGGTCGAGCCCGATCTGCCCGGGCGTGTGCGCGCCGTCGACGATCGAGAGCACGCCGGCCTCGCGGGCCTTCGCGCACAGCTCCTCGGCGGGAAAGCGGAGAGCCGTCGGAGACGAGATGTGACTGAAGAACAGCGCACGCGTTCGCGGCGTGACGGCGCCGAGCAGGTCGTCCACAGCGCTGGCCGGTGTCGTGTCGACCTCCACGTAACGCGCACCGCGACGCTCGCACATGTACCGCCAGAGCAGGTCGTTGCCGCCGTACTCGTGCGTCGTCGCGACGATCTCGTCTCCGGGCTGCAGGTCGAGCGAGCGCGCCACCGCGTTGACGGCCGTCGTTGCGTTCGGTACGAGCACGAGGTCTGATGCCGACGCGCCGACGTACGCGGCCAGCCGCTCGCGCGCGACCCCGATCAGCTCCGGAAAGCGGCGCTTGAGGCCGAGAAACTCGACCGGCTCGCGCTCGAGCTCGAGCTGAAAACGCTGGTACTCCGCGAAGACGGGCCGCGGGCAAGCGCCGAAAGACCCGTGGTTCAGGAAGACGATTTCGGGATCGAGCAGAAAAAGCTCACGCATGTGAACATTGCTTAACACACGGCCAACCAGGCTTTCACACACTGCCGGATACAAAGGTTCCGTGGATTCCGGCACTCGGGTCAAGAGCCCAATCGGCGCATCGCTGGCAGTTGTCGCGGCCGCGTTCATCGGCGGAGCGGCGGCGCTGGGCGGCGCAAGCGCCCTCGGCCAACTCGGGACGCAAACGACCGTCAAGCAGATCATCACGCCGACGTCGAACGCGCCCGTCAGGTTCGCAACGGGGAAGGCGCTCTCGATCAACGACATCTATCGCCGCTGGTCTTCCGGCGTCGTTCAGATCACGTCGACGAGCGTCGTTCAGGCTCCGCAGGATCCGCTCTTCGGGAATGCGTTTGCACCACCGACCCAGGAGCAGCAGTCGCTCGGCTCCGGCTTCGTGGTCGACAAAGCCGGCCACATCGTGACGAACTACCACGTGATCGAAGGAGCGAAGACAGTCAACGTGAGCTTCTCGAACGGGGATAACGTTAAGGCGCACATCGTCGGCTCCGATCCTTCGACCGACATCGCCGTGCTGCAGGTCTCGACACACTCGCGCGCGCTGACGCCGCTCGTCTGGGGCAACTCGGACGACGCGCAGGTAGGCGACTCCGTCGTCGCGATCGGCAATCCCTTCGGCTACACGCGCTCGGTGACCGCCGGGATCGTCAGCGCGATCGACCGGCCGCTGACCGCGCCGAACGACTTCCCGATCCAGCATGCGATCCAGACCGACGCCGCGCTGAACCACGGCAACTCCGGCGGGCCGCTGCTCGACGCGCGCGGCGAGGTGATCGGCGTGAACTCGCAGATTTCGACCGGCAACACCGGTCAGCAGGGCAACCTCGGCATCGGCTTCGCCGTTCCGAGCAACGCCGTGCGCACCGTCGTCACGCAGATCATCGAGAGCGGACATGCAGAGCACGCGTTCCTAGGGATCCGGGCACAGGGCTTGACGCCGAGCATCGCGCAGCTCTTCCACCTGCCCGCCAAGCACGGCCTGTTGGTGGCTCACGTTGAGGCGGGGACTGCGGCTGCGCACGCGGGCCTCAAGGGAGCCACCAACCAGGTCGTCGTCGCCGGTGAAAGCTGGCCGCTCGGCGGCGACATCATCGTCCAGGCGGACGGCGTTGCGACGCCGACGGTCAACAAGCTCAGTGACGTGATCGCAAATCACAAGCCCGGAGACACGATCGAGCTCGTCGTCTACCGGGGGAATACGAGGCAAACGATTGAGGTGAAGCTTGGGCGGCAGCGCTCCTCTCCCTGATGCGACCCGCTGTCGTCCAACGACGGCCCCACCCCTGGGGGCCAGGTGCTTCCTAGGCCGTAGCCAGCACGGCTAAGGAAGCGAAGAAGCGAGGGCCCGACTGCCTGCCCGGGCCCTCGCTTCTACTACTTCGGGTGGAAGTCCTGCGGACTTCCACCCGTTAAGACCGCGGCATGCGCGCTTCGCGCGCGTGCGCTTTGGTGCCTGTTGAGGGGGTTTGCGCTTCGGCGGCCTGTGTGTGAGCAGCGCGGCCAAGCCGCGCTGCCGGTGGGACGTCAGCTTCGGTAATGCTCTATGAAGTCGAGTGTCTTTTGCCAGGCGTCGGCTGACGCTTCGGCGAAGTTTTCTTGCTTCCGGTCGAAGAAGCTGTGCGGGGCGCCTTCGTACGTCACTACTTCGTGCTCAACTCCGGCTTCGGTCAGGGCATTGTCGAAGGCTGCGTTGTCCTCGGCGGTGATGTTTTGATCCGCGCCCGCTTGTAGGGCGAGGATCGGCTCTTTCATCTCCGCTGCCCTGTCGAGCGGGGGGCGGCCGTAGAAGCCGACCGCGCCGGCGAGGCCGTGGCCGGCTGCGGTCGCGAGCCACGAGTTGCGTCCGCCGAAGCAGAAGCCCACAGTGAAGACCTTCGTGCAACCCCGCGCGAGCAGCCATTCGACCGCTGCGTGCGTGTCGGCCTGCACTCCTTCGGGCGTCGTCTGCTCGACGTGCGGCCTGTATTCGAACTCGTCGCCGCGCTTCTCGGTCCCCGCCGTGCGGCCGAAGTAGTCGATCGCAATAGCGGGATAGCCGCGCTCGGCGAAGCGAAGCGCGAGCTCCTCGTAGAACCGGTAGAGGCCGCGGACGTCGGGGAGAATGACGACGCCGGTGTCGGATGGCTCGTCTGGAAGCGCCGCAAACGCTGCGAGGCGGTTCCCGTCCCGCGCTTCGAGCTCGAGGTCCTCGTGCGTGAGTGCGCCGCCGGAGAGGACCGGGATCGGCGGCAGCGAGTCGGTGTCGAAGCACATCAGCGCGTGAGATTACGCGAGCGCCTTCTCGGCTGCCGCCTTCAAGCCCTCCGAGTAGCTCGGGTAGACGTGGTGCATGTACGCGAGATCGTCGACGGTGACGCCGAGTTGCAGCGCCGGCGCGAGTCCGCCGACAATGTCGCTCGCGCCGCGTGAGACGACGTGCACGCCGAGCACTTTTCGCGTGCTGGTGTCGAAGACGATTTTGAACAGCCCGTGCTTCATGCGCGTGTACTGCGCGCGTGTCAGGTTTGGCAGCGGATGCTTCACCGCGTCGACGTCGTGGCCCGCGGCGCGCGCCTCACGTTCCGTCCGCCCGACGGACCCGAGCTCCGGATCGGTGAAGATTGCAGTCGGCATGACCGAGTAGTCCGCGTGCCGTCCGCCACCTCCGAACATGTCCTCGACCGCGATCCGGGCCTGGTACTGAGCCGCAGGCGTGAACTGCGGGCCGATGGCGACGTCGCCCGCGGCCCAGATTCCCTCGACGGTCGTGCGCTGCCGGTCGTCGACGACGATGTATCCGCGATCGGTCTCGACGCCCGCGCGCTCCGGCGCGAGCTCCTCCGTGTTCGGCACCCGCCCGGAGGCGAGCAAAACGCGAGCGACGCGCACCTCTCGGCCGCCGTTGAGCGTCGCGACCGTCGTGTCGCCCTCGCCGGCGAAAGACTCGACGGCCGAATCGAGCACGATCTCGATGCCCTCGGCCTCGAATGCGGCCTGCAGCTCGTTCGCTGCCTCGGCATCGGAGCGCGCCGCGATCTGCGAGTCGCGGTTCACGATCGTCACGCGCGAACCGAAGCGGGCGAAGATCTGTGCGAACTCGAGGCCGACCGGGCCGCCGCCGACGACGAGCAGCGACTCGGGTATCTCCTCGAGCTCGAGCGCGGTGACGTGGTCGATCCAATCGACCTCGTCGATGCCAGGAACGCGCGGCACCGCTGTGCGCGAGCCGGCGGCGATGAGGATGCGGTCGGCAGTGAGCTCGCGGTCGCCGACCCGAAGCGTGTGCGCGGCGACGAACGTCGCTTCGCCGGCGACGAGCTCGTAGCCCGCCTCCGTGAGCACCTGGATCCAGCTCTCCTGCGCGCGGCGGATCGAGTCCTTCCACGCACGCACGCGGGCGAGGTCGACACGGGCAGGCCCGCAGTCGATGCCCATCCACTCGCTCAACTCGTTGACGGAGTACGCGAGCTCTGCGGCGACGAGATAAGCCTTCGTGGGGCGGCACGCGACGTTCGGACAACTGCCGCCCCAGCGTGTCCGCTCGATGAGGGCGACCCGTGCTCCGTACTCACGCGACGCTTTGGCGGCGGCGTCGCGCGCCGCCGAGCCGGCGCCTATGACGATGAGATCGAATTTGTCAGCCATGGGCGGATCGTCTCAAAAGGAGCGGCTCCGTTACGCTCGCGCCGTGGAGAACGAGGCGTCACTCGTCGCGCGGCTTCGCTCGGGCGACGAATCCGCATTCCGCGCGCTGATCGAGATGTACCACGCGATGCTCGTGCGCGTTGCGCGGATGTACGTGTCGTCCCAGGCGGTCGCCGAGGAGGTCGCACAGGAGACCTGGCTCGCCGTCCTGGAAGGGATCGATCGCTTCGAGGGGCGCTCCTCGCTGAAGACGTGGATCTTTCGCATCCTCACGAACCGGGCGAAAACGCGGGGCATCCGCGAGGGCCGATCGCTTCCCTTCTCCTCGCTGGAGCCGGACGAGCCGGCCGTTGAAGCCGACCGCTTCCACGGCGACGGCCACGCGTGGCCGGGGCACTGGGCCGCGCCGCCGGCAGGCTTTCCCGAAGAGCGGCTGCTGGCAGGGGAGACGCGCGAAGTGATCGAGCGGGCGATCGACGCGCTCCCGCCGACCCAGCGGGCGGTCATCTCCCTGCGCGACATCGAGGGCTGGAGTGCCGAAGAAGTGTGTAACGCTCTGACGCTGAGCGAGACCAATCAACGAGTTTTGCTCCACCGGGCTCGCTCGTCGGTTCGGGCGGCGCTGGAGCAGTACCTCGCCGGTATGACGTGACGAAGACGGCCAACACCTACGAAGAGCTCTCCTGTCAGGAGCTGGTCGAGCTCGTCACCGACTATCTCGAGGGAGCGCTCCCGTCGGAGCTGCACGACCGGTTCGAGCGGCACATCGCGCACTGCTCGGGCTGCCAGGCGTATCTGAAGCAAATGCGGGCCACGATCCGCGCCACGGGGACGCTCACGGTCGATTCGCTGACACCCGATGCGGAGAGCACGCTCCTCGACGCTTTCCGCGGCTGGCGCTCCTAGAGATTCTCGACAGGTGGCGCCCGATTGCTCGCCGCAGGTTCAAAATCAGGCGAGGGGTTCCGCGGCACCGGTGGGGTGAAGACGATCGAAGTCGAGCTGCGCGAGCACCGTTACCGACTGGAAGCGCACGGGCCGCGTTCGTTCTGTTCGCACGTCGTTCGCGGAATCACGCTCAAGAAAGCCGAGCTCGACCTCGACGAATGGATCGACTCGCTCGCGCACGACCTTGCGCAAGAGGCGGAGCGCACCGAGCGGGGAAGCATCGCGCTCGAAGGGCTGATGCACGAATGACCCGGCCGTTCGTGTCGACGCTCCCGACCAGCGGCTTCCTCGCACTCGGCAGTGCAGGCTTCCGTCCACTGCGGCAGGTACAGGGAACGTCGGTCGTCAGCCTCGGCGTTCAGCGGCGGCCGAGCCGCTGGATGCGTCGCTCGCTTGCGCCAATGAGGCTCGAGTTCCCGGCCGGGTACGGCGCCTCGACGTCGAGCGTGTACTACCCACGCGGCTCGCTCGCCGTCCAGCAGTACCTCAACGAGGGCGGCTGGTTCGAGCTCGAGGAGCGCACGACCGCGTACAACGATGCCCGGCAGCACGCGCTCGAGCGGCTACGCGAGTCTGCGGCCGAGGCGGGTGCGCTCGCCGTCGTCGACGTGCGCATCCGCCGCGGCAAGTTCGGGCAGGCGCTGAGCGCGATCGAATTCACTGCCCTCGGCACGGCGATCGGCTCCGACCGCTACGACCTCGACGACTCCGCGTCCATCCCGCTGGTGAGCCTGACCGGCGGCGATTTCCGGAAGCTCCTGGCTTCGGGCTCCTGGCCGCTCGGCCTCGTCGGGGGCACAAGCGTCGGCTACGTCGTCTCGGGATACCGCACGAAGTTCGCGCGCTTTCGCTTCTCCCGCCGCTCGCTGTGGAACCAGGAGTACGAGGACTACACGAGAGGCTTCATGGATGCGCGCCTCCACGCAGCGGGGCGGCTGCGCCTGCGAAGCGCAGAAGCTAGGCGCAACCGGGGTCCTTGGCATCGAGGTCGGGCGTGAACGCCAGCAGCAAAGCGACGACAATCTGCTCGTGACGGTCGACCTGCTCGGGAACGCGATCGCGCCGATCGAGCAAGGCGCTCCGGCCGAGGTCACCTACGCACTCGGGCTCGGGAAAGCATGAGCTACGACCCGACGTCCCTCGAAGGCGTTCCGGAGGCCGGCCGCGAGCGGCTGCGGCGCCTGCAGGAGTCGGGCCGTTTCTTCACGAGCGACCTGTCGGTCAACGAGTTCCTGCTCGTCAAGCAGGCCGGCTTCGAGCCGCTCGGGCTCGTCGTCGGCAGCTCGATCTACCACATCGGTCTGCAGCTCCGGCGCTGGAGCAAGAACCAGGAGCTCGAGGTGCTCACGCAGGCGATGTATCACGCGCGCGAGCTGGCGATGACGCGGATGGAGGAGGAGGCGGATTCGCTCAGCGCGGACGGCGTCGTCGGCGTCCGCCTGGAGGTCGGGCGTCACGAGTGGGGCGGCGAGCTCGCCGAGTTCGTCGCGATCGGGACGGCGGTCAAGCACGCCGAGGGCGAGCTGCATCGCGCGCCGAACGGCCGCCCGTTCACGAGCGATCTCTCAGGTCAGGATTTCTGGACTCTGCTCAGCGCGGGCTACCGCCCGCTCGGTCTCGTCCTCGGCAACTGCGTCTACCACGTGGCGCACCAGAACGTGGGGACATGGACGAAGAGGCTCGGGCAGGAACGTCGAGATGCCGAACTACACGCAGGCGCTCTAC
Source organism: uncultured Actinomycetes bacterium (assembly GCA_963815965.1). GTDB lineage: Bacteria > Actinomycetota > Thermoleophilia > Gaiellales > Gaiellaceae > DASVFB01. The sequence goes on along the minus strand of CAWFIT010000001.1, from coordinate 555,858 downwards.
GACGCGCGCGAGCTCGCGATGGCGCGAATGCAGGCCGAGGCAGAGGCGCTGGAGGCCGAGGGGATCGTCGGCGTCGAGCTGCACGAGCGGAGCCACGGCTGGGGCTCGCACATCATCGAGTTCGTCGCGATCGGGACGGCCATCCTCCCCACGGCGGCCGAGCACGAGCTCACGCCGCCGGTGCTCACGTTGAACCTGAACGACCCGCCGCCGTCGCTGAAGTAAGCGTGCGCGCTAGCGTTCGCGCGTGAGCACGGAACTGCTCCAACACGAAGAGCTCTGGGCCGGCGACGCCGGTGCGGATCACGCGGGCTGGTTCTGCGTCGCGACCAACCCATTCCCGTGCCCGGCGGACGGCTGCACGTTCGTCGCGTACTACATGACGGCAGTCCACCTGATCCTCGTCTGGGAGGAGCGCGACGACCCAAACCTGCTGCGACATGCACAGCGCGCGAAGGAGGTCGGCCGGGACCCGCGCGTCACCGAGTATCGAGGTGAGTTCGGGCCGAGCGCGTCGTACTACGCGTGGGAGGCGGCCGGCAGGCCCGTGCACGGAATCAAGGCGGCGTGACGGAATCCAACTGGGGAAGCATCCTCACGCTCGGCGTCGAGGAAGAGTTGATGCTCGTGGACTCGGAAACGCTCGCGCAGCGATCCGCGTCGAGCGAGGTGATCCCGCGAGTCAAGGTCGATCGCGGCCTCGTCAAGCACGAGCTGTTCGAGTCGATCGTGGAGCTGAACAGCGGCGTGTGCACGTCGCCCGAGGAGGCGGTCGACGTCGTTCGCGCGCTGCGCCGAGCGACCACCGAAGCCGCTGGTGAGATCGGGTGCACGATTGCGGCGGCCGGGTCGCACCCGACCGACATCGCGACCGAGCAGAAGATCGCGGAGGATCCGCACTACCGCGACTTCGTCGACTACGCAGGCCCGACCGCGAGGCGGCAGGGCGTGCAGGGACTGCACGTCCACGTCGGCATGCCCGACGCGGAGACGTGCCTTCGCGTCCTCGAGCACTTCATTCCATGGCTGCCCGTGATCCTTGCGCTGTCGGCGAACTCGCCATGGTTCGAGGGGGAGCGCACCGAGCTGCTCTCCACACGTGCGGAGATTCTCGGCCTGCTCCCGCGGCACGGTGCACCCCCGCGCTTCGAATCCTGGGCCGACTGGGAGCACGTCATCCGCCGCTTCGTCGACGCGGGCGTCGTGCCCGGGTACGGCGGGATCCACTGGGACATCCGGCCGCATCCGAAGTTCGGGACGCTCGAGGTACGCATGCCCGACCAGCCGACCGACGTTCGGCGTACGGGCGCCTTCGGCGCGCTCGTGCAAGGGCTTGCCGCCTGGGCGCTCGAGCAACCGCCGGCGCCGGCCGCCGCGGGCGATCGCGCCGTCTTCATGCAGAACCGCTGGGCCGCGTCTCGATTCGGGCCGCGCGCGGAGCTCATCCACCCCGACCGCGACGGCGCTAGCCGTCACGGCGGGCGACCTCTACGGCGAATTGGTCGAGCGCATCGGCGTCGATCCGCTGAACGGCACGGCGTGCGAGGCCGACGTGCAACTCGACTTCGTCGACCCGCATGAGGCCACCGCCGACATCGTCCGGCGATCGTTACCGTAGAGCCGTGACGACCGAGACGTTGCAGGTCACGGGCATCCGCTGCGAGCGCTGTGTCATGCGGCTCGGCAAGGCGCTCGAAGGCCACGACGGCCTGGAATCCGCGAACGCGAACCTCATGGGTCAGGTCATGCTCTCGTACGACGAGGAGCGCACCTCGCTGGATGCGCTCCTCGAAAAGATGAATCGCGCCGGCTTCCGGCCGGTTCAGTCTCCGTCGTAGTCCCTGGGTCGAGTTTCGTCGCTGCCGCCAAGCACGTGACCCGCGGGGTCATCGAACGGTCCCTCGTTGGCAGCGACCACCCTGGGAGCTTCGACCTCCTCGCGCAGCGATTCGTCGTCGGGATACGCAATCTCATCCGGATCATCACCGTCGCTGGTCGGCTCGGCCGCGAAGTGCTCGACGAGCCCATAGTGCTCCGCGACCGCCACGCGGTCGAGCTCTCCGTTCACCTTGGGCGAGTCGTCGATCAGTTCCTTGGAGAGCGTCGTCCGCACGACCTTCTCGTCGGCATCGACTTCCGCGAAGGCCTTCGGCAGCGCGTGCTTCGTCTTCATCAGCCGCCCGTGTTCGACGATCAGAAAGTCGCCGTCGTCGGCGGCGACGTGACCGATCATGTCGTCGTCGATGGTGCGCACTTCGTATCCCTGCATGACCCTGCCTCTCCTCGTCGGGGGAATAGAGACAGTCTTACCCACGTTCGAAGAAAAACAAGCGCATTGGTAGGGTGGCCGCCATGAGCGAGCCGACCCAAGCAGAGGCCAGGCGCATTGCCGAGGAGGCTCGTGATCGCGTTCGTTTCGAAGAGGAAGCGCTCGACCTGTCCGACCAAGTCTTCCGCGTCGCGCGGCATCTCGTCGGCTCACGCGAGGAGGCCGAGGATCTGATGCAAGAGACGTACGCGCGGGCGTTTCGGAGCTGGCGCTCCTACACCCCGGGGACGAACCTGCGCGCGTGGCTCCTTCGCATCCTTACGAACCTCAACATCGACCGGGGCCGGCGCCAGCAGCGCACGCCGCAGATGACGTCGATCGACGAGCACGGCGACTACTACCTCTACGACAAGCTCGTGGAGGGGGAGGGCGAACCGCCGAACGAGGAGCGCGTGATCGCAAAGCTCTCGCAGGGCTCAATCGTGGACGCGCTCGCGCACGTGCCGCACGACTTCCGCGACGTACTGGTCCTCGTGGACATCGGCGAGTTCAGCTACGCCGAAGCGGCGCAGATCCTCGACATCCCGATCGGCACCGTGATGAGCAGGCTGCACCGCGCGCGGCGTATCCTGAAGGGCGAGTTGGCCGAGGAGGTTGCGAGTTGAGGCTGTCGGACTACGACCCAGACTGCCTCAAGTGCGAGGAGGTCATGCAGCCCTACCTCGACCGCGTGCTCGACGACGCCCAGGTACGCGAGGCTGAGGCGCATCTAGACGCCTGCGAGTACTGCCGTCAGCGCTATCGCTTCGAGGTCTCGCTACGCCGCTATGTCCGGACCGTCGCCGCCGAGAAGCAGATGCCGGTCGAGCTGAAGGCGAAGCTCGCGGCGCTCAGAACACCTCTTCAGTAGTCGACGTCGCCGGGCGGGCGAAGGTCCTCGCACGGTACAAGCGAGACCTCGAGCGCGCGTGCGCCGTCGTCGGGAACGTCGTCCCACGACGAGCGGGCGAGTAGAACGGGGTGCGAGCGGTTCACGCCGTCGTACGTGGCTGCGAGGCGCTCGCCGGCGCCGTCGCGCCAGCTCTCGACGACGCGGTCGACGGCGCGCGGATCGAGCCCGGGGCCGTCCGCAAGTACGATCACCGCAGCGTCGGCGTCGAGCTCCCTCAGGCCGCAGCGGAGCGACGAGCCCGGCCCGCGCTTCCAGTCCGGGCACTCGACGACGCGCGCGTCTGACTCGAGCTCGTACGCGCCCGTCACGACTACGATGTCCTCGACGGAACTGGCTCGCAGCGCTGCGAGGACTTGCGGCAGAAGGAGCCGCTGCTTGGGTGCGCCGAAGCGCGTGGCTGCCCCTGCAGCCAGCACGACCGCCGCTACGACGTCTCGACCTTTGCCTTCGAGATGACGATGGAGCGGGTCGGCTGCTCGGTGGAGTCGCCGAAGCCTCCGATCAGGTCCACGACGTCGAGCCCGCTCGTCACCTTGCCGACGACCGCATAGTCCGGCGGCAGCGAGGCATCCGCTCCGGTGACGACGAAGAACTGGCTTCCCGCGGTGCCCGGAGGCTCGGCGCCCGACTTCGCCATCGCAACCACGCCGTGCACGTACGACGCGTTCTGCGGAACCTTGTCGTGCGTCGAGTAGCCGGGCCCTCCTGTGCCCGTTCCGGTCGGATCGCCGCCCTGGATCACGAACCCGGGGACGATCCGGTGGAAGAACGTGTCGTCGAAGAAGCCGCGCTGCGCGAGCGAGACGAGCGAGCCCGTCGCGTTCGGTGAGGTCTTCTGATCGAGCGTGACCGTGAAGTCACCGCAGTTCGTCTGGAAGACGAGGCGGTAAGTCTTGGCCGGGTCGAGCTTCAGGTGCTCGTCCTTCATGGTGCGTGAGGACGCATGCTGCGCGGCCGTCGTGCAGGAACCGGCGGTCGCCTGCTGAGTGGTCGTGTCGCCTGCGCTTTCGTTGGAGCTCCCGCTCCCGCCGCAGGCGGCGAGCGCGAGGACCAGAAGGAGCGGAGCGAGGCGTTTCACGGACGCCGATGCTAGCGGCGAGAATCCGGCCGTGAACCGAGTGCCGATCCGCTATGCCAGGAGCGGCGACGTCAACGTCGCCTACCAGGTGACCGGCGACGGCCCGATCGACCTCGTCCTCGTGCACGGATTCTTCTCGCACCTCGAGGTGGACTGGGACCATCCGGCGTCGCGACACATCATCGAGCGACTGTCCTCGTTCTCCCGCCTGATTCGCTTCGACAAGCGCGGCACGGGCCTGTCGGATCGATCCGTCGGCCTGCCGGATTTCGAGACGCGCATGGACGACATGCGTGCGGTGATGGATGCCGCGAGCAGCGAGCGCGCCGTGCTGTTCGGCTATTCCGAGGGCGGCCCGATGTGCGTCCTGTTCGCGGCGACGTACCCGGCACGTGCGCAGGCACTCGTCTTGTACGGGACGTACGCCAAGCGCCTCCGGACCGGACGATTACCCCTGGGCGCCGACCTGGGAAGAGCGTGTCGTCGGCGCCGAATACCTCGAAGAGCACTGGGGCGAGGAGTTCGATCTCGGGGAGATGGCGCCGAATGCAACGCCCGATCTCATCGACTGGGCGGGCGTCCGAGGTCGCGCAAGCCTCAGCCCGCGCGGCGCGCACGACCTCATCCTCATGAACTCGAAAGCGGACGTTCGCGAAGCGTTGCCGCTCGTTCAGGCGCCGACGCTCGTGCTCCACCGAACCGGCGACCGCGACGCGAATGTCGAAGAGGGCCGCTACATCGCAGAGCGCATTCCCGGTGCGCGGTTCGTCGAGCTTCCGGGTGAGGACCACGTCCCGCACATGAATCCCGATCAGATCCTCGACGAGGTCGAGGAGTTCCTGACCGGGAGCAAGCCGGTGCCCGTCTCACCGCGCGTGCTCGCGACCGTTCTGTTCACCGACCTCGTCGGCTCGACGGAGAAGGCGCGCGAGCTCGGCGATCGCGCCTGGGCCGAGCTGCTCGAACGGCATCACGAGGTGGTCAGGCGCGAGCTCGCGCGCTACGGCTGCGAGGAGATCGACACGGCCGGCGACGGCTTTCTGGCGCTCGGCGAGGGTCCGACGAGCACGATTCGCTGCGCGTTGTCGGTGCGCGACGCGGTCTCGGCGCTCGGGCTCGAAGTTCGCGCGGGTGTGCACACGGGCGAGGTCGAGCGGCCGCACGGCGGATCGCCACGCGGCATCGCCGTACACGTCGGCGCGCGCGTAGCCGCGGCGGCGGGTGCAGACGAGGTGTTCGTGAGCTCGACGACAGCCGATCTCGTCGCGGGCTCGGGCATCGAGCTCGTGGACCGCGGCGAGTTCGAGTTGAAGGGTGTGGGCCGCAGGCGTCTTTACGCGGCGACGGCCTGACGCGCCCGCTTAACGAGGGCGTTGAGAATCTTCGCCTTGTACTCGGTGCCCGGCAGCGGCGTCGCGCCGTCGAGGTCGGCCCACGGAATCGGCGCCACGCCGGCGAGGCCTAGGCGGACGTCGTCGCCGAAGCGCGCGGCGGCCACGCCGACCAGCGCGAACGCCCAGCGTTGCCGGTCCATCGCCTTCAGGTAGGCGGATGCATCCGGGCGCGGAACGTCGAGCTCGACGATCAGTTCGTCAGCTGCGAGCGTGGTCGTGGAGCGGTCGTCCTCGGTCGGGAGCCGGTAGAGCTCGGCCAGCGGCAGCTCGCGCCGGTCGGTGCGCACCTTTGCGCCGAGCGCGAGCAGCGCCGCGGCGGGGTCCGAGGGATGCGCCGAAGCGCAGAAGTCGTTCGCGAAGATCGCGTGCTCGCGGTGCTGGCCGTCGCGCGCATGACAGCGGTCGCCGCCGTGCAGGCGGCAGGGGAACTTCAGGCGCCAGTACCAGCAGCGCGTCGCCTGCAGAAGGTTGCCGCCGATCGTCCCGACCGCGCGCAGCTGCGGCGACGCGGAAAGACGGCACGCCTCGCGCAGTGCTTCAGGGATCTGCGGATCGACCTCGAGTTCTCCGAGTGTCGTCCCCGCGCCGATCGTCGTGCCGTCGACGCCCTTCGGGACCGCGTTCCGTAGCTCGACGAGCGTGTCGGCGTCGACGATGCGGTCGCGGAGCAGCGCGACGAGATCCGTTCCACCGCCGAGCGCCATGGCGCCGTTGCCCAGCGACGCGACCGCGTCAGGCACCGAGTCGGGCCTAACGAGCTCCACGCAGCTCCTCGCTCCGGCGGAGCGACTCGTAGAGCGCCTCCGCGCTTTCGACGTGCACCGGCTCGAGCTCGTCGGGCACGGCGGCTTCGCCCGCGACGAGCGCGGTCGGTGTTCCGTCCGCGGGCAGGATCGCGAGCCGCGCCGTGGACGCGACGTCGAACAGGATCTGCGCGAGCTCCGGCGTCAGCGACTGGATCACGAAGACCGAGCCGTCGTCGTCGAGCGACACGCTCGCCTCGCCGCCGTCGGCCGTCGTCACGGTCGAGTCGGTCGGAACGCCGTTCCGCGCGAGGACTCGCTCGACCTCCTCACGGTCGATCTCCTCGTCGCTCTCGAGGAAGACGTCGAGAGTCACGCAGTGACCTTGTCGCGTTCGCGCTGCCGCTGCGCCGCCTCCTCGAGCGCGCGCAGCATCTCCTCGCGCGTGATCGGAAGCGAGCGCACGTCGGCGCCGGTTGCGTCGCGGATCGCGTTGGCGATCGGCGGCTGCGACCGGAACGATCGGCGGCTCGCCGAGGCCCTTCGAACCGAGGTTCGTCAGGTGGCGGTCCGGGACGTCGAGCAGCTCGAAGACGATCTCGGGCACGTCGGCGATCGTCGGCATTTTGTATGCGTCCAGCGTCTGCGTGAGCACGCGACCGGTCTCCGGATCGTGCAGCCGCTCTTCCGACAGCGTGTGGCCGATGCCCTGGATGATCCCGCCCTCGCCCTGTGACGACGCGCCGAGCGGGTTGATCACGCGGCCTACGTCGTGGATCGCGGCGACCCGCTCGACGCGCACCTCGCCGGTCTCGATGTCGACGGCGACCTCCGCGACCTGCGCGCCGAAGGTCAGCACCTGCATTCCAGTCGGGTTCGGCCCCCGCGCACCTTTGCCGAGGATCTGTGCGTCCTCGAGCAGGCCCACGACCTCCTCGAGCGGCCACGACCCTCCGTCGGAGCAGACGACCTCGCCGCCTTTCAGCGACAGCGTGCGCTCCTCCTTGTCGTACCGCTGCGCCGCGATCTCGATCACCTGGCGCGCCGCGTCATACGCCGCTGCGCGCACCGCCGGGCCCATGGACGGGATCGTCGAAGAGCCGGCTGAGATCGACGCGTACGGCCCGCGCGCGGTGTCGCCCGCCGAGATCTCGACGCGGTCGAGCGGCAGCCCGAGCTCTTCGGCCGCGATCTGCTGCATCGCCGTCTTCGACCCGGTGCCGATGTCCTGCATGGCGGTGACGACCGTTGCGCGCCCGTCGGAGCCGAGCCTGATCCACGCGTACGACGGAGGGCCGCCGCCGCCGTACCAGACCTGCGAGGCGAGGCCGACGCCGTGCTTCCAGGTCGCGTCGCTGCGCGCGCGCACCTCGGCGCGCCGCGCCCAGTGCTTCTCGGCGCGTTCGTAGCACTCCATCAGGTTCTTCGAGGAGTACGGCCGCTCGTCGGTCGAGTCCGCGTAGTTGAGCCTGCGGATCTCGAGCGGGTCGATCTCGAGCTTGGCCGCGAGCTCGTCGAGGAGGCACTCCATCCCGAACGTCCCCTCGACGAACCCCGGCGCGCGGAACGCCTTCATCGGTGAGATGTTGAGCTTCGCGCCGTACTCGATCGTGCGCACGTTGTCGCAGGCGTAGAGCATCTGCATCGGTCCTGCGGTGGACGCGAGCCAGCCGTCCCAGCCGAGGGCGGCGATGAACTCGCCCTCGAGCGCCGTCAGCGTGCCGTCGGCCCGCGCGCCCGCGCGCAGCTTCTGGATCGTCGCGTTGCGGTGGCCTGAGTCGAGGTTCTCCTCGCGGCGGGTGAGCGCGCACTTGACGGGTCGGCCGGTGCGTTTCGCCAGCTCGGCGGCGATGTACGTGTAGTCGCCGGCCCCGTTCTTGGCGCCGAAGCCTCCACCCATGTAGTTGCAGACGACGCGCACCTTGTCCTGCGGCAGGCCGAGCTTGTGCGAGACCTCGTCGCGAATGCCCCAGATGAACTGCGTCGAGATGTAGACGACTTAGCTGGTCGCCGTCCCAGTCGCAGAGCGATTGGTGCGTCTCGAACGCGTTGTGCAGGACCGACTGTGTCCGGTACGTCCCCTCGACGATGACGTCGGCCTCCGCGAAGCCCCGCTCTGCGTCGCCGCGGGCGAACGTGCGCGGCTCGGAAAGCAGCTGCCCTCGGCGCACCGCCTCCTCCGGATCGAGCAGCGGCTCGAGCACCTCGTACTCGACGTTGATCAACGCGCGCGCCGCGCGGGCCTGCCCGAACGTGTCGGCGGCCACGGCGGCGATGGGCTGGCCCTGGAAGTTGGTCTCGCGCACCAGCTGCGGGATCGCCTCGGGCTCCAGCACGGCGTGGACACCCGGCGCCTCGAGCGCGCGCGACGCGTCGAACCCCGTTACGCGCGCGCGCGCGTGCGGCGAACGCAGCACGGCGGCCTGGAGCATTCCAGGCAGTTGCAAGTCCGCGGTGTAGAGCGCCTTGCCCGTCGCGCGCTGGACGCCGTCTTGCCTCGGGGCGTCGCGGCCGACGACGTCGCCCGGGCCGTCCGGCCACGGGTCGAGCGGGTCCTCCTCGACGACGAGCCAGACTTCCTCGAAGCGGCCTTCGACTTCCTTCTCGGTGCGGATCAGTCTTGCCACGTGCGGATTGCCTCCTCGATCTTGGGATAGGTGCCGCAACGGCAAAGGTTTCCAGCCATCGCGTGCCGAATCTCCTCGTCGGACGGGTGCGCGTTCGCCTCCACGAGCGCTGCGGCGGAGACGATTTGCGCCGGCGTGCAGAAGCCGCACTGGACGGCGTCGGCGCGGACGAAAGCGTTGACGAGCGGATGCTCGCGCAGTCCTTCGATCGTCGTGATCTCGCGGCCGTCGACGGTGTGCGCGAGCGTTATGCAAGACATCGTCGGGATCCCGTCGACCTGCACGGTGCAGGCGCCGCAGTGACCTTCGAAGCACGCAATCTTCGTGCCGGTGAGGCTGAGGTCTTCACGCAGCACCTCGGCGAGGGAGCGGCCGACCTCGACGTCGAGCTCGTAGCGCCGGCCGTTGACGACGAGCTCAGTGACCATCGGCCGTCACCGCCACGATGTCCGCAAGGTGGATGAGTCGCGAGACGTAGCGCGAGCTGCGGATTCGCTCGCCTTCCTCGTCCTCCTGAAGCGCCTGGGCCCACAGCACCTGCGCCGTCGCGATCAGTTCACGGATCTGCTCCGTCTGCTCCTGGAAGCCGTTCGACGGCGAGTCGCATGTGTTCAGTGCGAGGCCGAGCACGCCGATCGAGTCTGGTTGCCGCGTCCACATCAGAGGCGTCGCCATCGACAGGTACTGGTGGATCCGCGCGAGGATCGTCGGTTGCGTCAGCTCGTCGCCGCCCTTTGGCTTCGTCGGCGCGAGCGGCGGCTCTCCGTCCGCGATGCGCGCCGCATTTCGCCCGAGCAGGTTGCGGATCTCGTTCTCGTCGAAGCCGGCGACCCGCGCTGTACGCAACGCCATCAGCAGCGAGTTCGGCTGGCGGCCGTACGGGTAGTCCGAGGCGAAGACGATCTGCTCCGGCGGCATCTGCCGGTAGAAGTCGAGCAGGTCGATCGCGCTCCACGTTGAGGTGTCGAAGAAGACGCCGGCTACGCCGGCGAAGCGCGAGGTCAGGTTCGCCATGTCGGCGATCCCGGCGTGCGCGATGATCAACTGCACGTCGCTGGAGCGCTCGACGAGGGCGTGCAGATCCGCCGCGATCGGCGGCAGCCCACGCCCGCCGTGGATGAGGATCGGCACCTTTCGCTCCGCCGCCAGCTCGAACACAGGCGGCAGCCGCTTGTCCTCGAGCGAGATCTTCTGCGCGCGCGGGTGCAGCTTGATTCCGCGGGCGCCGGTGTCGAGGCAGCGGATCGCCTCTTCGACCGGGTTCTCCTTCAGGTCGAGGCGCACGAACGGGATCAGCCGGTCGCCCGACTCGGCGGCGAAGGCGAGCGTGCGGTCGTTCGGCGCGCGGAACGCAGGATGCCGGTCCGGCTCGTCGAGGCAGAACATGAACGCGCGCCCGACGTCGTAGTCGTCCATCATGCCGATCAGCTCGTCGGGGCGGCCCGACATGCCGTCGATGTCCTTACCCAGGTGGACGTGCGCGTCGAAGAGCTCGACATCGGCCGGCAACTCGCGCCGGACTTCCTCGCGCCACGTCGCGAGGAGGTCTTGCGCCCGGGCGAGCGCGCTCATCACAGGTCTGACAGGTGTCTCTCGGCTGGGCCGACGTAGACGGCGCTCGGCCGGATCAGCCGGCCGGTGAGCTTCTGCTCGACGATGTGCGCCGACCAGCCGCCTGTACGCGCGCACGCGAAGAGCGCGGGCGTGATCGCCGCGGGAATGCGCGCGAGCTCCAGCACGACGGCGCCCCAGAACTCGACGTTCGTCTCGAGCGGCCGGTCTGGATGCTTGTCGCGCAGCGCCGCGATCGCGGCCTGTTCGAACGCCTCGGCCACCTCGACCCGAGGCGAACCGAGTTCCTTGGCCGTGCGCTTGAGGACTCTCGCGCGCGGATCTTCGGCGCGGTAGACGCGGTGGCCGAAGCCCATGATCCGCTCTCCGCGCGCGAGCATCTCCTGGACGTACCGCTCGGGGTCGCCCGAGGCGGCGACTGCGTCGAGCATCGGCAACACGCGCGCCGGCGCGCCCCCGTGCAGCGGGCCGGAGAGCGAGCCGACGGCCGACGCGAGGCACGCGGCGCAGTCGGCGCCGGTCGACGCGGCGATGCGCGCGGTGAACGTCGACGCGTTCATGCCGTGCTCGGTCGCGGAGACCCAGTACACGTCGAGGGCCTTCGCCTCCTTGTCGTCCGCGTCGCCGCGCCAGCGGATCAGAAACTGCTCAGCCGCCGTCTTTCCCTGCTCCACGTCTTGCGTAGGCACCGGCGGCTCGCTGCCGCGCAGCGACTGGGCGACGATCGAGAGCGCCGCTGACGAGAGCGGCGCCAGGTCCTGTTTCGCCTGCTCCGCGTCGATGTCGACGAGCTGCCTGAGGCCCCATTGCGCGGCGAGCGCAGGCAGCGTGGCCTGGAGGTCGATTCGCGCGTCACCGCTGTGGACGACCGGCTCCACCTCGGGCGCCGGCAGCGGCAGCCCGTCCTCGAGCGACTCGTTGACGACGAGGCCCCAGACCTGCTCGAAGGGAACCTTGCCGGCGAGTTCCTCGATGTCGACGCCCCGGTAGCGGAGCGCGGAGCCTTCCTTGTCCGGCTCGGCGATCTCCGTCTCGAAGGCGACGATGCCCTCGAGCCCCAGGTTCGCAGTTGAGCTCACCCGCCCATTCTTGCGAAAGCGCCCGGGGCACCGCGCGTTTAGAGGCTCTCACATGATGACGTTCGTCGATCCGGGCGCAATCGGGGAGTGCGATGCAAGGACGCAGGGAGGCTCGATAGTCGTGACTATCGGGCCGACCGAGGACGCGGCAGCGCGTCGCCGAGTGCGTCCGGGCGACACAATCGTTCATTGTGTGAGAGCCTCTAGAGTCTCCGCATGACCGACGTCCTCATCTACGGCGACACGATCCGTCATCCCGAGCTCCGCCACGAAGTGCCGCTGACGCTCGGCGATCCCTTCCTCTACGTGGAAAAGGACGGTCGCCGCCACATCGTTATCACCGACTTCGAATGGCCGCGCCTGCAGGAAGCCGGTGTCGACGCCGAGCTGATCTCGCCGTTCGGCCTCGGCCTCGACGAGCTCCTGGACTCCGGGAAGAAGTACTGGCAGATCAACCTCGAGCTCACGGTGCGCGGTGTCAAGCACATCGGGCTCACCGAGGCGATCGTGCCGCACACGTTTCCGCTGCAGCTGGCGAATGTCCTGCGCGAGAGCGGCGTCGAGCTGACGCCCGACCGCGAGTTCTTCGACCGGCGCCGCCGGGTCAAGAACGAGACCGAGCTGGCGGGCATCCGCAGGGCGCAGCGCGCTGCCGAGGCCGGAATGGACGCAGCGCGCGACCTCTTCCGGCGCGCCGAACCGTCGAACGGCACGCTGCTCGTCGACGGAGAGCCGCTGACGTCGGAGCGCGTGAAGCTCGCGATCCAGGCCGCGTTCACGCACCAAGGCTGCACGGCGGAGGAGTTCATCGTGTCGCACGGCGCGCAGTCCGCGATCGGTCACGACATGGGTTCGGGAGCCATCCAGGCGGGCGAGCCGATCGTGATCGATCTTTGGCCGAAGGACGCCGAGACGGCGTGCTACGCCGACATGACGCGCACGTTCTGCATCGGCGAGATTCCGGAGCAGCTCCGCGAGTACCACCGTCTCGTCAAGGAGTCGCTCGACCGCTCGCTGGAGGCCGTTCGCGCAGGCGCCCGCGGGCCCGACGTGTACGCGGTCTCCTGCGAGCCGTTCCAGCGCGAGGGCCACAAGACGCTGCTCAACAAGGAGCCGGGCGAAGTGATCGAGGACGGCTACTTCCACTCGCTCGGTCACGGCGTCGGGCTCGACGTTCACGAGCAGCCGGGCCTTGCGCGCGCGGGCGAGGAGCTCCTCGCAGGCGACGTCGTGACGCTCGAGCCTGGTCTCTACCGCCGCGGCTGGGGCGGTTGCCGCCTCGAGGACCTCGTCGTCGTGACCGAGACCGGCGCCGAGAACCTCACGCAGTACCCGTACGACCTCGAGCCTTGAGCACGAAGACGATCGACACGCTCCTCCTCGAGGAGCGGCGCTATCCGCCGCCTGCGGAGTTCGCTGCCCAGGCGAACGCGCAGCCGGACATCTACGAGCGCGATCCGGAGGAGTTCTGGAGCACCGAGGGGCGCGAGCGCGTCACGTGGTTCGAGGATTTCGACACCGTGCTCGAGTGGGAGCTTCCGTACGCAAAGTGGTTCGTCGGCGGCAAGCTGAACGTGACGTACAACTGCGTCGACCGCCACGTCGAAGCAGGCAACGGCGACAAGGTGGCCTACTACTGGGAAGGCGAGCCCGGTGACCGGCGCGAGCTCACGTTCGCCGACCTGCAGCGCGAGACGAAGAAGCTCGCGAACGCCCTGAAGTCGCTCGGCGTCAAGAAAGGCACCCCCGTCGGGATCTACCTCGGCATGGTTCCCGAGGCGCCTATTGCGATGCTCGCGTGCGCGCGCATCGGTGCGCCGCACACGTTTGTCTTCGGCGGCTTCTCCGCAGACTCGCTTTCCGGACGCCTGCAGGACATGGCGTGCGAAGTGGTCATCACGCAGGACGAGGCGTGGCGGCGCGGCACGACCGTGCCGCTGAAGAAGACGACCGACGAAGCCGTCGCCGCGTCACCGACCGTGCAGAACGTCGTCGTTCTGCGTCGCACCGGCGGGGACGTGCCGATGCAGGAAGGGCGCGACCACTGGTGGCACGAGGTGGCTACCGACGAGACTGAGTGCCCGTGCGAGCCGATGGGCGCCGAGGATCTGCTCTACCTCCTCTACACGTCAGGCACGACGGCGAAGCCGAAGGGAATCGCGCACACGACCGCCGGCTATCTCGTCGGCGTCGCGGCGACGCACCACTACATCTTCGACATCAAGCCCGACTCCGTGTACTGGTGCGCGGCCGACGTCGGCTGGGTCACCGGCCACAGCTACATCGTCTACGGCCCGCTCTGCAACGGCACGACGGGCGTGATGTACGAGGGGACGCCCGACTTCCCCGACAAGGATCGATGGTGGGAGATCATCGAGCGCTACAAGGTCGACATCCTCTACACGGCGCCGACTGCGATCCGCTCGCACATGAAGTGGGGGCCTGAGTACGCGCAGAAGCACGATCTTTCGTCGCTGCGGCTGCTGGGCAGCGTCGGCGAACCGATCAACCCGGAAGCATGGGTCTGGTATCACGAGCACATCGGCGGCGGTCGCTGCCCGGTCGTCGACACGTGGTGGCAGACCGAGACCGGGATGATCCTGATCACGCCGCTTCCGGGGATCACGACGCTGAAGCCCGGGTCGGCGACGAAGCCGTTTCCCGGGGTGGAGGCAGCCGTCTACGACGAGCAGGGCAACGAGGTCGGCCCGGGCGGCGGCGGCTACCTCGTGCTCAAGAGCCCGTGGCCGGCGATGCTGCGCGGCCTCTACAAGGATGACGAGCGGTACAGGGAGACGTACTGGTCGCGGTACGACGGCGTCTACTTCGCGGGCGACGGCGCGCGGATCGACGAAGACGGCGACTTCTGGCTGCTCGGCCGCGTCGACGACGTGATGAACGTGTCCGGGCATCGCATCTCCACGATCGAGGTCGAGAGCGCGCTCGTCGACCATCCCGACGTCGCTGAGGCGGCGGTCTGCGGCCGCAACGACCCGCAGACGGGCCAGGCGATCGTCGCGTACGTGACGCTCAAGGGCGGCCGGGAAGGCTCGTCCGAGAAGCTCGCAGGAGCTACGCGAACCACGTCGGCACGAAGATCGGCGCGATCGCCAAGCCGGCGAACATCGTCTTCACGCCCGAGTTGCCGAAGACGCGCAGCGGCAAGATCATGCGCCGCCTGCTCCGCGACGTCGCGGACAATCGGCCGCTCGGCGACACGACGACGCTCGCCGACCCGACGGTTGTCGAGGAGATCAAGACCCGGGCCGAGACTGAGGCAACCGACTAGGACGCGAGCAGCTTCTCGAACCGTTCGGCGTCGTCGAACGGGCCGATCAGCGCGAGGCGCAGCGCGTTCGCGCCGAGCACCTCCTGCGCCACTCGCTGCACGTCCTCGGGCGTGACGGCGTCGATCGCGGCGAGCACCTCGTCCGGCTCGACGACCGCGCCTTCGAGCACTTCGCGCCGGAGGCCGAAGAGGATCAGGCCCTGCGGGTTCTCGAGCTGAAGAACGAAGCGTCCCTTGGCGAAGTTCTTCGCCTTCTCGACCTCGTCGGCCGGCACGGGTTCGTCGACGATGCGCTTGAGCTCGTCGGCGATCGTCGTCACCGCCTCGTCGATGCGGTTGATGTCGACTCCGGCCTGGGCGTGGAGCGAGCCCGCGTCGGTGTAGCTGTGATTGACGCCGTAGACGTAGTAGGCGAGGCCGCGCCGCTCGCGGACCTCGGTGAACAGACGGGAGGACATGCCGCCGCCGAGCACCGTCGCCAGAATCTGCAGGTTGTACCGGTCGGGATGGTCGAGCGGCCGGCTCGGCACGCCGAGGACGAGGTGCGCCTGGTCTGACTGCTTGGTGTGCACCAAGATTTGGGGGCCGCTCCCGTTCGGGAGAGGTTGCAGCGGTGGCGGGCCGCCGGAGTCGCCGGGCTCGAGGTCGCCGAGCAACCGTTCGATCTGCGCCCGGAGGTCGGCATCGAGCCTGCCCGCGATGCCGACGACCATTCGCGACGGCTTGTACCAACGACCCACGTAATCGAAGAACGTCTCGCGCGTTGCCCCGCGCACCGTCTCCTTGCGGCCGATGATGTCCCAGCCGAGCGGCTGGTCGCCGTAGAGAAGGTCGTCGTACACGCCGCCGATGTAGTCGCGCGGCGTGTCGAAGTACATGTTCATCTCCTCGACGATGACGCCCTTCTCGCGTTCTATCTCGTCCGTCTCGAACTTCGAGTGGCGCAGCATGTCGGTGAGGACGTCGAGCGCGATGTTCTGGTGCTGGGCCGCGCACTTGACGTAGTAGCCGGTGTACTCCTTGCCGGTGAACGCGTTGAACTCCCCGCCGATGCCGTCGATCTCCACGCCGATGTCGCGCGCGGTCGGGCGGCGCTCGGTTCCCTTGAAGAACATGTGCTCCGCGAAGTGCGCGATGCCGTTCGTATCCGCGGTCTCGTACCGCGAGCCCGCCGCGTAGAACACGAAGCAAGTCGTGGACGCAACCTGCGGCATCGATGCGGTCAGCACGCGCAGGCCGTTGTCGAGCGTTGTGCGTTCGAAGACAGGCATCAGGCGGCGAGCCGCTCCCTCCACTCGTCGGGAAGCTCGACCGAGCGCGCCTGCTCGTAGTCGTACGCGACGAGCACGGTCTTCGCCTCGGCGACGACGCGGTCGGCGGCGCGCAGCACGTACTCCAGGTCGAAGCTTTTCGTCCCGACGCGTGTCGGCTGCACCGAGATCTCGACCGTCTCGCCGAACTCGACCGGAGCGCGGAAGTCGATCTCGAGCCGCGCGAGGATCATGTTCTCGGCGTCGGCGCCCTTCGGCGACAGGAAGCCGATGCGCGCCTGCTCTACGAGGGTCGCGTAGACCGCGTTGTTCATGTGGCCGAGTGAGTCGAGGTCACGGAAGCGCACGGTCTCGCGGTGGACGAACGTCACGCGCGTGACTCTAGCGTGGCCCATGCTGCGATCAGCTCCGCTTCGCGCTCGGGCGTGAGACCGACGGGCTGCGTGTCCGTCCGTGTGCGATCCCATTCGAGCGTGTCGACGGCGGTCTCCTCGGTGGGACGGAACCTGAGACCGGCCTCGATCGCCTTCGCCACGTCGGCCTCGTGCACTGCGGCGAAACCCGGGTCGCCGCTCCAGAGCGGAAGATCGCTCTCGCCGATGCCGTGCTCGACGAGGAACTCGTCGTCGAGCCAGGCGGCCTCGACCTCGCCCGGGCAGGCGGCGAGGAAATCCGCCATCGGCACACCCTCGTTCGTGGCGTTGTACGTGCCTCCGGCTCCCCGCTCGATCATGGCCAGCATCCAGACGGCGAGGTCGCGAACATCGACGAACTGCATCGGCCGTTCCGGCGGGCCGGGAGCGACCATCGTGCCGCCGCGCGCCACTCGCCTCGGCCAGTACACGAAGCGGTCGGTCGGATCGTGCGGCCCGACGATGAAGCCGGGACGGACGACGAGCGACCGCTCGCCGAACACATCCGTCGCGGCGCGCTCGCAGAGCGCCTTGAGCGGGCCGTAGTTCTGAAACTCCTCGCCGAACTCCTCGACGCTCTCGTCCTCGAGCGTGCCGACCGGGCTCGACTCCGTCGGAGCCTCTGCCAGATTCGCGTAGACGGAGATCGAGGAGACGAACGTGTAATGCGAGGCCGAGGAGGCCAGCGCCTCCGCTGAGGCGCGCACGATCCGTGGGAAGTAGCCACACGTGTCGACGACGGCATCCCATTCGCGACCCGCGAGCGCGGAGAGGCCGCCGTCCCGGTCGCCGCGGAGCCGTTCGGCCTCGGGGAAGAGCTCGGGGTTCGTCTGCCCGCGGTTGAACAGGGTCACGGAGTGGTCGCGCGCCAGCGCCGCATCGACGATCGCGCGACCGAGGAACTTCGTCCCGCCGAGGATCAGAAGCCGGATAGAGCCTCCAGGAGGCGGTCGACCTCGTCTTCGGTGTTGTAGTGGACGAACCCAGCGCGCACGGCGCCGCCGTCTTCGAGTCCAAGGCGACGCATGACCTCCAGCGCGTAGTAGTCGCCGTGCCAGACCGCGATGCCCTGGTCGCCGAGGCTCGTAGCGATCTCGCGCGGCGACCGGTCGTCGTGTGTGAATGCGAACGTCGAGACACGGCCGTCCATCGAGGACAGCCCGTACACAGTGAACGTGTCCGGCAGTCCCGCGAGGAAGCGCTCGCCGAGCGCACGCTCGTGGGCGCGAATCGCATCCCAGCCGATTGACTCGACGTACTCGACGGCGGCGACGAAGCCCGCGAGCAACTCGTGCGGAAGCGTCCCCGTCTCGAAGCGTCGCCCGAGCGGCTGGTCCGGCGCCGGCCGCACCTTGTACGGTCGCCACGAGGCGAGTAGCTCTCGGCGTGCGAAGGCGATGCCGAGGTGGGGGCCGAAGAACTTGTACGGCGAGCAGATGAGCACGTCGACGCCGAGCGCGGCGACGTCGATCGGTCCGTGGGGCGCGTAATGCACGGCGTCGGCCCACGCGAGCGCGCCGGCCTCGTGGGCGAGTTCGACGATTCGTCGCGCTTCGGTGAGGGTGCCGACGGAGTTCGCGGCGAGCGGGAAGGCGACGACCTTCGTCCGCTCTCCGAGTTGGCGCGCGAGGTCGTCCATGTCGAGCGTGGTGTCCTTATTCAGTCCGGCGAAGCGCACGATGAGGCCGAGATCGTGCTCGAGCTCGAGCCAAGGGGAGACGTTCGCGTCGTGGTCGAGTCCGGTGACGACGATCTCGTCTCCGGCGCGGAACTCCCGGGCCACAGTGCGCGTCAGCGCGAAGCTGAGCGTCGTCATGTTGGCGCCGAACGTGATGGTCTCGTCGTCGCAGCCGAGGAATCGCGCCGCGGTCTCATGCGCTTGCTCGATAAGCGCCTCAGTGCGGATGCTGGTTCCGTAGGGGCCGCCGACATTGGCGTTGGACTCGCGGAAATACGTCGAGACGGCTTCGATCACCGAGTCCGGCACCTGCGTGCCGCCCGGACCGTCGAAGAACGCCAGTCCGCTGCGAAGCGACGAGAAGCGCGCGCGGACGGCCTCGACGTCGTAAGCGATCGTGCTCACGCGGCGAACGCTACCGAAGCGCCCTCGCGAGGCTGCGCTCCGTCCGAACGTGTTCATACAGTGCGCCGCATGCGTATGCGTCCACTGTCGGAAACCGAGTGCTATGCACGCTGCTACGGCTCGCGCGACGAGCAGGTTCGCGTCGTGCGACTCGAGCCGCGCCGGCCGCGCTATGCCCTCCGTCCGTCCGGAGAGGATTTGCGCCGCTACTTCGAGGAACGGCTCGACGATCGCATCGAGCCCGAAGCCGCGTAGCTCGCTCTTAGTCCAGCTCGAGGCGGGCCCGCACGCGGCGCGCGCAGCGTTGCGAGCCGCTCTGGGCTCCGGTGAGTTAGCAGCGGCTCGTTCGGTGAGGGCTCACGGTTGTCTTGAGAAGTATTCCTAAGTTTTCCAGCCGAGCAGGGTCGCGAGAACGACGGATCGCGACGGCGACGCCAGGGCATCGGTCATCGCGGCAGCGGGTCCGGGCCGGTCGCGGTGACGATCCGCTGGGGAACCCAATCCTCCACGTGGTGGAAGCCATCGAAACGCGCACCCTCGAGTTCCAAGACGTCACGCAGCGAGCGCCGGTGGAACTTCACGTGGGTGAAGTCCTCGAACAGGACGTAATACGGCTCGTTGTAGGGGCTCTGGAACTGCTGGCCGGTCAGGGCCCGGCGGTGCACGCGCGAGAACTCGTCCACGCTGTCCCCAACCACGACGCCGAGGTGCTCCAACCCCATCCGGTAGACGCGCTGGTGCACGGGCGGGATGAGCTCGATAAGCGGGACGGTGGCGCCGCCGAGGACGTCGAGCGGCTGCTCCAGCAGGATCATCGACATCGGGCGGCCGTTCCAGACGTTCTCCTGGTTTGCGATCGCGTGACGTTCGAGGAGGCTCCGAACGTGCACGTACTGGTCCCATTCGGAGACCCGGTACGCGAGGTGGCTGAGTCGGTATGGGGTGATGTCGATGCCGCGCGTGGACAGCCGGTCGCGCTGCTGCGCGGCGAATGCCCGGTAGTCCCCGATGATCTCCTCGACCGGATCTGCCATCAGCCGTCCCCTTCTGGCTTCGCACAGGTCGTTGACGCCGTACGCCGCGTCCGTCGTGGGCGACACAATAGCCGGGCGGTCGGAATCTCCTATTGAGAAGTCTTCCTCACTCCTCTGAGTCCGGCGGCAGCTCGAACGCGTGAGCCACTGGCCCGGCGACACACCGAGCGACGTGCCCGACGTGCTCGCGGCCGACCTCATGGTCGTGTTCTGCGGCATCAACCCCGGCCGCGTCTCGGCTGCTGCAGGCGCCCACTTCGCGAATCCGCGCAACGACTTCTGGAGACTGCTCCAAGACGCCGGCTTCACTCCACGCCTGTACGAGCCGCGCGAGCAGTTCGACCTGCTCGAGCTCGGGATCGGCGTGACAAACGCGGCGTACCGGACGACGAAGGGCTCCGGCGACCTCCGCCGCGGCGACTTCGAGGGTTCCGCCGACCGTCTCGAGCGGATCTCGAGCGAGCTGCGTCCTCGCGCGCTCGCGTTCGTCGGCAAGGAGGCCTACCGTGGCGTCTTCGGCGTCAGGCCCGACCTCGGTCCGCAGGATGCAACGATGCTCGACGTCGGTCTTTTCGTCCTACCGTCTACCTCACCGGCGAACGCAGCGGTTCGCTACGCGGAGCGCCTGCGCTGGTTCAGCGCGCTGCGCGAGTGGCTCGATCCGATCGACCGCGCCGCGGTGCGCGCGCTCGTTCTCGACCGAGGTAACCGAACGCTGCTCGTCCAGTTCCGCGACCGGAGTGGCCGAGGCTGGTGGGCGACTCCCGGCGGCGGCGCCGACGAGGGGGAAAGCCTCGAGGAGACCGTCCGACGCGAGCTCGCCGAGGAGGCGGGGCTATTCGAGTTCGAGCTCGGGCCCGAGATCTGGACGCGCGACCACACGTTCGCCTGGTTCGGCCGGATCTACCGGCAGCGCGAGCGGATCCATCTCGTGCGTGTGGCCGACCACGAGCCCGCTCCGACGATCGACCTCGCCGCCGAGCACGTGCACGACGTCCGCTGGTGGACGCTCGCGGAGCTCGAGGCATCCATCGAAGAGCTCGTGCCGCGCACTCTGGCCGAGCGCCTGCGTGAGCTCCTCGAACATGGCCCGCCGCCTGCACCCGTGGACGTTGGTATCTAGCCGCGCCAGCGGTTGGTGATCGGCGTCCGGCGATCGCGCCCGAAGGCCTTCGGGCGCAGACGCACGCCGGGGGGCGCCTGGCGCCGTTTGTACTCCGCGCGATCGATCAACGCCACCGCTCGCTCGACGAGGTCTGGGTCGAAGCCGTCGCTCGAAAGCTCCTCCCGCGAGCGGTCCAGCTCCACATATGCCTCGAGGACCTTGTCGAGCTCGGAGTAAGGAGGCAGAGAATCCTCGTCGAGCTGGTGGGGCCGCAACTCCGCACTCGGCGCCCGCTCGATGATCGACTCGGGAATCAGCTCACGCTTGGCCCGCTCGTTCAGGTGTCGCGCCAGGCGAAACACGTCGGTCTTGAAGACGTCCTTGATCAGCGCGAAACCTCCCGCCAGGTCACCGTAGAGCGTCGAGTAGCCGACGGAGAGCTCGGACTTGTTACCCGTGGCGACGACGAGCCAGCCGAACTTGTTCGAGAGCGCCATTAGCAGCGTGCTCCGGATCCGCGCCTGCAGGTTCTCCTCGGTGAGGTCGGCGGGCTTGCCGGCGAACTGCTCGCGCAGCGCGCCCATGTACGCCTCGAACAGCGGCTCGATCGAGATCTCGCGGAAGTCGCTGCCGAGGCTCTCGGCGAGTCGCCGTGCATCGGTCCGCGTGCCCTCGGACGAATAGCGCGAAGGCATCGACACGCAATGAAGGCGGTTGCTGCCGAGCGCTTCGGCGGCAAGCGCGGCCGTGACAGCGGAGTCGATGCCGCCGGAGACGCTGATCACCACGTCGCTGAAGCCGTTCTTCACCACGTAATCGTGGAGGCCGAGCTCTAGGGCGAGCCGCATCTGTTCGAGCTCGGGCTCGAAAGGCACGAGCGCCGGCCGAACGTGCGCTCCGTTCGCGGCGACGCCCGCGTCGCCGACGCGCACGACCTGCACCGGCGGCGTAGTCTCGCGCTCGCGCGCGAGCGCGCGGCGCCGCACGTCACGTAGCCGCCGGCCGATCACACCCGTCGGCTCGACGTCGACGAGAAGCAGCGACTCCTTGAAGCCGGCCGCGCGGGCGACGACCTCACCCTCGTCGTCGAGCACGCACGAGTGTCCATCGAAGATCAACTCGTCCTGGCCACCGACGGCGTTGCAGAAGGCGACGAAGCACGAGTTGTCGCGCGCTCGCGTCACAAGCATCTCCTCGCGCTCGACCTCCTTGCCGACGTGGAAAGGCGACGCACTGATGTTCACGAGCAGCTCGGCGCCGGCGAGCGCGAGATCGGTCGCCGGGGGACCCGGCTGCCACATGTCCTCGCAGATCGTCAAGCCGACGAGCGTCTCGCCGATCTCGAGCAGCACCAGATCACGACCGGGTGCGAAGTAGCGATCCTCGTCGAAGACGCCGTAGTTCGGCAGAAAGCGCTTGCGGTAAACGGCCTTCACCTCGCCGTCGGCGCACACGGCGCACGCGTTGTAGAGGTCGGTGTCGAAGTAGGGGAAGCCGACGAGCGCGACGACGTCTCTCGCTTGCGTGGCGATCTGCTCGAGGGAGCGGGCGGCGGCGCGCACGAACCCGGTGCGCAAAAGCAGGTCCTCGGGCGGGTAGCCGGTGACGGCGAGCTCCGGGAAGAGGAGCGAGGTCCGCGCCACCCGCTCGCGCCTCGTCGAGGCGGGAATGGATCAGATCGCGGTTCCCGTCGAGGTCGCCGACGACCGTGTTGATCTGCGCGAGCGCGAGTCTCATCTGTTTTCGCCTCTCAGGCGAAAACTAGCAGACTCACCGCTGCAGCCTGATCGTGTTGAGGTCGTCCTCGCGAATCTGGTCGGCGCGGCTGATCAAGTCTTCGATGTCGTCGTGCTCGGCGTGGAGGTACCGCCCCGCGAGCGCGTCTGCGCGGCCCGACGCGAGCACGCGCACGAGCCGCGGCGCAAGCTCCGACGGCGTCCACGGCGCGTCGTCGGGCGCCCAGTCCGTCATCTGCGTCCGAACGAGCCCCGGCGAGAAGATGAACACCGGAATCCGCCCCTCGAGCTGCTTCGCAAGGATCTCCCCGAAGCGCCACACGGCGGCCTTCGACGCGGAGTACGCAGAGTTCGACGACGTCGGCAGGTACGCCGCTCCGCTTCCGGTGATGACGATGCGCCCGCGTCCGCGCTCGAGCATCCCGGGGATGACCGCGCGGCAGGTGAGGTACACGCCGAGCACGTTCACCTCGAACACGCGCCACCATTCGTCCGGGTCCGTCTCCCACGCGTAGGCGTCGCGGCTTCCGATCCCCGCGTTCGCACAGAGGATGTCGATCGGCCCGAGCCCGCTCTCGACGGCGCGCACCAGCGTGTCCACCGAGTCGGGCCGAGAGACATCGGCGACGACGGGGAGCGCGTCGATAGCGAATGCGAGTTCTTCGAGCTGATCGCTCGTGCGCGCAGCCACGGCGACGCGCGCGCCTGCGCTCGCCAGCTCGCGCGCGATGTTGGCGCCGATCCCGCGGCCGCCGCCGGTAACGAGTGCAATCTGTCCGTCAAGCTCTGGCAAGGCTTTCGATCTCCTCCAGTGACTCGGGATTCTCGAGCGACGAGAGATCGCCTGGATCCTCGCCGATCGCTTTGGCGCGCACGGCGCGGCGCACAATCTTTGCACTCCGTGTTTTAGGCAGTGCGCTGACCCAGACGATCCGCTCGGGCCTGAACGCCTTGCCCAGCTCGTCGGCGACTGTAGCCGCGACGAGCTCGGCGTCGAGCTCCGCGCCGGGCTTCGCGACGCAGAAGATCCACGCCGTCTCGCCCTTCACCTCGTGCGGGATGCCGACGGCCGCCGCCTCGGCGACGACCCCGGAGCCGATCGCCGCCGACTCGAGCTCGGCAGGGCCGATGCGCTTGCCCGCGATGTTCAGCGTGTCGTCGCTGCGGCCGTGCAGGAACCAGTAGCCGTCGTCGTCGACCGAAGCCCAGTCTCCGTGCGTCCACACGCCGGGAAAGCGCCGCCAGTACGTCTCGAGGTACCGCTCGGGATCGCGCCACACGCCGCGGGTCATCCCCGGCCAGGGTCGCCGGCACACGAGCTCGCCGACCTCGCCGCGCAGCGAGCGCCCCTGAGCGTCGACGACGTCCATGTCTTCGCCGAGCGCGGGGAAGCCCAGCGCGACCGGCTTGATCGGCTCGACGATGCAAGTAGAGAGGAAGCACGCGCCGACCTCGGTGCCGCCGGAGAGGTTGACGATTGGCACGCGCCCGCCTCCGCCGTGCTCGAACAGCCAGAGGTACGGATCGCGGTTCCAGGGCTCGCCCGTCGTGCATATCGCCTGCAGCGACGAGAGGTCGTGCGTCGGCTCACCCTTCGGGATCAGCGCTCGGATCAGCGTGGGCGAGACGCCGAGCATCGTCACGCGTTCCGACTCGACAGTCTCCCAGAGCCGGTCGTCTGGCCAGTCCGGTGCGCCCTCCGCGTAGATCACGGTCGCGCCGACGGCGCCCGCGCCGACGACTGTCCATGGACCCATGATCCAGCCCATGTCGGTCGAGAAAAAGACGCGGTCGCCACGGTTCACGTCGGCCTGATACGCGACCTCGCGCGCTATCGAAACGAGGAAGCCACCCTGGACGTGCAGTGCGCCCTTGGGCCGGCCGGTCGTGCCCGACGTGTAGGCGAGCAGGTACGGCGCCTCCGCGTCGACCTGTAGTGGCTCGAGCGTTCCGGGCTGCTTCGTCACGAGCTCCGGCCAGCCGCTTTCGCGGCCCCAGGTGAGCACGGTCGCGCCTCCGTCGTTCGCCTGCTCGAGCGTCGCCAGCATGTCGATGCGCTTGCCGCGACGGTAGGACCAGTCGGCGCAGATGACGGCCTTCGCCTCGGAGTCCTCGAGTCGCGCCGCAATCGCCGGCGCGGCGAAGCCGGAAAAGACGGGAACCTGCACTGCGCCGATGTGCGCGCATGCGTGCGACGCGACCGCGACCGCCGAGCTCATCGGCAGGAAGAGCGCTACCCGGTCGCCCTCGCGCACGCCGAGCTCGACGAGCGCCTCGGCCACCTGCGTCACCTCCCGCGATAGCTCGCTCCACGTCAGCGCCCTGCGTGTCCCGTCCTCGCCCCGGAACACGGCGGCCTCGCCCGGCCGGTCCCGCCAGCGGTGGACGCAGTTCTCCGCGATGTTGAGCCGCGCCCCGACGAACCACTTCGCCCACTCCGGGCCTTCGGAGACGTCGAGCACCCGCTCCCACGGCTGCGAGAACTCGAGGCCGAGGTCGTCGATCAGTTCGGGCCAGAAACGCTCGGGCTCATCGATCGAGACCCGATGCAGGTCGTGGTAGTCGGCACAACCGAGCCGGCGCAGCAGACGCGTGATGTTCGCGCGGTCGACGCGCTCGGCACTAGGTGACCAGACGACGTCGTTCACATCGTCCACATCAGTAGCCTAGGTTGAATGCGCGCGCGCCTCTTCACTCCCGAGAACCGCAAGTGGTGGACGCTGATGGCGGTCGCTGTCGGCCTGTTCATGATCATGCTCGACAACACGGTAGTGAACGTCGCCCTGCCGTCGATCCGCGAAGACCTGGGAATCTCGATCTCCGAGCTCGAGTGGGTCGTCAACGGCTATGCGCTGACGTTCGGCGTGCTGCTCCTCACCGGCGGGAAGCTCGCGGACATGCTCGGCCGGAGGCGCATCTTCATGGTCGGCCTCGTCATCTTCACCACGTCATCGTTCTTCTGCGGGTTCGCGAGCGGCGCCGGAATGCTGATCGGCGCGCGTGTGGTGCAGGGCGTCGGTGCCGCGTTGATGAACCCCGCGACGCTGTCGATCATCACCGCGACGTTCCCAGCGCGGCAGCGCGGCATGGCGATCGGGATCTGGGCGGGCGTGTCGGCTTTGGCGCTGGCAATCGGGCCGCTGGTCGGCGGAGTGATCACCGAGCACATCAACTGGAGCTGGATCTTCTACATCAACGTCCCGATCGGGATCCTCGGTCTCGTCGCCGCGCGCATCTTCATCGACGAAACGAGGGACACGACCGAGCAGCGCCTCGACTTCCCGGGCCTAGCCACGTCGGCGATTGCGCTCTTCGCGCTCACGTTTGCGCTGATCAAGTCGAACGATCTGGGGTGGGGAGACCCGCTCGTCCTTACGCTGTTCGGTGTCGCCGCTGTCTTCTTCGTCATTTTCATCCTGCTCGAGATGCACCAGCGCCTGCCGATGCTCGATCTAACGCTCTTCCGCAACGCCTCGTTCGCGAGCGCAAACACCGTGATGTTGCTGATCGGGCTTGCGATGTTCGGGACGTTCTTCTTCGTCTCGCTGTTTGTGCAGAACGTCCTCGGCTTCTCCCCGATTCAGGCGGGCGCGACCTTCCTGCCCATGACGGTGCTGATCATCCTCGTCGCGCCGAACGCGGGCAGGCTCTCGGACAAGCTCGGCCCGCGCGCGATGATCGTTCCCGGCGTCGCGCTCGTGACCGCGTCGCTCGCGCTGTTTTCGATTCAGGACGAGAGCTCCACCTTCTGGACGCTCTTGCCGGCCTTGCTCACCGGTGGCCTGGGGATGGGCCTCGCGATGGCGCCTACGACGTCCGCGGCAATGCACGCCGTTCCGATCGACAAGGCCGGCGTCGGCTCGGCGGTGATCAACTCGATGCGCCAAATCGGCGGTGCGGTGGGTGTGGCCGTGACGGGCGCCATCGTGGCCACGCAGTACAACCCGGCCCAACCGAACACGCAAGACTTCGTGAACGGATTCCAGCTGGGCCTCCGAGTCTCCGCCGGGATCGCGTTCGTCGGAGTCCTGGTCGCAGCCTTCGGCATCCGCCCAGAACAACTGCGCGAAGACGTGCGCAAACCGGCAGTCGAAGCCGCCTAGAGAAACACGCCGTCGTTCGCGCGTAAGGACGCTCGCGCAGGCGACGCTCCCTACGCCCGCTTTAGCTCCGCACGAGTACGCCCGGCCGGGACGGGTCGTCGTTCTCGAGTACGACGTCGGCGAGTTCGCCCGGCCGGACTGCGCGACGGTAGTGCCGCTGGGCGGGCAGGTACCGGGCGCGGAACCGATGCTCAGCCTGATCAGGTGATCCGTACAACTCAGCGTCGCGGCTGCGCGCGCGGCGGATGACCTCTTGGGAGGCGACGGTGAGGAAGACGCGGAACTCCCACGCGTCGATCAGCTCGGGCCGCAGCAGAAACACCCCATCGAAGAGGAGGATCGCATCGGCGCTTGCCTCGACCTGCTCGGAGGGGACGAGCAGGTCGGTGCGGCGGTCGTAGATCCGCGTACGGTAGAGCCGGCTGCCGGCCTCTCCGAGCGGACGGACCAGTTCGACCAGAAGTCGCTCGTAGTCGAACGAGTCCTCGTAACAACCCCGCGACGACTCTGGCCCCTGCCGGTAGCGCTCCATCCGCGGCCGCAGGAACCCCTCGATCGACGCACGGATCACATCTCGTCCACGGCCACGAAGCGCAACCGCCAGCTCGTCGGCAAGCGTGGTCTTACCTGCGGCGGCACACCCGTCGATCGCCACTCGCACCGGGTGCGAGCAGGAAACGGCATCGATCGCGTCGGCGATGGCGGCAACAGCCTCGCCTCGCCCAAGTTCCACGCTCACCGCTTAGAGCCTACGCACCAATCGTTACGTCGCACGGCGCTCCCACTGCTCGCGCGTCATCTCGTACTCCACCTCGCCCTCCTGGACGCCCTCCACGGGCATGGTCATGGAGGTGGGGAATGTCCGCACGTAGGTGAGGCCGATCCGCTCCATCACGGCCCGCGAGCCCGCGTTGACGCTGAGGGTCTGGGCGATGATCCTCTCGAGCCCGACGTCATCGAAGCCATAGCGCACCAGCTCCCGCGCCCCCGCCGAGGCGAGTCCCTTGCGCCACTGACGCTGAAGCAGTCGGTAGCCCAGGTCGGCCACGCCCAGGTCATTTGGCTGGTCGGGTCCGTGGGCCGGCTGAAGCGTCCACCAGCCGACGAACTCGTGGTCGACGAGCCCAATCCAGAAGCCGAGTCCATCCACCTTCTGCGCGACTGTCATCCGCCGCGCGTGGCTGGCCTCGACGTCCTCGCGTGAGCTTGGCCGACCGCTGAGGTAGCGCATCACCTCGGGATCCGAGTCGAGCTCGACCTCCCACTCGAGGTGCTCGTCGGCGAGCGGCACCAGCATGAGCCGCGCGGTGTGCAGGGTCTGCTGGGGCACAGATCTAATTAATGCACCGGAGAGGACTGTCGCCAGATCAGGCGAGTCGGTTGACGGCGGTTACGATCGACGATTCCCAACGACCCGCGCAACTCGGAGGTGAACCCGGATGAACGACAACCCGACGTGGCAGGTCGCGCACCTCGACGACATCGAGCGGCGCGGTAGAGATATTCCGGTGCGCGAGCACCTCGGGATCCACGCATTCGGAATCAACGCATACACGTCCGGCGAGGACGGCACGCTGATCAATGAGCACGACGAGGCAGGGTCGCGCCAGGAGGAGCTGTACATCGTGCTCGACGGGAAGGCGACCTTCGAGGTCGACGGCGAGGTGGTCGACGCGCCGCCGGGAACACTCGTGTTCGTCGGGCCGGAGTCGCGGCGGAAGGCGACCGGGGACGGAACCATCCTCGCTGTCGGCGCCACACCCGGCGAGGCGTACCAGGGGGTCGACTGGGGTGAGGCGTGGCCGTTCCACAGAGAGTCCATGGCGGCCTACGGCGAACAGCGATACGCCGACGCGCTCGAGGCGGTCCGCGCTGCCCTCGAGCACATGCCGGACCACGCGGGCTTGCATTACAACTACGCGTGCTTCGCAACGCTTGCGGGCGACACCGGCGACGACACGTTCGCCCACCTCCGACGGTCAGTCGAGCTGCTCCCGCGGTTCCGCGAGGACGCGCGCCGGGACGACGACTTCGCCGCCGTTCGCGACGACCCGCGGTTCGAGGAGGCTCTTCGCTGAGCGCGTAGGTCTCGACGACAGAAACTTCCGCGAGGCTTGCTGGTCTCGATCGGGTGCAGTCTCCGAGAGCTGAGTCAGCCGACAGCCGGCGGTCGCGGGACATTGCCGCCTCCGCCGATCGCCACTAGTTCCGCAACCACATCTTCGACCGGCTGCGTCGCGTCGATCTCGTGCGTGCAGGTAGCCCGCAGCAACGGTTCCACCTCGGCGAGGTGGCGGAGGACTAGGTCGCGCTCGTCGGCCGCCTTTCCATAGGCGTTCGTGATCCTGCTCTCGATCCGGCGGAGCAGCAGCTCGGCGGGAGCGGACAGGAGCACGACGGCATCGAACTGGGAGTAGAACCGTCGCTGGTTCGAGACAGTGCCGGAGACAAAGAGCGTCGTCTCGTGAGCGCGAGCAAGAAGTTCCGCGACGTGATTCTCGCGCCACACGTACCCACCGTCCTCGTCGCACCAGTTCGTCCAGCCCGGCTCATCCGTATCGACGACGTCGAATCCGCGCCTGCGCAACTCGTCGAGAGCAGTCGACTTGCCGGTGCCCGACATCCCCGTCACGAGAACCTTCCGCATGCGTCAGCGTACGCTCCGAAAGGCCGAGTTCGAAGCCGGCGTCGTTCGGATCACGGTCAACGAGTACGAGACCGCGCTTGGGGTGGCGGCTGCACGCGCGACGTCGACTAGCTAGCGGCCGGTTCAACGCTCCTTTAGGCGCCGATAAGCGGCTGCTTAGGGCGGTCGCCAACGCTGAGCCATTCAGACGAACAACAACCCAGGAGGGCAGTTGAGATGACCACCACGACCATCCCGATTTCACGCGTACTCTCCCCCACGCAACGGCGCACTCGGCGCGCGTCGATCGCAGTCAGCGGCGTCGTCCTTGCGCTCGGGTTGGCCTCGCTCGGAACCTGGCTGGCTCTCGACCGAGCGGCCGAGTCCAACTCGCCTGCCATGGTCGCGGGGAGTGCCGTGCCCTTGTGGCCGCCGATCTCGTTGCCGTGGCTCCAGCCTCTCGTGACGACCGACGTCGACAAGCAGCTCGTGGGCATCGACAAGCAGCTCGTGGACGCCGGCTATTCGATCAAGGCCGATGGCAAGCTCGATCCGGTGAAGAAGTCGGCGTTGGCCGATTACCTGAGGCCGGACTCGACACACCCGCTCGGCGCGCCCCTCGCACGCCAGCTCGACGGCACTGTCATTACGGGCCTTCGTAACCCGGCCGCCTGGAACAAGCGGTTCGGCCTCGACCGCAAGACGACTTTCGTCGAGCGGCCGCTGACCGGCGCCGGTGGCCAGCTGGACGCGAACGGGAACCTCGTGCTGCGGTGAGTCAGGCGCGGACGACGCAGCGGAAACCGATGTGACACGTCGACGTGTCCGCGGTTTCCGACTGCCGCGCCGCGGTGCACAGCGGGTCGATCGATCACCAGGTCAGAGCAACAACCCCATGTCGACGACGTCCCATAGCTCGCCGCTCTGACGCCGCATCTGCTTGACGCGGCGTCCCTCCTCGACGAAGCCGTACTTGCGATAGAGCGCGATCGCCGCGGCGTTGTGCGGCCAGACGCTCAGGCTCAGCTTGTGCAGCCCACGTCCACGCGCCCAATCGATCGCCGCCGCCAAAAGCGCGGAGCCGACACCGCGCCCGCGCCACTCGCGAGCGACCAGCATGTTGACCTCGCCGTATCCGTGCCGACTCACGTCGACATGCATCGACCCGAGGATCCCCGAGTCGGCGTCGGCCACGAACGTCCCGTCCAGAGTCCAGCTCGCCGCGCGCGCCTCGACATCGACGGGCGGCTCGGTGCCGATTCCGTCGCGCTCCTCCGCGACCGCCGCGAACACGACCGCCATCGGCACCCTGTCCTCGTCGCACGCAGGACGGATCTGGAATCGTGGCTCAGCCACCCGCAAATCCTCGCACTGCCCGCGCGCGCATGAGGTTTCTGTACCTGGTGGGCGCTCTGCGTGGTGGAGCGCCGACCCGCTGGCTTCCTCGCCGCCGTGCTCGCGAGTCCCGACCCACCGCTTGGCGACGGCGTCGTCACTCTGCGACCGCCCGACGAGAGAGACCTCTCGGCGATCGAGCGCGGTCTCCATGACCCCCACGTAACACCGAGATCGACGGGCGCCACGTCGACAACGTTGCCTACTCGCTTCTCCCAAGCGACCTCGAGCAACGCGGCTGAGCCGGCGTCTCAGGGACCATTCGCGGACGCCGGCGCACGGAGCGGCGTCTGACCGGGCGGTACGTGGGAGGATAGGAACGGAATGGTCGAGTTCCCCCGCGGAACCGTCACGTTTCTCTTCACCGACGTCGACCGGTCGACGGAGCTAGTTAAAAGGCTGCAGGAGCAATACGGCGCGGTGCTCGCGCAGCATCGTGACCTCCTCCGCGCCTCGTTCGCCGAGCACGGCGGCATCGAGGTCGACACGCAAGGTGATGCCTTCTTTATCGCGTTCGACCATGCGCGCGAGGCGGTCGAGGCTGCAGTCGCGGCTCAGCGTGCGCTGGCGGACCATCGTTGGCCGGCGGACGCTCCGCTCGCCGTCCGAATGGGTCTCCATACGGGCGAGCCCTACCCCGCCGAACACGGCTACACGGGCGTCGCCGTGCACCGCGCGGCCCGCATATGCACGATCGCGCACGGTGGCCAGGTGCTGCTCTCCCGCTCGACGGCCGGAATTGTCGACGACAACGGGCGGACGCGACGTGGACGTGGCAGCGGACTCGGCCGTCGCGGCTTTCGCAAGCGCGAAACAAGCTGCCCTTGCCGCAGTTGCCGCTCAGCGAGCAGTCGCAGCGCACGAATGGCCGCACGGGCTAAGACCGGCGATCAGCGTGGGGCTGCATTCTGCAGAAGCCGGGGTCGGCTGGGCCGGCCCGGCGGTGATCCGCTGCGCTGAACTGTGCGACACCGCTGAGGGCGGGCAGATCTTCTTGTCACACGCGACGGCAGCTCTGCTCGAGGGTCAGGAACTTGGCGAGCTGTTGCTGCGCGATCTTGGCGAGCAGCAAACAAGACGCACCCAGCGCATGGTGCGCGCCTACGAGCTTGTCGTCCCCTCGACTGGGGAGACAACCACTCAGCAAACCACGGATGATTAGCGAGAGAACTAACACCGTCGAGGGCGCAACGCGGCCACACACACCAAGGCAACGGCGCGAACCGCGCGCGAAGGCGAGATCGCAATCTCGCCGTAGCGCAACAGCGCTCCCGCGTCGCGACCCCCGAGAGAAAAGCGAAGCGGTCGAAGGGGGTCACGTGGGGCGGAACCAGAGGTTCCGCCCCACGCAATGAAATGGGCCCGGCTGCGGCTCCGGGCCCATTTCGTTTTCGGGAGAGCCGGCTGCGGCCCCGGCTCGATCCCTACTAGCCTCACTGGGACGACTTGCGAACCGTGACCCTGCGGCTCGATCACGTCTCGTTCCTCGCCCGTCCCGGCGCGACCTCTTGCAAGTTCCGGGCTTGGCGTCTCGGCCCTCCTCGCAAGCGTCTCTGACTTTAGGGCCGTTGGGGGGCCTTGTCAAGTAACTCGGTCAAGTGATTTGGGCATATCGATTGCTTCACCAGTTTTTCTCGCAACCATGCCCCTTTTGAGGGATTCCGCAAGTCGTGAATTTGCACTTAGGTGCGGAATGAGGTTGACTTCGCAGGCCGACTCATGCCCCACACCCGCGCACACACACAAAAGAACCTGTCGGTCACCCGGCTGGGCGACCGCGTCCGCCAACTCCGCGTCGCCGCAGGACTGACGCAGACAGATCTCGCGGGAACGCGCTTCAGCAAGGAATACGTGAGTCAGATCGAGCGCGGCAAGACGAGGCCGACGCGCGAGACGATCGAGTGGCTGGCACAGCAGCTCAACGTCGATGCCGACTTTCTACAGAACGGCGTCTCGACCGACGAGCGGAGCAGGATCGAGACCTTCCTCGCACGCGCAGAGGCCCTGACCCAGGCGAACAAGTGCGCAGACGCGATCGAGCAGATCGAGGACGTGAAGACCGCCGTCCTCGTGACAGCGTCGCCTGAGCTCGAGGTTCGCCTTCTCACGGTCGAGGCGTGGGCTCGCCAGGACATCGGCGACGTCCGCGAGGCAATCGAGCTGCTCGCACGAGCCGGCTCCCTCGCCGAGGGCCAGAACTTTTCCGACGTCGATCGCGCGGACATCCTCTTCCGCCTCGGCGTCTGTCGCTACAAGCTTTCCAGTGTCGCCACGGCGGTGGCGCTATTCGACGAGGCACTCAAGCTCGCCGAGCGCTCCGGCCTTCCGTGCGATTTGCTTCGATCGGAGATCCTCAACTGGCGCTCGCGCTGCCGGCGCCGCCAGCGCGACTACGAAGCTGCGCGCGAGGACGTCGAACGCGCACTCGAGCTCGCTGAAGGCCTCGATGACCGGCGCATGACCGCGCATGTGTACTTCCAGGCGTCGCTGATCGCCGAGCGCGAAGGCCACTGGATCACGGCGCGCAACTATGCGGAGCGCGCGCGCGGGCTCTACGAGGAGGTCGAGGACCGGGCTGACGTGGGGCGCCTTTTGAACAACCTCGGCGGCCTCAACTACACGCTCGGCAAGCCCGACGAAGCCGTCCAGTACCTGAAGGACGCATTCAAAGTCTTGATCGATCTCGGGCGGGACGACGAAGCGGCGACCGCCGTCTCGTCGCTCGCGCAGGTTCGGCTCGGCACGGGTGAGCTGGAGATCGCCGAAGAGCAGGCGCGTCACGCGCTTTCGCTCCTCGGCAACCGCGAGGACCGGCTCGACGAGATCGGCAACGCCCAGCTCGTGCTCGGCAGGTCGCTGCTCGAGCAGGGCCGCCTCGATGAAGCGGCGGCGGCGTTCGACGAGGCAGAGAACACGTTCGAGAGGTTCGAGTCCACGAGCCATCGTGCTGCTGTGTGGATTGCCAAGGGCGATCTCACGGCACGCCGGGGGGACGACACTGGCGCCGCGCGGTTGTATCGGCGCGCTGCCGAAGCCCTGCAGGACTTCCGGTTCTAGCGAGAGGAGGTGAAACGGTGAACAAAGCTCGTGTCATTTTTGCGGCAGTGATGCTGCTGCTTATCGTCCAGGCGCTCCTCCTCGCGATCGGCTCGCCTCCGCTCGGTTACTTCGACGGCAATTAATCCTCGATAGCTGCGGAAGGCCGACGCTAGACTCGGGAGTTGTGCGTGCCCGCGTCCTGGCGTTCGCCGGAATCCTTTTTGTTGCGGGTTGCGGATCGGGTGCCGCGAGTCACTCATCCGGCGTGCCGGGCACGTTGGAAGCCCTTGCTCAGGGGCCGGGCCTGAGGACCGTGGCGCTCACACCGGGCGACGCGGACTTCGCGCCTGGCCCCGTTCGCTTCAGTTTCCTCGTCGTTGCGAAAGACGGGCGGGTGGTTGCCAAGCCGAAGGCGGACGTCTGGATCGCTCGAGGCTTCAAGGACAAGCCGTATCAGCGGACGATCGCTCGGCTCGAAAGGGTAGGCGTCCCCGGGCTCGACGACACCTCGCTCGGCGCGTCGACGATTTACGTCGCGGATCTCCGCGCGCCCACTCCGGGCACTTACTGGGTGCTGGCGCGACCGCGTGGATCGAGGTTCAGCGGCATCGGCAATGTCGTAGTCGGCTCTCGGTCGTACTCGCCGGCCGTGGGCGCGAAGGCGCCCGCTTCGAGGACGCCCACCCTCGCCACTACAGGCGGCAGGCTCGCTCCGCTGACGACCGCCAAGCATCCGGACCGACAGCTCTACACGACATCCGTTGCACAGGCGCTCGCCGCGCACGAGCCCTTCGTCGTCACCTTCGCAACGCCGAAGTTCTGCACGAGTAGGACCTGCGGCCCGGTCGTCGATGTCGTCTCGTACGTGCGCAAGCAGGTCGCCGGTAGCGGCGTGCGCTTCATTCACGTCGAGGTGTTCCAGGGCAACGATCCCGCAAAGGGTTACAACCGCTGGATGCGGCAGTGGAAGCTGCAGAGCGAGCCGTGGTCGTTCCTCGTCGGACGCGACGGGCGCATCAAGGCGAAGTTCGAGGGCCCAGTGTCCGTCCGCGAACTCCGCGCGGCGGTTCAGTCGATGCTGATGGCGTGATGCGGAAGAGCGTTGGCTCCCCGGGCGTTCTGTAGTAGAACGTCCTACACGGCCAGACTGGAGGAGGGTAACGATGGGAGAGAACGGCTATGCGAAGCCGGTCCTCGTCACAAGCGACTGGGTGAGCGAGCACATCGACGACGGGAACGTCGTGGTTGCCGAGGTGGACGAGAATCCGGATCTGTACGACGAGGGTCACATACGCGGTGCCATCCGCCTTCACTGGCGCGACGATCTTCAGGATCCGGTCGAGCGGGATCTGATCGAGCGCGCCGACTTCGAGCAGCTCATGGGCAGGCTCGGGATTTCGAACGACACGACCGTCGTGCTGTACGGCGACCGCAACAACTGGTTCGCGGCGTACGCGTACTGGTACCTCTCGATCTACGGGCACAAAGACGTTCGCATCCTCGACGGCGGCCGGCAGAAGTGGATCGACGAGGACCGTGAGCTGACGACGGAGGCACCGTCCCGCAGCGCCGCGACGTACACGGCCACCGATCGGGATGCCTCGATCAGAACGTTTCGCGACGATGTCCTCGGCGGTCTGGGAGACAGTGCGCGCGCACTCGTCGACGTCCGCAGCCCTCAGGAGTACTCGGGCGAGTTGATCGCACCGCCCGGTTACGAGCAAGAGGGCGCGCAGCGCGCGGGCCACATTCCAACCGCGCAGTCGATCCCTTGGGCATCGGCTGTTCGCGACGACGGAACCTTCAAGAGCGCGGATGAGTTGAAGCAGCTCTACGGCGTCAAAGGCGTTACACCCGACAAGAAGGTGACTGCGTACTGCCGCATCGGCGAGCGAAGCGCGCACACGTGGTTCGTGCTGCGTGAGCTCCTCGGCTACGAGGACGTTCGCAACTACGACGGCTCGTGGACGGAATGGGGGAACCTGGTCGACGTCCCGATCGAAAAGGGCGCCTAGGAGGAAGTCCAGGAGGGAGTTTGCGCGCTCGCGTCGAAAACGAGCGCCGAGGCCTTGTTAACGGGCTTCTCCTCTCCCCTAAAACCGACAGCGGCGGCCTTGGCCGCCGCTGTCGTGTGTAACGAGTGGGAATACGTGGGGACATTGAGACCGTTCTAGACGTGACGACTGCAGGTCCCTAGAGTTCCGCTGCCACGAACATGGGAGGACGTGACTTGAGCACCGAGATTGGGAGGGTCAAGCTGACCGAGCTTGCCGCGTGCGGTGGCTGCGCCGCCAAGTACTCGGCCGCTCGACTCGAGGAGTTGCTCAGGGGGTTCGTCCCCGTCGAGGCCGAGAACCTGCTCGTCGGTCTCGCGCCGGCGGATGACGCTGCGGTGTACCGCATCGACGACGAACGCGCGATCATCTTCACGCTCGACTTCTTCCCGCCGGTCGTCGACGAGCCAGGCCGACTACGGCGCGATTGCCGCGACGAACGCGCTGAACGACGTCTTTGCGATGGGAGGTACGCCGTTGCTCGCGCTCTCGATCGCCGCGTTTCCGGAGGAGCTGCCGATCCAGATGCTCGCCGAG
Organism: uncultured Actinomycetes bacterium; assembly: GCA_963815965.1. GTDB lineage: Bacteria > Actinomycetota > Thermoleophilia > Gaiellales > Gaiellaceae > DASVFB01. The sequence continues at coordinate 519,459 of CAWFIT010000001.1, read as the reverse complement.
ATCTTTGCCGCGGCCGACGCACAGGTGCGCGCCGCGGGTGGACTGCTCGCCGGCGGACACACGATTCGCGACGCCGAGCCGAAGTACGGCCTCGCCGTCGTCGGCACGGTCCATCCGGAAGGGATCTGGCCGAAGAACGGCGCGCGCCCCGGTGACGCGCTGTTCCTCACCAAGCCGCTCGGTACGGGCCTGATCATGAGCGGCGTCAAGCAGGGTATCGCGGGCACGCAGCCGCTCGAGCGCGCGATCCGCTGGATGCGGACGCTGAACAAGGACGCCGCGGACGTCCTCCGGCCGTTCGCTCCGCACGCGGTCACCGACGTGACCGGCTTCGGCCTGTTCGGGCATGCGCACGAGGTCGCTGAGCGCAGCGGAGTGCGCATCGTGCTCGAGTCGGAGCGGCTGCCGGCGATCGACGGCGCGCTCGACCTTGCCCGCAAGGGCGTGCGCACCAGTGGAGATCCGCGCAACCGTGACTTCGCGGCCGCGCATGTCTCGGCGGATGGGCTCGTCGAGGCGTACGACGCGCTCGGCTATGACCCGCAGACGGCGGGCGGCCTCCTCGTCGCTCTGCCGAGGGACAAGGCACCCGCGCTCGAAGCCGCGTTCGAGGCGAAGCACCTGTTTCTGCGCCGCGTCGGTCTCGTCGAGGAGGGTGCCGGAGTCGCGGTCGTTTTAGGCGCGCTCGCCTCGGTTCACTGACGCGTCGCTGGCGGTGCCGAGGCCGGAGGGCACGAGTGATACGGGCTGGAAGGCATCGTGCCGCCAGCGGCGCGAGCGCCCCGCGGAGCCGGGCTCCGCCCGGCGGAGGGGGGCGCGGTCAGTGAGGCGAGGCATGATCCACGGGCGGTTCCAGCCCTTCCACAATGGACACCTCGAGTACCTGCAGGGGGCAGGGGCGCAGAGCGACGAGGTGTGGGTCGGGATCACGAACCCGGACCCGACTCGGGTCAAGCCCGAGCCTTCCGACCCCGTCAGGCACCTTCCCGAGTCGAATCCGTACACGTACGCCGAAAGGCTGCTGATGGTCAAGGCCGCGGCCGAAGAGGTCGACGTCGACGTGCACGTCATCCCGTTTCCCGTCAACGAGCCGGAGCTCTGGCACGCGTACGTCCCGCCTGACGTGACGCAGTTCATCCGGCACTTCTCTGATTGGGGCGCGACGAAGATCGATCGCCTGCGCGCCGCCGGCTACGAGGTTGTCATCCTCGACGAGGGTGCCGAGAAAGAGCTCTCCGGCGCCGAGGTGCGCGCCGCGATCCGCTCCGGCGGTGACTGGCAATCGCTTGTTCCTTCAGGGGTAGCGCGTGTTCTGGACGGGCCTCTTAACGAAATGCACACTCGCAGGCCCTAGTCTTTCCGCGTGAGGCGCGCGGCGATTTTCCTTGCGGTTCTTTCCGCATGTCTCATCGTTGCTAGTGCAGGCGCGAGGCAGTCGGCGCAGATCGTCGGCCGAAGCACTGTGACCGCGCTCGCTGCGGACGGAAACGACGTTGCGTTCTCGGCAGCGCGCACCAAGCTCGATTGCGATCGCGTCTTCATCTGGCAGCGGCTCACGGGTCGAACGTTCCAGCTCGGGAAGCGTCAGCGCTGCGCGCCGCGCGCGGCACCGGTGGACAGCCTCGCGGTCACCGGTGCGCGGGCACTCTGGCTCACATCGACGAGCGGCAAGACCGTCAGCTGGCAGCTCTGGACGGCGACGACGACGAAGAAGACGCCGAAGCTGCTCCAGTTCACCACGCGCCAGCCGGACGATCCTCGGCCGATCCTCGTCGGTTCGGCGGGCGGCGGCCTTCTTCCTTATGCGGTCGACAACACCGTGACGGCGTTGAAGTCGAACGGATCGATTGCGTTCCCGGGATGGAACGCGTCGAGCCCGATAGTCGGGCTTGCGGCCTCCTCTGGGCGAATCGCCGTGGCTGAGGCGCAGCGCGTGACCGTTCTCGACGCGCACGGCAAGATCGTCAGCGTCGACCTCTACGCGAGCGAAGTGTCCGCGGTCGGTTTGGTCACGAAAGGCCAGGTCGTCCAGCGCGGCTCCGTGATCGAGCTGCGCCGCGGCACCGACGCGCACGAGTTCCCGATCACAGCCGACTCGCACCTCGCCGACGCCGAGGGCAAGGCGGCGGCGTGGTGGGACGGGAAGCTCGTGCATGTCATGCGCCTTCCGGACGGCACTCAGACCGGCGCGTACCCCGGGTCGCTCGCGGCGATAGCCGGCACGCGTCTGTACGTCGCCAACGGTCGTTCGATCACGATCCGAACGATCCGTTAGTTTCATTTAGGTGCTTCCGATCGTCGTCGTCCTGTTCGACGGGCTTGCCGACCGCGCGCACGCGGTCCTCAAGGGACGCACCGCGAACGAGGTCGCGCGCACGCCGAACCTCGACCGGCTTGTCGCGACCGGATCGTGCGGCGTGCTGTACGCCGTCGGCCCCGGCCGCGCTCCGTCGAGCGAGGTCGCGCACTGGTCGATGCTCGGGTACCGGCCCGACGAGTTCCCCGGGCGCGCGGTGTTCGAGGCGCTCGGCCGCGGGCAGGAAGTGTCGGACGAGCACGTCTTCGCCTACGCCGCGCTGCGTCCGGCTGAACGGCGTGAGGACGGCTGGTGGCTTTCGGGCCGACCCGACCCGCAGCGCGACGCAGAGGATGCCGAGGCGCTCGTCCAGGCTTGTGACGACCTCGAAGTCGACAAGCTGGTCTTTTCGCTCACCCACGTGTGGCGCGGCGAAGCTGTCCTGCGCATCGGAGGCGGGGCGGACGACCGCGTCAGTGACAGCGATGCGTTCTACCGCGATCGCCATCCCGTGCTGCGGCCGCTGCCGTTGGTGGCGGAGGCGGAGCGGACGGCGCGCGCGGCCGAGGAGTGGACGCGCTGGACGATGGAGATCCTCGCCGAGCACGAAATCAATCAGCGGCGCGCAGAGGCAGGACTGCCGGTGTTCAACGTGATCACGCTCAAGTGGTGGGGCCGGCCGAAGCAGGTCCCGACGTTTCTCGAGCGGCACGGGCTACAGGGAACGTTCATTGGCGACTCGTCGTTTCTGCAGGGGCTCGCGCGCACTGTCGGGCTCGAAACGCACTCCGCGCCCGAGTCCGCGAGCCCAGAGGCCGACCTCGCCAGACGGCTCGATCTAATCGACGACCGGCTCGCCGCGGGGGACACCTTCGTGTTCGCGCACCAGAAGGCGACGGACGCCGCAGGTCACACGAAGGACCCGCTCGTCAAGCGTGCCGTGATCGAGGCGCTCGACGTGCCGCTGCGCGCGCGGCTGCCGGTGGATCGCGCGATCGTGTGCATCACCGGCGACCACGCCACGCCGGCATCGCCCGACGTGATCCACTCCGGCGATCCGGTGCCGTTCGTCGTCGCCGGTCCAGGCGTGCGCGCTGACAACGTGCGCCGGTTCGGCGAGCTGGACTGTGCGTCCGGGATCCTCGGACAGCTGCGAGGGCCGGACATGATGCCCGTGCTCCTCAACGCGGCCGACCGGCCGCTGTTCCTCGGCTCGCGGCCGACGCCGTTCGACGGCGCTGACGGCTACCCGGCCGTGCTCGAGCCCCTGACCTGACGTAGAGTCACCTCGAACTCTCGACAAAGGAGGCGGTATGCCGCTCGCACGAGTCGTGACTTTCGAAGGCGTCGACAGCAACCGGATGGCAGAGGTGCAGCGCGAGATGGAAGCCAGCGAGAGGCCGGACGACATTCCGGCCAAGGAGTTCATCGTGCTGCACGATCCGGAGGCCGAGACGTCGCTCGTCATTCTCTTCTTCGAGAACGAAGACGACTACAAGCGCGGCGACGAGGCGCTGAATGCGATGCCCACCGGCGACACTCCCGGCAAGCGCTCGTCCGTCACGAAATACCAGGTCGCGTTCCGCATGACGGAGTAGCGCCTTCGGCTATTCGGGTAGCCAGCCTTCGCGGTACCGGGACCGCGCGCGCTTCGGAAAGCGCGCGTACGCCTGGTCGGCGTCCGTCGTGTCGTGCACGACGCCCGCGCCGTGGCGGAGTGCGGCTTCGTCCACGGTGTAGCCGCCCCAGTCGGGACCGGTCGAGCGGTCGCGCGCGCCGACTGCGAGCACGAGGCAACTCGCGTCGCCGGAGCCGAGAATCGTGTGCTTCGTCCCCGCGGGGCAGTGCACGAAGTCCCACTGTCGCAGCGCACGTTCCTCGCCCTCGATGATCAGCAGCGCCTCGCCGGCGAGCACGAGGAAGTCCTCCTGGTCGGCCTCCCAGTGGTACATCGACATCGGCTCGCCCGGCCCAAGGGCAACGAGGTGGATACCCACCTGCGGGAACTCGGCGTCGCCCTCGAAGATGCAGTAAGCGCCCCGTCCCTCGCCCGGACGCCAGCGCGTGTCTCGCGCATTGAGGACGAACCAGCCATCGTCGGAGGGCGCGAGCCCATGCTCGGTCGGTTCGAGTCGCGACTCCTCCACCATCGCAGGAACCTTTCCACATCAAACCTCTAGGCTGCGCGCGTGCACGTCGAGTCCACCCTGGTCAAGCGGGCGCGACGGATGGAGCTTTCGCCGGCGACCTTCCGCAAGCTCGCTTTGGGCTCGGCGGTCTGGCTCTGGATCATCATCATCAGCGGGGCGACCGTCCGCCTGACCGCCTCGGGGCTCGGCTGCGAGCACTGGCCCGGGTGTACGGCGGGGAACCCGTTTCCGAGCAAGAGCTATCACTCGTTCATCGAGTTCGGCAACCGGATCGTCAGCGCTGTGACGATTCTCGCGACGCTCGGCGGCTGGGTCGGCGCGCGCTTCACGCCGGGCGTGCCGCGCCGGCTGCGCAGACTCGCGCTTGGCACGTTCCTGGGGACGCTCGCGCAGGCGCCGCTCGGCGCGATCACGGTCTACGCGGGACTGAACCCGTGGCTCGTCATGTCGCACTTCATGCTCGCCCTCGTCGTGCTCGCGGGAGGAGTCGTGCTCGCCGTCGAGGCGATCTCCTTCGAACACGGGCGCTCATCGACCCTGCTCCCGCAGCGGATTCGACACGGCGCCTTCGTCGCCGCCGCGGCGCTGCTCGCACTCGTGGTCACGGGAACGGTCTCGACGGCCGCCGGTCCGCACCCGGGCAGCGCCGACGTCGAGCGGCTGTGGCGCCTGCACGCGGCGCTCTACGTGCACGTTCGTGCGACAGCGATCTTCGGCGCGCTCTTCCTCGCCTTTCTCGTCTACATCTTCCGCAACCGCGAGCGCTGGCCGCTCTACGCGGAAGGCAGCGGCATCGTGCTCTTCCTGTTGCTCGTGCAGATGGGCGTCGGGGAGCTGCAGTACCGGACTCATCTTCCCTGGTGGCTCGTGCTCGTTCACGTTGCGCTTGCCGCCGCGGTCTGGGCGTGTGCGATCGCGCTCGTGACTGTCATCGAGCGACCGCCGAAGGCGTTCGCGCCGCGTCCACGCTGACGGCAGCGCTTACACTGCCGCGATGGCCGAGGAGCTGAGGATCTCCGAGCGGCCGTCCTTACGACGGCCGATTCTCATTTGCGCCTTCCGCGGCTGGAACGACGGCGGACAGGGCGCGTCCATGGCCGCGAGCTTTCTCGCGCAGTCGTTGAGCGCGGAGCGCTTTGCAGAGATCGACCCGGAGGAGTTCTTCGACTTTCAGGTGACCCGGCCGCACGTTTCACTCGTCGAGGGCACGACGCGCCGCGTCGACTGGCCGGAGACGACGTTCATGCATGCGCCGATCCCAGGGCTCGATCGCGACGCGGTGATCCTGCTCGGCATCGAGCCCAACATGCGCTGGCGCCGCTTCTCCGATCTCGTGGCGGGGCTGGCAGACGAGGTGGGCGTCGAATTGGTGGTGACGCTCGGCTCGCTGCTCGCGGACGTCCCGCACACGCGGCCGGCGCCGGTTACCGGCAGCGCGACCGATCAGCAGCTCATCGAAGAACTCGGCCTCGAGCGCTCGCGCTACGAGGGGCCGACGGGGATCGTCGGCGTGTTGCACGACGCGTTCTACCGTCGTGGGATAAGCGCGGTGAATCTCTGGGCCGCGGTGCCGCACTACGTGTCGCTCGCCCCGAGTCCGCGCGCCGCGCTCGCCTTGTGCGAACGCCTCGGTTCGCTTCTCGGCGCGTCGTTCGACACGAGCGAGCTGCAGGAGCTTTCCGAGACGTACGCGACTCAGGTGAGTCAGGCCGTCGCGTCGGACGCCGAGACGGCTGCATATGTCGAGGAGCTCGAGCAGCGCAGCGACGACCTCGCACAGCAGGACATCTCCGGCGAGACGCTCGCTGCGGAGCTGACGCGCTTCCTGCGCGACCGCGAGCGCGGCAACGGCGGTGGTCCCAAGCCACCGGAAGATCTCCCGCGCGAGCAGTAACGCCACGCGCGTCCTGTCGTGGAACATGTGGAACGGCGGCCTCGGCCGCCTTGACGCGATCGAGGAGTTGCTGCGCGAGCAGGCTGCGGACGTCGTCGCGTTGCAGGAGGCGACCGAACGCGCGGCCGTAGAGGCGCTCGGCGCGCGCCTCGCAATGGAGGTCGCCTACGGCGAGGCGAACAGCGAATTCGCCGTGGCGTGGCTGAGCCGTGCGCCAGTCGCACGCGCGAAGAATTATCGCCTGCCCGAGCTCGAGAAGACGCTGCTCGAGATCGAGGTTGACGGCAGGCGGTTGTTCGCGACGCATCTCTCTGCGGGACGCGCGCGGGCCGACGAGCCCAGGCGCGTCGCCGAGGTCGAGGCGATCCTTGCGCGCGCGGCCGACGGCGACGTGCTCGTCGGCGACTTCAACGCAGTCCATCCCGACGACGAGGTCGGTGCTCCGCCGTCCGAGGAGCAGGCGCCGGCGGACTACGTTTCGCGCCGGCCGGTCGAGCTCGTCCTCGAGGCCGGATTCACCGACTGCTTCCGAGCGCTCAACTCGAGCGAGCGCGGCTGGACATACCTCGCGTGGCATCCGTGGGCTCGACTCGACTACATCTTTGCGCGACAGAGCGCGCGCGCATGCACGGTCGTGGAGACGCAGGCCTCCGACCACTTCGCACTCCTAGCTGAACTGGACTAGCCGAACGTGAACGCGTAGGCGGAGATTCCGCGCGTGAAGCGCAGGTCGAGCAGCGCCTCACGCTGACGCGGCGAGTCGACGAGCGTGTAGAGCCGGTCGCCGTTCACGCCCACGGTCCGCTGCTTCTTTCCGTCGACGTAGACGTCTACTTTGCCGTGACCGCCGAGGACCAGATAGACCTTGCGCGCCGAGAAGTGCACGCGGAGACCTGCACCAGGCCCTGCGACGGCGCGCTCCTTGAGCACGGTCCACTGCCCATCCAACGCGAGGCTGTGAAGCGGGAGTTGCCGCGGGAAGTGGTAAGTCGCCGGCCGGTCCGCCCTCGTCGGGTCTCCGGCGAAACGTTCCGCGCGCGCGTAGCCGATGTACGACTCGGGCGTGAGGGCTCCGGTCGGCGTCCTGTCGGCAACCTCGGTCATCGAGCCGCGGTCGACACCGAGCAGCTTGCGGATCGCCTTCTCGGTCTGGTCGTACTCGCCCTCGCCGAAGTGCGCGTGCCGCACGTGGCCGTTGCGGTCGATCAGGTACTCCGCAGGCCAGTACTGGTTCGAGTAGGCGCTCCAGATGGCGAAGTCGTTGTCCTGCACGACCGGATAGCGGACACCGAGGCGCTTGATCGCGCCGGAGACGTTCGACGAGACGTGCTCGAACGCGAACTCCGGTGTGTGCACGCCGACGATCACGAGCCCGTCCTTGCGGTACTTCGCATCCCAGGCCTCCAGCTGCGGCAGCGTGCGCAGGCAGTTGATACACGAATACGTCCAGAAGTCGATCAGCACGACCTTGCCGCGCAGCCCCTGCATTGTCAGCGGCTTGGAGTTGAACCAGCGGCCGCCTCCGTCGAGCGCAGGCGCCGGTCCGTAATCCGGAAGGTTCGACTTCACTGTCTGCGCCGGCTCGGCGACCTGCTGTTTGTAGAGCTTGCCGCGCGCGAACGCGGTGTTCTCCGTGTGCTCCTGCAGGAAGTTCGTCCAGTTCGGCAGAGCGGTCTGCAGCTTTGTGTCGACGTGGAACACCAGCCCGAGCGCTGCGACCGCGACGACCACGCCGAGCGCCGGCCGAAGCCACGACGCGCTTGAGCGCAGCGGCTTCGCGACGCGTTGCCCACCCAGCGCGATCGCGAGCAGCACAACCGAGGCGCCTAGCGCGTAGCTGATCGCAAGCGCGATCGGACGGAAGCCGAAGTTGAGGGTGGCCGACTGCGCCGAGACGTACGCGAGGATCGGTCCGCCGCAGGGCACGAAGGCGAAACCGAGCGCGCATCCGAGCAGGAAGCCGCTGTCCATGTGCTTCGAGCCGCGTCGGCTGAGCGGGGCCAGAGCTCGCTCCATGAGCAGGCTGAGCCGCGGGAACAGCAGCGTCGCCGCGACCGCGAACAGCAATGCAATCGAGACGTTGCGCAGCAAGTCCTCGGGCAAGCCGAGCTGCTTGAGCACGTACGCCGCGAAGAGGATCGAGAAGACGAACATCGTGATCAGCCCCGCGACGATCGCGTATGGACGCCCGCGTCCACCGCTTGCGCCTCCGGCGAGGACGATCGGAAGAACGGGGAGCACGCACGGCGAAACCGCCGTGATCACGCCCGCAAGGAATGCGATCCCGAGCAGTACGACCATTTGGTTAGTTAGACGGTCTCGGCTGGGGGGTCGGTTGTTACGCCTTCGAGTACCGGCCCGTCCGCGGCCGCGGACGCGGACGCGACCGCAGGCCTGCGCCTGCGTCGCCGCCGTTTCTTGGCCGGAGGCTTCGCGGGCCCGTCCTGGGAGCCGTCGGCGGTCACTGTCGCGGCCGCCGTCTCTTGTGTTTCAGTGGTCTTCCGCTTGCGCTTGCGGCGGCGCTTGCGGCTCGGCTGCAGCTTGGGCTGCGGCAGATTCTCTGCGAGCGCCCCGGCGATCTCCTCGATCGTGCTGAGCTTCTCGCGTGCCGCGTCGAGGAGCTGGTTCGCGCGCGGCGTGTAGCCCTCCGCCGATGCGAGCAGCGCCGCACCGACTTGAAGCGGCTGCTCGAGCGCCGCATTGACCAGCCTCGCGGCGTTCTCTTCGTGCCGGTGCCCGCGTGAGTTCGCGAGCGCACCGAGAAGCCGTTTCGCCTCGGGAAACTCGGCGCTCGCGCGTCGGTCCTGTGCCTTGCGGGAGGCGCGAGCAAGCTTCCACGTCCAGCGCGCGAGGATCTGCTCGGGCGCATCGGCATGCCCGTCCGCGATCGCGCGCAGCAGGACGCGGATTCCCTGCAGGCGATCCTTCTCCCACGTCGGCGCCTGCGTCACGAGCGTGACGAGGTCGTCGAAGTCGGCGCGCTCGACCGGCGTCGAGACGCGGTCGGAGAGCGCGATCATGCGCAGGCGCCGGTTCGGGTTCTCGGCGGCAGTCGTCGAGAGGAACTGCGCCAGCGCGCCCTTCGACGCGCCGCGGTCGGTGAACTTGCGGACGAGCTCGGTGCGGTCCTCGAAGCGCATGTTGCGTCCGGCGATCGTCGCCCAGTAGCGCTGCTCGTCCTCATCGAGGTACTTCGGATCGATCCGCTGCCATTCGCGCTGGATGACCGCGAGGCGGCGCCTGACGTCGGGCGTCACGGGCACGAGCCACGGCGCCGGTGTCAGGTACCGGCGTGCGCGCCGCTGATGGCGGCGGCGGGGCGCCGGAGTGACGCGTGCGCCTTCGCGGTAGAAGTCGGAGTCGAGCAACGAATGCAGAGACACGACGCGGTCGTTGTGCGTTGCCGACTTGTGCACGAAGTCGACGACGATGCCCGCTTCCTTGCGGGGGTGCAGCCGCATGATGCGACCGATGCGCTGCTGGTACACGCGTTTCGATGCGGTCGGCGCGAGATGCATGACGACGGTCGCGCGCGGTGAGTTCCACCCCTCTGCGAGCAGCATCGCGTTGATGAGCACGTTGATCTCGCCGCGCTCGTATGCCGCGAGCGTCTCTGCGAGCCGCACCGGCGGCGTCCGGCCGCTGACGGCCTCGGCCTTGAGCCCCGCGGCGCGAAACTCCTTCGCGAGGTTGTACGCGTGCTCGACGCCGGCGGCGTAGACGATGCCGGGTAGCGAGTCGAACCGGTCGCGGTAGAGCGAGGCGGCGGCCTGGTTCAGCGCCTCGTGGTCGAGGACCTTCGCGAGCTCGCCCTCGTCGAAGTCTCCGCCGACGATCGGAACCGAGTGGATCGCGGCTGCAGGCGGCACGCGGAGGTCGCGCAACGGCGCGATCAGCCCGCGTCGCGCCGCGTCAGCCAGCGGCAGGTCGTCGACCGATGCGGGGAAGACGTCCGACACCTGCTTCGCGATCAGCTGCTCGGTCGCGGTCATGCCGATGTAGACCGGCTCCGGGAACGATCTGATCGCGGCGCTCGTCTTCTCACCGAGGGCGGTGTGCGCCTCGTCGGCGATCACGAGCTGGTAGGCGTCGCGTGACAGCGAGCCGACGTGCCGCGCGAACCACGCGTACGTCTGGATCGTCAGCGGATTGCTGCGCAGTGGCTCCTTGCCCCGCTCGATCGCCGGCGTGATCCGCTCGCCGTACCCCTCGGCCTTCAGCTCGCGGTCGAACTGGGAGACGAGCAGCCGGCGGTGCGTCAGGATCAGGACGCCGAGCGTGCGCGCAGCCTCGACGAACCCGGCCGCGGCGATCGTCTTGCCCGAGGCGGTCGGATGCCGGAATCGGTAGCGCCGCTTGGCACCGGGGTCCTCCTCGAGGCTGAGCTCCGGCTCCTCGTCTTCCTCGACGCCCTCCTCGAGCTCGAACTCCTCGTCCTCCTCTTCCTCGGTCTCGACGAGCCCGTTGCCGTTCCCGTTCACCTCCGCCTGCTGCTGGTTCGCGGCGATCAGCTCCGTCAGCATTCCCGCGAGCGCGTCGATCTGGTGTCGGCGCAGCTCGGTACCCGAGGCGAGACGCGGTGGCTTGTCCGAGAGGACCCGCTCGAGGCCGAGCATCAGGCCATAGCGCACCTTCCAGCGCGGCGAGGGTGCCGCTCGTCCCGCGTCGATCTCAACGACAGCGTCGTCGAATGCTTGGCGACGTGCCGTCCCGGGCGCGAGCACCTGGTCCGGGTCCTCACCGGGATGCAGGAAGGGCTCGCCGGCCCACGATTCGGCGCGAGCGAAGTCGGCGGCTAGATCAGCCGTCGCGTTGGGCGCGTAGGTGAGATCCTCAGTCGCTTCGTGCATGTGCGCAGCGGAACCGGCCGCTGCCGCCTTCCCACAAAGGTGCGCTCGCCGAGAGTTCGAGCGACTCCGTAGAGCATATCCGATCCTGAGGGCGTGGCGAGAGGGGGGGTTACGCTTTTGCGGCGGTGCTGTGCCGATCCAGTTCCTCGCGCAGTTCCGGCAGGTGCTGGCAGTCGGCCTCGAGGACGTCGCCGCGATACTGCACGAGGGCGAAGCCAGGCATCGCAAGCTTGCCTGCCTCGCAGAGCTGCAGCAGCTTGCGCAGCGGGCCCAGGCCGTCGCCGGGCGCATAAACGGCCTCGGGCGGCTCGTCCGCAAGCTCCGGCCTTGGCTCGTCCTCGGGCAGGTAGGGGAGGTTCGCGACCACCAGGTCCACCTCTGACGGCACCGGTGTCAGGAGGTCGCCCTCGAACACGTGCACGCGGTCGCCGACGCCGTGACGCGCCGCGTTCTCGCGCGCGAGCGCGACCGCTTCCGGGCTGATGTCGGTGGCGAAGACCTCGACCTGCGGTGCTGCGACCGCGATCGACACGCCGATCACGCCCGATCCCGTGCCCACATCCGCGACGCGAAGATGCTGGCTGTCGATGTGGGCGATCGCCGCGTCGACGAGAGCTTCAGTCGTGGCGCGCGGCGTAAAGACGCGCCCCGGCGCGGTGAGGAACTCGAGTCCGTGGAAGGTGGTTTCCATGACAATTGCGCTGTGGCTGACTGGGCGAGGCACTTCGGGCGCGAGGTGGAACGTTACCGGGACGGCGAGTCGCGGCTTCCCGACGCGGACGATGCCGACGCGCGGCAGCGGCAGCTGACGCGAATGGGGAACGCGGCCGCGGGGGCCGGGCTTGCACTGGTCATGCAGGGAGGTACGCGTGAAGCGCGCGAGTGGTTCGACCGCGCGTGCGATCGCTATCACGAGAGCTGGGCCGATGCGCCGCCGGGCAGCTGGGGTCGGCCGATCGCGATCCTGAAGGCGCGCATCCTCTCGGCCGACTGGGACGGCGCCGAGCGCGACGCAAGGTGGACGCTCGAGCAGGGCGCCGACCAGGCCGCGTCACCGATCGGCCACTACGCCGCCGCGCTCGCGCACGCGGTACTGCAGGAGTGGGACGGCCTGCGCATCGCGGCCGACGCGCTCCGAATCCACGACGGCTTTCCGCACGACGTCGCGGACGCGCTGGCCTTCGTCGCTGCGGCGGACACCGTCGGGTACATCGAGTCGGTCGAATCGGTGCTCAAGTCGTTCGAGACGCGCGACGCCTACCTCGAGGATCTTCCCGCCGCGGACACAGTGCTCGTGCTGCAGGCGCTCGCCCAGCGGCGAGGGCTCGCGACGGCGGAGCTCGAGTCAGAGCTTCTGCCGTAAAAGAGTCTCCTACGAGCCTCCCAGACGACGATTGTCGTCGGCGTCCATCTGCTCCATCTGCTCCGGTGTCACCAGGTTCACGGGGTGGTCCTCCTCACGGTTGATGCGGATCGCGGCGAAAACGCAGAGCACCGCGACGATGATCCCCAGCACGACAAAGAGGGCGATCCACATCTATTCGGTGGAGGTCGGTGGATGGAAGAAGGTGGTGAAGATGATCGTATCTTCGGTCTCGTCCTCCGCTGCGTCAAGTTTTGCGTTGAACTCGCGCAGCAGCTCGCGCGCTTTGTCGAGCGGAAGGCTCACCGTGACCTGAGCGCCGCGGAAGCGACCTTGCTCGGCGAACTTCATGAACGCGCGTTGCACCTCGTCGAGCATCGCTGCGTGCAGACCGCCGGACAGGCCGGCCGACGTGAGCTCCGGCGCGACGCGAATCGCCTTCGCGGCCGAGCGGTAGGGTTTCTCGCGCCGCTGCCCGCCGTCGGCGAGCTCGATCAGTCCCGCCTTCTGGAGCATCCGTACGTGGAAGTGAAGGTGCCCCGGATCGACGCCGAGGCGTTGCGCCAGCTCGCGGTTCGTCAGCGACTCGGTCTTTGCTCCCAGCTCCTCGAGCACGCGGAGTCGCAGGGGGTGCCCGAGCGCCTTCAACTGTTCTGGACGATCTATGGTCAGGGTGTCGCGCATATCCCTATATCTAACACGTCGCTTCGCTCCGTGTAAGACAGGTCGGCTCACGAGAGCGCTATATCGAGGCCAGGAGCGAGGCGGCAGGCCTGTCCAGCACAGCGATCGTCTGGCCGTCGCGCGAGCGGACCATGCTCGCCGGCGTCGAGTCGTCGGGCGGATCCTCGAACGCCCGTTTGACCGCGTCCGCCTTGTCCTCGCCCGTGACGAGGAAGAGGACGCAGTCGGCGTTCGCGAGCATCGGCGGCGTCATCGTCACACGCGTTACGCGCGGATCGAGGCCGGGCTCCGCCGCGATCGCGAGCCGCTCGCGCTCGTGTAGGCCCGGAGCGTTGGGGAAGAGCGATGCCGTGTGGCCGTCGGGGCCCAACCCGAGCACATTCAGACGCAGTCGCACGCCGCGCAGCGCGGCATCGTACTCCGCGGCCGCTGTTTCCGCGTCGAGTTCGCCGCGGATCCGGTGGACCTGCGAGGGCTGCATCTCGAGCCGGTCGAGCAGCGTCCGCTTCGCCATGGCGTAGTTCGACCGCTCGTCGTTCGGAGGGACGCAGCGCTCGTCGCTCCACCACAGCTCGACGCGGCTCCAGTCCGGCTGCAGCTTCGCCGCCGTCTCGTGTGCGAGCTCGGGCGTCGTCCCGCCTGAGAGCGCGACGTGTCCGCCGCCGCTCGCCGCCTCGGCAAGCAACTCGCCCGCGCGGCGCCCGACGGCCTCAGCATCGTCGAGCACGACCATGTCGACGCTCATCGGCGCATTCTGCGTTACCGTCTCACGCATGGGGGCGGCTGTGTTCGGACAGGTCTGCGACGCGATCCGCGCGTCGATGGAGGAGACGGAAACGCCCGGCGTCGCCGTCGGCCTGCTGCACGACGGTAAGGAGCATTTCGCCGGCTTGGGCGTCACGTCGCTCGAGAACCCGCTCGAGGTCACCCCGGACACGCTGTTCCAGATCGGATCGATCACCAAGACGTTCACCGGCACGGCGGCGCTGCGCCTCGCCGAGCGCGGCGAGCTCGAGCTCGACGAGCCCGTGCGGACGTATCTGCCCGGCCTGAAGCTCGGCGACGAGGACGTCGCGGCACGCGTGACGATGCGGCACCTGCTCACGCACACGGGCGGCTGGGTCGGCGACTACTTCGACGACTTCGGCTCCGGCGACGACGCCCTCGCTCGCATGTGCGACTCGATGTCGATCCTGTCGCAGCTGACGCCATTGGGCGAAGTGTGGTCGTACAACAACGCCGGTTTTTACATCGCGGGGAGGGTGATCGAGGTGATCGCCGGCGTGCCGTACGAGCACGCGGTGCAGGAACTCGTGATCGAGCCGCTCGGTCTCGAGCACACGTTCTTCTTCGCCGACGACGTGATGACGCGACGCTTCGCAGTCGGTCATCACCGCAACGACGACGGCCCCCCGACCGTCGCGCGTCCCTGGCCGATCGGCCGCGCGCATCATCCCGCCGGCGGTCTTGCGTCGACCGTGCGCGACCTGCTCCGCTACGCGCGCTTCAACCTCGGCGACGGCGACGGTGTGCTCAGGCGGGCTTCGCTCGACGAGATGCAGACCAGCCAGCTCGAGGTCGGCTCGATCTTCGAGCACGTCGGGCTCACCTGGTCGATCTCGGAGGAGATGGGCGCTCGAATCATCGGTCACGGAGGCGGCACGAACGGGCAGATCTCGCTCTTCTTCTTCGCGCCCGAGCACGACTTCGCGTGCGCGATCCTCACCAACCACCAACGAGGGAACGAGGTCACGCTGGCGGGGCGTGCTGCCGCGCTACCGGCGATCGGCGCGAGCGAGCGCGAGCGGGAGCCGATCGAGGTCGACGCCGACGAGTACCTCGGCACGTACGCCAGCAAGCTGTTCGACGTCGAGCTCAAACGGGAGGGCGGCCGACTGATCCTCGTCGCGACCAACAAGGGCGGCTTCCCGCACAAGGACTCGCCGCCGCAGCCGTCGCCCCCGCCGGCGACCGTCTCCTTCTACCAGCCCGATCGCCTCTTCGTAACGGAGGGCCCTCCGGGGGAGATGGAGTTCGTTCGCGCGCCGGACGGCTCGATTGCATGGTTCCGTGTCGGTGGTCGCATCATGGCGCGCGCCGACGCGTGACGCACGCGATTCTCGACGTCGCGCCCGGGCTGTGGCTCTGGCGGATCGAGTACCCGGATTGGCGGCCCGACGCTGGGTGGGGGCCGCTCGTGAGCTCCACGTCTGTCGAATCAGGCGGCGAGGTGATCCTGATCGACCCGCTCGCGCCGCCGGACGACGCGACGGGCATCTGGGCTCGCATCGACGCGAGTCCGCCGACGGTCGTGGTCATCCTCAAGCCGGACCACGTGCGCGACGTCGATCTGTTCGTGCGCCGTTACGGCGCGCGTGCTTTCGGCCCGTACCTCTTCTGGCGCACGAATGTTCCCGAGACAGATCTCGAAGGGATCGAGCCTGGTAGCGAGCTACCGGGCGGGCTCGTCGCGCTCTACGACGGACGCGGTCGCAACGAGACGCCGGTGTGGCTGCCGGAGCAGCGCACGATCGTCTTCGCGGATGCGCTCACGGCGCCGGAGGGAGAGCTCCGCGTGTGGGCGACGCCCTGGCACGAGGAGCGAGCGCTTCCCGCCCTGCGGACGCTGCTCGAGCTCCCGTTCGAGCGCGTGATCGTGTCGCACGGTGAGCCGGTGCACGATCGCGCCGCGTACGAACGAGCGCTCGAGCTCGCTCCGTGGACGGGCTAGCGCCGGACTGACGTCCGCCCGAACGAATACGCGCGTCCGGTCACCGTGTCGATGACGACAACGCGCCACGTTCCTGCGCTTGGAAACGCGACCCGCGCCCGGTAGACGCCAAGCTCCGACGTCGGGCGTGCGCTGATGTTGACGACGCGTGCGGCGGTGCTGATCGACTGGTTGATGAGACGGATCGTCGGCGCCTTGCCCGCCTGCGGCTCCTTGTCGATCGTGACGTTGACGGTCGCAGTCCAGGCCTTCCCCGCCTTTGTCACGGACGGCTTTCCCGCCAGTGTGAGGTTGCGCTCCTTCGCGAACGCAGCCGGAACGCAGATCAGCGCCGTGAGCGCCGTGAAGACGATGAGCTTGCGCATTTCTCCTCCTTTGGTCTGCCGCTCTTACACCACCCGCGGCACTCAGGTTCCGCAGGAGGGCGAATCCGGGCAGCGCGCCAGCACGCGAACGCGGCGACCGCGCAAGTCGATCGCGACGGAGGCCGCGTTGTTCGCGTAGGAGCGTTCCCGCAGGTCTCTTCCCGGGTTGGCGCGGTGGACGAGGACGTAGCGCCCAGGCGGCAGGCCGGTGACGTCGATCGACTGTCCCTCCCGCGACGGAACGTAGTCGTCGCCGAACCCGGGCGAGATGCCCTCGCGGATCGTGTGTGCGCCCGGGCGCCTGGCGCCGCAGGCGCCGGTCCAGCGCGGCATGCGGTTGAGGGCTCGCGTCTCGTACGCGTCGTTCAGGCAGAAGCCGGTCTTGCGATCGCGCCCGATGAGCGCTCCCGCACGGCGGAGCTCGTAGCGCTCGAATGCGGCGAGGTGCCAGTGCTGGTGCGTCGCGGAGTGGACGTAACGGAGCGGTGTCCTCAACGCGTAGCGACGGTCGCCGACGACCTGCCAGGCGCGCATGACCTTGCCCGCGCGCCTCCCCTCCACGACGAGTGCCCCCGGCCCGATGTTGTCGACCGCGGAGCCGAACACGAGCAGCAGCCTTCCGTCGCGCTCGGTGAGCGAGACGCCGAGCGGCGTCGCCTGATCGAGATCCGGCAGATCGGCGGCCGGCGCGCCGGCCGAGGCGACGAGCACGGGCAGGAGCAGCGCGACGAGCGCGGCCTTCACCGGAACGAGCGCGCGATCCGCACGGCTTCCGCGCGCGAGAGCTTCCCTTCGAGCCTCAGCGTCAGCGAGCCGCGCTGCCAGATCAGCGCGTTACCGACGAGGTACAGCTCCGAAGCGTGATCCCCACCGGGACCGGCGACGTAGCCGAAGACGTGGCGCTGGCCGGAGATCCACATCGCGTCTGCCCCGTTGAGGCGGAAGCGGTCGACGTTGGTGAGCGGACCGACCTCCTTCGTGAAGAAGGTGCCCTCGCTTTGCAGGACGACAAGCTTGTGGTCGCCGTAGACGAAGGCGACCTGGTCGAAGCGCAGGCGCACGCCGTTCGGCTTGCCAAGGAGCTTCGAGGTGAGGACGTGGTAGCGGACGCTCTTCCGCGCGGTTGCGAGCGACGTGTGGACGCCGAGGTCGAGCGGGCGGCGCGTGCGAACGTCGGGCAGCCGATCCACGAACTCGACTCTGGCGTTCCCGATGCCGAGCCAGCGGATGATCGCGCTCCGCGCGGGCGGCACGGCGAACGTGACGGCGACTGCGAGGAGCACGAGCGCCAGCGCGAGGACGAGCCGGCCCGGGCGTGGCCGCCGCCCGCCGATCCGTGCGCGCACCGCGGGCGCGAGCTCGGGCTCGGGCGGCAGCTCGATGAACGGCGCGAGGCCGTGCAGCTCGGCGTCGAGGTTCGTCATGCCTCCTCCCCGAGCTCGGCGCGCAGGCGTTCGAGTGCGCGCGCGAGGCGCGACTTGACGGTGCCGCGGCGGCAACCGAGCACCGCGGCCGTCTCCTCTTCGGATAGGTCGAGGAAGTACCGGCACGCGATCGCGCGGCGATGGTGCTCCTCGAGCCGGTTCACGGCTGCGAGCAGCTCCTCGCGACGTTCGGAGCCGAGGAGTGCCGTCTCGGGGGACGGGGCCGCGTCCCCCGAGACGACTTCCCCGGACGCACGCAGCGCGAGCGTCTCGCGGCGGCCGGCCGTGCGACGGCGATTGTGCGCTTCGTTGGTGACGATCCGGAGCAGCCATGGCTTGAAGGGCGCGCCGGCGCGGAAGCGCCAGAGCGAGCGGTACGCCTTGACGAAGCCGTCCTGCGCAGCCTCCTCCGCGTCGGCGGCGTTCCCGGCGACGAGCCATGCGGTGCGGAAGGCGATGCCCTGATATGTGCGCACGAGCTTCTCGTAGGCGGCAGCGTCTCCCCGCTTTGCGCGGGCGATGAGCTCCGCTTCGGTCATAGTGGTCGGCCCACCACTGCGGCTATTACACCGGCTGGTTGTTTCGAGTTCCTCTAGCTGCCGCGCGAATCCTCGAGACGCCGGATCGTGCAGACCTCTTCGAAGCCGAGGCGCAGCACGATCGGGTACGACGTGTCCGGCACGGCCTGGATCACGAGCGCGGGCGTCCCGCGGGCGACGGCGAAGTCCCATCTCGCGCGAACGAGCGCGCGGTAGACGCCGCGGCCGCGCGCCCACTCCGCGGTCGAGCCCCCGATCAGGAAAACGCCGCGATCCGAAGGGATAGCGAGCGCTGTGCCGGCCGGCCGCCCGTCGAGCGTCGCGAGAAAGCCGACCGGAATCGCGAGGCGTTGCGACTCATCGAAATCCTCGCGGAGCCGCGCGCGGTTCTTCGCGCGCTTGTCCTCCGGCGTGTCGAAAGCGTCCCACTGAAGCTCTCGCGCCGCGAGAACTTCTCGATCGTGTCGATGCGCACGACATCGATTCCCTCGGGCCCCTCCGGCTCACGCGCGAGCGCGAGCGCATGGAGGAGCAGCGCACGGTCCCGAGGCTAGCCCAGGCCGAGCGCCTGCAGTTGTTCATAGAGGTCGACCGGCTGTGCCGAGGGCCCGATCCACCACACCGGCTCCTTCTCCGCGGGACTCGCTCCGCACCTCCGCCAAGAGCGTCTCGACGCGATCGGTTCGACTGCACTCCGCTGACCGACGCCCAGGTCGGGCCCTGCAGGATGCAGATTCGCTCGTCGGCGAAACGCTCGACGCTCGCGTCTGCAACGACGTCCGAGAAGCGGTCCGGCGTCTCGGCGTACTCGCGGAGCTCGGGCGTTAGATCAGCGATGGGCGACGAGCGCGCGCACGCTCTGCTTCAGCGACTTGCTCGCGGCGAGCACCGCGGTCGGCTCGTAGCCGCAGTGCGCCATGCAATTGTCACAGCGCGGGTCGTTGCCGCGGCCGTACTTCGACCAGTCCGTCGTGTCGATCAGTTCCTTGTATGTCTGCGTGTATCCGTCCGCCATCAGGTAGCACGGCCGTTGCCAGCCGAACACGGAGTAGGACGGGATACCCCACGGCGTGCACTGGAAGTCGGCCTTGCCCTCGAGAAAGTCGAGGAAGAGCGGCGTGTGGTTCAGCCGCCACTTCTTCCGCTTGCCGTCTGCGAACGCGGCGCTGAACAGCTTGCGCGAAGCCGTCACACCGGGGAAGTGTTCCTGGTCGGGCGCCTTCTCGTACGCGTACGCAGGCGAGATCATCATGTGGTCGACCTTCAGCTCGTCGTTGAGGAAGTCCAGCACGTCGCGCACCGTCTTCGGCGTGTCCGTGGTGAGGAACGTCGTGTTCGTGTTCACGCGGAAGCCCCGTTCCTTTGCGAGCGCGATCGCCTCGACCGCCTTGTCGAAGATCCCCTCGCGCTCGACGAACTGGTCGTGGCGCTCGCGCATCCCGTCGAGGTGCACGACCCACGCGAAGTACGGCGACGGCTCGAAGAGATCCATCTTCTTCTTCATCAGGATTGCGTTCGAGCAGAGGAAGACGAACTTCTTCCGCTTGATCAGCTCCTCCGCCATAACGTGCACTTCGGGGTGCACGAGCGGCTCACCGCCGGCAATCGACACCATCGGCGCGCCGGACTCGTCGATCGCGTCGAGCGCCTGCTGCACGGGCATGCGCTTCTTGAGGATCTCCTTCGGGTACTGGATCTTCCCGCAGAACGAGCACGCGAGATTGCACTGGAAGAGCGGCTCGAGCTCGACGAGGAGCGGGAACTTCTCGTTGCCCTTGACCCGCTGCTTCATGAGATAGCGCGCGACGGCGACGCTCTGGCGGAGTGGGATGCTCACGGCGTCCTCAAGTATGCACGGGTGCGTTCCGCCGACGCGACCTCGACCGAGTCGTCGGTCCAATCCACGAGCGCATATGCCGCGCGGTGCAGAGCGCGCAGCGCGTGGACCCCGGCGGCCACCGTGCGCGGGTCGAAGACGCTGCGCCCGGCAGTGTCGAGGACGACGCGCAGGACGGCGAGTGGCCGCTCGTCGGCCGCCTCGGCGAGCCAGGCCGACTCCATGTCGACGGCGAGCACGCCGTCCCCTTCGAGCGCGCGCCGCTCGTCTGGGCTCATGATCTTCGCAACGCAGAAGATCGGCCCGGTGTGTGCGCGCAGGCCGCGACGCCGTACCGCCGCCGCGAGCGCCTCGGCGGCCGGCACGGCGATCGGGTCGCCGTCCTCCCGTCGCAGCTCTGTTGCGCAGACGACGTCGCCGGCGCGAAGCTCGGGCGAGACGGCACCGCAGACGCCGGCGATTGCGACAGCCGGGCTCTCGACCGCGAGTCCTCTGGCGGCCGCGATGCGCGCGCGCGCAGGGCCCATGCCGGTGCGCAGCACCGTCCAACCCGGGACGTTCGGTAGCGCTGCCGCTTCGAGGCGGAGCGCGGCGAACACGAGCAGATCGCTCATCCGCGGCCGTCGAGAACCCGGCCGAGCGCCATCACGGGAAAGACCTGCCGGTAGAGGTGGTAGTTGATGTAGAAGTCGCCGGGAAAGCCCGTGCCCGTGAAGTAGGGCTCGTCCCAGCTGCCGTCGCTGCGCTGTGTTTCAACGAGCCAGTTGATCGCCCGCTCCGCGGCCTGACGTTCGGCGGCGCCTGCAGCATGGAGGCCGAGCAGCGCCCACGCGGTCTGGGACGCGGTCGATTCGCCGTGCCCGCGCCAACCGGGATCGCGATAGGAACGTAAGTCTTCGCCGAAGCCGCCGTCGTCGTTCTGCACGCGCTCGAGCCAGTCGACGGCTGCGCTCACGCTGGGATGATCGGCGAGTCCGCACTCCGCGAGAGCGGGAAGGACGGCGGCGGTGCCGTAGACGTGGTTCGCGCCCCAACGACCGAACCACGATCCATCCGGCTCCTGCTCGCGGAGGAGCCACTCGATCCCGCGTTGCGTTGCGCGCTCGTCAGTTCGTCCCTCGTAAGCGAGCATCTCCACCATGTGCGCGGTGACGTCGGCGCTCGGCGGGTCGGTCACTGCGCCGAAGTCGCAGAACGGCAGCTTCGCCGGCAGGCCGCTCGTGTTGTCGACGTCGAACGCCGCCCAGCCGCCGTCGCTCGACTGCATGCCGAGCGACCAAGCGACGCCGCGCTCGGCCGCTCCGCCGTCGTCGATTCCCGCTCGCCGCAGCGCGAGCACGACCACGGCCGTGTCGTCGACGTCGGGGTAGTTGTCGTTCGCGAACTCGAACGGGAACCCGCCCGGCTCGAGGTCGGGCCGCCGCACCGACCAGTCGCCTCGCACGCGCACCTCGCGGCCGGCGAGCCAAAGCGCGCCGCGCGCAACCGCTTCGTGGCCCGGGTCGAACCCGGCGTCGAGCAGCGCGAGCACGGCAAGCGCTGTGTCCCACACGGGTGACTGACACGCTTCGAGGCGGCGACCCTGCTCGTCCTCGATCGTGAAGGCGTCGAGACCGGCGAGGGCTCGCTCGATCACTGGGTGGTCGAGCGGATAGCCGAGCGCGTGCAGAGCGACGATCGACCAGACCCAAGGCGGCTGGATGCCTCCCCAGGAGCCGTCCGCCTCCTGGCGTTCGACGACCCATTGCTCGGCGGCGCGGAGGGCGCGGCGGCGCACCGCTGCCACCGGCTTTCGCTCGTAGCGGTGCAGGCCGCGGTCGGCGAACGTGAAGAGGCGCGCCCAGGGCTCGACAGGCATCGGGTCTTCGCCGCCGGTACGGAGCTCCTCGATCCCGAACGGCACCGCAGCACGCGGGCGTAGCGCGGACGCGATCGACAGCGCGACGAGCGTCTGCCGCGCCCAGCAGCCGAACGAATAGATCGAAAGCGGCGCGCGCGGCGGGAGGAACATCTGCTCGGGAGGCAGCACCGGGACGTCCTCCCACGACCAGAGCGACAGGAGCGAGAGCCACATGCGCGTGAAGACGCGCGTGCGCTCGACCCCTCCGGCATCGCGTACGAGCTCCGCCGCAGACCGCATGTGCGCCGCGTCGGCGGCATCGCCGGCGAGGCGAAGCGCGATGTACGCCTCCACGGTCGTCGACAGGTCTGCCGGTCCGGCAAAGAAGGTCGCCCAGCTTCCGTCGTAGCGTTGCTTCGAGCGGATCCAGCGGGCAGTCGCCTCTTTCTGCTCGGGCGTGAGGATGCCGAGGAAGTGGCGGACGAAGAGGTCCTCGGCGTCGATCGTCACATTGGTCTCGAGCTCGCCCTTCCACCAGCCGTCCGGATGCTGGAGGCCACGGAGGTGCTGGCTGCCGCGGGAGAGCGCTCGCCGCGCGGCGTCGAGACGGGGCGAGGCGGCGACGCTCATGCGACGGCCTCGATCGTCTCGTGCGCGTGTCCCTGCACGAGGTCGGTGCGTGCGGCTCTGGCGGCGGCGACGCCGCTTCGCACGGCGCTCTCCATCGTCGCCGGCCAACCGGTGTTCGTCCAGGCGCCTGCGAGGTAGAGGCCCGGCACGGCGGTTCGCGGGCCGGGGCGCAGGCGTGCCGTGCCGGGGACGGCGCGGAACGTCGCCCGCGGCTCGCGCGTCGCGGTGAAGTCGAGCACCTCCGCTGTGCGTGCAGCCGGTAGAAGGCGTTCGAGCGCCGGCACATAGCGCTCGCGCAGCGTTGCGAGCGGCTCGCCGATGTCCGCCTGCGCTCCGGAGAGCGAGACGGACACGAGTTGTCCGCCCGCGACGCCGGATGCTTCCGTGCGGTCGAACAGCCACTGCAGCGGCGACGCGGCTTCCGCGGCGGCGAACGGCTCGTCGAGGACGCGGCGGTCGAAGTGCACGTGCAGGTTGACGATCGGGCTCGAGCCGAGGCGTGCGATGGCGTCGGCGTCGACGGCGGCGGGCGGCACGACCCGGGCGACGGACTCGTGCGGCA
Source organism: uncultured Actinomycetes bacterium (assembly GCA_963815965.1). Taxonomy (GTDB): domain Bacteria; phylum Actinomycetota; class Thermoleophilia; order Gaiellales; family Gaiellaceae; genus DASVFB01. The sequence continues at coordinate 496,294 of CAWFIT010000001.1, read as the reverse complement.
CTGCGACGATCACCGCGTCGGCGTCCACCGCGCCGTCGTCGAGCTGGAGCTTTCGTCCTTCGACAGCGCGTACAGGCATTCCGAGCTCGACGCGAACGCCCGCGCGGTCTAGCGCCGTGGACGCCGCGTCTCCGTGCAGGCGCTGCAGCGTCACGGCAGGGATGCCGATGTCGCACGCATCGGCGGCATCGAGGAGTCCCGTGCGGAAGACCATCGTCGCGAGCGCGAGCGACCCCTCGGAGGCGGGCAGGTTGAGGGTCGGGAGCGTGATGAGATTCCAGAGCTCGGCGACTGCGGCGTTGGACTGCTTGTGAGCGCCGAGCCACGCGCCGAACGTCTGCGCGTCGAGTTGCTCGTCCGCCGGATCGAGCTTGCGGAGCGCCGCCGCTCCGCGGAGCGCGTTGAGACGGTCGCGCGTGCGAAGGGTCGAGTAGCGCAGGAGTGTGGGGACGAGGTGAAGAGGTGCGGGGAGGAGTGCGCGGCGTAGGAACGCGGGCGGCTCGTTCTCACGCAGCACCGGGATGCGCAGCCGCGGCTGAATCGGAACGAGGTGTTCGACGCCGAGCCGTGCCAGGAAGCCGCGGTACGCCGTGCAGCAGCGCAGGAGCACGTGCTGGCCGTTGTCGATCCAGTGATCCTTGCGGCGTACGGAGTAGGTCGCACCGCCGAGTCTTGTGCGCGCTTCGTACAGCGTCACTGTCGAGCCGGTGTCGGCGAGCTCGAGCGCGGCAGCGATCCCGGCGAGCCCGCCGCCGACGACGGCGACGCGCGCGCCGGTCACGCAGCGCTCCGGGCGAGGCTCTGCGCGAGCACCCAGCCCTTCTCCCAGCGGCGCAGCGAGGGCCGGCCGTCGAGCACGAGCTCGGGTCGAGCTGCGATTCGCTCGAGGAGCCTCCGGTACGAGCCGGCCATTGCGAGCACGCAGGCTGCGCTGCGACGGTCGAGCAGCGGCACGAGCGTCAATCCCAGCTCGAGCCGACCCAGTGCACGCTGTGCCTCGAAGGCGACCAGCAGCTCCGCCGGTCCCTCGATCCGCCCGCCGGCGACGTGACAGCCGAAGCGGAGCAGGTCTTCCGTTGGCAGGTAAACCCGACCGATGCGCACGTCCTCGTTGATGTCGCGCAGGATGTTCGTAAGCTGGAGCGCGACGCCAAGCTCGTCGGCCAATCGTTCGGCTGCGGCGCGATCCGTCGTCTCGAAGACGCCGAGCGCCAGGCGGCCGATCGATCCCGCGACGCGGCGGCCGTAGAGCTCGGTGTCCCCGAACGTCGCGTACTCGGCTCCTCGCACGTCCATCTCGGCGCCGTCGACGAGATCGCCGAAGGCGGCGAGGGGAATCGGGTAGTGCCGCGCAGCGTCCGCGACCGCGGCGAGGACGGGATCGCTCGAATCGTCGATGTTGTGGAGGTCCGCGCGCACGCGTGCGAGCGCGGCGAGTCTTTCGTCCTGCGTCAGTGGGCCGTCTGCGACGTCGTCGATGCGCCGCGCCAGGGCATAGATCGAGAAGATCGCGTCGCGTCGATCCGCAGGGAGCAGTCGCATCCCGGCGTAGAAGCTCGAGCCCGAGTCGCGCGCGATGCGGCGACACTCCGCGTACGCGGCAGTGGTGCTCACGAGCCTCGGAGCGCTGCGAGCGTCTGACGCGCGCGACGACGGCGCGTCGCGCGCGGCGCGGCGGGGAGGACGTCGTAGTTCGATGCAGCGATCGCGTCGAGCGCGGCGCGCCCACCGCCGACGTAGCCGGCGACCGCGATCCGGGCGCGGCCGTGAAGCTGTCCGACGAGCGGTGCACCCTCGTCGAGCAGACGTCGGGCGCGCTCGACCTCGAAGGCGAGCAACCGTCGCACGGGTGGGCTCGTCGATTCAGCCCCGAGGTCGGCCCGCTCGACGCCGTAGCGCGCGCGGTCTTCGGCGGGCAGGTAGATCCGCCCCCGCCTGAAGTCCTCGCCGACGTCCTGCCAGTGCTCGACGAGCTGGAGCGCAGTGCAGACGCGGTCCGACAGCGCGACTCGCTCCGGCGTCGCGGCCCCGAACACGTGGAGGACGAGCTCTCCGACGGGATTCGCGGACAGGTCGCAGTACTCAACGAGCTCGCCGAACGTGGCGTACTCGCTCGTGCGCTGGTCGCGACGGTTCGCCTCGATCAAGCGGATGAACGGTTCGCGGGGAAGGTTGCACGCGCGAACGGTCGTGGCGAGCCGCTGCAGAAGCGGTTGCTGCGGCGCCGCGCCGTCGAAGATTCGCTGGAGATCCTGTTCGAACTCATCGAGCAGAATGAGCCGGTCGCCCTCGACCTCGTCGCCGATCTGGTCGACGAGACGTGCGTAGCCGTAGATTGCGGTCAGGTGTGCTCGTGTCGCGCGGCCGACAAGCAGCGACGCAACGCTGAAGTTCTCGCGCGCGGCCAAAGACAGGATCGAGGATTCGTCCGGCAGCCGCGCATCGGCTCCGGTCGTGCGGCCAACGGCTGAGGTCATTCCCCGATGACCTGGATGAAGATCTTCCGCGGTCGAGAGCGATCGAGCTCGCAGAAGAAGACGCGCTGCCAGCGACCGAGCATCAGCGCTCCGTCGACGATCGGGATTGTCTGCGACGACGACGACAGGAGGCCGGCACGCAGATGCGAGTGCCCGTTCGGGTGCAGGTCGTCGTCGTCGAGACCTTCAGTCCGGATGTCGAGGTCGTCGTGGCGGTAGTAACGCCCTTCCTCGGGCGCAAGCTGGTCGAGCGCTTCGGAGAAGTCGTCGATGAAGCCGGTCTCCTGCTCGTTGATGACGACCGCGCAGGTGGTGTGGGGCGAGTAGACGAGCGCCATGCCGTTGCTGACGTCTGCCCGCTTCACGGCGGCGACTACCTCACCCGTCACGTCGACGAGTTGCGACCCACGTTCGGTCACGAGGTCATGGTTCTCGAAATGGTGCTTCACAGGCCTCCGTCTCGTATGGTGGCGCATTCTGTCTGCTACGCGCCCGGACTTCAAACGGGAGCAACGAAAGGCAAGGGTGATCAGGCTGCGGCGCGCTCAGGCAGCGGGATCAACCCGCGCGCGAATCCACTCAGCAGGTAGATGCTCGCCAGGCCCTGCCACTCTTCGTACGGCTCGAGCAAAGCGGCCGTCTCGTCGGCCTCCACCCAGCGCCCGTAAAGCGCCTTGCAGAGCTTCAACAAGCCCAGATCGCCGACGAGCCCGCGCTCGTAGCTGCCGAGCCCTTGCAGTGCGATCACGCCAACCGACCACGGGCCGAGCCCCCGCTCCCGGAGCAGACGATCGGTAACTGCGCCGATCGGCGCCTCGCGCAGGCGCTCGAGGTCGAGCGATCGGCAAAGGCGGACGAGCGTGGCGCCGCGACGCGCGTGCAGGCCGAGCCTCCGCAGCTCGGCGGGCGAGTGCGCTCCGAGGCTCGAGCGCGTTGGCGGCGTCGAGAGGCGCCCGTTCCGCCCGCTCGTCGCTCGGATGATTCCGCGCTCCAGGTCGCGTGCCTGGCTCGACTGGATCAGCTGACCGCAGAGGGCGCGCAGCAGGGCGCCGGCGACGGTCGGGACGCGCAGAGGACGACGTCCGCGAATCTGCCGGATCGTCTCGCCGAGCAGCGCATCGTCCTTGAAGCGGCGAAGAAACTCCGAGTGATCGTCATCGATCGCCAGGACGAAGCGCAGCCGCTCGATCGCCGCGTCGCTCTCCGCTCGCACCATCACCGACCCGTTCGACAGCTGCCAGGCATGGACGATCTCGTCTTCGAGCGCACACGTGAGCACACCGTCGAGAAATGAACGCGTGGCGTCGTAAGCCACCCGCGCGGTCAACGCGAGCGAGTACGGACCACGCGGGCGAAGTTCCACCTCGAGCACGAAGACGATGATGACACGAAGGATGGATACGCTCACCGCATGAAGATGCGGGCGACGTGGGACGCGCTCGCGTCCGACCCGGACGCCTACGTCGGCGATCCCACGCGGGGCCGCCTCGAGCTCGAGGGGCTCTTCGACCGGCTCGGCGCGGATCCGCGAGGCGGGAGGTGCGTCGAGGTCGGTTGCGGCCCTGGGCGCATGACGGCTGCGCTCGCGGAGCGGTTCGACCGCGTCCTGGCGCTCGACGTCTCGCCGGCGATGCTCGAGCGGGCGCGCGTCGCCGTCCCGGACCAGCGAGTCGAGTTCCGAGCAGTCTCGGGCGAACGGCTCGACGGGGTCGACGACGCGATCGCGGACGTGCTCGTCTGCTATCTCGTCCTGCAGCACCTGCCCTCACGTACGGCCGTTCTCGCGTACCTCGCCGAGTTCGCCCGGGTTCTGAAGCCGGGCGGAGAAGCCTTTGTGCAGCTGCCGTTGCTCGAAGACGGGCTCCGCCCGCGGGCGTGGCGTGCCCTGCGCTCGGCTCTCGTGCCCCTGACGTCGCTCGGGCCGACGCGGCGTCGCGAGTTCCGCGGCGTCCGGCTCACCCGCCCAGAGGTCGATTCGGGCCTGGAGCGCGTCGGCTTGCGAGTCGTCGCGACCAACGTCGGCCCGGACGCGCCCTACCGCTACAGCCGCGATCTGTTCTTCCGGCTGACGCGGTGACCGCGCTCGCGCTCGCGGTCTACGCCGTTCTCCTGGCGATCGCGGCGGTGGCCGTCTGGCGGCGTCCGGTCGTTGCCCTCTACGTCTTCATCGTCGCGCTCGCGCTGCACAACGCAGCGATGGACGCGCTCTACGCCGCCGGTATCCACGGCCACGCCCTCACCGCGATTCAAGCGTGGAAGGATGTCCTGCTGCTCGTCGCGCTCGCACGCGTCGCGTTCGACGCCGCGCGAGCGCGCAGACTCCCGTTTCGGCCGCTGCTTCCGGATGCGCTCGCGCTCGCCTTCGCTGCCGTCGTCCTCCTGTACGCGCTGATCCCGCAGGACGCTCTCGGCGGCCACGCGACCGACAAGGCTGTCGCCTACGCGCTCCGCCATGACCTCGCCGGCGTCGCCGCGTACTTCCTCGGACGAGCGGTCGTGCCCCGCATGCGGGACGTGCGCTGGCTCGTCCTTGCGGTCGCCGCATCAGTCGCAGCGTGGGGACTGATCGACGCCTACGCAATCGACCTCGACTGGTGGCGCCACAACGGCACCGTCGGCTACTTCCGCAACCAGCTCCGCTTCGACTACGGCCCTGGGCTCTCCCATCTGCCGGAGAACTTCGTCTACAACAACGGGAACGAGCAGGAGCTGACGCGTCGGCTCATCTCGACCTTCCTGTCGCCTCTTGGCACCGCGTACCTCTGCGTCGTCGCGCTCCTGCTCGCGCCGCGCACCCGTGTCGCGCTACCCCTCGTCGCGCTCGCAGCAGCAGGCCTGCTCTGGACGCACACGCGCGCGGCGCTGCTCGGGCTCGCCGTCGGCCTGGTCGTCCTCGCGGCCGTCTGCCGCCGTGCCTGGCCGCTCGCCGCCGCGGCCGCCACGCTCGCCGTCGGCCTCGCCGTTCTCGCCGTCTTCCCCGACATCGGCCCGCGCGCGCACTTCACGCCGCGCGAGCTCGCGTATCAGCGCGCGCAGGCTCACAAGAACGGGCCGACGAGGCTCGAGCCGTCCGCCGAGTCGCACCTCAGCGAGCTCCGGGACGGGATCAGCACCGTGGTCGACCATCCGCAGGGATACGGCCTCGGCAACGCCGGCGAGGTCGCGTTCCGCGAGGACATCCCGATCAAGGCTGGAGAGTCGAACTACACCGAGCTCGGCGTCGAGACCGGCCTGCTCGGCGCGCTCGTGTTCATCGCGTGGAACCTCGCGCTGCTGGCCGGGCTCGTCCGAGCGCGCCGAGGTGCTCTCGCTGCGATGCTCGCTGCCGTTCTCGTCATCGCGATCCAGACCGACGCGTACGGCATTCCCTGGATTGCATACTGCGTCTGGTGGCTCGCCGCCTCAGGACTCGCGAATGAGCATCGATCCCCGCGTTGACATCGGCCACGTTCACCTCAAGGTGAGCGACATCGACCGCGCCATCGCCTTCTACGAAGGAGTGCTCGGCTTCGAGGTCATGCTCCGGGCGCGAGACGAAGCGGCGTTTCTCTCCGCCGGCGGCTACCACCACCACATCGGCCTGAACACCTGGGAGTCCAAAGGCGCGGGTCCGCCGCCGCGAAACACAACCGGCCTCTACCACACGGCGATTCGCTATCCGGACCGCAAGGCGCTCGCGGAGGCGTTGCGGCGCGTCGTCCAGGCCGGTATTCCCGTTAGCGGCGCGAGCGATCACGGCGTCAGCGAGGCGATCTACCTTCGCGACCCGGACGACAACGGCGTCGAGCTCTACCGCGACCGCCCGCAGGAGGAGTGGCCGAAGAACCCCGACGGCAGCTTCACGATGATCAGCGCACCGCTCGACCTCGACGCGCTGCTCGCCGAGCTCGACGACTGACTCTTACCAGCGCGAGCGGCGTCCGCGCCGGCTCGTGTAGACGCGCCGAGCGGGTGCGACGCGCATGCCCTCGCGCTCGAACTGCTGCGTGTGGCCGAGCAGCCGCGCGACGCGGCTTACCTCACCCTGCTGCTCCGGCAGCACGAGTGTCACACCGCGGCCGCTGCGACCGGCACGACCGGTGCGGCCGACGCGATGCACGTACGAGGTGCCGTCCGCAGGCGGATCGAAGTTGATCACATGAGTGATGTTGTCGAGGTCGAGACCGCGCGCGGCCACGTCCGTCGCAACGAGCGTCGTCACGGCGCCGCTGCGGAACCGCGCCAGCGCGCGCTCGCGCGCTCCCTGCGTCATGTCCCCGTGCAGAGCCGCCGCCTTCACGTCGTGGCGTTTCAATTTCTGAACGAGACGTTCCGCGCCACGCTTCGTGCGAACGAAGACGAGCGCAAGGTCGCGCTCGCGCTCGAGCTCCTTCACGAGCGCCTCGACCTTCGCATCCGCAGTCACGGAGACGAACGTGTGCTCGACCTCGCCTTGCTCGCGCTCCTTCGGCAGCTCGGCCTCGAAGCGCGCCGGGTTCTGCGTGTACTCGCGCGCGAGGTCGAGAACCTCGCCGTCGAGCGTCGCGGAGAAGAGCATCGTCTGGCGTTCGCGCGGCATCCGCCGCAGGATCTTCTCCACCTGGGGCTTAAAGCCCATGTCGAGCATCCGGTCGGCCTCGTCGAGCACGAGGATGCGAACGCGGTCGAGCGAGATCATGCGCCGGTCGATCAGATCCTGGAGCCGGCCGGGCGTCGCGACGAGGACGTGCGCCGTCTTCGCGCGCTTCGCCTGCGCACCAAGCGGCGCTCCGCCGTACACGGTCGCCACGCGGAGCCGCTTCGGTGCCGCGACCGCCGCGATCTCGTCCGTGACCTGAAGTGCAAGTTCGCGCGTCGGGACGAGGACGAGCGCCGCCGGCGCATTGCCGGGCTTGGTGCGCTCGACGATCGGCAGCGCGAAGGCAAGCGTCTTGCCGGATCCTGTCGGCGACTTCGCGAGCACGTCGCCGCCCGCGAGCGCGTCCGCGAGGACGAGCGACTGAATCCGGAAAGGACTGGTGATGCCGCGCGCGGCGAGGACCTCGTCGACCTCGGCGCTCACTCCGAGCGCGCAAAAAGACTGCTGTGACACGTTCTACCCCTTCTGTTTGGCTCGAGACCGTCCACTCGAAGCCGCCAAAGGAGGAACCGAGAAGCTCAATCTCACTGGACGGCCCAATGCCGTCCGTGCTCACACGGTAGCAGCAGTCCGCGACGTTTCAATCACCCTTTCGCTCCCAGGCGATCGGATCGGCTGCCACGTCGATGCCGCGATCGCGTAGCGCCGCGGCGACGACCTGCCGCCGGTACGAGTCCCGCGTGAGCACATGGGCGACCGCAGCGCCGTAGGTGAAGCTCACCGGTGGATCGCACGTCGCGTCGACGAACGCGGTGTCCCACGCGTCGCGGCGCGCAACATCCGAGACCAGCGTCGCGAACTCCGAGCCGGCGCTCGCGAGACGCTCGCGCAATGCACAAAGCGACGTATCGGTCGCCTCCTCGAACTCGCGGCCTCCGATCGCGGCCGACCACATCTCCTTCGTGAAGACGAGCCGGTTCAGCATCGAGCGGATCGACGGCGAGTCCTCGGCGAACGAGTCCGTCGGCGGGCTCACCGCCACGGGCTCGTCAAGAGCTGTCTCGTCGAGCGTCGAAGCGGCGCTGATCAGCTGCTCCGCGAGCCAGTTGTCGTGCTCTACGAGACGGGTGGTGAGGTCCATCGTCTGCCTCCTCTCGTCGCCCGGAACGAGCAGGCCTCCGGGCGGGTGGAAATGGATGCCGTTGGGCGCGTCGGCCCGGAAGTCGCCGGCGAAGCGACTCGGAGCAACGCCGTACGCGCGCCTGAACGCGCGCGTGAACGCCTCGAGCGAGGAGTAACCCGCACCGAGCGCCGCGTCGGTCGCCGGCGTGCCGCGCGTCAGCTGGTAAGCGGCGCGCTCGAGCAGCAGGCGGCGGCGGAACGCGGCGGGCGACTCGCCCAGAATCGCCGCGGACACGCGGTCGAAGTGGAAGCGGCTCAGGTGTGCGCGCCGCGCGAGCTCGGCCCCGGCGGCCGGGTCGTCGATGTCGACCAGAACGTCGATGATGTTGCGGAGCCGATCTTCCATCTACGCTTATCCTCCCCGGCGAGCATCACGCGCGCCTGATCGTTTTTGCCCTTGTTAGCGATAGGCCCCGGTCGTAGGATCGGTAGGCCGAGCGCGGCAGATGACCGGGAAGAGGAGGAACGATGGGCGAAGACAGTGCGAGCATCATTCGCAAGCTGTTCGATGGGTTCAACGCGAAGGACTACGACGCGATCGTGGGACTCGCTGCCGAAGATTTCGAGCTGATCGACTGTGCGTCGGGCGAGAAGTTCAACGGCCCTGAAGGCGCCAGGCGAAACGCCGAAGGTTGGCTGATTCCGTTTTCGGATGTCAACGTCGAGCTGCTGAACGTTGTGTCGGCCGGTGACTGGGCGATCGCGGAAGCGGTCGGACGCGGGACACATTCGGGGCCGCTGCAGACGCCGATGGGCGAGGTTCCGGCGACCGGCAAGGAGATGGAGCTCCACTTCTGCGCCCTCATTAGGGTGCGGGACGGCAAGATCGTCGAAGGACGGGACTACTACGACGCGATGACGATCGCGAACCAGCTCGGGCTGATGCCCGAGCCGGCCGCGAGCACTGCCTGACCAAAACGCCGCCGCGCTCGGCGACTAAGCACGGTCAGGGGCTCAGGCTAAAAGGCGGATATCGGTCGGTCACGAGGGCGAAGGCGTAGCCGACCACGCGATTCGTCCAGCGGAACACACCCGCGACGAAGTCGAACAGACCCTGTGGATAGCGGCCCGTGAAGAGAATCGCGAACCAGGCGAAGATCACCGCGAAGAATGCGAAGAGCCACAGGAACGCCAGCAGGATGTAGTGCGGGATAGCGAGTAGCCACTTCACGAGCGGAAGCCAGCGGTTCAGTTCCTCTTTGACGTCTGGGTAGGGAAAGTCGAGTGCGACCGACTGGTGCTCGTCGGTGGACGGGTAGTGATCGTCCATCAAGGCGATGAAGACGCCCACCCGGTTCGAGAACCTGAGCAGCTCGAGGTTCCAGTCGAACCACCACCGCGGGTACTTTTGCCGGAACACGATCATCAGGAGCGGCCCCAGAATCAGCACGCCGCCTGCGCCGATCGCGACCGTCCCGCCGTGCTGGGCTCCGCCGTAGCTCTCCGTGTGGCCCTCGACGGTCGCCGCCACGATCAGGATCGGAATCGCGACGATGATCCGGAAAGCAGTCGTCAGCCGGTTGAGCTCGCGGTCCGGGTACTCGACCGAGAACTGCACCGGATAGGGCTCGGCGGCTCCCTGGTTTGGATCCATGTTGTTCAATCATGACAGCCTCGCGCGCCTGCGGTTAAAGTCGGGTATGGGCCGCATCTCGGAGATCCTTCGCGGTAAGGGCGCGGACGTTCTCAAGATCGACGCCTCGGCCACCGTCTTCGACGCGATCAAGAAGATCGTCGACAAGAACGTCGGCTCGATCCTCGTCACGGAGGGCGAAGAGGTCGTCGGGATCATGACCGAGCGGGATTACCTGCGGAAGATCGCCGTCCTCGGGCGCACGAGCCACGAGACCCTGGTCAGCGAGATCATGACCTCGCCGCTCGTGTACGTCACACCGGAGACGACGATCGAGGAGTCGATGGCGATCATGACCGACCGACGGATCCGCCACCTCCCGGTTGTGGAGAACGAGGACGTCGTCGGCATCATCTCGATCGGCGATCTCGTCAAGTTCCAGTCGCGCGAGCAGAGCTTCCAGATCCAGTACCTGACCGAGTACATCTCAGGCGGCCGCTAGCCAGGGACCCGGTTTCGGCCGGGGGGCCTGTGCTACACCTTTCGGTAGTGGCAAAGGCGGTCGAGCAGCGCGACTCCGTCGTGATCCGCTTCGCGGGCGATTCGGGGGACGGCATGCAGCTCACGGGCGGGCAATTCACGAGCGAGACTGCGCTGCTCGGGAACGACCTGTCGACGTTCCCGGACTACCCGGCCGAGATCCGCGCGCCCGCCGGGTCGCTGCCCGGCGTCTCCGGCTTCCAACTCCATTTCGCCGACCACGACATTCTCACGCCGGGCGACCAGCCGGACGTGCTCGTCGCGATGAACCCGGCCGCGCTGAAGACGAACCTCAAGGATCTCGTCAAGGGCGGCACGCTGATCGTGAACAAGGATGCGTTCACCGAACGCAACCTCGACAAGGCCGGCTACGCCGCGAATCCGCTCGAGGACGGCTCGCTCGGCGAGTTCCAGGTGCACGACGTCGGCCTGACGTCGATGACGCTCGAGGCGCTCAAGGAGATCGACGTCACGAAGCGCGAGGCCGAGCGGGCGAAGAACATGTTCGCGCTCGGCCTGATGTCGTGGCTCTTCCATCGTCCCACCGAGGGCACGCTCGCGTTCCTCGAGAGGAAGTTCGCGAAGGCACCGAACATCCGCGAGGCCAACATCAAGGCCTTCCAGTCCGGCTATGCGTACGGCGAGACGACGGAGACGTTCGCCGTCTCGTACGAGGTGAAGCCGGCGACGCTCGCGCCCGGCACCTACCGCAACATCACCGGCAACCAGGCGCTCGCCTACGGGCTGATCGCCGCGTCGAAGCTGAGCGGGCTGCCGCTCTTCCTCGGCGCGTACCCGATCACGCCGGCGTCGGCGATCCTCGAGGAGCTTGCTCGGCACAAGAGCTTCGGCATTCGCACGTTCCAGGCCGAGGACGAGATCGCCGCGGTCGGCGCCGCGATCGGGGCGTCGTTCGGAGGTGCGCTGGGCATCTGTACGTCTGCGGGGCCGGGGATCGTGCTGAAGCAGGAGACGATCGGGCTTGCGATCACGCTCGAGCTGCCGCTCCTGATCCTCGACATCCAGCGGGCAGGCCCCTCCACCGGGATGCCGACGAAGCCCGAGCAGGCAGACCTGTTGATGGTGCTGTACGGGCGCAACTCGGAGTCGCCCGTGCCGGTCGTTGCGGCGGCGACGCCCGGGGAATGCTTCGAGGCCGCGATCGAGGCGGCGCGGATCGCGATCAAGTACCGGACGCCGGTGTTCCTGCTCAGCGACGCGTACCTCGCGAATGGCTCGGAGCCGTGGCTTTTGCCCGACCTCGCGGAGTTGCCGGACATCTCGGTCGACTTCGCGACAGAGCCGAACTTCGAAGGCGAGTTCATGCCGTACCTGCGCGACGAGCGGACGCTCGCGCGGCCGTGGGCGATTCCCGGAACCCCGGGGCTCGAGCACCGCATCGGCGGGCTGGAGAAGGCCGACGTGACGGGCAACGTGTCGTACGACCCCGACAACCACGACCTGATGGTGCGCCTGCGCGCGCAGAAGGTCGCCGGCATCGCGTCCGACATCCCCGAGCTCGACGTGGACGATCCGGACGGAGCGCGCCTGCTCGTCCTCTCCTGGGGCGGGACGTTCGGGCCCGTTGCGGCCGGCGTGCGCCGCGTTCGCAAGGACGGCGGTCGCGTCGCGCACGCGCATCTGAAGCACCTGAATCCGTTTCCACGCAACACGGGCGACGTGCTGAAGCGCTACGAGCGCGTCCTCATCCCGGAGATCAACCTGGGACAGCTGCTGCAGCTCGTGCGCGCAGAGTTCCTCGTCGACGCGGTCGGCTACAACCGCGTCCGCGGCCTGCCGCTGCGCGCGGGTGAGATCGAGCAAGCGATCGGAGCGATGCTGTGATGCTCGCGCGGTACGGGACGACTCTCGCGTTCGCGATCCTCGCCGTGATCGCGATTCTGTTCCTGATCTCGGGTCACTGGTTCCTCGCCATCCTCTTCGCGATCGCCGCCGGCGGCGCGTGGTTTGTGCGCGGCGTGCGGAGGGAGAGGAGGCGATGAGCGAGCTCAAGGCCAAAGACTTCAAGACCGACCAGGAGGTGCGCTGGTGTCCTGGGTGCGGCGACTACGCGATCCTCGCCGCGCTGCAGTCGTTCATGCCGGAGCTCGGCCTGCCGCGCGAGAACATCGTCTTCGTCTCGGGCATCGGCTGCGCGGCGCGCTTCCCGTACTACATGGAGACGTACGGGATGCACTCGATCCACGGTCGCGCGCCGGCGATTGCGACCGGCCTCTCCGTGTCGCGGCCGGATCTCTCGGTGTGGGTCGTCACAGGCGACGGCGACGCGCTCTCGATCGGAGGCAACCACCTCATCCACTCGCTCCGCCGCAACGTGAACCTGAAGATCCTGCTCTTCAACAACCAGATCTACGGGCTGACGAAGGGTCAGTACTCACCGACGAGCCCGCTCGGCACGGTGACGAAGTCGACGCCGCTCGGCTCGCTCGACCGGCCCTTCAATCCGATCTCGCTCGCGGTCGGCGCGGAGGCGACGTTCGTTGCGCGCTCGATCGACACGGACCGCGCGCACCTGACGGAAGTGCTGCGCGCGGCGGCGAACCATCGCGGCGCCGCGTTCGTCGAGATCTTTCAGAACTGCAACATCTTCAACGATGGTGCATTCGACTTCGTTCGCGAGGACAAGTTGAACCGGATCTACCTCGAGCACGACCAGCCGATCCGCTTCGGCGAGAACGGCGAGAAGGGCGTGCGGCAGTTGAGGGACGGATCGGTGGAGGTCTTCGAGGGCGTCGGCGAGCCGCTCGTGCACGACGCGCACCTGGAGCAGCCGTCGCTCGCGTTTGCGCTGTCACGACTGACGCAGGACACGAGCGGAGCGACGCCGATCGGGATCTTCCGCGACGTCGAAGCGCCCGTGTACGACGAGCTGATGTCGGAGCAGCTCGAGCAGTCGCTGGCACAGCACGGCGAGGGCGATCTCGAGGCGCTGCTCAGGTCGGGCGAGACCTGGACCGTCTAGTCGCGTTCGTCAGGGCGACGGACGTCGACACTGTGAGGTGATTCCAGCCTGGGTACGCGGCGCCGGTGTCTTCAGCCGGCAGGAGAAGATCGACTCGCTGTACCCCGTCGTCGTCGGCGGGCTGGCGAGTGCGAGCACCGGCAACGCGCGCCCCCTCACGTACGAGACGCTGATGTAGTCGCCAAGCATCGCGCCGAGCGTCGTGTCGGCGAGCCATTCGATCTGCATCGGCTGGGCATTCAGCTTCCGCGGTGTTCCCCACGTCCGGCCGGCGTTCTGGGACTGGACGAGCCATGCATCGATCTCCTCGTAACAGCCGGGCACGAACGTCGTACAGCCAGGTGACATGTGAAGGGAGTAGTACGCCACAGCAACATGTGCCTTCTTGCCGGACGTTGCCGGATCGACGGCGATCGCAGGCAGGAAGTACGAGCGCGTGCCTGACATCCGGATGCGCACAGGCGTCGTCCAGTTCTTCCCGTCCGTCGAGGTCGAGAAGACGACATCGTTTTCGCCCGCGCGGCTCCGGAAGCGCCCGTCCTGCCAGGCGACGTACGTCTTCCCAGCCGCATCGACCGCGGCGGTCGGCAGCGACGGGGCGCGGATTCCAGTGAGATCGTCTGCGGCCTCGAGCGCTGCGATTCGGATCGGCTGCGTGAAGGTCGCACCGCCGTCATGCGAGACGACCGCGGCGACGCGGTCTTCCTCGGAGACTCCGCGACCTCCCTCGTTCAGCGGAGCGAAGAACGAGTACGGCACGACGAGGTCGCCGTTCGGACGCGTCACCGGGATCGGTCCGGAGAACACGGCGCCACGGCCGGTCACGCCGGGCTGGAGTCGCAGCGGCTTCGACCACGTCTGGCCGCCGTCGTCGCTCGTCCGGATCCCGAGCATCCAGCGCGTCGTGTCGACGTAAGCGAGGTAGCAGCGGCCGCGGAATGCCGAGCGCGCACCGTTGTCGCAGCCGATCCATTCCTTGTCGCGGTCCTCGTCCGTGTCGGCGGCTGCGACGACGGGCTCGCTCCACTTCACGCCGTCGGGCGAGCGGGAGACGAAGACTTCGTGAGCGCGCCCGCGGAACCCGATGCCGGCTATCAACCAGACGTGGTGCGCCGCGTCGAAGGCGACGACTGGGTCGGACGCGGCGAAGTATCCGCCCAGCGAGAGCGTTCCAGAGCGCCAGCGCGCGCCGGCGTCACCGGACGTCGCCCACCCGAGTGCCGCTGCACCGCCGTCGACGATCCGCCAGGACTGGAACGTCGTGACGATCTTCGAACCCCATGCAAACGAAGCAGGCTCGACCTGCGTGTTCTTCTGCCCGTAGGGAGGATCCACCTCGCCGCGCAAGACGATGCTCTGGGGTTGCGCGACCGGCATCCCTTGTTCGGGCGCGACGCGTGCGACTCCGGCACTCAGGCCGAGAACGATCAGCCCGACGGCGAAGGTCCGACGCACGCCACGCCGGACACTACCTTTCTATCCGGGCGGGCGATAGACGCGCGGAGACGAGCTCACGCGGCCGCGAGCTCTTCGCCGCGCTCCGCGAGTTCGTCCGCGATCGGTGCGGACCTCGGCTTGCGCACGGCCAGCGCACCCATGATCGCCATCGCAAGCCCGGCTGTCCCCGCAACGGCGAATGCGAGCTCAGTGCCTCCGGTCGCCGAGAGCCAGCCGACGATGAGACCGCCGAGCGGCGCAAGGCCGTTCCACGCGTAGTAGTAGAGCGAGAGCACACGACCGCGCAGGTGATCCGGCGCGTCGAGCTGGAGCCGCGTGTTCGCGTTCGCCGTGTAGGACGTGAAGAAGATTCCGCAGGCGAAGAGAAGCAGCACGTCGACCGGCACCGACTGCACGGGCGCGATCGCGAGCTCGCAAAGCGCGAAGCCCATCGCGCCGAGCAGCATCGTGCGCCAGCGCGCACGCGCGAGCGCAGCCGCCAGGAGCGCTCCGATCAGCGCGCCGAAGCCGAATGCCGCGGAGAGCACGCCGAACGTGCGCGGCCCGGCGTCGAGCGTCTGCTTCGCGAGCACCGGGAGCAGGATGTTGAAGTTGAAGCAGAGGCTCGCGAACACGACCATCATCCCGAGGATCACGAGGATGCTGCGCGAGCGCCGAACGTAGGAGAGGCCTTCGCGCGTCCCGCGCCAGAACGTCGGCCGCTTGTGCTGCCCGATGGGGAAGAACTCCGCCGGGCGCATCAGGAGGAGGCTCGCGAGGACGGCGAGGAAGCTCACGGCGTTGGCTGCGAAGCACCACCCGACGCCCACTGCGGCGATGACGACGCCGCCGAGCGCGGGCCCGGCGATGCGCGCGATGTTGAACAGGCTCGAGTTGAGCGCGATCGCGTTCGGCAGCTCGTCGCGGCCCACCATCCGGAACGTGAGCGACTGGCGCGCCGGCGCGTCGAGCACCAGCGCCGTTCCGCTCAGAGCGGCGATCGCGTAGACGTGCCACGCCGTCGCATGCCCAGTAACTGCGTCGATCGCGAGCACGGCGCTGAGCACCATCTGCACCGACTGCGTGACGATCACCGTCTTGCGGTTGTCGAACCGGTCCGCGATGACGCCGGCGAAGAGGCCGAAGATCGTGAACGGACCGAAGCGGCAGAACGAGAGGATCCCGATCGCGACGGGATCGTGCGTCAGCGTGAGCACGAACCAGTACATGGCGATGTTCTGCATCCAGGTCCCGCTGACGGAGACCACCTGGCCGCTGAAGAAGAGGCGGTAGTTGCGGTGCTTGCGAAGACTCAGGAACGTGCGGCGGCCGCCGCGGAGCAGCAGCGCCGTCAAGGCTCGACCTCGAGCAGCTTGAGCAGCGGCTCGACGGCAGCGTCGACCGTCTCGAGCTCGGCGGGCGACAGCCCGCGCAGCCGCTGGGCGAGCCACGCCGTCCGGCGACGCTTCACGGAGGAGAGCACGCGCGCTCCTTCGGGTGTGAGCTCGAGCCCGACACGACGCCGGTCCGCGAGCTGGGTGCGACGAACAAAGCCCGCTGCTTCGAGCCGCGAGACGTACTTGGACATCCCGGGCGTCGACATGCGCTCCCAACGCGCAAGCTCGCGAAGCTCGATCCCCGGCTCCTTCTGGATCTTGATCAGCAGAGAGACCTGGCCGCCCGTAACCGACAGCGAGTGGAGCTCCCGGCGCAGCTCGCGGTTGAGGCGGAGGAGCGCCGGCCGGAGCCGGTTGGCGAGGGTCGTCGGATCGATGGCGAGGGCAGTCGGCATTCGTTAACTAAGTTAACGATAGCGGCGGTGTATTAGAGCTTTGAAAAGACGGGCTCGAGTAAAGGCCGGGTTCACCCGTCTTATCTTCCTGCTCGCCGGCAGCGCGGCTTCGCCGCGCTGCACACGGCATTTCGCCTAGCCGCAACCCCGCAACCGGCAGCAATTGGCCGCGCGCGCGCAGCGCGCCCGGCCGGTCTTGTCGCCCGAAATGCGCAGCATTTCGCGCGAAGGTCGCCGCAGGCGACCGGTTAGATCTGCCACTCCCCGTCGGCGATTAGCGGCACGCGTCGTCCCCGGGCGGCGATTCCGGTCGCCTCGAAGTCGTCCGTGCCGATCATCACGTCCACGTGCGCATCGGAGCGGTTGACGCCGCGCAGGGCGCGATTCGTGTCGTCGTTCGTGCGCGTGTGCGAGAAGCCGGCACCAAACGCGATGTGCGCCGCGGCGTTCTCGTCGAGCAGCGTGTTGTAGTAGATGCGGCCGGCCTTGCCAATCCGCGAGCTCGAGTCGACGAGCGCGACCTCGCCGAGCCGGTCCGCGTCCTTGATCGCGAAGAGAAAGTCGGCGAAGAAGTCGCGCTGTGCCTTCCGCTTCGCCCCGAGGCGCACGAGCCGGCCGCCGCGAAACTCGCCCGAGATCTCCTCGATCAACGTCCCCTGGAACATGAGCGGCTGGGAGCACCGGAACGTGCCCTCGGTCGCAGACGCGACCGGCGACGTGAAGCACTCCTCCGTCGGCAGATTCGGCGCCGTTCGCTTGCCGTAGAAGTTCGTGTAGCCGCCGCCCATCCAGCGCGTCTCCGGGTGGAGCGCCACGGAGAGGTCTGTGCCGGGCCCGCGCAGCTCGACGCGCTGCAGCTTCAGGCGGGAGAGGCGCTGCGCGCGGCGGCGGAGGCCCGCGAGATGCGTCGTAAGCCCGGTCACGCCTGAGGGGTCTTTCGGCCCGACGCGGCAGAACTCGAGGAGATCGCGCGCAAGACGCCGTTGTGCCGCTTCGTTGCCGATCTTCGGATACACCGTGCTCGCCCAGCTGTCCGTCGGCCACGCTGCGATCGCCCAGCGACGCTTGCCGACGCGCGACGCGCTGCGCACGTCCGGGAAGCGCTTCTGCGTCCGCGTCATGTCGTCCGCGAGCCGTCGCCCAGGCACCTCGTTCAGCGCTCCGGGCTCGCTCTCCCCGGCGATCCAGAGCGTCGCGGTCTCAGGCTTGATCCCCGCGCGCACACGTGTGGCACGCCAAGGCGCCACGTACCCGATCGACTTGTCGGACGCCGTTCGCAAGTAGGCGGCCCGCACCAGAGGGTCGCTGTACTCGACGTCCACGTTGCGCGCGCCGACGCGGTACCCGGCCTCCACCAGCGCGACGGCGAACTCGCGATGCGCCGGCTGGCACGTCACGAGGAGGTCGTCTCCGCGGCCGAGCGAGAGGCCGACTTTGACAACCGCGTCCGCGTAACGTGCGAGCTCCTCGGGCCGCAGTAGACCTTTCATTGTTGTGGGAGGCTAACGACATGCGCGCGATGGTTCTAGGTCAACCGGGCCAACTTCTCTCACTACAGGAGGTGGCGATTCCTGAACCGGAACGCGGTCAGGTGCTGCTTCGCGTGCTCGCCTGCGGCATTTGCCGGACCGATCTGCACATCGTCGACGGCGAGCTCGACCGGCCGAAGCTGCCGCTGATTCCCGGCCACCAGATCGTCGGCGAAACCGATGACGGGCGCCGCCTGGGCGTTCCGTGGCTGGGCTGGACGTGCGGTGAGTGCCGGTACTGCGCATCCGGCCGCGAGAACCTTTGCGACTTTGCGCGCTTCACCGGGTACGACATCGACGGCGGGTACGCCGAGTGGGCGGTTGCGGATGAGCGGTTCTGCTTTCCGATTCCCGATGGTTTCGAGGATTTGCAGGCTGCGCCGCTGCTGTGCGCGGGGCTGATCGGGTACCGGTCGCTGCGGCTCGCGGGGGAGGCGGAGCGACTCGGGCTGTACGGCTTCGGCGCGTCGGCGCACATCGTCGCGCAGGTCGCGCTCCACGAGGGGCGGCGCGTGTTTGCGGTGACGCGCGAGGGCGACGAGGATGCCCAGGCGTTCGCACGGGAGCTCGGCGCAGAGTGGGCGGGCGCGGGGGCGCCGCCGGAGGAGCTCGACGCGGCGATCATCTTCGCGCCGGTTGGCGCACTCGTGCCTGCCGCGCTCGCCGCGGTTGCGAAGGGCGGCGCGGTCGTGTGTGCGGGGATTCACATGAGCGACATCCCGTCGTTCCCGTACGAGCTGCTCTGGGGCGAGCGTGTGCTGCGCTCGGTCGCGAACCTGACGCGCCGAGACGGCGAGGAGTTCCTGGCGCTCGCCCCGCGTGTGCCGGTGCGCACGCACGTCGAGACGTTTCCGCTCGACCAAGCCAACGAGGCGCTCGACAAGCTACGCCGCGGCGACGTCCGAGGCGCGCTCGTGCTCGTCCCGTAGGGACTGTCCCTGGGGCTTCTCCGGATGTGCGATGCCTGTTTGGGCAGGTAGCGTCCCCGCATGAGCCGCAATCCGCTTGACGACGCCGCTGACGCGCTGCGCGCGCTCGGCGAACGCGTTCGCCAGACGGTTGGCGATGACGTCGCGGATCAGCTCCGTGTACCGCGCCAGGAGCCGGAGCGCACGCTCGACGAGCTGCAGGCCGAGCTCGACGGACTGATCGGACTGGAGACCGTGAAGGAGCAGGTACGCGCGCTGATCGCGTTCCTCGAAGTGCAGGCGCGGCGCCAGCAGCACGGACTCGCCGAGGCTGCGACGAGCCAGCACCTCGTCTTCCTCGGCAACCCGGGCACGGGCAAGACGACCGTCGCGCGGCTGCTCGCGCAGATGTATCGCGCGATGGGACTGCTCAAGCGCGGTCACCTCGTCGAGGTCGACCGCGCCGGGCTCGTCGGCGAGTACGTCGGTACGACCGCGATCAAGACCGACCGCGCCGTGAAGCGTGCGCTCGACGGCGTGCTCTTCATCGACGAGGCGTATGCGCTCGCGCGCGGCGAAGAGGGAAGGCTCGACTTCGGCCCCGAGGCGATCGAGACGCTGCTCAAGCGCATGGAGGATCACCGCCACCGCCTCGTTGTGATCGTCGCCGGCTACCCGGCGCTGATGCGTCGCTTCCTCGAGTCGAACCCGGGCCTGCAGTCGCGCTTCTCGCGCGAGATCACGTTCCCGGACTACTCGACCGACGAGCTGGTCGCGATCACGGCGAAGTTCGCCGCGGATAGCGAGTACCGCTTCGACGAGGGAGCGCTCGAAGCGCTGCGGCGGATCCTCGACGGCGCGAAGCGCGGCCCTCGCTTTGGCAACGCGCGCTTCGGACGCACGCTGTTCGAGCAGGCGCTGAACGCGCACGCGCTGCGCCTGACTGGGCGGCTGGACGAGGTCGGGACGGACGAGCTCATGACGCTCACCGCCGAGGACGTCGCGGCCGGCGCACGCGCGCTCGGCGAAGACCCGCCGCCCGAGCGGCAGCGCGGGCTTTTCAGGCGCCGCTAGCGCTCAACGACTCCCGCACGAGCCCCTGGAAGTGGGCGACGAGCTGTTCCGCCTCGCCGAGCAGCCGCCCCTCCGGAAGCGCGCCCGATGCGACGCCGGTCTGCACGCGCTCGACGAGCGCCGTGTCCTCGCGGCCCACCTGGTCGTCGAGCTCGCAGCAAGTCGGCGATCCACGACTCCTCGACGCCCGCGCCGAAGAAGTAGTCGAGAAAGCGATCCGTCCGCTCCGGCGACGCTGGGACGATCGGCCCGATCGAGAGGTTCGGCTCGCCGGGGAAGACGTTGATCCCGGTGTTCGGCCAGACGAAGTGGAACTGGCTGCGCGTCTCGCCGTCGCGCGCGGGCCCGATCTGCGTCGAGTGGAGCCGCCCGACCTCGAGCCGGTACGCGTCCGGCGACACGTCGACGAGCTCCGTGAAGCTCGGGTGCGCGACCGCGCAGTGGTAGCACTCGAGAAAGTTCTCGGCGACGACCTTCCAGTTCGCCTCGACCGTCCACTCGCTTCGATGATGGAACTGCAGCGTGTCGAGGTCGAGCCCCAGCTCCGCGAGCTGGCCCGGGACCTCGCCGAGCGTGTCTGCGAGCGGCCCAGCGTCCGTGTCCGCGTTGACGAAGAAGAACGGCCCCCAGCGCTCGAGCCGCACCGGCGCCAGCTCCACCTCAGCGACGTCGAAGTCGGCACGCGGCGCCGCGCGGAGGCGTCCGTCGAGGCCGTACGTCCACGCGTGGTACGGGCACTGCAGTGTCTTTCGGTTCCCGGAGCCCTCGGCCACCGTCGAGCCGCGGTGCCGGCAGACGTTGACGAACGCGCGCAGCTCGCCGTCCTCCGCATGCGTGACGACGATCGGGATCCGTCCGGCACGCGCGGCGAAGAAATCGCCGGCGCGCGCGACCATCCCCGTGTGCCCGACGTACTGCCACGTGCGCGCGAAGATGCGCTCTTGCTCCACCGCCCAGACGTCGCGGTCCGAGTACCAGCTCCACGGATTCGTCATGGCGGCCAGCGTATCGGCACGGCCGCCGAGGAGTAAGCTAGCCCGGCCGATGGCGGAGATCGAGTTCACCGACGTCCAGAAGGTCTACGACGACGGCACGCAGGCGGTCTTCGACCTCGATCTCGCGATCGAGGACGGCGAGCTGATGGTGCTCGTCGGCCCGTCCGGCTGCGGCAAGACGACCGCGCTGCGCATGGTCGCCGGGCTCGAGGAGATCACCGACGGCGAGCTCCGGATCGGCGACCAGATCGTCAACGACCTCACGCCGAAGGAGCGCAACATCGCGATGGTCTTCCAGAGCTACGCGCTCTACCCGCACATGACCGTCGAGGACAACCTCGCCTTCAGCCTCAAGCTCCACAAGATGCCGAAGAAGGAGGTCGCGCGAGCGCGTGCAGCGCGCGGCGAAGATCCTTCAGATCGAGGACTTCCTGAAGCGCAAGCCGCGCGCGCTCTCCGGCGGGCAGCGCCAGCGCGTCGCCATGGGTCGCGCGATCGTCCGCGAGCCGGAGGCGTTCCTGATGGACGAGCCGCTCTCGAACCTCGACGCCAAGCTCCGCGTGCAGATGCGCGCCGAGATCCACCAGCTCCAGCGGCGGCTCGACGTGACGACCATCTACGTCACGCACGACCAGGTCGAGGCGATGACGATGGGCGACCGCGTCGCGGTGATGAACGCGGGGCGCCTGCAGCAGGTCGACACGCCGCAGGTGCTCTACGACCAGCCGAAGAACGAGTTCGTCGCCGGCTTCATCGGCTCGCCCGCGATCAACCTCGTCGAGGCGCAGCTCGAGCAGACGAACGGCCAGCTCGCCGTCAGCTTCGGAGAGCACCGGCTGGCGGTCGACGACGCTCGCCGCGCGAAACCGCTCCGGGCTGAAGGACTACATCGGCAAGAACGGTCATCCTCGGCATCCGGCCCGAGGACTTCGAGGACGCGAGCCTCGAGCCGGACGCTCCGAGCGACCGGCGTATGAAGGTGGTCTGCGACCTGACGGAGCCGCTCGGCGCCGAGGTGCTCGTCTACTTCAGCACCGAGGCAACCGGCGTCGTCTCGAGCGCCGCCGAGGCCGACGTCGGCGAGGACGCGGACGTCCGTCTCGGCGGCGACGACGGCGACGGCGCAGCAAGACGCGTCTCTGCGCACGCGTCAGCCCGCGCACGCAGCATCGCGATCGGCCAGCCCGCCGAGCTCGTCGGTCGACACGAGCCGCCTCTACTTCTTCGACCCGGAGACGCGCGAAGCGACCGTCTAGCCCTTGACGGCGCCGGCCGGTCAGGCCCGCGAGGATCCGCTTCTGCAGGACCAGGACCAGGACGATCAGCGGCAGCGTGACGATCACCGTCGCGGCCATGATCTGCCCCCACGGGACGGCGAAGCGCGCTCCCGGTCGGGCTGACGAAGGACGTGATCGCGAGCGGCACGGTGTACTTGTTCGGCGACTGGATGAACGACAGCGCGTAGAGGTACTCGTTCCAGGCCGAGATGAAGGCGAGCAGGCCGGTCGTGACGAGGCCCGGGCGCGATCAGCGGCAGCAGCACCTTGTAGAAGACCTGCAGCGGCGTCGCTCCGTCGACGTAGGCCGCCTCCTCGAGGTCGCCCGGCAGCGCGCGCATGAAGCTCGTGAGCACCCAGATCGTGAACGGGAGCGTGAAGATCAGGTAGCTGAAGATCAGCGCGCCGAGCGTGTCGTAGAGGTGGAACTTGGCTGATCGTCGTGTAGAGCGCGCCGAGGATCGCGATCTGCGGGAAGATCGTCATCGAGAGCATCAGGTACATGACGAACGAGCGGCCGTGGAAGCGGAAGCGACCGAGCGCGAAGGCGGCGAACGAGCCGATCGCCAGCGAGAGCAGCGTGACCGAGCCGGCGACGATCGTGGAGTTGATCAGGGCGTCGCTGGAAGAAGGACGCGCTGAGCGCTTCGCGGTAGTTCGCGAGGGTGGGGTGCGACGGGAAGTACTTGACGGGCGTCTGGAAGAGGTCCGACCTCGGGCGTGAACGACGAGCGGACCACCCAGTAGAACGGGAACAGGCGTAGACGAAGATCGCGGCGATCAGGAGGTAGAACGGGAGCCTTGATGAGGAACCGCCCGATGCGGCTCTTCCGCAGCCGGCGGCTCCGGCTCGTCGGCCGCGCGACGGGCCGCGCCTGCTTCTCGGCGGCTGTGCTCATTCCTCGCTCACCCTGTTGAAGGTCATGTAGATGACGACGAAGATCGCGATGATCAGGAAGATCGCGACGCTGACCGCGGCGCCGTACCCGACGTGGCCGTCACCGACGATCGTGCTCTGGGCGTAGATCGCCATCGTCTGCGTGTCGGGCCGGTTCCCGAAGAAGACGTAGAAGACGTCGAAGACGCGCAGCGCGTCGAGCGTGCGGAAGATCAGCGTGACGAGGATCGCCGGCTTGAGCAGCGGCAGCGTGATCTTCCAGAACTGCTGCAGCTCGCTCGCGCCGTCGACTTCGGCGGCCTCGTAGAGGTCTCTGCGGGATCACCTGCAGGCCGGCGAGCAGCAGCAGCGCGACGAACGGCGTCGTCTTCCAGATGTCGACGGCGCAGACCGAGGCGAGCGCGGTGCTCGGGTCGGAGATCCACGCGTGCGAGTGCGAGAGGATGTGGAGCGCGGACGCCCGCGTCGTTGACGACGCCGAAGGTGTCGTCGAGCATCCACTTCCACATCTGCGCCGCGACGACCGTCGGGATCGCCCACGGAACGAGCATCACCGCGCGCATGACGCCGCGGCCCTTGAAGCTCGAGTTGACGACGAGGGCGATGATCAGCCCGAGCGCGAACTCGAACGTGACCGTGATCAGCGTGAACTTGACGGTCTCCCAGATCGAGTCGCGGAAGAGCGTGTCGTGCCACAGGTCCCTGTAGTTCTGCAGCCCGACCCACTTCGTCGGCGTCAGCGCGAGGAACTCCTGGTCCGTGAAGCTCTGGAAGATCGTCTTGCCGAGCGGGTACAGCGCGACGAGCGCGACGACCGCCAGCGACGGCACGAGCAGCAGCCACGCGAGCGCGCGTCTGCCGCCGCTGGAGCTTCGTCCCGCGCCGCCGGCGGCGGGTGGTGCGGTGCGGGGTGTGGCGACCGATGCCATCGACGAGGAGTCGAGGGAGGATGACAGGTGCCATCCTCCCTCGTTTCGGTTCAGCGTGCTCGCTACTACTTGAGGAGCGCCTGGAGCTGGGACTGGAGGCCCGGCAGCACGCTCTGCGCCGGGGCTCCGTTGAGGATGCGGCTGATCGCCTGGTAGATGTCCTTCGAGCCCTCGTTGTACTTGCGCCTGAGGGAGTTCGACGGGCGCGTGACGCGCGCGACACCGTCGCGGTCGCCGGGTTGAGGTACGGGGCCGCCTTCCTGACCTGCGGGTCCTTGGCCAGCGACGGGATCGTCGGCACGTTCGAGTTGGTGATCGTGTCGAACTTCTCGACGGCCTTGCTCGTCATGTAGCGGACGAACTCGATCGCGGCGTCCGGGTGCTTCGAGTACTTCGAGACGGCGAGCTGCCAGCCGCCGACCGTGGCGACCGAGCTGCCGCCGTGCCGTGCGGGAGCGGGGCGACGGCGAACTTGCCCTTCGACCTTCGAGCCCTTCGCCTGCGCGAGCGAGTACGCGTACGGCCAGTTGCGCATGAAGGCGGCATTGCCGTCGATGAAGGCGGTGTGCGTCTCCCCTCCTGGTACGAGGTCACGCCGCGCGGCGTCGTCTCGCCGATCTTGGCGCGGAACAGGTCGAGGATGTCGGCGGCCTTCGAGTTGTTGATCGTCGACCTTGCCGTCGTCGATGAAGTTGCCGCCGCCGGACGAGGCGATCCACTCGAGCGCGTCGCAGGTCAGGCCCTCGTAGGCGTTGCCCTGGAAGACGAACCCGCTGAAGTTCGGGTTCGTCGCCTGCTCGCCGTCCTGGATCTTCTTCGCCATCGTGAAGAGCTGGGTCCAGGTCGTCGGCGGCGCTGGTAGCCGTACTTCTTCAGCAGGTCGGTGCGGTAGTAGAGCATCCCGAAGTCGCCGAACCACGGCATCGCGACGAGCTTGCCGTCGACCGTGTCGTTCTGGATGATCCCCTGCGCGTGGAGCTTCGCCTGCTGGCCGAGCTTCGGCTTCAGGTCGACGAGGAACGGCGCGAACGCGCCCGGCCAGACGACGTCGATCATCGCCACGTCGATCGACGACGAGTGCGACGAGAACGCCCTCGCGAGCTGCGAGTACGACGCGTCGGAGGCGGCCGGATGCGGCACGACCTTCACCTTGATGCCGGTCTGCTGTCGAGAACTTCTTCGCGAGCGCCGTGTCGCGCGGCGTGCCCGCCGCCGACCGAGTCGCCGACGAACGTGATCGACTGACCGCCGTACTTCGCCTTGATCGCCGCCGCGTTCGGCACCGGCGGCGCCGTCATCGCGGCCGCGGACGTGCGCCCGCCTTCCGGCCTGCTCCGTCGTCGCCGCGGAGGCGATGCTCAGCGAGACGATCAAAGCCAGCACGGCGACGAGCCCTGCCAGAACAACAATGCACGGTGTTTCACGTGCCTCACGTCCTTTCTCTCAAGCGCTTACCGAATGGGTGAACGCGATCTGACCTTCAAGCCCCTTTCTCTGCTGGAGGCATCCTCGCGTTTCTGTCGCCGCGGCGCAAATCAGTGTGCGCTGAGCGGCAGCGAAACACGAAACGACGCGCCGCCGCCGGGACGGTCCTCAACCCACGCCTTACCGCCCTGGAGGGCGGCGAATTGCGCCACCAGGGCGAGGCCGATGCCGGTTCCCGGCGCACCGCCGGCGCCGTTGACGCGGACGAACGGCTCGAAGATCTGCTGCTTCACCTCGTCTGGGATTCCGCGACCCGAGTCGTCGACTCGCAGGCGAAGCCGGCCCGAGTCGGCCGAGACGGCGACCGAGACGCCCGTGCCTGGAGGCGTGTGCTTGAGCGCGTTCGTCACCAGGTTTTCGACGATTCGCTCGAGCTTCGCCGCGTCGACCTCCGCGACGATCTGATCGGCGCTAAGTGAGATCCGGTTGCCCTCGAGCGTCTCGACGGCCGCAATCGTCCGCTCGACGAGCGACGTGACGTCCGTCGGCTCGAGCGTCACGTGCACGAGGCCGTGTCGGAGGCGGTCGACGTCGAGCAGATCCGAGAGGAGGTGTTCGAGCCGACGAGCCTGCGACACGAGTGCGCTTGTCATCTGGCGCCTCGCCGCGTCGTCCGGACGCTGCTCGAGCGTGAGTGCGAAGCCGAGGACCGAGGTGAGCGGCGTGCGCAGCTCGTGCGAAACGGCCGAGAGGATGTTGTCGCGCACCTCCTCGACGCGGTGCCGCTCGGTGACGTCCTGCGTCGTGCCGACCAGGCGGAACGGAGCTCCGGCTGAGTCGACGACGACACGGCCTCGCCCGTGGACGACGCGCTCGGCGCCGTCGTCGAGCATGATGCGATGCTGCACCTCGAACGGCTGTCGCGTCTCGAGCGCACGCGCGATCTGACTGCGCGCGAGCTCGCGATCGGCTGGATGAATCCGCGCGAGGTACTTCGCGTACGTGAGCTTGCCGGCGCGTGGATCCAGGTCGAAGATCCGGTACATCTCGCGCGACCACGTGACGCGGTCGGTCGCTATGTCCCACTCCCAGCTTCCGATGTGCGCGAGCGCTTGGGCTTCGGCGAG
This sequence comes from uncultured Actinomycetes bacterium, assembly GCA_963815965.1. Classification (GTDB taxonomy): domain Bacteria; phylum Actinomycetota; class Thermoleophilia; order Gaiellales; family Gaiellaceae; genus DASVFB01. The sequence continues at coordinate 469,590 of CAWFIT010000001.1, read as the reverse complement.
GCTCTCGGTCGCTTGCTCGCGCTCGGACAGCGTGGCGCCGAGAACAAGCAGGCTGACGGCAGCGAACGCGAGCAGCGCCTGCAGGATCTGCACAGTCGTAGTCGCGTCGGCCGCGAGCGGGCTGGCTCCGGAAACGACGCCAGCAATCGCAATCCCTGCGACGACGAGGCAGCCAACCGTGGCACCGAGTTGCCGGAACCGCAGCGTCGCGACCACGAGGAGCGGGAAGATCGGGTACGGGTATCGCCACTGGCCGCCGAAGAAGATCGCCGCGCTCGTCCCGGCGAGCAGCGCGAGCAGCCCGAGTGCCTCGAGCATGCGGGCTGGGCGGAGCTGCGGCGGTCGCGTGGCCGCGATGAGCAGCACGGGGGCGACGAGCAGGACGCCCATCGCATCGCCGAGCCACCACAGCAGCCACGCTGATCCGTACGGGGATGCCGCCGGCGAACCGGCCAGCGCCAGGGTCGTCACGCCGTTGGTCGCAGCGATCGCCGTGCTGACGCATGCGGCGAGCACCGTCAGCCACATGATGTCGCGGGTGCGGTCGAGCGAGGGGCGGAAGTCGACGCGGCGCAACAGATAGACGGCAACGAGCGCCTCTAGCGTGTTTCCGATCGAGATCGCCAGCGCAACGTCTGCCGAGACGCCGCTCGTCACGTTGCTGACGAAAGCGCCGAGGGTGATTGCCGGCCAGTACCTCGGACCGAGCAGCAGCAACGCCGCGAGCGCAATGCCCGTTGGCGGCCACACCGGTGTGATCACGCCGTGCGCGACCGAGAGCGCCAGGCCGAGCTTGGCGGCGCCTATATAGACCGCCGCGATGCCGATGAAGACGAGCAGTTGCCGGCGGCCGATGCCGCCCGCTCGGCGGCTACTTAGCCTCTCGTAGACGGCGACCGCAGTGCCCACCCCTTCATTACCGTATAGCCGTCGGAGGCCTCGATCAAGCGTCGAAATCGGCTCGGGCCGTTTGCCCGCGCGGAAAGCGGACTACGATGCCCCTCGGCCGAGCCGCAGGACGCGGCTCGTTAGGAGCTCGACGAGCTCGGCGACGCCTTGACGGCTGAGCTGGCCTTGCCCCAGCGCCGAAGCGCCTCGCCGGCGGCATTCATCCCGCCGAGGAGTCGGAAGAACCCCGCTCCGAACGCGTACAGGATCACGATGACGATCCAATCCTTCATGGCCTTCAGTCTAATCGAGCGCAAGATCGTTACGCCCGAGATTCTCGAGGCCCAAACGGAGATGACAGGGTCTGACCCCAGACATGGCTTTTGCGAGAGAATGCGCAGGCGATGGCGACCGTGCTCTGCGTGCTTTACGACGATCCGGTGGGCGGATACCCGCCGGCGTACGCCCGCGACGGCATCCCGAAGATCGATCGCTATTACGACGGGTCGACCACGCCGACGCCGGAGCGGATCGACTTCACGCCCGGCGAGCTGCTCGGCAGCGTGTCCGGCGGCCTCGGGCTACGCACGTTCCTCGAGGAGCTCGGACACCGTTTCGTCGTCACCGCGGACAAGGAAGGGCCGGACTCCGAGTTCGAGCGCGAGCTCCCCGACGCCGACGTCGTCATCTCGCAACCGTTCTGGCCCGCGTACCTCACGGCTGAGCGAATCGCCAAAGCGCCGAACCTGAAGCTTGCCGTCACCGCGGGCATCGGCTCCGACCATGTCGACCTGGCGGCCGCGATCGAGCACGGCATCACCGTCGCCGAGGTGTCGTACTCCAACAGCATCAGCGTGTCGGAGCACGTCGTGATGATGATCCTCGCGCTCGTCCGCAACTACATCCCTTCGTACAAGGTCGTCGTCGACGGCGGCTGGAACATCGCGGACTGCGTCTCGCGCTCGTACGACGTCGAGGGAATGCAAGTCGGCACGGTCGGCGCCGGTCGCATCGGCTCGGCGGTGCTGCGCCGCCTTCAGCCGTTCGAGGTCGGCCTGCACTACACCGACAAGCACCGTCTCCCGACAGAAGAAGAGGAGCGGCTGGGTGTCACGTTCCACCCGACCGCGGAGTCACTCGTGCAAGCGTGCGACGTCGTCACGATCAACGCGCCGCTGCATCCCGAGACCGAGCACATGTTCGACGACGCGCTGATCGGCAAGATGAAGCGCGGCGCGTACCTCGTGAACACGGCGCGCGGAAAGATCTGCGACCGTGACGCCGTCGCCCGCGCGCTCGAGTCGGGCCACCTCGCCGGTTACGCGGGGGACGTCTGGTTCCCGCAGCCCGCGCCGGCCGACCACCCGTGGCGGACGATGCCGCACCACGGGATGACGCCGCATACGTCCGGCACGAGCCTGTCGGCGCAGGCGCGCTACGCCGCGGGCACACGCGAGATCCTCGAGTGCTGGTTCGACAACCGCCCGATCCGCGAGGAGTACCTGATCGTGGACGCCGGTCACCTCGCCGGCGCAGGCGCCCACTCGTACACCGCATAGGGAGAGATGTCGCAGTGAAGTAGGGCGATGAACCACCCGTTGGGGGAGGAATCAAGCGTCGGGGCTGTGCCACTGTGGATTTACGGCACAAACGCAATCAGGCCCCGATGCGGCGGGGGCTTGACCGAGATGCACACAGAGGCGGATCCAGCGGCGGGTCCGCCTCGCCCCCTTTCTAGGCACACTCCACTCGAATGGCGCGGCTGTGGGCCACGACGGGAGATGCAATCGCCCGGCTCGACGAAGCCGGCGGCGAATGGACGGTCGAGCTCTTCTTGAGCGGAAGCCGCGCCCAGTGCCTCGCGGTCGATCCGACTAACGGCGACACGGCCTACGCGGGCCTGCGCGAAGGTGGCGTTCGAAGGACGACGGATGCCGGCCGGAGCTGGGACGACTGCAAGCTCCCCGAGCCGGGCGTCTTCTCGCTCGCGGTCAGCGCAGCCGGCGGCGCGCTCTACGCCGGCACCGAGCCGAGCCGCCTGTTCCGCAGCGACGACCGGGGCGAGAGCTGGCGCGAGCTCGCCGGGCTGCTCGAGCTGCCGTCGCGGCCGACGTGGAGCTTTCCGCCGCGGCCGTGGACATCGCATGTCCGCTGGATCGCGCCTAGCCCGCACGACGCTGAGCTGATACTCGTCGGCATCGAGCTCGGCGGCCTGATGCGCTCGACCGACGGCGGCGAGACCTGGCACGACCACCGCCCAGGCGCGCAACGCGACGTGCACTCGCTTACGTGGCACCCGCAGGCTGCCACCCGCGCGTACGAAGCGGGCGGCGGTGGCTCGGCGTGGAGCGACGACGCAGGCGACACGTGGCACCCGGCGGACGACGGCCGCGATCGCAACTACACGTGGTCGGTCACGGTCGATCCGGATGACCCGGAGTGCTGGTACGTCTCCGCGAGCACAGGCCCGTTCGCCGCGCACGGCGGTCGCGATCCGCAGGCGCGCATCTACAGGCGTCGAGACGGCGAGCCGTGGGAAGCACTCGGCGACGGCCTGCCCGAGCCGCTGCCGGCGATGCCCTATGCGCTTGTGGCGACGACCGGCCGTCTCTTCGCAGCGCTCGCCGACGGGCAGTTGTGGGAGAGCACCGACCGCGGCGACACCTGGCGCGCATGCACGCTCCGCGGCGACACGCTGCCGGCGCTGAACGCGCTCGCATTCACTGCACTTTCTTAGGTTCGTCCCAGGGCGGCTTAAGGCGCGGCGGCGACTGTGGAGGTGTTCACACCTCAACAGAAAGGAGTCCAGAAATGGACAAGCAACGAGCCGCCATCGCCGCCGCAGTCGTCCTCGGCGTCGCGGGCGGGAGCTACGGCGTCGCGAGCGCGGCGAGCGGATCGGGCTCGAGCAGCAACCCGACGACGACGACCACCACGCCATCAGCGCCGTCCGCGCCGTCTGCACCGAGCGCGCAGCAGCCGTGGGGCCATCAGCGAAGCGACGAGACGCTGCTGACCGGCGACACCGCGTCGAAGGTCACGGCCGCCGCAGAGGCCGCAGTCCCCGGCGGAACGGTCATCCGCGTCGAAACCGACGCCGACGGCAACGCGCTGTACGAGGCGCACATGACGAACGCCGACGGGACGCCGGTGACGGTCTACGTCGACAAGGACTTCAACGTCGTCAGCACCGACAGCGGGATGCCGCACCACACTGCATGACCCCCGAGCCTCGGCCCGCCGCGGATCAAAAACGCGGCGGGCTCGCGGCGCCTACGCGCTCTTGAGTCGCTTTTGAACCTTGTCGGCGCGCTCTTTCACGAGCTCGACGTCCTCCTGCACCTTGGCGATGCGCTTGTCGGTCGTCTCCGCCTTCTTGCTCAGCTCGTCGAGCTGCTCCTGGAGCTCGGCGACTTTCTCGGGCGTTACTTCCATGCGCTCATCATAGGTTCTGGAGGGGTCACTGACCGCCGCTCAGGACGTTATGAGCCAGCTGCAGTGCTTCGTCTCGCTGCTGCTTGAGCTCCTCGAGTTGTTTCGTCGTGTCATCGAGCTTCGCCTTGGCCTCCTCGAGTGCGTGGCTGGCGTCGGCCGCGTCGTCCGCGGTCAGCCCTGTCGTGCCGAAGCCCTTGAGCCAGCGTCCACCGATGATCAGCGCGGGCACGCTGGCGACGACGAAGACAGTAAGGAGAACCAACCCCAGGCGGACGAAGCCGAGCGTGGTGTCGTCCGAGAGCATGAGTTGCCAGATCGTGGGATCCGCCGGCAGCTTCGGCGGCGACGCGTCGAACGGCCAGACATGCGTGAGCGCGAAGATGATCGCGACGACAACGATGAGCGCTGCGCCGACCCGTTGAACGCCGCGTTGTGTCACTGGAGAAAGCGTACGCCTGTGTCGAGACGGCATATTGCGCTGATGCTCGCCGCTTTCCTCGCCGTGTCGGCGCTCGTGATCGTGACGCCGGGCCAGGACACGGCGCTGACGATTCGCAACACGCTGCTCGGCGGCCGCGTCGCGGGAGTGTTCACGGCAGTCGGCGTGTCGGCGGGTCAGGCGACGTGGACGGTCGCGACGAGCTTTGGTGTCGGCGCGCTGCTCGTCGCGTCGGAGCCGGCCTTCGTCGCGCTAAAGCTCGTCGGCAGCGCGTATCTCGTCTTTCTTGGCGTGCAGGCGCTGTTCGGCAGGAAGCCGCTGCATGTCGAACGGTCGGGTGCGCGTGTCACGCCGCGCGGAGCGTTGCGTCAGGGGCTGTTCAGCAACCTCGCAAACCCGAAGATGCTGGCGTTCTTCACGAGCCTGCTGCCGCAGTTCGCGAGTTCGTTCGCGGGCCTTCTCGCGCTTGGCCTCCTCTTCTGTTCGATGACGCTTGTCTGGTTGAGCGTGTACAGCGTCGTCGTGACGAAGGCCGGCGCGTTGCTGCGCCGCGCTCGTGTCCGCCGCGCGTTCGAAGCGGTGACGGGCACGGTGCTGATCGCGCTCGGCCTTCGTCTCGCGGCGGATTAGCCCACGGTGATGACTCCGAACAGCCCGTGCGTCTCCCCGCTCGGCCCGGAGAGGAAGTAGAGGTTGTTGGTCGAGCCGGCGGCGGCGCCGTTGCCGAAGGCGATCGCCCAGAGGCCGGGGATCTTGATGATCTCGCCCGTTGCGACGCTGAGCTGGCCCTTGTAGATCCACTTCCCCGGCGGGATCGGCGGCGGCTGGTAAGCGCTGATCTTCCCGTTGCCGAAGTTGCCGACGAGGAGGTCGCCGCCGAAGCCGCCGAACGTTGCGGGCGCCATCGCGAGCCCCCAGGGCGAGTTGAGCGGCGCCTTCGGGAGCCCGCGCTTGGCGACGCGCGCGAGCAGCACGCCGTTGGGGTCGTACTGGTCGACGTAGCCGAGCCCGCCGCCCGCGACGTCGAGGCGCTTCGTCGGATCCTGCTTCGCGTAGGTGACGAAGATGTTCCCGTTCAAGGCCTGGATGCCGAACGGCGCCCAGCCCTTCGGGATCTTCTTGTCGACGAAGGCGTTGGCGAGCGTGACGGGAGCGAAGTTCGCGTCGAAGACGTCGACGCGCGCGTTGTGGAAGTCGGTCGCGTAGAGGTGGTCGTTGAGCGTCGCGAGCCCGTCGTACAAGGCGCCTTTCGCGGAGTTGTCGACGGCCGTGACGGCGGTGTTTGCGTTGACGGTCGGCGACCAGCCGAGGATCGTCCCCGCCTGCGTCGCGAAGAGGAAGCGAGCGGAGCCGCTCTTGCCGTTGGCGCTGACGGTGAACGCGGCGGAGTTGCCGTTGAAGACGGTTCCCGTCGGCCCACCCGGCACGCTGACCGTGAGCGCCGACTTGACCCCGGCGCCGCTGTAGAGCGTCGATGTGTTCGTCTTGTTGTTGGATGTCCACCAAGGCGTGGTCGGCCCGGCGCTCAGGCCCCAGCCGTTGACGAGCGAAACGTCGGCGAGCGGCGCCTTGACGGCGGCCGCGTCGTCGGTGACGAGCGGGTAGGCGTTGTACCAGTTGCCCTGTGTGGCGGCCGTCGCGCCGACGCTGCCGAGCAGTGTCGTCGCGAGAAAGCATGCGGCTGCCAAGCGTCGTGTGGACGTCATCTCTACCCCCTTAGCGAGTGCCAACTGACTTATCGACTACGCGCCGCGGGCCATACTGGTTTGCATCGCGATCCCAAGCTCGAGACCGGCAACGACTGACTACGGATCGCGCCGACTGTCTGCCCCGCTTTCGACGAATGGCGCAGTGAGAGCGGCGTCACACGGGAACACCGGCCACGACCGAACTGACCCGATCGCAGTCAGGCGTCCTCGCTCGGTCAATCGACTCCTTCATTTAGACAGAACGCGAATGCCGACCGAGAACCGGCCGACGCCCACGCAGCCTTCGCGGAAGGCACCGGGTTGACAAACTCAGCGGTCTTGGCGAACGAATCTCTCAAGCCGGGGTTGCATGAGGCGCTGCTGACGCGCGAGCTTAACGATCTTCTCGCACATATTGCTGATGAGGCTCTTGTCGCTGACGTCGCCGCGCTGCGCGATGCTGAGGCGTCGGATCGAGTTTCGCGCCACGTCGCTGGCATCGTCGCGAGAGCAATTGAACGAGCGCCTGAGGGACAGCCGAAGCGAGGCGGCAGTAAGAATCGCCGCGGAGCTCATACGCCGACTTCGGCGTCTCACGAATGAAGGCGGCGATCTCGATCGTGACGAACCTCTCGATCCAGCGCGCGTGTTGGTTGCATTGCTGCGTCGCCTGCCGGACGGACGAGCGCAAGCGATCGAACGCCCGCTCACGCCTCTGCTCGACACGACTGTCTTTACGAACGCACCGGGCGAGCCGGCTGTCGGACATGAGCTCCGAGCGGAGGTGCCTTCAGCGGACGCGATCGATGTCGTCATGGCGTTCGTTCGCTGGAGCGGCGTTCGACCTCTCACCGAAGCTCTCCGTCGGCATTGCGAGGCGGGCAAGCCGCTGAGGATTCTGACTACGACATACACAAACAGCACGGAGCAGCGTGCTCTGGACGAGCTGGAACGGCTCGGCGCCCAGATCAAGGTCTCATACGACACCACATCGACGCGCCTGCATGCGAAGGCCTGGCTCTTTCATCGCGAGAGCGGCTACTCGACCGCCTATATCGGCTCTTCGAATCTCACCCACTCGGCTCAGGTGCTCGGACTCGAGTGGAATGTGCGCGTCTCGGCGGTGCGGAATCCAGACGCCGTCGCGAAGATGGAGGCGGTCTTCGCGAGCTATTGGGCGAGCGCGGACTTCGTTGCATACGAGGCGGCGGAGTTCGCGCGGCGAACAGAAACGCCGGAGACGGCGGATGTCACCTTGCTCAGCCCGATCGAGCTTGAACTCCGTCCTTTTCAGGAGGCACTGCTCGAGCACATCGTCCTTGCTCGTCACCAGGGCCACCATCGCAATCTGCTCGTCGCAGCGACGGGCACAGGGAAAACCGTCATGGCGGCCGTCGACTACGCACGCCTTCGGCCGGAGCTCGCCCGCAGTCGGCTGTTGTTCGTCGCTCATCGTGAGGAGATCCTCGATCAGAGCCGCGCGACGTTTCGGCACGCGCTGCGCGATGGCGCCTTCGGTGAGAAGTGGGTTGGCGGGCATCGACCCTCGCGCTTCGATCATGTCTTTGCATCGATCCAGAGCCTGCACCGCGCCGACGTAAGACACATCGACCCAGAGCATTTCGACGTCGTGATCGTCGACGAGTTCCATCACGCCGCGGCGCGGTCGTACGAGATCCTCCTCGACCATCTGAGACCCGTCGAGTTGCTCGGCTTGACCGCGACCCCGGAGCGCGCAGACGGCCTTGACATACTCCGTCACTTCGACGGTCGGATCGCGGCTGACCTTCGACTGTGGGACGCAATCGACCAGGAGTACCTCGCCCCCTTCGCGTACTTCGGTGTGCATGACGGTCTCGACCTTGCGCCGCGTCCCTTGGCGCCGCGGACAGGGATACGACGTCTCTGCGCTAGAAAACGTCTATGACAGCGGACCACAAGTGGGCCAATCTCGTCGTCGAGGAGATCCGCCGGAAGATTGCCGAACCCTCCCGGGTTAGAGCGCTCGGCTATTGCGTGAGCGTCAGCCATGCGCGCTTCATGGCTCACCGTTTCAGCGAGCTCGGTCTGCCGTCCGTCGCCCTCTCTGCTGAGAGTCACTCTGAGGAGCGCAGGGCCGCACTGCGCGACCTGTCGGAAGGGAAGCGTACGCGTTGTCTTCACAGTCGACCTCTTCAACGAAGGTGTTGACATTCCGAGCGTTGACACGCTCCTGCTTCTCCGTCCGACCGACAGTCCAACGCTTTTCCTACAGCAGCTCGGACGGGGGCTGAGAAAGTCGCCGGGGAAGAGCGCTTGCACGGTCCTCGACTTCGTCGGGACGCACCGCAAAGAGTTCCGCTTCGACCGGCGTCTTCGCGCTTTGCTGGGTGGATCTCGTGCTGATGTCGAGCGGCAAGTCCGCAACGACTTTCCCTTCCTTCCTGCAGGCTGCAGTTTCGCAGCTCGACGCAGTGGCCAAGGAAATCGTCCTTCGCAGCATTCGTGATGCAATCCCGAGCACGTGGCGTGAGCGTTGCAGCGAGCTTCGCTCGCTCGGGGACGTCGGCCTTGGCGGAGTTCCTCGAGAGCAGCGGCCTCGATCTTGAGGACATCTACGCCGGTGGCCACAGCTGGTCAGACATGCGCCGCGAGGCCGGCCTAGCGGCCGCACCGGAAGGCCCGGCTGAGAAAGCGTTGCTACGCGCTGTCGGGCGGCTGCTCCATGTTGATGACGACGAACGTCTCGATGTCTACCCCCGGCTTCTCGGCACCGATGCGCCGCCGGACGTCGCCGCATTAGCTCCGACGCGAAGTGAGACTTCTCCGCATGCTCATCTCATCGCTCACGACTTTGGGTGTGTCCGCGAGTTTCGAGGATGCGATGGCGGAGATCTGGGCGCATCCGCAGGTTCGTGCGGAGTTAGTCGAGCTGCTCGAGTTGCTGCGTGAGCGCGTCTCCTACCTGGACCACCCGCTTGGCCTCCCCGAAATACCGCTCGCTGTTCACTCTCGTTACACACGAACGGAGATCCTCGCGGCATTCGGTGTTGGCGAAGGAGCAAGGCCGCGAACCTGGCAATCGGGTGTGTGGTGGGAGCCCGAGGTGCAGACGGACCTGTTCGCCTTCACATTGGACAAGAGTGTCGGCGGCTTCTCGCCGACAACTCGTTATCGCGATTATGCGGTCAGTTCAGACTTGATCCATTGGGAGAGTCAATCCGCCACCGCCGCCGACAGTCCGACTGGCCAGAGGTACATTCATCAGCGCGACGCCGGCACGAACGTAGTTCTCTTTGCGCGGCTGCGGACTAGTGACCGAGCCTTCTGGTGCCTGGGCCGTGCGTCGTATGTGAGCCATGAGGGAGACCGCCCGATTGCATTCGTGTGGCAGCTCAACAGGCGCCAGATGGTCGAGGTACTCGACTCCTTCGTGAGCGTGTGCCTTTCGTCAGCTATCCGCTGGGGCTCCTGGGCGTACCTCTCGCCCTCCACGCTCGATATACGCGCAACGAAATCTTGGCGGCCTTCGCGTCGGCGACGGTGCGAAACCTCGCACCTGGCAGACGGGCGTCTGGTGGGACGCGGATTCGCGGCGGATCTCTTCGCGTTTACGCTCGACAAGAGTGTCGGCGGTTTTTCGCCGACGACGCGGTACCGCGACTACGCGATCAGCTCCGAACTCATCCACTGGGAGAGCCAATCCGCGACTGCAGCGACCAGCCCGATTGGGCAGAGGTACATCCACCATCGCGAAGAAGGCACGAACGTCGTTCTCTTCGCGCGCCTCCGCACCACTGACCGTGCCTTCTGGTGTCTCGGCCCAGCCTCATATGTGAGTCACGAGGGCGACCGTCCGATCGCATTCGTGTGGAAGCTCAATCGCGCTTGCCCGCTGAGCTCTACACGTCATTCGCTGCGGCCGTCGCTTAGTCGGGCAGTCTCTGGGTCGGTTCTTTGGCCTCGCGCTTACCTCTATTCCGTCGCCGAGCTCGCCGCGATCTTCGCGTCGCCTCGGTTTCCGCCCGCGGCGTGCTCGACTCCGGCCGCGGCGTACGCGTCGTCTTCGTCGAGGGTCTCGTGCTCAAGGAGCGCCTTCGCAAGCGAGTCGAGCCTCGCGCGGTTCTCTCGCAGCAGCGTCACTACCTCGTCGTGCGCGCCGTCGACGATGCGGCGCACCTCTTCGTCTATGAGCTCCTGCGTGTGCCCCGACACCTCCGCCGCGCCCGGCAGGAACGGGCCGCGGCCATCGGCAGGCAGCACCGCCAACGGGCCGACGGCGTCGCTCATGCCCCAGCGGCCGACCATCTGGCGCGCGATCTCCGTCAGCTGCTGGATGTCGGACTCGGCGCCGGTCGTCGGCTCCTCGTACACGACCTCCTCCGCGGCGCGGCCGCCCAGCGCCACCTTTATCTTCGCCAGCAGCTCCCGTCGGTTGTAGCTGAAGCGATCTGAGTCGGGCGCGGAGAAGGTGACCCCGAGCGCGAGGCCGCGCGGGATGATCGAGATCTTGCGCACCGGGTCGGCGCCCTCGGTCAGCATCCCGACGATCGCATGGCCGCCCTCGTGGTACGCGGTGCGACGGCGATCCTCCGGGGTCATCATCACTTGCCGCTCCGCGCCGAGGATGATCCGCTCCAGCGCATCGGTGAAGTCCGCCTCGCGCACGGCGTCGTGGCCGCGCCGCGCGGCTAGCAGCGCCGCTTCGTTCACGAGATTCGCTAGATCGGCGCCGACCATGCCCGGCGTGCTCGCGGCGATCCGGTTCAGGTCGACGTCGTCCGCGAGCGGCACGCCGCGCGTGTGCACCTTCAGGATCGCCTCGCGCCCGGTGCGGTCCGGCGGGCTCACCGTCACACGCCGGTCGAACCGGCCCGGGCGCAACAGTGCCTGGTCGAGCACGTCCGGCCGGTTCGTCGCTCCGATCACGATCACGCGCGTGTCGGAGTCGAAGCCGTCCATCTCCGTAAGGATCTGGTTCAGCGTCTGCTCGCGCTCGTCGTTGCCGCCGCTGAAGCCGGCGACGCCGGACGTCCGCGAGCGGCCGATCGCGTCCAGCTCGTCGATGAAGATGATCGCCGGCGCCGCCGCCTTCGCCTGCACGAACAGGTCGCGCACGCGCGACGCGCCCACGCCGACGATCGCCTCGACGAACTCCGACGCGGACTGCGAGAAGAACGGCGCGTTCGCCTCGCCGGCGACCGCGCGCGCCAGCAGCGTCTTGCCCGTGCCCGGCGGGCCCGACAGCAGCACGCCGCGGGGGATGCGCGCGCCGAGCTTCCGGTACTTGTCGGGATTGCGCAGGAAGTCGACCACCTCCGACAGCTCGGCCTTCGCCTCCTCGATCCCGGCGACGTCGGCGAACGTCACGCGATCGCCGGTCGGCTGGTAGCGCTGAGCCCGCGACCGCCCGAACTGGCCGAGGATGTTCTGCACGTTGCCCGCCCGGCGCATCAGCAGGACCAGCAGCGCGATGAACAGGATCGTCGGGCCGAACCCGAGTAACAGGTTCTGCCACCACGGCGCGCCCGTGTCCAGCGGCTCCGCGTTCACGATCACGCCCTTGCTCTGCAGCAGCTTCGAAAGCTGGTCCGTGTTTGCGAATGCCGGGATCTCCGTTCGGAAATTCGTCGTCGGCTTCTCGTCTTTGTACTTCTGCGGTTCCTTGAAGGCCCCCTGGATCGCGGTTCCCTTCGAGGTGATGTCCTTCACATCTCCGGCGGTCACCTTGTTGAGGAAGAACGGGCTGTACGGGACGCGCACGCGCGACTGCGCCTGCGTCGCGCGCGAGCTCGCGTAGAAGTTGACCGCGAGCAGCCCGACGACGAACACGACCCACCACCACCTCATGCGGAAGCGCGGCGTCTCCGGCGGCGTCGGCGTTGGCGCCGGCGGCTTCTGCGGCTCCTGGTTCGGCCTCACGAGCTTCCGATCGTAGCTCCGCTCAGGCGCGTTCGAGCCCGGCGACCTGCCAGACGAGGCTGTGGCGCGCGAACGTCGCACGGAGTCCTCGCCGCTCGAGCACCGAGAGCATCGCGCGCGGCGGATGGACGAACGCCCGATACTCGCGGCGCAACAGCCTCATCGCGAGATTCGCGCCTGCAACCCACGTTCGCCAAAGCACGTTGCCCGGCGGATAGCTGAACACGACCGCCTGGCGCGCATGCTCCGCGACTGCGCCGAGCAGCCGCTCGTAGTCCGGGTAGCAGCACACCACGCGGTGCAGGACGACGACATCCGCCGGCTCGATGCCTTCCGGCTCGACGGCGATGTCGTGCAAACGCCGCTCCGCTCGGTCCGCGAGGCCGTGCTCCTCCAGCAGCCGGTACGCCTCGTCGTCGTAACCCGGTGATAGCTCGAGGTTGACCGCGCGCGCGGCGCCGCGCTCGAGCAGCTCGATCTGGATCTCGCCGACGCCGCCGCCAACCTCGAGCACCGTCGCGCCGTCGAGACCGCGCCGCTCGAGGAACTCGACCATGCGTCGCGCGGTCTTGTCGAGGCCGCGCTTCCGGTAACGCTTCGCCATCCGGCGCGCGAACTTCTCGTTGAAGAGACGGTCACACCCACGCGCGTTACAGCAGCCCATGCGACTACCCCGGACTGACGGAGCGACGGACAATCACCTCGTCGAGCGGGCCGACGCCCATCGGATGCGTCCACATCCCCTCGACGTGCGGTCGGTGTACGACGAACCAGCTGTCGTAGATCGTCGGCACGACGCGTACCGATTCGGCAACGAGCCGGCGGTCGGCCTCGCGATAGAGCTCCAGGCGCTCGTCACGGGCGCGTAGCGAGCGAGCCTGCTCGAGCAGCCTCGACAGCTCGTCGTCCGGTGCGATCGGCATCGACGCGACGAAGGTCCCGAGCATTCCGTCAGGATCGGGGTAGTCGCTCACCCAGCCCCAGTCCCAGAACGACGGGCCGACCTCGACCTCGGCCCGCAGCTCGTCGAAGCCGACCCACTCCTGCCGGACGCGCACGCCGAGCTCGCGCCATTGAGACTCCCACTTCGCCTCGGTGTCTCGGCGGAAGTCCGGGCCGACCCCGGGGTCGGCATGAATGAGCCGAAGCTCCGGCAAGCCTCGACCGTCGGGATACCCCGCCTCAGCGAGGAGCGCTCGCGCGCGGTCGATGTCGTACGCCGGCGCGAGATCGTGCGAGTGCCCGGGCATCGCCGGCGGCAGAAAACCTCCGTGCGCGGGAGCGTTCCCCGTGCCCCTGATGAGCGGAGCTCGGTCGAGGCCATGCGCGAGCGCCCGGCGGACGCGGACGTCGTCGAACGGCGCGTGATCGGGAAAGCCGACGTACTCGGTGCTCAACGCGGGCGTGCGGAGGATGGATGCGCCGGGAAACTCGTCGAGATCCATCTGGGCGATGAAGACGAAGTCGAGGCGCCCCGCTTGCCACTCGTCGCGCGACCCGAAGGGATCGAGCGATGTAGATCGTGAGCTCGGCGACGTTGGACGTGAACGAGGGCCAGTGGGGATTCCGCGTGAAGACGACACGCTCCTCGTTCGCGTCGGCGAGCGCGAACGGTCCGTTGCCGACGAGCTTGGCTTCGGCGTGCCATTCCGCGCCGAGCTCCTCCAACTTGTGCCGCGGCCACGGGAAGAACGGAAGCTGCGCGAAGAGGTAGGGAATGTGTGCCACCGGCTCCGGCAAGCGGAGCTCCAGCGTCAACTCGTCCACGGCTCGCGCGTCGACGTCGTACAGGAGGTGAGCGGTGGGGACGTCCTGCTCGCGCATCGCCGCGTACGTCTGAGGCGAAGTCGGCTGCGCCGAGCGGCTCGCCGTCACTCCAGCGAAGGCCCTCGCGCAACTGGAACACGTATGTGCAGCCGTCCGCCGACACCGCGACGCGCTCGGCGAGATCGGGGACGACGTCGAGCCCGCGCTCCAGACGCAGCAGGCCGCGGAAGAAGTTCGGCGCGAACGCCCACGCCATGATGTCGTAGCCGTGACCGGGCACCCAGCCGTGCGGACGCAGCATCGACGTCTCGAGCCGCTCGGTCGGGGCCGGCCCGGCGGCGGGTTGCGGGCGCGGGTGGGTGAACGCCTCCGCCCACGCGGCATTCGCCGCCTCGAAGTCGAACGCGAGGTGGTGCGTTAGCGCGATCTTGAACAGCACCTCTCGCGAGCGCCCCGCATCGCCGAGCCGGTCGAGAAAGGAAAGCGCGCGCCGGTAGTTGGCTATCGCCTCCTCGTCGGCGTACACGTCGCGCGCCGCGTTGCCTGCGTCGAGGAGGTAGCGCGCCGCGCGCTCCGGCTCGTCCGCCTCCGCGAAGTGGTGCGCCAGCAGGCCGTACGCCTCCGACAGCTCGTCCTGTCCAAGCTCTTCCAGCGTCGTGCCGACGACGCGGTGGAGATCGCGGCGGCGCTGGTCGAGCAGACTCGAGTACGCGGCCTCGCGCACGAGGCCGTGCCGGAAGCGGTACTCCGGCGTCGGCCGCCGCCGCTCTTCGACGACGAGGTCGAGCCGCTGCAGCTCCGAGAGCGCGGGGCGCAGCCGCTCGGGCGGGACGAGCCGTTCCAGCAGCGGCAGGCCGAAGCTGCGGCCGACGACGGACGCGACCGAGGCGACGTCCCGGACGTCGGGCGCGAGCCGGTCGAGCCGCGCCTGCAGTGTCTCCTGGATCGCAGCGGGCACGGCCGCGCCGTCGCCGCGCTCGACCGCGTCGCGCGCCGCCTCCTCGAGGAAGAGGGGATTGCCGCCCGTTCGCTCGGCGAGCTGCGCTGCGACGTCGTCGGGAAGATCGCGTCCGGCCGCCGCTGACGCGAGCCGCGCCCCGTCGGATGCGTCGAGCCGCTCGAGAAGGAGCTCGCGGAAGCGATGCCGGTAGCGGCGCCGCGCCGCCTCGCCGAGCTCCCATGAACGCAGGTCCGGGTCGTGCCGATAAGCGAGCAGGAGCGCGACCGGCTCCTCCTCCGCGAGCTGGAGCAGCTCCTCGAACAGCTCGAGCGTCGGCTCGTCGGCGAAGTGGAGATCCTCGAGGACGAGGCAGACAGGACGCTCGCGGGCGAGCGCTCGCACGAGCTCGGCGACCGCTTCGTGCGACTGCCGCTGCACCGAGTCACGGGCGAGAGCGTCGAGCTGCTGCGCCGCGTCGGCCTCGAGCGCGAGCCCGAGAAGCGACGCGAGAAACGGGTAGTACGCATCCGCCTGCTCGCCGAGCGCCGCCGCGAGCTGCGCTTTCAGCTCGAGCCGAACGCGCGCCTCGGGATCCGCCACGCCGAGGCCGAGGCACGCGCGCAGCAGCTCGCGCAACGGGTAGTACGGAACGTCCTCCGCGTAGGAGATGCCTTGCGTGCCGAAGAAGCGCACGCGGTCCTCGGCGCGGAGACGCACCTCCGCGATCAGACGGCTCTTGCCAATGCCGGGCTCGCCGGTGATCGCGACGATTGCGCCGCGGCCCTCGGCAAGATCGAGCATCACGTCGTCGAGCGCCGCGACCTCGGCGTCGCGGCCGACCAGCGGCGACAACGTGCGTGCCTCCCGCTGCCGCTCGGCCCCGACGCGGAAGACTTCGAGCGGAGCGGATTTGCCCTTGAGGTCGAGCTCGCCGATCGACTCGAGATCGAACGCTCCGCCGATCTGCTGTGCGGTCGCCGGGCTGACGGCGACTCCGCCGCGGCCGGCGGCGGACTGCAGGCGCGCCGCGGTGTTGACCGTGTCGCCGAGTGCGTTGAAGCGCTCCTCGTCGGGAGCGTCGTCGGGTAGCAGCACGACGGGGCCGGTGTTCACGCCGACGCGACCGGCGAGCTCGACGTCGTACGCCTCCTGCACGTCCTTCGAGTAACCGACAAGCACGGCCTGCATCGCGAGCGCCGCGCGCACGGCGCGCTCAGCGTCGTCGTCGTGTGCTTGCGGCACGCCGAAGAGCGCGTACAGCCCGTCCCCGGTGAGCTGGGCGATCGTGCCGCCGAAGCGCTTCACCTCGCCGGAGAGCAGGCGCGTCACCTCGTCGAAGAGGAACTTGGAGCGCTCCGGCCCGAGCCTCTCGCCGATCGCGGTCGAGTCGGCGATATCGGCGAGAAGCACCGAGACGATGCGCCGCTCGCCTACGGGCACAGCCATGCGCCGATTATCGCTCGTTGAGGCGGAGGCATCGTCCCCGGGCGTTTGAATCGAACGCAACCGGGGAGCTTGAACGTGAGAAGGCACGTGGACGGCGATCCCCAATCCGAGGCGGTTTGGCGGCGCGCCCGGAACACAAGGGCGCAGTCCGATCTGCTCCGACGGCACGCGGCTTCCGGCCGCGCTCGGGCGGAGGGTGTCGCGATGCGGCTGATGCAAACGCTCCGCGAGGCAGAAGGGCGGGGCGTCGGCGATCAGGGCGACACGTTCTCTCTGCGGCTCGCTCGCATGCCTCAGGCGGTTGCGCTCGTGCGCTACGAGCTCCGCCGCTGGCTCGACGAGCGCGGCATCTCGCCCGAAGACGCGGTCGACATCACCCTCGCCTGTTCCGAGGCGTGCGCGAATGCGGTCGAGCACCCTGGCCGCCCAGGGCGGCCGGCGTTCGAGGTCCAGGCGGGGCGAGTGGGCGACGAGCTGCTCCTCTCCGTTCGCGACTTCGGCGCCTGGACTGATGCCACCGCGGGGGGAACGCGCGGCCGAGGTTTGCGCATGATCGGCGCGCTCATGGACACGGTCGAGGTCACGCGGGGCGGCGATGGAACGGAAATATTGATGCGCCGCAGGCTTCGGTCGTAAGCTGAATCCGTGACCACCCGCTTAGCAGCGCGGGCCCTGGCTGTCGGCACCTCGGCCGGCGGCGTGGAGGCGCTGACGTACCTCGCAGCCGCGCTGCCCGCCGACTTCCCGGTTCCCGTGCTCGTCGTGCTGCACGTACCGGCGTTCTCGGCGAGCAACCTGCCCGCGATCCTCGACCGTGCAGGCCCGCTGACTGCGGGCCACGCGCGCGACCGCGAGCCGCTCGCGGCCGGGCGGATCTACGTCGCGCCGCCCGACTTCCATCTCCTTGCCGAGCTCGAAGAGGTCCGTGTCGTGCGCGGGCCGCACGAGCACTTTCACCGGCCGGCCATCGACTCGCTCTTTCGCAGCGTCGCGCACGCGTTCGGCCCGGGCGCAATCGCGCTCGTGCTCACCGGCGCGCTCGACGACGGTGCAGCCGGAGCGCTCGCAGTCGCGACCGAAGGTGGGACGGTAGTCGTCCAGGATCCCAGGGACGCGCTGTACCCGGATATGCCGTCGCACGCGATCGCGGCCGTTCCTTCCGCACACGTTGCGCCGCTCGCGGACATCCCCGCGCTCGTCGACCGGCTGGCGCGCGAGCCCGTCGGCAACGCCGTCGTCGCGTGAGCGCTCCGGATCCCGAGTTCGAGGCGCTGCTCGAGTTCGTCCGGGACAACCGCGGCTTCGACTACACGGGGTATAAGCGCCCGACCCTGATGCGCCGCGTGCAGAAGCGAATGGATGCCGTCCGCGCGAACGACTACGACGCTTACCGAGAGCTGCTCGAGCGCGAGCCCGCGGAGTTCGCCGCGCTCTTCGACGCGATCCTGATCAACGTGACTACCTTCTTCCGCGATCCGGCCTCGTGGGAGTACGTCGCGGCCGAGATCGTGCCGAGGACTCTCGAGCAGAGCGAAGGAGAGCGCCCTGTACGCGTCTGGTCGGCCGGCTGTGCGAACGGCGCGGAGTCCTACACGCTCGCAATGCTCTTCGCGGAGGCGCTCGGCAAGGACGAGCTCCGCGAGAACGTCAAGATCTACGCCACCGACGTCGACGACGACGCGCTGCGGTACGCGCGCCATGCTGCGTACACAGAGAAAGAGGTGAAGGACGTGCCCGAGGAGCTGCGCGAGCGCTACTTCGAGAACGTCGACGGCAGCTACAGCTTCCGAAACGGGTTTCGCCGGGCGGTTATCTTCGGTCGCAACGACCTGCTCCAGGATCCGCCGATCTCACGCGTCGACCTGCTGGTGTCACGCAACACGCTCATGTACTTCGGGCAGGAGGCGCAGGATCGGATCCTCAGCAACTTCTTCTTCGCCCTACGGCCCCGCGGTTACATGATGCTCGGCAAGGCCGAGGCCCTACACAGCCGCAGCAGCCTGTTCGAGCCGTACGACGTCTCGCGGCGCATCTTCGTCAGGAACCACGGCATGTACGTCGAGCCGCGGATGGTCCGCCGGGCGTCGCCGCTACCCGAGCGCGATGCGGACTCGAAATTGCGCGACACGGCCTTCGAGCAGGCTCGGCTCGCGCAGATCATCGTCGGCCTCGACGGGCATGTCTCCGCGATCAACCACGCGGCGCGCGCAATGTTCGGCCTCGACGCATCGGACGTGGGGCGGCCGCTCCGCGATCTGCAGATCTCCTACAAACCGCTCGACCTGCGCTCGCTGATCGACCAGGTCGAGGCGGAGCGCCGACACGTGCTGACGCAGGACGTGATCTGGACGAAGGCGGACGGCACGGCGCGGCACCTCGACGTGCAGATCTCGCCGCTGATCAGTCAGGGCGGTGCGCACGCCGGCGTGTCCATCTCGTTCGCCGACATCACGCGCTACCGCACACTGCAGGACGACCTCGAGCGCGCTCGGCGCGACCTCGAGAGCGCGTACGAGGAGCTGCAGTCGACCGTCGAGGAGCTCGAGACCACAAACGAGGAGCTCCAGTCGACGAACGAGGAGCTCGAAACCACGAACGAGGAGCTGCAGTCGACGAACGAGGAACTCGAGACGATGAACGAGGAGCTGCAGTCGACGAACGAGGAGCTCGAGGCGATGAACGAGGAGATGAGCGAGCGGACGGACGAGGCGTTGCACGCGAACGCGTTCCTCTCGTCGATCCTGTCGAGCGTGCACCAGAGCATCGTCGTCGTCGACAGCGACCTGAGCATCGTCGCGTGGAGCCGCGCGGCCGCGGACACGTGGGGACTACGCGCGGACGAAGTGCGCGGCGAGCACTTGCTCAACCTCGACATCGGGATCGCAGCAGACGGGCTGCGCGATCCGATTCGGAAGGTTCTGGCCGACGAGCCGCAGGGCGAGCTCGTGCTCCAAGGGCACAACCGTCGAGGTCAGCCGGTCGAATGCGCGATCACGTTCGATCCCCTCGTTGGACCGCGCGACGTCGTGCAGGGCGTGATCCTCGTGATGGTCGTCGAGCGCGTCGACGATTAGGTCGGGCTCGGTCGATCCTTGGCCGAGCGGAGGAACGCGGTGATCCGCTCGGCGCGCTCGCGCTCGCGCGATGCCTTCTCGCGGTGCGCCTCGCTGCGCTCGCGCTGCCCGGCGGCGCGCCATCGCTGCTGCCTTGCCATCGCGACCGTGACCGACCGCGGCGTGGCGCCTGTCACGACGATCTCGTGTCCGAGCTCGTGGATGTTTGTCCTCGAGGAACGCGCCGCGTAGCGGAGCAAGAGAAAAGCGTCGTCGACGCTCAGCTTGAAGCGCTCCGCGAGGATCCCCTTCGACTGCTCGACGACGATTCTCGTCTCGAGCGCTGTCTGAAGCTGGGCAACCCTGGCCTGAAGCTCGGTGACCTCTGTCGACGTATGCGTCCCCACACGGCCTCCTATAACCAGCAGTCTCGCACTTCAAGCAGGCGCAGTCCACCCGGAGCGTTAAGCTCGGCTCCTCTCCCCCTGCCGCCCGGACCTCGCGGCAGCCCCGCTAGTTTCCTCGTTAGAGGCTTGCTGTGGAACTCCGGCACCTCTGGATGGCGGCCCAGACACGGCGCATCTGAGCCCGATCGTCCGCAGCCCGTACCACGAGTACGAACTGCGGCCGCTCGAACTCAGCTGCTTGGTCTGTGCCGTCCCCAGAGGCACCCGAGTTCCACAACAAACCTCTAGGTTCTCGCGGATGCGCATGACCTGGGCCCTGACGGCGATTGTGGCGATCGCGACAGCCGCCACAGCTGTATTGCACTTCGCCGGAGCCCCCGCGCTTCTCACTTTCGTCGTCGCAACGGTCGCCCTGGCCGGCCTCGCCTGGCTCGTCTCGTTCGCGACTGAACAGGTCGGCGAGCGCTTCGGGCCCGCCATCACCGGGCTCTTGCAGTCGACGCTCGGGAACCTGCCCGAGTTCTTCATCGTCATGTTCGCCCTCGCGGCCGGTGAGATCGTCGTCGCGCAGACATCGATCATCGGGTCGATCTTCGCGAATGCGCTTTTCGTGCTTGGCCTCGTCATCATCGCGGGTTGTCACGTGAGCTCCGACGGCGTCATGCGCTTTCAGTCGCGTCTGCCGAAGGACAACGCGACGCTGATGCTGCTGGCCAGCTTTCTTATCGTCGTCATCGGCATCTCGGTCGCGACCGGCGACAAGGCTTCGACCCACATTACGACGATCTCGATCGTCGGTGCGATCGCGCTGCTCGTCACGTACGGCGTGTGGTTGTTCGACTACATCCGCTCCGATGAGAAGCCGGACGTCGTGCAAGCCGAGCCGCGCATTTCGATGACCTTGGCGCTCGTGCTGCTCGGCGCAGCGGGAGTCGGCGCGGCGTTCGTGTCCGACTGGTTCATCGACGCGCTGTCGCCCGCGATGGAGCAGGTCGGCATCCCGAAGGCGTTCGCCGGGCTCGTGATCGTGGCGATCGCCGGCAACGCGGTCGAGAACACGACCGGAATCGTCCTCGCGTTGAAAGGAGATTCAGATCTGGCGATCTCCGTGGTGAAGAACTCGGTCGCGCAGATCACCGCGTTCCTCTATCCCGCACTCGTGCTCGTCTCGCTTCTCTTTGCGACGTCGCTGACCTTCGAGCTCGCGCCTGTGTACATCGGCGCGCTGGCCCTGACCGCGATCTCGCTCTGGCAGATCACCGGTGACGGCGAGGCGAGGAGATTCGAAGGCGTCGCCCTGATCTCCCTCTACGTGATCCTCGGCGTGGTCGCCTGGTACGAGTAATTACTACGGGCCGTCTGTCGCGACGGCCGAGTCCTCGTCCCACGTCCAACCCGCGCTGGCGATGGCGGTGAACGTCATGGCAGCGACGGCGAGAACGACAACAACGAGGAAGAGGCTGACTTGGGTGCGCTTCATGGTGCTACCCCCCTTGATCTGAGACCTGTTCCCAGGCTCGCCCGGGTCAGGGTCGGTATGAACTGAGCATCTCAGAGCTCAATGCGATGCGAATCACTCGAAAGGGTGGCTCTAGCGAGGGAAGAAATCCCACTTCCACCCGGCCATGAACGATGAGCTGAGGACAAGGCTGGCGACGACGCACGCGCGGAAGATGAAAGGGTAAGGCCGCATCTGTTGACTCCTTGGGGGCGAGAACACGACGGGCTGATCATCGGTCGTCACGGGTAGTTGCACATCCCCCCGAAGGGGCACGTGCGACCGTTACCTCAAGCGAGGGGTAGGTCAAACGAAAACGTCGAACCACTTCCCTCACGAGAGGTAACCCATATGCGTCCACCCATGCGCTGTACGAGCTCGCGGCAGATGTAGAGGCCGAGGCCGGTGCCGCCGACACCGCGTGTCATGTTGGGGTCGAGGCGGTGGAAGCGCTCGAAGATGCGAGCCTGCTCCTCCGGCGCGATGCCGATGCCCTGGTCGCGGACGCTGAAGCGCATCGCCTCGTCCGCCCGATCGACTCGAACCTCGATGTGGCCGCCGTCCGGCGAGTACTTGATCGCGTTCTCGGTGAGGTTGACGAGGACCTGACGCAGCTTGTCGTGGTCGGCTGCGACAGGCCTGAGGCCGTTCAGCGAGACGAGTTCGACGTCGATGCCCTCAGGCAGCCGCGGGCGCGCGGCTTCGACGACTGCGCGCGCGATCGCCTCGCCGTCGACCGCTTGGATCTCGAACGTCTCGCGGTCGGCGTGGAGGCGGCTCGCCGAGAGCGCATCGTCGAGCAGGCGTGCGAGCCGCCCGGCCTCGTCCGAAACGATCCCGAGCAGCGCGTCTTGCACGTCCTTGTCGACGTCTCGCTTCTGCAGCGTGAGCGCGGCGCCGTAAACGGACGTCAGCGGCGTGCGCAACTCGTGCGAGATGACCGCGATGAACTCATCTTTCAGCCGGTCGAACTCGCGTAGTCGTTCCAGCGCGCGGTGGAGCCACCGCTCGTGGAGCGCGACGGTGATGAGCGGGCCGAGCACGACGATGGAGATGAACGGCGACCGCTCCCAGAGCACGATCAGCGTCACGGTCACCGACGCCATGACGAGGAACGGCAGCATCGTCGAGTAGAGGTAGCGTCCGAGCGCGCTCAGGAAGCTCGTGCGCCGCGTGCGCGCGACGACGGCCGAGAGGAAGAGCATGTCGACGAGGTAGAACGCGGCCGCGCCGAGGCAGGCTCCGAGGACAATCGAGGCGAGGTCGTCGCCGTGAAACGGCGCCGCCGCGAGGCCGGCGAGGATGGCGGCGGAGACGTAGAGCCCGGTGTTGAAGACGACGCGGATGAACGGGCGCTGGCGGGCGAGCTCGACGAGGGCCATCGTCAGGAACCCGACGACCGCGGCTTCCGCCCAGCCGTAGATCACCGCCGTCGCGACGATCGACACGATCGCGAGTGAAGTCGCGCCGACGTTCACGCCTTCGACCGGGAGCGGGAAGGCCTCCGCCACTGTCGCGGCCAGGAGCAGCGCCGCGACGCCGGCCAGCACGCTCGGCGGCGGGGGATCGGCGATCAGGTCGGCCATCGCGGCGACGATCCCGATCGTGCCCAGGACGGCGACCGGGATGACAACCGGCAGCGCGCGGCCCGTCTCGCCTTTCAGCGCGAGCGGCGACCAGCGATGCCGCGGTCGGCGCTGCCGCCAGTTCGCCGGCCCAGCCCGCGGCCGACGAGGCTTTGCGATGCCCTCAGAGCTATTTATTTCTCTTTGCCTCCTCCACTTGGCCGGAGGCCGCTCCCCGGACTGCGCGTCCACCCCTCGGACCTTGCGGTTCGAGTATGCCACTGAGGTCGGCCCCCGGCTAGCCCCCGGCGGGGGGTGGTGCCGACCGGCGCTAGCCGCTAGCTGCGACGGCGAGGTGGGTGCCGGAGAAGCGGGCGGCCTCGGCGGTTGCCGCTCTGACAAACGCGTCTGCCGATCCCGATTCGCCGCGCAGCTTCGACCACGCGAGCCCGATTCGGCGGGGCGGCAGGCCGCACGTCAGGTCGACGACGTCGACGCCGGAACCGAGAGAGAGCGTCGCGAGCCGCGGGAGCAGCGCGACGCCATCGTTCGCCGCGACGAAGGAGTAAATGGTCTCGATGTCGTGCGAGCCGACGATCCAGCCGGGCTCGAGGCTGTTCGCACGGAAGTAGTCCGTGAGCTGGCAGACCTTGCCTGTGAGAAATCCGATCAGCGGCATCGCCGCGAGCTCATCCAGCGTCGGCGGCGCCGCACGGTCGCGCGAGCCGGCGGCAATGACGAGGACGTACTCGTCCTCGAGCAATGCGGCGTGCTCGAAGTCGGAGTCGGTCATCGGAAGCTGCACGAACGTAACGTCGGCCTCGCCGCGGCGGGCCATGCCGAGCAGCTCGTCGTCGGTCTTGCCGATCATGACCCGGACCACCATGTCGGCGCGTTCCTCGTCGAGCCGCCGGCAGATGCCGGGCATCAGTGCGCCGAGCCCGCGTCCGAAGAAGCCGACGCGAAGCGGGTCGAGATCTCCGGTCGTCAGCGACTGCAGGTCGGCCTGCGCGCTCGCGAGGCGTGCGCCGATCGCGTGTGCGTGCTCCATCACGATCTCGCCGGCGCGCGTGAGCCGCACCGGATGCGAGCCGCCGGGGCGCTCGATCAGGCGCTGGCCGACGACGCGCTCGAGCGTGGCGATCTGCTGGCTGATCGCCGACTGTGTGTAGCCGAGCTTCGCGGCGGCGCGGTTGAACGACGCCTCGCTCGCGACTGCGTCGAGCGCGAGGAAGTGACGCAGCTCGACGCCGATCCAGCCGTTAGGTCGCAGCATCGATCGATCATAGGCAGGTCCCGGCGACTTGTCCTCGCGCGATTAGCGCGATTGATCGCGCGAGCAGGTGGTGCGATCGACTAACTGTCGGAAAACCGACAGCGCGTCGGCGGCTGTGCCCCTCCTCTCCAGGCCCGCGGCGGTGGAGTCTTGTCAGTGCTATGAACGCATCGAAAGGTCAGCCGACCGGGAACGCGGCGTGAACGCGCGTCCCGTGCCCGGTCGGGCTGTCCACGTGGAGCGCGCCGCCGAGCGCCTCGACCCTGTCGACGAGGCCGCGCAGGCCCTCACCCTCGGGGTCCGCTCCGCCGGCGCCGTCGTCGTCGACCTCGACGACGAGCGCGGCGTCGTCGGCGGTCGCTCTCACCACCACGTGACGTGCGCCGGCGTGCTTCTGCACGTTTGCGAGCGCCTCGGCGACGACGTAGTAGGCGGCCGCTTCGACCTGCTCCGGCAGGCAGCGGTCAGGGAGAGCCGTAAGCTCAACCGGGATGGGCGCACGCAGCGCGAGCGCCTCGAGCGCAGCGACGAACCCTCGCTCGGCGAGAACTGACGGATGGAGCCCGCTCGCCAGTTCGCGCAACTCGTCGAGGCCGGCGGCGAGCTCCTCGATCGCAGCGTCGAGCAACTCGGCGCTCCCGTCGTCGGCGGAGTTGCGCAAGCGGCCGATCGTGAGCAGCACCGATGTGAGCCGCTGCTGCGCGCCGTCGTGGAGGTTGCGCTGGATGCGCCGGCGCTCGGCGTCGGCGACCTCGACGAGACGCACGCGCGAAGCGCGGAGCTCCGCTTCGTCGCGCTTCCGGTCGGTGATGTCCCGCAGGTAGCCCGTGAACGTCGGAGGTCCGGGAAGCCCGATGCGCGTGATCGTCAGCTCGACCGGGAACTCAGTCCCGTTCTTGTGCACGCCCGTCAGCTCGAGGCGTTTGTCGAGGATGACCGCGTGTTCGGTTTCGAGGAAGCGCGCGAGGCCCTTTCGATGCCGGGCGCGCAGCGACTCCGGCACGATCAGGTCGGCCATGTCGTGGCCGATGGCCTCGTGCGCGCGCCAGCCGAACGTCGCCTCGGCCGCGTGGTTCCAGTCGACGACGCGCCCGCTCTGATCCATCGTGATCACCGCGTCGAGCGCGGACTCGAGCATGGCGCGGAGCCGCGACTCGCTCGCGCGCACCTCTGCCTCGGCGTGGCGCCGGGCGACGAATTGCCCGACCTCGCTGCCGAGGACGCCCATCGTCTCGAGCAGCTGCCGATCCGGCTCGCGCGCGTCGTGCGAGAAGAACTCCATCACGCCGACGATCCCGCGCGGGCTCAGGAGCGGGAACCCGAACGCCGCGTGCAGGCCGGCGCGCCGGGCCGCGTCCGCGCGTGGGAAGTTGCGGTCGGTCGGGGTGTCCACGATCCAGGCAGGCTCCGCGCTCGCGAGCACCCGTCCGGGAAGCCCTTCGCCGAGATCGAGCGTCAGCCGCTCGCTCAGCGCTTCGAATTCGGGAGCGCCTGCGCCGGCGTGCCACGTGCACACGCAGCGAAGGCGCTGGTCGTCCGGGCCTGTCTCCCAGACTGCGCCGAGCTCCCAGCCGAGCGCGCGGCCGATCGCCTCGAGCGCAGCCGCGTAGACCTCGACAGGAGCCTCGGTTTCCGCGAGGATCTGCGCGACTTCATGCTCGACGCGCTGCAGGATCTGCGCGTCAACAATCACTGACATGGGCACTGCTGACGCTACACCCATCGAAGCCGAAACGGAAGACGCTTCGAGCGCCCTCCGCATCGTCGTCGCGGACGACAACGCCCTGCTCCGGGAGGGGATCTCCTCGCTGCTCGTCGATGCTGGGCACGACGTCGTCGGCCGCGCCGTCGACGCGGACGACCTGATGCTCAAGGTTCGCTCGTACACGCCCGACATCGCGATCGTCGACGTGCGCATGCCGCCTGGGAACGCCGACGACGGCCTCGTCGCGGCCGCGGAGATCCGCCGCACGCTTCCGACCGTCTCCGTCCTCGTCCTCTCGCAGCATCTCGAGCCCTCGTACATGCTCGAGCTTGTCGGCGACAACGCCTCCGGCGTCGGCTACCTGCTGAAGGACCGCGTGCGCGACGTCGCAGAGTTCGTCGGCGCCGTCGAGCGCGTCGCCGCGGGCGGCACCGCGTTCGACCCGGAGGTCGTGAAGACGCTCGTCGGCGGTCGCGGCCGCTCGTCGCTCGAGGAGCTGACCGACCGCGAGCGCGACGTTCTCTCGCTCATCGCCGAGGGCCGCTCGAACCGGGCGATCGGCAAGCAGCTCTTCCTCAGCTCTCGCGCCGTGGAGCGGAACGTCCAGACGATCTTCCGGAAGCTCGATCTGGCGGACAGCGAGGACGACAATCGCCGCGTCCTCGCCGTGCTCGCTTTGCTCGGGAACTGAGAACGTCGGAAAACCGACAGTAAAACGTCGGTCTGGAGCCTGTCGGCGCGCGGCGCTGAGCGCGAGGCTTGTCTCGTGATCAACGAGACGCAAAGGAGCCCGAAAGTGAGCCTCGACCTTGAAGCACTGGAGACCAGCTTCGACCTCGTCGCGCCCCGCGGCGACGAGCTGATGGACGACTTCTACGCGCGGCTCTTCATGGCAGCGCCCGCCGTGAGGCCGCTGTTCCCCAACGACATGAAGAAGCAGAAGACGATGCTGCTCGGCGCGCTCGTCCTGCTTCGCAAGTCACTGCGCAACCTCGACGCCATCGTGCCGAAGCTGCGCGAGCTCGGCGCGCGTCACGTCGCCTACGGTGCAAAGCCGGAGCACTACGGCGTCGTCGGCGCCACCCTCATCACGTCCCTGGCGACGATTGCAGGCGACGACTGGAGGCCCGAGCACGAGACGGCATGGAACGCGGCCTTCGGGATCGTCGCCGCGACGATGCTCGAAGGAGCGGCGCAGGCAGAGCTCGAAGCGGCCGCGTGAGTTCTGTCCGGCACCCGCGTTAGCGTCGCGGTGTGCCGAACGTGAGCGGCATCGCTGCACTTGATGTCCTCATCGGCCTGTTCTTTCTCTACTTCCTGCTCAGCATCGTCTGCTCGTCCATCAACGAGGCGATCGCGGCTGTGCTCAACATGCGCGCGGGCTACCTCGAGCGCGGTATCCGCACCTTGCTCAGTCGCGAGGGAAACGTGAAGTCGTTCTACTCGCACTGGCGCGTGCGCGCGCTGATCAAGCCGCCCGGCAGAATCTTCAAGGGGCCGCGGAAACCGTCGTACATCCCGTCGCGCACGTTCGCGCTCACGCTTCTCGACACGTTCGCTCCTCCGGAGAACGCCGCAGAGAACGACGATCTCATCGCGCGCGCCGAGCGCGCGCTCGGTGTCCCCGACGACGACAGCGAGTCCAAGCGGCCGACGGAGATCGTCCGCGGCGTGCTCCGTGATGCGCTGGCAGAGGCACGCGGCGACAGGGACAAGTTCAGGGCGGCGATCGAGCGCTCGTTCGACGACGTGATGGATCGCGCGAGCGGCTGGTACAAGCGCCGCGTTCAGCTCATCCTCTTCGTGCTCGCACTTGGGCTCGTCTGCGTCATCAACGCCGACAGCGCGGCGCTCGCCCAGCGGCTCTGGAAGGACGACGCGCTTCGTGCGGCGGTCGTCTCGCAGGCGAACAAAGCCGTTCAGGCGGGTAGTGCGGAGTGCGCCCCGAGCAAGGGGGAGACGAGCACGGACGCCGCAGCGAAGTGCGTCGACGAGGTGAATCAGTTCGGCCTGCCGCTCGGCTGGTCGCACGCGACCTCGCCGCACAACCTCTTCTGGGACGGCTTCGGCAAGGTGCTCGGGTTACTCGTGACCGCGTTCGCCCTAACGCTCGGGGCGCCGTTCTGGTTCGACCTCCTCGGCAAGGTCTCGAACCTGCGCGGCAGCGGGCCGCCCGCGGCGACCGAGAGCAAGCGCAGTAAGTAACGCACTGCGGGAGCGGCGCCGTTCGGCGAGGGCTATAGGCTCCTGAGGCACGCGATGGCTACCAAGCCGCAGTCCCTCAGCGACCTGGAGCGGCGGCTGACCCTGACCTCGCCGCCGATCACGGGCGAGCGGGCGCGTGAGCTCCAGCTGTTGCTACGGCACAACCCGTTCGGCACGTTCGAGCCGGGCCGCGACGACGGCGTGTACGACGAGCAGACGGCGGCGGCGACACGGCGCGCCTGGTACTGGATGGGCTGTCCGGAGGACGAGATCGGCGAGCACACGGACGGGCGGCTGTTCGACCTCCTCACGGGAGTGACGGAATTGCCGTCGTCGTGGAGCAAGAACCGCGAGCGGAGGTTGAAGCGAGCGGAGGAGACGATGCTCTGGGACGCGGCGCTGTCCGTTGCCCGCGAGCAACTGGGCAAGCGTGAGGACGGGCTCAATTCGAAGCGAACGCCGTACACGCTCTGGTACGGCGTACTCTGTCCTTACAGCGTCGTGTTCGCGTCCTTCTGCTACGCGCAGGCCGGCTCGAGCGCGTTCCAGCCCGGCGGCCGCTACGCCTACGCGCCGTACATGCTCGACGACGCACGCCGGGGGCGAAACTTCCTCTCACTCGCTTCCGAGCCGCTGCGTGGCGACCTGGCGTTGCTCGACGCGGACGGCGACGGCGTACCGGACCGGGTCGCGTTCTTCGACGGCTTCGAGAATGAGGACGAGCAGGAGATGTTCGACGCGATCGAAGGCGACGTCGGCGTCGGGGGCGAGCTGAACCGCGCGGGCGCGGTCGCGCGCACCAAGCGCGAGGCGTCAAAGGCGATCGCGTTCGTGCATGTTCGCGCCTGACGGCGACGCTGCGCCGCGCGACGCAGCGTGAGGCACGAGTCGCCGCGCACGACCGACCCGAGAGAATCGCGGCAGTCGTCGTGGAGCTCGCCCGCGCAGGCGCACACATCTATGCGACACCGGGGAACCCGGGGCCAGATCCCTTTCAGGGATCTGGCCCCGAGACCTGGGCTGTTACATCTGCCCGAGCAGGACGCGGATGTTGCGGTTGGCGATCTCCCCGATGAACGGGCTCTCCCATCCGTTCCGCTGCGCAACATCACCGACGCGGACGCCCTCGATCGTGACCTCGAAGGACGAGCCGACGTAGGCGAAGTGCACACGGGAGCGGATGCGCCCGGGCAGCTGGGCTGCCTTGACCGCCGCGCGCAGGTCCGCCGCCTGGGAAGCGGGAACTCGAACGACGACGTTCTTGCCGATCGCACCGCTCGGGTTCACCGGCCGGTTCGCGACGGTCGGCAGCTCCGCTGCCGCCACAGGAGCCTCCGGCGCCTGCGCGAATGCGCCCGGCCGCTCGGCGGCGAGCGGCCCCGGCGGGATCGCCGCGCCGTGCGGGTAGAGGATGCCGTTCAGAACGAGTCGCTCATCCTGCGTCGTCCACGCGCGATACCAGGCGTCGAAACCGAGCATGATCGCGTGCCCGGCACCGAACGGCTGGTCGATGACCGCCGGCCGGCCGGGCAGGTTCGTGTTCGCGTTGATCTGGTAGCCGTAGCAGTTGCCGAATCCGGCCGGGCCGCCGCAATCGCCGGCCGGAGCGTACGTCGCAACCGCGGTGGCAGCCGGGATCGTGCTGCCGTTGCCTGCGAGCGTGGCCGGATCGAAGGCCGGATTGCTACTCGCCTCGCGGTAGATCCAGCCGCCGGCGTCGAAGCCCCAGGCAACGGGATCGGATGTGTTCCACGTGGCGTCGAACGTCGAGCCCGGCGTGCTGATGCCGGTGACCGTGTTCGTGTTCACGGTCGTGGCGCCGGCGTTGCGCAGGCTCGCCGCACCGCCCGCGTTCGTGCCGACGAAGATTCCGCCCGCGTTGATGAACGCCTGCAGCGCCGCCGCAGGTGTTCCGGCCGAGCCCACGGGCGTCGTCGCGGAGATCGTGGAGCCCGGATCGACCAGCGCCGTGTAGTTGCCGCTGATCAGCACGCCGTTCGCGAGATCGGTCGACGTCACTTGGCCGATCTGCGACGTCGGGATCTTCTCCTTCTGCGTTAGTGAGTAGATCGCCTCGCAGTACGCGGTCGACGTGCACTGCCCGTCGCCCGTTCCGTGGATCGCCGGGTTCGTCGGCACAGTGGTGCCGCCCGTGTAGACGGCGATCTTGGGCACCGACAACGCGTAGTGGCTCACCGGGTAGGAGCCCAGGCCGTACACGGGCGTCTGCCACTGGTCCGCGTCGGCGGCGATCGTCGCGAGGGGAATCGACGCACCGTCGACGAGCGCGGCGCCGGTGGCGAAATGCACGCCTCCCGAGTCGAACGCGGCCGCGCCGCGCGCGACACTCGCGCCCTGGCCGAGGAGCTGGTTCACCATCGCGAGCCCGGCCATCGAGTCGGTGTTGAACGCGTACACCGGCTGCGCAGTCGCGGGCGCGGTGCCCTGGGCGGGATCCGCGATCTGCGACAGCGAGGCTCCCGCGGGTAGCTGTTGTGTGAGGAAGCCGTCGCCTGCGAGCCCGCGCAGGAGCGGGTACGACCAGGTGACCTGGTCGTAGAAGTAGTTGAACGGCAGGAACGGGTTCTCGTCGAGGACTCCCTGGATCCAGTGCTTGTTGCCCTGGTTCATCGGGATGTACAGCGTCCCCGCCGGTAGCGTCATCGTCTCGGTCAGCGCCGGCGACGGCCCGCCCTGGACTGCGTTGATGTTGAAGTTGCCGAAGCGGTGCACTCCGGGAACCGACACCGCCGAGTTCAGCTTGTAGACGTTCACGCCGACGAGCTGCAGCTCCCTGATCGTCGACGCCACGTCACCCGAGTGCTGGTTCGGCAGGAAGTAATAGCCGCACACGTTGACGTTCGGGTTCTGCTGGATCTCGCTCTGGCCGACCTCGAACAGGTCGATGTTGGGCGGGCTCACCTGCGTGTTGTCCTGAACCTTGCAGCTCGCGCCCTGGTCGACAGCTTCCTGCCACTGTCGGACCCAGCCGTCCATCAAGCTCGGTCTTCTTCGCTGCGATCACGTTCACGGTCACGTCCATCGCGAGGTAGTGGTCGTAGACCTGCTTGCCGTAGTTCTCGTTCGTGCCCTTCTCGTACGTCATGCCCGCGCTGCCCATGACGAGTGCAGGCACCGTGTCGCCGTACTCGGGGACGAAGAGGTCGTACGTGTTGTAGTTGCGGTACTGCCCGGTCTGGTCGTTGAACTGCTCCTGGATGCCCGGGCCGATGACGTTCTGGATCTCGTCGAGTGCGAAGTGCGAGATCTCGTTCAGGGCTGCGTCCTGGTTCGGCGGGAAGAAGTAGCCGGACGACTGCTGGTGCGCGTCGATGAAGAAGAGGCCCGGGTACGTTGCGGTGGACTCGAGCAGGGCTCTGTTCTCGGGCATCTGGACGGTGCCGCGGTCGCGGTTCGGGTCGAAGCTCCACGCGGTTGTGCGGACGTTGTGGTCGCGGTCGTCCGGTGCGGTGACGGGCTGGATGAAGACGTCGAGGTTGCTCAAGCGCCGCGCGTTGTCGCAGTCGGTGCGTGCGGCGAGCTCGTACAGTTCCTTCACGGAGGCCTCGCCTCCCGCAGGCTCGTTGCCGTGCGGCGTGCCGGTGATCCAGCCGAACCCGGGCCGCACGCCGACCTGCGACAGCGCGTCGGCCTGGGACGTCGTCCCGTCGATCACGCCGCGCCAGAACGCAGCGTCGTTGCGGCCGGCGTCGAGGTTCGCGATGTTGTCGGGCGTTCCGACGACCGCGACGTAGAACGGGACGCCGAGCACGCTCGAGCCGGACTGGTACATCTTGATCGCGACGCGCGCACCCGTCGTCGCCGGATTGCTGTTGATCGCGCTAACGATCGCCTGCATGTACGCCGTCAACGGACCAGTCTTCTTCGCGGACGGCGTCGCGCCCGACAGGCCGTTGCCCGTCGTTCCGCTACCGAGCGTTGTCCCGAAGAACGAGTCGTACGACGGGATGTTCGGATCGAGCTGGACGCCGGTCGACGTGCAGTTCGGCGGATCCTCGATCGCGACGGGCGCCTCGGGGATCGGATACTCGCCGCCCACGGTGTCCGCCTGGACGCTCGAGCGATACGGGCAGAACGTCACAGCGTCCGAGTCGGAAACGCCCGCAGGACAGCTCGCATTAGCAACCGCAGAGCCGTTCACCGGGTTCTCGGGGACGGGCGGGTTGTAGGTCGTCGCGGACGGGGTCACGACGTCTGGCCAGACCGCCGGGCCGGGAGTGGGCAGCGTCACCGCTCCGGTGCGGAGCCCCCACCAGTTGTTCACGGCGGACACAGGCGTTGCCGCGTTCGGCGTCACGCCGTCAAGCATCGTGTTGAGGACGCCGAACGCATTGTCCGTGATGTTGCTCCGCGTGATCGTCGAAGCGCCTGCACCCACGAGTCGCACGGCCGCGCCGAGGCGCAGGTTCTGGTTGTTCTCGGCGTGGTTGCCGAGGGGGTACGGGTCGTTGTTCGGCGTCGGGGCGAAGACGCTTCCGATCGGCCTGTTCTCTCCGTGCACGAGGTTGGATGACACGGTGTCGCCGGACATCTCGACCGATGCGCCTGCAGTCACGCGCACGCCGTCCTGGCCGAAAAGCGGACCAGTGGAGAGCGGCAGCGGCGGCGGGATCGGGTTGGTCCCGCCCGACGCCTGGCAGTTCCCGTCGATCAGCGTCGGGTTGGGGACGCCCGGTGGCGGCAGGGTCGGGTCGTTGAAGTTCTGGCACGAGTTACGGCCGATGATCTGGTCGTTCGTCAGGACGGCCCTGTTGAGCACGCCCGACGGCACGAGTGGCGTCGACGGCAGGGTGTACGGCGAGTAATCGTTCGTCGCGCCGTCGACGAGCACTCCGATCGCGTTGTACGTGTCGACCCGCGTGTGGTCGATCGTCAGCGTGCGCACGAGATCTTCCGGATTGATCGCGTGACCCGTCTTCGGCGCCGCGGTGACGTGGGCGATGCCGATGCCGAACGGATTGCTCCGGAAGCCGCCGGGGACGTTGAAGCCTTCAGCGCTCTCGTCGATGGCGAGGCCTGTCACGCGCGAGCGGTTGATCGAGCCCCGCGCGTCGAGGAAGACGACGCCCGCCGTCGCGTAGACGCCGTGTGCGTCGACCGTGATCCCCACGATGTTGACGGTGATCGGCTTGTCCGGCTTCCCGACCGCGGCGATGATGACGCCCTCGCCGCTACGGATGCTCGGGTTGTCCTCGGCGATCCGACCGTCCGATTTCGGGTCGTTCTTCGGCTCGACGACGACCTTGTCCGCGCCTGCGCCGACGAGGTTCACGTCCTTCTTGATCGTGAGCGCGTTCTGCCCCTGGAGTCCGCCGCCTTCGACGTACGTGCCTGGACACACGAACACGGTGTCGTCTGGCGCCGCTGAATCGAGCGCGGGCTGAATCGTCTTGTACGGCGCCTTCGCGCACGGGTCGCTCTGTTCCTTTTGCTTCCCCTTCGCGACGTAGATCGTGCGCGGCTGAGCCGCCGCTATGCCTTGCGCGCCCGCGCCGACGACGAGCGTCGCGAGCACCACCACGAATGCCAAAAAGAGGTTCCGACGCCTCACGATCCCCTCCTCCAAGTGTGGTCGAAACGAAGGCGGGAGTGTTCCACGTCACGCCGCGATGACGCGTAAGTGATGTTTTTCCCGAAGCGGCGTAGCATTCACCTGTGGAGTTCCGGGTCCTCGGCCCTCTCGAGGTCGTCCGGGCGGAGGGTGCGCTCGAGCTTCCGGGAGCGAAGGAGCGCGCTGTCCTTGCCTATCTGGTTGCGCACCTCGAGCGTTCCGCCTCGCCGGGCGAGCTCGTCGACGCAGTTTGGGGCGAGCGGCCGCCGGCGTCTGCGGAACGCTCGCTCCACGTGCGGATCTCACACCTACGCAGACTGCTCGAGCCTGCTCGCATCGAACGAGACGCCGTCGGCTACCGGCTTACGGTCGAGAACGACGACGTCGACGCGGAGCGGTTCGCGCGGCTCGTTGCCGAGGCGCGCGGACTCGAGCCTTCCGAGTCGCTCGCCCGGGTCGACAGCGCTTTCGCACTCTGGAGAGGGGAGCCTTACGGGGAGTTCGTCGATCTCGACTTCGCGCAGTCGGAAAACAGGCGACTGAAGGAGCTCGAGCTGCAGGCTCAGGAGCTCCGTCTATCGGCGCTGCTCGAGCTCGGGCGGCACGGAGATGCGCTGCCCGATCTCGAGCGACTCGTCGAGCAGCATCCTTTCCGGGAGCCGTTTGCCCGGCTCCTGATGCTCGCTCTCTATCGAAGCGGCCGACACGCGGACGCGGTTGCCGCGTACCGGATGCTTTTTGAACGGCTCGTGGAGCTCGGGCTCGAGCCCAACGAGGAGTCGCGTCGGCTCGAGCGTCAGATGCTCCAGCGTGCGCCCGAGCTGGAGGTGGTCGAGCCCGCACGCACGAACATCGGCGCGCGGCTGACGAGCTTCGTCGGGCGCGAAGCCGATCAGTCGCTCGTGCGCGAGCGCTTCGGCGAACACCGCCTGGTGACGCTGACGGGACCGGGCGGTGTGGGCAAGACGAGTCTTGCAGTGGAGACGGCGCGCAACGCTGCCCGAGAGCACGCAGACGGCGCGTGGATCGTCGAGCTGGCGCCGATCCTTCACCCGGCGCGGGTCGCGGAGGCGGTTGCTGAAGCAGTCGGCTTGCGGAGCTCCGAGCTCGACGGTCAGTCGGCCACCACGTTCAGCTTTCTTCGCAGCCACCTGCAGCGACGCGAGCTGCTGCTCGTCCTCGACAACTGCGAACACGTCACGGCTGCTGTCGGTGAGCTCGCGGTGGCGCTCCTCTCTTCGTGTCCGGGTGTTCGCCTGCTGGCGACGAGCCTCGAGCCACTCGGCGTCCCTGGAGAGTCGGTCCTGGAGGTCGCGCCCCTTGGTCTCCCCGACCGTCGCTCCGGGACAGAGGAGCTTGCTCACGCCGACGCGGTGCGACTTTTCGTGGAGCGGGCTCGCGCAGTGCGCGGCGACCTCGAGCTGGACGGCGAGACACTCCAGGCAATCGCGGAGGTGTGCGAACGCCTCGACGGGCTGCCGCTCGCGCTCGAGCTCGCGGCGGCGAGACTGCGGACGCTTTCGCCGAGCGAGATCGCGGAGCGGCTAGCCGACCGCTTCGCACTGCTCGGCCGGGGGCCTGAGGTGCTCGCAGAGCGCCAGCGCACGCTCGCCGGCGTCGTCGGGTGGAGCTATCAACTGCTTACCGAGCCCGAGCAGACGCTCTTCCGCCGACTCTCCGTCTTTCCGTCGTCGTTCGGACTCGAAGCTGCCGAGGAAGTTTGCTCGGGCGACGGCCTGAACGCTCCGCTGGTCGCCGACCTGCTGGCGTCGCTGGTCGACCGCTCGATGGTTGTCACATCGGGAGCAGGCCCCGATCGCTTTCGTCTTCTCGAGACGTTGCGGGAGTTCGGCCGCGCTGAGGCGGAGGCTCACGACGAACGGCTCGCCGTCGCGAGGAGGCACGCCGTGTGGGCCATGCGTATCGCGGAGGCGGGCCACGCGCGCGTCTGGACCGAAGGTCTCGAGGCGGGGACGCGATCGTTCGTACCGAGGCGGGCCGACTTCGAAGCCGGTGCCGATCTTGCGTTCGAGCTCGGTGACGCCGATCTCGCTCAGGCCCTCACCTCGGCGCTCGGCACGCTGGGCTTCCTCTTCGCCGGAGCGACCAATGACCGCGCGCGTGTGGAGGCGGCCCTCGCACTGCCGGGAGGCGCGCTCGAACGCCGGTTGCGCTGCATGCGCGCGTTGGCCGTGCTGCTCGTCCGCGAGGGTCGGCCGGGCGACGCGATCGACGCGTCCGCCGCCGGTCTTCGCATCGCCGAGCGTGCAGAGGACGAGGCCGAGATCGCACGCCTACGCACGGTCAACTTCCAGGCTCGGCTCGCGGTAGGCGACGCCGGTGTGCAACCCGACGACCTCGCGCAGGCGGAGAAGTATGCCGTCGAGCACGGTGAGCGCTGGTACGAGGGGATGCTGCACCACTACCGCGGCGTCGCCGCCTTCGCGACGGGCAATGTCACGGAGGCACAGAGCCGGTCCGAGCGCGCGCTCGAGGCGTTCGCTGCGAGCGGTGACCTCTGGGGCATCGTGAACGCGAGCGAGATCCTGGGGCAGTCGCTCGCGTCGGTCGGCGAGTACGACGGAGCCGGCCGTGTGTATGAGCGTGCGCTGGCCGCCGGTGTGCGCCGCCTGCAAGAGGAGGCGGTGCCGCTCCTCTATCACTACGGCCTGTCGCGGCTGCGCGCAGGCGACCGAGAAGGTGCTGCGAGCCTGTTTCAGGAGTGCGCGCGGCTTGCGGAGCGAGAGTCGCCGTTCCTTCGCTGGCACGGCGCCATGGGCGCGGCACACGTGGCGCTCGGCCGAGCGGACCCGCACGACGCCGAGCGATTCTTCGATCGAGCTCTTTCTCTCGTGCGCGAGGCTGTCGCCGAGGGCCTCGACAACCGCGCCGTCCGGGTGGCGATGGTGGTCACGCTGCGCGAGCTCGGGCATCTCGCAGAGCAGCGGGGCGGCGAGGCGGACGCGGTTCTCTTTCAAGAGGAGAGCCTCGCGTGGGCTCGGCGTGTGGGCGAGCCGCGCCTGCTCGCGCGCACGCTGGAGGGCGTTGCCGGGGCGCTTTCTCTCGGCGAGCGGACGGATGAGGCTGCGAGGCTGCTGGGGCTCGCCGAGGCGATGCGCGATGCCGTGCACGTTCGGATGCCGGAAGCCGAGCGCGCGGACGTGACGCGCGTGGCCGACCGGCTGCGCGACCGGCTCGGAAGCGAGCCTTTCGAGGCTGAGCTTGCGCGCGGTCGCGCAGAGTTCGTCCCGCAGGCCCGCCGTAACGAGGCGGTAACGACCCCGTAGGACCTCGTCGCAAGCCTCCCGTGAAAGGCCGTCGTTCGCACGGCCCAACAGGGAGGTATGAGATGACAAGGAAGTTGAGGATGGGCCGGTTCGCCTCACTCGCGGCGGCGGCTCTGCTCGCAGTTGGCCTGGGCATCGCGGTGGACCAGGCGTTCGCGGCTACGGTCAAGACCCAGGGCAACCACGGGGTCAAAGCTCAAATCAAGCACGGGACGCTCGTCGTCGAGGGAACGCCCAACGACGACCAGATCGCGCTCCGCCTAAGCTCGGGCGACCCGACGAGGGTCGAGGTCGTGACGCAGAACGGCGTGGTCGGTCACAACCTCCGCCGCGACCGGTTCGACCAGATCTTCGTCGACGCAGGCGCAGGCAATGACCGCGTCGCCGTCGACGAGACGAACGGCGTGTTCACCGACACCGAGAGGACGACGTTGGACGGCGGAGCCGGCAACGACGAGCTGCTCGGCGGAAGAGGCAACGAAACGTTCGATGGAGGTCCCGGCGACGACAGCGTTGACGGCAACCAGGGCGCCGATGCCGCGTTCCTCGGTACGGGGGACGACAGCTTCACGTGGGATCCCGGCGATGGAAGCGACGTGGTCGAGGGCGAGGACGGTTTCGACAAGATGATCTTCAACGGCGCCGCAGGGAGCGAGGCTTTCGAGGCTTCGAACAACGGCGGCCGACTGCGCTTCACGCGCAACGTCGGCAACATCGTGATGGACGTCGACGGCACCGAACTGGTCGATCTGCGTACGCTGGGTGGTGCCGACGCGACGACAGTCAACGATCTCTCGGGGACGGATGTCACCGAGGTCTCGATCGATCTCGCGGCGGCGATCGGCGGCAACACCGGCGACGGCGCGGCCGACACGATCACCGTCAACGGAACGAACAACGCCGACAACGTGCAAATCGCGGGCGCTAACGGGAGCCCCGCTGTCGGAGGCCTGGCTGCGCTGACGCGCATCGGTAACGCCGAGGCAATCGACACGCTGGTCGTGAACGGCCTCGCCGGCGACGATGCGCTCTCCGCTACGAACCTCGCCGCATCGGCGATCTCGCTCGCGATGAACGGCGGGTCGGAGAACGACACGCTGCTTGGCGGAGCGGGCATCGACAAGCTGTCCGGCGACTCGGGCAACGACGTCATCGACGGCAACCAGGGCAACGACACCGGTTTGCTCGGTACGGGCGATGACAGCTTCATCTGGGATCCGGGCGATGGAAGCGACGTGGTCGAGGGTGGAGACGGGTTCGACACGATGGTCTTCAACGGCGCCGCCGGCGGCGAGATCTTCGACGCTTCGAACAACGGCGGCCGGCTGCGTTTCACGCGCAACCTCGGCAACATCGTGATGGACGTCGACGACACCGAGCGCGTCGACTTGCGGACGCTCGGCGGCGTGGATGCGACGACCGTCAACGATCTCTCGGCGACCGACGTCGTGGACTTCGCGGTAGATCTCGCTGCAGCGATCGGCGGCAACGCGGGCGACAATGCGGCCGACACGGTCACCGTCAACGGTACGAACGGCGACGACGTCGCCGCAATCGCGGGAGCGAACGGAAGCGCATTCGTAACCGGCTTGTCGCCGTTCGTCAGGATCACTCACGCGGAGGCCGCGAGCGACCGGCTGCTCGTCAACGGTCTCGGCGGTGGCGACGCCATCACTGCTGGTCCTCTCGCAGCGTCGGCGATCCTGCTCACGCTCGAAGGTGGAACGGGCAACGACCTGTTGCGCGGGGGATCCGGAAACGACGTCCTCAGCGGCGGTCCGGGCGTGGACTTCCTGGACGGGGCCGCGGGCGCGGATCAGATCAGTTGCGGCGGTGCCGGCGACACGATCGTGCCGGACCCGCTGGACGTCATCGCGGCCGACTGCTCATAGCAAACACAAAGGAGGAATCCCATGTTCCGTATGTTCAAAGAGGCCGCAGTTGTCAGCGTCGCCGTCGTCGCTCTCGTGCTCGTCGGCAACGCGTCGGCCGCGCCGAAGACGGTCAACGGCACCGTAGGGCCCGGCTTCACGATCACGCTCAAGCAGAGCGGCAGCAAGGTGACGAAGCTCAAGGCGGGCGTGCAGTACCGCTTCGTGATCAGCGATCAGTCGTCGATTCACGACTTTCACCTTTCTGGGCCGGGGATCAACAAGGTCATCACCGCGGTCGACTTCACCGGCACGAAGTCGATCGTCGTCAAGCTCAAGAAAGGCACCTACACGTTCAAATGCGATCCGCACGCGTCCTTCATGCACGGCAGCTTCAAGGTCGCGTGACGTCTGACTGGGGGCGGCGCTGTCGCAGCGCCGCCCCCGTCATTTGTGGCCGCGCGACTCGGCCCAGTCGTGGTAGGACGGAACCTTCTCGCCGACGATCCAGAGGAAGCGGTACGCGCCGCTGTCGCCGACGAACTTGAAGCGCTTCCGCAGATCCTTGGCCGTCGACTCGAAGTCGGCGTGCGATCGGAGATAGCGCTTGAAGCCCTTGTGCTCCTCGTCCAGTTCGAGCATCGTCTCCGCGTTCGCGATCGTCGCTTCGATCTTGCTGCGGCTGCGGATGACGCGTGGGTCGTCGAGCAGCTTGTCGACCGCGCGCGGCGTCATCCGCGCGACGCGTTCGGGATCGAACCCGTGGAACGCACGGCGGATGTCGTCCCACTTCGCCTCGATGACTCGACTCGAGAGTCCGGCCTCGAAGGCGATCCTGCTCAAGACCTCGAGGTAGTCCGCGAGCGATTTCGGCCGGATCTGCTTCGGTGGCACGACGTCACCGGCCTTTCTTTGCCGGGAGCGAGCGCGCATATGCCGCACCTCGCTTCACCCAGACCCCGAGCTCTCGTTTCGTGCGGACGTCTTCGGCGTCGACGCGAAGCCAGCCCGCCATCTGCCTGCCTCGCATCTCGAACGGACGGGCGGACGAGCGTGCGACGAGCGCCTCCGTCTCCGCTGGGTCGGCGCGGACCAGCAGGCCGCCCTGGCCGCTCGCCGCTATCGCCATGTTCCCGCCGATCAAGAAGGCGAGCCCGCCGAACATCTTCTGCTCGGTCAGACCGGGCTCTGCCGCGATCAGGTCGCGAATGCGGCCCGCGAGCTCCTCGTCGTACGCCACAACGAGATTCTCGCGGACCGTGGACGCGGGACCGCGAACAGGCAATACTGTGCGGGATGGCAAGTACCGACGATTCCGGTCTCGGCTTCAAGTTCTGGGCAAAGCTCGGTGGCGCCGTCGTCGCCATCGGCATCGCCGCCCTGATCCTCCTGCTGATCCTCACGCGCGCGGCCTACGCCTGGGGCTTCTTCGGTGCGCTGATGGTCTTCGTGGCCATCCTGCTCCTGGTCGCCTGGTTCTACGACAGGCGCCAGATCGAGCGGTACGAAGAGTCCTAGCTTCTAGACGGTAAGGAGAAGCGCTAGGTCCGGCAGTCGCTGCACGCGCCGTGCAGCACGACGTCGTGGTCGTCGAGCGCGTAGCCATGCGAGCCGGCGACCCTACTCAGAGCACGCTCTAGGCCCGGATCGTCGAACGTGTCGACCTTTCCGCAGGTGGCACAGACGAGGTGGTGATGATGCTGGCCTCCGGGGTGGGCGGCCTCGAAGCGCGTGATGCCGTGGCCGAAGTCGACGCGATGCACAAGGCGTAGATCGGCGAGCTGCTCGAGCACCCGGTAGATGCTTGCGAGGCCGACGGTGCGACCCTCGACGCGCAGGCCGTCGAACAGCTCCTGGGCCGAGAGACAGCAATCCTGAGCGGCGAGATGCGCGATCACCGCGTCGCGGGCGCCGCCGGAGCGTGCGCCGGCGCGTCGCAACTCCACGCGGGCGTGCTCTTCCCAGTCGGTCGTGCTCGTCCCTGCCATCACGAGAATGATAGCGATTCTCATCATGTGGTAGGCTTGGCGCGCGTATGCGAGCGGGAATCGTTCTCACTTTCTTGTTCCTGCTGCTCGCGGCGTCAGGCTGTGGCTCGGGATCACACGCGGCCAACTCGAAGCCGCTGGTCGTGGCGGCGTTCTACCCGATCGCGTATGCCGCCGAGCGCGTCGATCCCGGCGCCGAAGTCGACAATCTGACGCCGGCGGGCGCGGAGCCGCACGACCTCGAGTTGACCCCGCGCGACGTCGAGCACGTGCGGGGCGCGGATACGGTGCTCTACTTCGGCGAGGGGTTCATGCCCGCGCTCGAAAAGGCCGTCGAGGGTGACGATCAGGCCGTCGACTTGCTCGCCGGCCAACAGTTGCTCCAGGGTGCCGAGGGCGACGAGACCGTCGCCGATCCGCATGTCTGGCTCGACCCGAACCGGTACGCGCAGATCGTACGGAAGATCGCAGGTGCGCTCGGCAAGCCGCGCGCCGCAACCGGCCTGCTCGCTCAACTGCGACAACTCGACGTTGAGTATCGGACGGGGCTCGCGCACTGCGAGCGTCATGCGATCGTGACCAGCCACGCCGCCTTCGGCTACCTGGCGAGCGCGTACGGGCTCGAGCAAATTCCTCTGACCGGCATCACCCCGGAGGCCGAGCCGAGCGCCAAGTCGATCCAGGCGATGGTCGACACGGTCGAGCAGCAGGGCGCGACGACGGTGTTCTTCGAGACTCTTGTCTCGCCCAAGCTGGCGCAAACG
This sequence comes from uncultured Actinomycetes bacterium, assembly GCA_963815965.1. GTDB lineage: Bacteria > Actinomycetota > Thermoleophilia > Gaiellales > Gaiellaceae > DASVFB01. The sequence continues at coordinate 427,895 of CAWFIT010000001.1, read as the reverse complement.
GTCGCGCGCGAGGCCGGTGCGCGGACGGCTGTGCTCGATCCAATCGAGGGACTGACCAAGGACGAGAGCGCCAACGGTGCGGACTACTTCTCCCTCATGCGCGCGAATCTCGCCGCGCTAGGAAAGCGCTCGGATGCAGCTAGCGCTCGCGGTCGAGCTTCGCAACGTCTCGTTCGCGTACGGACACGGCTCGCCCGTGCTTAGTGAGGTCGACCTGCGTATCCAGCAGGGCGAGTTCGTCGCCATCGCCGGACCAAACGGCGGCGGCAAGACGACTTTGATCCGGCTCATTCTGGGTCTCGAGCGGCCGGAGAGCGGCGAGGCGTTGCTGTTCGGCGAGCCGGCGGGCAGCTTCTCCCGGCGACACACGCTCGGGTATCTGGCGCAGCGAACCAGGCTCGGAACCGAGGCGCCGGCGACGGTGCGAGAGGTCGTCTCGGCGGGCCGGATGGCGACGGGCGGCCTGTTCGGCCCGTTGCGCGCGCGCGACCGAGCGATCATCGACGAAGCGATCGCGCGCGTCGGCCTCACGCAGCGCGCGAGCTCATCGATACAGACGCTCTCGGGAGGACAGCAGCAGCGCGCTTTCATCGCAAAGGCGCTTGCCGCCGAACCGTCGTTGCTGGTCCTCGACGAGCCGACCTCCGGCGTCGACGTGCAGGCGCAGGAGAAGCTCGCGGAGCTCCTCGCGCGTCTACATGAAGAGCTCGGCACGACGATCGTTTACGTGTCGCACGAGTTCGGCGCGGTCGAACGCTACGTCGAGCGCCTGCTGCTCGTTCGCGGCACGATCGTCTTCGATGGCCCGCCGACCGACCTGCCGGGCGTCTGGCACGACCCCTCGCACGTGCATGTTTGAGTCGGAGTTCATGCGGCTCGCTTTCGCGGCCGGCGCCGTGATCGGCGTGCTCGCGCCTGCGGTCGGCTTCTTCCTCGTGCAGCGGCGTATGAGCCTGATCGGCGACGGGATCGGTCACGTTGCCTTCGCCGGGGTCGCGGCCGGCCTGCTTCTCGGCATCTCCCCGGTGCTGACCGCGCTGGTCTTCGCGGTCGTCGGGGGCGTTGCGATCGAGTGGCTGCGGGCGCAGCGGCATACGGCAGGCGACCAGGCGCTCGCGCTCGTCTTCTACACCGGGATCGCCTTAGGCGTCGTGTTCATCTCGCTCGCCGGATCCCTCAACGTCAACCTCTTTCAATATCTCTTTGGGTCGATCCTGACCGTCACGCGCGAGGATGTGGTCGTCGTCGCGATTCTCGGCGTGGCCGGTCTCGTGACGCTCGCGCTCCTCTACCGCGCGCTATGCGCTGTCGTGCTCGACGAGGAGGGAGCGCGCGTGGCCGGTGTTCCCGTCGCCGCGCTGAACATCGCCGTTGCGGCGCTCGCCGCCGTCACGGTGGCGCTCTCCATGCGGATCGTCGGCATCTTGCTGATTGCCGCGCTGATGGTGCTTCCCGTCTCGGCAGGGATGCGGCTTGCGTGGAGCATGCGTTCGGCGCTTCTAATCTCGATCGGCATCGGGCTGGCCTCCGTGCTCGGCGGCCTGACCTTCTCGTATTACGCCGACCTTCCGCCGGGCGGGACGATCGTGCTCGCCGCGGCGGCGGTCGTGCTCACGACGATGATCGCCGGGGCTGTGCGCCGAGCGTAGGGCAACTCTTGATCGCGTGCGTTCCGCCATGACGAGATTGCCTTCCTTTCTTCCCCACGCAGTCACGCCGAGCTCGGCACGCCGCACCTCCGCTGTCGAGACGCGGGCGGCGATGTCGTGACCGCGATCTTGCTTGACAACGAGCTGATTTCCGGGCAGAACCCTTTTATGCCTACTCACGAAACAAGACTCGAAATCCGGCACGGGATAACGGTCGTCAACACCGACGTCGAGATCGCTGTTCGCGCAAATGGGAAGGCGCTCGGGACGTTGAAGATCAGCCGGGGGTCGATCGACTGGATTACGTCTCCGAAGCAAATTCCGCGCCGGCTGTCGTGGGAAAGATTCGCTGAACTTGCAGAGGAGTTCGGCAGGCGTCCGCGTCGCTGAGGCGCCGCGCGTTACGACACTGGGTCGCCGGCGCGGTCCGCGCGCTCGACAGCACGCGCGAGCTCGACGCGTGACGAGACGCGCATCTTGCGGAAGATGTTGCGCAGGTGCGTCTCGACGGTCTTCTGGCTGAGAAACAGCTCTGAGGCGATCTCGGGGTTCGTCTTGCGGTCGACGACGAGCCGTGCCACCTGAAGCTCGCGCTCCGTCAGCGACTCGATGGCGGCGCCATCGGTCGTGCCGGGGCGCGTGCGACGGTGGACGCGGTGGCCGAGCTTGCCGAGCTCGCGTTCCGCCTCGTCGCGGAAGCGCTTGGCCCCGCACGCGTCGAGCTCCGCGGCCGCGCGCCGGAGCTCGTCCACCGCGCGATCGTGCTCGCCGGCCTCGGCGAGTGCGCGGCCTGCGACGGTCCGTGAACGCGCCGCCTCCACCGGCACTCCGGCCTCTTCGGCCGCCGCGACTGACGCAAGCGACCGCTCAACTGCGCGCGCGGCGTCGCCAAGGTACAGGTCGACCCTCGCCGCCGCCCGCTCGGCCCAGGCGCGGGCCAGCGGCAGTTGCACCGCCGAGGCCCACGCCTCGGCGGCGTCGGCCGACCGTCTCGCGTCGGCTGGTCTGTCGAGCGCCAGCCTGCAGCGCGTGAGCAGCTCGAGGCAACGCGCCCTTGGGCTACCGGCGATGAACACCAGCTCCTCGCCGCCCGCCGACTCGAGGAGCAAATCGGCGGCGGGCTCGGGTTGTCCTTTCTCGAACAGAGCGACAGCGAGGTCAACGGCCGCCTCGGCGGAATGGAAACCCTCATCGAGACCTTGGCTGAGCTCGACCGACTCCTGAGCAGTGGCGAACGCGAGCTCGATGTCGCCCATGTTGAACGCGGCAGTCGAGCGTCCCGACAGGCTCCAGATCAGGGCGTGCGTGTTGCCCAGTAGGCGCGACGATTCGATTCCGCCTTCGAGCAGCTCCGCGGACTCGGCCAGCTTGCCCCGCATGCGCCGGAGCCCGCCGAGCGTCTGGATCAGGACGAGGAACAGCTCGCCCTGGCCGGTCGCCCGCGCGGCCGCCAGTGCGCGCGTGGCGTGCCGGTCGCCCTCTGCGTACCGATCGAGATAGAGCTCCGTGCCTGAGAGTCTGGTCGGAGCCTCGATGTGACTCGCGACCTCGTCGTCCGACATCGAATCGACGAGCGCCGCCGCCTCCAAGCGAGCCTCCTCGGCTCGCTCCGGTGCCCCGATCATCGTCTCTGCCATCGCGAGAACGGCGAGGGCGGTCGCAGTCAGGGGCGCGTCGCCGAGGCGCCTCGCCGCGTTCACGGCGCGGTCAGCCCACTCGTGCATCGCCTCGTACTTCGCGCGCCAGATGAGATTTATCGCGAGCTCGATCATCAGCGCCACCGCCTCGTGCGAGCCCTGGTCAGGAAGATCCTCGATCGCACTCAGCAGTCGGGCTCCGGCCTGCTCTTGCCGTCCGAGCAGGCCCTCCACCGCAGCGCACGCGCGGGCGAGCCTGGCGCGTGTTGCCGGCGGCTCATCCGACACGAGCGCGACCGCCTCGAGCAGGGCCTCGTGGCTTTCGGCAAAGTGCCCGGCGGCCGTCAGGGCGCTCGAGCGCAAGACGAGGAGCTCGATGCGCTCCTGTGGCGGTGCCTTCGGCGGGAGAAGGCGCAGGGCATTTGCGAACCACCGCGCGGCGCTTGTGGGCGCCAGGCGGGTGGCTTCCTCGGCCGCTTCGCGTAGCACGGCCACGGCGGCGAGATCGCCCTCGCGCGCCGAGCGCTCGACGTGGTTCGCGCGCTCCGCGGCCGTTGCACCTCTCGCAGCAAGCGCGTCGGCGCACCGCTCGTGCGCACCGAGCCGCCAGCCGCCGGGCGTCGCGTCGTACACGGCGCGTCGTACGAGCGGGTGCCGGAAGCGGAAGCGGCGAGGCAGGTCGGTGTTACGAATGAGGTCGAGGTGCAGGAGCTCGTCGACCGCGTCCATCGCCCCGGATTCCGACGTCGAAGCGGCGGCCGCCGCGAGATCGGGCTCGAAGGGGTCACCTGCAACAGCCGCTCCTTCGAGCACAAGGCGGGCGCTCTCCGAGAGCAGGCCGAGCTCTTCGCTCAAGGAGGCGGCGACGGCCGAGGGGACGCCGCCCGCCGCCGGCGAGAGCTCGGGAGCGGCGGTGACCGAGCCGGTCCGGTCGAGCGACCGCGCCAGCTGCTCGAGATAGAACGGGTTTCCGCCGCTCTCGTCAAAGAGGACGTCCGCATCGGCGACTTCGACCTTCTCGCCCAGAAGTTCTCGAGCCTCGAGCGGCGTCAGAGCGACAAGCTCGATCCGCGTCAGCGCCGCCGCGCGATCCGCCCGTTCGAGTGCGGCCAGCAGACGCTCCGGCATCTGGTGCGGCCGGACCGCGACCGCTGTGAGGACGCCCGCAGCCGGAGGCCGCCGCAGCAGCGCGCCGAGCAATTCCGCGGAGGCCGAGTCGGCCCAGTGGAAGTCGTCGAGCACCAGCACGAGCGGCCTTGTCTTCGCGAGGTCCTCCAGCAGAGCGCGCACGGCACGGTGACTGCGATAGCGCTCGTGCTGGAGCGCCACCTGGCGAGCGGTCGCGAGCGCGGAAAGCGAAGGAAAAACGTGCGCGAGCTCCGTGCGCACGTCCTCGTCAAGGGCGGCGAGGCGACTCGGATCGAGCCCGCGCAGGTACTCGTCCAGTGCGTCCACGAACACAGAGAACGGCAGGTCACGTTCGAGCTCGGACGCTGAGCCCAGGAGGACGAGCCGACCTCGCGAGTCGGCACGACGGGCGAACTCGGCCAGGAGGCGGGTCTTGCCGATCCCGGGCTCCCCCACGAGCTCGATCGCGGCGGCGCGCCCCTCATCGACCTCGGCGAGGATCTCATCGAGCGAACCGAGCTCCTCGGAGCGCCCCACGAAGTGGTCGGTTAGCAGGGCCATTTCCTTCTGCTCCAGCGTAAATCAGGGCGGCCGAATCCAGAAATCAGGGTGCGAGATCAGGGTGGCGCCCTGATGTCGGGGCGGCGGCGCAGAGCCAATGTCACGGCATGGCCCGTTACCTGCTCCACCACTGTCATGAGCCGCACGAGTGCGGCGTCGTCTTTGCCTCCTTCAGGGGGCACGAAAGCCCGCTTCGTCATCAACCAACCCTCGCGTCGTGTCGCTCCGGCGGGCACGCGATCTGGTGGACGGTCGAAACCGCTACCGAGGAAGACGCGCTTCAGCTGTTGCCCACCTACGTCGCGGCGCGCACCACCGCAACGCGCGTGAGCGAGGTCGACATCCCATGACCACAGAAGGAGGAGTCATGAGCCCCGCAGCACCGTGCACCCGCGAGCTCGCCGCTCGCGACAACAACGGCATCCACGTGCGGCTGCTCTGGCACCCGCAGCGGAACGCCGTAACCGTCTCGGTCGAGGACGACCGCGGCGACCGCTTTCACCTCGCGGTCGCGTCGGATTGCGCCCTCGACGCCTTCTACCACCCGTTCGCCTACGCCGCCTAAGGAGGCCACAGCCATGACACGGACCCACAAACGCAACCTCGCGGCCCGCATGGGCCGCTGGAGCGCCGCAAACTGGAAGAAGGCAACGTTCGGATGGCTCGCCTTCGTCTTCGTAGCCTTCGCACTCGGCTCGATGGGCGGCGTCACGATGGTCGACCAGAACGACCCCGGGCCGGGAGAGTCCGGCCGCATGCAGAAGATCCTCGACGACGGGTTCAAGCAGCCCGCCGGCGAGAGCGTCCTGATCCAGAGCCGTACCGCCCGCGTCGGCGACCCCGCCTTCACGGCGGCGATCCGCGACGTCGTCGCGCGCGTCTCGAGGTTGGCGGCAGTCCAGAACGTCCGCTCGCCGCAAGCTCGCGGCAATGCAGGCCAGATCGCGAAAGACGGACGCGCCGTCCTCGTCAACTTCGACATCCGCGGCGACAAGGACAAGGCGGTCGACAAGATCGATCCGGTCGTCCACACCGTCGCCGCCGCGCAGCGGGCTCATCCGGGCTTCGTCATCGGCGAGTTCGGCGACGCGAGCGCGCAGAAGGGAGTCGAGACCGCGTACGGCGACGACCTCGCGAAGGCGGGAGACGCTCTCGCTGCCGATCACGCTGCTGATCCTCGTGCTCACGTTCGGCTCGCTCGTGGCGGCAGGCATTCCGCTGCTGCTCGCGTTGACCGCCGTCATCGCGACGTTCGGGCTGATCGCACTGACCAGCCACCTGGTGCCGGTCGCTCTCGAGGCCCAGGCGATGGTGCTCCTGATCGGGCTCGCGGTCGGGATCGACTACTCGATGTTCTACTTGAAGCGCGCGCGCCAGGAGCGTGCCGCCGGGCGTAGCGAACGCGCGGCCGCTCGAGGCCGCCGCCGCCACCTCCGGTCGCTCGGTGCTCATCTCCGGCCTGACCGTGATCGTCGCGATGGCCGGGATGTTTCTCACCGGCGACAAGACGTTCGCCTCTCTCGCCTTCGCCACGATCCTCGTCGTCGCCGTCGCGGTGCTCGGCTCGCTGACCGTGCTCCCGGCAGTGCTCTCGAGGCTCGGCGACAAGGTCGACCGGCTGCGCGTCCCGCTCGTCGGTCGGCTCAGCCGCGATGACGGCGAAGGACGGATCTGGGGAGCGATCGTCGACCGCGTCCTGCGCCGGCCGGTGCTGTCGGCGGCCGTCTCCGCCGCGTTGCTGCTGGCGCTCGCCGCGCCGGCCCTGCAGCTGCGCCTCGCGCCTCAGGGGACCGAGTCGTTCCCGCAGTCGCTCGAGGTGATCAAGGTGTACCACCGGATGCAGGCGGCGTTCCCCGGCTCGGCGCTGCCCGCGAACGTCGTCGTCAAGGCGCCGAGCGTGCGCACGCCGGCGATGCACGACGGCGATCGCGCAACTCGAGCAGCGGGCGATCGCCAGCGGCCGCGCGTTCGAGCCCATCACCGTCGATGTGAACAAGCAGGGCACGGTTGCGAACATCACCCTCCCGATCGCAGGCAGCGGCACCGACGCCGCGTCGAACGCCGCGTTCCACCTACTGCGCGGGACGATCGTCCCCGAGACCGTCGGCGCCGTGCCGAACACCGAGGCCGGCGTCACCGGGTGGACGGCCTCGTGGAGAGACACAGGCGACAAGCTGAAGTCGGACCTGCCGCCCGTCGTCGCGTTCGTCCTTCTCCTCGCGTTCATGGTGATGCTGGTCGCGTTCCGCTCGATCGTGGTGGCGGTCAAGGCGATCTTGCTCAACCTGCTCTCGGTCGCCGCTGCGTACGGCGTGCTCGTGCTCGTGTTCCAGCACGGCATCGGCAAGGGCCTGCTCGGCGTCAGCACCGCCGACGGGATCGAGGTAGTCGTGCCGCTGCTCTTGTTCGTGATCCTGTTCGGCTTGTCGATGGACTACCACGTCTTCATCATCAGCCGGATCCGGGAGACGTTCGACCGCGGCGCGAAGATGGACGACGCGGTCGCGCACGGGATCAAGTCGACGGCCGGCGTCGTCACCAGCGCCGCGATCGTCATGGTCTGTGTGTTCGCGGTCTTCGGCACGCTCTCGATTCCGTTCTTCAAGCAGTTCGGCGTCGGGCTGGCCGTGGCGATCCTGCTCGACGCCACGATCGTCCGCGGTGTGCTGCTGCCCGCGACGATGAAGCTGCTCGGCGAGTGGAACTGGTACCTGCCGAAGTGGCTCGAGTGGCTTCCTCAGCTCGAGCACTACGAGCCCGAGTTCTGCCGCGAGCCCGACGCCGAGCCGACAAAAGGCACGGCTCCGAAGCGCAAGCGGCGCGCGTTCGGCATTCCGGGCGGATCACCGGCCTCATCCTCATCGCGCTCGTCGCCCTCGGTCTCGCGTACCTGAAGTTCGCGCCGAGCGGCAAAGCGGTCTCGGTCCCGCGCCGGGGCCAAGGCCGGCCAGCTGACCCTGCATCCGTGCCACTACGGCACGGAGCAGGGCAGCTACGCGGCGGACTGCGGGACGCTCGTCGTGCGCGAGAACCGGCATGACGAGCACTCGCGGCTGATCGCGCTGCCGGTCAACGCGCATCAAGGCCCGCTCCGCCCATCCCGCCGAGCCGATCTTCCGGCTCCAGGGCGGACCCGGCATCACGAACATGACCTTTCCGGACGCGAGCCGCTTCGCGGGCAGGCACGACGTCGTGCTCGTCGGTTACCGCGGCGTCGACGGCTCGTCCAAGCTCGACTGTCCGGAAGTCACTTCCGCGCGCAAGCACTCAACGACTTCCTGACGCAGAAGGCGTACCGGGCGGACGCGGCGGCGTTCAGGGCGTGCGCTGCTCGGCTTCGGGAGTCTGGCGTCGACCTCGCCGGCTACTCGCTTCCGCAGCGAGTCGACGACCTCGAGGCGGCGCGCCGCGCGCTCGGCTACGAGCATGTCGACCTGCTCAGCGAGAGCGCCGGGACGCGGACGGCGATGATCTACGCCTGGCGCTACCCGAAGCAGCATCCACCGCTCGGTGATGATCGGCGTCAACCCACCCGGCAAGTTCCTCTGGGACGCGAAGACGACCGGCGAGCAGATCCGCCGCTACGCCGCGCTGTGCTGCGAGGGACGCGGCTGCCGCACGCGGACGCCCGACCTCGCGGCCGCGCTGCACGCGGCGTTCGGCCGACATCCCCGATCACTTCTGGTTCATGCCGGTCAAGACGGGCAACGTCCAGATTGCCGTCGTTCTTCGGCCTGAACAACACAACCACCGACGGCGCCGGCCCGATCCCCGCGGCGAAGACGATCGGCACTCTGCTCTCCGCCGGCAACGGCGACGCCAGCGGCGTTCTGGTTCCTCTCGCTGCTGGCGCAAATCGCGTTTCCCGAGTGCGCAGGTCTGGGGAGAGTACGCCGCCGTCGACCGGACGCACCGACGCCGCCGCTGCCCGGGGCTTCTTCGCGGCGCACGCCGACCGCGGCTCGATCATCGGCGCACCGCGCAACGACTTCGTCTGGGTGGGCGGCCGCCTCGTCGAATGTCTGGCCTGCGAATCCGGACGAGAACCTGTACACGCGCGTCCGCAACTCCAAGGTCGAGACGCTCCTGATCGGCGGCGAGCTCGACTTCGCGACGCCGCCGCAGAACGCGACGCAAGCGAGTTGCTCCCACACCTGCCGAACGGCCGTCAGGTCGTGCTCCGCGGCTTCGGACACACTGACGACTTCTGGGCGTATGCAGCCGAAGGCGAGCAACCGACTCGTCAACACGTTCTTCGACAGCGGCCGTGTCGACACGTCGCTGTACACGCCGAACACGATCGACGTTCACGCCGAGGTCGGCGCACGGCACGCTCGGCGAAGAGCCTCGCTCGCCGTGGTCGGCCTTCGCCGTCGCTCGACCGTGCTCTCGCTTCTGTGGCTGCCGTCGCCGCATGCACCAGCGCGGCGCGATTCGGACGCAAGTCGAGTGCGGCTGTCCGTTCGCTCTACGTCGTCGTTGCTCGGGCTGGGCGGCTGGTTTGCCGGCGTGCTCATCGCGCTGGCGACGATGCCGAACCTGCCGCTCGACGACGTCCGGCTCGCCGCGCTCTCGGTCGGCGTGCCGATCGGGCTCGGCATCTACTTCGCCTGGGTGAACCGCGACTGGTCCACCCGCACGAAGGCGATGGGGCTTCGCAGCGACGGTCGCAGGCGCGCTCGTCGGCGCATGGCTCGGGCTTCCATGTGCTCGAAGGTCTCTTCGCGCTCGTCACGACAATCGTCGGAGCGACGGTCGGCGCCAACCTGCACGCTCCTCGGGTTGGACATCGCGTGGGATCGGCAGGCTCGCGATCGCTTCGCATCGACGCGCGCCAAGGATGTCTTGGAGGCGCGTCCCTCGACCGGCTAAAGGCGCCGGAACGCTCAATTCGTCAAGTCCTGCGAGCCGTCAGGTCCGCAGGACTTGGTGTTTCTTCGACGCCGCAAATGCCGCAGACGGGGGATGCCAGGATCGTTCTCGGCGTCCACGCTCCGACTCTTACTGCGGCAACTGCGGAAGGGACCAAGACAAATGACTTCGATGACTAGGGTAGGGGCCCCACTGGGTCCCGAGCGGCGTCGCGCTCACCTTCACATCGTCGACGACCGATGGAACGACGGCGAGCACACTGAGACGCAACTCGACGCTCTGACCGGACTTCCGAACCGGCTCGGCTGGGACGAGACCATCACGCGAGCGGACGCGGCGCGCGCTCGGAGCCCGATGACGGCATCGGTGGTCGCGCTCGACGTCGACTGCCTCACGTTGGCGAACGAAACACGCGGTCACGACTTCGGCGACGAGCTTCTGCGGACGGTCGCGAACCTCGTTCGCCGGGTGATCCGCGACGAAGATCTCGTGGCGCGAATCGGCGGTGACGAGTTCGGGGTGCTGCTGCCGGGCGCCGATCGAGACAGCCTGCGCCAGGGTGGTGACGCGTCTGCGAGAGGCGTTCGCTGCCGCAACGTCGCTCGACGGCTTCCCGGTCTCGGCCGCGGTGGGCGCCGCGACGGCTACATCCACCGAGACGCTTACCAAGGCGGAACGGTGGGCCGACGCGCGAATGTTCATGGACAAGACTGAGCCCAGCCGGCTGGAGTTCCTCACAGCGTGAGCTAAAGCCACAGCAGCGGGCCGAAAGTCAGTTCAAACGAGATCCCCCCTCGCCTTCGTGCGCCGGCGACGGCCTCTTTCCGCGCCTTGACATCGTTTCGTCGGCAGAAGAGACTGCGCGCGCAGGGGAGAGGAGGTTCGCAAGACCACTGGCCACGCTACGGCGCGTCTTAATACGTGCTCTCTAGGCGGAGCTGAACGCGTTGGCGACCATTGGTGCGCTCGAAACGGCAGGTGGCGGGTTGTGTTCCGGGGGGATCGAGAGGGAGGAAGTGCATGAGCATTGCATTGTTGAGACGCGTCCCGCTGGCAGCACTCTTGCTCGGGGCGCTGGTCGCGCTCGGCGCGGGAGTCGCGGGCGCAGCGCCACTCGGGCAGATCACCGAGTTCAGCGCGCCGGGTACCAACCCCGCCCAGGTCGTGGCAGGCCCGGACGGGAACCTCTGGTTCAGCGACCGGGGGTCTCCAGGCGTGGCCGGGTCCGTCGGCCAGATCACGACGGGCGGGACGGTCACTCGGTTCACCAGCGGCCTGAATCCGGGGAACGCCGTGCGGTCGATCGTGATGGGTGCGGACGGCAATATGTGGTTCAGCGACCCCGGCACCACCAGGGCGGTCGGGATGATCAACCCGACCACGCACGCCATCAGCGAGTTCAGCAGCGGCTTGAACGCGGGTAGCAACCCGCTCGGGATCGCGTCGGGCGCGGACGGGAACATCTGGTTCACCGACAGCGGCACCACCAAGGCGATCGGGATGATCAACCCGACCACGCACGCGATCACCGAGTTCAGCAGCGGCCTGACCCCGGGCATCACCCTGCAGCAGGGGATGGTGGCGGGCCCGGACGGCAACCTGTGGTTCACCGAGAGTACGCCCGGGGGGATCGGGATGATCAACCCGACCACGCACGTGATCAGCGAGTTCAGGATCGGCCTGAACGCGGGCAGCGTGCCGGGCGCTTCGATCGTGGTCGGCCCGGACGGCGCCCTCTGGTTCATGGACGGCGGCACCACGCAGGCGATCGGGCGGATCGACCCGACTACGCACGCGATCAGCGAGTTCAGTACCGGCCTCAACCCGGGCGCCGCCCTGGGCAGGGTCGCGGTGGGCCCGGACGGCAACCTCTGGTTCGGCGACAAGGGCACGACCAAGGCGATCTACGTGATGAATCCGACCACGCACGCGATCACCCAGTACAGCGCCGGGCTGAACACGGGCAGCCTTCCGGGTGGGATCTGGTCGGGCTCGGACGGCAACGTCTGGTTCACCGACCAGGGCCCCAACGCGACCGCCCCGACCAACCCGGCGATCGGGCGGATCGGCGTCGGCGCCCCCGCCGCCTCGGTTGCTGCGCCGACGGTGACCGGGTCGGGCGGAGTGAACCTGCCGCAAACGTGCGGAGGTGACACGTGGTCGACGTGGGCGGCACAGCAGCCTTCGCACAGCGCTTACGGCTTCGACGGCTACCAGTGGCTCCTCGACGGCAGCCCGATCACAGGTGCAACCGGGACGTCGTACACCCCGACCGCCGCGGACGCGGGCCACCAGCTCTCGTGCAAGGCGACGGTCACATACCCGCTGCTTGTGGTCACCGCTTCGGCGACGAGCACGGCGTTGCACGTCAAGGGCGCCGCCGAACAGCTCGACGACCTCGCCGATGCCGTCGTGGGAGTCGGCCCCGGCCACAGCCTCGCCGGCAAGGTGAGCGCGATCCAGGGCTACGTCGCCGCGAACGACACGGCGGACGCGTGCGCCGCACTGGGCGCGTTCATCAACGAGGTAGACGCACAGACAGGCAAGAAGATCAGCAGCGCGCAGGCGTCGTCGCTCATCACGCAGGCGCACAACATCGAGGCCGCGCTCGACTGCTAACCGAACGCGACCAGTAGCACAACCACAGGGAGGCCCGCCACGGCGGGCCTCCCCCGGGTCTGTCCACCTGCGGCGCGAGTTTCACCCCTTCCGGATGAGGTGGGGTAATGAGGCAACGCCAATGATTCCTTCCACAGGTACGCGAGGCTGCGACGGAGGGGGTAGGCCGACGGATGCGTACTCGTGCATCGGTAGGCCTTGGTGATCTTGTTCGCCGCGGTTGCCACGATCGCTACTACATCGACAGGAATCACCAGGAGGGGGGTTTTGCTCCATGAACAAGATGCTTGTTGTGGGCGGACTGTTCCTGGCCTTGCTTGTCCCATCCGCTTTCGGCGGCTCGCAGAGAACCCAGGCGACGGTCCTCTGTGTCGAGCTTCACGGCAACCCGGAAACGCGCTTTGACGTCAAGCGTCGTCCCGGAAGCAAATGCCCACGCGGGGAGGACAAGGTGACGCTCCCACGTGGCCTGAGAGGACCGCGTGGTCCATCAGGGACCAGCAGGCGCACAAGGTCCTGCCGGCGCACAGGGACCCGCAGGGCCCGCCGGTGCTGCCGGTGCGACCGGCCCTCAGGGGCCGAAGGGTGACACTGGTGCAGCCGGCGCAACTGGCCCCACCGGGCCTGCTGGACTCAGCGTTCCTGGCGTGGTCGTAACGCACATCGCCAGCGGCCCGACTCCGGCCACTGCGGCGGCAGACTGGGCGAATGACGACTACACCCGGACGCTTCAGTTCATCCCGCAAAACGACGGGACGATCCAGGTCGTTCGTACCTACGACGGAACGTTCACGACCATCGCGGGCGCCCCACAGCCCAATCCGCCTCGTGCCCCGGCACACTGCAGACGGGTGGCGTAACGGGAACGTTCACAGGCTACGATGTCGTCGTCGTGACGGGCGGCGTGTTCACTCCGAACGCGACCTGTCCCGATCCCTGCATCACGTCCGCGATGCTCGCGACGTTCTTCCCGGCTGGCGGTGGCGCTGCCGCGGGGACCGCGACGATCAACGACGGGTGGGAATATCAGTACGACGCGGGTGCTGCACGGCCGTCTGGGTCTAACCGCTCACCGGCGCGCGGCGGGGACATCGGCAACATCACCGGCGGCTAGGTGGACAAATCGGGGGCGGGCTTGACCCGCCCCCGGTCCGCTGTCAAAGGCGACAAGGGCGACACCGCCTGCCGCCAGAGCCTGTAGGGCGGTGTTGGCCCGACTGGCCCCGCGGCATTTCTCGCCCTTGGCGGCGGATCCGTCTGCTTCAGCGCGGTTCCGTCGGGGTTGTCGGCCTCCGAAGGCGCCGTTAGGCTGCCGCGCATCGCCCTGTGTCGTACGTGAGCTCGCTCAGTTCCCGCCCACGGCTTGCGGCGGTTGCCGGTCTGGTGCTCGGCGCCGTCGTCACCGTTCCCTTCGTCGTCCTTACGGACCAGGTCGAGCGCGTCGTACTTGCCGCTCTCATCGCTCTGCTTGCGGCGCTTGCCGCTGGGTTGTGGGCGAAGCGATCTCGCGTCGCGAATGAGCAGCGCCTCGTGGAGCGACGCGGGATCCTGAAGCAGGCCGAAGAGGCCGAGCGCAACTACCGGACGCTCCTCGAAAGCCTGCCGCTCGTGACCTGGCTCTACGAGGTGGGAGATCGGAATGCGACGCGGTACGTGAGCCCGCAAGTCGAAGCGATCCTCGGATACTCGCCGGCCGAGTGGTCCGAGCCGGGCCTCTTCTTGAAGTCGTTGCATCCTGACGATCGTGAGCGCGTGGTAGCTCGGATCGAAGAGGCGGCGGGGAACGAGGTTCCCCTCGACAACGAGTATCGACTGATCGGACGTGGCGGCGATGTCGCATGGGTTCGCGAACTCGCGACGACGGTTCGAAACGCCGTCGGGGAACCGCTCTATGGTCGTAGCTTCCTCATCGACATCGGAGATCGAAAGCGCATTGATGAGGAGCGCGATCGTCTACTGGCGTCGGAAAGGGCTGCTGTCGCGAGCACGCTGGAACGTCAACATCGGCTCGACCTCGTGCGTGAGGTTGCCGAGGTGGCCTCGTCGTCGCTCGACTATCGAGACACGATCCAGCGGATCGCAAAATTGGTCGTGCAGGACCTCGCCGACTGGTGCGTCGTCGATATCAGTGACGAAGGAGGCTCGCTGCAACGCATCGCAGTCGCTCGGGCCGAGCCGCCTGGAGATGCAAGTGGAGCGCCTGACGAGCAGCCGGAGCAGGCGGTGCGTGCCGTCGTTGAGAGCGGCAAGACTCGAGTCATTCCGCCACTTGGCGAGTCATCGAACCGAGAAGGAGCGGATTCGTTCCTCGGTCGGGTCGAAGCGCAGTCGATTGTCTGCGTCCCACTTCGCGTGCGTGATCGGCGGGTCGGCGCGATCACGGTTGCGCGAACATCACGCGGGCACCGCTACGGGGCGGACGAGCTGGCGCTGGTCGAGGACCTGGCGGGGCGCATCGCGATCGCTTTCGACCGGGCGCGCCTTTTCCTCGAAGTCGAGCAACGAGCGGACGCGTCGCGCGTGCTCGCCCATGTCGCCGACGGCACTGTGCTGCTCGATCGGAGCGGAATCGTCCGTCTCTGGAATCCGGCTGCGGAACGCATCACCGCCATCAAGGCGGCCGACATTGTCGGTCGCGCGGCCGTCGAGGCCATTCCCGGTTGGCGGGAAATCGCGGACCAGGTCCCCGCGTCGACGTCGGCCGATCCCGCACAAAGCGAGGTCGTCGTGCCGATCGAGACGGAGCGCGGGGAGCGCTGGCTCGCGATCTCGGCCGTCCAGTTCTACGGCGGGATGGTCTATGCGTTCCGTGACGTCACCGAGGTCCGCCATCTCGAAGAGCTCAAGGCGGACTTCATCGCAACTGCGTCTCACGAGCTGCGCACGCCTCTCGCGGCGGTCTACGGCGCCGCACAGACGCTGCTTCGCCACGACTTCGCTCTCGACGAAGGCGGACGTGATCGCTTCGTGTCGATGATCGCCGAGGAGTCAGAGCGTCTCGGCCGGATCGTCAACGAAATCCTGCTGGCGAACCAGCTCGAAGCGGGGCAGGCTCGACCTCGAATTCGAGCCGTTCGACGCCGTCGAACTGGTAGAGCGCGTCGTGGAGGCGACACGAACACATGCGCCTCAGGGCATATCGCTGAAGGTCAACGCTCCCGATCACCTCCCGCTCGTCTCGGCTGATCGGGACAAGGTGAGGCAGGTGCTCATCAACCTCGTCGAAAACGCGATCAAGTACTCGCCTGACGGCGGATCCGTGACCGTCGGCGTGGATGTACACCGGGAATTCGCGCGCTTCTCCGTGCGAGACGAGGGCCTCGGAATCCCCGCCGAGGAGCGGGCGAGGATCTTCGAGAAGTTCTACCGCGTCGATCCGCAGATGACGCGGAGCGCCGGAGGAACGGGCCTCGGCCTCTATATCTGCAACGAGCTCGTGAGTCGAATGGGCGGCCGCATCTGGGTCGAGGCGAATGACGACAAGGGATCGTCCTTTCTGTTCGAATTGCCGATCAGCGACGCGGCGAATCAGCGGCTATCTGCAGAGCCGGCCGAGCGTCGCGGGCAAGGCTCGCTGGCACGCACTCCCACCCGTTGAACGCCGACCCCGAAGGGCGCGGCAGAACAAGTGTCTCAGCGTAGCCACGCTAGCTCTGGCCGCGCCGGAGGACCCGCCCCGCCGCGATTCGGGCCGGCGAGAGACCTTCGTAGTAGAACCGCCGCAGTCTCTGCGACCGCTTCGCCCACTTCCGAACGCGGATCGCGTTCACGATCCCGGCGACGGCCAGGCGACCGCGCAGCGTCGGCGCCAGCCCGATCGCCTCGTAGAGCGGCTCGAGGCGGTCGGCGAGCTCGAGCTTGTAGCGCTCGGCCCCGCCGAGGAACTCGACCATCGTCGCGCCCTCCGCGGCCGCCGCCTCGATTGCGTCCAGCGTGTTCAAGAGTCCGGGCGAATGGCGCGCATAGGCCGGGTCGAATGCGAGCCTGTTTACGTACATCCTCCGCTCGAACAGCAAGAAGTAATGGAAGGCGATCGCTCGGCCGTCGAGCCGAAGGACGACGATGCGCGGGATCCCGAGCTCGGCGAGCCGCCGCAGCGCGGCGCGCTGGAACTGCCGCCCGGCCGGAGTGGCGAAGCCGGAGCCGTCCGGCCTGCCGCGCCAGCGGATCTCGTGCAGCTCGAACGCCTCCTCGAGTGCCGCTTCCAGCTCGCCCGGCTCACGCGCGACCTGTGTCTCGAGTCGCCCGGTAGCCGCGAGCTGCTTGCGCTTGCGCGCGTTCTGGTTGCGGCGCTTCGACGTCGTCTTGGCGCGGTAGACGTCTTCCCAACCGCCGTCGAGCTCGAGCACGGGCGCTTCGGACCGCTCCACGAGGTGCACGCGATCCGGACCCACCGCCTCGACTAGTCGGCTCGAAGCGGGCAGCCCGTAGAGCACAGCAAGATCTTGGCCGGACGACTCGGCGCGGTCGGCCAGGGCCCTGGCGATCGAAGCGGGCGCGGCGCGGTCGAGGACCATGTCCGCGAGCGCGGACTGGCTCCCGCCCTGGAACGACAAGACCTGCAGGCCGCGCCGCTCGAAAAGGCAGAGCGGCAGCCCGCCGACGAGTCGGCCGTCGTCGAAGGCCGCGTGGACGACGGGCCGGACGCCGTCGCGGTTGTGCCGCCACCACTCGTCGAGCCAGGCGTGGAGCAGGAACGGGCTAGGGCGCCGCATCGAGCGCACGAGCTCGTCCCACGGCTCGGCGAGGCGGGCGAAGCCTTCCGCGGTCGAGATCTCCTCGATCCGGAGGCCGGCCGAGCTTGCGCTCATGCGGGCTCCGCCTCGCGATCGCGCTCCACGCGGCGTAAGAAGGCGTCGACCTCCTGGCGCGTGCGCAGGACTGCGATCTCGGCATTGCCGCGCCGCCGCTCCAGGATCCTGTGGATCTCGGGTCGAATCTTTGTTCGGTACTCCCACTGATAGAGGAGAAACTTGATCAGCGCCCGGTGGGCGGGGGCGGGCTTGCAGCCCTCGGGCGCAGTCGACCGATCCTCCCCGGAAAGACGCCGCCTGCTCACGCGCCACGTCGCGACAAGCGGCGAGACGTCGAGAAAGACGATCGTGTCCGCCGCCTCGAGCCAGAGGTGCATCGTGCCGTCGTGGAGTCCGTCGACGATCCAGGGCTCCTGGGCAAGCTCCTGTCGCTGGATCTCCTCCCACTCCGCCGCCGGCGTCTCAACCCAGCCGGGCCGCCAGAAGAGTCGATCGAGCTCGACAACGCGAGAACGCGTGGCTTCGCCCAGCTGACCGGCGATGGAGGACTTGCCGGCCCCGCCGGGGCCGATCACGGCGACTCGCGTCATGTTTCTCAACCTCGGACAAGCTTAGAGTGATCATGCCACGAGCCCGTCTAAGAGTATGGCGTGGGAGCTTCAGGCCCCCTGACGCCTCGTGGCCAATCAGGATTGCCGCGTCACCGCGTGCTCGGCCGCACCCATCGTCGGCGGCCGAGGCCCTGCAGCTGTCCGGCCACCCACGTCACGTCGGAGCCGCTAGGAACGAGGTCGCGATATCGCGGCCCCAGCAGGCGGACGAAGATGACCGCCATGGTCGCGCCGCCCGCCGTGTAGGCAACGGAGGAGGCGATCGCGGCCCCCATTCCGGCGAACGGCGGGATCAGCAGCACGTCGAGCACGACGGTTGCGATGAAGCCGACGCCGACGGCGACGCTCTGCAGGCCCGGCCGGCCGCGGGCCACGAGCGCGTTCCCCAGCAGCTTCGCTGCGACCATCCCGAAGGCGCCGAGGACGAGCACGCGCAACTGGCCCACCGAGTCGCGGAACGGTTCCCCGAAGATCGACGGTGCAGAGGAAGGGGGCTAGCGCGATCATGAGGACCGCCGAGATCGCCGTCACGAGGATCGAGCCGCGGAAGACGCGTGCCGCACGCTCGCCGGCAGTGCGCGAATCCGAGCGCACGAGGTCGGGCCGCTGGACGGCGGCCAGGGCCGTCGGCAGGTACCAGAGCGCTTCTGCCCAGGCGACGGCGACGCTATAGAGCCCGAGCGCGCGGGTGCCGGAAATCGCGCCGAGCAGCCACTGGTCGAGGCGGTAGTTGCCGAGCTGCATCACGCGCCCCACGTAGGCACGGAGGCCGAAGCCGAGCGACCGCCTTGCGAGACCTAGGTCCGCGCGGCCGAACCCCGCGAGCCGGCGCGCCACGAACCAGACCAGCAGCGTCGTCGACGCAGCCTGGCCGGCGAGCCAGACCGCGATTGCATTCCTGACCGTCAGCACGTCGGTCAGCGCGAACAAAGCATTGCCGGTGAAGGCGACGGCAGGCGCGAGGAGCATCGCCAAGTTGGTGACCACGAAGGCGTAGTCGGCCTGGGCGAGGTACAGGAGGTAGATCTCGAGGATGATCAGCGGGACGAACGCGACCGTCGCCCACAGCAGCTTGCCGCTTGTGTCGTCGCCGACGGCGTCCGGAACGGCCCATAGAAGCAGCGCAAGCGCGCCGGCCGCGATCGCGCCGAGCACCAGCGCCAGCAGCAGGGAGTTCGTGGCGAGGGCGCGGCGCGTCGACGGGTCCTTGGCGGCGAAGTTCGCGTTCGCCTCCTGCACCCCGGCGGTAGCGAGGTTTCCTAGCAGCAAGGCGATCGCCGTCAGCAGCGCGACATGCCCTCGGCCCTCGGGCCCGAGCTCTCGCGCGACGATCAGGATGCTTCCGAGCGAGAGGATCGCACCGCCGATGTTCGTCCACCAGGTGAGCATCGCCGAGCCGGCCGAGGTCGGTCGTTTGCCGGCGAGAGCCCGCTGGGGGGACGACTGACCGGCCACTCCGAAAAGCGTACTCCGCTCCTGTTACGGAGGCAGCTCGGCGCTCCTTAGAACTGCGAACAGGTTCCGCTCGACCGACCCGCCTTCCGGATCGAATGCTCGGTGCCGGCCGAGGTGCTCGACGCGGCTGCCGGCGCACGTCCGCGAGAGGAAGTCCTCGAGCCACGAGCGCGGGTCGGGCGACATGTCCGGCAGCCCGTAGTCGGGCGTCATCTCCGTCTCGCCCGTGTCGAACAACATGACGACGCCGGTTTTGCGCCAGATCGCCTGCAGCATCCCAGTCGCCGCTTCGAGGCCATGGAAACGGACGAAGTGGTGCCAGATCGAAAGACAAAGGACGCAGTCGGCGGACGGCATCAGGTCGATGTTCTCGGGCGTTAGCACGAGCGCGAGGACGCCGATGATCGTCACGCCGCTGCGACGGACGGCGTAGAGCGTCGTTCGATAGTTGGCCGGCTTACCCTCGAGGGCGATCGTCGAGACGCCGGCTTCCGCGAGCTTCAGCGAGAAGTAGCCTTCGCAGGCGCCGATATCGACCGCGCTGCGAACGCCGTTCGCCTCGAGCACCGGCCGCATCGCGCCCCAGCGAGTCTCCGAGCCGCGCGCCCGCGTCGCCCGCGAAGACCCGGGCAGCGACGAGACCGGCTGGTAGAGGCCGAATGGGAAGGTGTCGATGTAGAACCGAAGCCGGTCGACGACCGCGTCGACCGCCTCACGCCTCACGAGCCGCTTCAGCAGCGCCGTGGATCGCGACCACGTCGGTGCAGGTGCGTCGGCTGCGCCTGCGGGCTGCGCTTCAGTGGGCCTGCCCCAACCAGGCGGGGCTTGCATTGTCCTCCTTCGACGGCTTGCCACGATAGCCAGCGCTCAACCGTCGCGGGGTGACAAGGGCGCGACGAACGTGAGCCGCCCGGGAACGTGCGCGTAGAACCTCCGGGCCGTCTCCGACCTCTTCGCCCGGCGGCGCAGGCGAATCCCCGTCACCAACGCCTCCGCGCCGAGCCGGCCCCGCACCGTCCGTGCGAGGCCGATCCCCTGGTAGATCGGCTCGACGCGGTCGGTGAGCCGCTGCTTGTGGCCCGTCGCGGCGCCGAGAAGCTCCGCCCTGGTCACGCCCTCGCCGGCCGCGGCCTCGAGCGCCGAGTAGAGCGCCTCCGACCCTGGCGAATAGTGCGCGAACGCCGGGTCGAACGCCATTACCAGCCCGTACAACGTTCGCGAGAGCCGCAGGTAGACGTTCGCAGCCACGGGCCGGCCGTCGAGCCGCAGCGTCAGCACCCGCGGCACGTCCTGGTCGGCGAGCCGCAGGAGGGCCGAGCGGTAGAAGCTCGCGCCGGTGGCGGTCATCAGTCCCGAGCCTTCGCGCCGGCCCCGCCACCGCAGTGCGTAGAGGCGCACAGCCTCGTCGAACGCAGGCCCGAGCTCGTCGGGCTTCCGAGCGACCGAGATCTCGACCGAACCGAGCTGCTCGAGCTGCCGTCGGCGCCGACTGCGCTCCTGCCGCGCCTTCGACGAGAACTTGCGCTCGTAGACCGCATCCCAGCCGTCGGAGAGATCGAGCACGGGCGCCTCGAGCCGCTCGATCAGCTGGAGGTCGCGCCAGGCAGGCGCCCGGGTCAGGCGGCTCTCCGCCGGAAGCCCGAAGACATTCACGAAGTCGTGACCCAAGCCGTCACCGGCCTCGGCCACCACGGCCGCGGTCGAGTCGCCCTCTTCGGGTCGGACCATTACGTCAGCGAGAGCCGCCTTCGTCCCGCCGACGAACTCGAGCATCCGCAGTCCGAGTCGGCGCTGGACGAGCAGCGGCAGCCCGGCGACGAGCCGGTCACCGCGAAAAGCCGTCCGCACGGCCAATCGTCCATCCGCACCGAAATGACGCCACCACTCGACGAGCCATGCGTTCAGCAGGAAGGGGCTCGGGCGCGGCATCGCAAGCGACGAGGTCGTCCCAGCCCGGGGCGAGAGCGGCGAGTTCGGCCCCTGTCGAGAGCAGTTCGACGCGCAGCGGTTTATCAGCCTGTTCGACCACGGCTCGGACTCCGGACCCGCCTTATCGGTCCGGGACCCATACTTCCTGGCAAGAGCGGGGCTTGCGACCCATGCCGTTGCGGAGATCGCCGAGAGCATGCGGGAGTTTCCGGGAGCCTCATCCACGAGTACTTACCCAGCTGCCGCATGAGGCGGACCACGAATATCGGCGCCGGTCACGGGCTCCCACGCCTACGGGTTGCTCTGGTACTTCTTCAACCTCACGACGTGGGGCTGGATCACGTTGCTCTTGGGGATCGTCGTCTGCCTGGCCGGCTTCGGGCTTCTCTCAGGAGCCACATGGGCACGCTGGTTCACGATCGTTGTGGCGTGCCTCAGCCTGATCAGCCAACTCGGCTTCGTCGGTAACTCCGCGTACCCCTTGTGGGCGCTCACCGGAATCACGCTGACGCTCGTCGTGCTCTACGCCCTGATCGTGCGTTGGGGCGATGTCAGCACAGAGATGGTCTAAGCGAAAGCGCAGTGGACTCGGCCTCCCGGGCGCCGCATCTGCGGCCGGGAGGTCGGATTCTGCGCAGCGGCCTTGCCACGCACACTGCGCCTCGGGCTGCCGGCGCGGGAACCACAGCGGGAGCCCGCGCCGCATCCCAGAGGATCTCAACGCCTGCTCGCTGCACGCCCGTAGGTCGAGTTGCTCATCGTGCTGATTTGGGCGACGAGGAGCTACAGCCAGAGGATCGTCCGGCGGTCTGGCTCGTGATCGCGCTCCTCGTCCAGCTCGTACAGTTCCGGCAGCGCTCGCCGCTGTTTGCGCTCCTCCCGGAGCCCCATAGCGAACGCCGTCGCGATCCCGACCGCGACCGCGCCGCGGCCCAGGTGTAGCGAGACGCAGATCCCCGCCCACACCACCGCCGTGATCGTCCACCCCTTGGACATGGCCCGCTTCGGACACTAGTCCCACGAGAACGAACGTCGTAGCGTCTCTGTTGGGCCGTGTTTGTAGGCCCACACGCTCCGCCCGCCGACGCCGCCCGTGTGCCTTCCCTAGAACTGCCGAGCGCGCCGCGAGTAATCGAGCCGGTACGTAGTCGCTGGCTTCGGCTCGGGCTGTACCCAGCCCGGGTGGAACTTCCGCCGGTGGTCCTCCACCGATGCCTTCATCCTCGCGGCGGACGACACGCTCCACGACATACCGCACGCGTCGATGTCGCACCTGAGCTTCACGGCTGCCATGCGCCCAGCGTAGCCGCGGTCCTCGCGTAGGCGCGCACGCGCACCCGTTCTTATTGATGTAGGGGCGCAAATCGCCGTCTGCCGGGTCTTCGGCTCGGCTCTCAGCAAACGGGAGGGTGATCGTGACGAAAGAGATTCGGGCACTCATCAGGGAGATCGAACGCAACGGCTTCCATTGCGTTCAAGGTCGGACCCACATCGCTGTTCTCACGCCCAACCTGAGCGGACGCATCGCGAGCCTGCCGCTCTCGCCACGGCGAGGGCGATGGCTACAGAATCTTCGCGCCGACCTCCGACGTACGGGGATCCTGTGAGCCGTAGGCCCGATTGGGAAGCAGCACGGAAGCGCGACGTCCTTCGTACACACGGGCGCGAGCGAGTCGATGCCGACTGGGCAGGCGAGCCGAAGCTCGTTCCAGCCCGCCATCCCGGTCGCTGCTACGACTGCAAGGAGCCGATCAAGAAAGGCCAACGGGTTGCGCTTCGACGCCCGCGTCGCTTCTGTGAACGCTGTGCGGCTCAAGCCTTCAAGGACGGACGTCTGTGAGTACCGGCCAGGGCACGCGACGCAACGGGACTTTCACCCAACCTCTAGCTCGCAGCCTCGGCTTGTTGCGCGGTTGCGGGCGACTGCCCGCCGCGAGTGCTCCAAGAAGTGCTCCAACACGGCGGTCGGGGCCATGTCGATACGAACTTCCGGAAAGGAAAGAACCGCTGTGCAGGCTCTTTGGAACGGGAGCGACGGGACTCGAACCCGCGACCTCCGGCGTGACAGTTCTGCACTGCGAGTGTCCGTTAGTCGCCGTTGCTGACTCTTCGGCTGCCACACGCGGTTTCAGGCTGGTTGCGGTGTGTTTCGTTTGCCGTTGTTCGCCGCTAGTGGTTTCCAAATCTGCTCCAAGAAGGCGCGGCAGCGGGCCGCGAGACTCTCCCCAGCCGCCTTTCGCGGCGTCGCAGTCAGCTGGCGTGGCCGGTGTCGCGGGCGCAGGATTCGCAGGTCACCGTTCCGGGGCCTAGGTCGTCCATCGGCTCCCGGCGCGAATTGCCGCACACGGAGCGGTTGTCGGCCTTCAACTCATGGACTTTCGAGTCCCGACCTGATCTGTCCCGTCTTCTGCGTTTGGTACTGCACGGCGCTTGACGATGCTTGCCCGGAGCGACGCCGCTACCGGGTGCGGAGGACCGCGCCGACAATGAGCAGCGCAAGGCACGTGGCAAGCAGAACCGGCCCGACGATCAGCACCACCCAAAGGGTGACTGTCTCAGAAGACGGGGAGCCGCTCACCCAGCTGTTCCACGTGTCTCTTCCAGCGGTCAAGGCGATCACCGTCGCCATGACCAGGGCAAGAAGGGCACCCCCGGAGAGCGTGGAGGCGACAAGAAAGGGCCAGCGACCTCCGTCAGCCGTCCGCAGGCCGAGCACGGATGCCCCAAGGAGCACTAGGAATAAAGCAGCGATGACGAGCATCCGACGCCTCCTTGACATTCCCAGGCTCTGCGTTTCTCACGGGATCTCATGCCTCTATTACGCCTCGTCGCGCAAATCGGTTGTCAAGCGCGGTACGGGTTCCGTGCTGCTGGTCGCGTGAGCGGCCCGCCTCCGAAGCCTGCAGCGCAGCGTCGGCGTCGTAACCGAGCTCCGGCGCCCGTGAAGCTGCCTGTGGAGTCGGGCGCGAAGCGTAAGACGCCGACGCTGCCGGGGGCGACTCACTACTCGAAGGCGACGCGGGCGTGGTGGTCGACGGTCTGGCGTTCGCCGATGGCGCGAGTTTGACTGGAGGCCGACGTGCCTGCGCTCGTTCGTCTCGCCGGGCTGAACGAGTTGCTCGAGCAGGGGGAGGCGACGGCGATGGTGCTGTCCGAGATTCGGCAGCTTGAGGATCGCTTCGGCCTCTCGCCGATGGCTCGTCGTCGTCTGCAGTGGGAGATCGAACTCGCGGGCACAGAGCCTAAGCCCGTCGCCGAGCAGGAAGGCCGATGGCTGAGGGCAGTTTCCGGCTAGTGGACGTGCGCCAGCCAGCGCCTGCGATGTCGGTGCGCCGCATGCGCGGCGCTGTACTCCTCTTTTCGGTAGAACATCGCGCCCAGCATCGCCGGGATCATCAGCATCATCTGCAACACGAGGACGGCGCCTGCCGGGATCGCGCCGAACCCGTAGAGGACGAGCAGCGGCAGCAGCGGCAGGTTCATCGCCAGCGCCATTTCCCCTTCGCGTTCCCAGCTGTGGCCGCGGTAGCGCATCCAGAGCACCATCGGCACGGTCATGTTGAACGCCATCGCGAAGGCAGCAAGCCCGATGTGATCGCGCCAAGCGGCGGCGAAACCGCTGCCGAAGGCGACCTGGTGGAACGCGCCGAACGCGCCGCCGAGCACGCACATCCCGAGCATCATCACGAGCAGCATCTCGAAGAAATGAAGGGCGAAACGCCGGTTCTTGTTCTCGTGCCGCGGAGCGAGGACGAGTTCGCTTGCCATGCTGCACCGCCTTCTCGTTGGAGAGAGGCCATTGTCCGATTTGTGACGATCTCTGCCATCGGCGAACCCTCGTAAGGGCGATGCGGAGAAACACCGTATGAATCAGCTCGCGCTTCGCCCAGATCGCACGCTCGGCCCACTGGCCGTCGCCTGGATCGAGGACAACCTCTGCCACGGCCCCGGCGACGTGCAGGGCCAGAGGGTCGAGCTCGACGACGAGCGCGTGAGGTTCATCCTCCGGGCGTACGCGATCGACGAGCAGGGCCGACATGTCGTGCGCGAGTCGCGTCACCCATGCGTGCCCGAACGCGTTCGGGTTCGGCGGCGGCTGGACGCGCTCGACTCGGTACCTGCTGCCGCCGTCACCGGCTCGACGCCCACGATGAGCGGCTCCTCTCGGTAGCGCGTACTGCTGCCGCCATGGGGCGCTGCTCGATGGCACCCATGCCGCCATGCTCACCGGCTCGACGCACTCAACCGGGCACCCGACACGAATCGCGTCAATCCCGGCGGAATGGACCTAAATGGGTCACATCGTTTCGACCGGGGTGTGGCTACGCTCGTCTCACGCGATCGAGGATGATTTTCGGGTCGCGGCAGTTACTGGGATCGCCAAAGGCAAGGCGTACTCCCGGCGAGAAACCAGTCAGAACGGGCATGGCTCGTGGCCCCGGAGTGAACGGGGCATCAGCGGCGCGACCCGAGGTGGGCGGCGCACGTGTCCGGCTTCACCGCGGCGCGCGTCGAGGGTTCGACTCCCGAAGCGCCGAATCTGCATCAACCCCGAGGAGGAACACCCATGCACACGGCGACTCTCATCCCGTGTGACGGCGCGACGGTCAACGCCGCCGCGCACAAGCTCGCACAGGCCGACGGCTTCACGCACGGCGTGTACGTGTACGTCGGTCAGGTGCGCGTCGTAATCGAGGCGCTCGTCGCCGCGAACGAGGAGAGACGAACATGACCACGCTCGTCGAAATCGACACGCGCATCATCCCCGGCAGCAACGGCGGCAGCGTCGTGGTCTGGGAGTTGGGGCGCAACGACAACCGGCACCAGATCACGCTGCAGGCAACTGGCTCGGTGCCGCACACCGTTTACCGCGGCAGCGATGCCGCGAAGGCTCACGACGCTTTTACGCACACGTTCGCGTACGAGCACGTGCCCGACGTGTTCGCGCGTGAGCCGCTCACGTCTGTGGGCGTGTAGCCTCCTGCCTTGGAGTCCCAAGCGCGTTGCGCGCCTCGCGGGGACCCCCAGCGATCATGGCAACGCCGGTCTCGATGACTCTCCTCATCAAAGGTCATCCGCACGTCCTGTAGGACCGCTCTCGCTGCCCCAAGATCGTGACCGCTTTCTAGGGGTGCGAGGCGACCGATGCGGACGCGACCTCTAGCAGCGCCTCACCAGGCCCCCCGCGCGGTCGTCCGAATCGGGAGTCCCACGCTCGCGATGCGCCTTGTGGGGGTACCCGTCAGGCGGTTCGCGAAGTGAGTTGACGTAGCCGACCGTCGTGCGCGGCGCGCGGACCGCTCAGAAGCGCGCGCACCGCGGCTCCGCCGATGTCCCGCGGATGGGTCACGAACCACCAAGCCGTGCCACCCACGCGTGCCCGAACGCGTTCGGGTTGGGCGGTGGCTCGACGCGCTCGACTCGATAGCGGCTTGCGCCGTCGCGCAACTCGTCACCGATCGCGAGCGGCTCGGCGCGGTAGCGCATGCCGCTTCCGCCGTCGTCGAAGTGGACGAGGTATCTGATCTGCGAGTCACGCCAGTCGGCTCCCATCGAGACTCTCCTCTCCGGGGTCGGACGGCAAGAGAACCCTAAGTTTTCGGATCGCGCGGCGTTACCCGCATAACCATGCGCGTCTCCGGCAGAGCGGCGCGGCGCGCAGCCCGCGCCTACCGACGACCGGAACGATCCTGAAAGTTTCCGATCGCTTGGCCGAGACCGTGGGCGTAGGAGCCGGTGTATTCCGCATTCAACCTTTCGATCTCCTTCCTGTCACCCTTGTCGGCCATCTCATCGCCCTTTTCAGCGTCCGTCATCGGCCTGCGTCGAATGATGCGCCAGAGACTTCTTGTGAAGCGGCTCACTAACTACTCCTTTTTCGCTACGCCCCGAGATGCACGTTCAGGATGACACCGCGCCGCCGGTTCGCCATCCAGGAAAACCCACATACCGCGGGGCGAGAGCAAGAGCAAATCGCCGCTCCGGTGGTTATCCGCCGAACGGGCGCCGCTGGATCAAGACGAAGAACCGCGACTACTGGCGCTACGAGCTGGAGCGGGAGGGCGCGATGCGCCGCTCGCGTTTCCGTCTAAAGGTGGAGGCTCTGCCTGCGGCTTGGTCTCCTCCACTTGCGTGCGCTCTTCAAGGAGTTCGAGTATCCGCGTCGTGTTCGCGCGGATCTCCTCGATGCCGCCCATCATCCGCTTCGGCGGGAAATCCTCCGGCATCTGTTCGAACATCCCCTCGCACGCGGCCAGCATCCGCGTGTGCAGCTTCGGTGCGAGCACGCGAACAGCCACCACGACGCCGCCGATAACCGCAGCGCTAACAACTATCCGTCGCATCTTCGATCGCCTCCTTAACCTCATCGCGCCCACGGCATTCGATTACGCGTGGCCGTGGCGAATGTGATGGCCGACGCGGTGCACGCCGCGCGGATGAGTCGTAATGCCGAGCCAGACGTAGTTCGGGCAGAACCCTGTGGCCGATGTGGCCAACATGATCCCTGCGAGAACGAACAGAATCACTCCGGCCAGCGTGCTCGCACCGACAAGGAACGCCAGCACGATCGCGACCGGAGCTACGACGAAGGCTCGGACACCACGATCAAACGATCCCATGTTGCGGATCATCGGGAGCCTCCTTATCTAGACGAACTTGAGACTCGCGCACCGCGTCGTCTTCTACGTCAGCCGAACCGCGGATTCCCAGTCCGTACTTAGTACGGATCGCTACTTAGTGACAGCGCAGCACAAGCTCCGTCCTCTCACCTGAGCCGGTCAGTCGGAGACGGACTCCACCCTCCACAACGCGTTGAACGCGCCGACGTCGTCGTCGAAGGGGACTATCCCGATGATGCGGAAGCGCCGACCGTCGCCGGTCATGAACTCGTCGCCCTTCGACCAGTTCGGGACCGGTTGAACCCGAGCCGCCAGCAAGCCTCGACGAGATTTTCGCGTCCGACCATCTAGGCGTCCTCGAACCTCAGCCCGTTGAGATCTTCACCCTCAAGCACGTTCCGGCTGAAAGGACAAGCCCCAACGAGGTCGCCGAGCGCCATCCATGCCTCGACTTCGAGAACTTCGAACCACTCTTCAAGGAATGCCACGCCGATCTCAAGGCAGGCACTCGAAAGCTGATCGAGTTCCGAAACGAATCACAGATTTCAGCCGAGTCGTTCTACGTCGTTCGCGGCGTCCTCGCTTACGTAGCCGAGATCGGCGAAGAAACCAAGGTGCGTGGGAGAAGAGTCGCCCGGCTCAGGTGCATCTTCGAGAACGCCACAGAATCCAACCTCCTCCTCCAATCGCTCGCACGGTCGCTCTACGACGACGGACGACGAGTCACGGAACCCGAGTCCGTCACGCTCGCTCGAATGGGACTCGAAGTGGGGACTCCAATGGGAATCATCTACGTGCTCCGATCACTCAGCACCGATCCTCAGGTCACGAGCGTCCCAAATCTCCACAAGATCGGGTACACGACGACGACAACTCGGAACCGGATACAGAGCGCCAAGGACGAGAAGACATACTTGAACGCGCCCGTCGAGGTCATCGCGGAATACGAGGTTCCAGCATCGATTGCAAGCGGTCTCGAAGCAGCGCTCCATCACTTCTTCGCCGCAGCACGGCTAGACGTGACCTACGAACGAGGCGGGGGAACAGTCACTACTGCTGATGAGTGGTTCTCCGTTCCTCTCACAGTCATCGATGAGGCGGTCGGGCTTCTCGATGCCGGGACGATCACGAGCTTCGCGTACGACGCGCTGACCGAGACGATTCGCCTGAAGCACGAATAGGTGACATCAACGAATCGGTCGGTGTGTATATGCGCTCGCGCACGGTTGAGGCGATGAGGACGGCTGCGTATTGCAATACGCGGGTTCACCGCCACCGACTCCCCGCCCGTGCGCCGTTGTGTGCCCACACGTGGGCACGAGGCCCGCAGGCTGGCCCAAGCTCCCCACCTGGCGAGCGCGGCGGGCGCGTCGGGGCCTCACTGGGGCGGTCGCCGATGACCGAAAGCGCAGGCCACACCGGGGAAGCTCGGGCGACCCTGTTCCTACATCTCAGGCTGGCTCGGCCAACGCTCCGTCGTCAATGCTCCAAAAAGTGCTCCAAGAGAACCGCGGAAGCCTTGCGACGGAACTCCGCCGAACAAAAAGAATACGCTGTGCAGGCTCTTTGGAACGGGAGCGACGGGACTCGAACCCGCGACCTCCGGCGTGACAGGCCGGCGTTCTAACCAACTGAACTACGCCCCCAGGCGCGGCGGCCATTGTAGCCGGGGCGCTCCGAGGCGGCCGATAGCCTGCGCCGGTGACCAAGGTCGACTGGCTCGCGCTCGCCTTCGTCGCATTCACCGCGCTGCTGGGTCTGAGGAAAGGACTGATCGGAAGCGCGCTGTCCCTGGTCGGCATCGTCGTCGGCGCGATCGTCGGCTCGCGACTCGCACCGCAGCTCTTGACCGGTGGTTCGAGCTCCGCGTATACGCCGCTCGCCGCGCTGGCCGGCGCTGCGTTCGGCGCGCTTCTGTTCGAGACGCTGGGCGCGCTCGCCGGGAGGACCGTGCGTGGCGTGCTGGTGATCCCGCCGTTGCGCGCGCTCGACTCGATCGGCGGGCTCTTGCTCGGCGCTCTGTCGGGGCTCGCTCTCGTTTGGGTGGTCGGCGCGTCGGCGCTCTTGATCCCGGGTCAGGAGCAGCTCCGTCACGCCGCGCAGAAATCGCTCGTCCTGCAGCGGCTCTACGACGCGGTGCCGCCTTCGAACCTGCTGCGAGTCCTCGCCCGCGTCGATCCCTTCCCGAGCATCGCGGGGCCTCTGACCCGTGTGGCTCCGCCCGATCCGGCGTTGCTGCACGCGCCGGGAGTTCGCCGCGCTGCGCCAAGCGTCGTACGTGTGCTTGGCACCGCGTGCGGCCTCCGTATCTCCGGCAGCGGCTGGGTGGTCAAGCCGTCACTGGTCGTCACCGCGGCGCATGTCGTCGCCGGCGAGGACGACACCGTCGTCGAGCGGCGTCACTCGACGCGCGGGCTGGCGGCGACCGTCGTCCTCTTCGACGAAAAGAACGACATCGCCTTGCTGCGAGTGCCGAAGCTCCGCGCTGTCACCGCTCCCGCTGCGGAAACCGTCGGCGGGAGAACCTGTTGCGATCCTCGGCTATCCCGAGAACGGTCCGCTCAAGGCGGTTCCTGGACGGCTCGGCACGACGACGGTCGTCCTGAGCGAGGATGCGTACGGGCACGGACCCGTCGCGCGAACGATCACGAGCTTGCGCGGCGACGTTCGGCACGGCGACTCCGGAGGCCCGGCGGTCGATGCTTCGGGCGCAGTGATGACAACCGTCTTCGCGGCGCGACTCGGGAGCAAGGGCGGCTTCGGGATTCCCAGCGACATCGTGCAGAAGCTGCTCCCTCGTGTGCACCGCAACGCCGTCTCGACCGGCAACTGCGCGCCTTAGTCGAAAAGCTCGAGCGCCCGCTCAGGCGAGCGGAACGGCGCCACGACGTAGATGCCCTCCACGCGTTGACGAGCGCCTTCGATCACGCCGCGCGCGACTTCCTTGCCGACCGTCGCCGCGTCTGCACCCGCGTCGCGCAACGCGTTCTGCACCTGTTCGGGTACGACGATTCCGGGCACCTCGTTGTGGATGCGTTGCGCGAGCTGCAGGCTCGGCAGCGCCCACACGCCGACGAGGATCGGTATCGGTGACTCGCCGCCGAGCCGCTCGAGAAACGTATCGAGGTAAGCGATGTCG
This sequence comes from uncultured Actinomycetes bacterium, assembly GCA_963815965.1. GTDB lineage: Bacteria > Actinomycetota > Thermoleophilia > Gaiellales > Gaiellaceae > DASVFB01. Next base: position 396,921 of record CAWFIT010000001.1, on the reverse strand, counting down.
AACAGGACCTGCGTCATCGCGAACTTTGCGCCTGCGTCGAGCTTCCGCCTGAAGCGGTCGAGCTCGACCTCGAGGTCGTCCGCGGTCGGATTGACCGCGACGCCGATGTGGAACTGCGTCGGCGCGTCGATCGTGCGGCCGCGGAAGTCCTCGCCGCGGTTCAGGCGCGCAAGGAGGTCGGTGAGCCCGATCGCGTCCACCTCGTAGACACCGCGCGCACCTGGGTAGTCGGCTTCTTCGGGTGGGTCGCCGGTGACCGCGAGGATGTTGCGTACGCCCTCTGCGTGCGCGCCGAGCAGCTGCGACTCGAGGCCCGTGATCGTCGAGTCGCGCGGCGTCAGGTGCGGAACAGTCTCGATCCCCGCAAAGCGCTCGATTGCGACCGACGCCATCAAGCCGCTCATGCGCGCCCGCGCGCGGGGATTGTCGTTGATGTCGACGATGTGCGCCTTGCCAGACTCACGAATCGCTCGCGCCGCTTCGAGCAGCGCGCGGTTGTCCCCGCCGAGGGGTGGGTCGAGTTGGATCGAAACGACGAACTCCTTCGCGCGGAACAGCTGCTGCAACTCGGTTTCGTGCTGTTCGTCGCCGTGGACGATCGTCAGGCGCCGCTCGTCCGCTGCGAGTGGGAGCGAGGGCGGACGGTTTGCGTCGATCGCGCCACGGATCGCGGCGATCTCGGCGGGCGTGGTTCCGCAGCAGCCGCCGATGACACCGGCGCCGAGGCTTCGGGCCTGCGCCGCGAACTCCGCGAAGTACTCCGGCGTCGCGTGCGGATAAACGATGCGGTGCCCGGCCAAGCTCGCGAGACCGACGTTCGGCAGCGCCGCGAGGACTAGCCCGTCGCGCTGCATGTCCTGGAGCGCGGCGAGCGCGCTCGCGGGACCCGCGCCGTGATTGGCGCCGATGGCGGCGACGCCTACATCGGCGAGTCGTTTCCCCGCGTTCCGCGCCGTCACGCCGCCCAGGGTCTGCGCTTCCTCGTCGAATGTCATCAGCGCGACGATCGGCAGGCGCGATACGCCGCGGACGGCCTCGATCGCAGTTTCGAGCTCGTCTATGTCGTAGAACGTCTCGATCATGAACAGGTCGGCACCGCGGCCCTCGAGGATCGTGGCCTGCTCGGTGAAGAGCTCGGCTCGCGTCTCCGGCCGCAGCTCGACGTCACCGAGCGGTCCGATCGAGCCGGCGATGAACACATCGCCGCCCGTGATCTCGCGCGCTTCGCGGGCGAGGCGCACGCCGGCGGAGTTGATCCTCTCGAAGTCGTCCTCGAGGAAGCTCGCCGCGAGCTTCGGTCTGTTCGCGCCGAAGGTATTCGTCTCGATCAGCTCCGCGCCGGCGCGGATGTACCCGACGTGCACCGACACGACGCTGTCGGGCGCGCGAAGATTCGCTTCCTCCGGACAACGCAGGCGCGGCACCGCCGACGAGATGAGCGCTCCCATGCCGCCGTCGGCGACGATCGGCGGTCCGGCGCGCAGCCTGTCCTCGAACCGGCTCATCGACGCAGCGTAATCAAGCGGTCTGGTCAACCCCGTTCGGGTGATAGATCAAGTGGTCCGTTCTCGGCGATAGTGAAGTCAGACACGGCAGGCACCCATGCGGCGGGAGCCGCCGGGTCTGATTCAAAGGCTGCGCGTCCGGGGACTAACGGCAATTAGCCTGCGGCGCTGGCGGCTCGAGCACACGGCGGCCCCTGGGCCGCCGTTCCTTATTTATTCGTGGACGACGCGGCCCTCCATGCCGCCGGCGACTGTGACGACCTGGCCGGTGACGTGCCCCGAGAGCGCATCCGACGCCAGGACCACGACCTGCCGGGCGACGTCCTCTGGCTGCGCAACCTTTCGGAGCGCCATCGTCCGGGAGATCTGGTCGACGCGCTCTTGGTCGACCAGGCCTCGCGTCATGGGCGATTCGGTCCACCCGGGGAAGACCGCGTTCACGCGGGCAAGCGGCGCGACTCGCACGACTTCGTTCTTCATGCTGAGCAGAAGCCCGACGAGCCCGGCCTTCGCCGCCGCGTAGTCGGCATGTCCCGCCTCGCCGAAGATCCCCGCAGTCGAGCCGACCAGCACAAGCGACCCGTGCTTCGTCTCGGCGACCGACGCGGAGGAAGCCGCGCGCCGTGAGGAACGTCGCGGTCAGATTCACGCGAAGCGTCCGCTCCCAGCGCTCGAGCGGCAGCTCCCACACCGGGACGTCCCCGCGCGGCCACTCGCCGACCACGGCGACGCAGACGTCGAGCGTGCCCGCCTGCTCGAAGAGCGCCTCGACCTCCGACTCGACGGTCAGATCGGCCTGGACGAGATCTGCGCCGAGCTCGGCAGCGAGGGCTTGCGCGCTTTCGCGTCCGCCGCGGTAGTGCACCACGACGTTCGCGCCCTCGGCGGCGAACTCGCGGGCGCACGCGGAGCCGATCCCGCCGGACGCACCTGTGACGAGGACGCGCTTCCCTGCCAGGCCGGTCTCCACGGTTTGAGAGGCTACCCGCATGAAGGTTCACGTCATCAGCGACATGGAAGGCGTCGCGGGCATCGTCAAGTGGCAGCAGACGACCGGCGGCGACCCGATGTACGACGAAGGCCGGCGGCTCTACACCGAGGAGATCAACGCCGCCGTGCGCGGCGCCAAGGCGGCCGGCGCGACGGAGATCGTCGTCATGGACTGCCACGGCGCCGGCGGCGGCTGGACGTTCAACTCGCTCGTTCCCGACCAGCTCGATCCCGACTGCGAGTACGTCGTGCAGGAGGAGTGGACGAGCTACACGGGCTTCCTCGAGGCCGGATGCGACGCGGCGCTCTTCGTCGGCATGCACGCGATGAACGGCGCCCAGTACGGAGTGCTGAACCACACCGTCTCGGGCCAGGAGTGGCAGAACCTCTCCTTCAACGGGACGCTCGTCGGCGAGACGGGCATCAACGCCGCGCTGTGCGGCACCTGGGGAGTGCCCGTGCTGCTCGTCACCGGCGATCAGCGCGACGTGCGACGAAGGAAAGGCACTGCTCGGCGACGGCTTGACGACGGTCGCGGTGAAGGAAGGGCTCGGCCGCTACAGCGCGCGTCAGTTTCCCGCCACGCGCGCGCGCGAGATGATCGAAGAGGGCGCGAAGCGTGCGCTCGGCGACCTCAACGCGGTGCAGCCCTACGACCCGGGCAGCCCGTGCACGATCGACGTCGAGTACAAGGTCACTTCGGCAGTGGACAAGCTGCGGCACGCGCACGGCGTCGAGATCGTCGACGCGCGGCGCATCCGTTCGACTGCGGACACGTGGTGGCAGGCGTGGCAGCAGTTCTTCTTCTTCGGCTAGAGGCGACCGTGTGATCTACAACGCCAAGGAGCACGAGGCCCTTGGCGGAGGTCCGTGGAACGAACGTCTTGCGCGGTATGCGATCGCGGACATCGCCGACGAGACGATCGCGGCCGGGCCGCCTCCCGAAGAAGGCGTGTACGCCGGCGTCGCAGGGGACATCCACGCGCTGCGCACGCTCGGCCGTGAGGTCGACTGGACTCCCGGCGAAGGCGACGGGCCCGGCTACGCCGACGGCGAGGTCGGCATCGCGCTCGCCACGCGCGACGCCGCACGCTTCCGCGCAGCCGCAGCGGCGTGCATCGACGATCCGTGGAACGAGCTGCTGTACGGCGTCGGCGGCGCGCTCGTCGCCGCGCGACTGCTCGACGAGGACGACATCGCGCGCACCGCGATCAGCCGGCTGTGGTCGACGTGGTCGTTCGACTCGAAGCTCCGCGCGTGCATCTGGACCCAGGAGTACAAAGGCAAGCGCTCGAACAACCTCGGCTTTGCGCATGGTCTCGTCGGCAACGTATACGCGCTCCTTCGCGCCGCCTCGCTGCAGAGCCGCGAGCACCAGACCGAGTTGATGCACCGCGTCGTCGAGACACTCGAACACACGGCGCTGCGTGAGGGCAACCTCGTCAACTGGCTGCCGCGGCCGGATAGCCCTGCGGACTCGATCAGAGTGCAGTGGTGCCACGGGGCTCCCGGCGTCGTCTGCGCGCTGTCCGGCGCGCCCGCGCACCGCCCGCTCGATGCACTGCTGCTTGCGGCAGGCGAGCTCGTCTGGGAGGCAGGCCCGCTGCGCAAAGGCGCCGGACTCTGCCACGGCACGGCGGGCAACGGCTGGGCTTTCCTGAAGCTGCTCCGGCGCACGCGCGACCGCAAGTGGCTCGAACGCGCGCGGCGGTTCGCGATGCACGCGATCGAGCAACGCAACGGCGAGCGAGGCCTCCTCTCCGGCGACATCGGCGTCGCGCTCTACTTGCGTGCCTGCGTCGAGGTCGACGACCGCTGGCCGCTACTCGACGTCGTCTAGAGCACGAGCTCGAGAAACGTCGTGCCGGGCACCGGGTTGTACCGATACGGCTGCGACTCGACGAAGCCGAGCCTCGAGTAGAGCGCGCGCGCCTCGGTCATCGTCGGGAGCGTGTCGAGGAGCATCCGCCGGTACCCGCGCGACCGAGCCTCGGCCACGACGGCCTCCGCGAGCCGCCGCCCGAGCCCGCCGCCCCGCGCATCCGGACGGACGTAGAGCCTCTTCATTTCGCAGGTCTCGGCGTCGATCCGCCGGAGCGCGACGCAGCCTCCCTCTGCGAGGAGCACGAGCTCGTAGAAGCCCAGCGGGTCGGCGACCTCGGCCTCGAAGTCCTGGAAGGAGAGATCGACTTCGAGCCCTGCCGCGTACTCGCGGAACAGCTCGCGCACGGTCTCGGCGTCGGCCGTTTCCGCAGCGCGGATTCCGCCGTCCATTAGCCGAGCCTAGCCCGCGTCGTTGACGCCGCGCGGCGCTGTAGTGAGAATGGACGCGTGCCGGTCGTAGAGGGCTTCGTCATTGCGGAGCAGGATGTCGATCCAGTGCGCGCCCCCGGTGACACGGCGGCCGTGCGGACGACGATTGACGCGTCGCGGGGATGCGAGCATCTCGAGCAGCGCGTGATCCGCTTTTCCTCCGGGCGCTCGCTCGAGCGGGGAGGCGACGACCGCCAGGAGGTGCTGTTCGTGGTCTCCGGCACCGGCACGCTGAGCCTCGACGGGGCGGACCATCAACTCGAACCGGCCACGGCCGCGTTCATCGCACCGGGCGAGTCGTACTCCGTCGACGCCCCCGAAGAGCTGACGATTGTCTCGGTGACAGCGCCCGCGAGCGAGCACGGCGTCGGCAACGGCCGGCGCGTGATCGTTCGCTACGCCGATCAGCCCGTGTTGCCGGCGACGCCGAACCGCGAGTTCCGCTACCTGGTCAACCAGGACGCCGGCTGCCTCGACGTCACGCAGTTCGTCGGCATCATTCCACCCGGCCGTGCGCCTGAGCACAGCCATACCTACGACGAAGTCGTCTACATACTGGAGGGCGATGGGGTCTACCACATCGCAGGAGAGGATTTCCCGCTCGAGGCGGGTACGTGCCTTCACCTGCCGCCGTACGTAAGGCACTGCATCGAGAACACGGGGACTAGGAACATGAGGGTTCTCGGTGTTTTTCATCCATCGGGCGATCCCGCCTCGAAGGCATTCGAGGACGGGGTCGACAACAAGGAGGACATGTAAATGAAGAAAGCGCTTGTGTTGGCGCTCATCGTCGCTGGGGTCTCTGCGGCATCGGCTTCCGCCGTGCAACGGAGCACGAGCCCGACGATCAGCGCGAGCAGCGTGGCCGCCTGCACGTCCGGGCAGATCGGTTTCCTGGGCCCGCTCACCGGGACCGGTCGCATTCCTCGGCGCGGAACAGGGCAACTGGGCGAAGTACTCGCTCGATCGCTTCAACGCTGCAAATGGAACCCACTTCAGGTTGAAGCAGGGCGATACCCAGCTCAACCCGAAGCTGGCGCTGACCGTCGGCACGAAGTTCGCCGCCGACAGTTCTTTGCTCGTGACGGTCGGACCCGCCGGGTCCCAGGAAGTGATCGCGGTCGGACCGCTGTTCAAGCGGAAGACCCTGCCGTACATCTCCGCATCGGCGACGAACGCGACGCTCACGCAGGGGAAGTACCCGACCTTCTCGCGCGTGGTCGGCAGCGATACGGCTCAGGGACGTTCCGACGCGCTCTTCATGGTCAAGAAGCTGCACGCGAAGAAGGTCGTGATCATCGACGATCAGGAGGCTTACTCGACCGGTCTCGCCGCGGCGGCGACGGCCGTCTTGAAGGCCAACGGCGTGAAGGTGCAGCGTGAGTCGGTCAACCAGAAGGTGACGGACTTCTCGTCGCTCGTCACGAAGGTCCCGAGTGACGCGAACGTCGTCTTCCTGCCCTGGCAGGTGGCGGCGAACGGTCAGCTCTTCGCCGAGCAGATGCTCGAGCAGGCCAAGACGGCGAAGATCTTCGGCTCGGACGGCCTCGACTCGGGTGACTTCACCGCCAAGGGCGCGTACGTCTCGTCGTTCGCACGAGACATCCACGGTCTGCCGGGCACCGCGGCGATCATCGCCGGGTACAACAAGAAGTACGGCAAGAAGTGGAGCACCTTCGGCCCGCCGTCGTACGTGTCGGTGCAGGTTGCCGCGACGGCGTACAAGGCAGCGTGCGCAGACGGAACGGCGTCGCGTGCCGAGATCATGAAGAACATCCGCGCGGTCAAGATCCCGCACTCGATCCTCGGGATCACGATCAGCTTCGACAAGCACGGTGACGTGCCGGCCGCGAAGTTCTACGTGTCACAGATCCAAAGCGACGGCTCGCACAAGCTCGTCGGCTAGGGACACGACTGTGTGCGGCCCGCACTCGCGGGCCGCACACATGCCCTGATGTACACCTGGGACTTCTTCGTTCAGGAGTTGGTCAACGGGCTCACGCTCGGCAGCGTGTACGCGTTGATCGCTCTGGGCTATTCGATGGTGTACGGAATCCTGAAGCTCCTGAACTTCGCCCACGGCGAGGTCTACATGATCGGCGCGTTCATCGGCTACGGCGTGCTCACCGTCTCGGGCGGCCCCGCGAACCCGATCTTCCCGATCTGGCTGCTGATCTCGTTCATGTTCATCGCAGCGATGGTCGGGGCCGGGTTGCTAGGCGTCGTCGTCGAGCGTTTCGCCTACCGGCCGCTCCGGAACGCGCCGCGGATCGCGCCGTTGATCTCTGCGCTCGGCGTGTCGTTCTTCCTCCAGAACTCGGCGCTTCTGCTCTTCTCGGCCGACTTTCGCTCGTACGGGACCTTCGAGCTCGATAACGGTGCGCTCTTCGTCAAGGGCATCCACTGGGGACCATTGAACATCTCGCTAATTCGCATCATCGTGATCCTCAGCACCGCTGCGCTGATGGTCGGGCTCACGCTCTTCATTTCTCGCACGCGGGTCGGAAAGGCAATGCGAGCGACCTCCTACGACCGTGAGGCGGCGGCGATGATGGGAATCGACGTCGACCGCACGATTGTCGTGACGTTCTTGATCGGCTCCGCTCTTGCCGGCGCAGCAGGCGTGATGGTCGGGCTCGTGTTCCAGCGCGTCTACCACTTCATGGGCTTCGTCGCCGGGCTGAAAGGATTCACGGCGGCCGTCATCGGCGGGATCGGAAGCATCCCGGGCGCGATGCTCGGCGGGCTCGTCATCGGGCTCGCCGAGGCGTTCTCGACCGGCTATCTGTCCTCGACGTTCTACGACCTGATCGTCTTCGGGCTCCTGATCGCCATGCTCCTCGTGCGCCCCACAGGCCTGCTCGGGAAAGCAGACATAACGAAGGTATGAGCCAGGCGCCGCGCATCGGGGTGGACGAGCTGGGTCGCCGAGGTCGACGAGCGGCGCGAAGACGGTTCGGCTGCGGCGGACATTCGATCGCGTCCCGCGCAGCGTCCTCTTCGGCGGTTTTCTCCTCGCGGCAGCGCTTGTTCCGTTGCTCTCCAGCAACGAGTACGTGATCCGCGTCGGCGTCGACACGCTCATCTTTGCCTTGCTTGCGCTCGGCCTGAACGTCTCCGTCGGCTTCGCGGGCCTGCTCGACCTGGGCTTTGTCGCGTTCTACGGCTTCGGCGCGTACTCGTATGCGCTGCTCGCGTCGGACAAGTTCGGCATCCACTGGCCCGCCGAGGCGTTGGTGCCGGTGATCATCGTCGCGACGGCCTTTCTGGGTCTGCTGCTCGGCCTGCCGTCACGGCGACTGCTCGGCGACTACCTCGCGATCGTGACGCTCTTCTTCGGGCTGGCGTTCGTCACCTTCACGACGAACGGGAATCGCCTGACGCTGCTCGGGCACAGCCGTGCCGTCGATCTGACGAGCGGGCCGAACGGGATCTCCGGGCTCGATCCGTTGACCTTCTTCGGCAAGCGGGTGAATTCGATCCAGGGGTACTTCTATGTGGCGCTGATCACGCTCGCGGTGGTGATGGTCGTGCTGCATCTCGTCGTGGAGTCGCGCACCGGGCGCGCATGGAAAGCGCTGCGTGAGGATCCGCTCGCAGCCGAGGCGATGAGCATTCCGGTGAACCGGCTGAAGCTGCTCGCATTCGCATTCGGCGCTGCCGTGGCGGGACTCACCGGGATGATCAGCGCGGCGGTGGACGGCGCGGTCTTCCCCGACAACTACGACGTCCCGCTGCTGATCACGATCTATGCGATGGTGATCCTCGGCGGCGCCGGAAGCCTGAGCGGCGTCGTCCTCGGCGCGATCACGATCAACGTCTCGCTCGAGGTCTTGCGCGACCCGAATCAGGCACGTTGGCTCTTCTACTCGGTGATCCTGATCACGCTCGTGGCGAAGATGCGGCCGTGGAAGAAGCTCGCAGCCGTTCTCGTCTCGCTCGTCGCCTTCGGCTACGCGGTACACGCGATCGTGGCCGTGGCCTGGCCGGCGGGCACGAAAGGCGCGGCGGCGGGCGGTGATGCGATCGGCCGAACCGTGCAAGGCTGGGTGATCCACCCCGAGCACAACGCGTCGCTGATCGGAAAGTACGCGTACGTCGCGCTGATCGCTGCCGTGCTCGTGCTGACGCTTTTGCGTGGGTTCTGGCGCACCGTCTTTCTCGTGCCCACGCTGTACCTCGCGGCGTTCGTGTGGGAAAACGTGCTCGTCCCCCAGCCGGCCGTGACTCGCCTGATCATCCTCGGTGCGCTCCTGATCGTGCTGATGATTGCGCGGCCGCAGGGGCTTCTCGGCACGTCGCGCGTGGAGATCGTATGAGCACGTTGCTCGAGCTGCGCAAGCTTTCGAAGGCGTTCGGCGGCCTCACTGTGATCGACGAGCTCGACCTCGAGGTCGCCGACGGCGAGATCGTCAGCGTGATCGGGCCGAACGGCGCCGGGAAGACGACGCTGTTCAATTTGATCACCGGTCTCTACCTTCCCGACTCGGGCGATTTGCTGTTCGAGGGTCGCAGCATCCGCGGCCGGGCTTCGCACACGATCACAAAGCTCGGGATCGCGCGCACATTTCAGACGCTTCGCCTCTTCCTGAATATGACGGTGCAGGAGAACGTGATGGCGTCGCAGTACGGACGGACCCACGCGAACGTCATCCAGTCGATCCTGCGTACGCCGGGCTTTCGGCGCGAGGAGCGGGAGATCGCGCGCGTCGCTTCGGAGAAGCTCGACTTCTTCGGCCAGCGGCTGGCCGGCTACCGCCGCCAGCAGCCGGCGTACTCGCTCTCGTACGCGAACCGCCGCCGACTCGAGATCGCGCGGGCGATGGCCACCGAGCCGAAGCTGCTACTCCTCGACGAGCCGGCCGCGGGCATGAATCCGGTCGAGACGCACGAGATCACGGAGCTGATCGGCGAGCTTCGCGACCGCGGCGGCTACACGATCCTCGTCATCGAGCACGACATGCACGTGGTCGAGGGAATCTCCGACCGCGTCGTCGCGCTCGACCACGGCGTGAAGATCGCCGAAGGGTCGTTCGACGAGGTCGCGACGGACTCGCGCGTCGTCGAGGCGTACCTCGGGCTCAAGGCGTCATGAGTGCGCTCCTGGAGCTCGAGCACGTCGACACGTATTACGGCGAGATCCACATCCTCGAGAACCTGAACCTGCGCGTCGGCAAAGGCGAGCTCGTGTGCCTACTCGGCGGGAACGCCTCCGGCAAATCGACCACGCTGAAGACGATCCTCGGCATCGTGGCGCCGCGTCGAGGCGTGGTGCGCTTCGACGGCGACGAGGTGACCGGCCGCACGACGAGCGATCGCATTGCGAAGGGAATGGCGATCGTCCCGGAGAACCGTCGCCTGTTCGCGCCGATGAGCGTGCTCGAGAACCTCGAGATGGGCGCGTACCTCCACAACGGCGGCACCAAGGAGGACTTCGAGCGCGTGTACGCGCTGTTCCCGCTGCTGTACGAGCGGCGGTCGCAGCTCGCCGGCACGCTTGTCCGGCGGCGAGCAGCAGATGGTCGCGATGGGGAGGGCGCTGATGGCGCGGCCGAAGCTGCTCCTGATGGACGAGCCGTCGATGGGGCTCGCGCCGATCCTCGTCGAGCGCAGCTTCGAGATCATCAAGGAAGTGCACGACGCCGGGGTCGCGATCCTCGTCGTCGAGCAGAACGCGAACGTCTCGCTCTCGATCGCGGACCGCGGCTACGTTTTGTCCACGGGACGCGTGGTGCTCGAAGGGAAGGCGGCAGACTTGCTCCAAAACGAAGAGCTGAGGAAGGCATACCTTGGCCGTTGAACTGCACACGCTGCCCTCGAAGTGCCGGCACCGCTTCCCGATCTTCGAGAAGCGCGTCTACGTCAACTCGTGCTCGCAGGGCGCGCTCTCGGACGCGGTGCGCGCCTCGTACGAGCAGTACCTCCGCGACTGGGACGAGTACGGCGCGCCGTGGGAGTACTGGACGGAGCGCACCGAGGCCGCGCGCACGGCCTTCGCGAAGCTGATCAACGCCGCCCCCGAGGAGATCGCAGTCACGACGTCGCTCTCCGCAGGCGTCGCCTCGCTCGCGAGCGGGCTCCGGTTCGCCGGTCCGCGTCACAAGGTTGTGCTCACCGACTGGGAGTTCCCGACCATCGGCCAGATCTGGCACGCGCAGGAGTCGCGTGGCGCGCGCGTCGTGCACGTGCACGAGGCCGAGGACGGCACGCTCCCTCCGAAGCACTTCCGGCAGGCGGTCGACGAGGAGACGAAGCTCGTGTCGATCACGCACGTCTGTTTCCGCAACGGCGCCAAGGTCGACGTGAAGCCGATCGTCGCGATCGCGCACGAGCGCGGCGTGCCCGTCCTGCTCGACGCGTACCAGGCGGTCGGCTCGATGCCGATCGACGTGAAGGCACTCGGCGTCGACTTTCTCGCCGCCGGCGTCCTCAAGTACCTGCTCGGCTCGGCGGGGCTTGCCTTCCTTTACTGCCGCCGCGAGTTGTGGGAGCAGGCGTGGCCGACCGCCACCGGCTGGTTCGCCGACAAGGACGTCTTCGAGATGGACATCCACGACTACTCACCTGCGCCCGACGCGCGGCGATTCCAGTCGGGCACGCCGCCGGTGCCGTCGCTGTACGCGGGCATCGCGGGGATCGAGCTGATGCAGGACATCGGCATCGCAGCGACGCAGAAGCACGTGCGCCGACTGACCGAGCTGCTGATCGAGGGCGTCGACGAGCTCGGCGGCACCGTGGTCACGCCCCGCAATCCGAACGAGCGCGGCGCGCTCGTCTGCATCAAGTCGACCGACGCCGAGCGGCTCGTCGAGGAGCTGGACCGGGAGGGCATCGTCACGTCGTCGCGCGACGGCAACCTCCGCGTGTCGCTGCACGCCTACAACACGCCCGAGGACGTCAAGACCGTTCTCTGGGAGCTGGGCCGCAAGCGGGCTCTGCTCGCCTAGCCACTGCACCTCCGTAACCGGCGACGGGCTTCGACCGTTGTCCTTTCAACATCCAAGGAGGCTATGTGAGCATTCTCTGGATCATCCTGATCGTCGTTCTCGTTCTTGCGCTGCTCGGTTTCTTCTCTCGCGGCGCCTGGTAACCCCAAAAACCTAGGACCTGAGAACCCGTCGAATAGGCCGTCCGGCATCCCCGGACGGCCTTTTTCTGCGCGACAATGGGGGCGTGGACGGCCGGGTTGCCTCGCTCCTCTCGCGTGCCGACGCGACCACAGCGCTGCCCCGCCTCGGCGGGATGGCGCGGCCGGATGGGGTCGTGATCGTGAGCGAGCGCCACTGGGCTTTCGCGGGGCGCGACGGGTCGCTGCGCGAGGGGACGATGCCCTCGCTGCCTGCATGGATTCACGGGATTCCGTTCGCGCGCGGTCTCGCGCGACTCGGGCTGTCGCTCGCTCCGCTGTTCCGGCGCTCGGGTGTTGCGGGACGGCGCGAGAAGCCGTTCCTCCTCGCGGCGCTGGTCGCGCCCTTCCTCCTCTTCGTCCTGCCTGGGCCGTGGCGCACGCCGATCGGCATCGCGGCGACGCTCGCGCTAGCGGTCTGGATGCTGCGGGGACGCACGCTCCGCCTGCACGGCGCGGAGCATCGGGCGATCGCCGCGGTCGAGGAGCGAAGCCTCGTCGCGACCTGGGGCGGCCACGTGCGGCCGACGCGGTTCTCGCTTCGTTGCGGAACGAACTTCGCCGCACTTGTGTTGCCGGTGACCTGGCTCGCCGATCGCTTCTGGCCGCTGACCCCGGCGCTGTGGACTCCCGTCGCAGTCACCGCCGTCGCGCTCGCCGCGACGATGGAGCTGTGGCGCTTCGCGCAACTGCGCCAACTGCGTGTGCTCTTGCTACCCGGGCTGGCGCTCCAGCGCGTGACAACCCGCGAGCCGACGCTCGAGGAGACGCGGGTCGCCCTCCGCGCAGTTGCATCCGTACTCGAGCGCGATCTCTAACCGAAGTCCTTTGCTGAACGTCCCGGGTTAGGCGCGGCTTCGCCGCGCCGACGTTTACGCAAGCCGGAGTCGCCACCCTTCAATAGTCACCAACGGACACGCGCGCCGCAGGCGCGCTTGACGGTCTTCTCGCGCGAAATGCGCAGCATTTCGCGCGAAAGCAAGCACGCGTAGCGTGCGCTGCGCTAGACGATCTGCTCGGCGCGCTTGAGGCCGCGGAGTGCCCACGAGGTGAGAACGGCGAAGAGGCCGAGTGCGATCGCGAAGCCGAGCGCCACGTCGATCGGCTCGCCGGAGATGAAGCCGCGTCCGGCTGTGAGGATGTAGGTGATCGGATTCAGCTTCGCGACGGCATGGATCCAACCTTGAAGTAACGCCAGCGGCACGTACACGGGCGAGAGAAAGAGCAGAATGAAGATCGGCGTCTGCATCAGCGGCCCCGCCTGAACGGAGCGAAAGCGCATCGCGACGCCGCACGCCCAGAGCAGGCCGCAGACGTTCACGATGACGGCGAGCGCGTACAGGCCGAAGAGATCGACGCCGTCGCCGCCGACCTGCATGTGCGCGACCAGCGCCACGATGGTCAGCATCACCGCGACGGTGCTCCAGCGGAACAGCGACGCGACCGCGTAGCCCCAAACGATGCCGCTGCGGTGCTTTGATGCGATGAGCAAGCGGCGTGCGAAACCGCGCTCGAAATCGCGCGCGATCCCGAAGCCGGTGAAGACACCGCCGAAGGCCGCAGACTGCAGCAGTACGAACACGAACACGAACGACGTGTAGCCGCTCGGGAAATTGAAGCCGGGAATGTGGCGTAGCCTCGAGAGCCCGCCGGCGAACGCCATGAAGTTCATGAGCGGGAAGAGCAACGGTGGCAAGAACAGCGAGGGATTCTTGAGCAGGATCGTCATCTGCCGCCGTGCGAGCGCGAGTGCGACCGTCACCGACGTTCCGCGGCTCATGTCCGCGCCATCCGCTTGCGGAGCTCCAAGGCCGCGAGCGACATCGCAATAACGATCGACAGAATTGCGAAGCCGAAGCCGAGCGCAAGCGCCTCAGTGTTCCAGCCCTCGATGATGAGGCTGCGCAGGCCCTCGATCATGTACGAGACGGGATTGAGCGTGGCAACGGTGCGAAACCATTCAGCCTCGATCAGGTTTCGCGGCAGGTTCATCGACGAGATGATGATGAAGAAGAAGAGGATGGGGAACTGCGACTGGACAGCCTCGCCCGAGCCCGTTTTGAGCGCGATCCAGATCCCGACTGCGCCCCAGGCCGCGCCTATCGACAGCGCAAGCAGGATGAGGACGACGACACCCAGCGGACCGGTGGCGAAGCGCACGCCGAGCAGAAGTCCCACGCACAGATAGACGAGCGCCTGGGCGAACGTCTGAGCCATCGCGCCGCCGAGTTGGCCGGCCAGCAGCCCGAAGCTTCGCAACGGCGTCAGCGCCAGTCGGTTCAGGAAGCCGGTGTCGATGTCGCGGGCGAGGTCCGTACCGGCGGTCATCGCGGCGAAGAGTGCGCCCTGGATGAACGCGAAGGGTAGAAAGAAGGCTACGAACGAGTCGGTCGGGAAGCCGGGGATGTGCGTCGCCGCACGCAGGCCGCTGGAGTTGATCGCCAGGAGGAGAATCGGGAACGTGAGCGGCGCGATGACATTCGCGGGCTGCCTCACCGTTCGGCGGACTGAGCGCGACGCGATCAACCCGACGTCTTGGACAGCCAGATTCACGCGTCTTCGGGGTCGTCGCCTTCGAGCTTGCGACCGGTCTTCGCCAGGAAGACGTCGTCCAGCGACGGCGCGTGCAGCCGCAGGTCGTCGACGCGGAGCCCGGCATGGTCGAGCGCCCGCAGGACGTCCGTCAGATCACCCTTGCCGTTCAGCATCACGGCGATCGCGCCCGGCGACGCGGGCATCGGCTCGCCGAAGTGCTCGAGAACGGCCGCGACGCTTTCGACCTGCGAGGCATCGCCCGGCGTCGCCTCGACAGTCGGCCTGCCGATCTCCGCCTTCAACGCCTTCGGCGTTCCCTCGGCGACGATCCTGCCGTGGTCGATGATCCCCACGCGGTCGGCGAGCACGTCCGCCTCCTCGAGGTACTGCGTCGTCAGGAAGACGGTCACACCCTCCTCCTTCGCGAGCCGTCCCACTTCCGTCCACAGCGCGCTGCGGCTCTGCGGGTCGAGCCCTGTCGTAGGCTCGTCGAGGAAGAGGATCCGCGGCTTGTGCACGAGCGCGAGGGCGAGATCGAGGCGCCGCTTCATGCCGCCTGAGTACGTCTGAACCTTGCGATCCGCCGCGCCCGTGAGCCCGACGCGGGTGAGGAGTTCGCCGCTCCGCTGCTCGCGCTCGGCCTTGCGCAGCCCGTGCAGCCCGCTCTGCAGGCGCAGGTGTTCGCGCGCGGTCAGGTACGGGTCCAGCGCAGCCTCCTGTAGCGCGGCGCCTATTGCGGCGCGCACCTGCGGGCCTTCCTTGACGATGTCGTGCCCGGCGACGAACGCCGTTCCCGATGTCGGCGGGAGCAGTGTCGTAAGCATGTGGATCGTCGTCGACTTTCCGGCGCCGTTCGGCCCGAGAAAGCCGTAGATCTCGCCGGGCTCGACGCGAAGGTTGATGCCCTGCACCGCCTTCACGTCCTTGAAGGTGCGGACAATGTCCCATACCTCGATTCCGTGTTCGTCTGCCACATTTCTAGGCTACCGCCGCGAATCGCACTACAGTGACCGTGTGAGCGCGCAGACGTCTCTGGAAAGCCGGGAGGTGCAGGTATTTGTCAGCTTGATCCGGGCCCACGCGTCCGTCGTCCGTGGCCTCGACCGCGAGCTCGTCGCCGACCACGGGCTGACGATCAACGACTACGAGGTGCTGCTCCGGCTGGCGCGTGCACCCGACCGGATGATGCGGCGCGTAGACCTCGCGCAGCAGGTGCTGCTGACACCGTCGGGAATCACACGTCTGCTCGACGGGCTGCAACGCCACGGCTACGTCGAGAAGGCAGCCTGCGACACCGACGCGCGGGTCGTCTACGCGAAGCTGACCGACGCCGGGCGAAAGAAGCTCAAGAGCGCCACGGACGACCACGTCGCGAGCATCTGCGCGCTGTTCGGCGAGCGCTTCAACGATGACGAGCTCGCCAGCCTGTGCGACTTCCTCGAGCGACTCGAGCCGAAGCCCGAGGCCGAAACAGCCGACTAGACTCTCGCCATGCCGTTCTACCAGCGCCTCGGCGACGTTCCGCGGAAGCGCCACATCCAGTTCCGCGACAATGGGACCCTGCTGACCGAGGAGGTCATGGGGCTCGAGGGCTTCTCCGGCAACGAGTCGATCCTCTACCACCTCACGTCGCCGTGCCGTGTCGAGAAGCTCGGTGATTTCGAGCCGATCGAGCGCCAGGAGTGGGTGCCGGACAAGCACAAACCGCTGCATTTGAAGACGTGGGACGTCGACGCGGGCGGCGATGCGCTCACCGGCCGGCAGCTCTTGATGTGGAACAACGACGTCGAGATCTCGCTCTGCCGCCCGACGGAGATCATGGACGGCTTCTTCCGCAACGGCGAGGGCGACGAGGTGATCTTCGTCCACGAGGGCTCGGGAACGATCGAGTCGATCTTCGGCGAACTTGCGTACAAGCCCGGTGACTACGTCGTGATCCCGCGCGGCGCGACGTACCGGTTCGTGCCTGACGACAGCGAGCAGCGCTACGTCGTCTTCGAGTCACCCGGCCTTATCGAGATTCCGCGCCGCTACCGCAACGAGTATGGGCAACTGCTCGAGCATGCGCCGTACTATCACCGCGACATCCATCCTCCGACCGAGCTCAACACGCACCGCGAGCGCGGCGAGTTCCACGTGAAGGTGCGCGTGCGCGGCGGCTTCCAGACCTACGTTCTCGACTACCACCCGTTCGACGTCGTGGGCTGGGACGGCTACGTCTACCCGTGGACGTTCTCGATCCACGACTTTGAGCCGATCACCGGGCGTATCCACATGCCGCCGCCGTCGCATCAGACATTCCAGGGCCAGAACTTCGTCATCTGCTCGTTCTGTCCGCGCAAGCTCGACTTCGATCCGCTGGCGATCCCGATCCCGTATCACCACTCGAACCTGAACAGCGAAGAAATGATCTATTACGTCGACGGCAATTTCGCGTCGCGGAAGGCGATCGAGATCGGTTCGGTGACGCTGCATCCTTCGGGGATTCCGCACGGGCCGGCGCCGGGGCTCGCGGAGAAGTCGATCGGCATGACGGAGACGCACGAGCTCGCCGTGATGTGCGACACGTTCCATCCGCTCCGCTTGACGAAGCTCGCGGAGAAGCTCGACGACGGCAAGTACTGGCACTCGTGGTTCGAGGACCCGGCGCCGGTCGGCACCGCCGACGAGGATCCCGCGGGCGTCACGAGCCATTTCTGACGCGCGCCGCGCGCTGCTTGCGGGGCTCTGGGACTACGCCGGTGTCTTCCCACCGGCCGAGCTGCCGCTCGAGAACGCGCTCACCGAGTGGCGCCGCATCCGCGCGTCCGACGACGCATGGCTCGTCAACTGCTTCGTAGCGCGGGCGGGCCAGTGCGTCGATGCCGAGCCGCTCGCCGTCGTCGACGGCCCGGAGGAGCGGCAAGGCGACGTTGTGTACCGCGAGGGCGAGACGAAGTTGCGCTGCGGCGGCGCACGCATCCCGACGGTGGACGAGGTCGCGCAGTTCGTTCGGCGCTGTCGCGACGACGGCCTGCGCTTCAAGGCGACTGCGGGCTTGCACCACGCGTTGCCGACCGGCGGCGAGCACGGCTTCCTGAACCTGCTCGCTGCGAGTGTGTTCGGCGGCGAAGAGGAGATGCTCGTGGCGCGCGACATCGAGCTCGATGCAGAGTCATTCCGCGCAGACGGCCGTGCCGCCGACGCCGAGACGTGCGCGCGCGTGCGCCGCGACCTGTTTGCGTCGATCGGCTCGTGCTCGTTCGACGAGCCTGTCGGCGAGCTGAAGGCGCTTGGAATCCTGTGAAGCTCGGCGTCTTCACGAACCTCGGCCCGGGCGTTTCGGACGTGTCCCGAGTCCAGGACTCGGGCCATGGCCCGGAAAGGCGTGTCTCGATTCCGTGAAGCTCGGCGTCTTCACGCATGATCGCGCCGAGCCGCACGTCGGCCGTGTCGATGGCGACGTCGTCATCGACCTGGGCCCGGGCATTTCGGTCCTGTCCCGAGTCCAGGACTCGGGACACGGCCGCGAGATACCTGTTGCGGAGGTGCAGTGGCAGCTGCCGTTCCAGGTCGCCGACTACGTCGATTTCTACTCGTCGCTCGAACACGCAACGAACCTGGGGCGGATGTTCCGGCCGAATCAGGAGCCGCTGACGCCGAACTGGCGCCACCTGCCGATCGGCTACCACGGCCGTTCGGGGACGGTCGTCGTAGGCGGCACCGAGATCCGCAGGCCGTACGGGCAGCGCAGGGCCGGCGACTTCGGCCCGTCGCAGAAGCTCGACTTCGAGCTCGAGCTCGGCTTCGTGATCGGCAAGCCGTCGCGTCGCGGCGAGCCTGTGCCCGTCGAGCGCGCGCTCGAGCACGTCTTCGGCGCGGTGCTCGTCAACGACTGGAGCGCGCGCGACATCCAGGCGTTCGAGTACGTGCCGCTCGGCCCGTTCCTCGGCAAGTCGTTTGCGACGTCGATATCCCCGTGGGTGACGACGCTCGACGAGCTCACGTCAGTCCCGGGCGTGGAACAGGACCCGGTGCCGCTCGCCCACCTCCGGATCGAGAACTGCGCCTACGACATCCCGCTCGAGGTCGAGCTGAACGGCGAGGTCGTCTCGCGCACGAACGCGCGCAACCTCTACTGGAACGTCGCGCAGCAGATCGCGCATCTAACGTCGAACGGCGCGAGCCTCCGCACGGGCGACCTGCTCGCGACCGGGACGATCTCAGGCGCCGGCGAACGCGAGCGAGGCAGCCTCATCGAGCTGACGTGGAACGAAGGCCCGTTCCTC
Organism: uncultured Actinomycetes bacterium; assembly: GCA_963815965.1. Classification (GTDB taxonomy): domain Bacteria; phylum Actinomycetota; class Thermoleophilia; order Gaiellales; family Gaiellaceae; genus DASVFB01. Next base: position 378,184 of record CAWFIT010000001.1, on the reverse strand, counting down.
CAGGACGGCGACGAGGTCGTGCTCCGCGGCGAGCCGCTCGGCGAGGTTCGAGGGCGGATCGTCTAGGAGCAGGGATTGGCCGGACGCGACACGAGCGTGACCGACGTAGTCCGCGTCCTCCCGTCGCGGAGGTACGTCACCGTCACGCTGTCACCGGGGCTTTTTGCGTCCACAGCAAAACGCAGCGCGTCGACCGAGCTGACCTTCTTGCCGGCGAACGACGTGATCACGTCGCCGACCTTCAGGCCGGCCCTCGCCGCCGGCTTGCCGGGGCAGATGCTGCTGAGCCGCGCGCCGTTGGCCACGTCCTGCAGCGAGACGCCGAAGTAGGCGTGCTCGACCTTGCCCGCGGAGACGAGCCTGTTCGCGATCGATCGCGCGGTGCTCGACGGCACGGCGAACCCGACGCCGTCGTTGCCGCCGGAGTCGCTCTCGATCTGCGAGGTGATGCCAATCACCTTGCCCTGCATGTTCAGCAGCGGGCCGCCTGAGTTGCCGTGGTTGATCGCCGCGTCAGTCTGAATCGAGTCGTCAATCGTGAAGTGGTTCGGTGAAGTCATCTGCCGGTGCAGCGCGCTGACGATGCCTGCCGTAATCGTTTCCTCGAGCCCGAACGGACTACCGATCGCGACGACGCCGTCACCGACCTGCACGGAATTCGAGTCCGCAAACTGGAGCGGATGCAGCATCGAGGCAGGCGCGTCGGCTTTGATCACTGCCGTGTCGGTGGAGGGGTCGGCGCCGACGAGCGAGGCGCTGTATGTCTTGCCGTTCCAGAAGGTGACCTTGATCGAGTCCGCGCCGTCCACGACGTGCTGGTTCGTGATGATGTCCCCGTTTGTGTCGTAGACGAAGCCGGAGCCCTGCGCCTGCTGCGCCTGGTCGTTGAACGGAGACGAGGTGCCGTTCGACGTGACAGTGATCTTCACGACGCCTCTGTACGCGAGCTTGTAGATGCTGCTGATGGTGAGCGCGCTTCCGGACCTGTTTGCGGTCTGAAGTGACTGCGTCACCTCGACCGGGCGCACGACGGTCGTGCCGGCCTCCGACTTGAACAGCGCGTACGCGCCCGCGCCGATGCCCGCGCCCGCCAGGGCGGCGGCTGCAGCGATCGCGGCGATCTTCCCGGAGCCGGTTTGCATGGTCTCAGTAGAGCATGCGCGAGTAAATGTCGGTTAAGAACAACCTGGGAGTTTCCTTAACGTCCTTTCAACTACGCGGAGCACAATAGGAGTAATGCGAATCCTTGTCGTGGATGACGATGCAGCCGTGCGCGAGTCGCTGGGCCGAGCCCTGCGGCTCGAGGGCTATGACGTTGAGATGGCGGCCGACGGGATGGAGGCCCTCGAGCGGCTGCAGGGAAACGGCGACGACCCGGACCTCGTCGTCCTCGACGTCCTGATGCCGAACGTCGACGGTCTGGAGGTCTGCCGGCGGCTGCGGCGAACGGGAAGCCGGCTGCCGGTGCTGATGCTGACGGCGCGCGATGAGATCTCAGACCGTGTCGCGGGGCTCGACGCCGGCGCAGACGACTACGTGGTGAAGCCGTTCGCACTCGTGGAGCTGCTTGCCCGCGTTCGCGCGCTGCTCCGACGCTCGGCGGACGAGGCGGTCGACGTCCTGCGCTTCGCTGATCTCGAGCTAGACCCGGCGACGCGCGAGGTTCGCCGCGGCGCCGATGCGATGGAGCTGACACGCACGGAGTTCGCTCTGCTCGAGCTGTTCCTGCTCAACCCGCGGCAAGTCCTCACGCGCTCGATCATCTTCGAGCGCGTGTGGGGATACGACTTCGGCTTCGGGTCGAACTCGCTCGACGTGTATATCGGCTATCTGAGGCGTAAGACGGAGGTGGGCGGCAAGTCGCGGTTGATCCACACGATCCGCGGCGTCGGATACGCCCTGCGCGAGAGATGACATTCCGGACCCGGCTGGCGCTCGTCGCGGCGGCGGCCGTCGCGCTCGCCGTCGTCGCCTCGTCGTTCGTCGTGTACTTCGTGGTCAAGGACCAGCTCTACGGCACGGTCGACAGCAACCTGCGGCGCAGCGCCGACTTTCTCGCCAACGTGGCGCCGCCCGATATCCCGCGGGTCACTGACCCGAGATTCAAGCTCACGGGCGGCACGACTCAGGTAGTGGGCAAGGGCGGCTGCACCCTGCCGTCGCCGTGCGTCCTTCCTGTGAACGGCGACGTGCTGAACGTCGCCAAAGGCGAGCAGGAAACGGTCTTCTTCAACGCGCATGCATTGAACGACCACATCCGCGTGATGGCGTTTCAGTACCAGCCTGTCCGCGGTTACGCCGTCGAGGTTGCGGGCTCGCTCGGCGCGACGGACCAGGCGCTGTCGCGGATCAAGCTGCTGCTGTTTCTGATCGCCGTCGTCGGCATCGCAGTCGCCGCCGGTCTCGGACTCGCTGTCGCGGGAGCGGCGCTGGCACCTGTGCGGAGGCTGACGCAGACGACCGAAGAAGTGACCGAGACGAAGGACCTCTCGCGCCGGATCCAGGCCAGCGGCCGCGACGAGCTGGGCCGGCTCGCGGACAGCTTCAACACCATGCTCGCGGCCCTCGAGGATTCCGCACGGGCGCAACGGCAGCTCGTCTCGGATGCGTCCCATGAGCTTCGCACTCCGTTGACGAGCCTGCGCACGAACATCGAGGTGCTTTCCCGCGACGGCGTGCTCGACCCGAAAGAGCGCGAGAACCTGCTGCGCGACGTGAGCGAGCAGCTGATCGAGATGAGCGCGCTAGTCGCTGAGCTCGTCGAGCTCGCACGCGGTGACGAGAAGGGGGCCGACCCGGAGGATGTCCGCCTCGACCTGGTCGCCGCCGAGGCGATCGACAGGACGAGGCGTAACCGCCCGGGAGTGACGTTCAAGCCGCAACTCGAGGAGTCGCTCGTGCGTGGGGTCCCCTCGACGATCGAGCGCGCGGTTTCGAACCTGCTCGACAACGCTGCGAAGTGGAGCCCGCCGGGCGGCGAGGTCGACGTCATCGTGCGCAACGGCGAAGTCGCCGTGCGCGACCGCGGCCCGGGGATCGCAGACGAGGACGTGCCGTTCGTGTTCGATCGTTTCTACCGCGCGCCGTCCGCGCGCAGCATGCCCGGCTCGGGGCTCGGTCTCGCGATCGTGCTCCAGGTTGCCGAGGCGCACGGCGGCACCGTGTGCGTCGAGACGCCGGCGGACGGCGGCACGCGCATGCGGCTGACGCTTCCCAGGTCGTAAGGCCGCGCAACAACAGCTTCGACGACCTTCCCGCGCGCATACTGCTCCGGATGCGACGGAACGATCTTCCGATCCTGTTGACCGCCGCGCTCGTCTTCGCCGACGCGACGATCGTCACGCTCGCGCTCCCGAATCTGCTCGTCGACCTGAACACGTCGGTCTACGGCGTGGCCGCGGTTCTTGCGGTCTACACGGCCGTTCTCGGGTGCACCGCCCTCGTCGCGCCGAGGCTTCTGCGCGCCGGCAGCTATGCGTGGATCGGCGTCGGTGCGCTCTGTCTCTTCTCGCTCGCGTGCGTCGGCTGCGCCCTTGCCGACGGGATCGCCGTTCTGCTGGTCTCGCGCGCCGTTCAGGGATTCGCCGGTGCACTCGTCCTCACGGTCGCCGGCGCCGCGCTCGCGCCGCCCCGGCGGGCCGGTCGCGCCTGGGTGTCGATCGCCGTGCTGAGCGCCGCCCTCGGTCCGGTCGTAGGCGGCGCCCTGACGCAAGCGTTCTCGTGGCGCGCGATCTTCGTCGCGCAGATCCCGGTTCCGCTCATCGCCGCCGGCCTCTGGAGGACCTGGTCCGACGCGCCGCCGCTCACGGCACGTCTGCCGCGGCCGAAGGCGCGGCCGGTTGTCGTCCTCGGGCTCGTCTCGGGTGCGCTGACGGCGCTCCTCTTTGGCGTCGTGTTGCTGCTCGTCGTCGGCTGGGCGATGCGCCCGCTTTCAGCGGCGCTCGCGGTGACGCTCGTGCCGATAGCCGCGCTCGCAGGCTTCCTCGTGCGCGGCGACGTGCAGACGCGGGTTGTCGCAGGCTGCGCATTGATCGGCGGCGGCGTCGGCGCGCTCGCGTTTCTGCCGACGAACAACGTCGGCTGGCTCGTCGTCCCGGAGTGTGTCGCCGGGCTCGGCATGGGAATGGCGCTGACGCCTTTGATCGAGAACATGCTTCCCGAGCGCTCGGCCGGCAACAGAGCCGTGAATCTCGCCGTGCGTCATCTCGGCGTGACGCTCGCCCTGGTCGTGCTCGCGCCGGTGATCGCGCACGATCTCGACGCTGCGACGGAGCGGGCGAAGCTCCGCACGGTCGCCGTCGTGCTCGATGCGCCAATCGGTCCGAGCGAGAAGCTGCGCATCGCGCCTGTCCTTGTCTCCTCGGTCCACTCGGATCGTCCGCTCGCTGCCGTGCGATCCGACGCCCCGAAGGCGCGCGCCGAGGTCTCGCAGGAGGATCGTCCGCTGTTCGACGCGATGTTCGATCGCGTCGAGACTGTGTTCGTAGCCGCGGCGTCGGACGCTTTTCACCGGGCATTCCTCATCGCCGCTGCGCTCGCGTTTGTCGCGGCGTTCCTGCTCGTCGTCGATGCGCGTCGCATCGCAGTCGCGGCGATTGCCGGCAGCTTCGCGATCATCGGTGCGCAGGCGCTCGCAGATCACTTCGCTGCGCCGCAGCCTGTCGCGATTTCGAATCCGTGCAATTCGCGAAAGCTTCCGAACAGTGGCGGCCTCGGAGGTCTGGTGCAGGTGCTGGCGTTGCACGCAGTCGACGTCACCGCCTGCCGCCTCCACACATCGAGGGAAGAGCTCGTGCTCGCGCTCGCAGACAAGTCGGAGGCCAAGCGATTCCAACAGCGGCACGGCTTCAGCCCGAAGAGCCTAGAAGGCATTCTCCGGCTGATCACGGCGAGCAAGAGCTAGTACAAGCGCTCGCGACTTTCCTTCGGGCGCGACCGATGCTCTAATGCAGTCGTGACGCGGGGTCATCTTGGGGCTGTGGCCCTCGCCTGCGGCCTGTTCGTTGCCGGGATCACCGCCGGGGTGATTCACGCCGGTCCTCCTCCGGCGCCTCCGACCACGACCGATGACACGACGACTGATGCGACGACCACAGATTCGGTCTCAACGACGACGACACCGGTGGTGACGACCACAGCGACCGTCCCCACGACGACCGCAGTGCCTGCGGCAACCGCGCTTAAGCCCGGTCAGCCGGTCGGAAGCGGCGGCTGCGTGCTCGTTGCGGCACTCGTCTTGCAGGAACCGGGGGTGCAGGCGCGCGTGCTCGGTCCGGCTGCGTTCTCACCTCGAGTCAGCCGCGCCGGTGCCGGGGGCGTCGCGTATCCGGCGAACGGCGCGATCGTCTCCGCGTCGTCGATCGGCATGCATGCCGCGAATTGCGCGAACGGCCGCGTCGAGCTTCACTCGGTCTCCCTCTTCCGCGGCGCGGTCACGGCCCGACGTATCGAGCTCAGCGTTCGTCGAGGAGTCGTCGCCAAGGGCGTGCGCATCGACGGGCTCGCGGTCGGTGGAAAGCCCGCAGCAGTACAGCCGGGCCGTGCCCTCTCGCTCGGCGGCTGGGGCTACGCGACAGCGCTGCCGCGGCAGGACGGCGGTGGCGCGGGCGCTCTCGCGGTGCACCTGAAGAGGGCTCACGCCGGACTGCCGGCTGGTGCCGTGCTCCTTGTCTCGTTCGCGCGACTGCCGCCGCGCAAGGTCGAACCTGCGACGGCGGCTCGCGTCGCCCATCGGGTGCAGCCTCGCGTGCGAGCGAAGCCGGCGAAGGACAAGACGAAGCACCAGCGCCGGCGCCATCGCAAGCGTCAGGGAGACGATCCGCTGACGGTGACGCCGCCGCTCGGCGTCGATCACTACATGTTCCCGGTCGCCGGCGGCTCGAATTACGTCGACACGTACGGCGGGTTCCGCGGGGACGTTCCGGGGAACTGGCACCACGGCGATGACATCTTCGCCGCAATCGGCACGCCGGTCGTTGTTGTCGCGGACGGCACGCTGAACCGCGTCGGCTGGGAGCGCCTCGGCGGCTGGCGGCTCTGGGTCCGCGACGCAATGCGCAACCAGTTCTACTACGCACATCTTTCGGGCTATTCGCCTCTCGCTCTGCACTCGAAGCGTGTCAAGGCCGGCGACGTGATCGGCTTCATCGGCAATACCGGCGACGCGTTCACGACTTCGCCGCACCTTCACTTCGAGATCCATCCGCACCAGTTGTTGCGGCTCAAGTACAACGGCGCGGTGAATCCCACGCGGTATCTCGATTCGTGGCGGCACCTCGTCCGTCCTCACGCGGCCGCGCCCGCGCACCCCCCGTTCCCGCACGGAGCGGTACGCGCGGAGGCCCGGTTTGTGTGGCGCCGGCTGCTCGCTGCCCGAGGTCTGATCTCGCATGGGCCTCGCACGAGCGAGCGACCGCACGTCCCGGTTCCGCACGCGGACTACGCGTTTCCGGCACGACGCGTCGCCGCAGCAGCGAGCGGCATTCGCCCAGTCGGCCGTGCTTCGGGCCTGCCTCCGCTCGCCGTACTCCTGGGAATCATCGCGTCGGCGATCCTCTTCACCTCGGCGCTAGTGGTGCGCCTGCGGCGGAGGCCGTCGCCGTGATCGTGTCGCTGCACGTCGCGACCGGCGCGTTGGTCGGCGCGGTAGCCGGAACGCCCGGACGTGCGCTCTTGCTCGGCCCGCCTACGCACCTCCTCGGCGATCGCATTCCGCATCAGGACATCGCCAGCCGCCGCTTCGAGATCGCGAGCGGCGTCGCGTGCGTCGGACTCTTGGCCGCGCGCCGCGGGCCGTTCGATCCCGCGACTATCGGTGCGCTAGCCGCGTCGGCCCCCGACCTGGAGCACGTGTTCCCGGCGCTTCGCCCCGGGGGCAGGAAGCTGTTCCACGGCCGCCGAGGCTGGCACCGCTCGGGCCCGTTGCCCGCAACCTTGCAACTCGTCGTCGCGGGAACAATCGTCGGTTTCCTGCTTGGCTCGAAGTCGCGCCCTTGACGGGAGCGGCTTGCCGCGCAGCATGTCGCGCCTTCTTAAGGGTTCGCCGTTACAGCGCGGCACGACGCGAGCACTAGACTGCGCCAGGGGTACCAGCTATGCACCAACGAGTGAACCGGCAGGTCAGACTGAAGTCGAGGCCGTCCGGCATTCCCCAGGCGGAGCACTTCGAGATCGTCGAGGCGCCTGTGCCGGACCCGTCGGATGGCCAGGTTCTGGTGCGCAACATCTACCTGTCGGTGGATCCCGCGATGCGCGGTTGGGTCAGCGCGGTCACCAACTACTCCGAGCCTGTAGCGCTTGGTGCGGTCATGCGCTCGGGTGCAGTCGGGCGCGTCGAAGAGTCTCGAAGTGCCGACTTCCACGCAGGTGACTGCGTCCTTGGCATGTTCGGCTGGCAGGACTTCGCTGTCGTGGCCGCCGAGGCGATCGAGCGCAAGGTCGACGGCTCGGGTTTGCCGATCTCCACATCGCTTGGCGTCCTCGGCCTCAATGGTCTGACGGCTTATTTCGCCTTGCTCGAGGTCGGTCAGCCCAGGGCGGGCGAGACTGTGGTCGTATCGACTGCAGCGGGAGCGGTCGGGTCGTGCGTCGGCCAAATCGCCAAGATCAAGGGTTGCCGTACCGTCGGCATTGCCGGTGGGCCTGACAAGGTGCGTATGTGTCGCGAGGACTTTCGCTACGACTCTGCGGTGGATTACAAGGCTGACGATCTCGAGGCAGCACTCGACGTCGCCTGCCCAGAAGGCGTTGACGTCTACTTCGACAACACGGCCGGCTCGATCAGCGATTCCATCATGCGACGTCTCAATGTCGGAGCACGGGTGGTCATTTGCGGCACGGCATCGATCGCGAATTGGGAGCCGCCACCACAGGGACCGCGGGTCGAACGTCATCTTCTCGTCAAACGCGCGCGAATGCAGGGCTTTCTGATCTTTGACCATGTCCAGCGCCATCCCGAGGCACTGCGGGAACTCGAGAACTGGGTGCGCAACGGACAGATCCGCTATCGAGAGGACATCCTCGATGGACTCGAGCAGGCACCGGGTTCGATCGCGGGGCTGTACCGCGGCGAGAATCTCGGCAAGTGTCTGATTCGGATCGCTCCGAATGTCCCCGGCTAGAGAGTCCTCCACTGCGCAAACCCAGCCCGGACACTCGGCGATCCGGCCATAGCGCGGCGCTCGCGCCTTGGGAATCGGTCAGCTTGGGCGAACAGTGCGACGGCGGACAAACCATGCAACCAGCAGCACCGTCGCGAGTTCGATGAGTCCCATGACGACACCGTCGAGCGTGACGACACGTCCCCCCACGACCCACGTCAAACCCACCCCGTCGCCGTAACTGGGAATGAACCGGCTGGCACTTGCTGGGGGCAGATGCGTGGTTAGCGCATCGACGAAGGTCGCGACTCCATGTGCGAACTGGAACAGCGACCAGCCGAGCGCAATCGCAACCGTGAGGGTGAACAGCGTCGTGTCGCGCAGGAGGTGGTCAAGCTCCACTTTCACGATGCTCGAGCCTAACCGGCGGAGCGGCCGACACCGGGGGCGGCCGCCGGGCGCCCGGGCGGCTAGCTCGCCGTCGCTCCGGGCATCAGCCCGAATTGCGTGAAGAGTTCGATCTGGTCGTCGTCCTTCAGAACGTGATCTCGAACTCCGGGTAGTCCGGCTGCGGGCACGGCTGCCCCCTGTAGCCGAGGCGCTCGAAAAACGGCGCCGCACGACTCTCGTGCGCCTGCCACTGCAGGTAGCGGACACGGTCGGACGCCCAGCGCACGACGCCCTCCATGAGTAGTCGTCCCACGCCGGCGTTGCGAGCGTCCGGGAAGACGTACAGGTCGTGGAGTCTCGCCACCCGGCCTTCCTTGCCCGCACGCAGGTGGTCCCCGTAGTCCTGGACCGCGGCGTACCCGAGCAAGGAGTCGTCATCGTCGGCAACGGCGATGAACCAGTAAGGCTCCGCGGCGAGCCGCAGAAACCGCTCGTGCGTCGACTGTTCCGAGTCGCGCACGCCCATGCCTGCCAGCAGCGGCCACAGCCGTGGCCAGTCCTCCGCGCGTGCCGGGCGCATCTTCACTCCCATGCGTCATCCTGCCTCTCCCCGGTGATGCTGCACTCGCGCAGCTCGAAGGGGCCTGCGGCGCGACGGACGGTCTCGCCTTCACGCTGCACCTCGGTCAGACCACCGGCGCCTCGCCTCGTGATCGCACCTTCGTCCTCGCTAGGCAAGCCGCAACGCTAACTCCTCCGGTGACGTGCTCCGGTAGCAAGCGTTTCAGTAGCATCGCGCCGTGCGCGAGTTGCGTCCCGGCCTATGGCACTGGCAGGCACCGCATCCGGAGTGGAGGTCGAGCGAGCCGTGGGACAAGAACGTCTCGTCCTACGCGATCGACGACGACGGACGTCTGTTGCTGTTCGACCCGCTGGGCGTGCCGAGCGAAATCGAGTCGCGTGCGGCCGAGCGCGAGACGGCGATCGTGCTCACCGCGCCGTGGCACGAGCGGGACGCACAACGCCTAGTGGAGCGCCTCGGCGTTCCCGTGTTTACGCCGCTGCCCGACTCCGCGCAGTACCTCATGGACACGTACGGGCTCACCGCCGAGCAGGCTGGCGACGGCAGTCCGGACGTCGTCTGGCTGCTCCGCGAAAAGAAAGGAGAGGCACGCCCGTATTCGCCGGGCGACCGGCTGCCGTTCGGTGCCGACGTGTTCCGCGGGCATAAGTCGAACGACACTGTGCTCTGGGTCGAGAGCAAGCGTGCGGTGATCTCCGGCGACACGCTCGTCGACTTCGGCCAGGGCCTCGAGATCAACGAGAGGTGGCTCCGACCCGGCGTGACCCGCGAGGACGTCGCCGAAGGGTTGCGCCCGCTGCTCGAGCTGCCGGTCGAGCACGTGCTGGCGACGCACGGCGGGCCGACCGACCTGGCCGCCCTCGAGCGCGCGTTGTCCTCCTCTTAGACCGCACGACTCTCACTAGTAGATGTGCAACTTCTCCAGGAGTGCGAGCGGGTCGTCGAGGGACTCAAAGAGATCTTTGTTGTGCTTGATCATCTTGCTGCGCATGTAGACGCGAAGCCACTGCTTGTAGATGTACAGCTCATAGCGATCGAGCATCTCTCCGAGCGGTAAGTCACCCTGCGCGATTAGCCCGGCCAGGTACATCGCACACTCGAAGCCAAGTGAAAGCGACTGGAAGTATGGAGAGCCGATCGCCGAGTCCCCGGCGAGGAACACCGGCGACCTGGCGAACGGGTGGTCGGCATTACCGCCCTGACGCCACTGCCGGCTGGTCGCATTTCGAGCGCGGTAGAGATCAAGGGGGATCCGGACAATCTCGAGGTCGCCGAGTATCTCGCCGTGCGTTTCCTCCTTGACCTTGTCGATGAAACGGTCCATCGACTGAGCGACGTCAGGAAGGTTGCTGCGAAGCCACTCGCCATCGAATCGTGGCGGCATCGCCTCGTAATCCTCAGCCCCGATGTTGACGATGCCCGTTACGTGGGTAACGCCGCCGTCGTAGTGCGTGCGATGGACCATCGGGATGAACTTGTAGTGCGCGTTCTCGATGTTCTTGTAGTACTTACAGAACTCGTTGCAGTCGTACCTCTCGCCGTACAGGAAGCTGATCACGAGTGCGTATTCGAGCCGAACCCTGAGCGTGTTCGCGCCCTCCGCCCCGTCGGAGCCGAGAGCAAGGTGATCGCGAAGTAGAGACCTGCTACCCGTGGAGTCGATCAGAATGTCTCCCGGCCGAAGCATCGCCATCGCTTCCTCGGCTGTCACGACTGCCGCGGTGCGCTCCACGCGATTGTCCCCGCGCGAATCGATCAGGTCGCTGATCGAGAGCTCGACGGACTTGAGCGGGCAAAACCCCAGCGCCCAGCGGCCCAGAAGTGCCTTTAGATCCGAAGGAATTGATTGTCTGAACGAGAGGCCCTGGTCAAGCTCCGGTGGATCGAAGATGGCCTCGACGCTATCTCCATCGATCGGATCGGCACGGTAGGTCTCGACCGAATCCGCAACGAGGTACGACGCGAGCTGGACCATTCGGGTCCGCGTGTATTCGTGTCGCTTCTCGTAAAGCCGCACTGAACAGCCCTCGATCGACTGGAGCAGTGCGGTGAGTAGAAGACCCACGGGCCCTGCGCCGATCACGTGGACTCGGACGCTGGAAGGGACAGACGTGGGTTCGGTCACTCGGAAGGCGTCAGCGTACGACCCTCGTTCGCGGGAGGGCGCCTTGAGCTAGTCCGCTTCGATGTAGGCCGTGATCGGAGGGACGACGCCGTGCTCCTCCATCTTGGCCGCGACGTCAGGAGACGGTGAGGCCAGCATGGACTGCAGGGCATCGACGTCGTGGACATCGGCGGTGATGGCGATGTTGTTACTTCCGTTCTGCGCGACGTAGTCGGTCACGTTGCTTCCAGATCCCGACTCGATAGCTGCGGCCCTCTCCGCCTTGCCCTTCAGCCAACGCTCGATGTCGGCAACGGCATGGGTGATGACGATCCTCGGCATGTCAACTCCTAAGAGTGCTTAGCGGTTTGCGACGCCTTGAGCGTCGTTAGGTTCCTTGCACCATACGTGGCGGCGAGACGCAGGGGGCTGAGCGCGCACCTGCGATGCTCTGCGATGCTCTCCGCCGGTGTTCTTCCGGCTCAGCACTTGGGAGCTCTGGCTGATCATCGCCGGAGTCGTCTTGGGGTTCGTGGCCCTCGGTTACGTTGTCGGCCGCGCGTTGCGCAAGCACGCGGAGAAGCTGCGCGAGCCGGTCGGGATCGTGCAGGGGGCGTTGCTCGCCCTCGTCGGGCTGATTCTCGCTTTTGGCATGACGTTGGCGATCGGGCGCTACGACTCGCGCCGCGTCGCCGTCATCGACGACGCAAACGCGATCGGAACGACGTACCTCCGAGCGCAAACGCTGGCTGAGCCAACGCGAAGCCGTTCCTTGCAACTGCTCAAGCGTTATGCGGACGCGAGCCTGAAGCTCTCGCACGAGGTGCCAACCACTGCAGGGTTCCGACGCACGATCGCCGAGGAAGACGCCATCCAACGGCAGCTCTGGGGGCTGGCCGGGGACGCGCTCGACGCCGCGCCCGACGCGAGCGCCCCACGCCTCTACGTCCAGACCCTCAATGACATGATCGACCAGCAGACGGTGCGTGTTGCGGCGCTCAACAACCGCATCCCCAGCGCCGTCCTTGGCACTGGAGGTGCTCGGCGCAGCTATCGCCTTCGGACTTCTCGCGCTCTACACGTCCATGCACGGCGGTGGCTTCGCCACCGTCATCCTCGCCGGTGCGCTCGTGACCCTGCTCCTGCTGGTCATCTTCGACCTCGATCGTCCAACGCGTGGCGTGATCCGCATCTCCGACGCGCCTCTCGTCGCGCTGCGCGCGTCAATGACACAGCCCCCGGCTGCGAGCGGGCCATGAGGAGTCTTAGCGGCGGCCGATCAGTTCGTCGAACGCGGGCTCGTCCCGAATCGAATCGAAGTCGGAGTCCTGAGTCGCCATGTCGCGACATGCACTGGGTCTACCGGGCGATCTCCCAAATGTGCCCGCCCGGATCTCGGAAACTGGCGGTGCGGATCCCCCACGGTCGATCCATGGGTCCGTTCAAGAGGTCAACTCCCCGCTCTTTGAGCTCTTCGCACGTTGCGTCGACATCGTCCACGCCGAGCGTGAACTGGAACCGGACCCCGGCGTCGGCGGTCGCCACGGTCGCCGGTTCGACGAGCTCATGTGCCTCGCTCGTCTTCAGCAGGTTGATGAGTGTTTCGCCGAACTTGAACACCGCCGAGTTGTCGTCCTCGAACACAACAGGCAACTCGAAGACTTCGCTGTAGAAGCGCTTCGCCGCCTCCAAGTCCTCTACGAACAGCGTGATCGCGGCTATTGCCCCGGGCCACTCCCTCTGAGTCACGTTCATCTGCGCATCTCCTCCTGTTCGGCCAGTACGACACAGACCCCGCGGCGACAGCGAAATCATCGCCGACGAGAGATGATGGGTGACGTGGGCTCATCGTTCGTGCCGGCGGAGGAGCGGGAGACCGCAGTCGTGATCGTCGTCGACGTCGCCGGCCTCGACGCGGTTTATCGGGAAGAGTTCCCCGCCTTCCACTCGCTGGGAATCCCTCTTCACGCGACGTTGCGCTACCCGTTCGTCCGACCGGACCACCTGGATGCTGCGCTGCCGCGCCTCACAGAAGTTCTGAAGAAACACCACCGGTTCGACTTCAGCCTCACGGAGTTGAAGACATTCCCGCGAACCGTCTGGGTCGCGCCCGACCCTGCTGCGCCCTTCATCGCTCTGACCGAGGCGATCGAGGCTGCATTTCCGGAGACCTCGCAAAGGGAGTTTGCGGAGGTCATCCCGCACGTGACGCTCGTCGACGGTCTCGAGGAGAGCCCGGCTCGAGGAGACGGTGCAGCGCCTGCGGCCGATCGTCGAGCCGCTGCTTCCGGTGACGCTGTCTGCCGATGAGGTGGTCGTGCTCGCAGAGCAGCAGGATGGGCGCATGCCCATCGTGGCGCGCTTGCCGCTCGGCGGAGACAGCTCCGGAACGTTCTAGGCGGTGCCGAGCTGCTCGGCCACGCCCGTCGCGAACGGGTCGGCCGCCTCGGTATACCACTGCGGTTGAGACTCGGCAGCCCACGCATCGAAGATCGTCACCAGCTGCCCCACGCCCTCCTGATCGGCCGCGGCGGCCTCATCGGCGCTCGCGAAGGCGCCGAGCCAGTACGGCATGAACGGTGCGAGCGCGGCGTTCATCGCGGCGGCGAGAGCATCCCGCGAGTCACGCCAGGTCTCGAGCTCGACGGCGAACTCGACGTCGCCAACGCGCGCCCAGCCGGCGCCCGCCATTTGCTCGACGACCTCGCGGCCGTTCGGCATGCTCGCCTCGAACGTGACGCCGATGGGCGCCGTGATCGACCGTGCCGACGCGCCATCCCGCACGCACGCCTGCGCGAACGAACGGATCGCGTCGAGGCCATCGTGGGGATCCGCGAACACCGGGCTCATCGCATCGCGTCCCGCCGACTCCTGGACGACGAGATACGGGATCCCTTCGAGCGACCCGAGCGTCTGCTGGTGCAGGTCGTTGCCGACGATCCCGAGCAGTGGGACCTCGCCGGCCCACGCCCTCACGTGACTCTCCGATAGCAGCTGGTCTCCGACACGCAAGCGCAGCCCCGGCATGTAGGTATGGGAGAGGAAGCCGTCGACACCGCCGCGCGCGTGGTAGCCGACCTGGAACATCGCGTCGACACCGTGCTCACGAAGCTCGTACACGTGCCATGTCTCGAGGCGCGCGCCGTGTGGCAGCGACTCGGGCGAGACGTTCACGGTGTTGCCGCCGTGGTTGTCGAGGACGACGAGCTCCGACGCCCCGCCGGCGAGGAGCCCTTCGCACGCGGCGCTGACGTCGGCCTCGAGGCGTGGCTTCCCGGTCTCCCAGTACTCCGGCATGCACCCCCAGATCTCGCGCACGCTGCGAAGCTGAGACGCGCCTTCCATATCCACGCTGACGGCAACGAGCATGCGGATCGACCTCTAGGACTCGCCGTCCCAGTATTCGACCGGCTCGCCGTACCGCGTCTGGAAGAGCATCTCGCCCTTCGAGCTCAGGGCGTAGAACTTGCCGCTGTCCGGATACTCGACGACGTCGGGAAGGACCGAGCTCGAGAGCATGAGAATGCGCGCGGGCTCCTCGGTGTCGTTCCGCACCTGGTGCGTGCCGGCGGCGCCTCGCGGGAAGCAGGCGACGTCACCTTCGACGAGCTGGCGTTCCCCGTCCGGCGTCCGCAGCGTCGGGCGGCCGCGCACGACGATCAACCATTCCTCGTTCGCGTGGTGGCGGTGGTATGGCCAGAGCTTCTTGCCGGGGTCGACCTCGTAGACGCTTCCGCCGACGAGATCGGCGCTGAGTTGCGGGCCGATCTGCGTCTCGCGAATCCGAAAGCTCTCGTGCTCCATTTCGTCGCTGCACTCGACGGTGAAGAGGTTGACGATCTCCATCGCGGCAATCGTAAGCGAGGAGGACATCACGTCACGCGGATCGTGTAGTGATCCCGATGTGTTGGGCGAAGGGCAAGTCGATCTGCGAGACGGCGGGTCCGTCGCATGGTGTGAGTGGGGTGACGCTGACGGGTCCCCGGTTGTCCTCCTCCATGGGACGCCCGGATCGCGCTTGTTCCTCGCCGACCCAACCTTGAGCTCGCCACCCGGGCTACGCGTGCTCTCGTTCGATCGACCCGGATACGGCCGCTCGACCCCGACGGCGCTTCCGTCGGTCTCCGGCGTAGCCGAGATCATCGGGCGACTTGCCGACGATCGTGGTCTCGGACGGTTTCCCGTTGTCGGCTTCTCGGGAGGAGTGCCGTTTGCCCTCGCGTGCGGCGCGGTTCTGAACGACAGAGTGTCGCGCATTGCGGCGGTGTCCGGTCAGGGCCCGATCGACGAGCTGACTGATGCGTACGCTGCACTCTCGAGCGCCGAGCGCGAAATGGTGTCGGAGATCAGGCGTGATCCTGCAGCGGCGACCGAGCTCATCTGGGAGCACGGTCGGTGGTACCCGGAGACGCCTCTGCTGATGCTCGATCGGCCACCGGCGGCGGGCGACGAGTCCGTCTTGAACGATCCCGTCATTCGAGCGAACCTCAACAGCGTCAAATCTCGAAGGCGCGCGTCAGGGGCAGGCCGGGCTCATCGCCGACTGGGTCGCAGAGGCCCTGCCGTGGGGCTTCAGTCTCGCCGACATCGCCGTGCACGTCGACGTCTGGGTCGGAGGGCTCGATCCGGGTCGGGCCACGCTCGATGCGCCCGAGCTAGAGCGACGCATTCCGTCTTGCACGGTCCACCTCGACGCCGAAGCAGGCCATTGGCTGATTTCGCGCTGGGCGGACATTGTCGAGCTCGCCCTTTCGTGATGTCGACGCTAGCGATCGGCTCGCGATCTCACCCACGTCGCGAAGGCCTCGATCGCATCAACGACTTTCTCGAAGCGAATGGAATGGAACAGGTCGAACGCATGCTGCGCCTGGGGCAGCTCCGCATACACAACCGGATTTCCCGAAGCGCTCCGCAAACCGTCGACGAAGCGCCGGGCGTCTTCCACGAGCACCAGTGTGTCGAGATCGCCGTGTGCCACGAAGAAAGGCGGCGCCTCCCTCTGGACGTACGCGAGCGGTGACGAGGGTAATTGCCCTGTAGTGTCGAGGCTTCCGTAGTAGCCGTAGAGGCAAACGGCTGCGACGACCGAGGTGTCCTCGCTCTCGAAACCGGGCTGGAACGCCGGGTCGTTGGGCGTCAGAGCTGCCAACGCGGCCAGGTGAGCGCCGGCGGAGCTCCCCGCCACGAACACCATCGTCGGGTCAGCACCGTAGTCGTCGCCGTGTGCGCGTACCCAGGCGATCACCTTCTTGACGTCGATCAGGTGCTCGGGGAACTTGACGTCTGCACCCAGGCGGTAGTTCGCGCTGATGCACACCCAGCCCTGGCTCGAGAGCCGATAGATGAGGGGACGCGCTTGCCGGTTCTTGCGACCGGATCGGAACGCTCCCCCGTGCAGGTGGACGAGCGTCGGGCAGCCCGAGGGATGCGAGCGATGGCGATAGAGGTCGAGCAGATTTCGCTCGCCCGCCTCCCCGTAGCGGATGTTCGCGAACCGCTCGACATCGCGACGTCGGAAGGAGAAGGGCGCGAAGAGGATGTGGCCGAGCGGAAGGTGGCGGCGCAGGCGAGCGACCAGCCCAGGGTCGAGGTCGGCGCGCCACTCCGTGCCAAGGCCTTCGTTCATGGCGTGATCGAGAGCCGGGCCCGTCCGCAACGCCCGCAGGACGACAACGACGAGCCCCGCCGTCGCCAGAGCCGCGAAACCGATGCCGACCCAACCGACAGACGAGTCGACGTCACCCTGGACCAGCGCGAGCGCCGTCGCGGCGAGGAGCCAGTAGAAGGCGATGAACGGCAGCTCGTTGACCAGGAAGCCGATCAAGAAGCTCAGGTTCCACGGGCTCGACCGTCGCGGCCGGCGCGGCGCCAGGGCGAAGAACGTGCATGTCGCCATGAGGGCTGTGGTGACGAGATAACCGATCGGCATGGGCGAGAGCGATGATTTTGATCGCGCTGCGCCGTCTAAGCATCGAGAGCCATGAGGCTCACTGTTTGGCCGAGCGCATGGAAAGGGTCGCCGCCAACATCCCGGACTAGTACGCGGCTAGTCGATCTGCGACGGCGAGCATCTGCCGGCTGACCGGCTGCAGACCTACCTTCGTGCCGAGCAGGCCGGTGGACACGCGCTCGACCACTCCCCATTCCCAGATGCCGGTCGCGTCGAGACCCGTGCGTGCTGCGAGCCGGCGGGCGCGTTCTTGGGGATCGTTGTCCGAGATGTCGAGCGGGTCCTCGCGCATGATGATCCCGAGGTCGTACTCCGGTTCTGCGAGGAGGCCGTCGGGGTCGACGAGCCTGAATCCATCCTCCGCTTCGAGCGCGTTCCACTGGTGGACGTCGCCGTGAACGAGCACAGCACGTTCGTCGTGATGCGCGACGACTCGTCGCGCTGCGCAGGCGATCGCGTGATCGACCGCGCGCTCCGAGCACGGGCGATCTATTTCCTCCCAGGTCGACGCAATGAACTCGGCGAGCCAACGACCCTTCTCGGCGCCGGTTGGCAGGCCGCAGTCGGGCGCAGGCCGCCAGACGCGCGCCACCGTGGAGCAGAGGATGTCGTGGCGCCTGCCGATCGGCAGACCAAGCTCGTACAGCGATGGGCCAAGACGTTCGAGCAAGAGCGCGCCGCGCGCCGGATCGTCTCGCAGCAGCCGCACGCACCCCTCGCCGCGAGTGAGTCGTAGGACCGTGATCTCGTTCTCGGCCGCATCACCGCTACGCGGCACAAGGAGCTTCAAGACCGCGGGAGTGCCGTCTTCGCAGGTCGCTTTCGCGACGAAAGCTTCGGTCGAGTCTCTGTAAGCGTCACCGACCGCGATGCTCCACTCCTGCTCCAGGCTGGCGACAAGCGAGGGCAGGTCGTCCAGCCACGAGGCCGCGCCTACCCCGAGCGCTTTCTGACGCACGACCTCGGGAACCTGACTCACGGGTCAGACGTTCGCGGTTGCGTTCACGTTGACGCGTGCTCGCGAATGGAGGCGACGACGGCGTCCGCATGAGCGTGGAAGACGAAGTGGCCCTCGCCGTCGAAGAGATGAGCCTGCGCGTTTGGCAAGCGCGACGCGAGTCTCACGGCGGCGGCGATGGGGGCAGCCGGATCGTCGCGACCGTGCCAGATCTCGACGGGCGTCGAGAGGCTGCTCAGGTCGAAGGGCCACGGGCGAAGGTACGCCGCAACGTCGTTGACGATTGCCTCGGTTGCACGTGTCCCCTCCGCGTAGTCGGTCAGTTCGCCGCGCAAGTCCTCGGGAGTGCTAGTTCGCACGTACTCGTCGATCGCCTCGACTTGCGCTCCCTTGGCGGGGCCTGCGAAGAACCACCGAGCAGCCTCGGCAGGGGAGTCGAGTCGCTTCCGAAGGCCTCGTCGGAGCAAACGGAAGCCACCTGCGAGCAGCGGCTTCGAGATGACGGGCGCACGTGCCACCAGTTTGAAGAGAAGCCGTCGCGGCCGGTCGAGATCCCGTACGCCGTCGCCGGCCAAAGATCCCAGGCCGCCTCCGACATGCACGACCGTGACTCGGCCTGCCGACACATGCGCGCACGCGAGCGCATAACCGGCGCCGCCGGAGAACCCGACGACGGCGAATCTGTCGAGGCTGAGTGCCCGGGCGACGGCGTCGACGTCCTCCGCGACACCGACGAAGGAGTGATCTTCGCCAGGCTCCGACTGCAGATATCCGGGACGGTCCAGCGAGACGAGCCGCACGCCGTGCGCGTTTGCCGCCTTGTGGAGCCACCGCGCCTCGCTCGCGGAAGAGGGAGTTCCGTGCAGGTAGATCGCCGGGGCTCCGCCCGGGTCGCCGAGCTCGACGTAGTCGATCCGGCGGCCATCCTCGAGCCGCAACCGCCGTCGCGTCATCCGAGCGTGTTCACCGCGTCAGGAACGAGCGCGCTCGACTGAAGCCTCCCACCACAGCCCCGGCTGCAACTCGCGCATAGCGACATCCTAGGACCTGTAACCGCGCGCGGCGGCGTACTCCTCCGCCACGTACTTCGGCACCGCCCTCGCCCACGCGTCCTCGACGAGGTCGCGCATCTCCTCGAGGTCGATCGCAGCCAGCTTCACGTGGATCCAGTTGAACCTCATGTCCGACTCGCTCGGCAGCGAGAACTTCTCCGGTTCGGTGTCGACGGCTGCCTGGCGGAACTCCTTCGGGAACCCGCAGCCCATCCGCGAGCCGTCTGGCGCCAGCGCGAGATAGACGATCTGGCCGATTCGAAACTTCACCTGGCCGCGCACATGCGCTTCGTAGCTTCGCGGCAGCGTGCTCGCCAGGGCGCGAACGTCGTCGATCGTCACCGGCACTTGGCTACGCCCAGGGAAGGCGGTGCGAGGCCTGAGCCGGAGTCCTCGAGCCGTGCCTCAGGCACCGCGCGAGTTTACCGGTGGTGCGCCGGCTTCATCCGCCCTGGGTGATGGCCGAGATCCGCCCGATCGCTGAAAATGGCCGAGCGATGACGAGCGTGCTACTCAGCTGGCGCGACGGTGCCGCGAAGCAGGCGATCGTCGACTTCGTCGCTCAAACCGACTCAGTCCCGGTCGAGCACCGGATCGCCGTGTTCGACAACGACGGGACTCTGTGGTGTGAGAAGCCGATGCCGATCCAGCTCGACTTCGTTCTTCGCAGGTTCGTCGAGATGGCCGAGGCGTCGCCGGAGTTGCGCGAGCGCCAGCCGTGGAAGGCCGCGTACGAGCGCGACTACGGCTGGCTCGGCTCGCTCATGCAAGAGCACTATGCGGGCGACGACACCAACGTGAAGGTCCTGGGTGCTGGGATCCTCGCGGCGTACGAGGGGATCAGCGTCGAGGACTTCGAAGCGCAGTCCGACGAGTTCCTCCGCACGGCGCAACATCCGACCTTCGGGCGCGGCTACCTGCAGTGCGCGTACAAGCCGATGGTCGACCTGCTCGACTACCTCGCGGCGAACGGATTCACGAACTACATCGTCTCGGGCGGCGGACGCGATTTCATGCGACCGATCAGCGACGACGTGTACGGCATCCCGCGCGAGCGGGTGATCGGCAGCGCCGCTGTCCTTGCATACGAGAGCAACGAGCGCGGCGGCACGATCACGCACAAGGCGGAGGCCGAGTACCTGGACGACGGTCCGCAGAAGCCGATCAGGATCTGGAGCCGCATGGGCCGCCGGCCGCTCGTCGCCGGGGGCAACTCGAACGGCGACATGCAGATGCTCGAGTTCACGAAGCACGACGACAAGCCGACACTGCGCTTGCTCGTGCTCCACGACGATGCCGAGCGCGAGTTCGACTACACCACCGGCGCCGAGGCTGCGCTCGAGCGCGCGGGCAAGGACAACTGGACGGTCGTCAGCATCAAGGACGACTGGGCGACCGTCTTTTGATCTCGCCGTCGAACGGTGTGGCACCATCGACGCATGGCACGGACTCTCGCGCAGCGCATCCACAACCCACGCGGCCGAGAGTGCGCCTGCGATCCGGACTGCTGGTGTAGACAGACGGCGCTCGGGCGAGCGGTCAAGTGGTGGTTCCCGGCGCGCTTCTTCGGGCTGCATCACAAGAATCGCGCGTTGGCCGACTGGAAGCGCGCTCAGGATTCGCACGGCTCCTAAGCAAGTAGTTCCAAGGATGCACGACGACGAGCTGGCAATCGACGCGTCATTGGTGCGCCGGTTGCTCGCTTCTCAGTTCCCAGACTGGGCTGAGCTGCCGATCGAGCGGATCGAGCCGACCGGAACGGACAACGCGATCTATCGGCTCGGGGACGACATGGTCGTGCGGCTGCCGCGCGTCGCGCGGACCGTCGCGACGCTGGAGAAGGAACGCGCGTGGTTGCCGAGGCTCGCTCCGCATTTGCCTCTTGCTGTCCCTGTCCCGCTCGCGGAAGGAAAGGCGGCCGAGGGTTATCCATGGGTCTGGTCGGTGTACCGGTGGCTCGAAGGCTCTGACGCAACGGTCGAGCCCATCGCCGATCTCGGCCGAGCGGCGAACGACCTGGCTCGCTTCATCGATGTGTTGCAGGCGATCGATCCGGCCGGCGGCCCGCCGCCCGGAGAGCACAACTTCTTCCGCGGTGAAGCGCTACCCGCGCGCGACGCCGCGGTCCGCGCGTCGATCGCTGCTCTGCACGACGAGATCGACGTCGACGCCGTTACTGCCGCGTGGGATGCCGCCCTCCGCGCACCGGAGTGGCAGCGGTCGCCTGTCTGGATTCACGGAGACCTCGACGCGCGAAACGTGCTCGTCGAGGACGGACGGCTCAGCGCCGTCATCGACTGGGGTTCTCTCGGCGTCGGCGACCCCGCATGCGACGTGATGGTCGCGTGGAAGCTTCTGTCTGCGGACACGCGCGGCACGTTCCGGGAAGCGCTCTCGGTCGACGACGCAACGTGGACGCGCGGCCAAGGCTGGGCGCTCTCCCAGGCGCTGAACGCGCTGTCGTACTACACGCTCGAGACGAATGCCGTGCTCGTGCGCGAGGCTCGTCGGTGGCTTACCCAAGTCCTCGCCGATCACCCGCCGGCGATTCGCTGACCTATTACGCTTGCGTCGCGATGCCCGGACGGCGCCACGAGCAGTAGGCACCACGTCGTCGTGGTGGGCGGTGGCTTCGGCGGCCTTCAGGCCGTGCGCAAGCTTCGCCACGCGCAGGTCGACGTCACGCTGATCGACCGTCGGAACTTCCATTTGTTTCAGCCGCTCGTGTACCAGGTTGCGACTGGTGCGCTCTCGGCGGGCGAGATCTCGTCGCCGCTGCGCGGCATCTTCAAGGACGACGAGAACGTGCGCGTCCTACTCGGCGAGGTCACCGGCTTGGAGCTGGCGGCGCGGCAAGTGATCGTCGACAGCCTTCCGAACGGCGGCGACGCGCGCAAGATCGCGTACGACAGCCTGGTCGTCGCCGGCGGCTCGAGCTATTCGTACTTCGGGCACGAGGAGTGGCGGCGGTTCGCGCCGGAGGTCAAGTCGCTCGAGAGCGCGCTCGATGTGCGGCGGCGGATTCTCACGGCCTTCGAGGCCGCCGAGATCGAGCCGGATCCGGCGCGTCGCGATGCCTGGCTCACGTTCGCGGTCGTCGGCGCGGGGCCTACGGGCGTCGAGCTCGCGGGCCAGATCGCCGAGATCGCGCGCGACACGCTGCAGGGTGACTTCCGCGCAATCGACACGCGCGCCGCGCGGATCCTGCTCATCGAGCGCGACGATCGCGTGCTGCCGCTGTTCCCGCCGAAGCTCTCGAATCGCGCGGCGCGCGCGCTCGAAGGGCTCGGCGTGACGCCGCTCACCGGCCGAGCCGTCGTCGCCATCGACGAGGAGTCGGTCACCGTCGCGGGCGACGCGGGGGAGGAGAGCGAGCGGTTCCCGGCACGGACGGTCGTCTGGGCGGCCGGTGTGATCGCCTCCGAGATCGCCTCCGCGCTCGCCGCTGAGAGCGGCGCCGCGCTCGACCGAGCGGGACGCGTGGCGGTCGGGCCGGACCTCACACTGCCCGGACACCCCGAGGTGATCGCGCTCGGGGACATGGTCCAGGTGCACGATTCAGAAGGACGGCCGCTGCAGCTGCCCGGCGTCGCTCCGGTTGCCATGCAACAAGGGCGCTATGCAGCGCGTGCTATCACTACGCGCCTGCGCGGCGAGGAGCCGCCACCTTTCCACTACGTCGACAAAGGCAACCTGGCGACGATCGGGCGCGCAAAGGCGGTCGCCGACATCAAGGGCTTGCAGTTGAGCGGCTTCATCGCCTGGATCACGTGGCTCTTCGTTCACCTCTTCTATCTCATCGGCCTGCAGAACCGGATTCTCGTGTTCATCCGCTGGACGTTCAGCTTCGTCACGCGCGGTCGCGGCGCGCGCATCATCGCGTGGCCGCCAGAATCTCGCTGAAGGATGGCGAACACGCTCAAGATCGTCGGGCTCGGCGGCTCGCTGTCGAAGGTCTCGACTAGCCGGGCAGCTTTGCACGTCGCGCTCGAAGGCGCCGCCGCCGCGGGAGCGGAGATCGAGCTGCTAGATCTGCGCGAGCTCGATCTGCCGATGTACAGCCCTGACCACGACGAGCCCACCGAGGCTGCCGCGAGGCTGATCGAGTCGTCGTATGCCGCCGACGGGATGCTCTGGAGCAGCCCGCTGTACCAGGGGACGATCTCCGGCGCGTTCAAGAACGCGCTCGATTGGCTCCACCTTCTCGGCGGCCGCGACCCGGCGTATCTCCACGACAAGGTGGTCGGACTGATCAGCGCCGCCGGTGGAACGCAGGGCTTGCAGGCCGTGAACACGATGGAGTTCTCGATCCGAGCGCTACGCGCGTGGGCCGTGCCGTACGTCGTGCCTGTTCCGTCTGCCGCGCGTGTGTTCGATCAGGACGGCGCCGTCAGCGACCCCGGAGTCGAGTTGCAGCTCAGGACGCTCGGTAGCGAGGTCGTCCGCGTCGCAGAGTTGTTCGCGACGCATGATTCGCCTGAACACGAAGCCGAATGCGATCGCGCTGCCGAGCGCGTCGTGTCAGCCGCCGTGTGAGACCAGGACGGGTCCCGATCACTCCGGTGTTACGTACGCCGCAGTGATCCCCCCGTCCACGACGAACGTCGCGCCGTTCACGTACGACGATTCGTCGCTCGCGAGGAAGAGCGCGGCGTTCACGATCTCCCTCGGCTTGGCGAGGCGTCCCATCGGCAGGTGAATCCTCCGGCGCTCGAAGGCTGCGGGATCGTCCCCGAAGATCCGAAGCAGCAACGGCGTCTCGACCGGTCCAGGGCACAGCGCGTTCACGCGAACGCCCTGACGAGCGAACTGTACGGCGAGCTCGCGGCTGAAGGAGAGCACGGCTCCCTTCGACGCTGTGTACGAGATCTGCGACGTGGCCGCGCCGACGAGTGCGACGAACGAGGCGACGTTGATCACCGAGCCGCCGCCTCGTTCGAGCAGGTGAGGGATCCCGTGCTTGCAGCAGAGGAAGACTCCGCGCGTGTTCACGGCCTGCACGCGTTCCCAGGCGTCGAGCTCGGTGTCGAGGATCGAGCCGTCGTCGGCGGGCGAGATGCCGGCGTTGTTGTAGAGAACGTCGATGCCGCCGTACCGCCCAGCCGTCTCCGCGTACATCGCCTGCACGCTGCTCTCGTCCGCCACGTCGACCTGGACGGCGAATGCGTCTCCGGCCGAGTCGGCAACGCGCTCGGCGGCTTCGCCGTCGACGTCGGCGACGCAGACCTTTGCGCCCTCGGAACAGAAGAGCAGGGCCGCCTCACGGCCCATGCCTCCTGCCGCACCGGTGATCACGCAGACCTTGCCGTCGAGTCGCTTGCTCACGTCGCCACGAACACGTTCTTGATCTCGGAGTAGCCCTCGAGCGCATGCATCCCGAGCTCTCGCCCGAAGCCTGACTGCTTGAACCCGCCGAACGGAGTCTGCACGCGGACCGACGTGTTCGCGTTGAGCGACAGGACGCCGGCGTCGATCGCGCGCGCGACGCGCAGCGCGCGCGCGCCGTTCTCGGTCCAGATCGATCCCGAGAGGCCATACGGCGTGTCGTTGGCGAGGCGGATCGCTTCGGCTTCGTCCGCGAACGGGATCACTGCCGCAACGGGGCCGAACACCTCCTCGCGCGCGACGGGATCCTCGTTCGACGCTTCGACCAGCGTGCACGGGAACCAGAACCCGTTCCCCTCGGGCGCGTCGCCGCGGAAGAGCGGCTCGCCCTCGACGAACGACGCAACCTTCTCGCGTTGCTGTGACGAAATGAGCGGTCCCATCTCCGTCGCATCGTCCTCCGGATCGCCCACCTTCACGCCGCGCGTGGCGTCGACGAGCAATTCGAGAAACCGGTCGTAGGCGGCACGCTCGACGAGAATGCGCGAGCGCGCGCAACAGTCCTGGCCCGCGTTGCCGAACACGGCGTAGGGCGCAGCCGCGGCCGCCGCTTCGAGATCGGCGTCCGCGAAGATCACGTTTGCGGACTTGCCGCCGAGCTCGAGCGTGACGCGCTTGATCGTCGCGGCCGCTCCCGCCATCACCGAGCGCCCGACCTCGGTCGAGCCCGTGAAGCCGATCTTCGCGACGTCCGGATGCTCGACCAGCCGGGTACCGACAATCGAGCCCTTGCCGGCGACGACGTTGACCACCCCCTCCGGAATGCCGGCCTCGAGCGCGAGCTCGGCGAGCCGTAACGCCGAGAGCGGCGTCAGCTCCGCGGGCTTCAGCACCACGGTGTTGCCGCAGGCGAGCGCGGGGCCGAGCTTCCAGCTCGAGATGTTCAGCGGGAAGTTCCAAGGAACGATCAATCCGACCACGCCGAGCGGCTCGCGGAACGTCATGTCCACGCCGCCGGCAACCGGGATCGTCTCGCCGTGGTGCTTGTCGACAGCGCCCGCGTAGAAGTGGAAGACGTCCGCGACCATGCCGACCTCGCCGCGCGAATCGGAGATCGGCTTGCCGACGTTGCGCGTCTCGATCCGCGCGAGCTCCTCGCCGTCCTCCTCGACCAGCGCCGCCAGCCGGCGCAAAAGGCGTGCGCGATCGGCAGGCGTTACAGCGCGCCACGCCGGGAACGCCGCCTTCGCGCGCGCGACTGCGGCATCGGCCTCCTCGACGCCCGCCTGCTCGAACTCGGCGATCGGCTCCTCGGTCGCCGGGTTAACGACCTGCACGGTACGCCTCCGCTTGCCGCACAAGTTCCTCGAAGAGTCGGGCGTCGTCGCCTGCTTCGGGGTGCCAGAGGACGCCGACCGCGAACCGGCGGGATGGGTCTTCGACGGCCTCGAGAGTTCCATCGTCCGCCCATCCGACCTCAGTGAGGCCCGCGCCGAGCCGACCTAAGCCCTGGTGATGGTGCGACTTGACCGGCGTGCGATCGCCGAGGATCGCGCCGACCCGGCTGTCGCTCTCGAGGCGAACGTCGTGGTCGGCGAACGTTCCGGGCGTGTGCTTGTGTTTCTCGTCGCCGACGACGTCGGGCAGGTGCTGAACGAGATCGCCGCCGAGCGCGACGTTCAGCACCTGGCTGCCGCGGCAGACGGCGAGCACCGGCATATCGCGCTCGAGCGCCGCTTCGAGCAACGTCAGCTCCGCCCGGTCGCGCTCCGTCACGATGCCGGTCGTCTGGGGGTGCGCCTCCTGGCCGTAGAGCTCGGGGTCGAGATCGGAGCCGCCGGAGAAGATAATCGCGTCCAGCACGTCGAGCGTCTCGTCGACTCCGTCGGTTAGCGGCGGAACGAGCAGCGGCGTGCCACCGGTTCGCTCGATCATGCGCACGTATTCGGTGGGGAGCAGTGCGGCCTCGCTTTCCCATACTCCCCACCTGGCCGGAGTGACGTAGGTCGTGATGCCGACGACGGGCCTAGCCACGCTCGAACAGCCGCTCGCGCTCATAGCCGGTGACGACCTGGTCGAACAGGCGCTGCTCGACGTGCCCGTAGTTCAGATAGTGGTCGACGACCTCGTCGCCGAAGGCCACGCGCGCAACGGTGCCGCGCTCGAGCGCGGCGATCGCGTCGCGCAGCGTCGACGGGAAGCGTTTCGCGTCGGACTCGTAGGCGTTGCCCTCGAGCGGCGGTGGCGCGTCGAGCCCGTGCTCCATCCCGTACAACCCCGCCGCGATCATTGCTGCGAACGCGAGGTACGGATTCACGTCCCCGCCCGGGATGCGTGTCTCGATGCGCTTCGACGCGCCGTGACCCACGACGCGGAAGCCGCACGTTCTGTTGTCGAGCCCCCAGGCGAGCGTCGTCGGCGCCCAGCTGCCAGCTGCGTAGCGCTTGTACGAGTTGACGTTCGGCGCGAAGAAGAGCGCCAGCTCTTCGGTGCACGCGATCTGTCCTGCGAGGAACCGGCCGAAGAGCTCGTCGTCGTCGCCGAAGGCGTTCGCGCCGTCGCGCCAGAGGCTCGCGTGGATATGACAGGAGTTGCCGATCCACGTGTGGTCAGGCTTCGCCATAAATGTGATCGAGCAGCCGTTCAGTTGCGCGATCTCCTTGGCGCCGTTCTTGTAGATCGCGTGCCGGTCTGCGGCGGTCAGCGCATCGGCGAAGCGGAAGTTGATCTCCTGCTGTCCGGGCCACGCCTCGCCCTTGGAGCTCTCGACCGGGATCCCCGCCGCCTGCATCCCGTTTCGGATCTGGCGGATCAAGGGCTCGACGAACGTCGTCGCGAGCACGTGGTAGTCGATGTTGTACGGCGCCGACGGGGTGAGGTCGCGGTAGTTCTTCGCGTGCGCCTCCTCGTACGACTCCTTCAGGACGTAGAACTCGAGCTCGGAGCCGAACATCGGCTCGAGCCCCGCATCCGCCGCACGCTCGAGCTGCCGCTTCAAGACCTGTCGCGGCGAGGCGACGACCGGCGAGCCGTCTTCCCAGGCGACGTCGCAGAGTACGAGCGCCGTCCCTTCGAGCCAGGGGAGACGCCGAAGGGTCGCGAGATCCGGCTTCAGGTGGAAGTCCCCGTAGCCGCGCGCCCAACTTGCCATCTCGTAGCCCGGTTGCGGATCCATCTCCATGTCGAGCGCGAGCAGGTAGTTGCAGCCCTCGATCCCGTGCTCCGCCGACTCGTCGAGAAAGAACTCCGCGTGCTCGCGCTTGCCCATCAGGCGGCCCTGCATGTCGGTGAAGGCGGTCACGACGGTGTCGATGGCGCCCGACTCCACCTCCGCGCGCAGTTCTTCGAGAGTCAGCACGATCCGACTTTAATCCGTCCATGCAACCCGAGTCACTTGCGGCGCGCCTTTGGCCGGGTCTGACGACGACGATCGAACCCCTCGGCGGAGGCATCACGAATCACAACTTCAAGGTGTCGCTCGACGACGAGGCGTACGTGCTTCGCATAGGCGGCAAGGACACCGAGGTGCTCGGGATCGACCGCCGCGCCGAGCACGCGGCCGCACTCGCAGCTGCGTCGGTCGGCGCGGGGCCGGAGGTCGTCGCGTTCCTCGAGGACGAGGGTGTGCTCGTGACGCGGTTCGTCGAGGGACACTCTGTTTCGGACGAGGAGATGCGCTCCCCCGAGTCGATCGCGCGTGTGGTCGCCGTGCTGAAGTCGTTCCACGACGGCCCTGCGATCCCGGCGCAGTTCGACTCGTTTGACGTGGTCAAGATCTACGTCGCCGCGGCCGCGGAACGCGGGGTTCGGATTCCGGCCGCCTACGGACGAGCGGCCGAAGTCGCCACGCGGATAGCAAGCCTCCGGGGTCCGCAGCCTCGTCGGCCGTGCCACAACGATCTCCTGAATGCGAACTTCATCCTCGACGACGGGCGCCTCTGGATCGTCGACTGGGAGTACGCCGGGATGGGCGACATCTTCTTCGACCTCGCGAACTTCTCGGTCAACCATGACCTCGCGCCAGACGAGGACGACGAGCTGCTGCGCTGTTACTTCGGCGACCGTACGGAGACCGACGCGGCGGTGTTGTGCCTGATGCGGTTCATGTCCGACTTCCGCGAGGCGATGTGGGGCGTCGTGCAACAGGGAATCTCCGAGCTCGAGTTCGACTTCGCCGAGTACGAACGACGGCACTTCGAGCGGCTCGCGCGTACGGCTGCAGCGCCGCGCTTTCGCGCGGCGCTGCAAGCACTCGAATCGAGCTAGGCCGCCGGTGCGGTGCCGGGCGCCGGCGTCGGCTTCGGCCCGCCGTACTCCGCCTCGATCCGCTCGAGCTCTTCCTCCGAGCCCTGACGGATCGGACCCTTGAACCATTTCCGTGCACTCAGGACGTACCAGCCGCCGAAGAGGATGAACGCACCGAAGACGGGTAGCGGTGTGTAGTTGAAGAGGAGCCAGTCGAAGTTCGATTTGAACGGGATGCCGCCCTGATAAGCCGGGAGCAGGAAGACGATGCAGATGAAGAAGATCCAGACGATCGCGATCCAGTCGATCCACTTGTAGTGCCTGCCGAGGTTCCAAGCACCGCGCTCGAACGACTCGCCCGCGCGGAGCCGCAGGATGATCGGAAGAACGAAAGCAATGTAGAGGCCGATCACCGCCACTGCGGTCGAGGCGGCGTAGCCGACGTAGCCCCACCAAAGCGCCGGCAGCGGGGTCAGGAACGCCAAGACGCAAATTGCCCAGACCGTGAAGATGGGGATCCGGTCGGCCTTCGAGACCCGCCCCCAGAGCTGGTGTCCCGGTACGGCGCGGTCACGAGAGAATGCGAACATCATCCGCGAGGCGGACGTGGTCGACGCGATAGTGCAGAAGACCTGTGCGACCACCGCGATGAGGATGAGGAACTCCGCCCATCGGTTGCTCATCGAGTCCTGCCAGATGTGCTGGACGATGAAGGCCGACGTGTCGGACGGGCCTTTCGCCGGAATCGCGAACGTCACGGCAACGAGCAGGATGAACCCGAAGAAGACGGAGACGACGACCGACATCACCATGCCCCAGGCCGCGCCGATCGACGCGCTGCGCGTCTCCTCGCTCATGTGGGCCGACGCGTCGTAGCCCGTGATCGTGTACTGCGCAAGGAGCAGGCCGGTGAGGAAGACGTACAGGTAGATGAACCCGGTGGTAGTCGAGCCTCCTAGCCCCGTGTTGTTGATGGTCTGCCCGAACACGTAGCTGAACGATTGGTGGTGGTCGGGAACGACGATCAGGATGATGACGATCACAGTGACGCCGATCATGTGCCACCACGCCGAGAAGGCGTTCAGCGCGGCTGTGATCGACACCTTGAACATGTTGATCAGCCCTGAGCCGAGCATGATCAAGCCGTACGTGAAGTAGATCCACCCGTAGGAATTCGGATAGTCCCAGAGCAGGTTCAGCAGAGATGTCATGAAGATCGCGCAGCCGAACCCGATCGCGGCGGTGACCGCGATCTGGCCGACGAGGTTGAACCAGCCGGTGAACCAACCCCAGGCCGGGCCCCCCAGCTTGGACGCCCAGAAGTACAGGCCGCCCGCGGTCGGGTAGGTCGAAGCGATCTCGCCCATCGCAAGGGCGACAAAGGTGCAGGCGAGGCCGACGATCAGCCAGCCCCACGTGATCGCGACCGGCCCGCCCTGGTTGTATCCGATCGTGTACGACGTCAGGCAGCCGGCGAGGATCGAGATGATCGTGAACGAGATGGCGAAGTTCTGGAACCCGCCCATCGACCGATACAGCTCCTGGGCGTAGCCCAGCTTATGGAGCGTTGTCGTGTCGTCATCGAGAGCGACAGGACGTGTCTCCGGAATCGAGTCCGCCATCCATGCCTCCTACGGTTGAGGAACCAGCAGCGCGAGGGTTCTACGCCGCTGCGTGCGTGAAGTCAAGCGGCGCTCTATAGATTCGCGCGATGCGGTCGCGCGCGCGTGCTGTTGTCATCGGTGGCGGCGTTGGCGGCTGCGCCGTTCTCTACTGGCTGACGAAGCTCGGCTGGAGCGACGTCGTTCTTGTCGAGCGCGCCGACCTGACGAGCGGATCGACCTTCCACTCGGCTGGGCTCGTCGGCCAGCTGCGCGGCTCGCTCTCGCTGACGAGGATGATGATGACCTCCGTCGAGCTCTACAGGACGCTCGAGGCGGAGGTCGGGCTCGAGACCGGCTGGCGCGAGGTCGGCTCGCTGCGGCTGGCCTCGTCCGAGGAGCGGATGGAGGAACTCGCGCGCCAGGCCGGCTGGGCGAAGACGTTCGGCCTACCGCTCGACCTGATCTCGGCGCGCGAGGCGCAAGAGCTGTTCCCGCCGATGTCCAACGACGGCGTTCTCGGCGCCGCGTACCTGCCGACGGACGGTTACATCGATCCCAGCCAGCTGACATTTGCGCTCGCGGAAGGCGCCAGACGCGGCGGCGCTGAGATCGCAACCCGGACGCGCGTCACCGCGATCCAGGTCGAGCGGGGCCGCGTGACCGGTGTCGAGACGGACAAGGGTGCGATCGAGACCGAGATCGTCGTCGACGCCGGGGGCATCTTCGCCGGCGAGATCGGGCGGCTCGCGGACGTGAACGTCCCGGTCATCCCGATGGCCCACGAATACCTGGTGACGCGTCCCGCGGGCGTTCCCCTCACCGTGCCGACACTCCGAGACCCATCGTTGCTCGTCTACTTCCGCGGTGAATCTGGCGGGCTAGTGATGGGCGGGTACGAGCGCAAGCCTGCTCCCTGGGCGCTCGACGGCATCGCACCGGACTTCAACGGCAAGCTGCTCGCGGAGGATTGGCCGCGCTTCGAGGAATTGATGGAGAACGCGCTAATACGCGTCCCGAGCCTCGCCGACATGGAAGTCGTTCGCCTGATCAACGGTCCGGAGGCGTTCACGCCGGACGGCGAGTTCATCATCGGCCCGAGCGAGGTGCGAGGCTTCTGGGTCGCGGCGGGCTTCTGCGCGCACGGGCTCGCGGGTGCAGGCGGGATGGGGAAGCTCGTCGCAGAGTGGATCGTCGAGGGCGTTCCGTCGCTGGACGTATGGGAGATGGACTCGCGGCGGTTCGGTCGCCACTACCGCAGCCGCGAGTACACGCTCGCGCGTACGGTCGAGATCTATTCGACGTACTACGACGTGAAGTACCCGGGACACGAGCGAACCGCCGGCCGACCGCTGCGCCTCTCCCCGGTGTACGGACGGCTGCAGGACTTGGGAGCGGCCTTCGGCGAGAAGTCTGGTTGGGAGCGCGCCAACTGGTTCGAGCCGAACGGCGGCCACGGCGACGAGTCGCTTCGGCCGCGTGGGTGGGCGGGCCGGCTCTGGTCACCCGCGATCGGCGCCGAGCACCTCGCGTGCCGTGAGTCGGCGGCGCTT
This sequence comes from uncultured Actinomycetes bacterium, assembly GCA_963815965.1. GTDB lineage: Bacteria > Actinomycetota > Thermoleophilia > Gaiellales > Gaiellaceae > DASVFB01. The sequence goes on along the minus strand of CAWFIT010000001.1, from coordinate 346,324 downwards.
TTCGACGAGACGTCGTTCGCGAAGATCGAGATCGCGGGTGAAGGCGCGGCGGCGTTCCTCGAGCGTCTCTGCGACAACCGCGTCGCGCGCGACGTTGGCGCGATCACATACACGCAGATGCTCAATCCGAACGGCGGGATCGAGTGCGACTTCACCGTCACTCGGCTCGAGGACGACCGCTTTCGCATCGTCACCGGTACGGCGTTCGGGCAGCACGACCTCGCATGGATCCGCGCGCACGCGCCCGACGACGGCTCGGTGACCGTCGACGACGTGACGTCGAGGTACGCGTGCCTCGGCCTCTGGGGCCCGCTCGCGCGAGACGTCCTCGCGGCGCTGACGACCGACGACCTCTCCTTTCCTTATATGCGCGCGCGCGAGATCGCTGTCGGCCCCGTCCCGTGCCTCGCGCTGCGCGTGACGTACGTCGGCGAGCTGGGCTGGGAGCTCTACTGCGGGACGGAGTTCGGTCTGCGCCTGTGGGACGTCATCTGGGAGGCGGGCCGCAGCCACGGTCTCGTCGCCGGCGGCTACAAGGCGATCGACTCGCTCCGCCTGGAGAAGGGCTACAGGGTCTGGGGCAGCGACATCACGCCTGATGAGACGCCGTACGAGGCTGGCCTCGGGTTCGCGGTCAAGCTCGACAAGGGCGATTTCCTCGGCCGTGAGGCGTTGCTCGCACGCTCGGTACCCGAACGTCGGCTCGTCTGCCTCGTCCTCGACGATGCGCGCTCGGTAGCGCTCGGCTCGGAGCCGGTCCGGGTCGACGGGGAGATTGCCGGCCGCGTCACGAGCGGCGGCTACGGCTTCACCGTCGAACGCTCGATCGCCTACGCATACGTTCCCGCTGAGGCAGCCGCCGCCGGCCGACGGGTCGAGGTGGAGATCTTCGGAGAGTGGGTCGGCGGCGAGGTGGCGGACGAGCCGCTTTTCGATCCCGCCGGAGAGCGGATACGCGCCTAACCTGTGACCGTGGAGGTGATCGTGTGCAACGCGTGCGGACGGGAAAGCCCGGAGGGAGCGGCTTTCTGCGCGAGTTGCGGAGCCCCGCTCTCCGCCGCCCGCCGGTGGCCTGCTCGAAGAGCGCAAGGTCGTGACGATTCTGTTCGCCGACCTCGTCGGCTCGACCGCGCAGGCCGAGCGACGGGACCCGGAGGATGTCCGCGCGACGCTCACCGCCTATTACGCGCGGCTTCGCACCGAGCTCGAGCGTCACGGCGGCACGGTCGAGAAGTTCATCGGCGACGCCGTCATGGCCGTCTTCGGCGCGCCGGTCGCACACGAGGATGATCCGGAGCGCGCCGTGCGCGCCGCGCTTGCGATCCGCGACGTGCTGGCGGAAACGGAGGTGGACGTTCGGATCGCCGTCCATACGGGCGAGGCGCTGGTCTCGCGCGGCGCGAAGGTCGCCGCGGGCGAGGCGATGGTCGCGGGCGACGTCGTCAACACGGCTGCTCGCCTGCAGACGGCGGCGCCGGTGAACGGCGTGCTCGTCGGCGAGACGACGTATCGGGCGACCGCGCACACGATCGACTACCGGCCGGTCGACCCGGTGCAGGCCAAGGGCAAGTCCGAGCCGATCCCGGCGTGGGAGGCCGTCGACGCCAAGGCGCGCTTCGGCGTCGACGTCGAGCTCGAGTCGCTCACCGAGCTCGTCGGGCGCGAGGACGAGGTCGCGCTCCTCTCGAGCGCGCTCGCGCGCATGCGGCGGGAGCGCGAGCCGCAGCTCGTGACGCTGGTCGGCGTGCCCGGCATCGGCAAGAGCAGGCTCGTCACCGAGCTGCTCGACGCAGGTCGACGCGATACCCGACCTGATCACCTGGCGACAGGGCCGTTGCCTGCCCTACGGCGAGGGCGTGAGCTTCTGGGCGCTCGGCGAGATGGCGAAGGCGCAGGCGGGCATCCTCGAGACCGACTCCGCGGAGGTGGCCGAGGCGAAGCTTGCGGATGCGGTTGCGATTCTCGTCCCCGACGACGCCGAGGCGGAGTGGGTGCTCGGGCACATGCGGCCGCTTGTCGGGCTGAGCACGGTGGCCGGCGTGGAAGACCGCCGTAGCGATGCGTTCGCGGCCTGGAGGCGTTTCTTCGAGGGCCTCGCCGAACAGCGTCCGGCTGTGCTCGTCATCGAGGATCTCCACTGGGCCGACGACGGCCTCCTCGATTTCGTCGACCATCTCGTCGACTGGGCTCGGGGCGTGCCGTTGCTCGTCGTCGCAAGCGCCCGTCCGGAGCTGCTCGAGCGGCGACCCGGCTGGGGCGGCGGAAAGGCGAATGCCGCCACCGTTTCCCTGCGACCGCTCTCCGAGGTCGAGACGGCGCGCCTGCTCGGGCTGTTGTTGGAGCAGCCGCTCCTCTCCGCCGACACGCAGCAGGAACTCGTCGCGCGCGCCGGCGGCAACCCGCTCTACGCCGAGGAGTACGCGCGGATGCTGCGCGACGGGCGCTTCACCGGCGAGCACCTGCCCGAGACGGTGCAGGGAATCATCGCGGCGAGGCTCGACGCGCTGCCGCCGGAGGAGAAGCTCCTCGTCCAGGACGCTGCTGTCATCGGCAAGGTGTTCTGGTCGGGCACGCTCGCAGCGATCGGCGGCGAAGCCAGCCAAGCGATCGAGGAACGATTGCACGCGCTCGAGCGCAAGGAGTTCATTCGGCGCGAGCGGCGCAGCTCGGTGGCAAACGAGAGCGAGTACGCGTTCCGTCACGTGCTCGTGCGTGACGTGGCTTACGCACAGATACCGCGCGCCGCGCGTGCGGACAAGCACCGCCTCACGGCTGAGTGGATCGAGTCCCTCGGCGCCGGCCGCGCCGAGGATCGGGCCGAGATGCTCGCGCATCACTATGCGGCCGCGCTGGAGTTCGCGCGGGCATCGGGTCAGCCGACCGACGAGCTCGAGGCGCGCGCGAGGCTCGCGTTCGCCGATGCCGGCGAGCGTGCGTTGGCGCTGAGCGCGATCCCCACCGCGCTTCATTTCTTCACGAACGCACTCGAGCTCTGGCCGGAAGAGGACGAAGCCTGGCCCTCCCTCGTCCTTCGCCAGGCTCAGGCGGACATGTCGATCCGGCAGCGTGGCGAACAGCCGCTCGTCCCGCGCGCTCTCGAGCGCATGCTGGCGCGCGGAGACGTCGAGAACGCTGCGGAGGCGGAGCTGGTCCTTGCCGACTGCGACTGGTTCGCCGGGAGGAACGACTCGACGTTCAGCCGGCTGGATCATGCGCGCGCGCTCGTCGCCGACCGCGCTGCGTCCCCCTCGAAAGCGAAGACCTACGCCGAGCTCTCGCGCTTCCTCATGGTCGGTGGCCGGTACGACGAGGCCGTCGAAGTCGGTCGGGAAGCCCTCGCCCTTGCGCAGGAGCTCGGCCTGCGCGAGCTGCAGTCAAGCGCTCTGAACGGCATCGGTAGCACGCGCGCGATACTTGGCGACGCCGGTGGCTTTGCGGATCTCGAAGAGGCCCGTATCATCGCAGAGGCGATCAACTCACCTGAGGCGCCGCGTGCGCTCGCCAACCACGCGTCGATCATGGGCGACTCCGGCGAGCTCGCACGCGCGCGCGAGCTCTGGGAACAGACGATCGACTTGACCGGGCGTTTTGGAATGAGCGGTTTTATCCTCTGGTGCGAGATCGAGCTTGCGTACTACGACTACCTGAGTGGGTTCTGGGACTCAGCTTTCGCGGGAGCGGAGGCGTTTCTCGCGGATGTCGGTGAGGTCCACTACATGCAGGCCGTTGCAGGACAGGTCCAGGCCGAAATCATGCTCGGGCGCGGCGAGACGGAGCGGGCGGTCGCCGAATCCGATCGTGCGCTCGCGTTTGCGCGGAACGCCAAAGACCCGCAGATTCTCTACCCGGCGCTCGCGATGAATGCTCACCTCCTCACATTGGCGGGTCGACATGCAGAAGCGAGTGGGCTTGCGGACGAGCTCATGAAGCTCGTGGCCGAGCGCGAGTACCTCGGCAACCGGTGGGCGACCGCTCTTGTCTTCGCTCTCGACGAGCTCGGCCGGCCGCGCGACGCGTCGACCTTGCTCATGCAACTCGCCAACCCGACGGTGTGGCGCAAGGCAGCGCTGGCGTACGTCGAAGGCGACCGGGTCGGCGCGGCGGACATCCTCGGCGAGATGGGGAACCACACCGACGAGGCGTACGCACGGCTCCGTGCCGCGGAGGAGGGCGACGGCGCCGAGCAGCGCGACCGCGCGCTCGCGTTCTACCGAGGCGTCGGCGCGACGGCGCACGTGCGTCGAGTCGAGGCGCTGCTGCCTGCGAGCGCCTGACGGTGAGCGACCCGATCCTCGATCGTGAGGCGCTGGAGGATTGCCTGCGGCTGGTTGCCGACGAGGCTGCGAGGTTTCTCGCAGGCGTCGATGAAGCTCTTGTACGTCCGCCTGCGCAGCCCGAGGCCGTCGACCTCGGCGGCACGTTGCCGGACGAAGGCGCGGGCTCGCTCGAGGCACTCCGCGCACTGATCGACGCCTCGGAGGTCGCGGCGACACGGTCCACAGGCCCGCGCTTCTTCCATTTCGTGATTGGCGGCGTGACGCCGGCGGCGCTCGCCGCCGACTGGCTGGCAAGCGCGCTCGACCAGAACGCGTTCAACTGGATCAGCTCTCCCTTCGCGATGCGCCTGGAGCAGATCTCGGTCGACTGGCTGAAAGAGCTCTTCGGGCTCCCGGCCGCGTGGAGCGGAGCGTTGACGACCGGTGCGACGACGGCGAACTTCACCGGTCTTGCCGCAGCCCGCCGTTGGTGGGGCGGGCAGCACGGAGTCGACGTCGAGGAGCAGGGCCTCTCAGGACTACCGGTCGTGCCCGTGCTGGGGAGCGGCCACGTGCACGTGAGCGCGGTCAAGGCGCTCGCAATGCTGGGGATCGGCCGGCGGCAGGTCCGCACCTTCGAGGCCGACGCGACCGGCAACCTGGACGCGCACGCGCTCGAACGCGCGTTGCGCGAGCTCGAAGGGTCTCCGGCAATTCTGATCGGCAATGCGGGCGAGGTGAACGCGGGCGGGTTCGACCCGATCGCGCAGATGGCAGACCTCGCCGAGGAGCACGGAGCCTGGTTGCACGTCGACGGCGCGTTCGGGCTCTTCGCAGCGGTCACGCCGGAGACGCGACACCTTGTCGCGGGAATCGACCGCGCGCACTCAGTGTGCGTGGACGGACACAAGTGGCTGAACGTGCCTTACGACTGCGGCGCGGCCTTCGTTCGCGACGCGCGCGTTCATCAGGGGGCCTTCGCGGCTTCGGCTGTGTACCTCGGAGGCGAAGAGGAGCGGCCGGTCTTCAGCAATTTCGGGCCCGAGATGTCGCAGAGGGCGCGGGCACTTGCCGTGTGGGCGACGTTGCGCGCGTACGGTCGCAGCGGTTACGCCGCGATGGTCGAGCGACACGTTGAGCTCGCGCGGCGACTGGCCGAACAGGTAGATGCCGAGCCCGAGCTGGAGCGGCTGGCCGACGTGCCGCTGAACATCGTCTGCTTCCGCTACCGGCCGTCCGGCCTCGGCGAGGGGGAGCTGGACGAGCTGAACCGCCGGCTCGGGCAGGCAGTGCTCGACGACGGCCGCGTCTACTTCGGCACGACGGTCTACGGCGGGAAGGTCGCGTTTCGCCCCGCGATCGTCAACTGGCGCACGCGGCCGGAGGACGTCGACCTGATCGTGCCGATCGTGCTGGAACTCGGAGCGTTGCTCGCCGCCGAAGCCGGCGCGGTTATCTAAAGGCGCTCGAGGCTGTTCACTCAGGAGTCACGTACGCAGCCGTGATCCCGCCGTCCACGACGAACGTCGCCCCGTTCACATAAGACGACTCGTCGCTGGCAAGGAAGAGCGCGGCGTTCACGATCTCCCTCGGCTTCGCGAGCCGGCCGACGGGTATGTGAATCCGGCGGCGCTCGAAGGCTGCGGGATCGTTCCCGAGGATCCGAAGCAGCAACGGCGTCTCGACCGGGCCGGGGCAAAGCGCGTTCACGCGAATCCCTTGCCGCGCGAACTGCACCGCGAGCTCGCGGCTGAGGGAAACCACAGCACCCTTCGATGCCGTGTAGGAGATCTGCGACGTGGCCGCACCTACGAGCGCTGCGATGGACGCGACGTTGATGACCGAGCCGCCCCTGCGTTCCAGCAGGTGGGGGATCCCGTGCTTGCAGCAGAGGAACACACCGCGCGTATTGACAGCCTGCACGTGCTCCCACGCGTCGAGCTCCGTCTCGAGAATCGAGTTGTCGTCCGCCGGCGAGATGCCGGCGTTGTTGTAGAGGACGTCGATGCCGCCGTAGCGTTCGGCCGTATCCGCGTACATCGCCTGCACACCCGCCTCGTCGGCGACGTCGACCTGGACGGCGAACGCGTCGCCATCGGCGTCGGCTGCGGTGCGCTCGGCCGCCTCGCCGTCGACGTCCGCGACACAGACCTTGGCGCCCTCGGCGCAGAAGAGGAGGACCGCCTCGCGGCCCATGCCGCCCGCCGCGCCGGTGATCACGCAGACCTTGCCGTCGAGCCGATTGCTCACGGTACGGGGCTAGAGGCGCACGACGCGCGAGCCGCCGACGATCGCCTCCTCCCCGGAGCCGAATCGCACGAGCGCCTTGTGGCCGCCGTCGTAGTCGTCGGCCCAGAGCAGGAGCGCCGCGCCCTCGCCGTTGACAAGGCACGCCTCGTCGCCGAGCCCTTCGCCGTCGAGCCAGGCGCGGATGAAGGGGTTTGAGCGCCGCTCGTCGGCGATCGTCGTTTCCTCGCGGTGCCCTGGGAACACCTGCGTTTCGGGATCGAGGGGGAGCAGGACGTCGAGGATCGAGTGCTTGAGCTTGCCGAGGTCGCCGTCGGGACCGGATGTGCCGCCGACCGTCCCGCGGAAGAGGACGTCCGCCGTGAAGCAATGCGTGCCGTCGACGAGGAATGCGAGGTGGTCGTCGCAGTGACCGGGCGTGTACAGCGCGCGCACCTCGAGCCCGCCGCTCTCGATGGTGTCGCCGTCGGCGAGCCGCGCGTCGGCGCGAACAGGAGTCGCTGCATGCGCAAGAAGCGGCACGCCGTGCCGCGCCGCCAGTTCCTCGACGCCGACGATGTGGTCGCCGTGGCCGTGCGTGCAGAGCACGTGCGTGATCGTGATGCCCTCCTGCTCGGCACGCCGCTCGAGCTCCTCCGTCAGGCCGTTCCCGTCGATGAAGAAGCCGCTGCCGCCTGGCCCGTCCGCGACGAGGTAAGCGTTCGACAGCCACTGCGGGTGCTCGACGCGCTCGACGATCATGCGAACTCGATCACGCTCCGGATGCCGTCCTGTGCCTCCATCAATTCGAACCCCCGGTTCACGTCGTCGAGCGTGATGCGGTGCGAGACGAACGAGGCGACGTCGATCTCGCCGGCGAGAGCGAGTTCGACGAACTCGGGCACCTGGTCGCGGCCCTTGACGCCGCCGAACGACGAGCCGGCGACGCGACGGCCGGTGATGAGGAAACGCGGCACGATGTCGAGAGTCTCACCTTTGCCGGCGACGCCTGCGACGGTGCACAGGCCCCAGCCCATGCGCGCGGCCTCGACCGCCTGTCGCATCACAGTCACGTTTCCGGTCGCCTCGAACGTGTAGTCGGCGCCGAAGCCGTCCGTCATGGCGACGATCTCGTCGACGACATCCGGTCCGGCGACGAGCGTGTCGGTCGCGCCGTGTGCGCGCGCGAGTTCGAGGCGTTCGGGTGAAAGGTCGACTGAAACGATGCGTTCGGCGCCGCGGAGGCGGCATCCGGCGACGGCGCCGAGACCGACCATGCCGGCGCCGAAGACGACGCACGTCGACCCAGGCTCGACCTTCGCCGTGTTCATCGCCGCGCCTAGCCCGGTCGAGAGGCCGCACGCGAAGAGACATGCGTGCTCGAGAGGCGCGTCGGGGTTGATCTTCGCCAGCGCGATCTCCGGCATGACCGTGTATTCCGCGAACGTGGACGTCCCCATGAAGTGACGGATCGAGTCGCCGTTCCGCTCGAGCCGTGTCGTCCCGTCGGGCAGGTAGCCCTTGTTCTGCTGCTCGCGGATGGCCAGGCAGAGGTTCGTTCGGTCGCTGCGGCAGTGAACGCACTCGCGGCACTGGGGCGAGAAGAGGGTGACAACGTGATCGCCGGCTGCCAGTGAGGTGACGTCCGGGCCGACCTGCTCGACGACGCCGGCGCCCTCGTGTCCGAGAACGGTCGGCGCGTAGCCGGAGGGATCGGCGCCGGAAGCCGTGTAGAGATCCGTGTGGCAGACGCCGCACGCACGTAGGCGAACGAGCACCTCGCCTGCGCGCGGCTCGGCGAGCTCCACCTCCTGCACGACGAGCGGTGAGCCGAACTCCTCGAGGACGGCGGCGCGGATCCTCACGGCCCGAAGCCTCGCACAGGCTCGCTGTTGAGGCGCGCGGCCTGCTTGGCCAGGTAGTGCTGCTCGGGCAGGCTCGTCGTCCGTCCGGCCGCTGCGCGGTAGTGCTCGAGCGCGCCCTGTGTGTCACCAGCCATCTCCAGCAGGTGCGCGCGCACGGCATCGAGGCGGTAGTGACCGGCCAGTCGCTCGTCGACGGTGTCGAGCACGGCCAGTCCCGCTGACGGGCCGTCGGCCATGGCGGCCGCGACCGCCCGGTTGAGCGTGACGACCGGGTTGCCGGTGATCTGCTCGAGCAAGCCGTAGAGGGCGAGGATCTGCGGCCAGTCAGTGTCGTCGGCGTGCCCTGCGCGATCATGGAGTGCTGCGATCGCGGCCTGGAGCTTGTACTCGCCGACCGGCCCGCCGGTCACCGCGTGGTCGGTCAACGCGATTCCCTCGGCGATGAGCGCTTGATCCCAAAGCGTTCGATCCTGCTTGGCCAGCGGGATCAGCTCTCCCGCGGCGTCGGTTCGCGCCGGACGTCTGGCGTCGATGAGCAGCATGAGCGCGAGCAGACCGGTGACCTCGCTGTCGTCGGGAAGCAGGCTGTGCACCAACCTGGTCAAACGGATCGCCTCGTCCGACAACTCGGTGCGCTGCAGCTCGCGGCCTGTGCTGCTCGTATACCCCTCGTTGAAGATGAGGTACAGGACGTGGAGCACAGTGCGCAGCCTCGTCGCCTGCTCGTCGGGCGTCGGCATCTGGAACGGAACGCCCGACGCCTTGATGCTCTGCTTGGCTCTCGAGATTCGCTGCGCCAACGTCGTCTCTCCGACGAGGAACGCGTTCGCGATCTCGGCCGTGCTGAGCCCGCCGACCGCACGCAACGTTAGGGCGATCGCCGACGCAGGCGTCAGCGCCGGGTGGCAGCACATGAAGAAGACGGTCAACGTGTCGTCCCGATCCGAGACCACGCGCGCCGGCGCCTCCTGAAGCAGCGCGAGGTTCTCGCGCGCTTTACGCGACCGGTCGCTTCGCCACTGGTCGATCAGCCGCCTCGTGGCGGTTTGAATCAGCCAGCCGCGCGGTTCGGCGGGGACGCCTTCGCGCGGCCAGTGCACGGCTGCCGCGAGCAGCGCCTCCTGGACGGCGTCCTCTGCAACGTCGAAGTCGCCGGTCCTGCGCGCGAGCAGACCGAGGACCTGCGGCGCGAGCTCGCGCAGCAGGTCCTCGACATCGTGCGGCGCGTTCAGCGCTCGCCGACTGCCGTTTGAAGCCACGACTCCATCTCGTCGACGGTGCGAGGCGAGCTGTCCATCACCTGCCGTACCTGGATCGGCTGCTCCGTCGCCACGCCGTCAGGCCCCGGCACGGCCGAGAGCTTCGCCGCGATCTCGATCGCGCGCTCCTCCGACTCCACGTCGACGATCTGGTAGCCGGCCAACCACTCCTTGAACTCCTGGAACGGACCGTCGGTGACGACGGGCGCGGTTCCGTCGGAGGTCACGATCTTCGCCAGGTCAGGCCCGGCCAGAACCTCGGACTGGACGAGCTCGCCGCTCTCGACAAGCGACTCGTGCAGCGCCTTGTAGTAGTCGAGGTGCGCCGTGATCTCCTCCGGCTTCCACTCCTCCATCGGCGTATCGACGACGCCTCCCTCGAAATTGACCACCAACAGGTATCTGGTCATCTCACTCCTTCGTCTTTGTGTGCCCCGATCCGGGCACGGTCACGATAAGAACGGAGCACGCGGATCATTCTCGACATCCGCTACGCGAGTGCGCGGAGGATCTTCGGGGTCGCGTTCCAGCGCAGGAACGCCGACCCGGGCCTGACTTCGGGGTTCACCGTGAGGAACACGACGGCGCCCTTCTTGAGCTCGATCGCGACGGCGTGTTCGTCGCCAGCGAGAAGGAGCGATGCGAGACCGGACAGGCACGGCTCGTGGCCGACCAGGGCGACCGAGTTCGACGCGCGGCGGCGAAGCAACTCGACGGCGTCGGCGGCGGCCCGCGTCGCCTCGAGCTCCGACGCGCGCTCGGGCGCAGGCCAGCCGGCCTCGCGTTCGAGGATCTCCGCCGTCTGCCACGCTCGTACGTATGGGCTCGCGAGCACGACGTCGACTCGCGGTGCGACTCGGCGCAGACCTCGGGCGGCCTTGCGGAATCGCGCCTCTCCCTCGGGCGTGAGCGGGCGCTCGGAGTCGTCGGGCCATTGCGTCGAGTCGCGCGTTGCCCCGATCGCATGGCGAACGAGATAGACGTCCATCCCGCCTACGAGCGTAGTTCTTTTCGACGATGTAGATCACGCTCGAGCCCGCCGGGCGGCCGACGTGCCGGGCAAGCTCGAGCGCGATGTTCTCCCCCGGTCTAGCCCCATGCAGGAGTACGCATGTGAGGGTCGTGATCACCGTATTCGGTGCGTGACGACGTGTGGGCGTCGGCTCGGTGATCGAGTGGTGTCCATCCCGTGACGTCGCCCGTATTGTTTGGCGCGATGCGCATCGACGCCTCTGCAGTGGCGATCACGTGGCTGCCGTTCGAGGCGCTCGACCGTATCGGCGTCATCCCACTCGAGCTCGCAGTTGCGCACTACGACGCACCGCCGCCTGACGTCGTCCCCGACCTCGACGAGCTTCGCCGCCAGGATGCCTTCCGCGAGGCCAACGAGCTTCGCGCCTGGATCGAGGTCGACGACGACGAGATCGTCGACTACGGCCAGACGGGCAGAGGCCTGATCGGCGACGGCCCCGAACTCGAGGCGCAGCAGGTCTCCTTTCCCGCCGTGGAGTTCCCGGCGATCCAGCCCGAGCCCGAGCTCGGCGACGGCTGGGTTCGGTTCACGCAGACCGTCGGCGGGCGCATCGGCTGGCCGGCGCCCCGGCCCGTCGCCGGCCGGCCGTACTTCCACGTCGGCGCCGTCTCGGCATGGACGACGCTCGAGCTTCTGATGCGCGCGGACGGAACGACCGAGACGAGGCTTGTCGCGGCGAGCCCATTTCCGCGTCACTCGCTCTACGACGCCGACGGCGTGCTCGTCGACGTCTTCGGCGCGGTCGAGTTCGAGCTCGGCGAAGGCACGCCGTGGGGAGACGAGCGGACGCCGGCGTTCGCGAACGCCGTGGAGTCGGAACTCGAGCGCAGGCTCGCTACCGCGATTCTCCACGAGGGCGCGATGCTCGTCCGGCGCCGCGTAGCACGCGGTGAGACGCTCGTCGAGCAGGGAGAGCCCGGGTGCGACCTGTTCGTTCTCCTCGACGGCATATTCCGCGTCGAGATCGACGGCCAAGTCGTGGCGGAGGTCGGTTCAGGCGCGATCGTGGGCGAGCGGGCTCTGCTCGGAGACGGACGCCGCACGGCCACCTTGCGCGCCGTCCGGTCGTCTCGCGTAGCGGTCATCGGTGCCGACGCGATCGGCAGGTCGGACCTCGCCCAGATTTCAGCCCAGCGCGCGCCAGAGGCGCTCAAATAGTTACCCGTAGGCGACAGAGCGCTAGAGGAAGCGGTTCGACCGCCTCCTCTAGCGCCTTGGTCGGTCAGGTCCCGACCGAGAAGTCCGCAGTCATCGAACCGACCTGAACCTGGTACGAGCCGGGCTCGACAGCGGGGCGCTTTGTGCCGTCGATGTCCGCCGGCGTCACGGCCAGCTCTGAGACCGGGAACGACACCTGCACGGTCTTCGACTGGCCCGGGTCGAGCGTCACCCTCGTAAAGCCGACGAGCCTGCTCGACGGAACGAGGACGTCGCTCACCGGCTGGTGGACGTACACGGGCACGACATCGACGCCGGCGCGAGGCCCGTTGTTCGCGACGTCGAACTTCACGGTGACGTTGTCGTGCTTCGAGACCGAGCTCGTTACCGAGAGGTTGCTCGTGCTGAAAGTCGTGTACGAGAGCCCGAAGCCGAACGGCCAACGCGGGTTGTAGCCCGACCCCTGACCGGAGTTCGTCCCCGCCAGCTGGTCGAAGAACTTCGGCTGGTCACCAAGGGGGGACGGGCAGTTGCCGCAGAAGTCGCCACCGACAGAATCGGCGTCGGACGGCCAAGTCACGGGCAAATGTCCGCTCGGGTTGACCTGTCCGAAGATCACGTCGGCGACGGCCTTGCCGCCCTCGGTGCCCGGCAGGTACGCCATCAGCAGCGCGGCTGTGTTTGCCGCCGGGCCGAGTCCGAGCGGTCTTCCGGCGATCACCACGACGATCACCGGCTTGCCCGTCGCCTGGAGGGCGGAGATCAGCGCCTTCTGGTCGGCGGGGAGCGCCGGGGCCGGGTTGTCGCCGAGGCCCTCGGCGTAGGCCTTCTCGCCGACGACCACGACGACTGCGTCGGCCGAGGCCGCCGCCGCGACCGCCGACGCCTGGTCCGGCGCGTAGGTCACGTTCGGGTCCGCGGCCTGCAGTCCCTTCAGCACCGTTGTGCCCGGCGGGATCTGGTCCGGCGGGCCCATGCAGCAGACGTGCCCGGCGCCGAAGACGCCCTGCCAGCTCACGCTCCAGCCGCCGAGCTGGTTGGTCATCGAGTCGGCGCTCGGCCCGGTGACGACGAGCTTCGCCGATGGCGAAAGCGGCAGGACCGCGCCCTGGTTGCGGAGCAGTGTGATCGACTCGCGCGCGGCTTTGAGCGTCACGTCGCGGCCCGATTGGACTGCAGCGTCTGCGAGGCTCGGGTCGACGTACGGGTGATCGAAGAGCCCGAGCTCGAACTTGAGCGTCAGGATCCTCTGCACCGACTCGTCGATCCTCTTCTTGGAGACGAGCCCGTTCTGCACGTCCTGGATCAGACCTGCGTTCCAGCCAACGTAGTCGAACGGCGTCATGCTCACGTCGACGCCGGCGTTCACGGCCTTGGCGATCGCGCCGGGGAAATCGGCCGCGACGTGGTACGTGTTCTGCAGCGCAGGCACGTCGCCGTAGTCGCTGATCACCACACCCTTGAAGCCGAGCCGCTCGCGCAGCTCCGTCGTCAGCAGGAAGTGCGACGCGGTCGCGGGGATGTTGTTGATCGAGCCGGAGTCCACCATCACCGTGGCGGCGCCTGCCTTGATCCCACCCGCATACGACGGCAGGAAGACGTCCTGCAGGTAGCGGATCGGCAGCTGGGCCTCGACCCGGTCGTGCCCGTTGATCGACTCCGAGTAGCCGGCGAAGTGCTTCACCGTCGCCGCCACCTGCGGCGAGTCGAAGCCGCCTCCCTGCATGCCGCGGATGTTGGCCGCCCCGAGCGCCGCGGCGAGGGCGGGCTGCTCGGCCCACGTCTCGTAGTAGCGGCCCCAGCGATTGTCGCGGGCGAGATCCTGAACCGGCGCGAAGTTCCAGTTGCCTCCGGTCGCCAGCAGCTGCTGCCGCGTCAAGGCGCCGGCGGCCTCGGCGAGCTCGGTGTCCCAGGTCGCACCCATGCCGATCGAATGCGGAAAGAGCGGGGCCTCGAACGGATGGCCGAAGCCGTGCACGGCGTCGACTCCGTAGATGACCGGGATGTGCAACCTCGAGTGCTCGATTGCGTAGTGCTGGATCGTGTTGTACTGCTCGGCCCATCCCTTGCCGGTGTTCTCGGCCGGGTTGTCCGTCCCGCCGGACAGGATCGAGCCGGTCTTGTAGTCGATCAGGACACGCTGGAGGCAGGACGCCTGCAGCGGGTCGTTGTTTCCGCCGCCGTTGTTGCAGTTGCCGTCGGCGGGCGCGGTCGGGTCTCGCAGCTTCCCGATGACGATCTGGTCCATCTGACCGACCTTCTCCTCAAGAGTCATCCGGTGAAGCAGGTCCTTGACTCGATCCTTGACCGAGGCGTGCGAGTCGAGATAGCGCGGTTGCCCGGCGCCGGGCGCGGCCGCGGTCACGCCCAGGGTGACGATGGCGAGCAGCGCGATTGTCGCGCCGACCGCCGTCAAGATGCGGCTCACGGTTCCTCCTCTCTGAGACCTCGAGGGCGCAGGCCGGCGCTTGTTGTCCTGGTTTGGGCTACCGCAGCAACGATCTCGCCCGAGCCAACCTCACGAGCTTCCATCCTCGTTGCTCCCTCGTCTTCGGGCGGCTTGCGGTGCCGCCTTACTCAGGAGGTAACCCCTTGCACTCGGTCGTAAACAAGCGCGGGGAATTCGCGCAGATGACGTACACGGTGAGCGCCACGAGCGCCTGCGCTCGGTTTCACGCCGCGCGGTGACGTCGCAGACTCGCAGCGCGCCACTACCATCGGCGGCGTGAGCCCGGCCCGGCCAACCGTGCAGGTCGTGGGTCGTCGGATGGACGCGGAGCACTACCGACTCCGAGACTTCCTGACGCGCTCCGCGCAGCCGTACGAGTGGTACGAGGCCGGTTCGGCCGAGGCTGACCGCTTCCTCGAAGGCCTCGGGTTACACGACGCGGCGCTGCCTGTGGTCGTCGAAGGCGACCGGACGTTCACGGATGCGACGGTCGAGTCGATCGCGGCGACGTGGGGTGGGTTCCAGCCGCCGGCGCGGACGCACTACGACTTCGTCGTGATCGGCGCCGGCCCGGCGGGCCTGGCCGCCGCGGTGTACGCCGCTTCCGACGGAGTGTCGACGATCGTGTTCGACAAGGACGTCCCCGGCGGGCAGGCGTCGTACACGGCGATGATCGAGAACTTCTTCGGCTTCCCGGACGGGATCGGCGGCGCCGAGCTTGCACGTCTCGCCGGCCGGCAGGCGGAGGGCTTCGGCGCGGAGCTGTCGCTGCTGCGCGCTGTCCAGGGCAGCCGGCTGAAGAGCCACGACGAGCCGGTCGAGTTGATCCTCGACGACGGGTCGAAGGTCACCGCGTCAACCGTGCTGGCGTCGACCGGCATGGACTGGCGGCGCCTCGAGCTCGAAGACATCGACGAGCTCCTCGGCCACGGCGTCTACTACGGAGCCGGCCGCAGCGAGGCGGCGCAATGCGCCGGACAGAACGTCGTGGTCGTGGGCGCCGGCAACTCGGCCGGCCAGGCCGTCCTCAACTTCGCGAACGCGACGGCCCGCGTCACGATGCTCGTGCGCGGCGACCGCCTCGAGAAGACGATGTCCGCCTATCTGATCGAGCGGATCAGGCAGCACCCGCTGATCGACGTCCATCTGGAGACGCAGCTGACCGAGCTTCATGCGAACGACGGCAAGATCGCTGCCGTGACCTTCACCGACTCGGCCGGCAAGTCCGAGACGCGCGCGGTGGACGGCGTCTTTCTCTGCATCGGCGGTCGACCGCACACCGGCTGGTGCTCGCGAGAGCACGTCCTCACCGATTCAGCCGGCTACATCTTGACCGGCCAGGATCTGCTGGCAAACGGCGGCGCTCCCGACTGCTGGCCGCTCGATCGCGATCCGCTCCCGCTCGAGACGAGCCGCGTCGGGCTCTTCGCCGCCGGCGACGTCCGCCACGGCTCGACCAAGCGCGTCGCCGCCGCGGTCGGTGAAGGATCGATGGTCGCTTCGCTCATCTTCAGCCGCCTCGCCGAGCTCGGTGTCACCTACTGAACTTGCTGCTGCGCTGGTGCACGCGCGACGGAGGACGGATGCGCTGCTGAAGCCTCTCTCGGACGAGCAACTCACGCGGCAGGTCTCGCCGCTCCAGTCGCCGCTCGTCTGGGATCTCGCGCACATCGGTCACTTCGAGGAGCTCTGGCTCCTGCGCCACGCCGGCGGACGAGATGCGATCTCGATCGAGAATGACGAGCTCTACGACTCGTTCGCTCACGCACGCAGCGAGCGCGGCGGGCTGCCGATCCTGTCGCCGGGGGCGGCACGCGCGTATGTCGATGGTGTCCGCGAAGCCGTGCTCGCGCTCCTCCCCGAATTGCCGTTCAACAGTGATGATCCGCTCCTCGAGCATGGGTTCGTCGTGGGGATGGTCGTGCAGCACGAGCTCCAGCACGGCGAGACGATGGCGCAGACGCTCACGCTCGCAGGCCTCAACGGTCACGCGGCGCGGCGGCCGCCGAAGGTCGAGGCGAGCGGCGAGGTGCTCGTCCCGGGCGGTTCGTTCACGCTGGGCTCCGCGGATCCGTGGGCATACGACAACGAACGGCCGGCGCACGACGTCGAGCTGCCGCCCTTCTGGATCGACCGCGCTCTGGTGACGAACGCGGAGTACGCAGCTTTTGTCCGCGCCGAGAAAGCGGACGCGCCCCTCTTCTGGGACGCCGCCGACGCGCCGGTCCGGCACGTGTCCTTTCACGAGGCAGAGGCCTACGCGCATTGGGCGGGCAAGCGCCTGCCGACCGAGACCGAGTGGGAAGTCGCGGTGAAGACGGTAGGCGCGGAGCTCGAGCACTGGCGCGGTGCCGCATGGCAGTGGACGTCGTCGTTCTTCGACGGCTATCCGGGCTTTCGCGCCTTCCCCTACGCCGAGTACTCGGAGGCTTTCTTCGGCGACAAGTACAGGGTGCTGCGAGGCGGTTCGTCGTTCACGGATCCGCTCGTTGCGCGACCGACGTTCCGCAACTGGGATCTGCCCGAGCGGCGGCAGATCTTCTCCGGCCTTCGGTGCGCTCGCGATGCCTAGGACGGCGACCGGGCACCCCGCTTTGTATGCGGCCACCTACCAAGGCCTGCACGCTGAGCCGAAGGAGCTGCCCACCGTCTGGCTCTACGACGACCGGGGCTCACAGCTGTACGAGCGGATCACACGACTCCCGGAGTACTACCTGCCGCTACGTGAGGGTGAGATCCTGAGCGCTCGCGCTGACGAGATCGCAAAGCGCGGCCGCGCGACGACGCTCGTCGAGCTCGGCGCGGGAACGTCGAAGAACACACGCCTTCTCCTCGACAAGCTCGACGTCGAGCGCTTCGCTCCCCTCGACGTGAGCGAGCGGACGCTGCGCGCCAGCGCGCAGGCGATCGCGGACGCGTATCCGCGCGTGCGAGTCGAACCCGTCGTCGGAGACTTCGAGCACGACTTCGACGCGCTTCCACAGGGCGGTCGCCGCCTAATTGCCTTCCTGGGAAGCACGATCGGGAACCTCGACCCGGAGCAGCGCTCACGGTTCCTCGCGACGCTCGCCGGTGTGCTCGAGCAGGACGACGCGTTCCTGGTCGGCCTCGACCTCGTCAAGGACGTCGCCCGCGTAGAAGCCGCGTACAACGACAGCGGAGGCGTGACCGAAGCGTTCGTCCGCAACTCACTCACTGCCGTCAATCGCGAGCTCGAAGCTACGTTCGATCAGCGGCGGTTCGTGTACGAGGCGCGCTGGGACGCGAACCACGAGTGGATGGACATCGGGCTCCGCGCGAAGGAGGCTCACACGGTCTCGATCCACGTGTCTCGAGCTCGACGCCGCATTCGAGGCGGGAGAGCCGCTTCGCGTCGAGGTCAGCTCGAAGTTCAGGCGCGAGCCGTTCGAGCGAGAGGTCGAACAGGCCGGGCTTCGGCTCGAATCGTGGTGGACCGACCCTGCGGGCGACTTCGCGCTCGCCTTGATACGTCGTGAGTCACGCTAAAGAGATAAGGAGAGGCATGTCGTCGACTGAGTCCATTTGCAGCCATCTCGACCAGATCAAGGTGACGGCTTTACCGGAGACGATCGACGGCTGTGAGGAGTGCTTGAAGATCGGGAGCGCCTGGGTGCATCTCCGCATGTGCATGACATGCGGGAAGGTCGGCTGCTGCGACTCGTCGCCGAACAAGCACGCCTCCGCGCACGGGCGCGACAGCGGCCACCCGATCGCTCGCTCCGCCGAGCCCGGCGAGGACTGGAGCTGGTGCTACGTCGACGAAGTGGCGTTCAAGGTTCCCCCGCAATAGGCGGGTGGTCGGGGCAGGCGCTGAGCCCGCCCCGACCGCTTCGGCCTACCGCTTCTTGCCCTTGCTGACGACGAGGTTGACCGCAGCGTTGAGCTTGTATACCGCTCCGGCACGACGGCTCTGTGAGATGACGTTGCCCTTCTTGACCTTCCTCGAGCTCGCGTAACTCACCGTGCCGGTGCGGCAATGCGCTTTCTTTAGCGCCGCCCTGGCCGCGTCGAGCGTCTTGCCGACGACGTTCGGCACCTTGCACTTCTTAGCCGGAGGCGGCGGCGCCGGCGTGAACCCAGCCTCGACGGTGATCGAGACAGTGGCGACATTGGAGTCCGCCTTGCCGTCGGTGGCCTTGAACGAGAAGGTGTCGCTCCCGGCGTAGGTGCCTGTGGGCGTGTAGGTGACCGATCCTGAGGCGATCGCGCCGAGCGTGCCGTGCCCGGGCGGCGCGACGATCGAAAGCGTCAGCGGGTCGCCGTCGCCGTCCGTGCATGTCAGCGTGATCGCAGTCGGAGTCGCGTTCGGCACACTCTTCGTCCCGTTCGTGCACGTCGGAGCCTGGTTGGCGGGAGGCGGAGCGACAATCGCGAACGTCGTCGCCGCGCTCGTGCCCGTGTGGCCGACGCTGTCGGACTGCTCAGCCTGCGCCGTGTAGGTCCCGAGCGCCAGCGCAGAAGACGCCGCAACGGACCATGCGGTTCCGGCGCGCGTCGCGGTCAGCGTCTGCACCGGAGACCCCGAGACCGCCGGCCCGCTGTAGACCGTGACGGTCACGCTCGCGGAATCGCCTGCGCCGTCGCCGGCGGTGCCGCCGAAGGTCGGCGTCGTCGCGGTCGACGAGCTGCCGTTCGCCGGCGCCGTGATCGTGACGGTCGGCGCCGTCGTGTCGATGCGGAACGTGACCGCGGCGCTGGTGGCGACGTTGCCGGCCTGGTCGCCTTGCGCCGCCTGCACGGTGTAGGTGCCGTCCGCCAGGCTGGCCGGCGTCGTCGAGAACGCGCCCGCCGCAAGTGCCGGCGTGAGCGTCTGGATCGGCGAGCCTGTGGCCGTGTCGCCGCTGTAGATCCTCACCGTCACACTGGCGAGGTCGGTAGCGCCGGTGGAGCCGGTGCCCGTGATGCCCGGCGTGTGCGTTGTGAGGACTGCACCGTTGACCGGGGTGCTCAGCACGACGGTTGGCGGCGTCGTGTCAACCGTCCAGGTCACCGCAGCGCTCGTGCCCGTGTTCGAGGGAACGGCGTTGTCGTTCTGCGTGGCCTGCGCGGTGTACGTGCCCTCGCCCAGCGCCGCGGCGTCGAACGTCCACGTCCCGCCCCCGCTCACGTTCGTCGTGACCGTCTGGATCGGCACGCCTGCGGCGGTCGGCCCGGCGTAAATCTTCACGGTCACCGTCGACGCGTCACCGGTCGCGAGGCCGGCCGTGCCGGCGACGGTCGGCGTCGTGTCGTTGGTCCGTGCGCCGTTCGTCGGTGTGGTGATCGCGACGGTCGGCGCCGTCGTGTCGATACGGAACGTGACCGCGGCACTCGTGCCGGTTGACGAGGCGTCCGCCTGCGATGCCTGGGCCGTGTACGTCCCGTCGGCGAGCACAGCGGCCGTGACCTGCCACGTCGCGCCGGTTCCCGGGTCCGTGAGCGTCTGCATCGAGGGTGCCGCCGACTGTGCTCGCCCGCGTAGATCTTCAGCGTCACCGTCTGCAGGTCTCCTGCGGCCGTGCCGCGGCCGCCGCTCAGATTCGGCGTGTTGTCGCCCAGGACTGCGCCGCCTGTCGGCGACGTCAGTGTGACGATCGGCGGCCCGTTGATCGTGAACGTGTTCGCGCTGCTGGTGCCGCTGTTGCCCGCGCTGTCTGTCTGCACCGCCTGCGCGGTGTAGGTCCCGTCGACGAGCGCAGGGTTCGCGTTGACGGTGTAGGCGCCGGTGCCGCCGTCACGCGTCGCGTTCAGCGTCTCGAGCCGGCTGGCCGGCGGCCGTGTTGCCCGCATACACGTTGACCGTCACCGAGCTGCTGTCGCCTGTGGTGATCCCTGCGACGCCGCTGAACGCCGGCGTGCCGCTCGCCAGCGTCGCGTTGTTCGCCGGCGCGGTCAGCGTCACGACCGGCGCCGTCGTGTCGACGACGAACGTGTGCGCTGCACTCGCTCCCGTGTTGTTGGCGGCGTCGACCTGCGTCGCCTGCGCCGTGTACGTACCGGCGGCGAGCGCAGGCGACCCGTCGATCGTCCACGTTCCGCCGCTGCGTGTGGCGACGCGTGTCTGCACCGGCGAACCCGTCACGACGGAGCCGCTGTAGATGTTCACCGTCACCGATGCGCTGTCGCCCGCGACGTTGCCTGCGGCACCGTTGTATGTCGGCGTCGTGTCGTTCGTCCGTGTCGCGTCTGCCGGCAAGGTCAGTGTCACGAACGGCGCCGTCGTGTCGACGATGAACGTGTGCGCGGCGCTGGTGCCGTTATTCCCGGCGGCGTCGCTCTGCGTCGCCTGGGCCGTGTAGGTGCCCTCGGCGAGCGCCGGCGTGCCGTCGATCGTCCAGCTCGTGCCGCTGCGCGGTGCGTTGAGCGTCTGCACCGGGACGCCTGTCGCGGTGGCACCGGCGTAGATCTTCACGACGACCGTCGTCGAGTCGCCCGTGCCGGCCGTCGCGGTGCCGTTGTAGGTCGGCGTCGTGTCGTTGGTCGAGAGCGCGTTCGCCGGGTTTGTCAGCGTCACGACAGGCGCTGTCGTGTCGACGACGAACGTGTTCGCGCTGCTCGAGCCCGTGTTGCCTGCGGCGTCCTGCTGCCTTGCGATGGCCGTGTACGTGCCCTCGGCGAGGGCCGATCGCGTCGATGGTGTAGACGCCCGTCAGGGCGTTGCGCGTCGTGGGCAGCGTGGCGGCCACGGTCCCCGCCGTGTTGGGGCCGTTGTAGATCGTCACGGTGACGTTCGCGAGGTCGCCTGGCGCGATCCCGGCCACGCCGCTGAGCGTCGGCGTCGCGTCGTTGGTGGAGTTGCCGTTCGCCGGCGTCGTGAGCGTGATCGTCGGCGGTGTCGGATCGACGGTGAACGTGTGCGGCGCGCTGAAGCCGGTGTTGTTCGCGGCATCGGTCTGCTGTGCCTGCGCCGTGTACGTCCCGGCGGCGAGCGCCGGCGAGCCGGCGATCGTCCACGAGGTCCCGGACCTCGTCGCGACGCGGGTCTGGACCGGCGATCCAGATACTGTCGAGCCGCTGTAGATCTTCACCGTGACCGAAGCAGAGTCGTTGATGTCGTTGCCCGCCGTTCCCGAATACGTCGGCACGGCCGTTGTGAACCCGGCGTCGGCCGGCGTTGTGAGCGTCACGGTCGGCGCCGTGGTGTCGACGCCGACGATCAGCTGCAGCGAGTACGCCTGGCCCGCGAGGCCGAGGTTGTCGCGTGCGATGACCTGGACCGTGTAGAGGCCCGGGTTGGCGAACGTGTGGTTGGTCGTCGAGCCGCCGGACGTCGGTGAGATCGTGTCCGACGTGCCGTCGCCCCAGCTCCACGTGTAGGACGAGATGGTGCCGTCGGGGTCGACCGCGTGTCCCGTGAAGGCGATCGGCGATCCGGAGGGCAGGCTCCCCGGCGAGTACGTGAAGTAGACGTCCTGCGGCTGGCAGTTGCCGGCCTGGACCGTGATCTCGCGGTCGAACGGCTCCGAGGACGCGTTGCTGCCGTCCTTGGCAACCAGCGTGACGATGTATGTGCCGCTGTTCGAGTAGGAGTGCGTCGTCGTCGCGGTGTTCGTGTCGGCCGTCGTGCCGTCGTCGAAGTCCCAGTGGTAGTTCGCGATTGCGCTGTCGCTGTCGAACGAGCCTGTTCCGTCGAACGTGATCGACGTGCTCGTCGTCGTGCACTGCGGGCTGGCGGTGAAGAACGCGTGCGGCGGCCAGTTGGACATCACGGTCACGGTCTGCCCAGGCCCGGTACCGGTGGCGTTCGTGGTGTCGCGGACCGTGACGCTGACCGGGAACGTGCCTGGGGTCGCGTAAGCGTGATTGGCGTTCGGAATCGTCGTCACCGTGTCCGCGGTGCCGTCGCCCCAGTGCCAGGTGTACTGGTTGATCGCGCCGTTTGGACTCGACCCGAAGGCGCTGAAGGAGATCGTGTTACCTGGATGCGGCTCGTCCGGCGTCCAGTCGACGACCGCGCTCGGGACCGCCGCCGTGACCGTGACCGTATACGTGAAGTCCGGGAAGCTCGAGTCGCTGCCGCCGTCGTTGTCGACGATCGTGACGCGCGGGTGGAAGGTGCCGGGTGTCCCGTAGACGTGCGAGACCGAGCTCGAGCCCGTCGTCTGGTCGACGACTCCGTCGCCGTTCCAATCCCACTCGTACTGCGTAATCGTGCCGTCGTCGTCGTAGCCGACAGCCTCGAAGTACACGGTCTGCACCGTGTTCGGAGTCGTGTCGGAAATGTAGAGCCAGTTGAAGATCGGGTTGTGGTTCCCGGTGTGGGTTTGGACGTACCCGACCTCGTAACCGACGCCGCCCTGGTTGTCCGTGACCTTGAGCGTGTAGTAGTGGTCGCCGTCGGTCGAGTAGGCGTGAACGGGCGAGGCGCCTGAGCTGTCGTACGTGCCGTCCTGGTTCCAGTCCCACTGGTAGGTCTGGACCGTGCCGTCGAGATCGTACGAGTAGCTCGCGTTGAAGGTGATGTTGTGGTTCGTCTGCGGAAAGTCGGGGCTGTGCGTGGACAGGCCGATCGGCGAGCAATTGTCCGGCGTGATCTCGACGGTCTGCGTGTCGTAGACGTCCGTCAGGGTCTTCGTCGGCAAGTCGTCGTCGTGTGCGCGGACCACGACGGGATAGGTGCCGTCGGTCGTGAACGTGTGGTTGATGCTCGCCGTGTCGTCGATCGCGGCGACTCCCGTGGTTTCGAATGTCCCGTCGCCGTTCCAGTCGACGTCGAACGTCGCGATGTGCCCGCCGTCGGGGTCGAAGCCGTACACCGTGAAGTTGAGCGACGTATTCGGGTGCAGGCAGCCGCTGTAGTTGGTCACGTACGCGTAGGCGTACGCGGGCGGGGCGTTGTCGACGACGTGCAGCACCCCGTACGTGTACGACCCGTAGGGGTTGACATTGCCGTCGAAGATGTAATCGGTGTACTGGACCGTGATCACCTGCGAGTTCGAGAGCGTGATCGTGACCGACACCCGATAGTCGCCCGGCGAGGAATAGGTGTGGATCGTGTCGGCGCTCGCCGTCGAGTGTCGCCGGTCCCGTCGCCCCAGTGGAACACGTAGTTCGTTCCGTGAACGACCGCGTTCGGGTCGTAAACGCTGGCGTAGAAGTGGATCGGCGTGTTGACCTTGGCGCTGTAGCCGTAGTAGCCGGAGCCGAAGTCGGTGTAGAGATAGCCGTAAGGCCCGTTCGCCGGGTTGGTGACGGTGTACGTGTAGATGTAGGTCGTGCTCGCCCCGGGATCGTTGTCGGTCACGCGCAGGCCGACCGCAAACGTGCCGGGCTGGGTGAACTGGTGCGTGATTTCACTCGTCCCCGGATTGATCGGATTGTCCAAGCTCTGGGCCTCGTACACGCCGTCGCCGTTGAAGTCCCATTGATAGTTCGCGATGCTGCCCCCGTCTGGATCCTGCGCATAGCCGGTGAATGTGACCGTCTGATTGATTGCCGGCTGATAGATGTCGGCGCTCCAGGACACGTCTCGAGGCGCCGGGTTGGCCGCGACTGTGACGACAAGCGGCGTGCCGAACGTCGTCTTGTTCGGGTTGCCGCCACCGGTTCCGTCGGTGTCGGTCGCGGAGTAGTGGATGATGTACGTCCCCGGAGTCGTCCACGTGTGGACGAGCTGCGTGAAGCCCGCAGTGGTCGTCGTGCTGTGAGCGGTTCCGTCGCCCCAGTTCACGTCCCAAGCGAGGTCCCCGGAGTAGTAGTCCTCGGGGTCGTAGCCGTAGAAGTCGAACGTCGCCGACGTGGCGACGCGCGGGTAGGTGTCCACGGTCGTGTCCGGGTAGGCGTAGACGTCCGCGGGCGCCCAGTTGTTGCGGATCGTGATCGTGTTCTCGTACGCGGTGCTCAGGGCCGTCGCGTCGGTGACCGTGAGGCGCACCGTGTACGTGCCTGCGGTCGTGTAGGAGTGCGTGGCCTGGTCATTCGCCGAGGCGCCCGTCGAGTTGCCGTCGCCCCAGTTCCAGGCGTAGGTCGCGATGTCACCGTCGGGGTCGCTCGCGAAGCCTGTGAACGCAATCGTCTGGTTGATACGCGGCTGGGTCGGGTCGGAGTACCACTGCGCGTTCGCGGGCGGCGAGCCCGCTGTTGCGATCAGGCGCCAGCCGTGCGCGAGCGAGTAGGCACCCCGTGGCGCGTTGTTGGTCGGCGCCGACAGGCCGACAAGGCTCTTCGCGGCAGCGCGCACGCCGACGGCTGGATCAGCCGAAGAAGTAGGAGCAAAGACCCCGCCTACAAACGCAGCCGTCACCAGCGTTGCCGCAACCAACCTCCGCATTTTGCCCTCTCCCTTTTTGTGAACTACCGCAACTTCCCCTGGGCCGAACATGACACAAAGTGAAACTTCTTTCAATAGGACTCGCTGCAATTGATCAGGCGCGAGCGCGTAATCGGCGGCCTCTTCAGCGTTAGCGTCGGCACCCGTGGCGCCGAGCAGCAAGCTTGTGCAGGCCGATTCGAACGCGGACGGACCCGTCTGCGAGCCAACGCCGCGCCTGGTCGGCCGCCGCCGGCGCATCCGGTGCGCGCGCGAAAGCAAATGAAAAGACGTCGCCTTGCGTGTCCACCTCGACGCCGCCGTGGGTTTCCGAACGCCTGTCTCGGCGCACGTTGGTGTTCGCCCAACACAGTCGGGTAGCGGTCGCCGAGCTCGGTCAATAGCCGTGTCGACCCTTCTATGTCGGTGAAGAGAAAGGTCACCTTGCCGGAAGGAAGGTCGGCGCGCGTGCGTGCAGGATCGCGCAGGCCGCGCTCAGGCGCCAGGCGCTTTGCCCTGATCGAAACAGCGACGTAAGCTCCGAACAATGCGCTGTTCCAACTGCGGGACCGAGAATCCGACCGACGCGAAGTTCTGCGGCGGCTGTGGGAACGGGCTTGCGCACGCCTGTCCCGCCTGCGGCAAGGCGAACGATCCTGGAATGCGTTTCTGCACGGAATGCGGGAGCGCCCTCGACGGCGAGTCTGGTTCGTCGCAAGACCGCGCGGCCGCCGCCGATGCATCCCGCGCCGCTCCCGTCGCGGAGCGCCGTCTCGTGTCGGTGCTCTTCGCCGACCTCGTCGGCTTCACAAACATCTCGGAGAAGCGCGACGCCGAGGAGGTGCGAGAGCTCCTCTCGCGCTATTTCGATACCTCCCGGCGGCTGATCGAGCTCTACGGCGGCACGGTCGAGAAGTTCATCGGCGACGCCGTCATGGCCGTCTGGGGGACCCCGACCGCTACTGAGGACGACGCCGAACGCGCGGTTCGAGCCGCGCTCGACCTCGTGGCCGCCGTCTCCGCGCTCGGCGACGAGGTCGGCGCGACCGAGCTGCGTGCCCGCGCGGGCGTGCTGACCGGCGAGGCCGCCGTCACGATCGGCGCGGAAGGCGAAGGGATGGTGGCCGGCGATCTCGTCAATACGGCCGCGCGCATCCAGTCCGCTGCCACGCCCGGGACCGTGCTCGTCGGCGAGTCGACACGCCGGGCGAGCGAGCTCACGATCGTCTACGAGGACGCGGGCACGCACGAGTTGAAAGGCAAGGAGGAGTCCGCTCGGCTCTTCCGGGCTGTGCGTGTCGCCTCCGGCCGAAGAGGCGCGCTCAAGACGACCGGCCTCGAGCCTCCGTTCGTGGGGCGGGACCGCGAGCTGCGACTGGTCAAGGAGTTGTTCCACGCCTCTGCAGAGGAGCGCACCGCACATCTCGTCTCCGCGATGGGAATCGCCGGGATCGGCAAGTCGCGACTTGCGTGGGAGTTCTACAAGTACTTCGACGGCCTCGTCGACACCGTCTACTGGCATCGCGGCCGCTGCCTCGCTTACGGCGAAGGCGTGACGTATTGGGCACTCGCCGACATGGTGCGGATGCGAGCCCGCATCTCCGAGGACGACGACGACACGACCGCACGGTCGAAGCTCGAGGCGACGCTCAGCGAGCACATCCTCGATGCGGACGAGCGCAGTTTCGTCGAGCCGCTCCTCGCGAGCCTGCTGGGGATTGCTGAGGAGCAGTCCTCACACGAACGTCACGACCTCTTCGCCGCCTGGCGGCTCTTCTTCGAGCGCCTGGCGAACACCTACCCGACCGTCCTCGTCTTCGAGGACATGCAGTGGGCCGACGCGAGCCTGCTCGACTTCGTCGAGTACCTGCTCGAGTGGTCACGCTCGAGCCCCCTCTTCGTGATGATCCTCGCGCGTCCGGAGCTGCTCGAGAAGCGGCCCAACTGGGGCGCCGGCCACCGCAACTTCACGTCGCTCCACCTTGGTCCACTTTCGGAGACGGCGATGATGGAGCTCCTCGACGGCTTCGTACCAGGTTTGCCCGATGCGTTGCGCGCGCAGATCCTGGCCCGAGCCGAGGGTGTGCCGCTCTACGCGGTCGAGACGATTCGGATGCTGCTCGACCGCGGGCTGCTCGTGCAGGAGGGATCCATCTACAAGCCGACGGGCGAGATCCCCTCGCTCGAGGTGCCCGAGACGCTGCACGGACTCGTCGCCTCGCGACTCGACGGGCTGCCGGCGGACGAGCGCCGCCTGCTGCAGGACGCGTCGGTGATCGGCAAGACGTTTACGCGACATGCGCTTGCAGTCGTGGGCGGTGTCACCGAAGGCGAGCTCGATCCGCTCCTTGGCTCGCTTGCGCGCAAGGAGATCCTCGGCGTCCAGGCCGACCCGACGTCGCCGGAGCACGGCCAATACGGCTTTCTCCAGGACCTCGTGCGCCACGTTTCCTACGAGACGCTTTCGAAGAAGGAGCGTCGCGCGCGTCATCTCGCCGCTGCTGCATACCTGACGGATGCGTTCCCCAACGAGGAGGAGATCACCGAGGTCGTTGCCTCGCACTACCTCGACGCCTACACCGCGCTTCCCGACGCCGATGACGCCGCGGAAGTAAAAGAGAAGGCGCGGGCCGCGCTCGTCCGAGCCGGCGACCGCGCCGATTCGCTCGGCGCCGCGGCAGAGGCGGTCCGCTACTTCGAGCAGGCAGCCGGGCTGACAGATGCGAGACCGGAACGGGCAGCCCTGCTTGACCGGGCGGGATGGCTCGGCTATTACACCGCCGATTGGGAAACCGCAGAGAGACTGCTCGGCGACTCGATAGCGCTCTTCGAAAATGAAGGCGACACTCGTTCTGCGGCCCTCGTGTCTGGCCGCCTCGCCGCAATCGAGGCGAATCAGGGACGGATGCAGGAGGCGGTCGCCCGCTCCGAGGCGGCCTTCGCGACACTCGAGCAGTTCGACCCCGGAATCGAACTCGCCGAGCTGGCAGGCCGGCTCGCCATGACGTACGTGTTCGTCGGCGAACAGGAGAAGGCTCGCGCGAAAGCCGACCTGGCGATCGAGCTCTCGGAGTCGCTCGGCGCGTCCCACGCGCTGGCTCGAGCGTTCAGCGCCATGGCAATCGTCGTCGACGGGACCCGGCCGGAGGAGGCGACTGCGCTCTTCAAGCAGTGTCTCGCGATCTCGCGGGAGTACGACCTCTACGAGAGCGAGTACAGCGCTCTCTTCAACCTTTCGGATGTCTCCTTCCGGCGTGACCGGTACGACGATGCGTTGACGTTTCTCGCCGATGCTTTGGCCATCGCACGCCGTCGCGGCTCGAGAACCGGCGAATGGGGAACCCTGTCGGAGACGTGCTACCCGCTGTTCATGCTCGGACGGTGGGACGAGATGTTTGCTGCGTTCCACGATGTCCCCGAGGAGCGCTTCCTCGACGCGTTGACGCTGAGCTTCCTCGACTCGGTGCTCGAGGCTCTAGTCCACCGTGGCGAAGTTGCGGAGGCCAGTCGCCTCCTCTCACGCTACGAGCCTTTGAAGGACTCGAGCGACGTCCAGAATCGAATGATGTTCCTTGCGGCGTCGGCCTGCGTGGCGCGCGCGGAAGGCAGGCTCGAGGAGGCGCTCCGCCAAGGAGTCGAGGCCGCCGAGATCTCTCGGAGCACCGAGAGAGAGGCAAGCCAGGGGATCAAGACGGGACTCGTAGAGGCGATCGAGGCCGCGCTCGTGCTGGGCGACGCGACGCAAGCGGAGGAGCTCATGGCATCGATCGAAGCTGTGCCGCCTGGTCTCCGCTCTCCGTACCTCGGTGCGCAGGCGCTCCGGTTTCGCGCGCGGCTATCGGCTTCGGACAACGCCGCGGTCGAGAGCTTCGACTCGGCGGCCAAGCGTTTCGGCGAGCTCTCGATCCCGTTCTGGCTCGCCGTCACGCAGCTCGAACACGGCGAGCGTCTCGTCGCAGCCGGTCGCGCCAGCGACGCCGAGCCGCTGCTGGCCGAGGCGCGGGAGATCTTCGGGAGGCTCGAGGCCGCGCCGTGGGACTCGAACGAGTGGCGGCTGCCGAGCGCGCGCATCACGCGCGCGTCCCGGCGTGACCCCGAGGTGTAGGCTCCGGCGACCATTAGTCAGGAAGCGATGGAGAACCTCGGCCCGATCCAGATGCTCACGCTCGCGTTCCCGGGCAACCGGTTCACGGGCGAGATCCTGCCCGAGCTCGACCGGCTGAAAAGCGACGGGGTCGTCCGCGTGATCGACATGTTGATCGTGCGCAAGGACCCACAGGGAAACGCAATCGTCGCCACCGCCAGCGACCTCGACTTCGAGGAGGCGACAGCGCTCGGCTCCTACTTCGGCGCGCTGGCGGGCTTCGCAGCTGCCGGACCCGCAGGCGCCGAGCGCGGCGCGATGGAGGGCGCCGCCGAGCTCGCCGACGGGCACATCTTCGACGAGGACAACGTGTTTCGCGTCACGCAAGCGCTCGATCCGAACACGACGGCCGTCATGATCCTGTTCGAGCACACGTGGGCGCGGGCGCTCTTGGACGCCGTCGCGCGCGCGCAAGGAATCGAGTTGATGAACGAGTGGATCGCCCACGAAGCCGTGCTCTCGATCGGACCGCCTCCGAGCCGTGCCGAGCAACATGAGGCCGAGCCCGGCTCGAAGTCGACGGACGACTCTTAGGCCCGACGCGGGCCTGAGGCGCCGATCTTCCCGCGCCTGGAGGCCTTCCCCACTTTGTCACCCGGCGACGACGGCCTGGTGCGCGTCGAGTTGCGGTAGCCCTGCGGCGACGGCTTCACGCTCATTGTCGACGTGGGTGGCATCATCCTGGCGGGGTGATGCCGGTTGGTGCTCGCAGCCCGAATCATCGAGCTTTGGGCACGACGCCGGAGGTGTGACCGAGTTGCGCGGAGCCGAAGCGAGTAGATGACGACCGACGGACGTCCGCGGATCGTGATCCTGGGCGGCGGTTTCGCCGGCGTCGGCGCGGCGCAGAAGCTCAAGAAGGCCGCCGCCGACGTGGTGCTGATCGATCACCACGACTACCACACGTTTCAGCCGCTGCTGTACCAGTTCGCCACCGGCTTGCTCGAGACCACAGGCGTCGGCCACTCGCTCCGGGACCTCGTGCACGACCAGGACAACGCCACGATTCACAAGACGGCGGTGACCGCCGTCGATCTCGACAAGCGGACCGTCCAGTTCGCGGAGATCGAGCCCCTGTCCTACGACTACCTGGTGCTCGCGCTCGGCGCGGAGGTCAACTTCTTCGGTACCGACGGCGCGGCGGAGCACGGCTTCCCGATGTACACGCTGTCCGACGCGTTGCGCCTCAAGGAGCATGTGCTCGCAAAGTGGGAGGCCGCGGACAAGAACCCGGCGTTGATCGACGACGGCGCGCTGAACATCGTCGTGGTTGGTGGCGGCCCCACAGGCGTCGAGACCGCCGGCGCGATGGCCGAGCTCTACCGCGGTGACTTCGCGCGCGACTACCCGAAGGTGCCGCAGGAGAAGGCGCGCATCGTCCTCGTCGAGGCGGGGCCCGAGGTCTTCTCGATGTTCAAGCCGGACATTCGCACCTACACCGTGAAGGCGCTCGAGAAGCGCACCGTCGAGGTGGTGACAGGTGAGATCGTCGCCTCGGTCGCGCCGACACGTGTGACGCTCAAGTCGGGGAAAGAGCTCGACGCGCACACGCTCGTCTGGGGCGCCGGGCTGCAGGGCAATCAGCTCGTCCATTCACTTGGGCTCGACCTCGAGCGAGGCAATCGGATCGGCGTCGGGCCCGATTTGACGATCGAGGGCCACCCCGAGGTCTTTGCGATCGGGGACATCGCTGCGATCACCGATGCAAAAACCGAGCAGGTTCTTCCGCAACTCGGCTCGGTGGCGCTGCAGTCGGGCGAGCATGCAGGCGAGACGATCGCCAGGCGCATCGCCGGAAAGGAAACCAAG
Organism: uncultured Actinomycetes bacterium; assembly: GCA_963815965.1. GTDB lineage: Bacteria > Actinomycetota > Thermoleophilia > Gaiellales > Gaiellaceae > DASVFB01. The sequence continues at coordinate 315,876 of CAWFIT010000001.1, read as the reverse complement.
CCGTTCAAGTATCGGGACAAAGGCACGATGGCCACGATCGGTCGCGGCGCGGCCGTCGTGCAGATGCTCGGCGGCCGGACGATGAAGGGCAAGGATGCGCAGCTTGCGTGGGGCACCGTGCACCTTGCGCTCCTGCCGACGAACGAGGACCGCGCCAAGGCGATCGTCAATTGGGCGGGCGCGGCTCTAACTCATCAGCGCGCCGGGCGGATCACCGTCAGCGCAGATCGGGATTGAGGGAGCGATGAGCGACGCGACAGCACAGCTCTTTGAGGCGCTCAGCAACCGCGGCTCGGATCCTCTTCTCGCAAAGGCCCGCGGCACGGTGCGGTTCGACATTGTCAAGGGGCGCGCCACCGAGAGCTGGCTCGTGCGGATCGACAAGGGGAACATCAAGGTGTCGCGCGGTGGGGGTCGGGCCGACACCGTCTTCCGCGGAAGCCGCGAGCTCTTCGCCGACCTCGCCACCGGCAAGCAGAATGCGTTCGCCGCGCGGTTGCGAGGCGCGTTCGGCGTCGAAGGGGACATGCGGCTCGCCGTGCTCCTCCAGCGCCTCCTCCCGAGTCCGCAGTCGTCCGGGCGTGGCGCCGTGGGGCGTTCAGGAAGGTCGCGATGAGCGACGGGCTCGTGAAGATCCTCGACGGAAACACATTTGTCGTCAGCGACGCGCGCGGCGACATCGAGGCGTCGCTGACCGACCCGACCGGGCTGTTCTCGTTCGACACGCGTTTCCTGTCGAAGTGGGTACTCACGATCGACGGAGAGCGGCTCACCGCGCTGTCGACCGACGACATCCAGTACTTCGAGACGAGGTTCTTCCTCGTGCCCGGCACAGGCACGGTCTACGTCGACGCGAAGCTCTCGGTCATCAGGCGCCGAGCTGTGGGGCAGGGGTTCCTGGAAGAGCTCACGATCCTCAACCACGACGCGAAGCCGGTCACGCTCACCACCCGCATCGAAGCGGGCTGCGACTTTGCCGACCTCTTCGAGGTCAAGGACGCGTTGAAGAAGAAGGGCACGTACAGCACGAGCGTCCGCGGGGGCGCTCTCGAGTTGGTGTACGAACGCGACACGTACCGGCGGACGACCACGATCACATCGACCGCGAAGGCGAAGGTCGACGCGGAGGGCCTCACTTTCAAAGCGCGGATCCCGCCGCACGGCTCGTGGTCCACGGAGCTGACCGTCAACGCCGGGCCCGATGCGCTGGGCGTCCGGCGTACGCCCCCGAACATGGCGCGCGATCTCGAGCGCTGGCTGGACGCCGCCCCGACGCTCGAGTGCGACTGGGACTCGCTCAAGTCGACCTATCGCCGGAGTCTCGTCGACCTCGCGGCGCTGCGGTTCTCGCCGCCGATCGCGGGAGGACGCAGCCTGCCGGCTGCGGGCTTGCCCTGGTTCATGACCATGTTCGGTCGTGACAGCATCTTTACGAGCCTCCAGGCGTTGCCGTTCACGCCGGAGCTCGCCGCGACGACACTCCAGGCGCTCGGCGAGTGGCAGGGCACCCGTACCGACGACTTCCGGGACGAGGATCCGGGCCGGATCCTCCACGAGATGCGATACGGAGAGATGACCGCGTTCGAGGAGCGTCCGCATTCGCCGTACTACGGCTGCGCCGACGCGACTCTGCTCTACGTGGTGCTGCTCGACGAGTACGAGCGGTGGACCGGCGACCGCAGGCTCGTGCGCGACCTCGAGCAGGAGGCGCGCGCCGCGCTCGCATGGATCGACGACTACGCCGATCTCCAGGACAACGGCTACGTCTCGTACAAGCGCAGGAACGAGAAGACCGGTCTCGAGAACCAGTGCTGGAAAGACTCCTGGGATTCGATCTCGTACAGCAACGGACGCCTGCCGGGCTTCCCGCGCGCGACCTGCGAGCTCCAGGGCTACGCCTACGACGCGAAGATGCGCGGGGCACGGCTCGCGCGGCTGGTCTGGAAAGACGAGGAGTTCGCCGACCGGCTGGAGCGCGAGGCCGCCGACCTGAAGCGGCGCTTCAACCGGGACTTCTGGGTCGAGGAGGGTGAATACTTTGCGCTGGCGCTCGACACCGACGGTCGACAGGTCGACTCGCTCACGTCGAACAACGGCCACCTCCTCTGGAGCGGGATCGTGGACAAGTCCAAGGCGCAGGCGCTCGCCGATCACCTGGTCGGGCCAAGGCTTTTCTCGGGCTGGGGTGTGCGCACGCTCGCCGAGGGCGAGGGCCGCTACAACCCGATCGGCTACCACGTCGGGACCGTCTGGCCCTTCGACAACTCGTTCGTCGCGTGGGGCCTGCGGCGGTACGGGTTCAAGGAGGAGGCCGCGCAGGTCGCGGCGGGGATCCTCGATGCGGCCGCCTTCTTCGACGGGCGGCTGCCAGAGGCTTTCGGCGGCTACGAGCGCTCGGCGACGAAGTACCCCGTTCAGTACCCGACGGCCTGCAGCCCGCAGGCGTGGTCGACGGGGGCACCCTTACTGTTGCTGCGCACGCTGCTCGGCCTCGAGCCTGAGGGCCAGCACCTCGTGATCGACCCGGCGCTGCCGACGACGATCGGGCGCCTCGAACTGCTCGACATTCCTGGCCGCTGGGGACGCATCGATGCCTTCGGGCGCGGCCGGATCGATATCGACGGCCACGCCGGCGTGCAACAGCGGCGAAAGACCACATCAAGGAGGAGGACGAGATGACGGCAACCGCGACGCGCTCCGCCCCCGCCGCGCGAGACAGCAGCGGGCCAGCAGACGTTTTCGTCGTGTTCGGGATCACCGGCGATCTGGCGAAGGTAATGACGTTTCGGTCGCTCTACCGGCTGGAGCGCCGCGGCCTCCTCGACTGCCCGATCGTCGGCGTGGCCTTCGACGACTGGACACTCGACCAGCTTCGCTCGCGCGCAAAGGAATCGATCGTCGGCACCGGAGAGTCGCTCGATCAGCAGATTTTCGATCGACTCGCGGCACGGTTCTCTTACGTCCATGGGGACTTCGCGGAGGCGGCGACGTACAAGCGCGTCGCCGACGCCGTCGAGGGCTTCGAACGGCCCGTCTTCTATCTGGAGATCCCGCCGTTTCTCTTCGGCCGGGTCATCGGTGGCTTGCACGACGCGGGGCTGACTGCAAACGCGCGTGTTGTGGTCGAGAAGCCGTTCGGCCACGACCGCGACTCCGCCCGCGCGCTCGCCGCCGAGATCCACCAGTACATCGACGAGTCGCAGCTCTATCGGATCGACCACTACCTCGGAAAGCTCGGGGTGGAGGAGGTCGTGCACCTGCGCTTCGCGAACGCGCTGCTCGAGCCCGTGTGGAGCTCGAACTTCCTGGCCGGCGTGCAGATCACGATGGCGGAGGACTTCGGCGTCGAGGATCGCGGTCACTTCTACGACCCCGTCGGCGCGCTGCGCGATGTCGTCGTCAACCACCTGATGCAGCTCGTCGCGGTCTGCGCGATGGAGGCGCCGGCCCGCGGCGATCCGACGACGATCAAGGACGCACAGGTCGCGCTCTTCCGCGCGGTCAAGGAGGCCAACCCGGCGCACTACGTTCGCGGCCAGTACGACGGCTACCTCGACATCGACGGTGTCTCGAAGGACTCGACCACCGAGACCTACGCAGCCTTGCGTCTCGAGATCGAAAACTGGCGTTGGGCGGGTGTGCCCTTCTTCATCCGCACCGGCAAGCGACTTCCGATCACGCAGACCGAGCTGCGGCTGATCTTCAAGCATCCGCCCAAGCTGGGATTCCCCGCGTTCGATCGTGAGATGACGCCGAACCAGCTCGTCGTCAAGCTCGATCCGTCGACCGGGATCAGGCTCATCGTCGAGGCGCAAAAAGGAGACGGGCCTGGACCGATCGAGCTCGACATCGACTTCACGCAGGAGGGCGTGGAAGGGCCGACTCCGTACGAGGTGCTGTTGCATGCAGCGATGGTCGGCGACAGCACGCGGTTCACGCGTCAGGACGGTGTGGAGGAGACCTGGCGGGTCATGCAGCCACTGCTCGACAACCCGCCGCCGGTGCATCGCTATGCGCAGGGCTCGTGGGGACCCGAGGCGGCGAACGATCTCGTCCAAGGCTTCAGCCGCTGGCACGAGCCGTGGATCCCGTCATGACGGACGTCGAAACCAAGGTTGAGCAGCAGCAGAGCGCAGCCGCTCCGTCTCCGTTCCCGCCGATCGCGGACTACGCATTCCTGTCGAACTGCCACACCGGTGCGCTGGTCGCACCCGACGGCGCCATCGACTGGCTCTGTGTCCCGTCCTTCGACGCGCCGAGCGTCTTCGGCAGCGTGCTCGACCGGGAGGCGGGTGCGTTCCGCTTCGGTCCCTTTGCGATCACCCATCCCACTGCCCGCGCGTACGAGCCCGGCACGAACGTCCTCGAGACGACGTGGAAGACGCCGTCGGGCTGGGTCGTCGTTCGCGACGCGCTCACGATCGGGCCGTGGGATCACGAGGATGAGATCACGCCGCATACGCGTCCCCCGGCCGATGACGATGCCGACCACATGCTCGTACGCACGGTCGAGTGCATCGACGGCAGTGTCGAGGTCGAGCTCGTCTGCGAGCCCGTCTTCGACTACGGCCGCGTCGCGGCGGAGTGGACGCTGGTCGGCGACGATCGGCACACCGCCGACGCCTCGGGAGCGGGCCAGACGATCCGCCTAGTGTCGGATCTCGCGCTCGGGATCGAGGCGAACCGGATTCGCGGACGGCACGTGCTCCAGGCGGGAGATCGCGCGTATTGCGCACTCTCCTGGTCGGAGGGTCTCGCCACCCCGCCGGACCAGGAGAACGCGCTGGCGCGAATCGAGGCGACGAACCGGTACTGGCGCCGCTGGCTGGGCCAGGCACGGATCCCCGACCACGCGTGGCGCGATCCCCTGCAGCGGTCCGCGCTTGCGATCAAGGGCCTCACGTACATGCCGACCGGGGCGACCGTCGCCGCGCTGACGACCTCCCTTCCGGAGACGCCGGGAGGCGAGCGCAACTGGGACTACCGCTACACGTGGATGCGGGACACGACCTTCACGCTGCAGGCGCTTCACTTCCTCAACCTCGAATGGGAGGCCGACGAGTTCATGCAGTTCGTCGCCGACATCGAGCCGACCGAGGACGGGTCGCTGCAGATCATGTACGGCATCGACGGCCGCCGCGACCTCACCGAGTCGACGCGCGACGATCTCTCCGGCTACGCCGGCGCGCGACCCGTGCGGATCGGAAACGGCGCCTTCGATCAGCGCCAGAACGACGTCTTCGGCGCGGTGCTCGACTCGATCCTGTTGCACACGCGCCGCAGCAAGCGTCTGCCACGCCGTCTCTGGCCGATCGTGCAGTCGCAGGCGGAGTGTGCGACGCAGGTCTGGAAAAACCCTGACCAGGGAATCTGGGAGGCGCGCGGCAAGCCGCAGCACTACGTGTCGTCGAAGCTGATGTGCTGGGTCGCACTCGACCGAGCCGCGAAGCTCGCCGACCTCCGCGGCGATCCGGAGCTCACCGCGAAGTGGCGCGCGACTGCGGACGAGATCCACGCGGACATCCTCGAGCACGGCCTGACGGAGAAAGGCGTGCTGCGCCAGCATTACGAGACAGACTCGCTCGACGCCTCGACGCTCCTCGCTGCGATCTTCGGCTTCTTGCCGGGCACCGATGAGCGTCTCCACGCAACCGTTGAGGCGATCGCAAGTGAACTGACGGAGAACGGCTTCGTGCTGCGTTATCGAACGGACGAGACCGACGACGGGCTGTCAGGCAAAGAGGGGACCTTCCTGATCTGCTCTTTCTGGCTCGTCTCTGCCCTAGCGATCGTCGGAGAGCAGCAGGAGGCGCGCAACCTGATGGAGCGGTTGCTCCGGATCGCGTCCCCGCTCGGTCTTTATGCGGAGGAGTTCGACGCCGACACGGCACGGCACCTGGGCAACTTTCCGCAGGCGTTCTCGCACCTGGCACTGATCGAGGCGGCCTCGCGGATCATCGTCGCCGAGCGATTGGAGGAGTTCAACTGATGGATGCCTACGACGTCATCATCATCGGCACCGGCGCGGGCGGCGGTACGCTCGCACGTCACCTCGCGCCGTCGGGCAAGCGCATCCTGCTGCTCGAACGCGGCGACTGGCTGCCACGCGAGGTCGACAACTGGCTCACGCAGAGCGTATTCGTCGAGAACCGCTACATCTCGCCGGACACCTGGTACGACGAGAACGGCAAGGCGTTCCAGCCGCAGATCCACTACTTCGTCGGCGGCGCGACGAAGCTCTACGGCGCAGCGCTCTACCGCTTCCGCGAGGAGGACTTCGGCGAGCTCCGCCACCACGACGGCATCTCGCCTGCCTGGCCGATCTCTTACGACGAGCTCGAGCCGTACTACACGCTCGCGGAGCAGATTTACCAGGTGCACGGCGCCCGGGGCGAAGACCCGACGGAGGCGCACGCGAGCGCGCCTTATCCCTTTCCGGCGGTCTCGCACGAGCCGCGCGTCCAGCGGCTCGCAGACGATCTCGCCGCGGCCGGCTATCACCCGTTCCACGCGCCGTGCGGAATCATGCTGCACGAGGACAACGCGCCCTACAGCCCGTGCATTCGCTGCGACACCTGCGACGGCTTTCCATGTCTGGTGCATGCGAAGTCCGACGCCGAGGTGCTAGGCGTGCGGCCCGCGCTGGAGCACACGAACGTCACGCTCCTGACGAACGCGCACGTCGTGAAGCTTGAAACGGACGAAGCGGGGACGACGGTGACCAACGTGATCGTCGATCACGACGGTGAGACCGAGCGCTTCGCGGCCGACCTGGTCGTCGTCTCGTGCGGCGCTGCGAACTCGGCCAAGCTCCTGCTCACGTCGGCGACCGACAAGCATCCGAACGGTCTTGCCAACGGCTCCGATCAGGTCGGGCGGAACTACATGTTCCACGCGAGCCAGGCAGTGCTCGCTCTCTCGCGTGAGGAGAACCCGACCGTCTTCCAGAAGACGCTCGCGCTCAACGACTTCTACTTCGGCGACGGCGACTTCGAGTATCCGCTGGGAAACATCCAGATGATCGGAAAGTCGCAGGCGCAGATGTTCCGGGGGGAGAAGCCGCTGGAGACGAAGCTCGCACCGGAGTGGACGCTCGAACGGATGGCTCGTCACGCGATCGACTTCTGGTTGTCGACAGAGGATCTACCGCTGCCGGAGAACCGCGTCACGGTCGACGGCGACGGCCGGCTCAACCTCAGCTACAAGCCCACGAACGTCGAGCCGCAGAAGCGCCTCCTCCACAAGCTCGAGTCGATTCTCGGCAAGCTCGACATGAACCACGGCCACCTGATTCACCGATTCGCGTACATGAAGACAGACATCCCGGTCGCGGGTTGCGCGCACCAGGCCGGCACGGTTCGCTTCGGCACCGACCCGGCAACGTCGGCGCTCAACACGGACTGCCGTGCGCACGAGGTCGACAACCTCTACGTCGTCGACACGAGCTTCTTCCCGAGCATCAGCGCCGTGAACCCGGCGCTGACCGCGATGGCCAACGCACTGCGGGTCGGCGACCGGTTACTCGAACGGATGGGGGTGAGCAGCACCGCAACGACAACGAGTGGAGCCGTGTAACGGGTCCATGGCAACGGCGACCGAATCCAGAGTCGTCTACGGCGCCGGTCTCGCGCAGGGAATCGTGCTGGTCACATTTCCGGCGGCAAGTACGGTCTTCACGGCTACCGACGACTACGACCTCTCGAACACGCAGTACGGGGCGCTGTTCCTGCCGCAGGTGATCACCGCGATCACCGCGGCACTCCTCGGTGCAACCCTCGCGGGCCGTTTCGGTACGAAACGGGTCTACCTCGCCGGCCTCTTCGCCAGCTTGGTCTCGATGGCGCTGCTGCTCGCCAGCACGCTCGTCATCGACGACAAATCGGTCGCGTATCCGCTCCTGCTCGTCGCGACGGCGTTCCTCGGTGCCGGCTTCGGCCTGAGCGTGCCCGCACTGAACACCTTCGCCGCTGCGTTCCACGCCGGTGCCGTGAACCGGGCGATCCTCGTGCTGAACGCGCTGCTCGGCCTCGGCACGGTGCTCGCTCCCGTGTTCGTGGCGATCTTCGTCGGGCTCGGCTTCTGGTGGGGATTGCCGCTGACGTCGACGTGCCTGCTGATCGGGCTGATCGCTGTGAGCCTCGGTCTGCCGCTCCGGGCAGCGCAGGCGCGCGTCTCAGGGGCGGGAGGGTTGCGCGTGCCTTCGCGGTTCTGGATGTACGCGTCGTTCGCCGTCCTCTACGGCTTCTGTGAGACGGCGAACGGCAACTGGTCGCAGCTCGACATGACGAGCGAGGTAGGCGCGTCGACGACGCAGGCCGCGCTCGCGCTCACGGCCTTTTGGGGCATGGTCACAGTCGGCCGCGTGCTCTTCGCGGCCGTGCAGCGCTGGTTGCCCGCACGGGTCGCGTATCACGTGCTGCCCTTCGTGCTGGCAGCCGCCTTCCTGCTCGTGGCAGCGCTTCCCGACGACGAACCGACGCTCGGCATCCTGGCTTTCGGGCTCGCTGGTTTCGGCTGCTCCGCCCTGCTCCCGCTCACGATCAGCTTCGGCCAGGAGGAGTTGACAGCCATCGCCGCCGCGGTCGCGGGCGGCGTGATCGCCTTCTACCAGCTCGGCTACGGAATCGCCGCTTTCGGGATCGGCCCGCTGCTGGACCACGGCGTCGGCCTCCCGACCATCTACGCGTTCAGCGCCGTCGTCGCCCTCGTGCTGGGCGGTGCGTCCTTCGTCGTCGCTCGACGGAGACCGAGCCCGGCGGCGCTCCATCCTCGGCTCGGCGCAGGGTTCGAGTGACGCGAGAAAGGAGAAGCGAATGACCACCGCGGCGGTCGAGAAGAAGTCCATCCGCTCGACCATCCCCGCGCGTGTGCTCGCTGTCGTCATGATCGTCGTCGGACACGCCGTGAGCGCCAACAAGGTGCCGTTTGTACGAAGACGACCGGCTCTCTTCATCGGCTACCTCGTCGGCGCGGGGATTATGATGCTCGGCGGCATCGTGGAGATCCTGTTCGGCATCAATGCCAAGGGCAAGTCGCTCGAGGCGGTCACGAAGCCGCTCACATCGGTGTCGACCTCCGAACCGTCGCACGAAGCACCGGCGGGGGTCGCAACGTAATGAGCGTGCTCGTCTCCACGACGGTCGACCTCGCGCGGATCCAGTTCGCGACGACGTCGCTGTACCACTTCCTGTTCGTACCGCTGACGCTCGGGCTCGCGCCGCTCGTCGCGGTCATGCAGACACTGTGGTACCGGAGCGGTGACGAGGCGTGGCTCAAGCTGACGAAGTTCTTCGGGACGCTGATGCTGATCAACTTTGCAATCGGCGTCGCGACGGGCCTCGTGCAGGAGTTCCAGTTCGGGATGAACTGGTCCGTCTACTCGAAGTACGTCGGCAACATCTTCGGCGCGCCGCTCGCGATCGAGGGGCTCGCCGCGTTCTTCCTCGAGTCGACGTTCCTCGGGCTGTGGATCTTCGGCTGGGACCGCCTCTCGAAGCGAGTCCACCTGCTGACGATCTGGCTCGCGGCGCTCGGCACCTGGCTCTCCGCGTACTTCATCCTCATGGCGAACTCGTGGATGCAGCACCCGCAGGCGTACAAGGTCGTCAACGGGCAGGCGCAGCTGACAGACGTCTGGACGCTGCTCACCGGCAAGTGGGGGCTCTGGGCGTTCGGGCATACGATCCTCGCCGGGCTCGAGGTCGCTTCCGTCGTCGTGTTCGGCATCTCGTGCTGGCATCTCCTGCGCGGGCGCAACGTCGAGCTTTTCAAGCACGCTTCGAAGCTCGCGCTCATCGTGCTCGTGCCGGTGTCGGCCGTGAACCTCTGGTTCGGCAGCAACTTTGGCATCGTCGTCACCGAGGAGCAGCCGATGAAGATCTCTGCGACCGAGGCGCAGTGGGACACCTGCCAGCCGTGCGCCTTCTCGCTGTTCCAGATCGGCGGCTTCAGCCAGAGTGACCAGACGCCGTCGTTCTCGATTCAGGTCCCGAAGCTGCTGTCGTTCCTCGCGACCGGCTCGTTCAACGGCAAGGTGCAGGGAATGAACGAGCTCCAGTCGCAGGAGGAGCGGCAGTACGGCCGGGGCAGCAACTACATCCCGCCCGTCGAGACGGTCTACTGGAGCATGCGGATCATGGCGTACCTCGGAACGCTGGTGTTCCTCGTTGCGGCGGTCGGCGCCTTCCTCTACCGGCGCAAGCGGCTCGAGCATACGCGCTGGTTCCTGTGGACGGGCGTTGTCACGATCGCGTTCCCGTTTCTTGCCGCGCTCGCAGGCTGGGTGCTGACCGAGGTGGGTCGCCAGCCGTGGATCGTGTTCGGGCTGCTCAAGACATCTGAGGCCACTTCGCCCAACGTCAGCACGACGATGCTCGGCGTGAGCCTGGCGGTCTTCGCGTTGCTCTACGGGGCGCTCGCGGTCGTCGACTTCGTGCTCATGCGCCGCTATGCACGCGTCGACCCGGGTGAGAAGCCGGGGCCGCGTGACGAGGCGCCGAGCGTGGCGGTGACCTTCCCGTGAACTTGCAGAACTTCTGGTTCGTCCTCATCGGCGTCCTATGGGCCGGCTATTTCGTCCTGGAAGGGTTCGACTTCGGGGTCGGCATGCTGCTGCCCTGGGTTCCGCGCAACGAGCGCGAGCGGGGCGTTCTCCTCGAGTCGATCGGGCCGGTCTGGGACGGCAACGAGGTGTGGCTCGTCGTGGCCGGTGGGGCGACCTTTGCCGCGTTCCCCGCCTGGTACGCGACACTCTTCTCGGGCTTCTACATCGCGCTCCTGCTCGTCCTCTTCTTCCTCATCATCCGCGTGGTCTCGTTCGAGTGGCGTGGGAAGAGCGACAGCCCGCGGTGGCGGGCGGTCTGGGCCGGCGCGAACACGCTGGGCAGCTTCGGCGCGCCGCTCATCTGGGGAATCGCGTTCGCGAACCTCGTCCAGGGCGTGCCGCTGAACTCGAGCCACGACTACGCCGGAGATTTCTGGGACCTCTTCAGCGTCTACACGGTGCTTGGCGGTGTGACGGTCGTCGTGCTCTTCGCATTCCACGGCGCCGGCTATCTCACGCTGCGGACGACGGGCGACCTCTGCGAGCGGGCGGCTCACGCGTCGCGGCGGCTCGCGCTACCGGCGCTGGTGCTCGGCGCCGCGTTCCTCGTCTGGACGGTGAAGGTGGCGGTCGACAACAACGACAAGCCCGTCCTCACGCCGGCGATTCCCGCGGCCGCGACGGCCGTCGTGCTCGTGGTCGCGATCCTGCTCTCGTTCGCGCGTCGGAGGGCGTGGGCATTTGGCCTCACCGCTGCCGCCGTCGCGCTCGTCGTCGCGACGATCTTCACGAGCCTCTACCCGCGCGTCATGGTCTCGTCGCCCGACTTCGCGAACAGCCTGACGATCGCGAACTCGGCGTCCGCGCACTACACGCTCCAGGTCATGACCGTCGTCGCCCTCATCGTCACGCCGATCGTGCTCCTTTACCAGTCGTGGACGTACTACGTCTTCCGCGCGCGGATCACCGGTGAAGAGGTCGCGTCGCCGGCGGAGGTGCTCACGCAGCGGCCGAGCGACTCTCCCGGCGCCTAGTGCGCTCGCTCGACCGGCGCCTCCTGCGCCGCGCACGGCCCGTGCGCGTGCTGCTCGCAGTCGACGCGACGATCGGGATCGCTGCGGCGCTGCTCCTGCTGCTCCAGGCGACGCTCCTCGCCCGCGTCGTCGCACGCGCGTTCGACGGCGCCTCGCTCCATGCGGTCTCGACTGCGCTGCTTCTTCTCCTGCTTGTCTTCGCCGGCCGTGCCGTACTCGCGTGGGGATTCGAGGTCGCGGGACGGCAAGCGGCGTCGAGCGTTCTGTCCGGCTTGAGGCTGGAGCTGGTCGAACAGCGACTGCGGCAGCCGACATCGAGTAACGGCGGCGCGAGCGCGGAGATCGCGACCACCGCGGTTCAGGGTGTGGACAGCCTCGAGGCGTACTTCGCGCGCTACCTGCCCCAGGTCGTCCTCGCGTGCGTCGTGCCGGTCGCGGTGCTGGCCTGGGTTGCGGCCGTCGACGTCACGTCGGCGCTCGTCCTGCTGCTGACGCTGCCCCTCGTGCCCGTCTTCATGTGGCTGATCGGCCGCTACACGGAGGAGCAGACGCGCAGGCGCTGGCAGTCGCTCCGGCTGCTGTCGACGCACTTTCTCGACGTCGTGCGCGGTCTGCCGACGCTTCGCGCCTTCAACCGCGGCGAGGAGCAGGCCGCGAGGGTGGCAGAGGCGAGCGAGCGGTACCGCGAGGCGACGATGGCGACGCTGCGGGTGAGTTTCCTCTCCGGCTCGGTGCTGGAACTCGCGGCGACGCTCGGTGTCGCGCTCGCGGCGGTCACTGTCGGCGTCCGCCTCGTGGACGGGGGCATCGGGCTGGAAGCCGGCCTGACCGTGCTCGTGCTCGCGCCCGAGCTGTACCAGCCGCTGCGCAGGCTCGGCGCGGAGTTCCACGCAAGCGCCGACGGCCTCGCGGTCGCGGATCGGATGCTCGACCTGGTCGACGAGCCGCAGGCACGTGCCGTCGCGGGACGAGCGATCGCGCCGAGCCCCGCCGACGCGCCGGTGCGCCTCGAAGGCGTCTCGTTCTCGTACCCCGAGCGATCGAGCCTCGTTCTTGCCCTGCTCGACCTCGAGCTCTGCCCCGGCGAGACCGTCGCGCTCGTCGGCGAGAGCGGCAGCGGCAAGAGCACCGTCGCCGCGCTCCTCCTGAAACTCAGAGAGCCGGCCGCGGGACGAGTGACAGTCGCGGGCGCCGACCTCGCCTCCTGCGATCCGCGGGAGTGGCGGCGGCACGTCGCCTGGCTGCCGCAACGGCCGACGCTTTTCCGCGGCACGGTCGCCGACAACATCCGGCTCGGAGATCCGCACGCGTCCGGACGAGGCCGCGTGGGCCGCGGCGCAACTCGCGGGCGCAAACGCTTTCGTCGAGCGGCTCCCGAGGGGATACGAGACGATCGTCGGCGACGGCGGCCGCGCGCTCTCGGCCGGCGAGGTGCAGCGGCTCGCCCTCGCGCGCGTATTGGTTCGCGCTTCGCCGCTCGTGATCCTCGACGAGCCCACCGCGAACCTCGACCCGGAGAGCGCCGAGCTCGTCGGCGCAGCGATCGAGCACCTGCGCGCCGAACGCACCGTGCTCCTGATCACGCACAGCGTGAGCGCGGCGCGGCAGGCCGATCGCGTCGTCGAGCTCGTCGCCGGTCGCGCGGAGGCCGTCGCGGAGGCCGCATGACCAGTACGCTTCCTCGCCTGGTCCGGCTCGCCGGTGTCGGCAGACGCCGCGTCGCTCTCTCCGTCGGCCTCGGCTCGCTCACGGTGGTCTTCGGCGTCGGGCTGATGGCGACGGCGGGCTATCTCATCTCCCGCGCCGCCGAGCAGCCCGCGATCCTGTCGCTGACCACCGCTATCGTCGCGGTGCGCTTCTTCGGGCTCGCGCGGCCACTCGCGCGCTACCTCGAACGGCTCGCGTCGCACGACCTTGCCCTTCGTTCGCTGGCGCGGGTGCGTGCACGCTTCTACGAGCGGATCGAGCCGCTCGCGCCGGCGCAGCTCGAGGGGTACCGGCAGGGCGAGCTGCTCGACCGGATGGTCGGCGACGTCGACGCGCTGGAGGGCCTCTACCTCCGCGGGCTAGGCCCGCCGCTCGTCGCCGTGCTGACCGGCGCGGTTTGCGTGGGTGTGACCGCGGCGTTCCTGCCGGTCGCCGCTCTGATCCTCGCGGCAGGACTTCTCATCGGCGGTCTCGCCGTGCCGATGCTTGCGGCGCGGCTCGGGCGGCTCGGCCGTTCGCTCCGGTGCCCGGGGCGCGCTCACCGCCGAGCTCGTCGAGATCCTGCGCGGCGCGCCCGAGCTCGTCGCCTTCGGCCGCGAGGAAGACGCGGCGGAGCGCGTGCGACACGCCGACGGCGAGCTCGTCCGACTCGCCCGCCGGGACGCGCTCGCGGCGGGGGTCGCGGACTCGCTCTCGCTCCTCGTCGCGGGGGCGACCACCGTCGGTGTCCTCGCGGCGGCGGTCGCCGCGCACGACACCGGCGGGCTCGACCGCGTGCTCGTCGCGACGCTGACCCTGCTTGCACTCGCGTCGTTCGAAGGCGTCGCGGCACTGCCGCAGGCCGCGCGAGAGCTCGCAGCGACGATGTCGTCCGGCCGCAGAGTCCTCGAGGTGATCGATCGTGAGTCGGCCGTCCGAGACCCGGCGCATCCGTTGGCGGCTCCGCACGCCGCGCCGTCGATCGCGCTCGAGGACGTGACCGCCGGCTATCTCCACGGCGAGCCGGTCCTGAACGGGCTGCACCTCCGTCTCGAGCCCGGACGAAAGGTCGCGCTTGTCGGCGCGAGCGGCGCCGGTAAGACGACGGTCGTCAACCTCCTGCTGCGCTTCCTCGATCCGCTCGGCGGTCGCGTCGCGATCGACGAGCGCGACATTCGCGAGTACCGCCAGCGAGACGTCCGCGCCACATATCGCCGTCGCCGGGCAGAACGCGCACCTGTTCGACACGAGCATCCGCGCGAACCTTCTGCTCGCGCGCCCCGACGCGTCGGAGTCGGAGCTCATCGCCGTCCTCGGCCGTGCGCGCCTCGCGGACTGGGTCGCCACCCTGCCCGACGGTCTCGACACGATCGTCGGCGAGGAGGGGATGCGACTCTCGGGCGGACAGCGCCAGCGCCTCGTCCTCGCGCGCGCCCTGCTCGCCGACGCGCCGGTACTCGTGCTCGACGAGCCGACCGCCCATCTCGACACGGACACCGCCCAACGGCTCATGGAAGACATGCTCGATGCCTCGGCGGCCCGCACCGTGCTCTTGATCACGCACCGACCCGAAGGGCTCGACCGGATGGACGAGATCGTGGCTCTGCCTGGAGCGCAGGCCGCCGCCTGATCTCCGGCAGGTCTAGCGTGCCTCTGGCATGACCTGCATGAGCGCATCCGGCTTCACGCCGAAGCGGCCCGGCGAACGGTCTGTCCTGAGAGGCGATCATCAGTAAGCACACCGCAACGGCGGAGGCGAAGATGCCCATCGCGATCGCTGTTGTTGCCCGGTTTTCGCTGTGAACGAACGCGATGGCGAGCAAGGTCAGGGCCGCCAAGAGAACGACTCCCGTCCACTTCGCCCAGTTGACCCGCGATTCGCTGACGATGATTCGCTGCCGCCGTGCGTCGAGAGCGTTCTCGAGCGCGCTCACCATCTCACGCTGCGCCACCTTTTGACCCTCCGAGTGAGGCGTAACCCCAAGTGCCAGATGGAGCGCCTCGGCGAGCGCGGCCGGAACGGCCGTGAGACTGGCATGCCCGCCGGCCATCGCCGGCCATTCCTCATTGACGGCCTCCTTGATGTCCCGACGCACGAGAGCGCGCATTCGGGCCTGCGACTCTCCGGGGAAGCTTGCGCTCAAGAGAACGACCGACCGCAACGCACTGGCCTCGCGATTGACCGCCGTCTGCGCTTGACCGACGTCGTTCCAGACCTGGACTGCGAGAAAACCGACAAGCAAGCCGAAGACCACCCCCAGCGGGGGGAGCAGCCCCGGCGACACGGCCTTGAAGGCGAGCGCGCGATCGCCGACCGCGAGCCTGAGTACAACCCACGAAATCGCGGCTGCAATGAGGTACACCGCGCCGAACACCACGACGACCGACCAGAAGAACGGTAGGCCGTGCACCCAATCGACCATGTCTGCTCCGGGAACGGGATCACCCCGCTCGCGGAGTTCCTCGCTCGTCGCAGGGAATCGTGACCCTCTCACTGAGGGCTGCTGCCTCGTCGTGGAGAATGCGGCTTGCTCGCTCCATGGCGACAGGCCGGAGGCCGCCGATGCCGGAGTGGTAAGGGTGGTCGAGGAACCACAGGAGCAGGAGCGTCGACGTGATCACGATCGCCACGCCGCCCATCATCGTTGCCTGTACGACGGCTCGCTCTCCGCTGTCGGCGAAGAACAGCATGAACACGAAGATGATCGTGGCGCTCAGGAACAGGACGATCCAAAGCGGAGCCGGGATCACGCCCTCGGCTCCGTGAGTGCGGTCCGCTCGCGCACTCTCCCGGTCGGAGCGCTGGTCGAGCCATTTCGCGTACGCCGCCTGCTCCGACGGAGACCGCGGCTCCACCGTCTTGATCGTGCGGAACATGGTGAGGGTCCAGGGGTTGACCTGGTCGCCGAGGGTCCCAGCCTGCATCTTTGGCCACTCCCCATGGATCACCGTACGCGCGTAGCAGACCAGCTCACCTGAAAGGCGAGCGCGCACTCCCGCGGGAAAGAGCTGCGCCGTCTCGAACTGCTCTCTGACGACCTGCGCCTCGGTCTCGGCGCCGCTTCGCGAGGTATCGAAGCTCTCGAACGCCAGGAAGACGACGAACCCCAGCAGCACCGCGAACCCAGTCGCCAGGACGCCGAAGACTCCGGCGGCGCGATCCCCGTCCTCGAAGTAGCTTCCCTCCGGGGCCCGGCGGCGAACGAGCAGCATCGCCGTGATCGCAAGCGCCGCGACTCCGACGACGAGAAGACCGGCCCAGAGGAGGGTCACATCCGCACCTGCGCGCCATTCTCGCTTCCTTCGAACGACCCGGGAGCGGCGCATTGACGCACCGCCCCAGGGTCTTCGAACTGTCTACCGGCGCCGAGCGACTCGCCTCGACGTGCGCCGGGCGACCCTGCGGGATCCCAACATCTCACACCTCGCCTTCGGGGATAGACGTCACGCGGTTGCCACCGTCTTGGCCCTAGGCTACCTGGGCCGTCGACGGCCTCATAAAGGCGCCGAAGATCCAGAGCACCGGGAAGAAGATCCCGAAGAAGAACATCCACCCGTGCCGATTCCTGAGTGTCATCAGGCCGAGTGTGAACGCCACGATCAAGTACAAGAAGACGCCGCCGATCCCGATTCCCCACCACATAGTTCCTCCCTCGATAAGTTGATCGTTCCGATTCCCACCTCGGTGTGTCACGCGGATGAGAACGAGGTCAAACGCTCTCCTCGACCGACCCGGGAGCGGCGAATTGACGCGCCGCCCCGGGTTCTCGAGCTGACTACCGGCGCCGAGCGACGCGCCTCGACGTGCGCCGGGCAACCCTCCGGGATCCCAACATCTCACACCTCCCCTTCGGAGATAAACGTCATGCGGTGGCGACCGCCTTCTTCTCCTGAGCGTGCAGCTCCTTCGCCTCCTCGGCCGTCACCAGGCCGATCTCGATGAGGTCGAGCGGGCTGATGAAGCCGTCCGACACGCGGAAGCCACCGGCTCGCGCGATCGCATCGCGGAGCGGCACCGCCCAATGGTGCTCGAGGAGTAGCAGCGCTGCGGCGGAGTCGTTCGGAATCTCCTCGAGCACGTCCCACGCTTCCTCGTCGGAGAACACGTGGATGCCTTCCTCAGCTGCCTTCTGGGCACCGATCTCGGCGCCCGCCTCCATGCCTTCCTCGCCCTCGATACCGAGACCGATGAGCGCGGCGACTTTGCTTCCGACCTCGATCGCCTCGTCCTTGGTGAGGTTGCTGAGGTGCTTGACTTCGATTTCGCCCTCGGCGTCCTTGTAGACGGCGAGCGCGTCGATCACGCGCACGGTGTCGCTCTCGCGGAGCCTCTCGAGCTCCTCGATGATCTCTCCATGGAATTCCGGGTGCTCGAATCCGAGCACGATGAGTTGAACCGGACCGATTGCCATCGGTTACCTCCTCGTCGACTTCGTTGTCTGGGTCAGCATGCAACCCTGCGAGGGCTCTGTCAGGAGCGGCGCGGACGTTCACCCGGGTGAAAGACGCCGATGACAAGACGCAGCACGCGCCCTACGCCAGGCTGAGCAAGAGGACGCTCGTCACCGGGTGCTCGCCGCCACTCAAACCGGATTGAACCGCTCGATCTCGATGTTGTGATCTTCGAGCCACCCCAGCACGCCGTACAAATGCGATTGGTCGATGACGTCGATGAAGATCATCGTCTTGCCTCGGGACGGCTCGAAACTGCGCGCGCCGAGCTCCGCGACGAGATCGGCACTCAACTCTCCGCGCACGAGCACCTCGTACGGCGTCGACCCTGCGCGCTCTGGGCGGATTCCCATGGAGCTTCCAGCTTGACGTTCACTTACCGCGGCGTCACTATCGACGGACGCCGTTCATCCGGATGAACTTCGGATGCTCGGCAACCTAGAAGGGACATACGCGTGGCGAGCGACTTGAAGACGACGGCCCGGATCCCGCCGCGTGAAGCGCGGTATGTCGTCCCGACCAAGCTTCGCCCTCCGCGCGTCAAGGACGGTCTTCTCCAGCGACCCGATCTCATGCAGAAGCTGCGCAGCGGCAGGGAGAGGACGCTCACGCTCGTCTGCGCTCCGGCGGGGTACGGGAAGACGACGCTCCTTGCCCAGTGGGCCGCGGGGGACGCGGATCGCACTGCCTTCGCGTGGGTCTCGCTCGACGCCATGGACTCCGACCCGGCAAGGCTGTGGGGCCATGTGATCGCGGCGCTCCACGAGGTCGACGAGTCCGCCGGCGAACGCTCCCTGATGGCGGTCGCGGCAGGGCCGAGAGCGATCGCAGAGACGGGAATTCCGCTCCTCGTCGACGAGCTCGCGGACTGCCCGCCGGTCGTGCTCGTGCTCGACGACTGGCACACCGTCGCGAGCCGCGCCTGCGACGAGACTGTCGGCACGTTCGTGGATCTCGCTCCGAGTGCGGTCCAGGTCGTCGTCTCGAGCCGCCACGACCCCGGCTTCCGCATTGCGCGGCTCCGAGCCCACGGCGACCTGACGGAACTCAGAGCACGGGATCTGAGCGTCACGCCCACCGAGGCCAGCGCGCTCTTCCGAGAGGCGGACGTCCGGCTCACGATGCGCGATGTCGAGAAGCTCACCCGGCGGGCCGAGGGCTGGCTCGCGGGACTCTGTCTGGCCGCGATCGCGCTCAAGGAGCAAGTGGACCCTCAGCGCTTCGTCCACCAGTTCTCGGGTGACACGCGCCACATCTTCGACTACCTCGCCAACGATGTCTTGGCCACCGCGGACCCCCGAACCCGAGACTTCATGGTTCACTCGTCGGTGCTCGAAAGACTGTCCGCGTCCCTCTGCGACGCTGTGCTCGAGCGCTCTGACTCCGCCTCGCTGCTGGCCGAGATCGACCGCTCGAACTACTTCCTCGTCCCGCTCGACGCGACCGGCTCCGAGTACCGTTACCACCATCTCTTCGCGGCCGTCTTGAAGCGCCGGCTCGAGGCGACCGATGCGGAATCGGTTCCCGGGTTACACGCCCGGGCGTCGCTCTGGTTCGAGGACCACGGAGACATCGAGCACGCAATAGGACATGCGATCGCCTGCAGGGACCTCGGCCGCGCGAGCGCGCTCGTGATCCAGGTGGCCGTCCCGTTGCTGTCTGCAGGGCGAATGCAGACGGTCAATCGCTGGTTCGACTTGCTCTCCTGGCCGGAGGCACTCGCCGACCCCGGACTCGCGACGATGCGCGCCCTGAGCGCACGACTGAGCGGGCAAGGACGCGACGAGGTCGAGCGATGGCTTCGTGTCGCAGAGGACGCACCCGACGACGGTCCGCTCGCCAACGGAATCACGTCGCTGCGCTCCGCGGTTGCGATGGTCAGCTCGACGTACCTCAGCCGTGGCATCGCCGACGCCGAGCACGCGGCAAGGCTCGTGCTCGAGAGCGAGCCTGCCGGAAGCGAGTGGCGATACGCGGGCCTCGTGCCGCTGGGGCAGGCGCTCTTCCTCGCCGGTCGCCGCGAGGACGCGCGCGTACCACTCGAGGAGGCCAGGACACTCCCCGGCGCGCGCCATCGAGCGACAAGCATCCTCGCACTGGCGTACCTCTCGCTCATTGAGCTCGCCGACGGAGACGCCGAGCGCGCGGAACGCGTTGCAAGGCAAGCGCTCGCGCTCACGGACGAGATCGGCCACACCGCGAGCTCCGCCGCCGCCAACGCGCATCTCGCGCTCGGATGTGCCCTGATGCGGGGTACAGATCTGCATGCGGCAATCAAGCATCTCGAACTTGCCGTAGAGCTCGCGGGCAGCGACGAGCCGTCCTATTGGCACGCACATGCCGTCCTTTACCTCGCCGCCGGGCGGCATCGCGTAGGAGACTCGGGCGGTGCCGGTGAGGCACTCTCGCTTGCCCGGGCGGAGCTGGACGAGCTACCGGACGTCGGGGTGCTCGGCGAGCTCTACCGGACGACGGACGACGCGCTGCACCAACGCCCGCGGCACGACGGCTTCCTCGGCGAGGAGCTCAGCCACGCGGAACGGCGAGTGCTCGACCTCCTCCTCGAAGGCCTCTCGGTCTCAGACGTTGCGCGCGAGCTCTGGCTGTCGCCGAACACGGTCAAGACGCACCGGCGAAGCATCTACCGCAAGCTCGGCGCGACAACGCGCGAGGAAATGGTCGAGCGTGCAGCCGAGGCTGGGATCTTCGAGCCGGAGCGCGAGCGACGTTCAACCGGGTGACGGCGTTGGTGCGACGCTTCCTCTCGCGGATCGAAGGATCACCACGCTCACCACCGCCACCCAGGCCGGGAGGAGGAGCGCAAGTAACTCCACGTAGGTAACGGTGACCAGGAACACCAACCCGCACGCGTAGCCGGCGAAGACCAGCCAGCGGGGCAGGACGCCGGTGCGCAGTCCGATCGTCGAAACCATGAGCATGAAGACCGCGGCGAGGCGGACGCCGAAGACGAAGAGGAGCGCGAACCCGAGGCCACGGGCGAAGATGACCGTGTCTGCGCTTGGCGGAGGTTGGTCGAGAAACTTGACTCCCGCGACGAGCGCCCCGCCGGCGGCCGACGCGGCGAAGAGCATTGCCACGAAGAGCGTGCCGCTTCCAACCATGACGGTTGCAAAGAAGCGATCCTCCTGCGCTCCCAAGTGGCTCCTGATCGCGGCGACGAACCAGAGGAAGGCGATGCCCGCAAAAGGAACGACGTACAGGCCCACCAGGGCGACGCGGCCGCTTTGCTGCCGGAGGTAGAAGTCGGCGATCTCCCGCGCGTTCGCTCCGGAGTCCGGTCGGACGCGCAAGGCGAGGACTGCGACTACGAAGAGCACCGAGAAGACGAGTCCTGCGATGCCTGCAGCGCGCGGCGTTTGCAGCCGGTGTTCGACGCCGCCGGCCTTCGCCGCATCCCTCGGCTCGGTCATTCGGCCTACACTGGCAGACCCTCGCGAATACGACTCGTGCCCGAACAGGATCACCCGGGTGAATAGCCGGAACCGGGCGTACGGCCGTCGAGGCTGCGCAAGTCTTACAGCGTGCGAGCGATCCGATCCCGTGACCGCTGACAGCTGCGACAGATGGGGCGAAGGCCGGCCGCTCGTCAGACCGGCCACGAGATCTCAGCGCGGAACGCCACCGCGACGCCGTCCAGCGACTGGGGCTCGCCGCGCTCGCAATGCGCGCGCACGAGCAAGCGCCGCACTGCCGAAGATTGCGGTGAGGCCGAGAATCGTCATGGTCAGCATGCCGTGCTCCCTCCTACGTTGCGTTCTGCGACTCGACGACCGCCGCACTGTTCGTGCCCGCAACCACGGGCTTATGGAGGACCTGGTCAACGACGCCGTCCACGAAGCTGCGCGACTGCTCCTCGAAGTCGGGCTTGAGATTCGGCGGAGGCATCTGCAGCAAGGCGACGCGTTTCTGCGCCTCTCCGTGCTTCATGTAGCCGAGCCACGAGAGCATCGACTTGACCTGGCCGCCGGCGACGACGAAGTGTGTCTCGTCGATGAAGCGTCCGCCGTTCTTCTCGGCGAGCTTCCTCTGTTGCCCGAGGTTGATGCTGTAGTAGCGGCGAGAGATCGACGCGCACGCGAACGGCTTGCCGTTCAGCACCGGCTTCGCAGCCGGGGACTCGAGGTACGAGCGGATCGGCATGCTCGTCTGGAACCACCAGGTAGGAGAGGCGATCAGCACCAGGTCGTAATCGCCGGCCTCCGCTTCCGGTGGGATGCGGATCTCACCCGTCTTGTGGCGGAGCTGCGCGATCAGGATGCTCGCGATCTGCGGAAACGGGCGCTTCATCGGGAACTGAGAGAGCTTGGGCACGTACCGCTGATCGGTGAACTCGATCAACGCCTTCGTGACGTCGCACCCTCGCGCGGTCAGGGCCTGCGTCATCGCGTCGGCGACCCGTGCGGTCTGGTGCGTGAGGCTGAAGTACACGATCAGGACCTTCGGTTTTGTCTCGGTGCTCACTTCGTCTCCTTTTCGACTGAATCTCGCTGACGCGCTACTTCGGCTTGGGGAGCCCGAGCTCGCGGGCGAGCGCCCGATCGCGCGCTCGATCCGGGAGAGCCGCCGCCACGGCCGTCTCTTTCCCGCCGTGGCCTGCCAGATACTTCGTTTTCGGCTTGTCGGAGGTCAGGGCATCCAGGATCGCCTTCGCGATGACGAGCGGCGGATCTGCGCTGTCCGCCGCCTTCTCCACCGCCTTCCGAATCGCGGCGATCTGCTTCTTGTAGAGCCGGAAGCCCTCCTCACCGAGCGTGCTCTCGAGCGCGTCCATCGCCGCGAATGACTTGCCGAAGATCGCGGTCTTGACCGGCGCGACCTCGATCAGTGCCACGTGGATGTTCCACTGCCGCAGCTCCAACCGAAGCGCGTCGCTGACCGCCCGGATCCCGAACTTCGACGCGCTGTACGCGCCGTTGATCGGCAGGACGAGCATGCCGCCGATCGACCCGACGTTGACGATCCGACCGCCCCCTTGCCGGATGAGGGGCAGGAACGCCTGGATCATGGCGACCGGCCCGAACAGATTGACCTCCAACTGCTCGCGGAAGTCAGCCATCGGCTGGAACTCGATGGGTGCGGGCACGCCGATGCCCGCGTTGTTGACCAGGCCGGCGAGACCGCGGCCGCCCACAGCGTCAGTGACCATCGCGGCGGCCGCCGAGATCGTTGCGTCGTCCGTGACGTCGATGATCAGCGGGGTCAGTTTCCCCGAGTACTCCGCGACAAGCGATTCGCCGTCCTCGTCCCGCCGGACGCCGGCGAAGACGTGAAACCCTTGCTCGGCGAGGTGCTGCGCAGTCGCCCGGCCGATCCCAGTCGACGTGCCTGTTATGACAACGGAGCCTCGATCTTTGCTCCCGGACGGCATCCGTCAGCCAGCAAGTCCGGCGGACGCCTCTTCGAGGCCGGCCTTGAGCTCCTTGGCGGAGGCCTTGTCGATCTGTGAGACCGACGAGCGGATCGAGTTCCCGAGCGCGGCGGTGACCGCATCCGCGTCGTCGTGGTCATAGATCGCGATGATTCCCGCCGAGCCGGGCGGGAGCGCGCCGTCCATCTTGTCGCCGATCCCCGACTCCATGCGGTGGCGCGCGACCTTGCCGAGGACGGCTCCCGCTGCCGCTCCAACCGCGGTCGCCGCAAGGAGCGGCGGTGCGAAAAGGCCCACGACAAGACCAACTCCCCCGCCGAGTTTGGCGCCCTTGCGTCCCATGTGGTCGCCGGTCTCCTGCACCGTGACCTCGCCCGCGGCGTCCTTGGCGACGAGCACCACGCCGTCGGTCGAGATCGTTTTCGCGTGCGCGAGCTTCACGAACCCGTCGAAGTCCTGCTGCGCGAGCTCGGGGATCAGGTAGACGGCGATCAAAACGTCCAGTTGGTCGTTGTTGTCGGTCACGATGCTCCTCTCTAGGCGCTTGCCGCGTGTGTCGCCAGGGCCTGTGCGGCGAGTTCGTTGAGCGCGCTCGCGTCCTCCGCGCTCAGGTCGGGTGCGACGTCGAAGACGACTTGCTTGATCTCGCCGGTGAAGGCGAACGGCGCCTTGTCTGCGTAGCTCTGGTCGACAACGAGGCCGTTGTCGCGACCGATGTCCATGCCGGAGTAGCCCGAGAAGCGACCGGGCACGGTGTGCTCCATCCTGCCGTTGGCGACGGGGTCGCCGTTTACGAGCAGCGTCACCTCCCCGCCGGTCGCAGGCTTCGGCGCGTCGGCCGTGAAGACGAGCTCGACGTTGACGTCGCCTGTCGGTAGTGGTTGCTCGGCCGCCTGCGTGTACTCGAGCACGCCGAGCATCGAATAGGTGTGCTTGAGCTTCCCGTCCTGGACGAAAAGGGAGAAGCCGCCGAGATGGTCGGCCTCGGCGACGATCACGCCCTCTGCGCCGCCCTCGGGGATGACCAGGTCGGCGCTGATCGTGTACGAGTGGTTGTAGATCCGCGGGATCATCCCGCTCGGGATGTTCTGGATGTCGCCGCGGAAGACGAACGTCGTGTCCTCCGGCAGCGGCGGGACCATTCCGAAGAACGACGTCAGCCCGCCGAGCAGCGGCAGCACGTTGTTGGCCTCGGCCTCGGCCCAGAAGAGGTCGGTTAGCTCCTTCACCTTCTCCGGATGCTCGGCCGCGACGTTCTTCGACTGGGTGAAGTCGTCGGGCAGGTAGTAGAGCTCGACCGGCTCGTCGTCCGGGTTCCAGCCGGGGCCGAACGCACGGAGCTTCTCCGGGTCGAGGTCCCACGGGATCCGCTGGAGCCGCTGCGCGAGCAGCCAGCCGTCCTTGTACATCCCGCGGTTGCCGAGGATCTCGTAGTACTGCTGCGTGTGGCGCTCCGGCGCTGCCGCGTCCCCGAAGGAGTCGGCGAACGTCGCCCCGTCGAAGGGCTGCTGCGCGATGCCGTCGATCGTCTCGGGCATGGGGATCCCGGCGAGATCGAGGACCGTCGCGCCGACGTCGTTCACGTGTGTGTAGTGGCTGCGGACCGCGCCTGGGTCCTTGACGCCGGCGGGCCAGTGCAGGACCATCGGGTTGCGCGTACCGCCGAGGTGCGAAGCGACCTGCTTGCCCCAGTCGAACGGCGCGTTTCCTGCCCAGGCCCAGCCCGCCGAGTAGTGCGGTGCGAGCTGCTCGTCGCCCCACGCTTCGAGGCCGCCGTGCTTGAAGAGGAGCCCGATCTGCTCCTCGGGCGTGAGCGGGATCCCGTTCAGCGTCGTCAGCTCGTTGAATGTGCCTGTGAGCGTTCCTTCCATGCTCGCGCCGTTGTCGCCCCAGATCCACATCACGACCGTGTTCTCGAGCTCGCCCATCTCCTCGATCGCCTCGATGATCCGGCCGATGTTCCAGTCGGCGTTCTCCGAGTAGCCCGCGTAGACCTCCATCTGGCGCGCATACCAGCGCTTGTGCGTCTCGTCGAGCGAGTCCCACGTCGGGAACGCGTCGTTGCGCGGCGACAACTCCGCGTCGGCGGGGACGACGCCGAGCGCCTTCTGGCGCGCAAACGTCTCCTCCCGCATGACGTCCCAGCCGGCGTCAAACTTCCCGCGGTACTTGTCGGACCACTCGCGCGGCACGTGGTGCGGCGCGTGGCTGCAGCCGGTCGCAACGTAGGCGAACCACGGCGTCTTCGGCTTCTCGGAGCGGACGCGGTGCAGCCAGGCGATCGTCTGCTTGGCCAGGTCGTCCTGGAAGTAATACTTCTCGCCGTCCTTCGCTTCGGGGACGCCGATCATCTTCTGGTTCTCCGCGATCACCGGGTCGTACTGCCCTGCCTCGCCGCCGAGGAAGCCCCAGAAGTAGTCGAACCCGAGGCGGGGCGGCCAACGGTCGAACGGCCCCGAGAATCCCTGCTGGTTGTCCGGGGTGAGGTGCCACTTCCCAAACCCTCCCGTCAGGTAGCCGTTCTCCTGCAGGATGCGCGGGAAGGGCGCACAGTCCCGCGGAATGGTCGCGTTGTACCCGGGGAACGGGCCGGAGAACTCGCCCACCATGCCGAAGCCGACGCGGTGGTGGTTCCGCCCCGTCAGCAGCGCCGCTCTGGTCGGCGAGCACAGCGCCGTGACGTGGAAGCGGTTGTAGCGCAGGCCGTTCTCCGCGAGCCGCGTGTAGTTCGGGGTCTGGATCGGACCGCCGAAGGTGCTCGGGTTTCCGAAGCCGGCGTCGTCGATCAGGACGAGGAGAACGTTCGGCGCGTCCTTCGGCGGTTGGACGTGACTCGCCTGGCTCCAATCGGGCTTTGAGTCCCCGAGGGTCCGCTTCGTCGCGCCGCCGAACGGCGGGCGCCGAATCGGAAGAACCGTCCGATCAACCGTCGACTCACTCATCTCTCCACCCTTCGCTCTCGCTTTATTCGAATGGGCACGCTGCTGCTGGGCGTGCACGAGAACCATCGTCCCGGCTCGTCATGCGCGTTTCAAGACGGCCGGGCCGAATCACCCGGGATGAACCGCGACCTCGGGTCATGGCGGGTTTTGAGCGCTCTGCTACGACGAGCAGTCCGGTCCGGAGAGCGTCGACGTGACCGACGAAGCCAACGTCTGCGCCGAGGACTTGACGTCGTTCAACGCGTCGCTGACCGACGCGTCGCTCGGGACGTCGTCGACTGCGGACTTGAACGAGTCCCAGGAGTCGTCGAGTTGGCTCGTCGTGACGTTCGTGAGATCCGATGCGTCGCTCTTGACCTGATCCCAGTCGCTCTGGATCGCGTCCACGTCCGACTGATAGTCCGACTTCGAGGCCGTGCTCGGGCTGAGGCTCGTCAGATCGTTGATCGAGCCCTTGAGAGCGTTGAGACTCGAGCAGAAGTTGTCTTGGGCCGTCGCCTGCGAATTGCCTCCCCGCGAGCTCAGCACACCGATGAGGATCAAAATGCCGACGCCCGCGGCGGCCATCACGATGAACCACGCTCTCCGACTCATGGACTTAGCCAGCCTCCTCTCGTTTACGGCGCCACAATGGGCCGCGACCTGATCCTGGCGTCGATCCTAGAAGGTTCGTCCGAGGGGATGTCTCGTCCGCGCGCGTTCATCCCGGGTGATTCGATCGCAGCGCATTCCGCTCCGGCCGAAGACCCGAGTAGCTTCTCGGCAGTGTGAGGACCAGCATCTTCGACCGATTCTCGAAGAACCGGGGTTCCCCCGAGGGCGATGCAACACCGCCCGCCGTCCAGATCGATGCGACCTCGCTCGAGCGCGTGTTCTCGGCCCCGACGTGGCTCCGCGATCTCGGCCTGCTCGCCTGGATCCTCGTCGGCGTTGCGCTCCTCCTCGTTGGGCTCGTCTGGCTACTCGGTCTCACGTCGACGATCACGGTGCCCGTCGCGCTCGGTGCGATCCTCGCCACGGTCGCAGGCCCGCTTGTGACGAAACTGGAGCACCACCGGATCCCTCGGCCCGGCGGCGCCGCAATCGTCCTGCTCGGCCTGCTGGCGATCGCCGTCGTGATCGCGCTCATGGTCTTCGGTGGGATTTACGAGCAGTCCGCCGAGATCAAGTCCTCCCTTTCCGACGCCGTCAACAAGATCGAGGGCTGGATCAACGACGCCGGAGCAGGAGGCACGTCGGGGGTCAAGGAGAGCACCAAGAGTGGAACCGCCGAGACCGGCAAATCGCTGCTCGAGGGAGTGGCGAACGGAATCTCAGGGTTGACGTCGTTCGTCTTCTTCCTCACTTTCACCATCTTCTCGACGTTCTTCCTCCTCAAGGACGGTCCGACCGTGCGTCGCTTCATCGACCGGCACCTGGGGGTAGAGCCAGAGGTCGCGAGGGTCATCACGTCGAACGTGGTCCAGTCGCTGCGGCGCTACTTCCTCGGCGTCACCTACGTCGCGGCGTTCAACGCGATCGTGGTTGGCCTCGCCGCGGTCCTGCTCGGAGTTCCGCTGGCGGGGACGATCGCCGTCGTCGTCTTCGTGACGGCCTACGTCCCCTTCATTGGGGCGTTCGTGTCGGGAGCGTTTGCTGTACTGCTCACGCTTTCGTCTCAGGGCACGACGGCCGCGCTGATCATGCTTGTCGTCGTCATCCTCGCTAACGGGCTACTCCAGAACATCGTGCAGCCGATCGCGTTCGGTGCGACGCTCGATCTCAATCCGCTAGTCGTCCTGATTGTCACCATTGGCGCCGGAAGCCTGTTCGGCATGATCGGGATGGTGCTCGCCGCGCCGCTCACCTCTGCGGCTCTGCACATCAACAGCGAACTGGTGCAGGCGAAGGCCGTCGAAGAAGCGGAGCGCGCTCCGCCGGCCGGGCCGGCGCCCGATCCTGCGGCGGCGCTCTGAGCAGCGCGGCAATGAGTCGACGGACAGACCCGGGTTCCGTCGCGGCGCCTGCATTATCAATTCGAGCGACCGCCGGTCACGCGAGGGCACGGTTTGCAATCGGCTTCTAAGCTGACCCGGAGCGGCTTGTCTCGTTAGCGTGTGACGCGACTCTCCGTTGGATGGCGAGCGCGGTTGAGCCCGCGAGGAGCATCATCGTGATGTTCGCCGCGAGCACCGCGAGCCCGGAGAGCGAGGACGAGAGCTCACCCAAGCCGATGGCGACGCCGAGGTACGCGCTCGCGGGGATAGTCGTGACCGAGATCCCAACGCCGACCGCCGCGCTGGCCCGCGTCTCGACTGCGAGCATTCCGGCGACGCCCGCGGCGAGGGCAACGAGGATCGTCGTCGCGTTGACGTGGGTCTGGGTGGCGGAGTACTGGTCCAGGGCGAATCCGGCCGGGAGCGCGTCGAGCACGTTCAGGAGTGCCGTGACCGCGATGGCAAGCGCGCAGGCGGCGCCGAGTCCGACCACGAGCGTCCCGAGTCCGCGGCGCACGAGTCGGCGCCGGCGGAGGACGACGCCGGTGCAGGTGGCGGTGATCGGGTAGAGATCGGGGCTGATCGCCATCGCGCCGACGAGCAGGGTTGCGCTGTTATTGACGACGGCCAGACCGGCGATGACTCCCGCGACGGCCATTAGCACCAGATAACGCACGGCGACTCGCGCCTGGATTCGTGCCTGGCCCAGGACGTCTGCCCAAACGAGGGCACTGGGTTCGTTCGCGCTCGATTCGGGACCGATGGTGTCGAGCCGCACCAGCGCGACGTCGTCGGCCGAGACGCCGAGCGCGTGAAGCGTGGTGAGGGACCGGTCGGCGGCATCGGAGCGCACGTCTGCGGTGACGAGCGCTCTTCCGCCGCGCCCTGTTTCGGTCAGGCTCACGTGTCGCATCCCAGGGAGAGCCTCGAGTTGCTCCGCCACACCAGCCATCACCGGTCGGTCTCCATAGACGCGAAGCTGGAGCACGTCGCGCGCGACCTAGCCGTTACAGCTCTTGAGAGAACGGCATGTGATTCTTGTCCGTGGCCTGCGCACGACGCTCTCACTCCGCTTCGACGTGGTGGGTCGCCTTCCTCGGGTCTATCCGAAGCCGCCGCTGCACCCGACGGGCCGTAGATCGGGCTTTGATCGCACGGGTCGCCGCTGAGGGCTTGTGCCAGAGGCCGACCGCTACGCCTTAGAGTCACGAGGATGGACTATGTGGTCGTGGGTGCTGGTGCGATCGGTGGCACGATCGGAGCGCGCCTGGCACGCGACGGGCACGACGTTCTCCTTTGCGATGCGGACCCCGAGCACGTCGCTGCGATCAACGAGCACGGTCTCAGGATCGAGGGGCCCGTCGAACGGTTCAGCGTGCACGCGCCGGCCGTCTCACCCGACGGGCTTCCGGACAGTCTGAACGCCGTGCTCCTCGCGGTGAAGACGCAGCACACCGCCGCTGCGCTCGATGCGATCGCGCCGCGGCTCGAGTCCACCGGCTTCGTCGTGTCGTTGCAGAACGGTGTCAACGAGCCTGCGATCGCAGACCGCGTCGGCGAGGAGAGAACAGTCGGCGCGTTCGTCAACTTCGGCGCGGACTACATCGCCCCGGGTCAGATCTTCGTCGGGGGCAAGGGATCGCTTTATGTGGGCGAGCTCGACGGCCGCGAGAGCGAGCGTGTAGCGCGCCTCGTTCGCGACCTCCCGGACGCGAAGAGCACGAGGAACATCCTCGGCTTCCTCTGGGGCAAGGAGGCCTACGGCGCAATGCTCTTCGCGACCGCCGTCTCCGACCTGTCGATCGCGGACGCGCTCGCGGAACCGCGGTACCGGCCGCTCTTCGTGCGCCTCGCGCGCGAGGTGCTCGCCGTCTCACCGGTGCCGGTCGAGCCGTTCGACGGCTTCGACCCGGGCGACCTCGACGGCTCGATCGACCGGCTCGTCGAGTTCAACCGGCGCTCGGCGAAGACGCACTCGGGCATCTACCGCGACCTCGCCGTGCGGAAGCGAAATGCCGAGACCGCGATCCTCGAGGATCTCGATGCCCCCCTTGTGCGGCGGACGCTCGAGTTGATCCACCAGATCGAGGATGGCGGGCGTGTCTGCGAGGTGTCGAACCTCGAGCTCCTCGCCGCGTACGCGCGTCTCGAGGAGGACGGCCCGCGCCTGAACGCGGTCACGTCGGTCCTCTCCCCGGCCGCCCGGTCGGTCGACGGTCCGCTCCACGGCGTGCCGGTCGCGGTGAAGGACAACATCGACCTTCGCGGCGTTGTGACGACGAACGCGTCCACGGTCGGCGTGCCGCCGCCGGCTCCAGAGGACGCGCCGGTCGTCGCCCGCCTGAGAGCCGCCGGTGCAGAGCTTCTCTGCAAGACCAACCTGCTCGAGTACGCAGCCGGCAGCGTCAACCCCGCGTACGGCATGACGTTCAACCCGCGGGACGAGAGTCGCACGTCGGGCGGGTCGAGCAGCGGCTCGGCTGCGCTCGTCGCAGCGGGCGTATGCGACCTCGCCCTCGGCACCGACACCGGAGGCTCGATCCGGATCCCGGCCGCGTACTGCGGGATCGTCGGGCTCAAGCCGACGTCCGGCCTCGTCCCGGTCACGGGGGTGTTCCCGCTCTCCCGCACATGCGACCACGTTGGCACGCTCACGCGCACGGTCGCGCAGACGGCGACGCTCCTCGCTGTGCTCGCCGACCGTCGGTACGAGCTGCGCCCGGTCGCCGGGCTGCGGGTCGGCGTGCTGCGGCGGCAGCTCGACGACCCCGACGTCGTCGCCGCGGTCCGCGAGCGCGTGACGGAGGCGATCGAACGCCTCGGCGCGGCAGGGCTCGAGATCGTCGACGTCGACCTGCCCGAGCTCGAGCTCGTCGACGAGGCACTCGGCACGATCATCCTGCGCGAGGCGTGGGAGGTTCACCGTGGGCTGTTCGAGCGCGACGCGACCGGCTACGGGCCGGGCACGCGCGCGCTTCTCGAGCTCGGGTCGCAAGTCGAAGACGACGCGTATCGCGCCGGGTTGGCGGGCCGAGACCGCGTGGGCGCCGCGTTCGCCACGCTCTTCGAACAGGTCGACGTGCTCGCCGGGCCGACCGTCGCGTATGCGGCGCCCGCCGAGGATCCGCCGGTCGGCACGCCCGAGGGAGACCTCGAGGGCCGCTTCACCGGCCCGTACAACCTCGCAGGCAACCCGGCGGTGTCGCTGCCGTGCGGCCCAATCGAGGGCGATCTGCCCGCCGGTCTCCAGCTCGCGGCAGCCGTCGGCGACGACGAACTGCTCCTATCCGTGGCCAGGCTCTACGAGGAGGTTTCAGCGTGAGAGTGCAGGACTGCAACTGGATGCAGCTGGAGGAGTACCTGCGACACGACGACCGGATCGTGCTTCCCCTCGGATCGGTCGAGCAGCATGCGTACCTCTCGCTCGCGGTCGACGTCATCCTCTCCGAGCGCGTCTCGGTCGACGCGGCTGAGCCGCTCGGCGTGCCCGTCCTCCCGGCGCTGCCGTACGGGATCACGCCCTACTTCGCCGCATACCCCGGCAGCCCGACACTGAGTGCCGACACGTATCGCGTCGTCGTCACGGAGCTGCTCGAGTCGCTCTACGGGCAGGGCTTCCGCCGTTTCCTGCTCGTCAACGGCCACGGCGGCAACGATCCCGGAGGCGAGGCCGCAACGGAGTGGGGCGCCGCGCACGACGACGCGCAGACGATCTGGCACAACTGGTGGAACGCACCGCGCACGTGGGAGGTCGTCCAGTCCATCGACGCCGACGCCAGCCACGCGTCGTGGCTCGAGAACTTCCCGTGGACGCGCCTCGCGGGCGTCGACCAGCCGCAGGAGCGCAAGCCGATGGCCGACATCACGCGGATGCGCGAGTCCGATCCGCTCGAGGTGCGAAAAATGCTCGGCGACGGCTCACTCGGCGGCCTCTACGAGCGCCCTGACGCGGACGTGCTGCGTGTCTGGCAGGCAGGAGTCGAGGAAGTTCGCGACCTGATCGAGAACGGCTGGTCGCGTGCCTGACCTCGCCGGCCGCACGGCTCTCGTCACCGGGACTGCGCACGGCATCGGCGCAGCGATCGCCGAGGCACTCGATCGCCGCGGCGCCACCGTGCACAAAGTCGATCGGGACACCGTCGATGTCGCCGACAGCGAGCAGGTCGCAGAGCTCGCATCGCGGATTGGCCGCGTCGACATCCTCGTCAACAACGCCGGCGGCGTCGTCGGCCAGGTGGGCCGTCCGCTCGAGGAGGTCTCCGACGAGGACTGGCAGGCGGTCGTCGACGCGAACCTCACGAGCACGTTCGTCTGCACGCGGGCATTCGCCCCGGAGATGAAGGCGGCTGGCTACGGCCGCATCGTCAACATTTCGTCCGGCGCCGGCCGCAGCGTCAGCCTGACCGGGATCCAGGCATACGCGAGCGCGAAAGCGGGACAGATCGGCTTCACGCGGCAGACGGCGCACGAGCTCGGGCCCTTCGGCATCACCGTCAACTGCATCGCACCGGGTTTCGTGCTCTCGAACCCGACGAGCATTCGCCAGTGGGAGAGCTACGGCGCTGACGGACAGCGAGCGCTGCTCGAACAGATCGCGACGCGACGCCTTGGCGAGCCCGAGGACATTGCGAACGGTGTGCTGTTCTTCGTCGCCGAGGAAGCGTCCTGGGTCACGGGCCAGGTGATCTCGATCGACGGCGGCCACTCGATCTTCTGAACAACCCGAGTGGTGCACCTCTCCTTCACCGATAGCGCGCGCTACGTCGATGAGCTCAGCGAGTTCCTTCGCATACCGAGCATCAGCAGCGACCCGGCGCGACGGCCGGCGATGCGCGAAGCAGCCGAGTGGGTTGCCGCGCAACTCGCGTTCGCGAACGGACGCGTCGTCGAGACCGACGGCCATCCGGTCGTGCTCGGCGAGCGGCTCGGGCTTGCGGGCGCGCCGACGATCCTCGTCTACGGCCACTACGACGTGCAGCCACCCGGCGACGAGTCCGAGTGGACGACGCCGCCGTTCGAGCCGAGCGTCCGCGACGGTCGCATCTACGCCCGCGGCGCGACCGACGACAAGGGTCCTGTCCTCGTGCCGCTGAAGGTCGCTGAGGCGTTCCTCGCGCAGGACGGCGCGCTGCCGCTCAACGTCCGGTTCCTGATCGAGGGCGAGGAGGAGATCGGCAGTCCAAGCCTCGCGCGCTTCCTCGACGAGCATCGCGACGAACTCGCGGCCGATCTCGTCGTCTCCGCCGACGGCGCGATGTGGCGGCCGTCGGAGCCCTCGATCCCAATCGCCGCGAAAGGACTGCTCGCGCTCGATGTCGCCGTCACGGGACCGGCAGCCGACCTGCACTCGGGACGGCACGGCGGCGCCGTACAGAACCCGATTCATGCACTTGCCCGCATCCTGGCGAGCCTGCACGACGACGACGGCGCCGTAGCGGTGCCGGGCTTCTACGACGGCGTCGAGTCGATCGCCCGCGCCGACCGGGAGGCGTTGGAGCGGATTCCTTTTGAGGAGGAGACCTACCGCGCAGAGGTCGGCGTGCCCGAGTTGCACGGAGAGCCCGGATTCACGACGCTCGAACGGCTGTGGACACGGCCCACCCTCGAGGTGAACGGCGTCGAGGCCGGAGGCTGGTTCACGGTCATACCGCGGCGCGCCCGGGCACACATCACGTGCCGGCTCGTGCCCCGGCAGGATCCCGCGATTGTCTTCGCCGCGATCGAGCGTCACGTTCAGGCGAGTCGACCGCCCGGCGTCGAGGTGGGGGTCGAGGCCGCGCCGGGCGGCGTGCCGGCGTACGCGATCCCGGCCGACCATCCCGCCGTCGTCGCGGGGACGGCCGCGCTTCGTGCCGTCTACCCGGAGAGCGAGCCTCTGCTCGTCAGGATCGGCGGCACCTTGCCCGCGGCAACGCTCTTCGAGGAGATCCTGGGCCTCAAGACGCTGCTCTTCTCTTTCTCCACGGCCGATGAGGGGCTCCACGCGCCGGACGAGTTCTTCCGATTGCGCCGCCTCGACGAGGGCCTGAGGGCGTGGGCCGAGCTGTGGCGGCTTCTGGCACTGGACTTGACCCCGAATCGTCTGGAATAGTGGTTTTCCCCCGATCGCCGTCGTTCGGCGGTCGCCCCTGCGTCAAAGGAGCCGGCCGTGCAGCGTCACATCAGAGCTTTTGCGTTCGTCGTGAGTGCGATCGCCCTCGTGGCCGTTGGAACGGCCGCTGGTCTCGCGGGCAATTCGCCGAACAAGACCGGCGCAAGCACAGCCGAAACGCGGCGGGTCGATCACGATCGCGCGGATCGAGGACTCGCAGTCGTTCGACAAGACGAACGTGTTCCAGAACGAGTCGATCTGGATCACGGAGCAGATCAATGAGCCGCTCTATCTCGCGGCCAACGACGGCAAGACGCTGCGGCCCTGGCTCGCGACGAGCTACACGATGGCGAAGAACGGCAAGACGTACACGTTCAAGCTCCGGCCCGGCGTCAAGTTCTCGAATGGCAAGACGATGACGTCCGCGGACGTCAAGTTCTCGATCGACGACGCACGGGCGCAGGCGAAGGGCTGGGGTTACCTCGACGCCGCGATCAAGAGCATCACAACACCGAATCCGAGCACAGTCGTCTTCCACCTGAAGTATCGGTGGGCCCCGTTCCTCGCCGACATCGGGCTGTTTGCCAACGGCGATCATCCCCAAGAACTTCGGCGGCGAGTCACGTAAGGCGTTCTACAAGCACCCGGTCGGCACAGGACCGTTCATGTGGGACAAGCGCGTCGTCGGCCAGTCGGTGACGCTGAAGCGCAACCCGTACTACTGGCAGAAGGGCAAGCCTTACCTCGACTCCGTCACGTGGACGTACGTGAGCGACGAGAACACACGCGAGCTCCAGCTCCGCGGCGGCCAGATCCAGGTCGACGAGTTCCCGCCCTTCAACTCGATCACGAAGCTCCAGCACACGAGCGGCGTGACGATGTCGCTGTTCCCCTCGACGCGCACCGACTACCTCGACATGAACGAGGCGTATCCGCCGCTCGCCGACGTGCACGTCCGCCGGGCGATCTCGTACGCCGTCGACCGCAAGGCGATCATCAAGTCGGTGCTGTTCGGTCACGGCAACCCCGCGAACTCGTTCCTGCCGCCCCAGGTGCCGTTCTACGACCCGCACTCGCCGGGCCTCCAATACAACCTGAGCAAGGCGAAGGCGGAGCTCGCCAAATCGAAGTTCCCCAGCGGCTTCAAGGTCGAGATGCTCATCGGCGCAGGCGCGCAGGTCGAGAACGCGATGGGCCAGATCATCCAGCAGGCGTTGAAGACGCTCGGCATCGACGTGACGTTCAAGACGCAGGACACGAGCACCGAGTTCCAGTCGATCCAGTCGCGCAAGTACCAGCTCGGCTTCAGCTACTGGACGATGGACATCGCCGATCCAGACGAGCTCGTCACGTTCGCGATCGATCCGGCCGGCGGCGCGCAGCAGTTCTTCAGCGGCTACAAGAGCCCAACCGCGGTCAAGCTGTCGCACCAGGCCCAGAGAGAACCGAGCCCGTCGAAGCGCAGGGCGCTCTACGCGAAGATCCAGCGGATCGCGGCGAACGACGCGTTCCAGGGCTTCCTCTACTACTCGCCGTTCCGCTGGGCGTACACGAGCAAGCTGCATGGCTTCTTCGTCCAGCCGCTCGGCAACTATCACCTGGAGGATGCCTGGCTCGGCTGATTCCGTGATCGGGGCCAACGCATGAGCCTGACGGGCTACGTCGCCCGCAGGCTGCTCCAGGTCGTGCCGGTCGCGCTCGGCGTCACGATCCTGGTCTTCTTCCTGATCCATCTGCTCCCGGGCGACCCGGCGCGGACGATTCTCGCGAACCACGCGACGCCGAAGCGCGTCGCGCTGCTGCGGCACGACTGGGGGCTCGACCGGCCGCTGCCGGTGCAGTACGAGAGGTTCATGGGGCGCCTCGCCCACGGCGATCTCGGCTTCTCGTTCGTCTACGGCGTCGGCGCGGGCCGTCTCGTCCGCGAGCGGCTGCCGGTCACGCTCTGGCTGATCTGCTTCGGCGCCCTGCTCTCGGTCCTGATCGCCGCTCCGCTCGCCCTGATTGCCGCGAGCCGCAGAGACCGGGTCTCAGATCACCTGATCCGGGGCGTGCCCCTCGTCGGGCTTGGCTTCCCGCCCTTCTGGATCGGGATCATGCTTCTACTCGTCTTCGGGCTGCACCTCGGACGACTGTTCCCGGTGGGCGGCTACGGGCACGGGTTCTTTGGCCACCTCCACTCGATGTTCCTCCCCGCGCTCACCGTCGCGCTGGCGCTGTGTCCGATCCTGATTCGCAGCCTGCGCGCCGCGTTGCTCGAGGTGCTCGAGGCGGACTACATCACGACGGCCCGCTCGAAGGGGCTGTCGGAGCGTCGGGTCCTCATGAACCACGCCTTCCGCAACGCGGCGATCTCGACCGTCTCGGTACTGGGCGTCAACATCGGCTTCCTCGTCGGGGGCACCCTCGTGATCGAGCAGGTCTTCGCCGTCCCTGGGGTCGGCCAACTGCTGGTCAACGCGATCTTCCAACGTGATTTCCCGGTAGTCCAGGCGGTGACCCTCGTCTTCGCGGTGTTGGTCGTGCTCGTCTACCTCCTCACCGACGTCGCCCACGCGCTCCTCGACCCGCGCGTGCGCTTCGACTGATGGGTGCGGCTGCCGAGGTCGTTGCGGAGGCCACGCTCGTCGAGCACCGCCGCGGTTTTCGCCGGCGCTGGTACCGAACGCCGACGTTCGTCGCGGGAGTCTCGATCCTGGGGTTGATCCTGCTCGCCGCAGCATGCGCGCCGTTGATCACAACGCACGATCCCACTCAGCAGGACCTGCTCCACACGCTGTCGAGTCCCTCGTGGTCCCACCCGCTCGGCACCGACGACCTCGGCCGCGACGTATGGTCGCGGATCGTCTTCGGCGCACGTGTCGATCTGCGCGTCGCGTTCATCGCCGTGTTCTTCTCGTTCGTGATCGGCACGATCATCGGCCTGCTCTCCGGCTATTACGGCGGGACCGTCGACACATTTGCGAGCTGGCTCGTCAACGTCGTCGTTGCCTTCCCGTTCTACGTCCTGATCATCGCGCTCGTGTTCGTGCTCGGTACCGGGACGCGCAACATCTACATCGCCGTGATCCTCGTCGGCTGGGTCTCATATACGCGAATCATCCGCGGCGAGGTGCTCGTCGCGAAGCGTCGTGAGTACGTCCTTGCCGCGCGCGCCGCTGGCCTCTCCGATGCGCGGATTCTCGGGCGCCATCTGCTCCCGAACGTGATCACCCAGGCGATCGTCTTCGCGATGTCCGACATCGTGCTCACGATCCTCGCGATTGTGACGCTGGGCTACCTGGGCCTCGGCGTGCAGCCACCGACGCCGGACTGGGGGAAGATGATCAGCGACGGGTATCCGTTCATTGGGACCCGATGGGAGCTCTCGACGTTCCCCGGAGTCGCCGTCGTCATCACCGCGCTCGGGCTCTCGTTGCTGGCGGACGGGCTCGCCGACCTCCTGAGGCCGGAGTGACCGAGCCGTTGCTCCGTGTGAGCGACCTGCGGGTCGAGTTCTCGCTCGCGCGGGGGACTCTGCGCGCGGTCGACGGTGCCTCGTTCGAGGTCGAGCGCGGCGAAGCGCTCGGCCTCGTCGGCGAGTCGGGCTCCGGCAAAACGGTCGCCCTGCGCGCGCTCGTCGGGCTCCTGCCGCGAAGCGCGCGCATCGCCCGCGGGTCGATCGAGTTCGACGGGGTCGACGTCCTGACGCTCGACGAGAACCGGCGCCGCGAGCTGCGCGGGCGCTCGATCGGCATGGTGTTCCAGGAGCCGATGACCGCGCTCAATCCGGTCATGCGCGTCGGCGAGCAGATCGGCGAGGCGCCGCTCGTCCGGCTCGGGATGGGCAGACGGCAGGCCAGGACCCGGGCGCTCGAGTTGATGAGCCTCGTCGGGATCCCCGATGCGAACCGCCGCGCCGACGCGTACCCGCACGAGCTTTCGGGCGGGCTCCGCCAGCGCGTGATGATCGCGATCGCGCTGTCGGCCGAGCCGAAGCTCCTGCTCTGCGACGAGCCGACGACGGCGCTCGACGTCACGATCCAGGATCAGATCCTGAAGCTGCTGCTGTCGCTGCAAGATGAGCTCGGCGTCAGCCTCATTTTCGTCTCGCACGACCTCGCGGTGATCGCGCAGGCGTGCAAGAACGTCGCCGTTATGTACGCGGGAGGGGTCGTCGAGACCGGCACCGTCGACGCCGTCTTCCGCGAGCCGCGGCATCCGTACACGCTCGGCCTGCTCCGCTCGGTGCCGGACGTCGACGGCGTCCGCGGCCGCCTCTCGTCGATCCCGGGTGCGCCGCCCGACCCCGCCGCGCTGCCGGCGGGCTGCCCCTTCCATCCGCGGTGTCCGTTCGTGGTTGACAAGTGCACGAGCGGCGAGTTTCCTTTGCGCGCGCTGGCCGGGAACCGCGCAACAGCGTGCATCCGCGACGACGCGTGCGCCGAGGACGCGCGCCGCGAGCCGGTCGTGGCGAATGCCTGAGACGCTGCTCGAGGTGCGCGGGCTCGCGAAGCACTTCGTGCTCCGCGGCGGGATGGGCCCGTGGCTACACCGTGGGAAGCGGGAGGTGCTGCGCGCAGTGGACGGCGTCGACCTCGAGCTGGCGAAGGGCGAGACGCTCGGCCTCGTCGGCGAGTCGGGCTGCGGCAAGTCGACGCTCGCCCGCTGCATCGTCGGCCTCTACGAACCGACCGCCGGCGAGGTCCGCTACGAGGGTCGCGTCGTCGACGCGCACCGGGCGCGAAGCGACCGGCGACGGATCCAGATGGTCTTCCAGGATCCGTACTCGTCCCTCAACCCGCGCATGACCGTCAGGCAGGTGCTCTCCGAGCTGCTGCGCGCGCATCGCATGGTGCCGAAGGAGCTGCGCGAAGATCGGTGCCGCGAGCTCGTCGGACTCGTCGGCCTCGGCCCGCGCGCGCTCGATGCACACCCACGGCAGTTCTCGGGGGGCCAGCGGCAACGTGTCTCGATCGCGCGCGCGCTCGCCCTCGAGCCCGACGTCCTCGTCGCGGACGAGCCCGTGTCGGCGCTCGACGTCTCGGTACAGGCCACCGTGCTCAATCTGCTGGCCGATCTCCGGGCGGAGCTCGGCCTCACGGTGCTGCTCGTTGCGCACAACATGGCCGTCGTCCGGCACGTGTGCGACCGCGTGGCGGTCATGTACCTGGGCAGAATCGTCGAGACCGCGCCTACCGAAAAGCTGTTCACGGACGCTCGGCATCCGTACACGCAGGGCTTGCTCCGCGCGGTTCCGAAGCTCGT
This sequence comes from uncultured Actinomycetes bacterium, assembly GCA_963815965.1. Classification (GTDB taxonomy): domain Bacteria; phylum Actinomycetota; class Thermoleophilia; order Gaiellales; family Gaiellaceae; genus DASVFB01. The sequence goes on along the minus strand of CAWFIT010000001.1, from coordinate 276,516 downwards.
TCCGGGCCGCGCCTCGACGGCCGCCGCCGTGGTCGGCGACCCGCCGAGCCCGATCCGCCTGCCGACCGGCTGCCGGTTCCACACGCGCTGCCCGATAGCGCAGCAGCCTCGCTGCTCGGAAGAGGACCCGGTCCTGCTGCCCGGCCCCGGACCGGAGCACGTCGCAGCCTGTCACTTCGCGTGGACCGCAAGGCCGCCGGCTCACGTTCCGGAGGTCGAGGTCGAGGCGCGCGAGGCCGGATGATCGAGCGGCGCACGATCCGCTTCGAGCACGAGTTGCTCGCCGAGCTCGAGCTCCCGTGCTTCGAAGCCTCGGGCCGGCGCGACGGCCCGCACCTCTGCCTTCTCGGCGGGATCCACGGCGGCGAGTACTCGTCGATCTCTGCCGTCGTGCGCTTCATGAATGCGCTCGACACGAACACGCTCGCGGGGCGGATCACCGCGGTCCCGATCGTGAGCATGCCGTCGTTCCGCGCCCGCACAGCATTCGTCGTCCCGCAAGACGGGAAGAACCTCAACCGCTGCTTCCCAGGCTCGTACGAGGGAACGTTCAGCGACGTGCTCGCACGCCATGTCTTCGACGAGTTGATCGCGCCGAGCGACGCGATGCTCGACCTTCACGGTGGCGACATGGTCGAAGCGCTCGAGCCGTTCGCGCTCTACGACGAATCGCCGGTCGAGGAGCAGGCGCGCGCCCTCGCGATCGCGTTCGACCTGCCCTACGTCGTGCGCTCCGCTCCTGCCGATGCACCAATCAGCGGGACGACGACGTCCGCGGCGGCCGCCGCCGGGGTGCCTGCCGTGATCGCCGAGGTCGGAGGGCGCGGCCTCCTCGAGGAGGCCGCGGTGCAGCAACATGTCGCCGGGCTCGCAAACGCGTTGCGCCATCTCGGGATGCTGCCCGGCGACCCGACCCCTCCACGTGCGGACATGCGAAGCGTCGGCCGCTTCGTCTGGTTGCGCTGCGAGGACGAGGGTTGGTGGGAGCCCGACGTGCGCCGCGGGCGACACCGTCCACGCCGGCACGAGCCTTGGCTCGGTGCGAAATCTGTTCGGCGACGTCACCGAGCAGATCACGGCGCCGGAGGACGGCGTCGTCCTCTTCATTACGACGAGCCCGGCCGTTGAAGCGGACGGCCTGCTCGTCGGCCTCGGCGTCGATATCGGCGGCGTCCCTCGGACCTAGAGTCGGATCGGTTGCTCCAAGCTCGGTTTGTGCGCTAAAACGAGACTGGAGCGTGCTCAAACGCGCGCACAGGAGGCAGCGATGGAGTACCGGGTCCTGGGACCGTTGGAGGCTCTGGGAAGCGAGGGCCCGCTCCCGCTTGGAGGCGCGAAGCAGCGGGCCTTGCTTGCGCTGCTGATCCTGAACGCGAACCGCGTCGTCTCGCGCGAGCGGCTGATCGACGAGCTCTGGGGCGAGGATCCGCCGGAAACTGCCGTGACGAGCGTGCAGGTCTACGTTTCGCGATTGCGCAAGCTCGTGCCGGAGGCCTCGCTCCTGACCCGCGCCGCCGGGCTACGTCCTCGAGGCAGAAACCGAGAGCGTCGACCTCCTCCGGTTCGAGCGGCTTTCCAAGGAAGGTCGCAATGCGCTCGCCGCGGGCGATCCAGAGCGTGCGGCGCTCGTGCTCCGCGAGGCGCTCGACCTCTGGCGAGGTCCGGCTCTGGCGGAGTTCGCAAACGAGCCGTTCGCGCAGATCGAGGGCGGCCGTCTCGACGACCTACGAGTCGCTGCGCTCGAGGAGCGAATCGAGGCAGACCTGGCGCTCGGCCGCCACGCCGAGCTCATCAGCGAACTGGAGGCGCTGATCGCCTCGAATCCGCACCGCGAGAGGCTGAGGGAGCAGCAGATGCTGGCGCTCTACCGCTCGGGGAGACAGACCGAAGCGCTCGAGGTCTACCGGAACGTCCGCGCGATGCTCGACGAGATCGGCATCGAGCCGGGTGCAAACCTCCAGCGGCTCGAGAAACAGATCCTCAACCACGACGCCGCGATCGACGCCCCTCTCGGGCGGCCCCTGGTCGCAGACGCTCCAGCCGATGTTGCCCAACCGACTCCTCCTCCGTCCCCGGTCGAGCGCAAGCGCGTCACCGTCCTCTTCGCCGCCATGGGAACGACGAACGAGGCGGACGAGGACCCGGAGCAGACCGCGATGCTGTTCGACCGTCTCCATGCCGAAGCGGCCGTCGAGATCGAGGCAGAAGGAGGGACGGTGGAGAAAGGTCTCGTCGGCGCTCTGCTCGCAACGTTCGGAGCAGCGGCCGTCGAGCAGAACGATCACGCAGCCCATGCGGCCAGGGCCGCACTCGCAACGCAGGGTCGATTGGCGCGCATGTTCGGCGAGACGATCTCCCTGCGGATGGCCCTCGAGAGCGGCGACGTGATCCTCGGCCGGCCGGGTTCGTTGGTGATGGGCACTCCGGTCACAGCGTCGGCACGGCTCGTCGGTCTTCGCGCAGCCCGGCGACATCGTCGTCGGACACCGCGCCGCCCAGGCGATCGAAACCGAATTCGAGCTACGCGAGCGCGGGCAGGCTCACGTGCTCGCCCGAGCACGCGCACAACCGGTCGCGCGTGAAGTGAGAAAGACCGTCACCATCCTCTTTGCGGACCTGGTCGAGTCGACGCGACTGGGTCACGAGCTTGAACCGGAAGCGTTGAGCCTGATCATGTCCGACTACTTCCGGGCGATGCAATCCGCGGTGACGCGGCACGGCGGCATCGTCGAGAAATTCATCGGCGACGCCGTCATGGCTGTGTTCGGCGTGCCCGTCCTGCACGAGGACGACGCGCTGCGTGCGGTGCGGGCTGCCGCCGAGATGCGCGAGTCGCTCGCGAAGCTCGACAAGGACTTCGACCGAACCTGGGGCATACGTCTGCAGGGGCGCATCGGGATCAACACCGGTGAGGTCATGGCAGGCGACCACCTGCAGGGCCATCTGATCGTGACCGGTCGCGCGGTCAACGTCGCGAAGCGCCTCGAGGAGGCGGCAGCGACGGACGAGATCCTTCTCAGCGAAGCGACGCATCGACTCGTGCGCGACGCAGTCGTGACGGAGCGAGTCTCTGGCCGCGTCGTGAAAGGAGGCGAGACGTTAGGCGGGTTCGCACTCGTCGAAGTCCGCCCACATGCCCCAGGCCGCGCCCGTCGATTCGACACGCCGCTGGTCGACCGCGAGCAGGAGTTCACTGCGCTTCTGAACGCATTCGAAAGCGTCGTCCAGGATCGACAGTGTCATCTCCTGACCGTGTTGGGCGAGGCCGGAGTCGGGAAGTCGCGCCTGATCCAGGAGTTCGCCCGCGAGATCGGGACGGACGCCATGGTGCTCCACGGCCGCTGCCTGCCGTACGGCGAGGGCATCACGTACTGGCCGCTGCTCGAGGTCGTGCGCGACATCGTCCGCACCGAAGGACCGGCCGAGGCAGAGCCGTCGAGCGCAGCAATCGCCGCGCTGCTTCCCGACGAGGAGAGGGTCACCCTGGTTGCCGAGCTGATCTCGGAGGCGCTCGGTCTCGGCGGTTCAGGGATCGTGATCGGCGAGCAGACCTTCTGGGCCTTCCGCAAGCTCTTCGAGGCGCTCGCTCGGCGCCGGCCGCTCGTCGTCGTGTTCGACGACCTGCAGTGGGCGGAGCCCACGTTCCTCGAGCTCGTCGACTATCTCGCGGACCAATCGCGCGACGCGCCGGTCTTGCTCCTCTGCGTGGCGCGGCCCGAGCTGTTCGACAGTCACCCCGGCTGGGGCGGCGGCAAGCGGCACGCCGCGACGACGTCGCTGGACCCCTTGCGCGAAGACGACAGTCGGCGCCTGATCGCAAACCTGCTCGGCCGCGGGCCTCTCCCGGCCGAGGTCGAGAAGCGAATCGCCGATGCTGCCGAGGGCAACGCGCTCTTCACCGAGGAGCTCCTCGCAATGCTGGTCGACGACAAACGCCTCTCGTGGGAGGACGGCCGGTGGGTGGCTCGCAGACGACCTCGCCGAACTGGGCGTTCCCCAGGAAATCAACGCGTTCCTCGCGGCGCGACTCGAGCGCTTGCCGGCCGGCGAGAGGGCTCTGGTCGTACGAGCTTCCGTCGAGGGCGCCGTGTTCCATTACGGCGCGCTCCGCGAGCTCGCACCCGAATCCTCCGATGCCTCCCTCCAGACCAATCTGGCGTCACTCGTCCGCCGTGACATCATCCGGCCGACTCGCTCGGACTTCCCCGGCGACGAGGCGTACCGGTTCCGGCACCTCCTGATCCGGGACGCCGCGTACTGGTCGCTCGCGAAGTCGACTCGCGCCGCCCTGCACGAGCGCTTTGCCACGTGGCTCGAGCGAACGACAGGCGCTCGGATCCGCGAGGAGATCGTCGGCTACCACTTCGAGCAGGCATACCGGTGCCGCGTCGAGATCGGATCGCCCGAGGAGGAGCTGACCGAGCTCGGCGCGAAGGCGTCACTACGACTCGGGTCGGCCGGGCGCCGGGCGCTCGCGCGCAGCGACCTTCACGCGGCGGTCGGGCTGCTCAAGCGCGCCGCGGCTCTGCTTGTGGCGGACAGCCCGGGCCAAGTCGACTTGCTATCCGAGCTCGGCGCAGCGCTCATCGAGGAAGGTGAGCTGAAGGAGGCCGAGCGTTGTCCTCGACCGTGCCATGCAGGCTGCGAAGGAGGCGGGCAACGAGCAGGCTGAAGCGCGCGTTCTTGTCCATCAGCAGTTCCTGCGGCTGCGGCGCGTCGCCGACGGAGGCATCGGCGAAGTCGCCGGCGTGGTTGAGCGCGTCATGCCGGTTTTCGAGCGCCAAAACGACCACGCGGGTCTCTGCGGCGCCTGGCGGCTGCAGGCGTGGCTGCACTGGAACCGCGCGCATGCGGCCGCGGCGGGCGAGGCGTTCGAACGGGCTGCGGCGCACGCGAGCCTTGCCGGCGACGAGCACGCGCGCGCGGAGCTGCTCACGTGGATCGCGTCGGCGCTCTGGTTTGGGCCGACGCCTGTCGCGGAGGGCATCAACCGCTGTGAGGAGATTCGCAGCGAAGTGAGCGGACATAGCGAGTCGGAGGCGCTCCTCCTTCGCCACCTCGGCGGCCTTCATGCGATGACGGGAAACTTCGAGCTCGCGCGCTCGCTGCTGGCCGAGAGCAACGCGGTCTTCGAGGATCTCGGACCGACGCTCAACGCTGCGACGTCCCACAACGAAGCCGTCATGGAGTTCCTCGCCGACGATCCCGCGGCGGCCGAGCGCAGCCTGCGCGGCGGGTACTGCACGTTGCGGGAGATGGGCGAGCAGTCCGTCCTTTCGACCACCGCCGCCTTCCTCGCCCGGGCGGTGCTCGCGCAGGGCCGCGACGAGGAAGCAGAAGAGCTGACGGCGGAGAGTGCCAGCCTCGCCGAGCCGGACGACCTACTCACCCAGCTGCTCTGGCGCGGAGTGCAGGCGGCGATCTTCGCGCGGCGCGGCCTCACGAGCGAGGCCGAGGCGCTGGCGCGGGAGGCGGTCGCGATCGGCGAGCAGACCGACTTTCTCGCGCACCGCGGCGACACGCTCGTCGACCTGGCGCGCATCCTCCAGGAGGCGGGACGCGAAGAAGAAGCGGCCGAAGTCGCCGCCGAGGGGTTGCATTTGCACGAGCAAAAGGGCAATGTCGTCACGGTCGGAAAGATCCGGTCGCAATTCGGTGCGCTGGTGTAAACGAGAAGAGCCGTGGGGGCTCGGATTGGCGGTGAGGCATGGGGACTGGCGGAAACTTCGATGAAACGCTCGAGGTAGTGCGCGACGCGGCCCTCGGCCACCAAGTCGTCAAGGCCGGCGGTCCGTTGAAGAAATCGGTCACCCGGGTGATCGAGTTGTGCGTCTGGGTCTTCCAGCGTGCCGAGGACCCGGGAGCAAGACGACGCGATCGCCAACGCGATGGGTCCGGGGAAGGGCACCGAGATGCACGAAAAGGGATGCACCGACATGGCGGACACCTACGAACTTGGGGACTGACATCGCGCACTGGGAGATGGACTTGGACGACCGCGACGAGACGGAGAACACGAACTTTGTCACCGGATCCGCAACCGCCGTCGCGATCGGGGCTTTCTACGACAACTCGTTAGGAGATGAGATGCGGAGAGCCTTCGTCTGGTCCGAGCCCGTATGGCTCGAAGTGCAACAGGACGACGCGCCGCCGGCTTAGTCAGTCGTCCGGAACCGTTCTCCTCGTGGCGGGTAAGCGTCTCGTGCCTCGCCGTCGAGGGGTTGCATTTGCACCAGCGAAAGGGCAATGTCGTCACAGCCGGAAAGATCCGGTCGCAATTCGGTGCGTTGGTGTAAACGAGAAGAGCCGTGGGGGCTCGGATTGGCGGTGAGGCATGGGGACGGGAGGGAATTTCGACGAAGAGCTCAAGCTCTTCCAAGATCCGCTCACGAAAGACATGCACGTGGACGCGATTGGGCCTTCGTACGGCGACGTCGTCCACATCTGCGTTTGGATCGTCCAAAAGCAGGACGGCGGCGACGCGGTTGCGGCGCAGATAACGACGATGACCGGCCGGCCTGGCTTTGAGATGGGCACGCGCCCCAGCGAGACACCCGGTGAGCCGCCGGAGAAGTATTGGAAGTTGCGCGCGCTCCAGGCATCCGAGGTGCGGCTTGACGAAAGGACCGGCGATCGCGATGGCGATCGCGCTCTTCTTGGAGGACAATAAGCAGCAGTCGCGGCTCTGGGCCCAGCCGGTTCTGCTCAAGTAATCCGTAAGTCGACTCCCCAACGTCAGGCGGGTCGCGAGTCGCGAGTCGCGAGAAAGGATTCGGTATGCCGCAGTACCATCCGACTGCACCGCGCGGCTCGGATCTGGTGCCGCGTTCTGTCTTTCTCGAGGGGCGGTACGGGAGGATGTTTCGCTATCTCCCACCGTTCGAAATCGCCGACAGCGATCTCGGCAGTCTGGATGACCTCGCTCGGCTGATGCTCGAGCCGAAAGACAGCCGTGACGAGGACGACGACCAACAGGACACGAGCTTCGACGGGCCGATTCCCGCGGGCTTCACGTACCTCGGCCAGTTCATCGACCACGACATTACGTTCGATCCGGTGTCGAGCCTGCAGCGGCTCCAGGACCCGGACGGCCTGAGGGACTTCCGGACGCCGCGACTCGACCTCGACAGCCTCTATGGCGACGGGCCGAACAACAATCCCTTCTTGTACAACCCCGACGTCGACGGAGGAAAGACGACCTTCTTGATCGGCGAGAATGAAGCTGGCGACGACGACCTTCCACGAAACAAGCTCCGGCCCGACGATCACGGACTGCCCCGCGGTCGCGCGCTGATCGGCGATCCGCGCAACGACGAAAACATCATCGTGTCGCAGCTTCATCTCGTGTTTCTCAAGTTCCACAACAAGGTCGTCGAGGTCGTCCGCAAGCGGTTTCCAGTCCTTGAAGGCGACGATCTCTTCATCGAGGCGCAGCGTGTTACGCAGTGGCATTACCAGTGGCTCGTCGTCCACGATTTCCTGTGTCGCATCGTCGGCAAAGAGGTGGTCGACAACATCTTGGTCGACCACACATATCCCGCCGGCGGGGGAGCGAAGGGTCGGCGCCGCGAGATCAAGCTTCTCTTCTACAACTGGCAGCGCGCCCCGTTCATGCCCGTCGAGTTCTCCGTCGCGGCATACCGATTCGGGCACTCGATGATCCGGCCGGACTACCGGCTGAACTCAGGCACCGAACGCGAGGTTCCTATCTTCACGCGCGGCCGACTCCTTCACGAACAAGGCGATCTGCGGGGGTTTCGACCGCTGCCGAGCGATTTCACGATCGACTGGTCGTTCTTCGTCGAGGTCGGCGACCAAAGCAATCTCCAGCACGCCCGCAAGATCGACACGAAGCTAGCCGAACGACTCCGCTACGTCCCGGCCACCGGTCAGCCGCACTCGCTTGCCGAAAGGAACCTGCGCCGTGGCCGAGCCCTTGGACTTCCGACCGGAGAGCGCGTCGCGCAGGCGATGGGGCTGGAGCCGATCCTCATCCCGACGCTCGGCTCGACACAATTCGACGGGCTCTTCAGCGGCCGTGCGCCCCTCTGGTACTACATCCTCAGAGAGGCAGAGGACGGCGGCGGGGAACGACTCGGTCCAGTCGGCGGACGCATCGTCGCGGAGGTCTTGCTCGGGCTGCTGAAGGGCGACCGCTTCTCGTACGTGAATGCAGACCCGACGTGGGCGCCCGATCTGCCGGCCGCGGAACCAGGGAAGTTCACACTCGCCGATCTCGTGACGTTCACGCTCGGCCCGCAGCCGGGTTCGGCGGCGTCCCAATCTCCGGATCAGTCGTAGCTCCGACGCGCCGCGGCCACGGTTGGGCGCCGTGGCCGCGTGTCGGTTCGACTCGTGTGGTCTACCGCTCGAGCCGGCGCGTGTGCCGTTTGTGATGGCGCGCCGGCAGAGTTACCTTGTGCTTCACGACGCCGGTCGAAGGCTGGTTCGTCACGACAGTGGGCATGCATCCGTCGTTGTCGTAGATCACGCACGCCTGCGCGGTCGGAGCCGTGAGGGACGCCGTCGCGGCGGCGATCGTCGCTGCGATAATCAATGCGCGGATCTTCATCGTCTTTCCTCCTTCGGTCGACTCCATTGCTCTTGACCCACAATCTGGAGTGGCCCGCTAGACGTCGGCTACGAAGCGACTAGATCGCCGCTAACCGGCGTCCTGACGAAAAGGTGTGGCCTCCGCGCGGAGATCCGCCGCCTCGGGAACATATGGCAGCGGACAAGTCGGTGATCAATGCCGCGCGTACGAACCGGGGCCGGTATGCTCGGCGCCGGTTTCCAACGGCCGAAAGGAGGCGGAGTGAGACGCGTCTCGATCACGGTCAACGGGGCAGAGCACGCGCTCGAACTCGACCCGCGCGAACTGCTCGTCTATGTGCTGCGCGAGCGGCTCGGACTTACAGGGACGAACGTCGGTTGCGACACGTCCTCGTGCGGCTCGTGCACGGTTCTGCTGGACGGCGAGTCGGTGAAGTCATGCACCTTGCTCGGCGTTCAGGTGGACGAGCGCGAGATCACGACGATTGAGGGCCTGGCGACGAACGGGTCGCTCCACTCGGTGCAGGAGGCCTTTCGCGAGGAGCACGGACTGCAGTGCGGCTACTGCACGCCCGGCTTCGTCATGGCCACGGTCAGCCTGCTCCGCGAGACTCCCAACCCGAGCGAGGAGGAGATCCGGCACGCGCTGGAGGGCAACCTCTGCCGCTGCACCGGTTACCACAACATCGTCCGCGCGGTACGGGCTGCGGCCCGCGCTGTGGAGGTCTGACGATGGCGACTCCTACCGAGATTCAGGTCGGCCAGATCGTCGGCACCGCGGTCGATCGCAAGGAGGACATGGCTCTCCTCACCGGGCGGGCCAAGTACGTGGACGACATGAGCGTTCCCGGCATGGTGTGGATGAGCGTGGTGCGCAGCCCGTACGCGCACGCGCGGATCCGTAGCGTCGACGTCTCGGGCGCGCTCGCACACCGGGGAGCGATCGCCGCGTTCTCCGGCGAGGAGCTCACCGACGAGTGGCAGGCGTCGCTTCCGTGCGCGTGGCTCCCGACCGAGGATACGAATCACCCGAACCATCGCCCGCTCGCCGTCGACGAGGCGCGTTATGTCGGCGACGGCGTTGCGGTCGTGATCGCGGAGAGCCGCGAGGCTGCGCGCGACGCAGCCGAACTCGTGCAAGTCGACTACGAGCAGTTGCCGGTCGTCGTCGATCCCGAGCGCGCGCTCGCGGAGGGTGCGTCGCTCGTGCACGAGGAGTTCGGCACGAACCGCTGCTACACCTGGGCACTTTCGGCCGGCGCAGTCGACGAGGAGTTCGACCGAGCTGACGTCACCGTGAAGCAGCGGTATCGCCAGCAGCGACTGATTCCGAACGCGATCGAGCCGCGCGGTGTCCTCGTCGAGCCGTTCCCCGCCACCGGTGAGCTGACGATGTGGTCGGCGACTCAGGTTCCGCACATCGCGCGCGTGACGCTCTCGATGGTGACCGGGATCCCGGAGGCCAAGCTCCGTGTGATCGCGCCCGACGTCGGCGGCGGCTTCGGCTCGAAGCTGAACGTCTACGCGGAAGAAGCGCTCGCGATCGCGCTTGCGCGGCGGATCGGTCGGCCGATCAAATGGATCGAGACGCGGAGCGAGGCATATCTCGCGACGATTCACGGCCGCGACCAGGTGCAGGAGATCGAGCTCGCGGCGACGTCGGAAGGGAAGATTCGGGCGGTGCGCGTGCGCCTCGTCGTCGGGATGGGCGCATACCTCCAGCTCGTCACGGCGGGCGTCCCGCTGCTCGGCGCGTGGATCTACGGCGGGTCGTACGATCCCGCCGCGTACGACTTCGAATGCACGGGTGTGTTCACGAACACGACGCCGACGGACGCGTACCGTGGCGCCGGGCGGCCGGAGGCGACCTACGCGATCGAGCGGGCCGTCGACGCGCTCGCGCGCAAGCTCGACAAGGATCCCGTTGAGCTTCGTAGGCTCAACTTCATCCGTGAGTTCCCGTCGACGATGGCGTCCGGCCTGACCGTCGACTCCGGCGACTACGAGGCCCACCTCGACGCTGCGCTCGAGCTACTCGACTACGACGGGTTGCGCCGGGAGCAGGCGGAACGCCGCAAGCGCGGTGACACGAAAGAGCTGGGAGTCGGCTTCTCTACCTACCTCGAGATGTGCGGGCTCGCGCCTTCGCGCATCCTCGGCGCCATCCGTTACAGCGCGGGCGGCTGGGACGCGGCCACCGTCCGCTTCCTACCGACTGGGACGGTGCAGGTGCTGATCGGCACTTCGCCGCACGGCCAGAGCCATGAGACGACGGTGTCCCAGATCGTCGCCGACCGGCTCGGCGTCGGCTACGACGACATCGAGGTGCTGCACGGCGACACGGCCGTCGCGCCGCTCGGGATGGACACGTACGGCAGTCGCAGCCTCACGGTCGGCGGCGTCGCAGCGTACGAGGCAGCGGAGCGCATCGTTGCGAAGGCGCGCCGCATCGCGGCGCATCAGCTCGAGGTGTCCGAGGACGAGCTCGAGTACGAGGGCGGCACGTTCAGTGCGAACGGCGAGGCGCTGACGACGAAGGAGCTTGCGCTGCAGGCGTGGACGGCGCACAACCTCCCCGAAGGAATGGAGCCCGGGCTCGAGGCGACGTACGTCTACGACCCGCCGAACTTCAGCTGGCCCGCGGGCACGCACATCGCGGTCGTGGAAATCGACACGGAGACCGGCGCGGTCGATCTCGTCCGTTACATCGCCGTCGACGACGTTGGCAAGGTGATCAATCCGATGGTCGTCGAGGGGCAGATCCACGGCGGCGTCGCTCAGGGCATCGCACAGGCGCTCTTCGAAGAGGCCGTGTACGACGAGGACGGAAACCTCCTGACCGGCTCGATGGTCAACTATCTGATCCCGTCCGCGGCGGAGCTGCCGTCGTACGAGCTCGGCCGCACAGAGACGCCCAGTACGACGAATCCGCTCGGCGTCAAGGGCGTGGGGGAGACAGGCACGATCGCGTCCACCGCAGCAGTGATGAACGCCGTCGTCGACGCGCTCTTGCCGTACGGGATCACCGACCTGGAGATGCCGGCAACGCCCGAGCGAGTCTGGCGGGCGATCGAGGAGGCGAGGCGATGATTCCCGCACCATTCGACTACGAGGTAGCGGATTCCGTCGAGCACGCCGTCGCGCTGCTCGGCGAGCGCGAAGACACGAAGCTGCTCGCGGGCGGCCACTCGCTGATCCCGCTGTTGAGGCTTCGCGTCGCCCGTCCGGCTGTCCTCGTCGACCTGGGCCGGTTGGACTCGCTGCGCTACGTCCGTGACGCGGGCGAATGGCTCGCGATTGGCGCGCTCACGAGGCACCACGACCTGAATCACCACCCGCTGCTTCAGGAGCACTGCCCGCTCGTCTCCTACACGGCGGGGCTGATCGGCGACCCGCAGGTGCGCCATCGCGGGACGATCGGCGGCTCGATTGCGCACGGCGATCCGGCGTCCGACCTTCCGACCGTGCTCGTCGCGCTCGAGGCCGAGCTCGCTGTGCAGGGGCCGGACGGCGAGCGAACGTTTGCGGCTGGGGAGTTCTTCCGCGGCGTCTTCGACACCGCGCTCGGACCGCAGGACGTGCTGACGGAGATCCGTGTGCCGAAGCTCGGCTCGAGCGGGTGGTCGTACCTGAAGTTCACGCGGCGCGCGCAAGACTGGGCGACGGTAGGCGTCGCCGCCGTTGTCAAGCGCTCAAACGGGACCATTGCGGATGCGAAGATCGCGTTGACGAACATGGGCCCGACTCCGGTGCGCGCGCGCACGGCCGAGGAGGCCCTGCGAACCGCGGACGACGTCGCGGCCGCGGCGGAAGCTGTCGCGGCGGAAAGCGATGCCCCAAGCGACACGAGTGGGAGCGCGGAGTACCGACGCCACCTCGCGAAGGTCCTGACACGGCGCGCTCTGGAGGAGGCGATGAGCAGGTAAGGCTCCACGATCGGCGCTTACCGCCGCTTGGGGTCTTCTCGGTCGAGCAGCGCCGCCCGGCCGCGGATCAAGGCGAGCGTGGCGCGTGCGGCTTGCCCGGCGACACGGTTGACCTCGACGAGATCGGGTGTTGCGGGCTTGTCGTTGAGTAGCGTCGCATAGCCATGCGCGGTGGCCTCGATGGCGTCGGCGAGTCGTTCTGCCGCGACCGGGTCTCCCGGGCAGAGCGCCTCGACGCAGCCGGTGAGCAGGCTCTCGACGTCTTCGTAGGCCCGCTGCAGTTCCGGGTAGCGATTCTTGTCGAGGCCGACGTCGAAGAGGACGCTGAAGAGCGGGCGCTGTTCGGCGGCGAACCGGACGTAGCTGCTGGCCATTGCCGCCAGCCGCCGTTCCGGCGGTTCTTCCTCGGGCGCCTGCGTCGTCAGCGCTTGTCTGAATTCGCGCAGCGCGCGGACGGCGACGGCGGCGAGTAGCTCGTCGCGGTTCGCGAAGTGCCGGTAGGGCGCGGCAACCGTCACGCCGACGCGGCGGCTCAGCTCGGCTACGCGAGAAGCCTTGCGGTCCGCGTTCTGCGATCAGCTCGAGAGCGCCGTCGACGAGCGCGGCCTTCAGGTCGCCGTGGTGGTATCGCTTCGGCTGCGCTCGCGACATGGCCGGCCGTTCGCTTACGACGCGGGCAGATGATCGCGCCAGGAGTGGCGCGGTTCGTAGCCGATCACCTGGCGTGCACGGTCGATCGCGAGCAGCGTCTCGAACTCACCGACCTCGCGAGTGAGCGGGACGTCGGGGAAGACCTCCGAGAGGAGCGTCGGCGACGAGCGGTTCATGACGGTGTCCGCTGCGGCGATGATGAAGCTCGGGCTGCCTGCAACCGCCTCTGTCGGCGCCTCGAGGGCCAGCCGGCAGGCAGCGGCGACGTCGCGGACGTCCACGTAACCCCAGAGATTCCACTTGCGCGCGTGCGCATCGGACCACATCGATGGAAATTCCTCGTAGTCGTCCTCGACCATGATGTTGGAGAAGCGGAGCGCGACGAACGGTATTCCTGACCACCGGGCCACGTGCTCGGCAATCGTCTCGCTCGCGACCTTCGAGAGCGCGTATGTGCTCGTCGGCACCGGGTAGTGATCCTCGTCGACCGGGACGTATCGCGGTGGCAGTCCCTCCGCTTCCAGGAACGGCATGCCGAAGGGAAGGCCGAGCGTCGTCTCGCTCGACGCCCACACGACCCGGCGCAGGCCGAGGCTTGCTGCAGCGTGGAAGACGTTGAAGTTCATCGTGACGTTGGCGTTGAAGGTGACCGCCGGCGTGCTCAGCCCGGGCGCCGGGATGTTCGCCAGGTGAATAACGCCTTCGACGCCCTTGAGTGCCTCGAGTGCTTGTCCGTAGTCGGTCAGGTCCGCCCGGAGCGCACCGGCTTCCAGATCGTCCCTGGTAGTAGCGATGTCGGTTGCCACCACCTCGTAGTCGTGCTCGGCCAGTTCCCGGACCACCGCCCGGCCCGCCTGTCCTGTTGCTCCCGTCACGCAGATACGTCGTGGCGTCACGGTCTCCATGCCAGCCTCCTCCCACGAGTGTCGATGTAATAGGATTTTACATTGTTACTGCGTATCACACTCGGGATTTTGCCGGGCTCGTTTTGGGCACTTCCTTGGCTGTGCCCGTTTCTTCGCGGCATCCCACGGCATAACAACGCGCAACAAAACCAGGGGAGGACACGATGAACCGCCCAGTTTCTGTCCTGACGGTGCTGGCTACTGCCTGTCTGATCGTCGCCGCGCCCTCCGCGGCGCGAACTGATTCGCCAGGGCAGCCGCCGGGCCTGCAAGGCGCGCTCCGGCTAGAGATGCTGTCGGGCCCTGCCCAGTACGTGAGCGGCGGAGCCGCGCGCGTCCGCGTGGTCGTGCCCGCTTCGGTGCCGCTCGGCGCGGCCGCCGTGACGCTGAACGGCGCCGATGTCACCTCCTCTTTCACCACGGACGACCGGGCGCCGCATGCGCTCGAAGGCGTCCTCACCGGACTGCCGCTCGGCCCCAGCACGCTCGAAGCCGTCGTCCCGGGGCCGGGACACTCGGCGAACGACCGGACGACGCTGACGCTCGTGAACTACCCGATCAACGGGACCGATGTTCGCCGGGCCGAAGCAGCCAGACTTCTTCTGCTCGACCCCCTCGAACCTCGCCGGCTTCGACCTCACCGGCCCGTTCCTCGACGACGACTGCTCACTGCCGACGCGCGTCGACTACTACTACCGCGCGTCGAACGCGACGTGGAAGCCGTTCGATCCCTCGGCGCCGCGGCCGGCCGACATGACCACGACCACGACGAGCACCGGCGCAACCGTCGACTTCGTCATCCGCTGGGAGCGCGGCACGATCGACCGCTTCATCTACACGATCGCGGTTCTCGATCCGACCGTCTCCGGCCCGGCATCGCTGCCCTACTGGAACCGCAAGCTGATCATGTACTTCGGCGGCGGCGTGGCGATCGGCCACTACCAGGGCTCGAACAACCAGGACGAGTCGCGCTACCCGTACGGCCTCGGCAAGGGCTACGCGATCGCGTGGTCGACCGGGACGAAGACGAACACGCACTACAACCTCGTCCTCGGCGGCGAGACCGCGCTGATGGTCAAGTCGCGCTTCGTTACCGAGTACGACGACCCGGACTACACCGTCGGCCTCGGCGGCTCCGGCGGCGCGATCCAGCAGTACGTCTACGGCCAGAACCATCCAGGCCTGCTCGACGGCGCGATCCCGCAGTACTCGTACCCGGACATGGTCACGCAGACGATCCACGTCGGTGACTGCGAGCTGCTCGAGCGCTGGATGGATCTCAAGTCGACGAACCCTGCGTCGCCGTGGCGTGTCTGGACGAACCGCAGCTGGCTCGAGGGCTTCTCCTCGTCGAACACGCTCGTAAACCCGTACCGGCCGCTGACCCCGTGGCTCGCGGCGCCCGGCTCCACCGAGTGCATCAACGGCTGGCGCGGCCTCTCGCCGCTCGCGCTCAACCCGCACTTCGGCACGGTGCCCGGGATCACTCCCGCGCAGCAGGCGGCCGTCGAGTGGACGCATTGGAACGACGCCGTCAACGTGTACGGCCGCGATCCGGTAACCGGCTTCGCGCGCTCGACGTGGGACAACGTCGGCGTCCAGTACGGCCTGCAGGCGCTGCGAGACGGTCACCTCACGCCTGCCGACTTCCTCGACCTCAACGCAACGATCGGCGGCTGGAAACCACCGGAGGACATGGTGCAGGAGGGCTGTCCATACGTAGCAACGTCCTGTCCGGCGGACATCGACGTCTGGAGCGCCCGGAACATCAACCCCGTCGGCCCGAACGGCGTTGCGCCGCGCACCGAGGGGAGCATCGAGGCGATGAACGGCGCCTACGAGAGCGGCCTCGTGTTCGACGGCGGGATCGACATCCCGATCATCGACTGGCGCCACTACCTCGACGCCGAGCTCAACATGCACAACGCGCGTCAGTCGTTCGCGTCGCGAGCACGCATGCTGGAGCACGACGGCGACGCGTCGAACCAGGTGATCTGGTTCACGGACGCTCGGCCGGCGCGCTCTTTCGACCAGACGCCGATGGCACTCGCGGTGATGGATCAGTGGCTCGCGAACCTGCACGCGCATCCCGAGCTCGGAGTCGCGGGCAACAAGCCTGCCGATGCCGTCGACAGCTGCTTCGCAACGAACGGAACGCTGATCGCGCGCGGCACGAATGTCTGGAACGGCATCATCGACTCCGCCGCGCCGGGCGCGTGCACGCAGGTCTTCGAGATCCACGGCACGTCGCGCACCGTGGCGGGCGGTCCGTTCGACGAGGAGCTCTACAAGTGCAAGCTCCAGCCGGTCGAAGCGGCGCTTGCGCGGGGGCTGTACGGCTCGTGGACGCCGAGCGAAAGCGAGCTCGCCCGGTTGCACGAGATCTTCCCGACGGGAGTCTGCGACTACACGAAGGGGGACGAGGGGAGGCCGCCCGGGTTCCGCTAGCGGCAAGCTCGATTTCGCATAATCCGCGCCGATCATTGCGCACGCATCGTCGTGCTCGAGTCTGAGGAGGGGTGAATGATGAAGTTCGGCAGAAGTGTCGCCGCGCGTTTGGGAGCACTCGCTCTGGTCGTCGCGGCTGCCGCCGCTGCCGCTCTCATTGCGGCGCACGGCTCGCCGGCGACGACCGCGGCGACGACCGTCGCAACGAGCGTCCCGGAGGCGATCGGCCCGATCCCGTCGACGGCGGCGCCCGGGGATCCGTCGCACGACTACGTCTTCTATTCGACGCCGATGGACCTTGCGAAGGTCGGCTACGAGGAGCAGGAGTACTTCATCCGCGGCGTCGCGACCAGGTACAACACGACGAACCCCAACGTTGCGAGCTCGATCGGTGAGATGCCGTACGAGACGCGCATCGTGGTGCGGCGGCCGACGAACCCGCAGCGCTTCGGCGGTGTCGTCGTCGTGGACTGGCAGAACGTCACCGCCGGACACGACATCGACACCGAGTGGGGCGGTCCCGGCGGCTTCTTCGTTCGTCACGGCTGGACCTGGGTCGGCGCGTCCGTCCAGCGTGTCGGCGTCAACGGCGCCACGACCGGTGCGACCGCGAACCTCGGGCTGAGGCAGTGGAGCCCGAGCCGGTACGGGTCGCTCGACCTCACGAACGGCGGCACCGTGCTCGACGATTCGCAGTCGTACGACGTCTACACGCAGATCGCTCGGCTCGCGAAGCAAGGCCCGTCGTCGGGCCCGAACCCGTTTGCCGGGCTCGACGTCCGGGACGTTTACGCCGGCGGCGTGTCCCAGTCGGCGACGTTCCTGATCCGCTACTACAACGCGATCCAGGCCGCGGCTCGAGCCTACGACGGCTTCGTCGTCGGCCTGGGAGGCGGCGCTCCGCGGGCCGACGTCGGCACGAAGCTGATGAAGGTGTTCACCGAGACCGACGTGTTGGGTTCGCAAGCGGCGCTTCGCGTTCCGGACTCGGCGACGATCCGGACGTGGGAGATCGCCGGCGGCTCGCACGTGCCTGCGTCGGCGGTCTCGCCCGACGCGACGGACTTCCGCGCGACGCTCGGCGGCATCCAGGCGCGCGAGTATGGGCCGTCGCCTCCGGTCGACTGCCGCAACCCGGGGCCGAGCGACGTCGAGGTGTGGGCGGTCTTCGACGCCGCGTACGCAGCGCTCGATCGTTGGGTGGCCGAGGGCGTGCCGCCGGCGAACGCGGATCCGATCGAGGTGTCGAGCCTGGGTCCGCCGGTGACGCTCGTCCGCGACGCGAACGGGATCGCGCTCGGCGGAATCCGCCTGCCGAAGGTAGCGGTGCCCGTCGCGCTCAACAACGGCGTCAACGGTCCCGCGAGCCTGACGAACCCGCTCAGCGTGTTCTGCGTCCTCTATGGCACGCATGCGCCGTTCGATGATTCGATGCTCGCCTCGCTCTATCCGGCGCACGGCGCGTACGTCTCGAAGGTGACGAAGGCTGTCGACGACCTCGTCGGCCGGGGATTCCTCTTGAAGGAGGACGCCCAGACACTGCTCACGGACGCGTCGCAGTCGGGCTTCGGGAAGTAGCAGCAAGTAAATGGAGTGGCCGCGGGGCGGTTGCCCCGCGGCCACCTCTCTGCTCAGTGACGTTCGGGAGGACGGGCGGCTTCCGGACCGTCTCCGGTCGAGCCGCTTGCCGATCGTGTTGCGGTAAAGCTTCCGAGGAGCGCGGCGCTGGCGACGATCGAGGCGAAGGCGGCGATCTGCAGCGCTCCGCGCACGCCCGGCGGCAGCGACTCATCGAAGAGGACGAAGCCGGCCGCGATCGGGACGGCGTTGGTCACCAGAGTCGCGATGCCGGCCGCCGTAAGCGCGCTACCGTGCTGGAAGGCTGCCTGGAGCACACTCGTGCCCGCTGCGTAGCAGGCGACCAGCGAGACCAGCGCGAGCAACCAGATCCCGCCCGAGGTAATGAGCTTCGCGGAGATGTCTCCGTCGGCGAAGAGGAGTCCGGCGGAAAGCCCGAGCGCAGCGGCACGTGAGAGGCGGGTTCGCACCACGATCAGAGCGGCAGCTGCGCCGGCAGACGCGCCGAGCCACACGACGACGCTGACCGGGTGCGGTGTGTGCGACGAGGGCGCGGAGCCGACGAGCGACCCAGCGAGAAGCACCAACCCGAGCAGCGCGATCGAGACGGCGAGCCGCTCGTGGCGTGCCAGCCGGCGTGGGTGGCCGTGCACGCTGAAGAGGGCGAGGATGGCGATGCCTGAGGCGCTGACGGCCTGCACGAGACTGAGCGGGGCGAGCCCCAGTGCGGCGACATACACGAGCCAGCCCGCCGTCTCGGTGCCGAAGCCGATCAGCCAGCCGCGGTTGCCGAGCAGCAACCCGAGCGAGCGAAACGGCCGCCGAGGACTGAGCGGCGGCAGCTTGGCTACCGCATCGTGCTCCTTCGTATAGGCCCAGTTGACGGCAAGCGCCGAGAGGAGCGCGAGGCAGAGACCTATCCAGACTTCTTCGACAGCAACCTCCTGTACGCCGACTCCCGACTATGACCCGCCCGCGCCTCGGAGTGCTGTCGAGAAGCTCACTGCGCTCGGCCCGTGGCGGGGCCGAGCGCAGTTTCAGCTACTTACGGATCAGCAGTGGAAGCCGCCGCCGTCGAGTCCCGGCCCGGTGATCTGCGGCCTGTTCGCCCCACCGCCGGGCGGATAGACGGTGTCCCACCATTCGGTGAAGAACTCCGTCAACGCCGCACGGCACGAGGCAGTCGGCGACGGTAGGAACGACTCGAACGCCGACTCGAGCTGAGCTTCGGTGACACTTCCCTGCCGGTAGGTGCTCTGCATGTACTGCAGCGCCGCGGCGAAGTTCGACGGCCCGAGGATGCGGCGCAGTGCGATGTACGCGATGCCGGGTCGGACGTACGTCTTCGAGCCCGAGAAGAGCGTGTACGGCCGCGGATCCGAGGGCGCGCCGGTCCACAACAGGTCGGAGCCCGCGTAGTACTGATTGAAGCTGTCGACCAGGCTCTGTTCGAACGCCGCGCTCGACCCGCCGGCGGCAACCTGCGCGTTGTGCGCGATGAACAGGAACTCGCCGAGCGTCGCCAGCCCTTCCTTGAAGAAGGTGAGGTTGTAGTTCGCCTCCGAGACGTTGTCGCCCCACCACTGGTGCATGTTCTCGTGGTGCAGCGTGTCCAGGTCGATGAATTCGTTCGCAAACGTGATCTTCGTCTGCATCTCTTCCTCGAAGCTGGCGTTGGGGACGCCGATCACGACCCCGTCCGTCGTGAAGGGGTACGGCCCGTTGAACGGGATCTGGAAGTTGAGGACGTCTTCCTGCATATCCATGATCGCCTTGTTCGTCGCCGCCCTGTTCTTCGGAACCGCGAGATCCTGCGCCTCGTAGTACTGGATCCCGCTCGAGGGAAGGCGCACGGTGAGGTCGTACGAGCCGATGCTGTTCTCCACGAGGTACGAGGCGACGCCCTCCGGCGAATGCCAGTGCCAGGTCGTCGAACCGGCAGGGAAGTTCGCATCGGGAAGGTTCACGAGCTGCGAGACGAGCTCGCCGTTGCCGATCGCGGTCTTTCCGACCGGCACGGTGTCGTAGAAGTCGTACGTCGGCTTCGAGCTCGGGTGGTTGTTCAACGGCATCCAGTCCTCCGTTGCAACCGGCTCGGTCGTGACGAAACC
Organism: uncultured Actinomycetes bacterium; assembly: GCA_963815965.1. GTDB lineage: Bacteria > Actinomycetota > Thermoleophilia > Gaiellales > Gaiellaceae > DASVFB01. The sequence continues at coordinate 256,344 of CAWFIT010000001.1, read as the reverse complement.
GCCCGCGTCGCCTGGCTGGTTGACCCTGAACCAGCCTTCCGTGAAGCCGTCACCGTCGTTGTGCAGCCCCGGACGACCGGTGTAGTCGACCTCGACGACGAATCGCGCGCCGCTCGCGATCGGGGTCGAGGGCGTGATGACGAGCTTGTTCGCCGGACACTGCGTTCCGTCGAGGTCGAACTGCTTGTTGGGGTTCGTCGACATGAGCTCGGGCGTGCAGGCCGGTGGGAATGGGTTGTTGTCGGGCCCTCCGACCGGGTTGAGCTGGCCGGCCGCGTGTGCGCGGGGGTCGGGATCGTTCTGGCCGTTCGGATCGCCCGGATACGTTGGCTGCACGAACGTGAACTGGGCGGGCACGCCGTTCACGAGCACATCGCCGATCGTGAGATCGGGGCCTTCCTTGCTGTTCGGCGACGTCCGTTCGAAGTCGAGGCTGAAGTCGGTCAGACATTGCGTCGCCTGGTCCGTCAGAAGGACGTGCGTCCCCGGCAGGAACACGTTCGATGCGGTGTCGTAGTTCAGGAACACGTCGGTGTGCAAGCTCGTGTAACCGCCGTTGCCGGTCTCGGGGTAGACGTGCGCGCCGAACGGCGACAGCGAGTGGGCGCCGGACGAGCACGGCCCGCTCGGCGCAGCAGCAAGCACGCGGGCACGGCGAATGCGCGGCCCCGGTCCGATCTGAAGATGTCGCTCCGCGGTCACGCAGCCGAGGGCTCCGCTGCGCCCCGCACGGCGCACGCACGCGACGAGCGCATAGGAACCTTTGCGGAGTGCACGCGGCAGTCGGATGTGAACGCCGTAGCCGGCTGAGTCGTGGGCGGCCAGGCGGACGGCGGCTCGGCCGATCGCGAGCGGCGGGCTGCCGACGCGGAGCAGTCGGATGACGACGGCGCCGCGCGCCCCGGCGCTTCCTTCGTTGACGATCCTTCCGTGGAGCACATAGGTTCGACCCGGGCGGGCGACAGCCGGCGCCGAAGTGACCTCCGACGGGACGAGATGGGCGCCGACGAAGCCCGGCGGCGGCAAGGACAACGACGGCAACGGCGCCGGTGATCCCGCAGGCTGCGGCGGGCGGGCCGCGGCACCGAGCGGCGCAAGCAGAGCAAGCAGCAGCATCGTGCCGACGGACGAAAGCGTTCGCGAAGTCTTCATGGCACTCCCCTAGTCGCGGTGTCTGGTTTTAGCCCGGCAAGACCGCGCCAAAACGTGGTGAGAACAGCTCACCGCACCGCGGAGCGAGAGAAGACGCGGATGGAGGCCGCCGTGAGGAGCAACGCGAAAGCAAGGACGACGGCGATGCTGAGTCCCGCCATTGCGGTGGGGTCGCTCATCTTCCAGATCGCGTGCAGGCCCGTGCTGTCGTTGTCCAGCCCGTAGCGCATGAGCGCGAGTGCGTGCGTGAGCGGCAGGAACTTCGCCGCCCAGGTCAGGAAGCTCGGCAGCGCCGTGATCGGAAAGAGCGCGCCGGCCAGAAACCAAGGCAAGATCGCGATTGCGGGGACGCGCGCGATGTACTCCTCCTGTCGCGGGACGCGATTGGCGAGGATCTCCGCCACTCCGTACATGCCGACGGTGAAGAGTGCGGCCGCGCCCGTGAACCAGATGATCCCTGTCGCCGTCGCATCGAATTGGATGCCGCGCGCGAGCGCGAATGCGATCAGGACGCCGACCTGCAAGGCCGTGATCGCGAGCGCGACGAGGAGGTTGCCGACGACCAGCATGCCGCGTGGGATCGGGGCGGCCAGCAGCTCGCGTTGGGCGCCGCTGACGCGATCGACGATCACGCTCAGCCCAGAGAACATCGTGTTCAGCGGGATCAGCAGACCTACGGTGCCGATCGCGACGAAGGACTCGTATCCCGTGCCCGTGTGCAGAGCCGTCTTCAGCGCCGGCGCGATTACGAGCGCGAACATGATCGGCGTCAGCAGGGGCACGACGAGCTCGCGCGGTGTGCGCGCAGTCAGCTGAAAGCGGCGCCCGGCCAGCGTTGCAAGCGGGCCAAGCGGACGTACCCGCGTCGAGCGAGGTGCAGGAATGGCGATCTCAACCGTGGTGGACATTGGTGCTCCTTTCGCTTCAGGCGGCTGCGGCGAGCGAGTCGCCGGTCAGGCTCAGGTAGACGTCATCGAGGGTTGGCTTGCGTGCGCTGATCGATCCGGCGAGCCCGAGCTCGTGGACGGCGGCAATCGCCTCCTGCGAACTCCGGTCGTGCAGCGGCACCGTCAAGCGAGAGCCGACGGCGAACGCGTCTTCGCCCGCGACACCTCGCTCGCGGAGCGAGGCAAGTGCGGAGGTGACGTTGCCCTCGACGCGCAACTCCACGAGCTCGGCGCCGAGAACGGAGAGCAGAGCCCGCGGTGTGTCGAGGGCGACGATCCGGCCGGCTTGGATGATCGCGATGCGGTCGCAGAGTCGCTCCGCCTCATCGAGGTAGTGCGTCGTCAGCAGTACCGTCAGCTCGCTCCGGCTGCCCAGGCCGGCGATCACGTCCAGCAACTCGGCGCGGATGCGCGGATCGAGTCCGACCGTTGGCTCGTCCAGAAACAGCACGCGCGGGTGTGAGACGAGCGCGCGTGCGATCTCCAGCCGGCGCCGCTCGCCGCCGCTATAGCCACCGGCGGGGCGGTCGACGAGCTCGGTGAGCCCGAGAGTTTCGGAAAGTTCCTCGATCCTCGCGCCTGTCTCGTCCGTTCGCACGCCCCAGAGGCGCGCATGGATCTCGAGGTGCCGCCGGCCGGTCAGCGAGCGGTCGAGGGCGGGCTCCTGGAAGACGACGCTGCTGACGGCGCGGGTCGCGAGCGGCTCGGTTGCGACGTCGAAGCTCGCGATCTTGGCGGTGCCGCTCGTTGGCGCGATGGTGGTCGTGAGCATCCCGACGGTTGTCGATTTGCCGGCGCCGTTCGGGCCGAGCAAGCCGAAGACCTCGCCAACGGCGACCTCGAAGTCAATCCCTTTCACCGCCTCGACGCCGCCCGGATAGCTCTTCCGCAGGCCGTTTGCTTCGATTGCGAGTTCCATGGGGCTCCTTTCGGGCAGTCACATCGAAAGTCGGTCGTTCGTCAAGGAGATGACGGATCCGAACGCGACGACGTGACATGACGCCCAACGACTTCCAGACCGAACAGTTCGAGCGCCACCGCGCCCGCCTGCGAGCCGTCGCCTACCGAATGCTCGGCTCGACGAGCGAGGCCGAGGACGCCGTCCAGGAAGCGTGGCTACGGCTGAGCCGCTCGGACACCGACTCGGTCGCGAATCTCGGCGGCTGGCTGACGACCGTGGTCGCGCGTGTCTGCCTCGACATGCTGCGCTCCCGCCGCTCGCGCCGCGAAGACTACGTCGGCACGTGGCTGCCGGAACCGATCGTCAGCGTCGCGGACGGTCCCGAAGATGAGGCAGTGCTCGCAGACGCGGTCGGGCTCGCGCTTCTCGTCGTCCTGGAAACCCTGACCCCGCCCGAGCGGCTCGCGTTCGTCCTACATGACATGTTCGCCGTTCCATTCGAGGAGATCGGGGAGATTCTCGACCGCTCGCCGACTGCGGCCCGTCAGCTGGCCAGCCGCGCGCGCCGGCGTGTGCAGGGCGCCACTCCGCGGAACGATCCGGATCTCCGCGAGCAGCGCCGGGTGGTGGACGCGTTCCTGGCCGCCTCGCGCGAAGGAGACTTCGACGCTTTGCTGAAGGTGCTCGACCCAGACGTGGTCTTCCGAGTCGACACCGGCCCGCGTGGCGATCGTCTGCCCGTCGTAGGCGCCGAGAAGGTGGCCCGAAGAGTCCTTGCGCGAGGCTCCCGCCTCGCTCCGCACGCGCGCCCGGCAATCGTCAACGGCAACGCCGGTGTGATCGTCGCTCCGGGCACGCAGCTGCTCGCGGTCGTCGGCTTCACGGTCGAAAGCGGCAGGATCGTCGAAATCGATCTCATCGCGAACCCGGAGAAGCTCAGCCGCCTGGACGTCAGCCGGGCGGAATGAGACCAACAGAGGCACTTGGTGTTCAGGTGCGCGAATGCTGTGGCAACTGGTTGGCCTCGTCTTAACCGTAGCTCCACATCCGCCTGGAGCCGGAAGGCCGTAGCCAGTTACACACGAGCATTTTCCCGAAGGAGGTTCACATGCCCAGACAAACCATGCGCCTGCACCGGCTCGCCCGCACCACTGCACTCGGCACGGCCGCTGCGCTGATCGCTTCGGCGATGCTGTCGGCCGCGGCTCTCGGCGCCGGCAACAGCACTTCCGCGGCTGCAATCGTCAAGACACACAAGACGAGCCTCGGAACGATCCTCGTCGACGCGCGGGGTAGGACGCTCTACATGTTCACGGGGGACAAGCGCAACAAGAGCTCCTGCTCGGGCAGTTGCGCGACCAACTGGCCTCCGCTGACCACAAGCGGCAAGCCGGTCGCGGGGGCGGGCGCAAAGGCCTCGCTGCTCGGACGGACGATGCGCTCCGACGGGCGCATGCAGGTCACGTACAACCGACATCCGCTTTACAGGTTTGCGCAGGACTCCCGGGCCGGCCAGACGAACGGCGAGGGCATCAACGCGTTCGGCGGCCACTGGTACGCCGTCTCGCCCGCAGGGACGAAGGTCATGTCGCCCGGCGGAGGCGGTTACGGCGGTGGCGGCTACGGCGGCGGCGGCTACGGCGGCGGTGCGATCGGCGGCTGACAAGTCGCCAGGGAACGAAGGCTGAAGAGGCGGGGACGACGTCGGCCACGCTCGTCCCTGCCTTCATCTCCGAACCCGCTGCTGTCTCAGGCGCAGCAGTGTCGTGTCCGAAGACGAATCCGGAGTAGGATCGTGTCGAAGGAGGTCGGATTGCCCGGGATCTGGAGCCTTTCGAAGAAGGACGCGCACTACGGTCCTGCTCCGACGCCAGACGTGCGCTGCGACCACTGCAAGTTCATGTTCCCGCCGCTCGCACTCGGCGGGTGCCGTCTCGTTCGTGGCGTCATCAGTGGCTCGTCGAGCTGCAAGGAGTTCGTGCCGCGCAAGCCTGATCGGGTCGAGCCCGAGAGTTAAGGCTCCTTCCCACCGTGCGCGCTGAGCGGCGGCAGGCGCGCGCGATTCAGCGCCTCGCGACGAACAGGGCGAACGAGCCGCGAGTCTCGACATGGTGCTCAGAGAACTCGGCTGCGAGTGCGCGCTCGAGGCCGGCGAGGTCGTCTTCGAGGTTCGTGAAGATGCCTTCACTGTTGTAGAGCTGGAGCGCCTTGCGTGCGAGCCGACCATGCTTGACTCCACGACCGAGAATCGTGCTCCCGAAGACGACGCCTTCGTTTTCGTCGACGAACGGCTTCAGGTGCTGGAAGACCGTCGCCTTCGTCTCGAGCGTGCCGGGAAGACAGTGCAGAAGACCGTTCAGCCCGACGGAGCGGAAGCGGGCCGAGCCGAGTTCCAGCGGCTCGAGGACGTTCGCCCTGACGACCTTGGGGGAGTAGCGCGCCAGGCGTCTCGACGCCTTGTTGAGGCACGCCTCGCTGAGATCGAGGAGCGTGAGTTGCGGCCGCTCGGCCGGAAAGCTGCAGCGGTCGAGGAAGTAGCCGGTGCCCACGCCGACGTCGAGATGGCGGGCGCTCGCGTAGCGATCGTAGAGCGCAAGGAAGTGCCGCTTCGGGCAGCGCCAGACGAACCGGCATGACAAGCCGAGGATGAAGAGGTCGTAGAGAGCGAGTCGGACAGGGGTATAGACCGTCACGCTGGGATGGCTCTCGGCTCCTTGCGTCATCGCGCGACCTTTCGCTCGAGCGGCGGTGAGTCCGAACTCATGGCCTCCTCCTTCTGTCGCCTCGGCCGGCGGTTCTGGCTCACGATCCCACAAGCTCGGCGATCCGCGCGCCTTGTTCGAGGCGGGCCGGAACGCCGGTTCGAGGCCTCGATCTGGCAAGACGATCACGCTTGCCGGCGGCGCGACCGTTCCGACCGCTTCTCTAACGCCTGGTCGGAGATCAGGCTGGCCCGGTCTGATTCGACCTACGAACAAACGAGGGGGAACCATGACCGCTTCAGATTCACGCGCGCACGGGGCATGTCGATCGCAAGATCGAGGTGCGGACTCCGGCGACCCGGGACAGCCGCACGCGCACTGGATGTCGCACGACGGCCACACGATGGTGACGCCGAACTCGAACACGAACGACTCCACTGTCGTCCACGTCGTGCCGGGCACGATCGAGCCCAAGGTCGCCACCGGCGTGTTGCCGATCGCGAGCGGGATGATGCCGGACTCGAGCAAGTACTACGTCTCCAATTACGAGTCGAGCACGCTGAGCGTGATCGACCTGACGACCCCGCATCCCAAGCTGATCAAGAACATCAACCTGCTCGCCAACTACGACCCCATCACCGGTGATATCAGCGGACCGGTCGGCGCACTGCCGATTCAGACGCCTGTGAGCCCGGACGGCAAATGGGTCTACACGGCGAACACGTTGACGGCGACCGTGACGATCGTCGACACGGCGACCGACACGCTCGTCAAGAGCATCGCCTGCGATGCCGGCTGCCACGGCATCAACTTCGGTGCGAAGGCAGGCGGCGGGTATTACGCCTACGTCTCGAGCAAGTTCTCGAACGAGCTGCTCGTCATCGATCCGGACCCCAACAACGACGGCAGCGCGGCAGACGCTGCGGTTGTCGGACGGGTGCTCCTCACCTCGGGACAGGGCACCAAGTCGGACGACGTCGTGACCGGCAACGCCGGAATGGGCGGCCAGGGCGTCCTGCCGATCCCCATCGTCTACGACGGGTGGGTTCAGAAGGTGCCGCACACGGCCGAGTTCAAGGGCCTGACATGCGAACAGCGCCATCCAATCGGCGGTGGCAACTGCTAGCTAGGAAATGCGCCGGGGCGGCAGCCAGTGGCTGCCACCCCGGCGCGAGGCGCCGCGACACGTCGCGGTGCGTGATCGTCGCTACGCAGGGACGGCCGCGTGCTGACCGAGGACGGGCGCCAGTTCCGCCCGCGAGTCGACTTGCAGCTTCCGAAAGACGCTCGTCAGGTGACCCTCGACCGTTCGTGGCGTGACGAAAAGCATCTGCGCGATCTCCCGATTGGTGAGGCCTTGACCCGCGAACTCGGCGATCCTGAACTCACTGGCGGTCAGCGCGTCGACTCCGGAAAGAATCTGACGGCGCGGGCGCGCGCCGGTTGCGCGAAGCTCGGTCTCGGCTCGCGCTGCAAGACCGCGTGCCCCGGAGCGATGCGCGATGTCGAGCGCCTCGCGGAGGAGCTCCCGCGCCTCCGTCCGCCGGTTTCGTCTTCGGAGGAGCGCGCCGAGATCGGCGAGCGCACGCGCGCGGTCCAGCCTTGCCCCGCCGCGGTCGAGCGAGTCGATCGCCGAGCGGAGCAGCGATGCTCCCCGGTCGCCTCCTGCGACGATGCCGGCCGCACGTTCCGCCAAGCCCAGCGTGCGCGGCGCGCCGAAGGATCGCGCGAGCTCGAGCTCCTCCTGCGCGAGCTGATGTGCAGGCTCTCGCTCGCCCAGCGCCAGGTGCGCGAGAGCGGCCTCCGAGCGCCAGGGCAGGAAGCTCGGACACGTGACTCCGGCGCGCATTGCCAGCTCGCCGGCGCCGAGCAGATCGCCGAGGCCCTCGCCGATTCGCCCCAGCTCGACTCGCAGCCGCCCGCGCGCGAAGCGCAGGGTCGCGGTGACTTCGGCCTCGGGCTCGAGCGGCGCGAGCTCCGTCTCCGCCTCGACGAGTTCGCCACGCTCGACGAGCGTGACCACGAGCTCTGCACCGTTCATCACGCGGTAGAGCGGCGGCGCGGGAAGCTCGGTGGCAGCCAGCGCGGTGCGGGTGTCTACCTCGGCGGCTCTCAGGTCGCCGAGGCGCAGCGCGATCGCGCTGCGGTTCGCCAGAGCGACCGCGAGCAGGGCGCTGTCGCCTGTCGCGCGGGCCTGTGCGATGGCGGTGTCGAGGAGCGGCACGAGCTCGCCGTACCGCTCCGCCAACAACAGGGCCATGCTGATCCGCGCGACGAGGCCCGCCGACGACGTCAGCCCGTCGCGCGCGCCGGCGTTCATGCGCGCGGCAGCGAGGAGGGCGAGCTCGGCGCCCGCGTCGGCCGGCTCGTTCTCCAGAACGGAGGTGTATGCGGCTGTCGCGAGGACGTCGACCGGAGCGGCTGGATCTTCCCTTGCCCGATCGCGTAACGCCTTCCCACGAACGGCGAGCGACGGTGAGACGACGAGCGTGTTCATCCCGACGATCACGGCCGCTGCCTCGAGCTGGAGCGCGAGCTCGCCGTCGGCCGGGTCGAGGGCGGCCGCAGCGCGGTCGAGGACGTCCATGGCCTCATCGAAACGCTGTGCACGGTTGAGCGCGTTGGCGAGAACTTGCGCGGGGACGGCTGCCGCCGCCGCGTTCGGCGCCGCTTCCATCGCGCCTCGAAGGTGGTCGTCCCAGCCGTCGAGCCCCGCGCTCGCCTCGGCGATGCCGAGATCGAGGAAGAGCGCCGCGCGCTGCGCGCGGGGGGCGGGTTCCTCGAGCGCCCGGCGCAAGTACCGCGCCTCCGGTTCAGGCGCCCCCTGCCGCCGTGCGGAACACGCGGCCTCCACGAGACGGTCGACGACCCACTGGTCGGACGAGGGCTGGGCGGACAGCAGGTGTTGCGCGACTCGCTCGTCCTCGCCTGGAAACTCGGCCAGCAGTTTTGCGGCGAGGCGATGACCGTGTGCGCGCTCGGCCTCGGAGAGCTCGGAGTAGATTGCGCTCTGGACGATCGGATGGACGAACGTCAGGGGCCGTCCGCGCTCGACGATTTCCGTCGTCACGAGCAACTCGGCCGCGTCGGCGCCTGCGGCCTCCTCGAGTTCGGCCAGGCGCGAGGCGGTGAGGAGGTCGCTCTGCTCGAGAATCGCCAGCGCCCGGGCGAGCCGGTCTGCGTGGTCCGGCAGGCGTCCGAGCCGGAGGCGGATCGACCGCGCGACCGTACCGGCGCCGATACGGTCGACGTCCGCGGCGCCTTCGGCGGTCGGAGTGATCCCCTCGGCCGCGAGACCCTGCAGAAGCTCGCGCAGCAGGAACGGCGTTCCGCGGGTCGCGCGGACACACGCATCGACGAAGCCTGCATCGGGTCGCCCGCCTAGCGTCGACTCCACGAAGTCGGCGACGGCCGCATCGGTAAGGGGCGGGAGCCGGACGACCTCGGCGGACGGGTCTGTCGTGACCGTCGCGACCAGCTCCGGTTCGCCGCCCTGCTCGCGCGCCCGCACGGCCACGACGAGCGCAACGGGGAGCTCTTCGAGGCGCGTGAGCAGGAAGGCGAGGTAACGAAGAGACGGCACATCGGCCCAGTGAGCGTCGTCGACGACGACGCAGAGCGGACCCACAGCCGCGAGGTTGGAGCACAACCAGTAGAGGCCGTGAAGGATCGCGAACGATGGGTCGATCTCGACGCGTGGCGGGGTTTCCGACGTCTCCGTCGTCCCGAACAGACCGGCGGCGCCGGCGGCCGCGCCCTGCAGCAGCTGCGTCTGCTCGGCGTGCGAGGCGTCTGCGAGCACGGGCTCGAAGAGCTGGCGCACGACGCCGAAAGCGAACTCTCGCTCGAGCTCTGTCCCGCGCGAGCGCAGGACTCGCATGGCGCCTGCCGCCGCCTCCCGGCGGACGGCCGACAGCACCGCCGTCTTCCCGATGCCAGGCGGACCCTCGACGACGATGAACCTGCCCCGCCCCGCGCGCGCGTCGGCAAGAGCCGAGGCGATCCGCGCCAGCTCCTCACCCCGCTCCAGCAGTGGTGCGGCCGTTGCAGGTGTCACTGGATGAGCCTACTCCCCCGGCGTCTCCAAAAAGACAGGGGGGTCGCCACGGTGCGAATGCGCGTCCGCCGCTCGCACCATCTCGGGACATTCACAAGCCATGAGCCAACGCTGGCTCATTCGAAAGGAGAGGTGCAGTGACCAAGTTCAATCGCTTCAAGAAGTCGCGCGCAATTCGGCTCGCGGCAGCGGCAGTGGCAGTGGCCGCGGCGGTCGCGGTGGGGCAGGGAAATACCGCGTCTGCGAAGGAAGGGTTCACGGCCCCGACGCTCGAGAACGGTGTGCTGACGATCAACGGCACCAACAAGGCCGACGCGATCGCGCTGCGAGTGAGCGCGCTCCAGCGCGGCGTCCTCCAGGTCGACGTCGGCGACGACGGCACGGCCGACTTCGAGTTCAACACCGCCGACCTCACGCGGATCATCGTCAAGGCCGGGAACGGCGACGACACGGTCCGCATCGACGAGAGCAACGGCCTCTTCAGCAACGTGATCCCGACGACGCTCGAGGGCGGCAACGGTGATGACAGCCTGACCGGAGGCTCCGGAGCCGTCACGCTGCATGGTGGCAACGGCAACGACAAGCTGGCCGGCGGGAACGGCGACGAGACGCTCTTCGGCGACAACGGCAACGACTCGATCGACGGGAACAAGGGTGCCGACACGGGCGTGCTCGGGAACGGCGACGACACGTTCATCTGGGATCCCGGCGACGGCAGCGACATCGTCGAAGGCCAGAACGGCTTTGACACGATGGTCTTCAACGGCGCAGGCGCCGCGGAGGAGTTCGACGTGAGCGACTTCTTCGGCCGCGTAACGTTCTTCCGCGACGTCGGCAACATCACGATGGACACCGACGGCGTGGAGCGCATCGACGCGAACACGCTCGGCGGCGCCGACGTCGTCAACGTCGGCGACCTGAGCCGCACCGACGTCAACGAGATCAACGTGGATCTCGCAGCGGCGCTCGGCGGGACTGCCGGCGACAATGCAGCCGACAGCGTCGTCGTCGGTGGAACCAAGGGCCATGACACGATCAACGTCAGCGGAGACGCAGCCGGTGTGAACGTGACCGGTCTGGCCGCGACGGTCAACGTGAGTCACGCAGAGCCCGCGAACGACAGCCTCGACATCGAGACGAACGGTGGCGCGGACAGCATCAACAGCGCCGGCCTCGCACCCGGCGTGATCAAGCTCTTCGAGGACGGCATCCTCGTCCCCTAGAGCAACTTCCACCTGCAGCACAAGCGGGGCCCCCGTCGCGGGGCCCCGCGCTCTGTGTGGCCGGGAATCAACTCGGGCCTACGGGTGTCTTCAGCAATAGACAACACACACACGCGCAAAGGAAAAGACACGGGGGTGACCCCGGTGCGAATGGGCGTCCACGGGCCAGACGATGTCGGTCCCGTGAAAAACGAAAGGAGTGCATCATGAAGAACTTTCATCTGGTCGCTTCCGGACTCGCCGCGGCATTTCTGCTCGTCGTCGCGGGAAAGAAGGTCGAACGCGATGGGTGAGGTCACAACACGCGCTCGCCCCTGTCGGCCGCGCGCCAACGGCTACAGCCCGGGGACGCGCGGCTTGATCGCAAAGGCGTGCACCCGGGAACTTGCAAGGCGGAAGACCGGTGCAGTTGAGATCGCTCTCCTCTGGCACATGGTCTCGGACAGCCTGTCGGTCTCCGTCAAGGACGCGATCACCGGCGCCGAGTTCCAGCTCGTGGTCGATGCGGCCGAGGCGATGGACGTGTTCCACCATCCATACGCCTACGCCGCGAGTCGCGGAGTCGAGTACTGACAAGCGGACCGCGCCGAGATGGCCACCGCGAGCTCGAGGCGAACAGGCTCGAGCTCGCCCGTCTGCAGTATCAGCTCTCGATCGCGAGTATCGGCGCAACGCGAAACGCATCTAGCAACAAGATCCGCTCGCCGCCTCACGGGCTTGCGGGCGACTCGAGAGTCGTCCGCGCCGACGTATGCAGACGCTTGTGCGCGCGGGTCCTGGCGGGCTGATACCGTCGCCCCGATCGTGTGCGTCGACGAGATGGCTTTCAGGCTCGCGCCGGAGTAGGTTCGTCGTGACCGAAGGAGGGCGCTGATGTACGAGATCTTCACCTACGGCCGGTTCGAGGTCCCGCCGGGAAACGAGCAGGCGTTTCTCGAGGCGTGGTCCGAGTTCGCCGCCTGGACGAGCGCGCGGCCGGGCGCGCAGACGCTTCGCCTCGCGCGCGACACGCGCAACGAGAACCAGTGGATCAGCTTGGGCTTGTGGGACTACGCGGAGGCCGTCCGGAGCTGGAAAGGCGACAGCGAGTTCAAGACACGGCTCGGCAAGATCGTCCAGCAGGCGTCGGAGTTCGAGCCGACGGAGCTCGTCGTGCAGAAGCGAGTCTCAGGTGGGAACGTCGAGACGTTCACACCGCCCGAGCTCGAGCCGATTCACGCGCCGACGTAGGCGGCGCGGCTACAGCTGGCCGTTTCGCCTGCAGGAACTTCGCATGCTTGAGCCCGTACTGCTTTGTGTAACCGGCGAAGCACGCGTTCCGCGTCTGGCACTCGGGAAAGCCGCCGAGCTTGTGGCACGGTCGAAGACGATCTCGGCGGCGCCGCTCACGCCGAGCCGCCGCTACGCCAGCGGCGAGGCGACCGCCGCGGCGGGCTCGGCTTCCCTGAGGTACTGGTGCACGAACGCGATCGCCATGCTCCCGTCGCCGACCGCCGCCGCGACTCGCTTGACGGGGCTAAAGCGAATGTCGCCGGACGCAAAGATGCCCGGCACGCTCGTCTCGAGCAGGTACGGGTCGCGCTCGAGCTCCCAGTGGCCGGAGGCCGCGACGTCCGGGCCGGTGAGAACGAAGCCGCGCCTGTCGAGCGCGATCTCAGGCGGGAGCCACTCAGTCTCCGCGTCAGCGCCGATGAAGATGAATAGCCCGCCGCACGCGATACGCGTCGTCGTGCCCGTGTCCGCGTTCGTGGCGTCGATGGCCTCGAGCGCGGTCTCGCCGTGCGCGGCCTTCACCTGCGTTCGCGTCAGCACCTCGATGTTCGGCCGCGTCTTGAGCTGATTGATCAGGTAGCTCGACATGCTCTTCTCGAGGCCGTCGCCGCGGCAGAGGATCGTCACGCTGCGCGCGTGCGTCGAGAAGAACATCGCCGACTGCCCCGCTGAGTTGCCAGCGCCGATGATGTGCACGTCGAGGCCGTGGACGTTCAGGGCCTCGCTGCGCGCCGCGCCGTAGGAGATGCCCTTGCCGACGAGGCGGTCGAAGCCCTCGATCGCGAGGCGCCGCCAGGACACGCCGCACGCGAGGATGATCGTCCGCCCGCGGAGTACGTCGCCGCCGTCGAGGTGCACGTGGCGAGCCGTTGCGTCGATGCGGGTGATCTCGCGCGTGACGAGGATCTCGGCACCGTGTCGCCGCGCCTGCTGCAGCGCGCGGCTCGCAAGCTCGTCTCCGGACACGCCCGACGGGAAGCCGAGGTAGTTCTCGATCTTGGACGAGGTGCCGGCCTGGCCGCCGGGCGCCTCGCGTTCGACAACGATCGTCCGCAAGCCCTCCGACGCTCCGTACACTGCGGCGGCGAGGCCGGCGGGGCCGGCGCCGACGATCACCGTGTCGTACTCGGCCGCGGCGGGCTCGGTCTCGAGGCCGAGGAGCTCGGCGACGCGGCGAAGCCGGGGTCGCACGACGGTCTTGCCGCCGACGACGCGGATCACCGGCATGTCGGCGTCGGCGGGCAGCGCGCCGCCCCACTGCTCGGCCGCGTCGGATTCGTCGGGCTTGACCCAGATGAAGTGGATCTGGTTGCGGTCGAGGAAGCGCCGCAGTTCGGAGCAGGCAGCGTCGAGGCGCCGCCCGACGACCGTCGCGCGTGGCGGTGGCGGCTCCGCGGCGATTCCCTGCAGGCCCCTTGTGCCGCTCATCCGATGGCTCGCCAGCTTGCCGACCTCCTGCGCGACCTCGGGCGCGAGCGATGCGACCGCGTGGTAGTCCTGCGGCTCGATCCGCATCACGCGCGTGCGCTCGGCCGCGCGAAAGCCGACTGGGAAGACGGTGCCGAGGCTGATCGGCACCTCGCCGAAGATGTCGCCGGGAAGTCGCTCCCCGAGCACGCGGTCGATGCCATCGACGTTGCGGGTCGCCTCGATGCGCCCGTCGAGTACGGCGAACAGAGCCCGCTGTGCGCCCTCTTCGGCCGCGTACTCGCCGGGAACGAGACTGACGTCCGCCGCGACGCGTGCGAGGCGCTCGCAGGCGCCTTCGTCGAGGCGCGAGAAGATGCCGATTGCGCGGATCTCGTCTGCGGTTACCATCGAGACCAACGGTATCGTCGCCCGTCTGCTCATGCGAGGATCGCCGGTCTCGGCGGGGTCCCTCAAGTGCGCCTCCACGAGCCGCGCCGAGTTCGTCGCGGCCGCCGTCGCCTAGCTCGGCAGCGCCCCGGTAGTCGCCCTGTTCGCGCTCGGGTTCGCGATGGCTTCGATCGGGGTCACGATCGGCCACCCACAAACCGTCCGGATCACGAACACGGCGACGTACCCCCTCAGGCGCGCGTGTCTTTGCCGCGGGCGCATTCACGCTCGCCGGCACTAAAGACGGTGCACAACGATCGACCGCTTCCTCGCAAACCTATGGGACGAACTCGCCCGCGAACGCATCCATGAGCGGTACGCGGGGGGGAACTGGATTACTGCGGGCCTAGGTGCGAGCACTCGCGAGTTGCCGCACTGTCCTGGCGACGTCGTCAGCCCGGAACGGATAGAGGTACAGCGCGCGCTGATATCCCGCCGGATCGATGATGAAGGACGCTTCGGTGTGCGCGATCTCGTGCACGGTGATGCCGGCCAGCACGCGCTTCGTCACCTGCACGCCGATCTTGTAGCTCTTCCAGACCGCCGCGAGCTGCCCGTAGCGTCCGACTGCCCAGCGCCATTGCGGGACGAGGTGCCACCTGTGGGCGTCCTCTCTGAGGTTGACGCGCGAATCGCCCCACGGATTCACGCTGACGGCGACGACGGCAGGTCGCTGCGCCGGCGCGATGCTCGCGACAACCCGGTTCAGCGCCGCAGTCTCGAACGGGCACAACGTTCGGCACAGAGGATCGATGAACGTGACGATCACGGGTCGGCCGCGGAAGAGCCGCAGCGAGATCGGCGTACCCGTTTCGTCGACGAGCCGGAAATCTGGCGCACGCTGCGCGCCGGCCGGCCAGCTCGCGTCCGGGCGAGTCGGCGGCGAAGTCATCGACGTCGCGCGCGGTGAGCGATGAACGAGCGCGAGGCCGGCACCGATCGCCACCCCGGCTGCGAGGGCGGCGGTCAGCCACATCCAGCCTGAAGCGAACCGGCGAACATTTGCACCGGGCTTCGAAGCGCTGGCCTTATTTGCGACGGATGAGTGGTTCCCCGACAACGCGCTCCTACGGAAACAGCCGATCGGCGTCGCGAGCATATACGCGGTCTTCCCAAGGCGCGGGCAGCACCGTCAGCGATCCATTCGCGCAGCCGACGGCCGAGTCCCAAGAGCTGAGTCGAACGCTCAGGGAACTCTTAAATCGATCTCACCGTGCGTTCAGGCTGCCTTGGTTTTGTGGGTCAGACCACAGACACGAACGCAGGGAGGACAAGCACATGATGGCGCTCAATCTGATCTTCGCACTGCTGGCCTCCGCCGCAGTGGCAACCGTGATGGGTCTCGGTTTCTTCGCGGGCGGAGACCGCCTCGAGCGGCGACGCGCCTCGATCGAGGAGCTGCCGCGCCGGCGCGAGCGTGAGCTCGAGGCCGCGTAGAGGCGCCAGCCGCCTAACGCGGCTCGCCCGCGGACGCAAGTCCGCGGCGATGAGGGCGGCGGCGCCGACCGCCGTCCTCCCCCAGCCAGGCATAGAGAAGCCAGAACACACCGATCGCGTACGGAACCGACCCGGGCCCCCACATCGTTCCGGCCGCGAGCTGCTGGTCGGTAAGCGCCGAAAGACCTTCCGGCCGCGGGTGGATCGAGCTGTACGCGGAGTAGAGCGGCGTCGGCGAGAGCGCGAGCACGACCGCGAGCAGCCATGACGCTGTCGCTCCGGCCGTCAGGTAGAGGACCCGCTGGATGTCGTCGAGGCGGCTGTGAAACGGCGGCGAGTCCGCCACCTGGGCCCAGAACAGCATCGCGAGAACCAAGAAGGTCGCATGCTCGACGTAGTGCACGGTCTCGTCGCGAAGCGTGAGGTCGTAGAGGGCAGGCACGTGCCAGAGGGCGAGGTCGGCGTTGAAGAGCACCCAGGCGACGACCGGCATCGCGAGCCAGCCCGCGACTGCCCGCATCGGTGCGAACCGCGGCCCTCGGACTACGGCCGACGCCACGCTCCGGCGAAACGTGAGCGGCAGCGGCCGCCAAAAGGGCAACCAGGGCGCGCCCAGAACGACCAGGGGCGCGGCGACCAGCATTAGCAGGAGGTGCTGCAGCATGTGCGCCCAGAGCAGGCTGTCCGACAGCCGCTCGATCGGCCCGGTGAGCGCAAGCGCGATCGCGAGGAGCCCGCCGTAGAACGCAAGCGGGCGCCACAAGTGCCTCGGCCGGCGGCGCCGGCCCGAGACCGCCCGCAGACGCGGCCGCCGGCTGCCGATCCAGTACCAGACGGCGCTCCCGAGCAGAATCGCGAGGATGGAGCCGCTGCTCATTTCGCCGTCGCCTAGCCGTCCGGCGGAGGGGGCGGCGCGCCTTGACCGGCACCCCGCCCGCCCAGCAGCAACCAGCGGCGCGCGATTGCCCAGAGGGCAATCACCACGACGAGCATGCCGAGCGGGATGACGAGCGTCATGACCGCTCCAGCAGTTACGTCACTCAAGTTTCCTCCTTGACGGTCCAGATCATGTCAGCACGGCGTCGAGGGTCAGCGCCACGAAGAGCAGCGCCAGATACAGCAAGGAGAAGCGGAACAGCGCCGCGGACCGCGCCGGCGTCGTCTCTCGGCGCAGCCGCCACGCGAGCCGCAGAAACCCGGCACCGAGCAGCAGGGCCGCGGCGAGATAGAGTACGCCCGCCGTCCGCCAGGCGAACGGCAACAGGCTCACGGCGACCAGCACGAGGGAGTACCACACGATCTGGCGGGCCGTCTCGCGGTCGCCGCGCACGACCGGCAGCATCGGGATCCGAGCCGCCTCGTAGTCGCGCTTGATCAGCAGGGCGAGCGCCCAGAAATGCGGCGGAGTCCAGAAGAAGACGATCAAGAAGAGCGACAGCGCCGGCAGAGTGATATTTCCGGTCGCCGCGGCCCAGCCGACGAGCGGAGGCACTGCGCCTGCAGCGCCGCCGATGACGATGTTCTGCGGCGTCGAGCGCTTCAGCCAACGTGTGTACACGAGGACGTAGAAGAGATTCCCGACGAGCGCGAGCACCGCCGTCAGGACGTTCACGAGCGATGCGAGCAGGACGAACGAGAATGCGGACAACGCAACACCGAACTCGAGCGCCCGCGCCGGCGACACGCGCTCCTCGGCAACGGGCCGGTGGCCGGTCCTGCGCATGAGTCGGTCGAGATCGCGATCGAGCACGTGGTTCAGCGCGCTCGCCCCGCCGCAGGCGAGCGCCAGCCCTCCCAGCGTCACGGCGATCCTCGACGGCGGTGGAACGCCCTGCGCGCCGACGACCATCCCTGCGGCGCCGGTCAGCAGGAGCAGCGTCATGATCCGTGGTTTGGTCAGTGTCAGGTAGTCCCGCCAGGGCGCCGGCGCGACGGCCTCGCCGCGGAAGCTGCCGACGACCGTCGTCAGCGCCGCGGCAAGCGCCACACCGGCGAACGCCAGGTGCATAGGTCGCGAGACGACGAGCGCTGCGCACAGGAACGCGGCGACCGCGCAAACCGTTGAGGTCAGCAGCCGCCTGTGCGCGACCCAGGCCGCAGCCACTAGCGAGCAGAGAGGGGGCAACGCGAGCGCCGCGAGGGCGCGGTGGGCCGCGCCCAGCTGCAAGGCGCCGCTGACCACCGCAGCGCAACACGCCGCAGCGGCTGTGAAGGCCGTCAGGCGAAACCAGGGCCCGGGGCGACGCGCTGACTCGGCCACTACCGGACGAGGTACAGGAGGTTGTAGGCCACGAACTCCACCACGCCAAGAGCGACCCAGTTCAGCCGCAGTGCCTCAGCCGAGGGCCGCATGAGTGGCAGGGCAGTGTCGCCCTCGCGGACCGACTGCGCGAGGTGTGTCTCGAGCCAGTACATCATCCCAAGCACGAACACCGCGTACAGGCCCGTCCAGCCGAAGAAGACCGCCGCGAAGCCACCATCGCCGGGTCCAAAGCTGATCTGGGTGTACTGGACGGCTTGGATGACAACGGCGGCGACGCCGAGCGCCAGGGCCGCTCCGGCCAACAGCCGCCACGCGCCCCCTTCGCCGCGCTGGAGCGACCGAACGGCCCAGGCGAAGGCGAGCACGCTGACCACCACCGAGACGAGAATCGCCAGGCCCCAACCCTGCCCCGGGTTCAGGTCGTGCTGGTTCCACTTTCCGTTGCTGTCGAGGGCGCGCAGGTAGAAGAATGCGAAGAAGAAGGCGACGAAGAAGAACCCGATGCCGCCCGCCCAGATTCGGGCGCCCACGGCGATGTTCCGCGCGAAGACCTCGGGCGGCTCGGTGGCGTCGACAGGCGCATGGATGTCCATCGCTCAGCTCTCGGCCGCCGCGACCGGGCTCGGCGCGAACGTTGCCACCGGCGGTGCGTTCTCGACACCGTAGTCGTACGGGGCGGTGTTGATGACCGGAATGCGCTCGAAGTCCAGCACCGGCACCGGCGTCGGGAGCTGCCACTCCAGGGACAGGGATTCCCACGGGTTCTCCGCCGCGGGGATGCGTGCGAAGACAAGTGAGTAGATGAGGTTGGCGATGAAGATCAGCATCGAGAAGCCGAGCACGAACGCCGAGGCCGAGACGAAGTCGTTCAGGTTCTGGAGGCCGGGCGCGTACGTCGAGACGCGCCGGGGCATGCCCAGGAATCCCGCGGCGAAGAGTGGGAAGAAGGTCAGGTTGAAGAAGACGAACATCATCCAGAAGTGGATCTTCGCGAGGCGCTCGTTGAGGACGAGTCCGAGCATCTTCGGCAACCAGTAGTAGGTGCCCGCGAAGAATGCGAACACGAGGCCTCCCATGATCGTGTAGTGGAAGTGCGCCATCACGAAGTAGCTGCCGTGCGTCGTGACGTCGCTCGGCACATCAGAGAGGAACACTCCCGAGAGGCCGCCGATCAGGAAGTTGAAGAAGAAGGCGAGCGCGAACAGCATCGGCACTGTGAAGCGGATCCGGCCGCGCCAGAGTGTCCCCATCGCGTTGAGAAAGATGAAGCCCGTTGGGATCGAGATCAGCTCGGTCGTGAACATGTAGAAGGGGCGGAGACTCGAGTTCATGCCGCTGACGAACAGGTGGTGCTGCCAAACCATGAAGCTGAGAAGCGTGACGCCGAGCATGCCGGCGACAGCGAGGCGGTAGCCCCAGAGCGGTTTGCGAGCAAAGACTGGGAGGATCTCGAGCACGATCCCGAAGCCGGGTAGCGCGAGGATGTAGACCTCGGGATGACCGAAGAACCAGAAGAGGTTCTCGTAGAGGTACGGGCTGCCGCCCAGGCTCGCGAGGTAGAAACCGGTGTTCGCAGCCCGGTCCATTAGGCCCATGAGCATCGCGGCAACCAGCACGGGCGCGGCAAGGGCCATCAGGATCGAGGTCGACAGCACGCCCCAGACGAAGATCGGCAGCCGTGACCACGTCAATCCGGGCGCGCGCATGGTCACGATCGTGGTCAAGAGGTTCATCCCGAGCAGCGTCAGGGAGATGCCGATCAGGATGAAGGCGAAGATGTAGGCATCCATCCCGGCCCGAGCCTCGTCGGCGAGCGGGGCATAGCCCGTCCAGCCGGTGGGGAAGCCGTTGCGTGCGATTGCAGACATGAGGACGAGCCCCGCCAGCGGTGTCAGCCAGAAGGTCAGCGCCTCGATCCTGGGAAATGCGAGCCTCCTCGCACCGATCATGAGCGGAACGAGGAAGTTGGCGAACGGCCCGATGATAAAGGCCGACGTCATCATGATCATCATTGTCCCGTGCAGGCCGACGAGCGACAGGTACTGGCCGGCCGAGAAAGGCTGTTCGACGGGCCGCAGCAGTTCGGTGCGCATCAGCATCGCGTTGAGCCCGCCGATGAAGAAGAAGCCGCCGATGCCGAAGAAGTACTGGATGCCGACGACCTTGTGGTCGGTGCAGAGACGGAAGTAGCGGCCGATCCCCGCGAACTCGTGATGTCGGAGACTCGGGGGTCGTCCCGCCATGCGCGCAAGCGGGTAGTTGAGAAAGCCGAGGCCCGCCAGCCAGCCGATCGTTCCGAAGAGGTAGCCCATGAACGTGGCAACGTCGTTCTGGTCGGTGCCGATGAGGTAGTCGTGGCCGATGGCGATCTTGCCGCCGATCCAGGCGCCGAGGAAGAACCCGCCAATCCCCAGGACGAGTCCGCTCAGCAGATTGAAGCCGATCACACCTTTCCAGAGGCGCCGGTGCTCCGTCTCGAACGCTGTTGTCATCGCTCCGTTCCTCTTAGCCCGCGCGGTGGAGTGGCAAGGGGTAGTAGGCACCGCTGTAGGGAGGCAGGTACTTCTGGTTCCCGGCTTCGGCCGCGCGCTGCTGGGCGATCCATTTGTCGAAGTCGCTCTGGGTCAGGACGTGTCCGGTCATGAACATGTGGCCGTGCCCGAGCCCGCAGAGCTCGGCGCAGCGGACGGTGAACGAGCCCGTCTTCCGTGCCGTGACGAAGGCGATGTTGTCCACGCCGGGGACGGCGTCGGCCTTGACGCCAAGGCGATACGCCCAGAACGAGTGCGTGATGTCGAGCGAGGTGACGTGAAACTCGACGAGCCGGTCGACGGGCAGGGCCAGTTGGCTGGTCTCGAAGGCGCCGTAACTCGGGTACCGGAACGTCCAGACCCACTGCTGCCCAATGACCTGGATCGGCAGCGCGTTCTCGTGTCCCTTCGGCAAGTCCGCCGGCGACGGGCCCTGCCCCCCGCCGGCGCCGTGCGCACTCTGCACCAACGTGTAGCTGCCCCAAACGGCGAGCGCCAGCACGATCACGGTGGTCGCGACCAGCCACGTTGTCTGGACCGCCCCGTGGCCCCGGATCGGCGGTCCGTCCTGGATCCTCGCGCCGCGCTGCCGGAACGTGAGGAGCGCGTAGCCGAAGAAGACCAGCACCAGGAGGACGATCGGCATCAGGACCGCCGTCATGACGATGTTCGCGTTCGTTTGGTCGCCGGCCTCCGAGCTGAAATGGCCCGGCGGCAGGTGCGGCCCGAGGACGAGCACGACGAGCGGCAGCGTGATCGCGGTCAGGACGGCCCAGACCAGCAAGATCCGGAGCCCGTGCCGGGGGGCACGTGGTTCGGCGGGCGCGCTCACACGACTTCGAGGGTCCCGTCCATCCAGCCGAGGCTCTGCATGGGTCCGCCGAAGCCGAGGATGAAGCCGGCGGCACAGGGCACGAAGCACTGCCAGCGGTGCTTACCGGGGTCGCCGGTGTGGAAGGAGAACGTCACCGTCGTGTGGGCCTGGGCCAACGTGCACGGGGTGACGGTGCACTGGTTCGGCGCGTGGTCCGGCACGCCCTTGAGGGGGACCGTGACCCCGAGGTCGGGGATGGCGAAGGTGTGCGAGGCGAGGTCGGGGTCGAGTTGGTGTAGAGGCTTGCCGTCGACGGTCATCGTGCCGCCGACGATTCCCTGGGGCCTACCCCAGAAGGGGTTGCGAAGGCCCGTCGCCGTGTCGTACTGGAGGACGGTGACTTTCACCACGGAGTGCGCCGGGACGCGGAAGACGGTCGAGTGGACCCACGTGCCCTCCGGGTCCTTGACCAGGTAGCTGACCCAGTCCGGATGCGGCGCATGGCCGTACGACGCCACGGTCTGCAGCGTCAGGTTGGCGCTGGGCGCGCTCCCCGTCGCAGCAACCACGGGCGGAGTGACCGTCAGGTAGCCGATCACGTAGAAGGCGACGAACGCTGCCGCAACCGCGACACCGAGAGACACCGCAAGGAGCCGAGTCGCGACGCCCATAGTTCCAAGCGCGATATACAAGACCGCGCGGCATTCGGCTCTCTAGATGACCAAACTGTAATCGGGTGGTCATGTACAGGTCATTTTCGCGGAGCTATCGTCGCGTCGACATGCGGATCCTCGTCATCGAGGATGAGCCTCGGATCCAAGAGTTCGTCACCAGGGGCCTCACTTCCGAGGGATTTATCGTCGAGGCGTGCGGTGACGGCGCGACCGGTCTCGAGCGCGGCCTCCATGAGAGCTTCGACCTCGTCATCCTCGACCTGCTGCTTCCCGGCGTCGACGGCTTGACGCTGCTCAGCGAAGTCCATCGCAGACGCCCAGAGCTCCCGGTCTTGATCCTGTCGGCCCGCTCGGACCTACCGACCAAGCTGCGTGGGTTCGAACTCGGTGCGCGCGACTATCTCGCCAAGCCCTTCTCGCTCGACGAGCTGCTCGCGCGCGTCCGCGTCCATATCCACCGAAACGGAGGCAACGGCGAGGACGGCAACGTGCTCCAGGCCGGGAACATCCTGCTCGACCTGGCCCGGCGACAGGCCTCGATCGAAGGCGACGCGGTCGCGCTCTCGGACCGCGAGTTCCGGCTTCTCCATCACCTGATGCACCATGAAGGCGAGATCGTCAGTCGCGAGCGGCTGCTCGCGGACGTCTGGGGCTACGACTTCGACCCGCGCTCGAACGTGGTCGAAGTCTGCATGCGGCGCCTCCGCAAGAAGCTCGGGCCTAATGCTCCGATCGAGACGGTGCGGAATGCGGGTTATCGGCTCTCTGCGGTCTAGGAAGCTCGAGCTCGCCTGGGCTGCGTTCGCCGTCGCGAACCTCGTCGCCATGGGTCTCTGGCCCGGCTGGGAGACGATCCCGTTCCACTTCGTCTGGATCAGCCTGACGCTCCTCTACGGCTTCCGGGTCTGGGGTGTACGGGCCACGGCGCTCGTACTCCTCGCGGTGATTGTGGCGACCGGCTCACTCATACTTGCCGACGCATTCAAGGGCATCCAGCTCTGGGGAGAGCTCTTCGAGGTGCCGCTCATGTCGGCGATGTTCGTGGCGATGGTCTGGCACGCGTGGCGCCGGCAGGACGCCCTCAGGACGGCCGAGCGGCGTGCGGAGGAGAAGACCGCGCTGCTCACCCGCCAGGAGCGCTTCTTGCATGACGTGTCGCACGAGCTTCGCACACCGGTGACCATCGCCCGCGGACACCTCGAGGTGTTCGAGCGGATCAACCGGACGCCGGCGACCGAGATCTCGGTCGCGCTCGACGAGTTGCAACGAATCGAGCGAATCCTCGATCGCCTCCTGCTCATCGCCAAGGCCGACCAGCCCGACTTCCTCGTGACCGACGCCGTGGACCTCGAGCCGTTCCTCGAAGACGTCTTCATACGCTGGTCCGAAGTGGCGCCGCGCCTGTGGCGGCTCGGCCCGATGGCGATGGGCTCGCTGGACGCCGATCCGGAGGCTCTGCGCATCGCCCTCGACGCGCTGCTCGAGAACGCGGTGAAATACACGGAGGACGGCGACGCAATCGAGTTGCGATCGCAGGCGGTAGGTGGCGAGGTCTCTATCGTCGTTGCGGATAGCGGTCGCGGCATCGCGCCGGACGCCCTCGAACGAATCTTCGACCGCTTCGCCCGGGCCGACGCCGCCCGCACCCGGTCACAGGGCGGAGTCGGGCTCGGCCTCGCGATCGTTGACGCGATCGCAAAGTCGCATGGCGGACGCTGCACCGTCGTCTCGAACGAGGGCGACGCGGGCGCCATTACGACATTTACCCTCCGGCTGCCCGGCTTCCGCGCGGCGCCGGCCGGCGCCGTCAGTATCCCAACTGCCGCCGTTCGAGACTGAACAAGGAGGTCGTCGAGCGGGCAAAGTCATGGTCGGCCGCAACTCATGCGGCTTCCTCCATTGCGACGGGCGCTTCGACTTGCTCGGGCCTGGGCGCGGGCGTCCGCACGAGGGCGGCGACGATCCCGGCGCCGGCGATGAGCAGCACCGTCAGAACGTAGAACGAGATGCGGTAGCCGTGGTCGAGTGCGACGCCGCTCGAGAGCGCGTCGCTGTGCGAGCGCGCGAAGCCGCTCGTCGATGTCGCGGCGACCGCGCTGATCGCGGAGATGCCGATCGCGCCGCCGATCTGCCGGCTGGTGTTGATGAGGCCGGACGCGACGCCCGCGTCGGAGCGCTCGACGCCCGCGAGGCTGGCGATCGTCACGGAGACGAACGCGAGCCCCAGGCCGGCGCCGCCGAGCACGAAGCCCGGGAAGAGGTCCCAGAAGTAGTGCCCGTGCATCGGCAGACGGCTCAGGTACGCGACCGAGATCGCCGAGACGATCAGCCCGGCGATGAGTGTCGTGCGGAAGCCGACCCGGCCGACGATCCACTGCGCGACGTTCGACATCACGACGACGGTGCCGGCGAAGCCGACGAACGCGGCGCCGCTTTGCACCGCCGAGTAGTGGAGGACGTCCTGCAGGTAGAGCGTGAGCAGGAAGAACTCCGAGAACGCGACGCACCCGGTGATCGCCATCGCGACGTTCGCCGCCGAGAGGTTGCGGGAGCGGAAGATCCGCATCGGCAGGAGCGGCGAGCGCGAGCGCAGCTCGATCACGACGAAGGCGGCGATGAGCGCGACCGACGCGGCGATCAGGCCGAGCGTCGTCGCCGAGCTCCAGCCGTCGCTCGTCGCGCGCGTCAGCGCGTAGACGAGGAGCATCAGGCCGGCGGTGACCGAGGCGGCGCCGGGCAGGTCGAAGTGGCGGTGCGCGAGGTCGGCGCGGCTGTCGGACAGGAGCATCGGCGTGAGCACGATCGCGGCCGCCCCGACCGGGACGTTGATGAAGAAGATCCACGACCAGTGCAGGTACGACGTGAGCACGCCGCCGAGCAGCACGCCGGCGGCTGCGCCGCTGCCGGACGCCGCCCCGTAGATCCCGAGCGCGATGTTGCGCTCGCGCCCTTCGGCGAAGGTCGTCATCAGCAGCGCGAGCGCGGCGGGCGCGAGCAACGCGCCGCCGAGGCCCTGCAGCGCGCGGAACGAGATGAGAGACGCCGCGTTCCACGACAGCCCGCAGAGGAGCGAACTGACCGCGAAGAGCGCGAGCCCCGCAACGAAGATCCGCCGCCGCCCGAGCAGGTCGGCGACTCGGCCGCCGAGGAGGAGCGTGCCGCCGAAGATGATCGCGTAAGCGGAGATGACCCACTGCAGGCTGGTCGTCGAGAAGCCGAGGTCTGACTTGATCGACGGCAGCGCCACGTTGACGATCGCGACGTCGAGGATGACCATGAACTGCGCCGTGACGATCAGCGCCAGGGCGCTCCAGCGACGATTTAGACTGCGAACCACGATTTTCCCTCACAATCGTTGACTCACACAACTATACATCAAGACAACGCTTGAGTGCGCTACCATATTCACATGACTGTCACAAAGGCTGAGACACGCGCGACCGAGGCGCTCCGGCGGTTACCGGAGGAGCTCGTCGCCTCGCCCGTCTTCCTGCTCAAGAAGCTCGGCTTCCGGGCCAGGGAGCGCGGCCTCGAGGCCTACGAGCGCATCGGCCTCACCCCGTACCACCACGCGATCCTCATCACCGTCGAAGCCGGGCCGCCGGAAACCCAGGGCGCAATCGCAGAGACGCTCGGCTACGACAAGGGCCAGCTCGTCGGCCTACTCGACGAGCTCGAGGAACGTGGTTTTGTCGAACGCAAGCGTGACCCGGACGACCGCCGTCGCCAAGTCGTTCGCATTACGCCCAACGGCAAGCGCGCGCTCGCGAAGATGCGGACGCTCTCGCAGAACCTCGAGGACGAGCTGCTCGCGATGCTGAACGAGGCGGAACGCGACCAGCTGCACGCGCTGCTCCTGCGGGTCGCCGAAGTGCACCTGCCGAACTGCGCTCAGCCTGTGCCGAGCACGTCGGACACAGTCACGAGCTCGTAGTCCCGGGCGACAGCTCGGGCGCTCCCGGCGGACGAGGCCGCGGTGAGTGGCCGGTTACGAACTCGACGTGCCATGCCCGAAGAGGTTCCAATGGGATCGCTTCGAAGGACGTTGGATGCCCAGGATCTGGAGCTTTTCGAAGAAGGAGGCGGACTACGGTCCTGCTCCGACGCCAGACGTGCGCTGCGACCACTGCAAGTTATGTTCCCGCCGCTCGCGCTCGGCGGCTGCCGTCTCGTTCGCGGCCTCATCAGCGGCTCGGCGAGCTGCAAGGAGTTCGTGCCGCGCAAGCCTGCTCGGGTCGAGCCCGAGAATTAAGGCTCAGAGCAGCAGACATGCCATAGAGGTTGGCGGGTCAGCCGGGTCCGTGGTAGACGACCGAGACGCCGCAAGGGCCCTGAAGGAAGTCCGCGCGCCGCAGTTCAGCGTCGTCCGCGCAGGACGCGCCGCAGAACTTTGTCGTATTCGACCAGTCCCTCTCGGAAGAGGCGCGCGTCGGGACCAGCCGCGATACCAACGCGTTCCGGGACTACCCCCCAAACCGGGATCTCCTCTGCCCTCCACCACGCGATGGCCTCGTCGAGGTCGTTCGTGCCCAACCGTGCGGAGCAAATAACAACACCGCGCGGCGTTCTCGCAGGGATCAAGCCGAGCGTCGCGACCACGCGTGAGAACTCGACTCCTCCGGCTCGCGTCGGCACGACGACCGCGTCGGCCGAGCCGAGCGCCGACTGCACGAGTCGCTCGTCGCCAGGCGGCGTGTCGACGATTGCCAGACCCTCGTGACTATTCATCGCCCGGGCCAACGTGCGCTCCGACGGCGCTTCGACGACCGTCACGCCTTCGACGGGCCGCTCCTCCAGCCATTCAGCCGCGGAAGCCTGGCGGTCGGCGTCCACGAGCACCACCGGATCGTGTCCCCTCGCCACGGCAGCCGCCGAGAGGTAGAGAGCCGTCGTCGTCTTCCCAACGCCACCTTTGAGATTAGAAACGACGACGTTCACGAGCGTGGATCTTACGCCAGCCCATCTTCGCGCCGACCGCCCGCTACGCTCGATGTGACGCCCTACGACGATGACGACCCGGCCGGCCCCCGCGCACCGTGGTGTTCTTCGGCGACGTCGAGGCCAGCATCGCTAGCGCGTTCCGATTCGCAGGCCGAGCGCGCGCGGCAACGCCCTGATGGCCCTTGCGGTTAGGCGCGGCTGCCTGCCTCGTTCTTCGGCGGCCTCGCACGCAAGAACGGCAGCCCGCACGAGCCCGCCGCCGAAGCTGCGGAACGGCTCGGGCGGCAACGGGCGGATCTTGCGACCGACGAGCGGTAGCCGCGACCACTCGTCATCTGCGCCCGACGCAAGCGAGGCGAGGATCTGACCGCCGAGCCAGCTCGGTCCGACACCGTTGCCCGAATATCCGGCGCCGTAGTGGATGCAGCCGGCAGTCGTCCCAAAGAAGGGGAGCTGGTCGGCCGCGACGTCGATCGGCCCGCCCCAGGCGTGATCGACGCGCGCGTCCGCCAGGTCCGGGAACAGCCGGCGCAGCGCGAGCTCCGCGCGCGCGGCGGTCGGCCGGTCGCGTGTGAACCGATCGTCGACTCGGCCGCCGAAGCCGATCGGTCCGGAGCCGCTGCCCATCAGGACGCGGCCGTCCGCCGTCGTCCGGAAGTAGTGGAGAAACATCCGAGAGTCGAAGATCGGCTCGCCGCCGGTCCAGCCGATTCGCTCGAGCAGTTCGGGCACCGGCTCGGTCAGAACGACATAGCTGCCGAAGTTCGTCAGGTGGTGTCTGGCAGGACGCCACCCGGTCATCCATGCGTTCGTCGCGACGACGATCTGGGGCGCTCGAACGCTCCCGGCCATCGTGGCGACTCGCCCCGGCTCGATTGCGTTCACGCGAGACAGCTCGTGCACCGAGACGCCTGCCTCGACGCCGGCCCGGCGAAGCGCGCGGACGAGCCGTGCGGGCTGCACGCTCGCGCCGTCCCGGAAGAAGACACCGCGGCGGAAGCGCGGGGAGCGGCAGCGCTCTGCGACCTCGGCGGCCGACAGGGGCACGGCTTCGGCCTCGACGCCGAGGCCGCGCGCGGCGGCGACCGCTGCGTCGAGAGCCACGTCCTGAGCCGTCGTCGTCGAGACCTGCAGCATCCCGGCGCGTCGCAGCCAGACGTCCTCGCCGAGTGCGGCGACTGCCGGAATCGCTCCGTCGGCAGCACGCGCGACGACGAGCGCCGCATCGTCTCCGAGCCGGTCGCGGAGCCGGACGAGGTTCGACCAGTAGCCGTGCAGGAAGCCGCCGTTGCGCCCACTCGGCCCGTCGCCGCAGAGATCGGCCTCGAGCAAGACGACGTGCAGCTCGGGCTCGCGCCGCTTCAGCGTCAGCCCCGTCCAGAGGCCGGTGAAGCCGCCGCCGACGATAGCGACGTCGGCGTCGACGTCGCCCTCGAGCCGTGGCGCGGGCGAATCAGGCGGTGCTTCCTGCCGCCACCAGGGCGGCTCGAGACCGGGTGCAACCGACGGTTCCACGCGCACTACGTCGAGCCGGTCAGCTCCGCCGCCATCTCCTCGAAGACGGCGACGTACGCGTCGACGTCCTCCTCGGTGTGCGCGACCGACAGCGTCCACTCCTCCTCTCTCCCCGGAGTCATGAAGATGCCTCGGTTCATGTTGTAGACCCAGGCGAGCTCTGTCGCCTCGACATCCTGATGCACCTTGAAGGTCGCGTAGTCGACGATGCGCTCCGGCGAGAACGTCACGCAGCCCTTCGCTCCTATGCCGACGGCGTAGCCCGGCAGGCCGTGACGCTCGATCACCGCGGTGCATCCGTCCAGCAGCCGGCGATTCAACCGGTCGAGCAGCTCGTACGCATCCGGCGTGAGCACCTCGAGCAGACTGGCGCGGGCTGCAGCCATGACGACCGGATTGCCGTTGTACGTGCCGACCTGATAGACGCGGCCGTCCTCGACGGCCGACATCGCTTCGTCGGTGCCGCCGATCGCCGCGGCCGGAAGCCCTCCGCCGAGTGTCTTCGCCAGCGTCACCAGGTCGGGCACCACGCCGAAACGTTCGGTCGCTCCGCCCGCGGCGACCGCGAGCCCAGTCTTCACCTCGTCGAAGATGAGGACAATGCCGCGTCGCCGCGTGAGCTCACGCACCGCCTCGAGATAGCCGGGCTCGGGCAGCACGACCCCGAGGTTCATCATCGCCGCTTCCATGATCACGCATGCGGGGAGCCTGCCCTCCGCGTCCAGCCGTTCGATGCGTCGCTCCATCGCGTCGGCGTCGTTGAACGGGACGGGAACGGTCAGGTCGACGACGGCGTCCGGGATGCCGGCGCCGTAGGGAAGCGCTGCGAGGTCTTCGCGGTCGCCGATCGCCTCGTACTCGACGCCGATCGAGACCATTACCCCGTCGTGATGACCGTGGTACGAGCCGAAGATCTTCATCAAGGTTTCACGCCCGGTGAGTCCGCGCGCGATCCGGATCGCGTCCATCGTCGCCTCGGAGCCGGAGTTGCAGTAGCGCCACCTGGGCAAGCCGAAGCGGCGCGCGAGCTCCTCCGCGACGACTATTGCGTCCTCGGTCGGCGCGGCGAAGTGTGTCCCCTCGCGCAGGCGCTTCTCGATCGCACGCGAGATGGCGGGGTGAGCGTGCCCCTGCACCATCGATCCGAAGGCGTTGTGGAAGTCGCGGAGCTCGTTGCCGTCGACATCCCACACGAACTGCCCGCGCCCCCGGGCGAGATAGATCGGCCATGGGTCGTGCAGCTGATACGACGAGGCGACGCCGCCGGAGAGTGTCTGCCGCGCGCGCTCGAACATCCGGGCCGATGCCGGGGTCCGCTCATTGAGGCGGCGCTCCTCCCGCTCCGTCAGCTCGCGGATTCGCGCCCGATCGAGCGCGACGGTGCTAGCCACCGGCCGCCGCCGGAGCCGCGTCGAGCACGCCCGGAGGGGCAGTCTCGAGCTTTCGCTGGAAGAAAGTCGGATTCCTGTAACGCTGGACAATCATCAGCACGAGTCCCAGAGCGAGGAACACGACGGCGATCACCAGAGGCGGGCCGACCCCGAACCACGAGTTGCCGGACTCCGAGTTAGCCGGGTCCGCGAGGTTGATGCACTCCTTGACGAAGACGTACCCGAGCATGACTGCGCCGGCCAACGGCGCCAGCCCGATCAGCAAGGCGTTCTTGGCGCTCGCGAACACCTGGCGCCGGTAGTAGACGGTGCAGGCGAGGCCGGTCAGGCCGAGGTAGAACGCGATCATCAGGCCGAGCGACGCGATCGAGTCGCCGAGGACATTCGTCGAGTACACGGTCAACACGATGTACCAGGCGACCGAGAACAGACCCATGAGGATGCTCGAGATGTGCGGTGTCTGGAAACGCGGGTGAATGCGCCCGAGCGCCCTCGGCGCTGCGCCCTGCCTCGCCATCGAGAGGGTCGTTCGCGCCGTCGGGAGGATCGTGGTCTGCGTCGATGCGGCCGCCGAGCTCAGCACGGCGAGGATCAGAAGCTTGTCGAGGATGCCCGAGCCGAAGACCGAGGTGCCGAGAAAGCTCAGCGCATCGTCGGAGTGCGCTCCGAGAGCGTGGACGCCTGCGAATGCGATCGCGGCAGTGGAGACGAGCACGTAGATGAACACGAGAAAGAGCGTGCTGACGACCGCCGCTCGACCGGGCGCCCGCGTGTGGTCTTCCGTCTCTTCGTTCACCGTGACGCCGCTGTCCCACCCCCAGTAGATGAAGATCGCGAGCAGCACGCCGGCGATCAGCGCGTTGAAGCTCGAGACATTGAAGGGGTTGAACCACGACAAGGACGGATGGCTCGAGCCGGGCGGATTCTGCGTGTAGACCTTGACCAGCGCCACGACCGCGAAGACCATCAGGATCAGGTACTCGGCTGCGAGCAGGACCCACTGCGAGCGTGCAGACAGCTCGATTCCGATCGTCACGACTGCGGTCATGATCAGGATCCAGATGACGCCGACGAACGTGACCCAGAACGTGCTCGCAGCGGCGCCGGACGCGCCGAAGAGGAGGAACGTGTAGAGCCCCGCGATCTGCGCCAGGTTCGCCATCACGATGATGTCCGCGACGACGATGGCCCAGCCGCCGAGCCAGCCGACGTAGGGGCCGAGGCCACGGGTCACCCACGAGAACGTCGTGCCGCAGTCCGGGTCGGCGCGGTTCATGTAGTAGTAAGCGACGGCGATCAGCAGCATCGGGATGAACGCGACCCAGAGGATCGCCGGCGTGAAGAAGCCCACCGCGAGCGTCAGGAAGCCGAGCGTGGCGGCCAGGCTGTAGCCGGGCGCAGTCGAGGCGATGCCGATTACCGTGCTCGAGACGAAGCCGATTGCGTCGAGCTTCAGGCCCTTCTGGCACGGCGCCGAATCGTCTACGCCTTCCGCCGGCTTGAGAGGGCTTTCCACTGCAGTCATGAGAGGCTCGCCATGACGTGCTTGATCTGGGTGTAGTCCTCGAGCGAGTACGCCGAGAGGTCCTTGCCGTAGCCGGATCCGTTATAGCCGCCGTGCGGCATCTCCGAGACGAGCGGGATGTGGTCGTTGATCCAGACCGTCCCGAACTGGAGCTTGCGCGCCGCGTTGAGCGCCCGGCCTACGTCGCGCGTCCACACCGATGCCGCGAGTCCGTACGGGACGTCGTTCGCCCACGCGATCGCCTGTTCGTCGTCGACGAAACGCTGCACGGTCACGACCGGCCCGAAGACCTCACGTTGCACGATCTCGTCGCTTTGCTTCACATCTGCGACGACGGTAGGCCTGACGAAGAAGCCGCGGGAGCCGTTGCCGTCGCCGCCGGTTAGGACGGTCGCGCCCTTCGCGCGCTCGAGGAAGCCGAAGACGCGCTCCTGTTGGGCCTTCGAGATGACCGGGCCCATCTCGATGGCTTCGCTTTCCGCGGGATCGCCGACCTGCAGCGACTCGACCGCGGGAACGAGCTCTTCGAGCAGCCGGTCGTAGATCTTCGGGCCTGCGACGACACGCGAGGCAGCGGTGCAGTCCTGCCCCGAGTTCCAGTAACCGGCGATCTTGATGCCCTCGGCGACAGCGGCGGGGTCGGCGTCGTCGAAGACCACCACGGGCGCCTTGCCGCCGAGCTCGAGGTGTACGCGCTTGAGAGTGTCAGCGGCCGTGCGCGCGATGATCTTCCCCGTCTCGACGTCGCCGGTGAGCGACACGAGGCGTACGTCCGGATGCTTGACGATCGCCTCGCCGACCGGGACGCCGTCTCCCGTGACGACGTTGAGCACGCCCGCCGGAATGACGTCCTGGGCGAGCTGCGCGAAACGGAGGAGCGAGAGCGGCGTCTGCTCGGACGGCTTGAGCACCTGCGTGTTCCCGGCCGCGAGCGCCGGCGCGAGCTTCCAGACCGCCATCATGAGCGGGTAGTTCCACGGGGCGATGCCGCCGACGACCCCGAGCGGTTCGCGGCGGATGAAAGAGGTGTAGCCGCGCATGTACTCGCCCGCCGAGCGCCCCTCGAGGATGCGGGCCGCACCCGCGAAGAAGCGGATGTTGTCCGAGCAGACCGGCATCTCGTCACGCGCGTAGCCGAGAGGCTTCCCGACGTTCCGGGACTCGATCTCCGCAAGTTCCTCCGCGTGCTCGTCGAGGAGCCCGGCGAGCTTGAGCAGGATCTCGGCACGCTCCGCCGGAGTCGTCTCGAGCCATTCCGGCAAGGCCGCCTTGGCAGCCGCGACGGCGCGGCCGACGTCGTCGGCGTCGCACCGCGGGACCTCGGCGATCACCTCCTCGGTGGCCGGATTCAGCACCTCCATGGTCTCGCCCGAGGCGGCGCCGGCCCACTCGCCTCCGATGAGGATCTGCTGCGTTGCTCCGGTGGTGGTCATCAAAGTCCTCCTTACTCTTGTGTCCGCACCTCGTGAAGCTGCTCCGGCATCGACCGACTCTATAGCGCCCGAGCCTGCCCGCTTACGGCCCCGGGGGAATCGAGTTCGCGCCCTTCACCGGGATAGACTCGACTCGGATGCGGGAGCAGGGGCGTGCGGCGATCGGCCTCGTCGGCGTCAGCAAGCGCTTCGGCGCGGTCGGGGCCGTCGACGACGTGTCGCTCGAGATCGAGGAGGGCGAGTTCTTCTCGCTGCTCGGACCGAGCGGGTGCGGCAAGACGACGACTCTGCGCATGGTCGCCGGCTTCGAACTACCCGACGCCGGCCGCATCGTCCTCCAGGGGACGGACGTCACGGGGGTGCCGGCGAACCGGCGGCCGGTCAACATGGTGTTCCAGCAGTACGCACTCTTCCCGCACATGTCCGTGTACGACAACGTCGCGTTCGGGCTCAAGGTCAAGCGCGTCCCGCGTAGCGAGCACGCCGGGCGCGTGCAGGAAATTCTGCGTCTCGTCTCGCTCGAGGGCTTCGAGAAACGGCGGGCGCGCCAACTATCGGGCGGCCAGCAGCAGCGAGTTGCGCTGGCGCGTGCGCTCGTGAACCGACCGGCGGCGCTGCTGCTCGACGAGCCTCTCGGTGCCCTCGACGTCAAGTTGCGGAAGCACATGCAACTCGAGCTGAAGCGCATCCAGCACGACCTTGGGACGACCTTCGTCTACGTGACGCACGACCAGGAAGAGGCGCTCGCGATGTCGGACCGGATCGCCGTCATGAACGGCGGTCGCGTGGAGCAGATAGGGAGCCCGCGCGAGATCTACGATCGTCCGCGGACCGCCTTCATCGCGGACTTCATCGGCTCGCTCAACGCGCTCGACCTCACCGTCGACGAGCTCGTCGGCGCGTATGCGGTGATGCGGCTGGGCGAGGACGAGCGTATCGTCGTCCCCGTCTCGGCCGATCACCAGACGGGTGACAGGGTGCGCGTCGCGGTCCGCCCCGAGCAGGTTCGGATCGCAAAGGTCGGTAGCAGTGCTCCCGACGGTGGGTCGCGGCTCGACGGGACGATCACCGAGGTCGTGTTCCTCGGCATGTACACGCAGTTTCACGTCGACACGGGCGCAGGACTAGTTGTCTGCCACCGCCTTGCCGACGAGTCGCTCTCGGCGTTCGAGCGCGGCTCGCGCGCCACGATCTCGTGGGAGCCCGACCAGGCATCCTTGCTGGGCGACTCCAATCCTTAGCCGGGGCTTTCGAGTGAACCGAAGCGGCGCTCCGCGATTCTTCGGCCCAGCTCCGCCGCGATCACAACAACGAGCGACACCACGAGCACGACGACGGCGACCGCGATGACCTGCGGAAGCTGGCTCGGGAAGCGCAACGCGGAGTAGAGGTAGATCGGAAACGTCACGCGCGTTCCAACGACGAACGATGCGACCGCGTACTCGTCGAACGACGCCGTGAACGCGATCAGGAAGGCCGAGACTACGGCGGGCAGGATCAACGGCAACGTGATCGAGCGGAAAGTTCGCAGGCGGGTCGCGCCGAGGTCGAATGCCGCCTCTTCGAGCGAGACATCGATCTGGTCGAGCCTCGGTACGAGGACGAGGATCGTGTAGGGCAGGCTGATCACGATGTGTCCGATCACCACTGTGAGGATCGAACGCGGCACCCCGACTCGATGGAAGAAGAGGAGTAAGGAGATCCCGAACACCACGTACGGGATAACGAGGGGGCTGAGGAGGAGCGCCGAGACGCCGGCCCTGCCCCGAAAGCGACGGCGGGTGAGTGCGAGCGCGGCGAGCACGCCGAGCACCACCGCGCCCACGCTCGAAAGCGTCGCGATGATCGCACTTGTCTTGAGCGCCGCCTTGAGGTCCGAGTTCGTCAGGAATTGGTGGTACCAGTGGAGAGTGAAGCCGTTGAGCGGGAACGACGGCACCTCGGAGTTGTTGAACGAGAAGATCAGGAGGATCACGATCGGCGCGTAAAGGAAGACGACGACGAGGGCGAAGAACCCCCTCAACAGCCTCGCGCCGTTCTTCGAGAGCGCGACGTCCATCAGTCCGCCGCCACCTGTTGCGGTTGGAGGAACCGTGCGAAGACGACCGTGAGGATGCCCACGACCGCGAGGAGGAAGATCGCGAGCACCGAGCCCGTCTCCCAGTCGGGGAAGCCGGTCCCGAACAGGTCCACGATCTGATTGCCGTACATGTAGCCGGTCACTCCCCCGACGAGCGACGGCGTGACGAACTCGCCGAGCGTCGGGATGAAGACGAACAGGAACGCGGCGATGACGCCCGGCAGCGAGAGCGGCAGCGTCACCCGCCGGAACGCTTGGAGGCGGGTCGCGCCGAGGTCGCTTGCCGCTTCCAGCAGGCGCCGATCCAGACTCTCGAGCGAGACGAAGATGGGGAGGGCCACGAACGGGAGCCAGATGTAGCCGAGCACCAGCATGACCGCGAACCTGCTGTACAGCAGCGCGGAGATCGGATGTTCTGGAGAGCGGAGGTGCGTCGAGAAAAGGAACGAATTCACGACGCCCTGGTCGCCGAGGATTACCTTCCAGGCGAGGACTCGCAGCAAGTAACTCGTCAGAAACGGGGCGATGAGGAGGAGCAGTAGGACGTATTTGCGCTTCGTCCCGGAAAGCGCGAGGTAGTACGCGAGCGGGTACGCGAGGACGACGATGATGACCGAGACGACCAGCGAGATCTTCACCGACTTCCAGAACAGCCGGAGGTACACGGCGCTATGCAGGAAGTCGTGCCACGCCTTGAGTGTGAAACCTTGTTGGCCCGGGTACAGCGAGTAGACGTTGAAGCTGTACGCGGCGACGATCGCGATCGGCACCACGAAGAAGACGACCAGCCAGACGACCGGCGGCCCGAGCAGTGTCGGCGTCGTCAGATCGAGCCGCCGGCGCCTGCGTCGCGGGACGCGTGCAGGCGACCCGCTGGCCTCGGTGATCGCCATACGTCTTGACCTAACGCCTCGTCAGGACGCCTTCACTTCTTCCCACATCTTTGCGTAGAGCGCGCGGCGCGGGATGTCGCGGTCGAGGTGGGCGTAGGGCTCGGTGACGGCCTTCGGGTTGGTCAACTCCAGTGCGTGCAGCAAGTCGCTGGACGCCGGGCGGGCAACGGTGTTCGCGTGGCCGTAGCCGTAGTTGTCCTCCAACCATTTCCCGGACTTGGCCGAGCTCCAGGCATCGACGTAGGCGTGCGCGAGGTGGTACCGAGGCGATCCCGCTAGCACCATGAACATCCCGACCCAGGCGATCGGCTTCTCCTTCGGCCGCATGTAGACGACCTTCAGGCCCTTCTTCTTCATCTGCACCCAGTCGTTCGGCCACGCGTAGGCAATCCAGACATCCCCCGACCCGAAGGCCTCCCAGAGGTTCGTCTCCGAGGACCAGTTCATCCGCACGAGGTGCTTCTTGGACATGAGGAGCTGTTGAGACCGCTTCAGCTGCGCGTCGGTCTGGTTCCAGGTGTTCTTGAAGCCGAGATACAGGCCGGCGATCTCGAGCATCTCGATGTCGTCGAACCAGGCGATCTTGCCCTTGTACCGCTCGTCGAAGAGGAGGCCGTACGAGCGGGCCTTCGGCTTCACCTTGTCGCTTCGGTACAGGACCGCGTCGATGCCCCAGTCGTCCGGGATGCCGTACTGCTTGCCCTGGTACTGGCCGGCCTTGACCATGAACGGGTTCAGGTGCTTGAAGTTCGAGATGAGCCTCGGATTCCACGGCTGGACGAAGCCACTCGTTGCGAAGTACTTGGTCCAGCCGACGTAGGGGCGGAAGATGTCGGGTTTGGAGCCGGCGTGGAACTTCGCCAGCGCATCCGCCTCGTTTGTCATGTACGTGAACTGCGGCTTGTTGTTCGGGTACCGCTTCACGTACTGCGCGAACATCGCCTGACCGCCGTCGTTGCCGTAGCCTGCCCAGTCGAGCACCTGTAGGCGACCCGACTCGCCACTCAGCCGGTCGAGCGCTGCCTCCGCTGCTCCGACGCGGCCGCCGAGGAGCGTCGCTCCTCCTGCCGCTGCCGCGAGCTTCAGGAGATCCTCGCGGCTGAGCCGCCGCTCCGTCCCCTCCTCACCTTCCATTTCCGACGCCTCCTTCTCCCCCCGCTTGATGGATCGACGATCACTCGACGTCCGCACGACGCCACCTGCGGAACGCGCCGCTGTCGGCGGCGTGAACCGATGCACGCAGGAGAGTTGAGGCCAACCCTACGACGTTCGTGAGTACCGGTCAACGGACACGACGGCGGGTCGGGCCGTCGGCCCGTGTTGCAGTTAGCAACGGCTACGGGCGATAGACAGATGCGTGGCGGGGTTAGCGGGAGGTTTTGGCCTGTTCGCCGCCTGGGTCAGGCTGCGGTTGACCTCGACTTGGACATTCACGGGCATGGGGAGTAGGCCGCTCTCTCGCTTGAGGGAGCGGCCCGCTTCTCAGTACTTGACGGCTGCAAACTCCGAGTCTGTGTTCCCGAAGCTTGACGAGCAGGCGACGTTCGGGTTCGGCGCCACGGCGCCCTTAGTTCCTGCGTAGACGGCGCTCTGGTAATCAGAAACCGCCTGACAGGTCGAGGCGTCCCGCGCATCGGTCCAGACGACGTACGCCTGCGTCGGACCGGCGACGATCCCGATGTAGTCGCCGATGAACTGCTCCATGAGGTTGTTGTAGGCCGACGCTTCGGGGTTCGAGCTCACCGAGCTCACGCGCAGCGGCGCCGTGAACGTTGCGCCACCGTCCGTGGACTCGACGAAGTAGTTGTCGTACACCTGCGTCCCCGTAGACCAGGGATCGTCGGCAGGCGGGGCGGTCAACGCGTCGAATGCGACCGCGACCGTCCCGTTCGGCGCAACCGATACGGCGGGGAAGAACGCATTCCGTCCGGGTACGTCGGCGATCGTCCCGAGGCTCGTCCAGTTGACTCCGTCAGCCGAGACGGCCGCCTTGACGACGCCGTGGCCGCCGGCGAAGTCGCACCAGACGACGTAGACGCGCGCACTCGACGGATCGGCTGCAGGATGTGGGTAGCAGTCCACGCGCGCGCTCATCCCCGGCACGCGGTTGAAGAGGTCGACGACGTCGAAGGGCGTGCCGGTCAGCGGGTAGTCGACCACGGTCGAGATTGGAATCGGATCGCTGAAGTGATCCCCTCCGTCGGTCGAGACCGCGACGACCTGTGTCGTCGGATACTTCCCTTTCGAATCGGCGTGTTCGGGCCAGAACGCCTCGACGATCCCGGTAGACGACACGGCCATCTGTCCGGTCTCCCGCTGTCCCTGCACAAGGTTGAGGGCCGTTCCCGCAATCTGCACCGCGTGGGTGAACGAGCGGCCCTCGTCGTCGGAGTGAGCGACGTAGAGCTTCACGTTCCCGTTCCCGGCGCACGTGTTGCAGAAGACCGCCCAGTAGACGTAGAGCCGGCCGAAGTGCGCGCTCGACCGGTCAACCGCGATCCACTCGTGATCGTCGAACTGGGACTTGCGGTCCGTCGACGTTGCGAGCGACGGCGCCGACCAGCTCGCCCCGTCGTCGTATGAGCGGTTGATCAGAACCTGCTCGCCTGCGAACTCCGGGAAGGGATCCCCGAGGCTCGCGAAGTAGACGACGACACCGCAGAGCCAGCTGAACGTCCCGTCGCTGCAGCGACGCGGCCCGTAATCGAGAGATGGATCGCCTCCGGGCACGAAGCCCGACCCCGTCGGCAGCAAGCCCCCCGTCCAGGTGGCGCCGCCGTCGGTCGAACGGTAGTAGCCCGACAGCGAGACGCCGGGAGTAAACGGGCACGGGCTCGCCAGCGGCACCGTCGTCCCCGTGCACGGGTCGAGTCCGATCTCGTCGTTCGCGCCGGCCACGAGCACGCCGGTCAACGGGTCGCGTGTGATCGAGTTCTCGTTCTGCTTGTTCTGCGGGAACGCGAGTCCGTGATCCTGATCGACGCTCACGTTCACTCCCACTGTCGGCACGGCGCCCCCTGCAGTCGGGATCGCGAGCGCGCCGATGAACACAGCGGTCAAGAGTCGCAGTCTCATGACTCTCCTCCCAGTTGCTGACGCCGAGAGCTTAGTAGGGCGCGATTCAGCGCTGGCCGACGAACAGGGCGAAGGAGCCGTGAGGCTCGGCGTGGTGGCGGCGAACGACAGCCTGCGGAGACAAGCCGCTGTCATCTGGCGACTCGGCCCCGGCACCGCGAGGTACAAATGGCGCATGGCGACCGTGCGAGAAGACCTCACTCCGAACCGCTGGGTCACGACGTTGCTTGCGCTTGCGTCGGCGCTGCTGATCTCGTGGACACTCGTGTTGGCGTACCGGTTGCCGGCGCGGCACACGAGTCACCATTGGGACGTCGCCTGGGTCGGCTTCGACGTCGCGCTCGCCGCGGCTCTCGGCGCGACCGGCTGGAGCATCGCGCGCTGCGCGCCGTGGGCGCCTTCGGCTGCCGCGGTTGCGGCCACGCTCCTACTTTGCGACGCGTGGTTCGACAACGTGCTCGCCAACGGCCACGGTGAGCACCTCGAGGCCGCGCTCGAGGCCGGCCTCGTGGAGCTTCCTCTCGCGCTCTTCTGTGTTTGGATCGCCCGCCACGCCGAGCAAACCGTCGACGCGGTGCTGGCTATGTTCCGGCGGCGCCGCCAGTGACGCCCTTCAGAAGCCGGCGGCCTGGTGGCGCCTTCGGATCTTCGGTTTCGGTAGTTGCCCCTCGAGCCAGAGTGCAGCGATACCTGCGCGCGGCAGGCCGAGGCGGCGCTCGTACATGAAGTAGCGCGGCTCCCAACGGGGGAAGAACTTGGCGTTGAAACGGTAGAGGCGCTCGATCTGAAACCACGTGTCGCCCAGTGCGAGGATGCGGCCCAGCGTCCGTTCGGAGAACCCGCGCGGTTCGCGGATGAGCCGCGCGAACGCGGCGAAGTTGAGCGATACCTCGGCGATACCGCGGGCGCGAAGGTGTTCGATCGCTTCGACAATCAAGAACTCGGTTAGGCCGTTCGGCGTGTCGTGCTCTCGGCGCATGAACGAGAGCGAGACAGCGTCGCGCCCGTAGGTCGGAACGAAGTGGAGGAAGCCGCGAATTGACTCGCGGTCGTCGGTGGCATAGACGACGAGTGTCTTTTCTCCCTGAGGGTTGCGGAGCGAGTCCATGGCCATGCTGAAGCCACGCTCGGGGGCGCCCCGTCGCCAGTCGTTCGCGATCTGCTCGAGCCGCGCGATGACGTCGTCGTCGAGCGAGCCGAGCTCGGCGACTGCCGTGCGGTAGCCCGCCTTGTGCAACCGCGATACCGATTGCCTGATCTTTCGGATCGGGCGTCCTTCGAGGCTGAAGCGTTCCGAATCGATGATCGCCTCGTCGCCCATGTATAGCGCGCGCAGTCCGGCTTGCTCGAACAGGGTTCGCGATTCCGGGCTGACACCCAGCGCGGCAAGCTTGAGCGCGCGCTCTCCCGCAAATTGGACGAGCGTCGGCAGCAGCGCCTCCACGCCTTTTTGCTCGCCGATCGGATCCCCTGAGATCATCAAGACACCGCCCTGGATCCGGTAACCGACGAATGCCGTCTTTTCCGGATTGAACAGGTACTGCTTGTCGGCACGCAGCTTGAAGAACGAGAGCGTGTCGGCACCGTGCTCGCGAACGAGTTCCGCCGCTGCGCGCCTCAACTCTGGGTCCGGAAGGTCTCTCGGCGCAGCCAGCGGGCGGAACACGACGTATGCGGCCGCAAGTAGAGCGAGCATGCCGGTGAGCTCCACCGCGAGCCCTGTTTGCGCGAGCTCGTCGTGGAACGTGAACGGGGCGCGCTGCCACAGGAGCAGGTCGCCTGTCGCTCGGAAGATATCCGTGGCGGAGGCCGTCGCGGGAGCTGCGAACGCGACGGCGGCGAGCGACACGAGAAAGACGCCGGCCAGCAAGGACGGCAAACGCCACGCCGCCGACCGCAGCGTCGTCGGTGCGTGACGGACGTAGAACGACGAACGACTCGCCCACAGCAAGGCCGCTGCAGCTGCCGTTATCGCGGCCTCCTCGAAGTCGAGTCCCTTGACGAGGTCGAAGACCGTGAGCGCGGCCATGAGTGCGAGCGCGAACCGAAACGCGTGTGAGCGACGCCGGTAGAGGTAGTACGCGGTTGTGAGGAGTGCGAACGACACGGGCACCGCGAGCGCATGAGCCGCACGCATGACGGCTACCGGCTCGACGTGCACGAGCACACGCCCGCGCCACGAAACGTTCGGCGTCACCGCAGAGACGAGGTCGACGATCGCGACGACGGCAACCGCGAACGCGGCGACCGCCGGCACATCGTCGAGCTGTCGCGATGGTCGAAGTCGCAGAGGCTTGCGGTGGAGGCCGAGCCGCCATGCAGTCGTGTCGCGCGTGCTGTGCGTCAGGTCGGGCCAGTCCTTCGCGATGAGCCAGATGCCGACGAGTGCGAGCGCGAGAGCGGGGAGCACACCAAGCGCGTGCAGCAACACCGCGACCGCGTCCCCGGCCAGCACAGCCAAGCCGAGGTGCCACTCGTGGATCCGCAGACCGAAGACATAGACGCGCACTCCAAGCCGGTGTCGCACGACCTTGAACATCAGGACAGCCCGTACCCGCAAGCAACCGCAAGGAACAACGCGGCGGAGACGAGTCTGAGCCGGCGATCGCCCACCTGCAGAGGATGACGTGCCAATCTGCTCGTGTCATCGGTGACGCCACGGATCTCTCCGGACGCCAATTCATACAATCGGTGCGGTCGGTGGATGCCGGCGGTTGGGATCGGCCCAGGTGTCGGTCGGAAGGAGGCGGTGAGGTGGCGGCACGGAAGGAGTTCACGGCTGAGGAGGCTCGTCGCGTGGGCGAGCAGATCGGTGTGGACTGGGGTTCGGCGCCGTTCGACGTCGAGCAGTTCCGGAGAGGGATGGACGTCGAGTTGGAGCACGGCCTGCACGACCTGCTCACGAACGTGACCGAGGACGATCCGGTCGTGACAGGCAAGATCGCGCTCGCCCACCTGAACGAGTTCGCCGACTACTACACGCGGCTCGAGCGGATGGAGGAAGAGGCGAAGAGTGAGGGCGATCGGAACTCGTAGCGGGAGCCGCCGGCTCACAGCATACGGAACGAACGTGCGAGCACGAGCAGTCCGGTTGCCACGGAACGAGCGCGATGACCGTCGCCACATGGGACTCAGCGGTGCCGACGCGCGGCTGCGCGTTCAAGGCGCAGCGCGAGCGTCGGGCAAGCAGCGACGGCGCGCCTCATGTGCTGCTCGAGCGAGCGGGGCACCGGGGTTCCGTCGATGATCGGGTAGCCCCAGTCGTCGAGGCGTACGCGCTCGGGGAACAGCTCGGCGCACAGCCCGTGTCCCTCGCACGCGATCGGGTTCACGCGAAGCACGTCGCTCACCGGCGGCCCGTTCGTCTTTGCGGCGTGGGCAGCACATTCTGATCGGTCACGGCACAGCGGCCGTAGCGCAGGTGTTGCTCGACGTCGTGCGCAAAGACCTCGAGCGCGCTCGCGATGAGTCGCGTCGCCCCGTCCGGATGCCGGCAGGCGCCACGACCGCGAATCTCCGCGACCCACCGGGTCAGGCGTTGGCGCTCGTCCGCGTTACCGACGACGACTTGCGCGAGTGCGTTCGCGACCGCGCGCAGCCCGTGGACGCAAGGCCCACACTGTCCGGCACTCTCACCGGCGAGATAGTGGGCGACGCGCGTGACTTCCGCAACTGCACAGGTGCTCGCCGGGAGCGCGACGACGACGCCTGAGCCGAGGCCGCCGCCACGGCGTTCGAGGTCTTCGTCGTGTAAGAGGAGGTCATCTGCAACGGCGTCGGCGAAGAACGTTCCGAAATAGCCACCGATGAGATAGGCGGAGATGCTTTCCCTCGCGCCGCCGGCCTCGGCGATGAGATTACGAAGAGGCGCGCCGCGCGCGACCTCGTGGACTCCGGGGCGGGCGACCGCGCCAGAGATCGTGACGAGCGTCGTTCCGGGCTCCGTTGCCGTGCCCAGCTCACGGAACCAGTCCCGCCCGAAGCGCGCGATCAACGCGAGGTGGGCAAGCGTCTCGACATTCTGAACGAGCGTCGGCGCGCCGCCGACGCCACGCTCGAACGGACGTGGGGGAGTGACGGTTGGTTTTGCCGGGCCGCCGTTCAAAAACCGGATCAACGCCGTCTCCTCGCCGCCCACGAATCCGTCCGGAACGACGACGACTCGAAGCGAGATACCTCCGTCGACTCGGTTCCGCGTTCGCGTTCCGACCGCGGCGAGCAGTGCGTCTCGCTCGTTCGCGCGGCGGCCAGAGATGCCGACGATCACCTCTCGCGCTCCGACGGCCCCGGCCGCAAGAACGGCGCCGTCGAGCACCAGATGTGGGACGGCGCGCAACAGCGCGCGATCCTTCCCGCTCGCCGGCTCGGCTTCGACGCCGTTCGCGACGACGACGGGCCGCCGGCGCTGCGACGCGACTGCGCGAAGCTTCGTCCCCGTCGGGAATGACGCGCCGCCGCGCCCGCCGAGACCGCTTGCTTCGGCGAGTGCGATGAGCTCGCTCCCGCTGGAGGCGTCGTGCAGGGCTCCGTAGCGCCGCACATGCTCCTCGAGCGACGTCGCACGACCGTCGCCGCGGATCGACGCAAGCAGCCTCGCCAGCCCCTGAGGGGCGGCAGGCCGCTCTGGTGCTCGGCGTGAGGTCGCGAGACCCGCGGAGCTCGTCACGCTGTGG
This sequence comes from uncultured Actinomycetes bacterium, assembly GCA_963815965.1. Lineage (GTDB taxonomy): Bacteria > Actinomycetota > Thermoleophilia > Gaiellales > Gaiellaceae > DASVFB01. The sequence goes on along the minus strand of CAWFIT010000001.1, from coordinate 212,988 downwards.
CTCTTCCGACGACGGATCCGCTGATCGCGTTCGTCGAGCGGTCAAGCTGGAGATCGAGCGTGATGTCGGCGTCCGCTCCGGCTGCGTTCTTCAACTGCGTCTCGACGCGGTTGCCGTCGAGCGAGACGACGTGGCCCGAATACGCCGAGGTGGTGCCCGCCGCCGCGAATGCAACGTCACTTGCCGTCATCACGATTCCTCCGCCCTCGGCGGGCTGACCCCAGAGCGTGAGGCGAAGATTGCCGTGGACGCGGCCCTGGACGCGCGCCTTGATGTTGACCGTGACGAGCCCGTCGTTGCGAGGCGTCGACGAGATGTGCCCGGCGAGGCGCGCAGCGAAATTGCCGGCCGGCAGCGATGTGGCGCTCGCGACTGGTGCCGCGCGCGGAGCGACGGCCGCTCGATGCAGAAGCGAGCTCGGCGTGCCTGCACGCGCAGCCCAGCCGCGCTGCTGCGGGCCGCTCTGGTACCAGACGAAGATCGCGAGCGGCGTGACGAATGCCGCAGCAGCCGCAGCAATCCTCAACGCATGCGCAGCTTCGCTGCGCGCGATGCGCAGAAGCACGGTAACGGCAACGAGCGCAATGGAGGCGAAGCCGAAGAACGTCATCCAGCCCAGGCGCGCGTCGCTGCCCGTGCCCAGCGAATGCATGAGCGCCACCGGCCACGATGCGTACGCAAGCCAGTGCACGGCGCGCCACATCCGAAAGCCGAGTCGCATGCGTAGGAAGCTGGTGATGACGAGCGCGAGCAACAGGTCGAACGCGACGGCTCCGAGTCCGAGCCAGATCGGGCGGTACGGGGACACGAACGGGATCACGGCGTCTCGCAACCCGACCGGCGCATAACCGTCGGCGACAGTCGTGACGACGTGCACGACCACGAACGCGATCGCGATCAGCGTCACGTTGCGATGCAGCGCGCCGACGAGAAAGCGCGGCAGGCGTCCACTGCGCCAACGGATCGAGCTCAACACGCCCAGGACGACCGCTGCGGTGAGCAGCAGCAGCGCCACGACGCCGGTCGCGCGGGTCAGATACCAGAGCGTTGTCGGGCTCGACGCGGCGACGATCACGCTGCCTCCACCTCCGCCGGCCAGCCCGCGACGCAAAGCGTTCGCCGGTCGTAGCGCACGAGCCGCGCAGGCAGCCTCAGCCGCGTGAGCCACTCCGGCGCATGCTCGCCGAGGACGATCGCCGCTGTGCTCGCGGTGTTCGCATCGACGCACGACGCTGCTGCAACGGTCACGGTGCGCCAGTGCGCGCTCGCGGGACGCCGGGTACGGGGATCGACGATGTGATGAAGACGGCCGGCGCTGCTTCCCCAGCTGCGCACGGTCGTCCCCGATGTCGCAAGGCCGCCGGCCGAGATGGCGACAGCGGGACCGGGAGTGTCCAGCGGCGAGGCGTTGTCCTCTGCGATACGAACCGACCAACCGCCTTGCGGAGGCTCGCCTACAACCGCGATATCGCCGCCGAGCGAGATGAGCACGCCGGTCCCTGTCGCCGCGTGCGCGCGTTTCGCCGCGCGGTCGGCTGCGAGCGCCTTCGCCGTTGCGCCGAGGTCGAGCTCGACGCCCTTCGGCGCGCGCACGATTCGACGTGTCTCGTCGAGCTCGACGGTGCGCCAATCCGGATCCCGCACGAACGCGGGTCGAACGAGTCTTCCGTCGCGGCCGCGAACGACGGAGAAAGTCGCGTCGTAGCCGGAGAGCCGCAACGTTCTGCCAATGGTCGGGTCGACGAGTCCAGCGCTTGCCTGTGCGGCGTCGAGTGCCGTCCGCAGCGCGCCGAAAAGGAGCGTGCTCACACGCACCTCCTCGCCCGATGCGGCGTTCATCCGTACGAGCTCGGAGTCGGGTCGGAAGCGACTGCACGCGCGGTCGATCGCGTCGAGCTCCAGCGTGAGCACAGCGATAGCCTCCTCTAGTGCGGCGGAATCGCCGACCGCGACGACTGCCGTCGTACCAAGCGCGGGGAACGATCGTGAAATCGGCGTGGTGTTCACGAGCCGCCGCTCACGACGACGGGGGGCTGCGGCGTCGGGACCGGAGCCTGTGCCGGCGGCGTGGGCGTGGCGGACTGCGCGGGCGCCGCGGACGCAGGGGCCGACGGCTGGGGCGGCAACGGCGGTGTCGTCACCACGGATCGAGCTTCGCGGTGGGGCAGGCGAACGGCCTTCTTCTGCGTGTGCGTGGAGCTCGCGGCGACCCCTGCGAACACGCCCGAAAGCGCAACCGCACCTGCGATCAGGGCGCCCGTGAGCCGCCGCAGCCGCTGCAGCGCGGCATCCCTCGCGAGCGCCGCGCGCTTGGTGGAATGTCTGTCCGTCATCGCCGGATCGATCCCAGCCTGCCAACCGGAGATGAGACGACGATGAGCGCCGGCTTAAGGAGTCCTAAGAACCGCGAAGCGTGATCCAGGCATCGGCGCCATGGCCGTCGCGGTTGGCCACCGCTGCCATGCCGCCGTGCGTGCGGGCGATCACCTCGACGATCGCAAGACCGAGTCCCGCGCCGCCTGGACTACGCGCCTCGTCGGCCCGGCTGAACCGGTCGAACGCCCGGGACGCGAAGCCCGGGGGGAACCCCGGTCCGTGGTCAGCGACGTGGAGCTCGACGCCTTCGCCGTTCACGTGCACAAAGAGCTCGACAGCGCCCTCGCCATAGGCAAGCGCGTTGTCGACGAGATTGCCGAGCGCCTGCTCGAGCCTTGCGGAATCGGCGTCGACGAACGCGTCGGTTCCGCTCGACACGGCGACGCTGCGCCCGCGCTCGCGTGCGAGGCCCTCGAAGCGGGCCGCCACGTCTTCGAGGACTACGCGCGCCGAGATCCGCCTGCGCCGAACCGGTAGCTCTCCCTGATCCGATCGCGCGATCAGAAGGAGATCCTCCGCCAGGTGCGTCAGCCTTTCCGTCTCTTCCGCTGCCGAGTGCAGCGCCGCCTCGAGCTCATCGTGTGAGCGCGGCCTGCGCAACGCGAGCTCGAGCTCCGTGCGCAGGAGCGCCAGCGGTGTTCGTAGCTCATGGCTCGCGTCGGCGACGAAGCGACGTTCGTGCTCGAACGCGGCTTCGAGCCGCTGCAGCATGTCGTTCAGCGTTTCGGCGAGCTTTGAGACCTCGTCGCGTCCGGAGGGAACGGGCAAGCGGGTTCCAGGAGTAGACGCCGTGATCGCAGCCGCCCGCCGCCGCATCGCCTCGACTGGACGAAGCGCTGCAGCGGCAAGCAGGTAACCGGCGACAATCGCGAGCGCAAGAGCCGCGGCCCCGCCGAGGACGAGCTCGCGGGCAAGGCGGTGCAACGCGTCCTCGCGCGGCCCGAGCGTCTGGGCGACGACCAGCACCGCTTGGTTCGTGTTCCGGCGCGCAGGTACCGCGAGCAACCGCCATTCGCCGCTGCGCCCCGGGATGCTCGAGCTCCACCAGGCGCGCTTGCCGTTCAGTGCGTGCGCTCGGATCGTCGCCGATGAGAGCGAGGGCAGGTGCGCCGGCACCGACTGGAGCACCCGGCCGTCCGGTGCAACCAGTTGTGCCACAGTGATGCCGTTCGCGGCGTCACGGTCGATCAGGCCTCGACCGCGACCGACGTGGTCCGCCGACTCGCCCACCTGCACGCGGAGGTTCTGGTCGATCGACGCCAGCAGCGCGCCGCCGACACGGAGGTAGACGAAGAGGCCCATCGCGGCCAGGACGAGGGCCATCGCCACCGCGAACGGAAGCGTGAGCCGCAGGCGGATTGGAAGCGTTCTCACGCGTCCTCGTGCAGCCGGTAGCCGACGCCGCGAATCGTCTCGAGCGAGCGGCGGCCGAACGGCCGGTCGACCTTTTCGCGCAGATATCGGACATAGACGTCCACGACATTCGAGCGCCCGTCGAATGCCATGTCCCATGCGCCGTCCAGCAACTGCTGGCGCGACAGCGTCTCGCCGGGACGGCGCATGAACAGCTCCAGCAGCGCGAACTCCTTGGCCGAGAGATCGATCTCGACCTCGCCGCGCCACGCTCGATGCGCGGCCGGATCGAGTCGCAGATCGCCGGCCTCGAGCTTGGACGGCCGTTCGCCTGGGGCGCGGCGAACCAGCGCGCGCAACCTCGCCAGCAGCTCCTCGAACGAGAACGGCTTCACAAGGTAATCGTCCGCACCCGTATCGAGTCCGCGGACGCGGTCCTCCACCTCGTCACGGGCGGTCAGGAAAAGGACGGGCGCCCACACCTCGTTCGCCCGCAGCTCACGGCAGGTCTCGAATCCGTCCAGGCCCGGCAGCATCACGTCCAAGACGATCGCGTCATATGGCGTCGCCTTCGCCATCCAGAGCGCGTCCTCGCCGCGGCCGGCGACGTCGGCGACGTGACCCTCCTCGCCGAGGCCGCGCGCGAGCAAGCGCGCGAGCTTCGCTTCGTCCTCGACCACTAGGACACGCACGCCGTCAATTGTTCCTGGCGGAGATGAGGATCGGATGAGACCACGTCGTTCTCACTCCCGTCTCATCTTGCTTTGCTCCACTTCTGCGAATGGAAGCACGAGAGGAAACGGTCCGACCGGACCGCCGAATGCGGACGCTGGCCGCTCGCCTGCTCGTCGGCGGAACCGAAGGCAACCGGCGGCTCACCGCGACGACTGCTGCTGTGCTGCTGGTGCTGCTGGCCGCAGAAGGTGCAACGCTGCTCGCAGTTCGCCCGCTGCTGTCGGTCCACATCTTCCTCGGCATGCTGCTGATCCCGCCGGTCGCATTGAAGCTCGCGAGTACCGGTTACCGCTTCGCGCGTTACTACCTGCGCGACGCGGCTTACCGTTCCGAAGGGCCGCCGGGTCTATTTATGCGAATGCTTGTAGCTCCGTTCGTGGTCGCTTCCACGCTCGGCCTCTTCGCCAGCGGTGTTGCGCTGCTCGTCGCCGGACCCGGCGGCGGGATCGTGCTCGGAATCCACAAGGCGGCATTCTTGGTCTGGTTCGTCGCGCTGTCTGCACACGTGCTTGCATACGCACTTCGCCTCCCGTCGCTGATCCGCGCTGATTTCGGCGACGCGTCGCCAGCGTCGGGTCGGCCACGTCGCCGGTTTGCCGTCGCGGCAGCTTTGGTCGCGGGGGCGACGCTGGCGATCGCGACGCTGCCGCTCGCTCGCCCTTGGCTGCACTGGAGCCATCGTGAGGACGTCGGCGCGCTCGTCGCAACGTGAGAAGGCTCTTAGACAGGGCTGCTTGGATGGTCGCGTGATCGAGGCTCGCGTCCTGACGAAGGATTACGGCGAGAAGCGCGCGGTCGACGAGTTGTCGTTCTCGGTTCGGCCGGGGATCGTGACGGGCTTTCTCGGTCCGAACGGCTCCGGCAAGTCGACGACGATGCGGCTGATCCTCGGACTGGACGCGCCAACGGCGGGCGATGTGACGGTGAACGGAAAGCACTATCGCGACCACCATGCGCCGTTGCACGAAGTGGGCGCTCTGCTCGAGGCGCGCTCAATACATACCGGCCGGTCGGCGTACAACCATCTGCTTGCGCTGGCGCGAACGCACGGCATCCTGCGCAGGCGGGTTGACGAGTTGATCGACATGGTCGGTCTGCACGATGTGGCGAGGAAGCGTGCGGGAAAGTTCTCGCTCGGGATGGGCCAACGGCTCGGGATCGCCTCCGCGCTGCTCGGCGATCCCTCGACGGTGATGCTCGACGAGCCCGTGAACGGCCTCGACCCGGAGGGCATCCACTGGATGCGCAACCTGTTGAAGTCGCTTGCCGCCGAGGGCCGCACCGTCTTCGTCTCTTCACACCTGATGGGCGAGATGGCGCTTACGGCCGACCATCTGATCGTGATCGGCCGTGGTCGAAAGATCGCCGACACGAGCACGGCCGCATTCCTGGCGCAGGCCTCCGGGGATGTGGTGCATGTCCGCTCGCCGCAAGCAAGCACACTGGAGGCGCTGATCGCCGGCCCGAACGTGACTGTAGCGATGCCCGAGCCGGGCTTGCTCGAGGTGCGCGGGCTGACCACCGCTCAAATCGGCGACGCTGCCGCTGCGAACGGACTCGCTCTTCACGAACTGACGCCGAAGCAGGCTTCGCTCGAAGAGGCGTTCATGGATCTTACGCGGGAAGACGTTGAGTTCAGGGCCGCTGAGCTGGAGCAGCAGAAGGCAGTCGCATGAGCACACTCTCGAACGTCCAGCAACTCCCGAGAACACCACACACCGGCCGAGTGACGCAAGCGCGCGTTGTGTTCTCGGAATGGACAAAGCTGCATTCGCTTCGCTCGACGCGCTGGTCGCTGGGGATCGGCGTCCTGCTGACGATCGCTTTGCCCGTGATCTTCTCCGCGGTCACCTCGTCGCACTGGGGGTCGATGAGCCCCCATGAGCGGGCCGATCGCCATCCGCTCGACATCGCGCTCGCCGGCGTCAACGCTTCGCAGCTCGCGATCGCGGTCCTCGGTGTGCTCGTGATCACAGGCGAGTACTCGACCGGCATGATCCGGGCGAGCTTTACTGCGGTACCGAAACGACTGCCGGTGCTCTGGGCGAAGACCGCGGTCTTCGCGGTCGTCGTGTTCCTTCTGATGCTGCCGGCCGTAGTGCTCGCCTTCTTCGCGAGTCAGGCGATTCTTTCTCGGCATCACATCCTCCAGATCCCGTTCTCGCACCCAGGTGTTGCTCGCTCCGTAATCGGTGGCGCGGTCTACCTGCTGTTGGTTGGGATCTTCGCGCTCGCGATTGGCGCGATCGTCCGGAACACCGCGGGTGGGATCGCGACCTTTGCCGGAATCTTCTTCGTCATTCCGCCGCTGATGCTCATCTTGCCGGCGAGCTGGAACGACGCGGTCAGCGAGTACCTGCCGAGCGAGGCTGGGCGGCAGATGTTCTCGCTCACCCACGATGCAAATTCGCTCGCGCCGTGGCCGGGTGCCATCCTCTTCACCGGCTACTGCTCGCTGGCGCTCGCGATCGCCGCGGTCCTGCTCGTCCGCCGCGACACCTAGTCGGTCGCGACTGCGAGCACTGCGCGTACCTGTCGACGCACCTGTCGCGGGGAGAGGCTGCCGGCGGGCAGCTCGACCGTCAAGGAAGCCGTGTCGGGTAGGTGGTTGTTCTGCCAGTTGGTGGCGGTGCCGTTGAGCCAGTGGCGGTGGTAGAAGCGCATTCCGGCCGCGCTGGCATACAACCGGCCGGCGCTCCTGCTCGGGCCCCAGGCCCAGACGAGCTTCATGTGCTGGTGGAACCAGATCGTGACGCGGGGACGGATGCGAAGGATCAGGTTAGTAGGCTCTTTTTCAGGATGGTCTGTCCAAGCTGCCGAACCGAGAACCTTGCGGGAAAAAAATTCTGCACGGAATGCGGAACGCCGCTCGCCGTGGCCTGCGGATCGTGCGGCGCGGCGCTCGTCGGCGACGAGAAGTTCTGCGGCGAGTGCGGTGCGCCGGTGGACAGTGCTGAAGCTGTCAGCGCGCCGTCTGAGCTTCCTCGCGAGGCCTCCGCGTCCGAGCGTCGCCTCGTCTCCGTTCTGTTCGCCGACCTCGTCGGTTTCACATCGCTGTCGGAGTCGCGTGACGCGGAGGAGGTTCGCGACCTTCTCTCCCGTTACTTCGACACATGCAGACGTCTGATCGAGCTGTACGGGGGAACCGTGGAGAAGTTCATCGGGGATGCGGTGATGGCCGTCTGGGGCACGCCGGTTGCGACGGAGGACGACGCGGAGCGAGCGGTGCGGGCCGCGCTCGAGCTCGTCGCGGCGGTGTCGACGCTGGGGCAGGAGGTAGGCGCGGAGGGCCTTTGTGCGCGAGCTGGGGTGTTGACCGGCGAGGCAGCGGTGACGATCGGCTCCACGGCCGAGGGAATGGTCGCCGGGGATCTCGTCAACACCGCCTCACGGGTGCAGTCGGTCGCGGAACCCGGCCGAGTCTACGTCGGCGACTCGACTCGGCGGACGACCGACCAGGCGATCGTCTACGAGGACGCGGGTTCGTTCGAGCTGAAGGGCAAGCAGGGCTTGACCCCGCTCTGGAAGGCGGTTCGCGTGGTCTCCGGCGTCCGCGGAACGCTCAAGTCGCAGGGGCTCGAGGCCCCGTTTGTCGGCAGGGACCGGGAGCTGCGTCAGATCAAAGATCTGTTTCACACTTGCGCAGAGGAGAAGAGGGCGCAGCTCATCTCGGTGACCGGCATCGCCGGGATCGGCAAGTCGCGGCTGTCCTGGGAGTTCTACAAGTACTTCGACGGGATCGCGCAGCTCGTCAACTGGCATCGGGGCCGCTGCCTCGCCTACGGCGAAGGAGTGACCTACTGGGCGCTCGCAGACATGGTGCGTTGGCGGTGCCGCATCACCGAGGACGAGCAGCCGGGCTCGGCTCTCCCGAAGCTCCGGTCGACGCTCGAGGAGTACATGACCGACCCGGACGAGCGCCGGTTCGTCGAGCCGCGGCTCGCTCACCTGCTCGGGCTCGGCGAGCACGAGTCGCACGAACGGCAAGACCTGTTCGCCGCCTGGCGTCTCTTCTTCGAGCGACTCGCCGACGTGTATCCGACCGTACTCGCGTTCGAGGACATGCAGTGGGCGGACGCGTCGCTGCTCGACTTCGTGGAGTACCTACTCGAGTGGTCGCGCAACTCGCCGCTGTGCGTGATCACCCTCGCCCGGCCCGAGCTGCTCGAGCAGCGGCCGACCTGGGGCGCCGGTCATCGCAATTTCGCTTCGCTCTACCTCGAGCCTCTCTCGCAGGAGTCCATGGATGAGCTGCTGAACGGTCTCGTTCCCGGTCTACCGATGCTTTTGCGGGAGCAGATCCTCGCCCGCGCCGAGGGCGTCCCGCTCTACGCAGTCGAGACGGTGCGGATGCTGCTCGACCGTGGCGAGCTCGTCCAGGAAGGCTCGGTCTACCGACCCGTCGGCGAGGTCGAGGCGCTCGAGGTACCGGAAACGCTTCACGCGCTGATCGCCGCCCGCCTCGACGGTCTGCCGCCGGAGGAACGACGGCTGCTGCAGGACGGATCCGTGCTCGGAAAGTCGTTCACGCGCGCGGCGCTCGCGGCGCTCACGGGGCTCGGCGAGGCGCAGCTCGACTCGCTGCTCCATTCGCTCGTGCGCAAGGAGATCGTCTCGCTTCAATCCGATCCCCGCTCGCCCGAGCACGGCCAGTACGGCTTCCTGCAGGACCTCGTCCGGCACGTGGCCTACGAGACACTCTCCAGACGGGAGCGAAGAGCGCGTCATCTCGCAGCCGCCGAGCACCTCTACTCCCAGCCCACGGAAGACGAACTGGCGGAGGTCGTCGCCTCGCACCTCGTCGAGGCATACAGGCTCGACCCAGACGCGGTCGACGCGGCCGAGATCAAGCGGCGGGCAAGGCTGGCGCTCGTCAGCGCCGGCGAACGAGCGGCATCGCTTGCCGCTGCGGCCGAAGCAAAGCGCTACTTTGAGCAGGCGGCGGAGCTGACGGAAGAGCGGCTGCAGAACGCCGAGCTGCTCGGGCGGGCGGGTGAGATGGCCGGCCTCGCGGGCGATCCCGACACCGCCCAGCGGCTGATCGAAGAGTCGATCGCGATCTATGAAGCCGAAGGCGATACTCACGCTGCGGCCCGAGGCGCCTACAAACTCGGCCGCGCCCTCAGCTTCACCGGTCGACGAGACGAAGGACTCGCGCGGCTGGAGCATGCGTACGAGGTCATCTCCGGAGACGAGCCCGACGAGGACCTCGCGATGCTCGCCGCGATGCTCTCCCGCGGGTACTGGTTCAGTGGCGATCTCGAGCGGTCCGCCGCGAGAGCCGAGCTCGCGCTCGACATCGCCGAGACCCAGGGACTGTCGGAACCGCTGTCGGTCGCGCTCCGGGCAAAGGGGGCCGTCTCGTTCAGCCGGGGCCATCGTGAGGAGTCGTTCGCGCTCACGAAGCACGCCCTAGAGATCGCGCTCGAGCACGATCTCGCCGACGACGCGAGCACCTGTTACTTCCTCCTTTCGGACCGCTGCTTCCGCCGCGACCGCTACGCGGAGGCGCTCGGCTACCTGGACGAGTCCCTCGCCCTTGCGAACAAAATGGGAAGCCGCCCGCTCGAGTACGGGGTTCTGGCAGAGAGGACCTATCCGCTCTTCATGGCCGGCCGCTGGGACGACGTGGTGGCGACGGCCGACCAGTTCACGCAGGAGCAAGTCGACGCCGGTGGCGTCGTGCTCGGCCTGCTGCAGTCCGGGGTCTACGCGCACATCGAGCGCGGCGAACTCGACGAAGCCCGTCGGATCTGGTCGCTCTTCTCGCGGCTCGACGGCTCGACCGACGTCCAGGATCGAAGCACGTACCTGGCTGCGAGGGCCGCCCTACGGCGGGCAGAAGGACGCTTCGCGGAGGCGCTCGCCGACGGCGCCGCCACAATCGAAGCGGGGCCAACCCTCGGCGCCGATTTCCAGGGCGTGAAGCACGGAGTGGTCGACGCGCTCGAGGCGGCGCTGGCGCTCGGCGACACCGCGAGTGCACACGAGCTCCTGGCGTTCATCGACAGCCTGTCAGCGGGGATACGGCCGCCCTTCTTCGAGGCGCAGGCCCATCGCTTCCGCGCCCGGATGGCGCGTGACGCGGCGGGCCTGGAACTTGCCGCGCGCCTGTTCCGCGAGCTCGAGATTCCGTTCTCGCTCGGCGTGACCCTTCTCGAGCACGCCGAACTGACGGGAAACGAGTCGTCACGCGTAGACGCACGCGAGATCTTCGAACGGCTCCGCGCATCGCCCTGGCTTGAGAGAGCCTCGGCAACCGTACCCCAGCGCCAGTCGCAGGTTCCCGCGTGAGGATCTGCAATGGGATGTCCGCGAATTACCGTCAGGGCTTCGAAACTAGGTTCATGCTGCGGTCCTTTTTGGCCCGTTCGTCGCCGTGTGGGTCAGGCTGTTGTTGACCCCGTGTTGACCCACAAGGCCTAGATGTTCCTCCGAGACTCAGCTGAAATCGCTTCTCGTGCGGCAGTTTTCGACGGTCGCAGACCTTGGGATTCGTGGTGTGCTCGCGGCTCTCGCGGCTCTCGCGTTCTCTCGCGTGTTCTGGCTCCGTTCTCGTGTCTTCTCGGGTTTGATGGGCCGGGCAGGGATCGAACCTGCGACCTTGGGATTAAAAGTCCGGCTCGTCTAGCTGCAACGAGCTGCAGGAGACTGAAACGTGCTGCAAATCGGCCGAATCATCGTTGCAACAAACTGCAGCGAACGGCAGCGTGCGGAGACAAGCCTGTGCGCACACCGTACACGCAGCGTGTTGACGAGTGTGACAACTAATCGCGCGTGCGTCAGCGAGGGGTGGCAGCGGATTCGGGTCCACGATGGCCTCATCCCACGCCGGCCGGGCTGCGGCGGCGACGAGACGAATTGCAGCGTACCGAGACAAGCCTGTACGCCCATCGTACGCCCGCTGCGTTGGCGCAATCGACAACGCGTTCGATTCGAGCAGGGACGGCCGGCTGCGGTTGCCCCGTCGGCGCGTCGCGCGCCTCGCGCGCTAACGGCGCGGCGGCATTGACGCGCCTCTGCCGTGTTTGTTACAGAGGCGTGGCAAATGGCCCAACGACCGCCTCGTCCGTGACGTCCGTCCCCTCTCTCGTCGGCCGCGCGCTCGAAGTGCTCGAACGCAACGATACGGGCCTCTTCGTCAAGCCCGGCCCACGCGTCTACCCGTTCCAGTGGAACTGGGACTCGGCGTTTGTCGCGCTCGGCCTCGCGCGCGTCGATCCCGAGCGCGGCCGTCGGGAGGTGCGCTCGCTCCTTCGCGGCCGGTGGGCGGACGGAATGGTGCCGCACATCGTGTTCCACGATGCCGGCGCCGACTATTCGCCCGGACCGGAGATCTGGGGCTCGTCGGACTGTGCAGGCGCGCCGAGTGTCGCGACGAGCGGACTGACGCAGCCCCCGGTGCTCGCCACTGCCGTTCGCGCGCTGCACGAAGCCGATGCCGACCGCGCGTTCCTCGAGGAGGTGCTTCCCGGGATCGACGCGTGGCACCGCTGGCTCGAGCGCGACCGCAGCTTCGACGACTCGGGCCTCGTCGCGATCGTGCATCCGTGGGAGTCGGCCGACAATGCGCCTCGCTTCGACGCCGCGCTTGCGCGCATCGATCCCCGCGATCTCACGTTCGCGCGCAGCGATCGCAGGCACCTCGCCGACGACGAGCGGCCGACCAATGTCGAGTACGGGCGTTACATGGCAATTGTCGATCGGTTGCGCAAGCGCGGCTACCGGCCCGCATCGTCGAGCGAGGCTCCGTTCGCGTACCTCGACCTCGCCTTCAACGCGATCCTCTCGGTCTCGGAAGAGGACCTCGCGTTCCTGTTCGGCGAGCTCGGCGGAGGCGGCGACCAGGCGGCCGGCCGCGCTTCGCGTCTGCGCACGGCCCTATCCGCACGTTGGGACGAGACCGACGCCGCGTACCGGCAGCGAGACCTGCACGGCGACGACGGGACGACGGAGACGATCGCGGACCTGTTCCCGCTTTACGCCGGCGTCCCCGACGAGCGGCAGGCGCGCAAGCTGTTCGCAGAATCACTTTGGTCTCCCGAGCGCTTCGGCCCATCGGAGGAGAGTCCGTGGGCCGTGACGACGGTCTCCAAGGCAACCCGGGCGTACGAGCCCCGGCGCTACTGGCGCGGACCGGTCTGGATCAACGTCAACTGGTTCCTCATCCGCGGCCTGCGCGGGTGCGGGCTGGCGGACGAGGCGGACGAGCTGCGCCGGCTCACGGTCCGTCTCCTCGAGACTTCCGGTTTCGCCGAGTACTACGACCCGCGGACCGGCGAGCCGCTCGGCAGCGGCGACTTCTCGTGGAGCGCCGCGCTCGCGCTCGACTTGCTCGCGTGAGCTACGACGCGAACCCCTGGTACCCCGTCACCGGCAGGCAGCCCGTGGAGGGGTACGACGTCCCCGTGTCCGAGCTGGCCGCCCGGACGCCGTGCGTGCTCGCCGTCGATGGATGCTCCGCGCTGCCGTGGGATCGCATCGCCGACGACATCGGCGCCACGTTGCGTCGCGCGCAGTTGTCGAGTACTACGATCGACATTCGCAAGTCGTTCGCCCCCTGGGACGAGATTCGGCGGCGGACGGCCGAAGCCGAGCTTCCGGACGACCCCGTGTTCGCCCGCATCTTCCAGGGCACGCTCGCCGACTTCTTCGACGAGCCTCCACGCCCTCGCGCGAGTCGAGACGGGGATGTCGTGCTCGTGTTCGGCCCCGGCAGCGCGCTCGTCGAGCATGACGTCCTCTGGTACGCGAACGTCCCGAAGCGGCACACCCTTGCCGCAATGCAAGAAGATGAGGTTTCGAACCTCGGCCAGCCGGCCGGCAGGCACGGCTCCGAGCAGCGGTTGCTCTTCGTCGACTGGCCCGTGCTCGACCGGCACAAGCAGGCGATCGCCAGCCGGATCGACCGCTACTTCGACCTGAGCGACGCCGAGGCCCCGCGGTCGCTCGACGGAGACTCGCTGCGGCGCTCGATCGACGAGTTGGCCCGCAGGCCCTTTCGGACAAGACCCACCTTCCTGCCCGGCCCGTGGGGCGGGCAGTGGCTTCGCCGCACGCTCGGCATCGACACCGACGCGCCGAACCTCGCGTGGTCGTACGAGCTGATCACCCCCGAGAGCGGCATCCTCGTCGGGTCCCCCGAGCCCGTGGAGGTCGGCTTCGAGCTTCTGATGGCGCTCCACGCCGAACGGATCCTCGGCCCCGAGGTCGCGAAGCGGTTCGGGCTCGCGTTCCCGATCCGCTTCGACTACCTGGACACGCTCGAAGGCGGCGACCTGTCGATCCAGTGCCATCCCTCGGATCGCTACATGCGGGAGACCTTCGGCTTGCCGTATACGCAGGACGAGACGTACTACGTCATGGTCACGAGCCCGGGAGCGCGCATCTATCTCGGCCTACGCGGCGACACGGACATCGGCTCGTTCCAGAACGACGCCGAGCGGGCGGTCGCACCGGCTGTTGCCTTCGACCCCGGGAAGTACCTGCAGACGCACGCAGCCGAGCAGCACCGCCTCTACCTGATCCCGGCCGGCACGCCGCACGCGAGCGGGGCCGGAAACGTCGTGCTCGAGATCAGCGCGACGCCGTACCTCTACACGCTCCGCTTCTACGACTGGCTCCGCCGCGACCTCGAGGGCGAGCTTCGGCCGGTCCATCTCGCGCATGCGTTCGCGAGCCTCGATCCGCGCCGTGCGGGTGCGGCCGTTCGGCGCGACCTCGTTCCCGAGCCGAGACGAGTGCGCGGCGGGCCGGGGTGGGTCGAGCTCGAGCTCGGCCGGATCGACGATCTGTTCTACGGCGTCAACCGACTCGACTTCGAGGAGGACGTCACGGACGAAACCGACGGGCGCTTCCACGTGCTGAACCTCGTCGACGGCGAGGCGGTCGAGATCGAGACCTCGCGGGCGACACACGCGCTCGCCTACGCGGAGACGATCGTCGTTCCAGCGTCCGTCGGGAGGTACCGGATCCGCCGCGTTCGTGGTGGGCCGTGCAAGGTCGTCAAGGCGTTCGTTCGATGAGCTCGAGCGAGGTCGTCGGCGCGCTCGACATCGGCGGAACGCACGTGACCGCCGGGCGCGTCGACGTCGCAGCGCGCGCGGTCGAGCGTCGAGACCGAATCGCGCTCGCGGGAGCGGCATCGCGACCGGAGCTGGTTACCGCGATCACCCGGGCTGCGGCTTCGATCGCGGATCTCGGCTCCGGCCGTCTCGGCGTCGCTGTCCCGGGGCCGTTCGACTACTCGGCCGGTGTCTCGAGGATCGCGCACAAGCTCAAAGGCCTCTACGGCGTCGACTTGCGGGCGGAGCTGTGTGGAGCGCTCCGGCTCGAAGCGGACGATGTCCGCTTCCTCAACGACGCCGAAGCGTTCCTGCTCGGCGAAGGCTGGGCCGGTGCCGCGCTCGGCCACCGTCGTGCGGTCGGGGTCACGCTCGGAACAGGCCTCGGCTCCGCCTTCATGGAGGACGGACAAATCGTGCCTCGAGACGTCGCCCTGTACGAGCTGTCGTTCCGCGGTGCACCCGTGGAGGACGCCATCTCGAGCAGGGGTCTCCTAGCGCGCTACGGGGAGCGGTGCGAGGTCGCGGACGTCGCCGCGAGGGCCGAGGCAGGCGAGGATGCAGCGCGCCGCGCCTTCGACGAGCTCGGGCAGGCGTTAGGCGAGTTCCTACGCCCGTGGCTGGTCGCGTTCGAGCCCGGCTGTCTCGTCGTCGGCGGCTCGATCGCGCGCTCGTGGGAGCTCATCCGAAGCGGTGTGCTCGCCGAGCTCGGCCCGGTCGAGGGCCTCGAGACGGTCACGGTCGCCGAGCACCTCGACGACGCGGCGCTCCTCGGCGCCGCTCGTTATGTCGCGGCGGGTGCCGGTTGACCCGGCTTCATCCGCAGGTCGAGGCGCTTCGGCAGCGATGGATCGCCGCAGGGATGCGGCCCGTGCACGAGCTCTCCGTGGCCGACGCACGCGCGGCCGAGATCGCCGGGCTGAGCGCGAGCATGTCCGAGCCCGTGGCCGAGGTTCGCGACTTCGTGCTGGCGGGGCCGGCCGGACCAATCGCCGCACGCATGTACCTCCCGGACGCCCCCCGCCCGCTGCCCGTGCTCGCGTACTTCTTCGGAGGGGGCTGGGTGCTCGGCTCGCTCGAGACCGGTGACCAGGTTTGCCGGCGGCTCGCGAACGCGACAGAGTGCGCCGTCGTCTCGATCGCCTACCGGCGTGCGCCCGAGCATCCGTTTCCCGCCGCCGTCGAGGATTGCTACGCAGCAGCCTGCTGGCTCGCAGAGAACGGGGAGGGGCACGGGCTCGACGTCCGGCGGCTTGCGGTCGCAGGCGCGAGCTCGGGCGGAAATCTCGCGGCGACGGTCGCCCGGCTCGCACGCGACCGTGACGGGCCGTCTCTTGCATTCCAGCTGCTCGTCTATCCGCCGCTCGATCATCGGGCCGCGACGCCGTCGAGGTGCGAGCCCGTCGAGCGTCCCTTCTTCGGGCCCGAAGACGTCGCGTGGTGCTGGTCGCACTATCTCGCCGACCCGGCGGACGGCGAGAGCCCGTCGGCGTCGCCGCTCCGCGCCGGCGACTTTCGCCGATTGCCGCCGGCGTTCGTGATCACGGCCGAGGTCGACCCGCTGCGCGACGAGGGAGAGCTCTACGCCGCCCGTCTGCGGGAGGCCGGCGTGCCGGCCGAGCTCGCGCGCTTCGACGGCGTCGTGCACGGCTTCTTCTCGCTCACGAACGAGCTCGACTCGGCGGTCGAGGCACAGGAGCAGGCCGCCGCGGCGCTGCGACGGGCGTTCTCCGACGTGAGAATCTGAGGATGCCGTACGAGCTGCTCCTCACCGCACCGCGCTCGATCGCGGTTCGTCCGTACGACGAGGAGCCCGTCGCACCGAACGAGGTGCGCGCCGAGGCGATCGTAAGCGGCATCAGCCACGGCACCGAGCTCGCCCTCTACCGGGGCGTCTCACCGTTCGACGGCAAGCGGTTCGACCCCGACCTTCGCCTGTTCGTCGAGGACACGGAGTTCGCGGCCTACCCGATGCGGCTCGGCTACGAGTGGGTCGGGACGGTGACCGAGACGGGAGCCGAGGTCCGCGCACAACGAGTCGGCGACCTCGTCCACCTCGCTCTGCCCCACCGCGACACGCACACGTTCGCGGTCGACGATGACCGCAAGCCGCTCACGCCGCTGCCGGCCGGTCTCGATCCCGAGCGCGGCGCACTCCTCTCGTCCGCGACGATCGCGCTGCAGGCGATCCACGACGCGCACGTCAAGGTCGGCGACACCGTCGCCGTATTCGGCCTCGGCGCCTTCGGACTGCTGGCCGTGCAGCTCGCGCGTCTGAGCGGCGTGGGCTGGATCGCGGGTGTCGATCCGATCGCCGGTCGCCGCGAGCTCGCTCTCCGGCTAGGGGCCGACGTCGTCCTCGATCCGTCGTCCGCCGACGCAGGACGCGAGATCAAGCTCGCTGCCGGGCGAGGCGGCGTCGACACGGCGATCGAGTTCTCGGGACGCTACTCCGCTCTGCACGACGCGCTGCGCAGCGCGCGTCTCGCAGGAATGGTCGTGGCGGCCGGGTTCTACACCGGCGGCGCAGGCGACGAGCTGCGGCTCGGCGAGGAGTGGCACCACAACCGGCTGACGCTCGTGAGCAGCATGAGCGGCTGGGGCGCACCGCACCGCGATGCCGGCTGGGATCGACCGCGACTGCGTGCGACTGCGCTCGAGCTCCTCGCCGGCGGCGGGCTCGAGGTCGACGCGCTCGTGACGCACCGGATCCCGTTCGCGCAGGCGGCCGAGGCGTACGACCTGATCGACCGCAAACCCGAGACGACGCTCAAAGTCCTCCTCGCATATCGAGCACGCGCCTGATCGCGGCCGGCACGTGCCCGAGCGGAAGGTGCTCGAGGACGAGCGGCAGGTCGGGGCGCCGCGTCGCGAGGAAGTCGAGGTAGGGCGCCTGCGCGAAGCTCCCCGTGCCGAACTCGATCGTCGCTACGTCGGCGCCGCCCGGGTCGACGTCCTTCAGGTGGGCGAGCACGAAGCGGTGCTCGAAGCGGTCGAGCAGTTCGCGCGTGACGCGCTGCTGCGCCGGCACCAGATGGTGAGACATGTAATTGTAGGGATCGAGCACGAGCTGCAGGTGTTCCGAGGGAAAGCGGTCGGTGAGCCCCGAGAGCTGGACCGGCCAGCGGAGCACGTTCTTGACGTGACCCTCGAGCGCGAGGATCGCGCCAGCGCGCTCGGCGAGTGGGACGAGCTCTGCGAGCGATTCGTCGAGCAGCTCGCGTGCCTGCCGGGTCACGTTGTCCGGTGAGTCGTCCCAGTCGCCGGCCCGCGATCGCGTACCGGTCCCGGTTGCGACAACCGACGTGCCGAAGCGCGGCGCCAGCTCGAGGCAGCGCCCGACGAAGTCGAGGTTCTCCCGCCTCGTCCTCTCGTCCGGCGCGATCAGGTTCCGGTACGCCGCGAGCCCGACGACCGAGATGCCGGCGTCGTCGAGCTGCTCGACGACGCCGTCGACGGACTCCGGCTGCTCGAGACACTCATCGAGCAACGGTCCGCCGACCTGAACTTCGGTGAGCCCGAAACGACGGCACGTCTCGACCACCTGTTGCGGCCCGAGCTCGTTGGTGAAGATCCCGAACCGCGGCCAGCCGGGTCGCTGAAGCCGGGGCAGAACGAACCGCGCGAAGGAGAGGTCGCGTGCCACGAGCTCCCGGGGCCCCGGAGGCGTCTCGAGCACGATCCAGCCGTTGTAGCCGATCTCGTCGAGCGCCCTTGCGCTCTCGTCGAAGTCCACCCGGCCGAAACCTGGACGGCAGTCGCCGACGGTCGCGCGGATGTCCTTGAAGTGGACGCGACGGATCAGCGGGCCGAGCGCGCGGATCTCGGTCGCGGTGTCCAGCCCGCGCGCGACGACATTGGCGAGGTCGAAGTAGCAGCCGAACGCCTGCGATGCAACGCGGCCGGCGAGCTGTTGGATCGCGCCCGCGGGCAATGTGCCTTCGTAGCAGAGCACCACGCCGGCCTCTTCGGCGGCCGGGCACACGTCGCGGAACGCGCGCGCCGCACGCTCCAGGTCGTCCTCGCCGCGCAGCTCGGCGAGGCCGAAGAACGGGACGAGGATCGCGCCGGTCTCGAGCTCGATTGCCCACGCGATCGCGCGCTCGATGTCGCGGCGCGCCCGTGCGGCGACATCCGGATCGGCGTCCGCGATGCCGCCGAGGTCGCTGTGCTCCGCGAGCACCAGGGCCGGGACCTCTAGACCCGCTTCGGCCTTCTCTGCGCGCAATTGCTCGAGCCGCTCCCGCGACGCGAGCTCGTCGCGGTGGACGACGAGCTCCACGCCCGCGAACGTGAGGCGCCGAGCGAGGTCGAACACCCGACCGCCCGCGGACGGCTCGAGGACGGGGTCCATCATGCCGACCTGCACCGCGCCTCCGCGTCTACAGCTCGTCGAGCGACACGAGCCGCGAGCCCTCTTCGGCCGAGCGGCACGCGGCCAGCGTGATCGCGAGCGACAGCAGGTTGTGGCGCGCCGAGTTGAACGGCTCACGGTCCTCCGCGATCGCGTCGGCGAGCTCCGCGAGCGTTCCGGCGAACCCGTCCGGATTCCACGCGCCCTCGAGCGCGAAGCGCGACGTGACGCCGTCCCGCTCGAGCTCGACGAAGTCGGAGCCAAGGAGCACGCTGCCGCGAATCGTGCCCTCGGTTCCGTGCACCCAGAACGGACACGACGGCCGCTTCGTGCGGGCGTCGCCGATCGAGCGGATCATCGCGTTCGCGCCGTCCTCGTAGAGGATCTCGACCCAGGCGGCGATCGGCGTACGGAGGCCCGCGGACTGGTCGGGGGGCCGGTACTCGTGCGCTCGGACGCCCGACACGCGCTTGCCGTCGAGCCAGCAGCGGCTGATGTCGATCCAGTGCACGAAGAAGTCGAAGATCGTGAAGTGCTCGATCTCCTCGAAGTGCGTGCCGACGAGCGGCGGCAACGGCCGGTCGAGCACGTGAGTCACCGCGATCACGTCGCCGATCGCGCCCTGCTCGATCAGCAGCGTCGCGATGCGCCACGGCGGCGACCAGCGTCCGTTCTGGTTCACCGCGACCTTGCACCCGCGCCGCTCGGCCTCCTCGACGACTGCTCGCGCGTCTTCGACGTCGAGCGCAAGCGGCTTCTGCGCGAGCACGTGCTTGCCGGCCTCGACCGCTCTCGCGATGAGCTCGAGGCGAACCTCGGGGCCGGTGGCGATGTCGACGATGTCGACCCGTGGATCGGCCAACAGCTCGTCGAGGCTCACGAAGACGCGCTCGACAAACGGAAACGCGTCGCGGACGCCGCTCGTCGCCTCGGGCAGCCGGTCGTAGACGCCGACCACGTCGACGCCGTAGCGCTCGTACGCAGGCAGGTGCCAGTCCCGCGCGACCCCGCCGCAGCCGACGATGCCGACGCCGGGCGAGTACCCGGCGGGAAACGCGGGCCGGTAGGCGAGGTTTGCGAGCGGCGAGGACGCCACCGCGCTCACGGCCGGTCGCTCAACCGGCGACGGGCACCGACGCCGGATCGGTGAGCGGGATCGCACTGCCCGTCTCGTGATCCATCCAGCGGATGCGGCGCTGCTCGAGCCGCAGCCAGATCGAGCTGTCCGGCTCCGGGAAAAGGTGAGGCGGCGTCGACACCTTGAGCAGGTCGTCCCCCGTCTTCACGGTCAGCAGGTTGTGCGAGCCGAGCGGCTCGACGACGATCACCGTCGCCTCGATCAGGCCCTCACCCGGCTCCGGCTCCACGACGATTGCCTCGGCCCTGATGCCGAGGACGAGCCTGCGGCCGGCGAGCGAGCCGGCGGCCGGGTCCGCGAGCGGGAACGAGCCGCCGCTCAGGTTCACGAGCGGAACGCTGCCGTTCCGGGTGATCTCCGCCGCCAGGAAGTTCATCGGCGGCGTGCCGACGAACCCGCCGACGAACGTGTCCGCCGGATAGTCATAGACGGCGAGCGGCGAATCGAGCTGAACGATCCGCCCCGCGTTCATGACCGCGATCCGGTCACCCATGCTCAACGCCTCGACCTGGTCGTGCGTCACGTAGATCGTCGTCGTCCCGAGTTGCCGCAGCAACGCTTTCAGCTCCGCACGCATCTCCATGCGCAGCAAAGCGTCGAGGTTCGAGAGGGGCTCATCCATCAACAGGACGTCGGCCTTCGTCGCGATCGCGCGTGCGACCGCGACGCGTTGGCGCTGGCCGCCCGAGATCTGCGACGGGTAGCGATCGAGCAGATCTTCTATGTGGAGGAGCTTCGCGGCGAAGTCGACGCGTTCGCGAACCACCGCCTTCGGCTCCTTCTGCATGCGCAAGCCGAAAGCGATGTTGTCGAAGAGCCTCAGATGCGGAAACACGGCATAGCTCTGGAAGACCATCGCGATCCGGCGGCGGCGCGGCGGCAGGTCGGTCGCATCGCGGCCTCCAATGAGCACGCGCCCACCGTCGACCTTCTCGAGGCCGGCGAGGCAGCGAAGCAGCGTCGTCTTGCCGCAGCCGGACGGTCCGAGCAGCACGACGAAGTCGCCGTCGGCAACCTCGAGGTCGACGTCGTCGACCGCGGTCACCTTGCCGAAGGTCTTGCGAATCGCGTGGAAGCGAACGTCGGCCATTACTTCAACACCCTTCCCCACATCGAGAACAGGTAGCGACGGATGAGCAGGATCACGATCACGGACGGCGCCATGAGGAAGAACCCGCCCGCGAAGCGGAAGTTCAGCGGCGCGCCCTCGAGTAGCGAGAGCACCTCCGCAGGCAACGTCCTGTGGCGGAGCGTGAGGATCGAGGCGGCGAAGACCTCGTTCCAGGAGACGATGAAGACGAAGATCGCCGACGCGGCGAGGCCGGGCAGCGCGAGCGGAAGCGCGACCTTGACGAACGCTTTCGCGCGGCTGCAGCCGAGCGTCATCGCCGCCTCCTCGAGCTCGGGGGACACGCCCGCGAAGACGCTCGCCGTCGTGAGGACGACGAACGGAAGGGCCAGCGCGGTGTGCGCGATCGAAACGCCCAGCACGGTGTCGTCGATGCCCCACCGGATGAAGATGACGGCGAGCGGAATCGACAGGATGACGATCGGGAACGCCCTCGTCCCGACGACGGAGAGCCGGAGCGTGTCTCCACCGCGGAACGCGAAGCGCGCGAGCGCGTAACCGGCCGGCGTCCCGATCACCAACGCAAGCACCAGCGTGACCAGAGCGACGATGACGCTGCGCTGGAGCGCCTCGAGCACTCCGCCGAAGTTGATGAAGAAGCTCATCGTCTCCGTCGAGAGGTCTCGCGGTAGCAGCTCCTTCGGGTAGACGTAGGCGTCCTCGTTGCTCGAGAAAGCCGCGAGCGTCATCAGGTAGATCGGAATGAGGATGAAGAGCGACAGGACCAGGGCGCTCCCGTAGACGAAGACCCGCCCGAGCCCGGCGAGAGCTGAGCTCCGAGTCCTCATTGCAGCATCTGCTCCCTCGGCGTTCGCAGAAGCCAGACGACGATCCCTGCGGAAACGAGCGAGAGGACGAGGATCAGCGCCGAGTAGGCGGCCGCAACGTGGCTGTTGAAGTACTCCGTCTGCCAACGCCACGCCTCGGTGGCGAGCGTCGTCTTCGCCCGGCCGGTGATCGCGATCACGACGGCGAAGGCCTCGAAGGCGAAGATGATCCTGAAGAGCAGCGCCACCTGGAGCGACGGCTTCAGCATCGGGAGGATCACCGATCGCACGCGCCGGAAGAAGCCGGCGCCGAAGACCTCGGCCGCCTCGCTGTACTCATGCGGGATCCCCTGGAGGCCCGCGAGGAAGATGACCATCACGAACGCTGTCGACCGCCAGAGCTCGGCGACGACCACGGCCATCAGGAGCTGGTTCGGCTTCGTCGGATCGAGCCAGATGTACGGCTGGTCGATCACGCCGATCGCCTCGAGGAACGTGTTCAGGTACCCGCGCTCGGTCAGGATCGACTGCCACACGAGACCGGCCGCGAGATCCGAGATGGCCAGCGGCATGATGAAGATCGCGAGGAACACTCCGCGTCCGTGGAGCTTCGAGTTGATCAGGAGAGCCATCGCGAGCGCGAGCACGAACTGCAGCGGCACGATCACGACGACGAGCAGCATCGTGAACTTGAAGGCGTCCTCGAAGTTCGCGTCGTTGACCATCAAACGGAAGGGCTCGATCGTCCACGCGCCTCCGTCACGGAACGCGAGCTGGAACGCCTGCACCATCGGCCACGCGAAGAACAGCGTGAGGTACGCGACGGTTGGGAGGATCAGCCCGTAGGGCAGAACCTCCCACCGTCGAGCCCTGCGGCCGAGCGGGACCTCCTCGGCGACGGACGTCATCGAGTCTCAGCTGCCATCGCGCGGTACGTCACTTCACGTGGCACGGTCCCTTGCTCGGCGGATCGGGCGCCCAGCACTTGGCGCCGGTCTTGTCCATGATCGCTTGGAGGATCGGCGCCTCGTCGTTCACCACCGACTTCGGATCCTCGCCCCTGACCACGATCCGCGTGAACGTGTCCACGTAGACCTTGTTGAAGTTGCCGCCCTCGGCGCCGAGGCCGATCGGCAGCAGCGACTTCAGGGCGTCCTTGGCCCGCTGCGTGTTCTTGACAGCCGTATTCATGCTCAGGAGGCCGACCCCGAGCCGCTTCGACAGCCTCGAGCCGACGACCGGGAAGAAACCGACCGAGCCCAGCGTCTTCGCCTGCACCGGAACGCCCTCCAGCCACTTGATCAGCTGCTTGGCCCCCGACGGGTTCGGCGCCGTCTTCGGGATCGCGAGACCGGCGAGCACCGGCATGTAGCCACGACCCTTCGGCCCCCTCGGCGCCGGGAAGGCGACAAAGTCGTTCCCACGGGTCTTCAGGGCAGTCGTGAGACGTGCGACGTGGTCCCAGGCCACCCAGACCTCGCCGCTCAGGAGCGGGTCCTGCATGAAGTTGTAGGAGAGCGACTGCGGGTGCGTGTACTGCCACAGCTGCTTCATGTAGTTCCAGCCGCTGATCGCGCCCTGGCTCCTGAACGTCGTCACGACGCCCCCGCTAAAGGACGGCACGAGGTAGCCCTGGAGGAAGCGGTTGATCAGGCCGTTCGTGCCGACGGGCATCCCGAAGCGCGCCTGCCCGGTCTGGTTCTTCATGTTCTTCGCCCACTGGAGGAGCTGGGCATAGGTCAGTGCGTTGATGTTCGCGCCCTTGGGCAGATACTTCAGCGCCTGCTTGCTGGCGACCATGATGTACGTCGCCTGCATCCATGGGATGTAGAACTGCTTGTTCGTCCCGAGCCTGCCGAGCCTCATCAGGTCCGGCGGGATGCCGGCCTTGCTCAGCTGCTTCGCGACGTCCTTGAGGTTCGTGAGGTACCGCTGAATCGTCAGGTAGTCGCCGTGAAGACCTCCGAGCAAGCTCACCGTGCCCTTGCCCGCCTTCGACTCGGCGGTGATCCGGTCGAACCAGACTTGCCCCTGGCCGACCGGCGGCGTCACGTAGTCGACGTCGCCGGGAAACCCATTCACCAAGTACTTGTGAACGGCGTCGATCTCGCTCACCTGGGCGAGCTGGTTCGAGAGGAAGACGACGTTGCCGGCGTCTCGATGGCTTGCAGTGGCCGCGCCGGCGCCTCCGAGCATGGCGGCCGCGACGAGAGCGAGGGTGACCCCGAACCCGATGACGGCTTTGCGTGTGTGTCGAATGCTGCGCACCGTTCCTTCCTTTCTCTTTCAATTAGCCTGCTTGGCTGAATCGGAGAGAGCCGAACGCCGCCTCTACTTCCCTATGTGCGCCCTCCTTCTCCTTTGTGCTCGTCGTCGAGCAGGTCGAGGACGAGCCCCGCGGTCCACGAGAGGTGCTCCGTTCCTCCGCCCTCGCCGGTGACCGCGTCGTAATGCTCCCAGAAGCCCTCCCGCCGCGCCAGTCCGATTACGGCCTTTCGGATCTCGGCCGCCTCGCCGGCGAGTCCGTACCGCAGGAGGCCTTCGTGCGCGACCCAGTTGATCATGGGCCAGATTGGCCCGCGCCAATACAGCGCAGGCTCGAAGCGCGGATCGTCGGGAGGAACGCTCGCGACGGCCCGTCCGGCGCCGTCGATCGCAACCTGGCAATTGGCGAGACGCTCGACCAGGCGGCCCACGCGCTCACCGCTTGGAACTCCGGCGTACAACGGTGAGAACCCGGCGCCGGTCCGCTTGCGAATCAGCTCGCCTGCCCGGACGTCGTAGTCGAAGTAGGTCGCCTCGTCCTCGTCCCACAGCGCCGCCTCGAGGGTTGCCGCGATGCGGTCCGCCCAGGTCTCGTACGGCTCCGGATCGTCGCCGGTCACGCGCGAGATCTCGGCGAGATCGCGATTTGCCTGCGCGAGGAGCGAGTTGAAGAGCACGTCCCGGACGACGAAGGGACAGTCCTCGCGGATGCGCTCGGCGTCGTATCCGCGGTCGCGATAGAGCTTGACGAGGTACGCGTAGCGGTCGTAGTGGTCGTTCGTCGGGCGCTGGGCCGCATCGACGAACTCGACATCGACGCGCCGATACTCGGGGATCGCGTCGGGTGGAGGTGTGATGCGTTCGAGCGCGGCGTCCCAGAGCGGCGAGTTGTCCATGCCCGACTCCCACGGATGCCAGATCTCGACGAGGGCGTCGTCACCCCTGGTGCGCTCGCGGTAGAGATAGTCGTGCCACGCGGCGAGCTTGGGCTGAAGCTCGCGGAGGAAGGCCTTCGCGTCGTCGGCGTCGCGCGCGCGGCGGAAGACTTTCCATACGGCCGTCGCGTGGACGGGCGGCTGCACGATCCCGGACGTGGGCGGATCCGGCGGCGCGAGCGGCGAGAGATCGGTGCGCCAGAACTCGGGTCCCGGAAAGTAGCGGGCATCCTTGGCGAAGCGGATGTGCGGCAGCAACCCGTTCGCCCACTGGCCGGCGAAGATCGAGCGGAGCTCCGTCTGCGCGCGCGCCTGGTCCCACGTCGAGTAGCCGATCGCAATGCAAGCCGAGTCCCAGCTCCACTGGTGCGGGTAGAGGCGCGCGGACGCACGAGTCGCATGGCCCATCCAGTTGGCGTCGAGGACGGCGACCGCTCGTTGCTCGAGTTCGCCGTGGCTGCTCGCGAGGTGTTCCCCTGCATCCGGCTCGGGCGGCCCGAATGCGCCCGTGAGCTCCTGTGGCTCCATTTGTCATGCCCGAATATCAAATGGCGGAAGGCGAGTCAATGGCCCCGCCGGGCAGGTCACCGCAGCGACGAAGCACGAGCTCGAGGCGACCGCTGCGCTCAGCGGGCGACGGCCGTCGCCCCGAGACCGAGTCGACCTGGTGCAGCACCGGCAGGCCGGTGATCGCTCAGATCAGCTCGGCCGTGCGCCTCGCGGCGGGCACAGGTAATAAGGAGATGCGGAGCCAGGCAGCTATGAGTTCACTGCGCGAGGCGGCTGCCGCAAATCGACCGGAAGCATGGGACTCAGAATCCCATTACACAAGCTGAAAGGAACTGCAACGAGCCCCGAAAGACTGCAACAGGCAGCAACGTGCTGAAGGGATTCGGCCTGGCGCGCACGGCGCGACGTACGCACACATGTGCGCGCCAACGCCTATCCGCGCTGCAAGTCCCTGCAAATCCGATGGGCCGGGCAGGGATCGAACCTGCGACCTTGGGATTAAAAGTCCCCTGCTCTACCAACTGAGCTACCGGCCCGCGCATACAGTGTGACAACGATGAGCAAGGGCTACGCCGAGGGTTCGGCGCTCGAGGAACGGCTCGCCGATCTCGAGCGCTCGAAGCGCGGGAAGCGCGCGCCGGCGACGCCGATGCGGCTCGCGGTGTTCGGCTCGACCGGCGACGAGCCCGAGTCGCACTTCCTCGGCTGGGACGACGAGGTCGACGCGGACGAGCTCTTCGAAAGCGGCGCCGCCTACGGCATCAAGCGCCGGCGCGTTCCCGCTCCCACGCGTCGAGCAGCGCCTCGACGTGATGGCGCTGCGCCGGACTGAACTCGAACTGCGCGAGGCAGCGGCGCGCTTCGTCCGGGTCGTCGTTCGCGACCGCCGCCTCCAGCCGCTCGCGTAGCGGCGTCGGCTGCGCGAGCTGGCGGCGAAGCCAGCGGAGGAGGCCCACCGCATTCGAGCGCGACGCGGTCACAGCTTCTTCACGTAGTGGCGGTAGCGCTGGACGACGCGCATGCCCAGACGCTCGTACAGGCGGATCGCACTCGTCGGGTTGTGGGCGTCGACCTTGAGACCTATCCGTCGCACGCCGCGCTCGTAAAGGCGCCCGAACGCGTGGCGCAGCAGCGCCTCGCCGAGCCCGCGTCCGCGTGCGTCCGGCGCGACGGCGAGATCCTTGATCCAGCCCTCCTTCCAGGTCAGGCAGACACCGGCGAGGTCGCCCTCTGTTTCCGCGAGGTACCAGCACGTTGGATCGAAGCCGCCGTGCTCGGTCATGAACGCGAGCCAGTCGTCGTGTTCGAGTGGCACGTACGTCTCGTCCCAGCTCAGGTACGCCGTATCGAGCAGCTCGTGCACCGCGCGCGCGTCTGCAGCGCCGTAGGTGCGAAGCGTCACGTCGGCCGGCAGCGATGCTTCGGACTGCGGCGCATCGAGCGCGACCTCGAGCTTCAGCACCTCCGTCGCGAGCGTGAACCCCGACTGCTCGTACGCGCGCCACACGGGCTCGTCTCGCTCGGGGATCACGAACGCAAGCTGCGGCAGCGCCTCCTCCCGCGCGCGCGCTTCGATTTGTTCGAGCAGCGGCCCGATTTGCGCCGCGTTGCCGAGCACGATAGCCTCGTCCGGCGCGTACAGGGCGCCGAACGCGCCGTCGCCGAGCCACAGATGACGTGAAGGGTCGAAGCTCGGCACCTGCCAGCGCGAGCGAAGCAGGTCCGGGCTGCTGCTCAGCGCGGCAGCGGCGTCAAAGTCCTCCCAGGATCCCTGCCGAATCACCCGGCTATTCTGGCTCGACCCGGCCCCATCGTCTATCTACGGCGCGCGGCGCGCAGTCGATATGGCTCAACCGTTCGCGTCAAGTCCCCGGACGTGGTGTAACTCGTCGGTGGCTGCAGTCGGAGCCTGGTCAGACGGTGCTCGAACGTCCTGAGTCTGACGACATCGACTCCGCTGCCATCGCCCGCGCAGGACTTCCTGCGACGATTGCGCCTGGCTGGACGTCCCGAGTGACGACGGCTCCGGCGCCGACGAGCGCGTGGCTCCCCACGCGCACACCCCCGAGGAGAATGGCTCCCGAGCCTAGCGAGGCGCCCCGTTCGATGACCGTTGGCAGGAGCTCCCAGTCTCCTTCGCTCTGAAGTTCGCCGTCGGCGGTCGTCGACCGGGGTCGCTTGTCATTGATGAAGAGAACGCCGTGACCGACGAAGACCTCGTCCTCGATCGTGACGCCGCTGCAGATGAAGCTGTGGCTCTGGATCTTGCAGCGCTCACCGATATCGACTCCCGACTGGATCTCGACGAATGGGCCTACGCGCGTGCCGCGACCGACGCGGCAAGCGTAGAGATTCGTAAACGGACCAACGACGACGTCGTCGCCGAACTCGACGTCACGTATGAGGCGGTACGGCGCGTCGTTGCCCGGTGCGCCCGCCACGTCAGGGTCCGGCGAAGAACGAGGCGATGGTGCTGCTCACCTGCTCAACGGCCGAATCGCTCATTCCGGGGTAGAGCGGGAGCGAGAGCGCCTCCCGGGAGAGCGCCTCCCCGACCGGGAACGCGCCGCGTGCGTGGCCAAGGCCCTCGTACGCGGCTGAGAGGTGCGGAGGCTCGGGGTAATGCCGACCTGTCGCTATGCCTCGCTCGCGCAGGAAGCCGGCCAGCGCCGCCGGATTTTGGGTCCGGACGACGTAGAGGTGCCAGGCCGGGACGCTGCCCTGTACGAGAGGCGGCAGGCGCAGATCGCCGACCCCGGCGAGCGTGTCGCCGTAGAGGTGGGCCAGTGCGCGGCGCTCCGCGTTCCAGCGCTCGAGATGCGGCAGCTTGTGCAGGAGGACGATCGCCTGAATCGTGTCGAGCCGCGACGTGTATCCCTCCCGCGCGTGGCGGTACTTCTCCCGCTGGCCGTGCTCGCGCAGGCACCGCACCTCATGTGCGAGTTGTTCGTCGTCGGTTACCAGTGCGCCTGCATCTCCCATCGCTCCGAGGTTCTTCGCCGGGTAGAAGCTGAAAGCGCCCGCGAGCCCGCCCTGTCCTGCGCGGATGCCGTCGCGCATCGCGCCGTGCGCCTGACAGGAGTCCTCGAGGATCGCGACGCCGCGGCGGGCTGCGACGCTCTGCAGGCGGCGCATGTCCGCGAGTTGCCCGTAGAGGTGGACCGGCATCAGGAAGCGAGTCCTGTCAGTGAGCGCATCCTCCGCAGCTTCCGGATCCAGCCCGTAGTCGTCGTCGAGGACGTCCACGACCACTGGAACGCCGCCGGCCTGGGTCACGGCCTCGAAGGTCGCCGCGAATGTCGCGCTCGGCACGACGACCTCGTCGCCCGGTTCGAGGCCCGCCGCGACGAGGCCCAGCCGGAGCGCGTCGAGCCCGCACGCGACGCCGACGCAGTAGCGGGTTCCGGCGAAGCGCGCGAACTCGCTCTCGAAAGCCTCGACCTGGTAGCCGTTCGTGAACGCACCCGAGTCGATGAGCCGCCCGATGTCCGTGAGGAGTTGCTCGCGCAGACCGTCATGCATCGGCCCTGCGTCGAAGAAAGGGACGGTGAGGGCAGGCTCGAGCAGCTGTGGAGTGGCCACCGGTCTCAGGCTACGAGCGACGTAGCTCGCGGTCTACGCGCCTGATGGCTAGACATCGGTGCCCGCTCGGCTGAGACTTCGTTGGACTCGGCGGAAGGACTGACCGTTCGGCTAGTCCAATGCTCCCGGGTGCCACCGTTCTCTCACCACAGCCCCACGAGGGTCCCGGCTAGTGTTGCCGCGTGCTCGCCTTGCCGCGCATCGACAGCAACGCTTCGCGGCCGTGACGCCGGGCGGAACGCATTGCCGCTTCTGCGAGGAGCCGCTCGAGCTGACGATGGTCGATCTCGGGAAGTCTCCGCTCTGTGAGAGCTTCCTCTCCGCGGATCGCCTTGAGACGATGGAGGCTTTCTACCCGCTTCACGTGCGGGTGTGCACGCGCTGCTGGCTCGCGCAGCTCCCCGCGTTCGTGACACCGGACGAGATCTTCACGGAGTACGCGTACTTCTCGGCCTACTCCGACTCCTGGGTCGAGCATTCGCGTGCGTACGTCGAGATGATCACGAGCCGGCTGGCGCTCGACTCCGAGAGCCTTGTCGTCGAGCTCGCCTCGAACGACGGCTATCTCCTACAGCACTTCCTGCCCAGGGGCGTTCACGTGCTCGGCATTGACCCGGCCGCAAACGTCGCGCAGGCAGCGGAAGAGCGGGGCGTGCCGACGCTCGTCGAGTTCTTCGGCGTCGAGCTCGCCGAGCGGCTGCGCTCCGAGGGGAGGGAGGCCGACCTGGTGATCGGGAACAACGTGCTCGCCCAGGTGCCCGATCTCAACGACTTCGTCCGCGGCGTCGCGATCCTGCTCGCCCCGAATGGCACGGCCACGTTCGAGTTCCCGCACCTCGCCCGGCTCCTCGAGGGCCTGCAGTACGACACCATCTATCACGAACATTTCGGCTACTTCGCGCTGGCGACGATCCGCGACGTGTTTGCCGCGCACGGGCTGGCCGTCGTCGACGTAGAGGAGCTCCCGAGCCACGGCGGGTCGCTCCGCGTCTACGCCGCGCACGCGTCCGCCGGCCGTGAGCCGGCGCCGGCGGTGGCGAGACTCGTCGCCGGGGAGGAGGCCGAGGGGCTCCGCGATCCCGACCGCTACCGGCGATTCGCGAACGAAGTCGAGGAGTCGAAGCGAGCGCTCCTCGATCTTCTCATCGACCTGCGCCGCGCCGGCAAGCAGGTAGTCGGGTACGGCGCGCCGGGGAAGGGCAACACGCTGCTCAACTACTGCGGCATCCGGACGGACTTCCTCGACTACACCGTCGATCGCAACCCGTACAAGCACGGCAGGTTCACGCCGGGAACGCAGATCCCGATCGAGCCGCCCGAGCGGATCGCCGAGACAAGGCCTGACGCGATCGTCATCCTGCCGTGGAACCTCGCGAAGGAGATCGCCGCGCAACTCGCCTATACCAACGAGTGGGGAGCGAAGCTCATTGTCCCGATACCGAGCGTTACCGTTCTCGAACCCCACCGGATCGCCAGTTGACGGCCCTCGCAGCCTGAGCCTTACTTCCTACAGGAGTTCTCGAGTCAGGGAGAGGGCGGGTAGGAGCGCGGATGAAAGTTGTGATCTTCTGTGGCGGTTACGGCGTGCGCATGGGCGAGGAGACCCGGAGCATCCCGAAGCCGATGATCGAGATCGGCGGCAAGCCGATCCTTTGGCACATCATGCGCTACTACGCGGCGTGGGGCCACGACGAGTTCATTCTCTGCCTCGGCTACAGGGGCGAAGTCGTGAAGCGCTTCTTCCTCTCCTACGACGGCGCGATGGTCAACGACTTCGTGCTCGACCGCGGCTCGAACGGCACGAAGCTCGAGCTCCTCTCCCGCGATCTCGAGGAGTGGCGGATCACGTTCGTCGACACCGGCCTCAACTCGACCATCGGTGAACGGCTCAAGGCCGTCGCCCCGTACCTCGGCTACGACGACGAGTTCCTCGCCACGTACGGGGACGGCCTCACGGACGCTCCGCTGCCGGCCGTCATCGACGCGTTCCGCGAGAGCGGAAAGACAGCGCATGTTCCTCTCGGTACGGTCTCAGTTCAACGCACATCTCGTTTCGACCGACGACGACGGAAACGTGCTCGCGGTCGAGGACATCAGCCGCTCCGACCTCCGCATCAACGGCGGCTTCTTCGTCTTCCGGCGCGAGATCCTCGACTTGATCGAGCCCGGCGACGAGCTCGTCGAAGAGACCTTCGCGCGCCTCATCGCCGGTCGCGAGCTAGCCGCGTATCCGTACGATGGGTTCTTCGGCGTCATGGACACGATCAAGGATCGCCAGCGCCTGGAGAACATGCACGAGTCGGGTCAGGCGCCGTGGCAGCATCTGCGTCTCGACGGCATCCCCGTCTAGCGGCGTCCCGGGCGCTTGCTGAACCTGTCGGCAGCTGAGCCGCTGCGTCGCATCCTTGCGATCGGATGCCACGCGGACGACATCGAGATCGGGTGCGGGGGGACCCTGCTCACGTTGGCGAGGTCGAGCCCGAACCTCGAGGTCGACTGGGTCGTACTCGCCGCGCCCGGCGAGCGGGGGGCGGAGGCACGCGCCAGTGCCGCCGCTTTCCTGGACGGGGTCGCGAAGGCGCGCGTCGAGGTGCACGACTTCCGGGACGGCTTCCTCCCTTACGTGGGTGGCGCAGTCAAGGACGTCTTCGAGGAGCTGAAGGGTCGCGTCGACCCGCAGCTCGTGCTCACCCACACCGGGTACGACCTCCACCAGGACCACCGGCTCGCGTGCGAGCTGACCTGGAACACGTTCCGCAACCACCTGATCCTCGAGTACGAGATCCCCAAGGTCGACGGCGACCTGGGCAGGCCGAACGTCTTCGTACCGCTCACCGCCGAGATCGTTGAACGCAAGCTCGAGCTCGTCGAGCGGCACTTCCCGAGCCAGTCCGGCAAGCACTGGTTCGACCGCGACACGTTCCTGGGCCTGATGCGTCTGCGGGGGCTGGAGGCGGTGGCGCCCGGACGGTACGCGGAGGCCTTCACGTGCCGCAAGCTGGTGCTCGCCGCGTGAAGTTCCTCCCGACAGAGCTCGAAGGTGCCTACCTTCTCGAGCTCGAGCGCCGCGAAGACGAGCGAGGCTTCTTCGCCCGCACCTGGTGCCGCGACGAGCTGGCCGATCACGGGCTCGTCACAGACCTCGCGCAGTGCAGCATCTCGCGCAACGCCGTTGCCGGGACCCTGCGGGGCATGCACTTCCAGACGTCGCCGCACGAGGAGGCGAAGCTCGTGCGTTGCACGAAGGGAGCCGTTTTCGACGTGATCGTCGACCTGCGGCCCGGCTCTCCCACGCACGCCGAGTGGCTCGGTGTCGAGTTGGACGCGGAGCGGGGCACCGCCCTTTACGTGCCGAAGGGATTCGCGCACGGCTTCCAGACGCTCGTCGACGGCGCCGAGCTGCTGTACATGATCTCCGATCCCTACGTCCCCGAGGCGTCCTCGGGAGTGCGCTGGGACGACCCTGCCTTCGGCATCGAGTGGCCGCCCGTCGACGTGAGAACGCTCAGCGATCGGGACCTGTCCTGGCCGGATGTGAGTCACCGCCTGCGGTGAGGCAGCGCGGGATGTTCGACGCCGTCCCTGACGCGATCGAGGACTGACGCTCCTACGCGGCCGGGCTTAAGTGCGGCGGCGGAGCGTGCCAACGAGCAGGACAACTGCTCCACAGGCGAGCACGACCGCACTTGTCTTGTAGCCGAGTTCGCGCGCGTTCCAGCGCCGTTCGATCCGCTCCGAGCCGCCCTCGCCGCACCGCGTGCCTTCGTGCATGCAGTACCACTCGCCCAGCTCCAGGCGCAGCATCACCGCCGTCTTGTGCCTGTGATCGGCGTACGCGGCCCCGACGACGACGCCGATCGCAAGTACGACGAACACCAAGAGCACGAGGGGCCGTCGACGAACTCGCATCGAGGCAAGTATGGAACGATCAGCTACCCAAGTCTAAGAATCCTCGTCGCAATCACGTTGACGGGTCGGGCTGGACGGCCGGCAGCCTACGCAGGCGCGGAGCATAGAGTTCCGCGCTCCGGACCTCGTCGATCCGCGCGAGCAGCGTGTCGACGTCGTCGAGCGCATGCAGGAAACGGCCGCTCAAATCGTCGGCCGCGCCGCTTGCGAGCGCGGCGATCAGCCGCGCGGAGCGCTCGGCGTCGACGACCCGCCCGCGGCCCACGTCGGGCAGCCACCGGCGCCCCGCATCCGACTCAGTGAGCTGCCGGGTAAGCTCGGTTCGCGTGAAGCCGGGGGCGACCGAGAACGCCGTGATCCCGTACTCCCCGAGCGACGCGGCCAGAGCCTCGGTCAGGCTGGCGACGCCCGCTTTCGCGACCGCGTAGCCGGTCTGGTACGGCGTGGGGCGGACGGCGGCATAGCTCGTGACGTTGATGATGCGTCCCGCTCGACGCTCGATCATCCCGGGCACGACCGCCCGGGAGACGTTGTAGGTTCCGCCGAGGCTCGTCTGGACGTCGAGCCACCAGTCGTCCGGCTCCACCTCCCACAGCGGTCCGATGGCCCGCAGCGTGCCGGCGTTGTTGACGAGCACGGCGATCGGACCGAGGTCCGCCTCGATCGTCTCCACCGCGTCCTGGACAGCGCGCGGATCGGTGACGTCGGCGACCGCGCCGAGCGCGCTCGGCCCTCGCTCCTCCACCAGGTGTCGCGTCTCCGCGAGGGCGTCCTCGGATCGCGCGACGAGCCCGAGGGCGAAGCCCGCGTCCGCCAGCGCGAGTGCGGTCGCGCGGCCGATCCCCCGGCTCGCGCCGGTGACGACCGCGACGCTCACACCACACGCTCGAGCAGGTCGTGCTCCTCGAGGGTCGCGGCTGCAGCGCGGACGGTCTCGAACGGCAGGCCCGACTGCTCGGCAATGGCCAGCAGGTCGTGCTCGCCGTCCGAGAGGTTCAGCACCCACAGGAATGCGGTCTCGGGGTTCGTGCCGTCGGGCACGCTCTGGTACAGGCCTCGCTTGCCGAGCCTTGGCTCGCCGTACGGCGACAGGTTGCGGTAGCGGACGTTCGTCTCGACGAGATCGACGATCTGAAGCGCGGCATGGAAGGACGACGCCAGCGCCCCGGCCGTCACCAGGCTCAGGTCGTCGGCCGAGGAGTGGTACTGGGGGAACAGCCCGTGCGGGGTCCGCGACAGCGTGCCCACGGGCAGATCGAAGCCGGGCGAGCAGTACTGGCGCTCGTCGCCTCCGGTCGGTTGCCACTCGGTGACGATGCTCGCGGGCTTTCGGGCGAGCACGTGAGCGGCGGCTCGGTCCACCGGCGCGTCGCCGCGGCGGCTCCGCTTGTAGCGCAATGGCCCCGGATCGCCGACGCAGGACACGACGAGGCCGTGCCGGACGCGGTCGAGCGTCTCCTGGTTGCGGGCCAGCCAGCACAGCGGTCCGAGCGTGCCCGGGCTCCACAGCAAGCGGTAGGTGTGGTCGAGCCGCTGCCGCCCGAGGGTCCGGGCCAGCGCCCAGAGGACGACGATGCCGGAGAGGTTGTCGTTCGCCAGCGACGGATGGCAGACGTACGTGCTGAGAAGGAACTCGTCCCGCGTCCGTCCGGGGATGCTCACCTCCCCGGAGGTCAGCGAGCCGTCCGCCAGGTCAGCGTCGACGACGACGTGGTACTCGCCGTCCGGAAGCGACTCCAGCTGTCGCCGGCTCATGCAGAAGCCCCATTGCTCCTGCCAGTACGAGGTGCGGTACGGGACGAGGTCGGGATCGTCCGGATGCGTGAAGACGTGTCGACGGAGCTCGTCGAGCAGGAGCGAGGTGTCGACCGGGACGCTGTAGCCGAGGACGTGGAGCGGGGAGTCGGCGACGTCCACGATCCGCTCGCCCCGCGGCCCCTCGATCCACGCCGCCCGGAGGTTCCACTCGCGCGGGACGGCCCAGTCGAAGACCTCCGTTCCCGTCGCCGTCTCCACGATCTCGAGCGGGACGTCCCGGGCGAGGACGGCGAGCGTGTCGCGGACGCCGGCACCCGTCAGGCTCCGGGGGATCGGAAAGAGCTCGCCCATAAGCCCGAGGAGCTCCTCGCCCACCGTCTCGGGAGCGGGAACGGTATCCCAGTCGATCGGCATCGAGCCCGCACGATAGTCGCGTTGAATGTTTGCCCCGATCGTCCTACGGTTCGCGGAGACATGAGAGTTCTCGTCACAGGTCACGCCGGTTACATCGGATCGGTGCTCGCGCCGTTCCTCGCCGCGTCCGGGCACGATGTCGTCGGCCTCGACACCGAGCTCTTCCAGGGCTGCGACTTCGGCGCCGAGCCGGAAGCGATCCCGGGCCGCGTCGCGGATGTCCGCGACGTCGTACCGTCCGACCTGGCCGGCCTCGACGCGATCGTCCACCTGGCTGCCCTGTCGAACGATCCGCTCGGAGACCTCGATCCGGGGATGACACGGAACGTCAACTGCGACGGGACGCTCCGGCTCGCGAGGGCCGCGCGCGAGGCGGGAGTGCGGCGGTTCGTGTTCGCCTCCTCGTGCTCGATGTACGGCGCGTCCGGGACGGACGATGCGCTCGACGAATCGGCTCCGCTGCGACCGCTGACCGCGTACGCCGAGTCGAAGGTGGGGGCCGAGGAAGGGCTCTTCGAGCTCGCGGCGCCGGACTTCGCCCCGGTATCGATGCGCAACGGAACGGCCTTCGGCGCGTCCCCCCGGCTCAGGCTCGACATCGTGCTCAACAACCTCGCGGCCTGGGCGCACACGACGGGGCGCATCCGGCTCCTGAGCGACGGCACCGCGTGGCGGCCCCTCGTGCACGTCCGGGACATTGCGAAGGCGGCGCTGACGCTGCTCGAGGCGCCCGAGGATCGGATCCGGGGTGAGGCGTTCAACATCGGGACCGACGCGCAGAACTACCGCGTTCGCCGACTCGCGGAGATCCTGGCGACAGTCACGGGCTGCGCGATCGAGATCGCCGACGGCTCCTCCGCCGACCAGCGCTCCTACCGCGTGGACTTCTCGAAGCTGGCCCGCGCCTTCCCCGACCTCGTGTTCGACTGGGATGCGGAGCGAGGGGCGCGCGAGCTCGTCGACGCCTACCGGACGGTAGACCTCAGGTGGGAGGACTTCGACGGTGACCGCTACGTGCGGATCCGCCGATTGCTCTCGCTGCGGGACGCCGGGAAGCTCGACGGCGAGCTGCGCTGGCAGCTGCCGGTCGCCTCGTAACTCGGTGCTGGCTGTTTGGGGGGTCCTGGCACGCCGTCATTGACGACGCCGGTCCGCGGCGTCAGCGTACAAGCCGCGATGGACTCAAAAAGGCTCATCGGCGCAAATCGACCGGCGTCCGTGGGACGCTGGAGCGTCGCGTTTTCGGCCGTGTGCCTGACGGCGCTCGTTGTGCTCTCGGGCTCGCCGGTGACGCATGCATCGCGCGCGGCGACGTCGGCGGCAAGGAACGGGAGCACGTGGGCCGGCCGGGGCTTCGTCTACCCCCTCAAGGTCTCCCGCAGCCGGCGCTATCTCGTCGATCAGCGTAACGCGCCGTTCATGATCGTCGGGGACTCGCCGCAGGCCATGATCGGAAACCTGAGCCTGCCGGACGCTGCCGCGTTCATCGCCAACCGCCGCGCCGCGGGGTTCAACTCCCTCCTGGTGGATCTGCTGTGCGCGTCGTACACGGGCTGCCGGGGCGACGGCACGACGTTCGACGGCATCAAGCCGTTCACGACTCCGGGCGACCTGTCGACTCCGAATCCCGCGTACTTCGCGCGCGCCGACGCGATGATCCGGCTCGCCGCGAAGGCGGGGATCGTGGTCTTCCTCGACCCCATCGAGACCGGGGGCTGGCTTGGCGTAATGCGGGCCAACGGGGTCGCGAAGGACCGAGCATACGGCCGCTTCCTCGGTCGGAGGTACAAGAGCTTCAGGAACATCGTCTGGTGGAGCGGTAACGACTTCCAGACTTGGCGCAATTCATCGGATGACGCCGTCGCGCTCGCCGTCGCCCAGGGCATCGCCTCGGTCGACCACGCACACATGCAGACCGTCCAGCTCGACTATCTCGTCAGCTCGTCGCTCGACGACGCCCGGTGGCGCCCGCTGATCGACCTCGACGCCGCGTACACCTACTCTCCGACCTACGCGGAGGTTCTCAAGGAGTACAACCGCTCCCGGCCGATGCCGGTCTTCATGGCCGAGGCGGGCTACGAGTTCGAGAAGAACAGTTCCTCGATCTCGCAGGGAACTCCGCAGATCCTGCGCCGGCAGGAGTACTGGAGCATCCTGAGCGGAGCCACCGGCCAGTTCTACGGGAACCACTACACGTGGCCGTTCGCTGACGGCTGGAAGGATCATCTCGATACACCCGGCAGCGTTCAGGTCGGCTACCTGGCGAAGCTGTTCGGGGGACGGCAATGGTTCCGGCTCGTCCCGGATCAGAGACACAGGATCGTCACTGCCGGCTACGGAAAGTTCACCTCGGGCGGCAACGTCGGCTCGAGTGATTACGTGACCACGGCCGCCACTCGCGATGGGAAGCTGGCCATGTCCTATCTCCCGACCGGCGGCACTGTCACGGTCGACACGGGCCGACTGGCCCGACCGGTCATTGCGCAGTGGTTCGATCCGACGACAGGGACGTACGGCCCGGTGCCCGGCTCCCCGTTCGCGAAAGCGGCAAAGGTCCGGTTCCCGACTCCCGGCAACAACGGCGACGGAGACCGAGACTGGGTGCTGGTGCTAACCGCGCGATAAGCAAGACGCGGCCCGCCGCGGGGCGGTGCCTGGAGCGTGGGCCGGCGAGCACGCTGAAGGCTGGGAGCGCTCGAGCGCCGTTTCCTGCACTGGTCGAAAGGGGGGTATGTCTCTCGGGCTTTGACTCGCGTCGGGTTCGCTGCCAGGGTTGCTCGGGGAAGCAATGTGCGGACGATAAACGTTTCGAGGAGGGCTCCATCACGGTGAGATCGGCTCGGGCAACGCGTGCAGTAGTGCGGATGCTCGCCGTCGCCGCGTTCGTCGCCTGCTTCGTCTTTCCGCCTACGGGCGGTTCGGCAACGCCGGGGCTCGTCGCGGCGTTCGCGTTTGACGAGGGGACCGGCTCGAGCATCGTCGATGCGTCCGGGAGTGGCAACAATGGGACGACGGCGAACACGACCTGGGCGGCGACGGGCAAGTACGGCAAGGCGCTCAGCTTCAACGGCACGAGCTCCCGGGTGACGATTGCCGACGCGGCCTCCCTTCATTTGACCGGCTCGATGACGCTCGAGGCCTGGGTCAGCAGATCCGGGAACAAGACCGGCTGGCGTGACCTCGTCTACAAGGGCGACGACAACTACTACCTCTCCGCGAGCTCGAGCCCCAACAACCGGCCGGCAGGAGGCGGGATCATGGCCGGAAGCTCCGGCGAGGTGTTCGGCACCGCCAGACTGCCCGCAAGTACCTGGACGCACTTGGCAGTGACCTATGACGGCGCGACGATCCGCCTCTACGTCAATGGTGCGCAGGTCTCGAGTCTTGCCAAGACGGGGAATCTGACCACCTCGACCAACCCCCTTACGATCGGCAGCGACCCGATCTACGGCCAGTACTTCCAAGGGATGATCGATGACGTCCGCGTCTACAACGTCGCCCTTACCTCCGCGCAGATCCAGACCGACATGGCAACACCGGTCGCCGCGGTGCCTGACACGGTGGCGCCGTCGGCGCCGGGGACGTTGACGGCGTCGGCGATCAACAGCGGGCGGATCGATCTGAGCTGGGGTGCGGCGACCGACAACGTTGCCGTGGCCGGGTATCGGATCGAGCGTTGTACGGGCGCCGGTTGTTCGAGCTTCGCGCAGATTGCGGCGCCGCCCGGCACCGGCACCACGTACAGCGATACGACCGCGGCTGCGAGCACGAGCTACAGCTACCGCGTGCGGGCGGCCGACGCGGTTCCGAACCTCGGCTTGTACTCGAATACCTCGACGGCGGTCACGCCCGGCGCGGCTGACACGGTGGCGCCGTCGGCGCCGGGGACGTTGACGGCGTCGGCGATCAACAGCGGGCGGATCGATCTGAGCTGGGGTGCGGCGACCGACAACGTTGCCGTGGCCGGGTATCGGATCGAGCGTTGTACGGGCGCGGGTTGTTCGAGCTTCGCGCAGATTGCGGCGCCGCCCGGCACCGGCACCACGTACAGCGATACGACCGCGGCTGCGAGCACGAGCTACAGCTACCGCGTGCGGGCGGCCGACGCGGTTCCGAACCTCGGCTTGTACTCGAATACCTCGACGGCGGTCACGCCCGGCGCGGCTGACACGGTGGCGCCGTCGGCGCCGGGGACGTTGACGGCGTCGGCGATCAACAGCGGGCGGATCGATCTGAGCTGGGGTGCGGCGACCGACAACGTTGCCGTGGCCGGCTACTGGATCGAGCGCTGCCAGGGAGCCGGTTGCTCGAGCTTCGCGCAGATCGCGACGACGACCGGGACAGGCACGACGTACAGCGACACGAGCGTCGCGCCCGGTACCAGCTACAGCTACCGCGTTCGTGCCGCAGACGCCGTTCCGAACCTCGGCCCCTACTCGAACACCGCCACTGCGGCCACCCCCGGCGCCTCGGCGCCGACCCCCGTCGCGGCGTTCGCGTTCGACGAGGTGTCCGGTACGACCGTCGTGGACGCGTCGGGGAACGGCAACACCGGAACGGCGGCCGGTACGACCCGGGTGTCAACGGGCCGGTACGGCCCGGCGCTCGACTTCAACGGCGCGAGCTCCCTGGTGACCGTTGCCGACGCGGCCTCGCTCCGCCTCACGACAGCCATGACGCTCGAGGCCTGGGTCGACCCGACCGCCGTCAACAGCGCCTGGCGAGACGTCATCTACAAGGGCGACGACAACTACTACCTCGAGGCCACCTCGACTCAAGGCGGTGTGCCCGCCGGGGGAGGCACGATCGGCACCACCTACGGCACCTCCGCACTCGCGCCGAACACCTGGACACACCTCGCCGTCACCTACGACAAGGCCACGGTCCGGCTCTATGTGAACGGCACCCAGGTCTCGACCGTCGCCGCGACGGCCAACCTCGCCACCGCAGCCAGCCCGCTGGCGATCGGCGGCGATCCGCTCTACGGCCAGTACTTCAAGGGTCTGATCGACGAGGTCCGCATCTACAACGTCGCCCTCTCCGGCAGCCAGATCCAGACGGACATGGTGACCCCGGTGCTGCCCCAGGTGCAGGACCCGGTACCGCCCACCGTCTCGATCAGCTCGCCCTCAGCCGGCGCGCAGGTCAGCGACATCGTGAACGTCGTCGCAGACGCGAGCGACGACGTCGGGGTGGCCGGAGTGCAGTTCTTCGTGGACGGCGTGGCGAACGGCCCCGAAGATCCGGACTCGCCCTACGGACTCGCCTGGGACACGCGCGCCGTCTCGAACGGCGCGCATACGCTTACGGCGCGGGCGCGCGACGCGGCCGGCAATCTGACGACGTCGTCTCCGGTGACCGTCAACGTCGCGAACGCGAGCCATTTCCAGAACGAGGTGCTGGCGACCGGTTTCACGCTGCCGACCGCGATCAAGTTCCTCCCCGACGGTCGCATGCTCGTCGTCGAGCTGGCAGGGACGATCAAGGTCTTGCCGCCTCCTTACACCCAACCGGATCCGACTCCGTTCCTTCAGCTGACGAACATCGGCTCCGCGGGCGTGCAGCAGGGGATCTACGACATCGCCCTCGATCCCGACTTCACGACCAACCACTACTACTACGTCTTCTACACGCTGGGCAGCCCGAACCGCGACCGCCTCTCGCGCTTCACGGCCAACGCTTCCCTTACCGGGACGATCGGCTGGCAGCGAGCAGGTGCTCTATCAAGACCCGCAGGATGCGAACGCCGAGCACCACGGCGGCGCGATCAATTTCGGGAACGACGGCAAGCTCTACTTCACGACCGGCGAGCACTTCGACGCCAGCGCCGCGCAGTCGCTGAGCAGCCCGCGTGGGAAGATCCACCGGATCAACAAAGACGGGACGATTCCGACCGACAACCCGTTCTACGACGGATCGGGCCCGCACGTCGACTCGATCTGGGCGCTCGGGCTTCGCAACCCCTACCGGGCCTATTACGACGCCCCGACCGGCAGGCTCTTCGTCGGCGACGTCGGCGGCAACGACTACTCGACCGCCACGGAGGAGGTCGACCTCGGCGCCGCCGGCGCCAACTACGGCTGGCCGAACTGCGAGTCGAACTGCGTTGCGCCGTACACCAATGGGATCTACTCCTATGCGCACAACGGGCGCGACGCCGCCATCACCGGTGGGTTCGTCTACCACGGCAGCCAGTTCCCGGGCTCGTACGAAGGCGCCTACTTCTTCGCCGATTACACCCAGAACTGGATCAAGTTCCTGACCTTCGACTCGAACGGCAAGGTGAAAGGCGTCTTCAACTTCGAGCCGCTCGACGGATCCGTCGACGGGCCCTACGGCGACATCGTCTACCTGACCGAAGGCCCCGACGGCGCGCTCTACTACCTCGATCTCGGCTACTCCGACATCAGCGGCACGTTCGGCGTGAGCAAGATCCGGCGGATCCGGTACTTGCAGAGCAACCAGGCTCCGATAGCAGTGGTCTCGTCGAACACCACATCAGGAGCGGCGCCGCTGACGGTGAACTTCTCGAGCGCGGGCTCGTCCGATCCCGAAGGGCAGCCGCTCACCTACTCGTGGACGTTTGGCGACGGCAGCACCTCGACCGCGGCGAACCCGAGCCACACCTACACGCAAGCCGGGCAATACACGGCGCGGCTGTCCGTCTCGGACGGCGCCAACACGACCATCTCGACGCCGATCGTCATCAGGGCAGGCAATCCGCCGACGCCGACGATCCTCTCTCCACAGGATGGAATCACGTTCAAGGCGGGCGACGTGATCTCGTTCAGCGGAGCCGCAACCGACCAGGAAGACGGCACGCTGCCGGCGAGCGCCTACACCTGGAACATCGACTTCCTGCACGAGGGTCACGTGCACCCGGGCATCCCGCAAACCGGCGTGAAGAGCGGGACGTTCACGATTCCGACGGCCGGTCACGACTTCAGCGGCAACACCCGTTACCGGGTGGCGCTGACCGTGACGGACTCGGACGGTCTGACGTCGACCACGTCGGTGATCATCTGGCCGCAGAAGGTCAACCTCACATTCGCCACCGTCCCGCCCGGGCTCACGCTCTACCTCGACGGCATCGCCAAGGTGACCCCGTTCGTCTACGACACGCTCGTCGGCTTCAACCACACGATCGAGGCTCGCAACCAGAGCTCGGGAACGACGAACTACGCGTTCTCGTCGTGGTCGGACGGCGGAGCGCAGCAGCACACACTCGTCGTGCCTGCCACCGACCAGCAGCTACACCGCGACCTACAGCGCCGTCTCCGCCCCGGCGACGCCGGCCTTCGTCCAGGTGGCCAGCTCGACGCCCCAGACGTCCCAGACGACGGTCGCGACCGCCTTCGGCCAGGCCCAGACCGCCGGCAACCTGAACGTCGTCGCGATCGGCTGGAACAACGCCACCTCCAACATCACCTCGGTCACCGACAGCCGCGGGAACACCTACCAGCTCGCCGCGCCGACGACCCGGAGCGGCGGTGATCAGCCAGGCGATCTACTACGCCAAGAACATCGCCGCCGGCGCCAACACGGTCACGGTCGGCTTCAACGCTGCCACGCCCGTACGTCGACGTACGCGTCGCGGAGTACTCGGGCCTCGACCAGGCCAACCCGCTCGACGTCACCTCCTCGGGCGGCGGCAACAACGCCCAGCCCGACAGCGGCGCCGCCACGACGACGGCGCCGACGGATCTGATCGTCGGCGCCGGCACGACGACGGGTGCCTTCACGGGCGCCGGAAGCGGCTACACGACCCGCATCATCACCACACCTGACGCAGACATCCTCGAAGATCGTGTCGTGGCGGGCACCGGCAGCTACAGCGCCACCGCCGCCCAAGCCCAGCGACCTGGGTGATGCAACTCGTCGCCTTCCGCGCCGCTGGCCAGTGAGTCGTCGCCGCATTTCGGTCGCCGGCTTCCACGGCGCCTGCCGTGTCCAGTATGTCGCCAACCTCGAGGTGCGACGGCGAGAGGCTCAGGCGACCCTCGGCGGATGTTCTGCGCAGTCGAGGAACTGCGCTGCGAATCGTGCCAGCGGCGAGACGAATCGTGTCCTTCAGATCCTCGCGGCACACCAGCCAGAGGCCCGACGAAGCTGAGCGCAAGCGTGAGCGCGCCCGCCGCGAGCGCGATCCAGAGCCCGCTCGGACCGCTCGTGCAGAGCAACCAGCCCGCCGCTGCCCGCGACGAGCGCCACGGCAAGCGGGCGCAGAAGCGGTCGGTAGGGAGCGACCTTGGTCGCCCGCCGTGTCGCGAGGCTGAGAATCAACGCTTCCACCAAAGCACCGGCAAGATTCCCGACGCCGATCGCGGTCACTCCGATGACGGGCAGGAGCGGCGCCGTTATCCCAATCCAGACCACCCCAAGGGAAGCCGATGCCCAGGCGACGATGCCCGGTCGGCCGACAGCGCTGAGGTAGCTTGTCGAGGCGACGGCGATCGAGCCTAGGATGAGCGTCGAGAGGCAGATGAACGGCATGATGTCGGCCGCGTCCCGCCACTGCTCCCCGAATACGACCGGGATGAGCTGGGGGCTGGCCGCGGCGAATGCCGGAAAGATGAAGATCGCGACAATCGCAGCTCGGCGGACCGTGCGCAGAATGACCGGCGCAAGATCTTCGCCCCGAGCCAGCAGATTCGACATCGCGGGAAAGCCCACGGTGAACAGCGAGCTGAACGCAATCGACGGCAGCTGAAAGATTCGGTTGGTGAATGTCCAGATTCCGAGTGAGGCTACGCCCGCCACAACAGCAATGACGATATTGAGAGCATTGCTCACGCGCGACCCACGTAAACCAGCTCGCCTGGTAGCTCAACCCGAATCGAACCAGCCCTCCGTACCCCCGCCAGCCGCGCAGCGAGGGCGCATTGAAGCCGATGCTGAGCGCAGCTGTCAATAGCGTCCCCACGACGGCCTTGACTATCGATCCGGTGGCAAGCCCCCAAACACCGGCTCCAAGGACAACAGTGACCACGCGAGAAGATCTGGAAGCTCGTTTGAGCGCTGAAGTCGATCGCCAGCTGGCGGTCGTACCTCATGTCTCTGTAGAGCATGATGCGGCCAGGCGTCTGGAGCATCGTGATCGGAATCGAGACGATCATGATCGCTGTTACAGCTCCCGTGCGACCGAAGCCGAGTGCGATGACCGCCGCAGGAAGGCAGAACGCGAGTGCCAGCGCAAGCTGGATTCCGTTGAGCGTACGCAGTTCCGACCGCGTTGGAGGCTGCGGACGTCGAATCATTCCGGCACCGAGTCCGCCGTCGGCCAAGGCACCGCCGATCAAAGTCGCTGTCGACCCGATCGCGACGACGCCGAAGTCGCTCGGCGTCAACATACGTGCCAGCACAAGACTGGCGAAGAACCCGATCAGCAGGTTCGCGAAGCTCGACGCGGTCAGGTAGAAGACGCCGGCGAGGGAGCGGCGGCGAACCTCCGAGCGAGGCAGGCCGAATACGTCGGATCCGTGTGAGGCTTCGGGTGAGGCTTCGGCTTCGAGGTCGCTCATCTCGTCCTCGGGTCGCGGACTCCAACTTTTGGGGCGGCTGCAGAACAATCCTCGCTGGTTC
This sequence comes from uncultured Actinomycetes bacterium, assembly GCA_963815965.1. Lineage (GTDB taxonomy): Bacteria > Actinomycetota > Thermoleophilia > Gaiellales > Gaiellaceae > DASVFB01. Next base: position 168,117 of record CAWFIT010000001.1, on the reverse strand, counting down.
GGGCTGCAGCAGCATTGCAAGCCCCCGCCTGTTCCAAGCCGCTTCCGGTGCCCGGGCGGGACCGCTGGCGGTCTCGCGCTCTTCGTTCGGAGGCTACAGCTCGGACACCGTGTGACGATCTATCCCAGCACGGGCGCTGGTCGAGACCGATGGACAGCAAGTGAAGTGGGAAAGATCGCGAACCAACTTGCCGTTGAGAACTGGTGCCACCACTACAGCACGAACCCCGCGACACCAGAGCCTGGAAGCATCCGCCGGATCAACCAACAACCAACTCTCACGCGCGCTGGGCCGATGAACGGCGTCCGATCATGTGCACATGCGCAAGCCTCGCTCTGATGTCGAGGTCCGCGCGCATCGTGCGCACCCAGAGGCGGGATACGACGTAGCGGCGAGCAACCGCTCCGCGGATACCCAGCCGAAGCGAATGTGGGATTCGCCCGGGTGCGGTACGCAGCGCGATGTCGTCGCCGCCCAGAAGTCGGGTCATCAGGCGTGAGTAGGGATTCGGCGCGATGAGATGGTTCCACGGCTTATGCATGAAGTGGTGAAGGAGAATCGGTCGTGACCCGTCGGCCGACTCCACCAGTAGGCGCTCCGAGTCAAGAATGCGCACTCCATCGAACGGCGGGTAGGCCGCGCTCGCGGTGTCAGCGAGGATGAAGCTGTCGAGCGGGATTGCTGGACCGATCAGTGCGTTCAGGACATCCATGTCTGGGAAAAAGAATGGGTTCTCCTCCATCGGAAGGGACGAACCGCCTAGGGTCGGATCGGTGGCGAGTCGCTCAAGTCCTAATGCCCAGAGGGTCAGAAAATCCTGGCTGCATTCGGCGGGCACCACAAGCTGCCCTGAGGCGACGTATGGGTGTGGGATCGGCCGGCCGAACCCGAGACGTTCCCAAGCCGGTTGGAACCTGTCTGCCCAACAATCAGGGAAGAAAATGGGTTTACCTGCAGTCGCGGCAGTGTCGACGAGTGTGTCGACCCGCCCGGTGAAGATCACGTCCACGTCGACGACGACCATGATTTGAGCCGGGCAAGCCAGCGGTAGCACCACTTTCAAGAGCATTGGGTGCCTTGAGTTCTCGGCGTTGATGACGGCAACTTCACGATCCTGTGCCAGCACTGCGCGCTGCCAGGGCTCGAGGCCGCAATCCAGGACGTAGACCCGCTCGTCGTGGCCTAGCACGCGCAGGGAGTTCACTAGCGCGACCAGGCCGATGAAATGCGCGCGATCGCACACGCAGTAGAAGGCGAGCTTTTCCACGTACTCAAATCTAGTCAGGAGATTCCGCTTTGCCAATCGCCCCGTGGTCTAGTCATCCGGAAAAGTCGACCGGCGGCGCTGAGCCAATCACAGTCGATCGAGTTGGGCGCGGATCTCATGCAGAGGCGACCCTGAGCCAAATCCTAGCCAGCTAGCTAGGAAGTCCTTGTCGATCGACCGTTTGGCGGGTTGCTGCGGGCAGGCTAGGCTCTGCGGGATGCCGATGACGCCGGGCGCGGAGGCTGAGGAGTTGTGTCAGCGGTAGCCGATCGGACGTTGCGGGCCTCATGAGGACGGGTGACAAGGTCGAGTTTCGGTTTCCAACGGAAATCTTCGCGACGCTGGACGGGAGCAGCACAGATTCGACGCCCGAGGAGCCGAGCTTTCGTTGCCATGGGGCGGAGTCGATTCGGGCCGGCGAGAAGGTCGGCTGGTACTCCCACGAGGCGCTCTCGCCGACTGGCGGTACTCTTCGGAACCACGAACAGATCATCCTTGGATGACGGCGCATGACGTCACCGTGACCGTCGGGATCCCGACGTTCAATCGTGCGAGCTGGCTACGTCAGGCGATTGCGAGCGTGCTCTCACAGTCACATCGCGACTTCCGGCTCCTCATCTGCGACAACGCGTCAGAGGACGCCACGCCCGAGACCGTGGCTTCGTTCGCCGACTCGCGGATCGACTACGTCCGTTCAAACGAGAACATCGGGATGATCGCGAACCTCAACGGCGTCATCGAACTGGCGGAGACAGAGTTCCTCGTGCTTCTGCCTGATGACGATCTCCTCTACCCCGATCACCTGCGCTGTACCGTCGAGGTGCTCGAGCGGTATCCGGGCGTGGGGGTGGCGCACACCGCGTTTGATGTGATCGACGAATCGTCCCGTGTCCGGGAACATGCCCGAACGCTCGTGACCGTCGAGGGATCCGTGAGCGTCGAGTCGGGTGACGAGTATCTGGAGCGGAGCATGCGCGCTCCATGGACCTGTGCTTTCCGTCGGCGCTCTACCGCACGCGCGCCATTGCCGATGCGGACGGGTTCAGAGTCGAAGACGAGCCGCTAGCAGACGTCCCGCTGTGGATGCGCATCGCCTGCGACTGGGACTTCGCCTGCCTCTCGCGTACGCTGGCGGCGACTCGCTCCCATGCCGAGGCAGCAACCGCGGCGTTGGGCTCCTACACGGGAGTCGGGTACGACCTCCTCGAGGATCAACCGCGAATCCTCTACAACCATCGAATGCGATTTCTTGAAGAGACTTCATTTACGCGGAAGCGGACCGAGCGTTACAAATCTCTCGCAGCAGACACGTTTCGCCGGGACAATGTCCGGCGGCTTGCGAACAGCGCGGACTCGGACGCTACCTGGAGGTCGACGGCAACGATGCTGGCCAAGCTCGTGAGGGCTGACCCTCGTACGCTGCTTCTTCCAGCTACCTGGAGGCTTTTCGCAGCACAGCTCGGGGGGCGCTCCGCCAAGCGGGCTGCTTCTCGGCTGTTCCAACGGCCCGAGTAGAACGACAGGCCTCCGTTCGCATCGCCCGACGTTCGCAGCGCTTGCTGCGCCTGGTGTTGGCAGCGGCTCGGCGGTGTCACGGTTGCGTAGCGACCTGAGACTGGCGGGTCCACCGATCGCTTATTTCAGCCTCGCAGCCCTTGCGAGTCGCCGCGCTACTCGTCGGGGCACGAGCGACGGATCGTGCCGTATCGCATCGTGAAGATGATGCAGCGCATTGCCTGGTGAACTGGCGCCGCTACTCATTGCAAGCATCCAATGTGCGTCAGCGAGCCGCCGGGCCAGGGCGCGCCGCTGCTCCACCGTCAACCGGTCGCCGGCCTCGTCGAGAACGTCGCTGTAGAGCCAAGCTGTGCAACGCCAGTACGTTTCGTGAGCAGGCGAGAACGTCGTCGTGAGCGAGTCCGCGCTGTCTCCGGCCAGCACTCCTGCACATCCAGCGACCGCACAGATGGACGTCGAGAGGCCGAGTTTGAAGAATAGGTGCGTGTCTTCGCGACAAGGCAGACTCGGGTTGCAGCCGCCGGCCGCGATGTATGCGTCGCGGCGGACGACCGACGCCTGGATCGTCATTGGCTGGATGTCGAGAAACACCCATGGTCTCGCGTCTTGTCGAAGCTCATGGCTCCCCTCAATCGAGAAGCCCGAGAGATGCCACGCCGACCCTCCGCCCCTGGAAGGCGCCAGCTCGAGATCGGAGAAATAGAGCCCTGCGCTCCCTCGGGTACTCACGATCGCATCCTCGATACGAGCAAGGTGGTCTTGGTACCAGGAGTCGTCCGAGTCGAGGAAGGCGATGAAGTCCGACGTGCTCTCTCGCACTCCAGCGTTACGAGCCGAACTGACGCCCCCGTTTTCCTTCCTGATGAGTCTGATGGTGCGTCCGTATTTCGCAACGACCTCGTGCGTATTGTCGGACGAGCCGTCATCGACGACGATGATCTCGTTCGGGCGACGATTCTGGGCCAGGACGCTATCGATCGCGCGTTCGAGCACAGACGCTCGGTTATACGTCGGGATGACCGCGGCCAGCGACCATGGTCGCTGCATGCTTACTTCAACCTCGCACGGTTGACCGTGGGCGGCAGGGCTCTACCAACGTGGCGCCGCATTCGTACAGAGTATCCTGGTCATGTCGCCTTGCGACTTGAGCGACTCGGAAAGGGCGCCTTTGTTGCCTGCGCCGGCGGATGTCCTCACACTCTGGGAAGCCGAGGCCTCGGCCGATAACAGGACCTGATCAGGCGACCAGGGACGTTCCTGGCCGGGCGGCCGGGGATCGTGCCCGCGGGCGGCAGTACGATGCGGCTGTGTCTCGCTCCTCTCAGCCGACGGTCCGCCCGCCCAACCGATGAAGCCATTCACGTGAGGGCGGGCGACAGGGTCGAGTTGCGATCTCCGGCGGAGATCCTCGCGACGCTGGACGAGCACGGGTGTTTGGAGGGCGTGCCGTTCATGCCCGAGATGCTCGGCTTCTTCGGCAGGGCGTTTACGGTGGACGCCCAGGTCGAGCGGGCCTGCGACACGGTCAACTACTCGGGTGTACTTCGGCTGCGCAACACGGTGATCCTCGACGATCTCCGTTGCGACGGCACGGGGCACGCCGGCTGCGAGGCGCAGTGCCGCCTGTACTGGAAGGAGGCCTGGCTTCGCCCGCGTCCCCGGAAGGCACCGGCGATGATCTCACCACCGGCGACGCCTTTGCGCGGCTTCAGCGTCTCGCGGCGGGGAACGTCCACGGCGCAGACTCGACCCCCGGGGCGCCGACGTTTCGCTGCCAGGCGACGGAGCTGATTCGCGCCGGCGAGCCGGTCGGCTGGTACAGGTTCGCTCGCGAGCTCACCGGCGGCAATGTCGGCTTGTGGCGGTTCGCGCGCGTGACAGTCGGCATCGTCGTCCAGGAGATCGGTCGGCGGCTCGGTCTCAGGTCGAACCCTCCGTTCCGACCGGAGAGCTGAAGGGCCAGAACTTCGTCGCTCCCGCCCCTCGAGGTCTGCGCACCGGGCGAGCTCGTCCAGATCCGCACGAAGCGTGAGATCGGCGAGACACTGGGCGACACCGGCAAGAACAGGGGGCTCTGGTTCGACCGTGAGATGGTGCCCTACTGCGGCCACACGGCACGGGTGAAGGCGAAGGTCGAGCGCTTCATCGACGAGGGCAGCGGCAGGATGGTCGAGCTCGCCTCGGACTGCTACATCCTGGACGGCGTCGTCTGCAAGAGCTACAGGAGCGTCAATCGCTGGTTCTGCCCCCGCGCGATCTATCCATGGTGGCGCGAGTCCTGGCTCCGACCCCTCGAGGCCCAAACGGGAGACGCCGCCGAAGACGCAGGCGCCGACTGAAGGAGTAACGAGGCCGTCGGTTAGAGCGGGACGTCGCGCGGCGCGCGCGTCACGTCCGGGGCGAGGATCCAGCGGCGGCAGCGATGACATCGGCCACCTGGCCCGCGAGGTTCCTGTACTCGAAACGCTCGACGAGTTCCCCGGGTGCGACGGCCGGGCTCCGAGGCCGAAGGATCTCTTCGGAAAGGATCCGCGCCATCCCCTGCGCGTCGTCGGGGCGACAGGTGCGGGCCGTGCCCGCGGCGGTCAGCATGTCGAGCGCGTCGCCCTCGGGAACGGCAGCGAGGATTCGGCGACCCGACGCGAGGTATTCGTAGGTCTTTCCCGGGATCATGGTCGAGCGGGTTCCCACGGGCAGATTCTGCATAGGCAGGAACAGGAGATCCGCCGAGCGGATGAGGGCGACTGACTCGGCATGGGGCAGGTAGCCGTGCAGCCGGATGTTGGCCGTCGCACGCTCGCGATCGAGGTTTGAAAGGACGCCGGCCAGGTGGAGCTCGACACGTGAACGAAGATCGGAATCAAGCCGGTCGATCGCATCCAGCAAATAGAGTGCGATCGGGTGAGGATGTCGACGCTGCCGTTCTGACCTCCGATCAGCCGGCGGAGCGGCGCGGCGCGGCGCTGCCTGTGTCCGTGTTCGGTGTGGAGGTATCCGGTGTGGACGATCCGAAACGCGTCGTCCGATCGCGCGGGCTCGGGACCCACGAAGTCCGCGGCGTCGTAGCCCATCGGAATCGTGACGATGGGTTTCGCACCCAGCTCGGGAAAGGTCTCGCGGATCCTCACGGCCGCCTCGTGCGTCGTCACCACCACGGCGGTCGCCGACTGCAGCGCGCGGCCCATCCGCCTGAGATCGGCGCGCCTGTGCAAAGCGGTGGGGTAGATCGCCATCTCGTCGAGCGCCCAGGGGTCGCCCAGGTCCGCGATCCAGGGCGTCCCCGTGACACCGGCCAGTCGCATCGCGAGATCAGCCGAAGCCCACGGCGACATGAAGACGTAGATCGCGTCCGCAGCGGCCGCGGGCTCCCGGCCCGCCTCGACACCTCCATGAACCCACCACCGAGTCCACGGCGAGTCGATCCCCAACCAGCGTTCGACTCGGGCCCACGGCTGTCCCTGACCAGACGGCTCTGCCCCGGCTATCCGATGAACTGCGAGCTCGGGCGGCATTTCGGCTTCAAGGCTCTGATCGTGCGGCGTCCAGCGACCAGCGGCGGTACCCTGGCCGGTCAGGATGCTCGCCTCGCATCCGTGCTCCGGCAGGTGAGCCGCGAACCTGGCGGGACGCTGGGCACCGGCTCCGCCGATCGGCGGGTAGTAGTACGCGACGAAGAGGACGCGGGTCATCGAGAGGGTGTCTCGTCGGGTGCAAACGTCCGCACGACGCGTGCAGGCGCTCCGACGGCGACAGAGTAGTCGGGGACGTCCGAGAGCACCACCGAGTTCGCCCCGACGACGGCACCGGCGCCGATCCGGACTCCCGGGCCGACGACGACGTTCTGTCCGAGCCACGCTCCGTCCTCGATCTCGACGGGCGCAACGCTCGTGATCCCCTGCGCGAGGACCGGGACGCCGACGTCGTCGTACGCGTGAGAGTGGTCGGCGATGTAGACGTTGCGCGCGATGAGGACGGCGTCGCCGATCCGGATGGAGGACGCGGCTGAGAGGACGCACGAGCCCGAGATCGCCGTTCCTCGTCCGATCGAGATCGCGACGGGCCCGGTCGGATCGCCGAGCACCTGGAGCCACGAGCCGGCACCTACGTAGACGTCGTCGCCGACTGCGATCCTGGCCTCGCCCTGCAGCCGAAGCGGAAGCTTGAGGACAGACCGCGAGCCGAACGCGGCGAACGCGCCCCTCGTCAGCACACAGAAAGCCCTGTCCCGGATCCGACAGAACAACCGGTATCCCTCGACTGCGGCCTCACTCGTTCGCTTGCCGGGCCCGCTCGGTCGCGTCGGGGTCACCATCCGAACTCAGTCACGTTCGACACGGAACCATATTCGCTGCACCGCGCCGACATTCCAAGCCAGTACAACGTCTGTCGAGCCTCTGCGCTGCCAGCCAGTCGGCGCAGCCCTCCCTAGCCGAATGGCTAGAAGTGCTGGCAATGGCAGTCGGCAAATGCTGCCCTGACGGCCTGTGGCGTTTTAGCGGGCGTCCACTAGCATCGATTCGATGGAGATCGAGCACTTCGCGGGTCAGTCGATCCGCTCCCTGTCGGCACGCGAGCTCGAGGTTCTCGAGCGCGCGGTGCTGGGCGAGACGAACCGGGAGATAGCCAGCGCCCTCTCGGTCACCGTTCACGCAGTCAAGTTCCACCTCGGCTCGATCTACAGGAAGCTCGGAGTCGTCAACCGGACCGAAGCGGCGGTCATCCTGCTTCGCTCCCGCGAAGTCCTGATCGACACGCCGCGGGCCCGGAACTGACGTGGACCTGACCCTGTACTCCGGCGTGATTCGGCGGTTCCGCGTTCTGGTTGGCGTCGGCGCAGTCGTGGCCATCGTGCTCGCGGTGCTCTCGATGGCGAAGATCGGTCTGGCGAACGGCAAGCCTCCCCTTAGCTACCGGCAGACGCAAACCTGGACGAGCCGCTCGGAGCTCCTCATCACACAGACCGGGTTCCCGTGGGGGCGAGCGGTTCTGCCCGGGACGGATCCGGGCTCTCCGATTCCCCCGAGCACCCCGTCGTTCGCGGATCCGAGCCGCTTCTACCAACTCGCGTCGTTCTACGCGCGCCTCGCGAACAGCGACGCCGTCCAAGAGGTGATCAAGCGTCGGTCGAAAAAAGTCGGCGCCGTGCAGGCGGTGGCCGCCACCGATCCTTCGTCGTCCAGCGGCGCGGTGCTTCCGTTCGTCGACATCATCGGCAGCGGACCGACGCCCCGGATCGCCGAACGACTCGCGAAGATCGGCACTTCCACCTTCATGGAGTACATCGCAGCCCAGCAGCGCGGCGCCAGGATCCCGGACTCGCAGCGGGTGGACGTCCAGATCGTCACCAGCGCACAGCCCGCCCTTCTCGTCCAGGGTCGAAAGAAGACCCTCCCCATCGCGATCTTCTTCGGCGTCATGATCATGACGGTCGGAGCCGCGTTCATCCTCGAGAATCTCAGGCCGCGCATCCAGGTGCCGAGTGGCTCGCGCGTCCCTGACGACCTTGACAAGCCGCGCCGCGTCGCAGCCTGACCGATGAGAATGAGCCGAGTCGGAGGCTCGGGTGTGATCGTCGGCGCGCTTGGAGGCCAGCGCCGCTCGCTCTCCGCCCTGATCGTCGTAGCCGGGGCGCTTGCACTCCTGACACTCACGGTACTGACGGCTCCGTCGCGAAAGAGCGCCGTGCTGCTCTTGATGATCGCGCTCGCGGCTCTCGTCGCCCAATCGTCGCTAAGGATCGTCTCCTGGCGATCCCTGATCGTCAGCGTCATCGTGGTCATCTTCGCGATTCCGATCAGGCGCTACACGCTGCCTGCCAGTCTGCCGATCGAACTCGAGCCCTACCGGCTGCTCGTCTTTCTGATCGCAGCCGGATGGTTCGCGTCGCTGCTGGCCGATCCACGTGTCCGGCTCCGGCGAAGCGGCTTCGAAGGCCCGATTGCGGTGTTCGTCATCGCGATCCTGGGATCGTTCGTGATGAACGCCGGCCGTGTGAGCAGTCTCTCGCCGATCGTCTCGAAGCGGGCGCTGTTCTTCCTGAGCTTCCTGATCGTGTTTTTTCTCATTGTCAGCACGGTCAGGCTGGCCCGGGACGTCGCCTTCCTGTCGGCGATCCTTGTCGCCTCCGCTTCGGTCGTGGGGTTCCTGACCCTGCTCGAGGCCAGGACGGGCCTCAATGCCTTCAGCCACATCGGGTCGATCATTCCTGTGCTGCGTCCGCTCCCGTTCATCGCTGAGGGGGTGGCCACCGACAATCGAGGTGGAGGCGTCCGCGCCTTCGGCTCGGCGCAGCATCCGATCGCGATGAGTGCGGTGTTCATCATGCTGCTGCCGCTGGCTGCGGTCCTCGTGCGAACGCGTGGAAAGAGGTGGCTGATCGCATGCGCGCTCTTGGTGCTAGGCGCCGTCAGCACGTTGTCTCGGACGGGTATTTCGATGCTGGTCATGGAAATCGGCGTCCTCGCGTGGCTCCGACCCCGCCACGTGCTCCGACTCTGGCCGGCCGTGATCCCCGCCGTGGTCCTGATTCACGTGGCCGTGCCAGGCAGTCTCGGGACGATGCTCCAGTCCTTTTTCCCGGCAGGAGGTCTGGCGGCGCAGCAGGCGGACACGCAGGTTGGCTCCGGCCGGCTCGCGACGCTGATGCCCGCGCTGCGGACGGAGTTCTTCCCTGACCCCATTCTCGGCGAAGGCTTCGGGACACGGGTGACGGGCCGCGAGGAGGTCGTTCCGCAGAACGCGCCGATCACCGACAATCAGTGGCTCGCGACGCTCCTGGAGACCGGACTGATCGGCGCCGGGGCCATATCCTGGTTGTTCCTGAGATTCGTCCGACGACTCGGCCGCGCGGCAAAGGATGACGATTCCCCCGAGGGCTGGCTCCTGGTGGGTTTCACAGCCGGAGTTGCTGGATTCGCTTTCGGGATGCTCACCTATGATGCGTTTGCGTTCATCCAGGTCACTCTGGTCATGTTCATACTCCTGGGGCTTGGGAGCGCGCTCATGCGCGTCGTCCACCCGCCACCGCCCCGCGCGGTCTAGTCGTAACAGCCGCGAACCTCGCGCGAGCGCTTGCGCAAGCCTCGGACGTTCTGGGACCTCCGCACCTCGTCGATGACGCGCGGATCCGAGACGCGCTGACGTCTGGCGAGCGACGCCTTGGTGTAACCCACTACCAGCGCCACCGCTGCAGGATCGTGGACGGCTCGGAAGGCGGTCCGAATGAGCAGGTATGACGGCCGGTATCCGAGGAAGTGAGCGACATCACCCTGTGAGGAGTACGACGCCCACGAGCCGTCCCGCGCGCCCATCTTGCGGTGGTGCCGGAACGGGAGGTCCTCGAAGCTGCGCACTCGCCAGCCGGCCACGCGCGCCTTGGCCAGGTCGACCGAGTCCCATCCGAGCCGCTCCTCGAGCGGCACGACGGCCTCGAAGCACGCCCATCGGTATGCACGCGCTGCACCGCGGACGTGTCCCCGCGCGACGTGAACGTCGCGCCACTGTCCCGTCGCGTCGCGCTCCTGGCAGATACCTCCGGCGATTCCGAGCTCAGGATCGCCGTCGAACCGTTCGAGTAGCTGCTGGAAGTAGTCGGGAGCGAGAGAGATGTCCGCGTCGAGCTTGACGATCACGTCCGGTGTCGCGTTCAGCGACGCGACGCCAGTCTCGAACGCAACGACGTCGCGTCCCCCCGAACGTCCGCGCGTCAGCGCGTCTCCGCGCGCGGCAGTCGGCGAAGTCATGGCGGTCGCCCACCGCACGCGCGCCGCCAAGGCCCGTGCAACGTCGGCCGTCTCGTCGGTCGAGCCGTCGTCGACGATGACCCATCGCATCGGGAGCGTCGTCTGACTCTCGACGGATTCCGTCAGCCGCCGGAGATTGTCGGCCTCGTTGCGCGCAGGTGTAACGATCGCATAGGAGAGAGAGGTCATTCTCGCGCTCACCGTAGATGGGGCCGAGTCCGCTCGTCATCCCGGATGTCAGGCTGGCGGGCGCGACTGTTTGGACGGTACCACGAGGTTCCGGAGGCGATCTTCTGAGTGCCGCCTGACCAGCGGCGCCGCCCGGTCCCGTGTCTCGGTTGCAAGGCGCCGTGCGGCCGCGACCGCCGTCATGCGCCGGGACGGCTCGCGGGCCCCACCCTCAACGGCGTCGAAAACAAGTTCGATCGAGACTTTCGGCACACCGCGGGCCTGCCAGTGTGCTGCGGGCTCGAGCTCCTCCAAAGGACGGTCAGGCCCCTGAAACCGAATCCGGCGGGGCTTCCATCCGGGCTGCGGCGGGAGAAGGACCCGGACGTCCTCGACCCAGTCGTCGAGCTCGAACTCGACGATGCGGCCGTTCGGCCGGACGACCGCCGTCGTGCCTTCGCGCCGCACCGACGCATTTGTCCGCGCGATCGCGTCCAACGGAAGCCACCTGACGCTCCCGAAGCTGTTGATGAACGCCGCCGCACGCGTCAAGACCGCGTCCCCCGCCGCGAGAGCGTCGTGATGCCCGTAGAGGATAAGCGGTTGCCCGAGTAAGGCGTTGAAGCAAAGCTCCTCCCACGGATGCGAGAGAGGCCTCCTCAGGATCGCCGGCAGGCCGCCCACGAACTCCACAACGTCGTATTCCTCGAGCAGGTGCTTCTTCGTTTGGCCCAGCCAGGGGCGGCTCCGGCCGATGCAGATTGCTTCGAATCCGGTCTCGTGAAGCGCCGTCATCATCGGTTCGGAGCACGCACCGTGCGGGGGCGCCATAACGCGTGCGACGGCGAGACCAGCGCGCCGCTCGAGCAGCGCGATCCGACGGAGGGCCTGCGCCGCTAGCCCGCGTCCCTCCTGCACTGACGAGGGTTGAGCGAGTTCCTCGTGGAAGTGGTTGTTCCCGTGAAGCAGCAGCGAGAGGCGCTGCGGGTGACGGCGAAAGACTCTTGCCGCCTGTCGCGAGACGAGCCAGGCGTCCAGTGGAATGGTCGCGAAGGCAACGTGATAGCCAGCTTCCTCCGCCGACGAGGCGATGGCTCGATAGTCGACGAATCCGTACGAACGCCAGTGCAGGTTCGGATCGTCGAAGAGGAACGCGGCGCGAAGCCTCGGTACCCGAAACCCGTCGTCGCGGGTCAGTTCGCCAAGGAAGTGAACGAGTGGCAGATGCGAGATGAAGCGTGTCGCTCGGAGGTGATCGCGGAGACTCTCCCCGGCGTCGATCTCTACTGGCGGGCAGGCCGCGCGAAAGGAGAGCGATCCCGCACCGTCCGCCGACACCCAGAGGGGCTTCGCCGACTGACAGATGACCTGCTCGCCCGGCCTCGCTGTCAACCCGCCCACGATCTCGTGCTCCTCGACGAACTTCCGGCCGTCGAATGCGCGGTGGGGAGCACCGGTCGCCGCGAACGACACGCTCGTCCGGCCGGCTGCAAGCCTTGCGGACTCCAGCGCGAGCGTCGGGATCGTCGAGACTTCGGTCGGCGACGGATCTTCGAACGTAATCAGAGCATCGAGGCCGCGCAACTCCCCGGTATCGCGGGCCTCGAACCGAACGTCCAGCGCGCTCGCCAGCGCCTCGAACAGGCGCGGCCGAGAGAGCAGCTCTATGGGTGGAGTTACGCCGACGGTCGCCATCTCTGCAGAGCCCAGTGGCCAACGAGCGGCGAACCTATCCGAAAGCTAGAAAGCTCGCTCAGCCCGCTCGCCGAGCAAGGGCACGCTCGTAGGCGCGGAGCAGTTCGCGCTCCGAGCTTTCCCACGACAGACGCTCCCGAACGCGCCGCTCGCCTATCTGGCCGAGCCGCGCGCGCAGCGCGGCGTCGTCTAGCAGCGTGTCAATCGCGGCGGCGTAGCTCCGCGGGTCGTTCGGCCGCGCGTACAAGGCCGCATCGGCTGCAGTCGCGCGCGACTCGCGCAGGTCGTAGCAGACCACCGGGACGCCGAACGCCATGTACTCGGCGACCTTGATCATCGTCGAGACGTCGTTGAGAGGGCTCGAGGGCTCGGGTGAGAGGCAGATATCGGCACTGGAGAGAACCGGTATGAAGACGTCCTCGTCGGCCCATCCGGTGAATTCGACAACGTCCGTGAGCCCGAGCTCGTCCGAGAGCCGAGAGACGTCGATGAGAGAGGGCCCGTCCCCCATAAAGATTGCATGCCAGTCGTCGCGCTTCTCCCGCAACAGGGCAAGCGCGCGGAGCGCCTCGTCGACACCGTCCTGGGGCGCCATTGCACCGAGGTACGCGAGCAGGTGCCGCTTGCCGCGTGCGTGCCGAGGGTCGCGGGCAACGCGTCTCAGCCGTGCGAGATCCGGTGCGTTGCGGACGACGATCACGTCGTTGGGGTCCTTGCCGCCGCGGCTGATCGCGAGCCGGCGATACGATTCGTTCGTCGCGATCACGACGTCCGCCAGTGCGAAGTTGAGCCGCTCGAGCGCACGGAGGCCGAGGTAGACCGGGTCGCGCCCCCGCCCAAAGCGCGACCGGTACAGCTCGGGGGCGAGATCGTGGTGGTCGAGTACGAGCGCGGCCCCTTGAAGTCGCAAGGGCCAGACGGCCGCAAGCAGGACGTCCGGAGGGTTCGCAACGTGCACGACATCAAACCGCGACACTCTCGCGAGCCGGCCGACGAGTCGTGCGACACGCACGAACGCAGTCGTGTACTCCGCTGCATACCCGACCGCACCCTTCGCGGGGCGGAGCGGATAGCGGTGGATCTCGACTCCCTCGCGCAGCTCGTACGGCTCGAGGTCGCGCTCGATCCCCTGCGGACAGACAACGGTCGCGTGCATTCCGGCGCGTGTGAGAGCCAGGGCTTCCTGCCAGACGCGCCGGTCGGCAGGCACCGGCAGGTTCTCGACGACGAGCAGAGTTCTCAGACCGGCGACCGTGGAGCGGCGGATATACGAGCGTCCAGGAGCGTTAGCGTTCGTCCGCGGCCGCGTCAGGTGCCGTCCCGACACCTCTCAGTTGGCCGAAGATGTCGGTCGCGGGAAAGTTCGCCGGGTCTCCTGCGTCCTTAGCGCACGTATCGAGTCCGCTGCGTGAGTAGTCCCCGGTCGCCGCGCGGTTCGGATCGGCGTAGACCGGGTTGCAGACCTTTGCGTGTGAGGAGCCGATGCACGCCGTGTCGGTTGTTCCGACCGCGAAGACGTTGTAGGAGTAAGTGCCATTCCGGTCGATGCCGGAGCACAGGTCACTCGGCAGAATGTTCGAGCGCACGATAGCCCGTGGTCCTGAGCAGCCGAGTCGCAAGCCTTGACCCGTGATCGTGTTGTTCTGGATCAGGAACGTGTTCGTGCCGTAGCACGGGGCGCCGCTGGCGCCGATCAGCACTCCGTTGCCGCCTTCGAGTGTCGAGCCGAACATGGAGTTCTCGATCGTTACGTTGTCTTCGATCTCTCCCCCGGACTCGGGCTTTGACATGATCAAGCTGGTGGCCGTCCTGTAGATGTGTGAGTTCCTGATCGTCAGGTGGTCTGCTCCGAACGTCTGAATCCCGTCCGTGTGCTGAGAGCATGTGCCGGACGCCGCCCCTACGCTCGGGTTGATCCAACGGTCGATGTCGTGGATCGTAACGTTGTCGAGGGTCACGTATGAGCTCGGCGTCCACGAGGGATATAGCGCGCTGACCAAGAGCCCGTCCTCGCCACCAGTGAGGCAGGCATGGTAGGGACCGATCGTCCCGTTCTTCAGCAAAACGTGCGACGCCTTGATGTACCCGTTCGCAGCCGAGAAGTTGCTGATGCTGTCGTCGTGCGCCAGGAACGATGTCTGGTCCGAGTTCGCGATCCCGACCGTGCCGCTGATTGCAAACGGGCCGTAGAGATCGAGGTGATCCGTAGCGACGCTCAGACTGCCGGAGATGGTGGCGGTCTGCCCGGCGACGACGTACAGCGAGACGGCGGACGCCTTCGGGTGCTGGTTGATCTGTTGTCCCCCGTATGAACCGCCGGCGGCCAGGATGGTGTCGCCGGCCGACGCGATCGTGACTGCCTTGTCGAACGACTTGCAAACGCTGGTCGCATCCGATGGAAATGCCATCGCAGCCGTGGAGCGCACGCACTTCGCGCCGCTGTCGGACCCGGTCGGCGACACGAACACGTTTGCGGTGGACGGGATGCTACTGCCGCTGGAGCAGGCGGCGGTGGCGGCGCTGAGAGTGGCCGGGGCGGAGTATTTTCCGGCCGCGTCGTACGCGTCGACGCCGAGCGTGTAGGTGGTGGCACAGGTCAGGCCGCCGAAGGTGTAGCTCGTCGCCGTGGTGGTACCCACCTGGGTGCCGTTCACGAACACCGAGTACCCCGCAACCCCTACGTCGTCAGTCGACGCAGCCCACCCCACCGACACCGAGGTGAGCGTCGATCCGGTCTTCGCCAACGCCGTCGGCTGCGTCGGCGCCTGCGTGTCTACGCACGGCGCGGTGGAAACGGTGATGGTGCCCGGGGACGAGTGGTTGCCGGCGGCGTCGTAGGCGTCTAGCGCCACCGTGTACGACGTCCCACACAACAACCCGCCCACCGTGTAACTGGTCGCCGCCGTGGTCGCGACGGGCGCGCCGTTCACGAACACCGCGTACCCCGCAACGCCCACATTGTCGGTCGACGCGGCCCACCCCACCGACACCGAGGTGAGCGTCGAACCAGTGTTCACCAACCCGGTGGGCTGGGTGGGCGGCGTGCCGTCGGAAGCGCTCGACAGGACCAGCCGGCAAACCCCGGCCGTCCCGCTCTCGTCCTTCAACGCCCAGTTGGTGAGGCTCGTCACGCTCGCCTGCTCAGAACGAAAGGCGTAGTTGAGGCCGACGATCGTCTCGGCTGATCCCTTGGGCGTGACGTAAGTGCTGTAGGTGTGCGTCCCGAGGTTGACGACCAGCCTGAAGTGGTAGGACGTGCCGACCGTGTATGGAATCGGGCTGGCGCTGGCATAGTCGGCACCGTTGCGGGCGTCGATGAAGCCCGCGCTGTTGAACCGGACGATCGCGGCGAGGCTCTCGTATCCGGTCGCCGCACCCTTCGACAGGCCTGTAACTGCGTCGATGTTGCTGCCGTTCGGCGTGGAGTCGAAGCCCACGGTGAAGCTACCGGTCTGAGCAGCAAGCGACTGGTTTTGCCATGCGGTCGAACTGGTGACGCACGTCCCGTTGTTCGAGGCCGTAACCGTGATCGACGCGCCCGCGCTGTTTCCGCTGCTGTCGAAGGCCTTGACGAGGATCGTGTGCGAGCCGTTGCCCTCGACGGTCGTGTCCCAGGTGTAGCTATAGGGAGCCGTCGCGTCCGTCGTCCGGTTGACGCCGTCAATCCAGAACTCGACGCTCCCGACGGCCACATCGTCGCTCGCACTCGCCACCACCGAAACGGTTCCGCTGACCGTCGCGCCGGCTGCCGGCCCAGTAATCGACACGGTAGGCGGCGTGGTATCGGGGCACGCCGCCGCCGGCACCGAAATGCTGCTACTCGGGGAATGGTTGCCGGCCGCGTCGTAAGCATCCACCGCCACCACGTACAACACCCCACACAACAACCCGCCCAGCGTGTAACTGGTCGCCGGGGTGGTCGCGGCCGGCGCGCCGTTCACGAACACCGTGTACCCCGCAACCCCCACGTCGTCAGTCGACGCGGTCCACCCCACCGACACCGAGGTGAGCGTCGAACCAGTCTTCACCAACCCCCCTGGAGCCGACGGCGCCGTCGTATCCGGAACCGGTTTGGGCCGGGGATGCCCCCCAGGTTTCTTCACGGTGCCAACCAAGGTGCCGCTGGT
This sequence comes from uncultured Actinomycetes bacterium, assembly GCA_963815965.1. GTDB lineage: Bacteria > Actinomycetota > Thermoleophilia > Gaiellales > Gaiellaceae > DASVFB01. Next base: position 151,600 of record CAWFIT010000001.1, on the reverse strand, counting down.
GAGCGTTGCCTGCCCACCAGGGTTCTTCACGGTGCCAACCAAGGGGCCGCTGGTGAGCTTTGCCAAAGGCGGGACCCAACACCGGGATGTCGACATCGTTGCGCTTGCCCGCGCGGAGTGATTGCGCGCCGCGTCGTAAGCGTCGATCGCGAGCGTATAGCTCATGCCGCACTCGAGCTTGGGCACCGTGTAGCGGGTGGAGGTCGTGGTGGCGACTTTCTTTCCGCTGAGGTAAACCGTGTAGCCGGCGACGCCCAGATTGTCGGTCGCTGCGGTCCAGGTGAGACTCACAGACGTCGTCGTTGCGCTGGGCTCCGCAAGGTGCGTCGGCTTCGTCGGCGGCACCACATCTGGCTTGTGGCGAACCGCGTGGACCGGACGCAGGCCCTGCGCGGGTGCGTTGCCCGTCGATGCGACGAACAGGAGGATCCCGACGAGGGTCGGGAGCAGGACGAATCCAGTCGTTCGTTTGGTCCGGGTGAATCGACGAGGGTGGGTCGTGACAGCTCTTGTCGGCGAGGGCTCGGTGTTGCCGCTCGCGAACCGTGTGCGGACGACGGCGGGGCCGCGCATGGTGTCTATCCTTTCGGTGTGTCTGGGCTGGGCGATGGTATTGGATCGGGTGGTCGGCGGTTGCGGCATGATCCCCCGAACGGGGGTCCTCTCACCCAGTCCCCTCCTGGCTGAGATCTCTCACTAACGGGCGCGTTAAACACCTAGTCCATCAGGCAGGCGCCCGTGCCGGGTGTTCGCAGAGTCGGCGCACGACCGCTGAATAGACGTCTGCGAGGACGGTACGCTCGGTTCATGAAGCAGGTCGACGTCGTCGTGGTCTCGTTTAACAGTCGGGCGGTTCTGCGCTCGTGTGTCGAGCCGCTGGCGTCCGTGGACGGCCTTCGCGTCATCGTCGTCGACAACAACTCGTCCGATGGGAGCCTCGACGCGGTCGCTGATCTCGATATCCATCGGATCCCCCTTATGGACAACAGGGGGTTTTCCTTCGGATGCAACAAGGGCTGGCGCACGGGAAGCGGAGAGTTCGTGCTCCTGCTGAACCCGGACGCGCGCCTGATGCCCGAAGACCTCGGCCGGATGCTTGCGTCGTTCGAGGCGCATCCCGGGGCAGGTGCCGTTGCGCCGAGGATTCGCGGTAAGGACGGCTCGCTCGACTACTCGCTCCGGCGCTTCCCCCGAATCCGATCACGATTTGCCCAGGCTTTCTTCTTGCAGCGCCTCGCTCCGAACGCGCCATGGGCCGACGAGGTCATACGCGATAGGCGGGTATACGACCGGCCTGGATTCGCGGAATGGGTCTCCGGTGCATGCATTGTCATCCGGCGGTCGGCCCTCGAGCGGGTGGACGGGATGGACGAAGGGTTCTTCCTCTACTGCGAGGATCTCGATCTTTGTCGCCGCCTGTGGGACGCCGGCTACGAGGTGTGGTACGAGCCAAGCGCCGTGTGCGTCCACGAGGGGGGCAGGTCGGCGCCCCGGGCGAGGCTGCTGCCGGTTCTCGCGGCCAGCCGCCTGCGCTATGCGGCAAAGCACTTCGGAGCTCTCGCGCGCGCAGCCGAGCGGCTGGGCATCCTCACTGGCTGCGTGACCCATCTCGTCGTTTCGAAGGGCGGAAGGCAGGTCCGTGCCGGCCACGCCCGCGCGTTAGCCGTGGCGGTGCAACCGTCGGGTTCGCGCAGGGTAAAGACGAGCGCCTAGTAGCTCGCGGCGGCCCCGGAGCGCGCCCCTCGCGGCCACGTTGACAGGCCGCTTCCGGTCGTCGGGCCGTTGCAAGCTCGCGGAAAGGCTAGTAACCCGCCCGGGTGCACGGGATTTCCAGTCTGGCCTACAAATCCGAGGCCCCACGTTTCAGTCTGTTCCTAACGCGAGGCCCCGATGCGTTCCTCGACAAGCAAGGAGAGATGACGGAGATCGCAGAACAGAGTCCGCTCGCCCTGAACGGAGCTGCGCACGCGGCCGGCGGGGTACTCGTCGAACTTCCGTCCGCCACGAACCGGCGCACACTCGAGATCCTGGAGCATCGGCGGCGCTTCGCTCATCCCCGACGCCGAGGATGGCTCGTTCGGAGAATGCTTCTGCTCGCGGATCTGATCTGCCTCGTGACCGCCTTCCTCCTCGTCGAGCTGGTGTTCGGGGCCGGAAGCGGCTCGGGAGATGCTGCTCCGGGCGTCGTCGAGTACCTCCTGTTGCTGGCCACGCTTCCCGGCTGGATCGTGATCGCGAAGCTCTACGGTCTCTACGACCAGGACGAAGAGCGCACGCACCACGCAACAACGGACGACTTCGGCGGCGTGCTGAACCTGGTTACGGTGGGGATCTGGCTGTTCTTCGCCTTGGCCTGGATCACGGGTCTCGCCGATCCGGATCCCTCCAAGATGATCGCCTTTTGGGCGCTTGCCGTCGCACTCGTCACCATCGGTCGGTTCTGCGCGCGGACGGCATCCCGAAGAAGCATCAGCTACATCCAGAACACGATCATCGTCGGCGCAGGGGACGTCGGGCAGCAGGTGGCCCGCAAACTACTTCGCCATCCCGAATACGGGATCAACCTCGTCGGGTTCGTCGACTCTCGCCCCCTGCCCCGCCAAGACGGGCTCGACTCCGTCGCGTTGCTCGGACCGCCGGAGATACTGCCGCAGCTGGTGCGGCAGCTCGACGTAGAGCGTGTGATTGTCGCTTTCTCCAACGACACTCCGGAGGAGACCCTCGAGATCGTCCGCTCGCTCAACGACATCGAGGTCCAGATCGACACCGTTCCGCGCCTCTTCGAGCTCGTGAGTCCGAGCGTCCAGATCGACACCCTCGAAGGCCTGCCGCTGATTGAACTGCCGCCGCCGCGGCTCACACGTTCGTCATTCCTCATCAAGCGGGCGGTCGACATCGTGGGTGCGGCTATCGGGCTGATCGTCACGGCGCCGCTGTTCGCCTATTTCGCCTGGCGTATCAAGCGTGACTCGCCGGGGCCGGTGTTCTTCCGGCAGACGCGCCTCGGGCAGGATCAGCGGGAGTTCACGGCGCTCAAGTTCCGCACGATGCGGGTTGACGCGGATACGTCCGCGCACCGCGACTACATCCGGCGAATAATGGATCCGCGTGTCGCGCCCACCTCGAACGGGCTTTACAAGGCGGGCGGGGATGCAATCACTCCGTTCGGCGGCTTCCTGCGCCGGACGAGCCTCGACGAGCTGCCGCAGTTGATCAACGTGCTTCGCGGTGACATGTCGCTCGTCGGGCCTCGGCCGTGCATCGGCTACGAAACCGAGCACTTCCTGCCGCACCACTTCGACCGATTCCTCGTGCCGGCCGGGATCACCGGCCTCTGGCAGGTGACGGCGCGGGCGCATGCGACGTTCCGGGAGGCGCTCGACATGGACGTCGCCTATGCGCGCGGCTGGTCGCTCGGGCTTGACCTCCGCCTACTCTGCCGGACTCCGATCGAGGCGTTCGGACGGAAGGCAACGACGTGAGCGTGAGCCGCAACGATCTCGCACGGCGGAACGGGCAGCCGTCGTCGGCGCCGGTGCGGATCGCGGTCGTCGGTCTTGGCTACTGGGGGCCGAACCTCGTACGGAATCTCCACGAACTCTCCGAGGCCGAGGTCGCATATGTCTGCGACAGCCGGCAGGAGCAGCTCGACGCGATCACGCGGCGTTATCCAGCGATTGCCGCCGTGCGGTCGCTCGAGACTGTTCTGGCCGATCCGACGGTTGAGGCCGTGGCGATCGCCACGCCGGTTTCTACGCACTTCGACCTCGCTTTACGCGCGCTGGAAGCCGGCAAGCATGTGTTCGTCGAGAAACCGCTGGCCGGGTCGTCTTTGGAGGCCGCGGATCTGATCAAGCGGGCGAACGAATGCGGGCTCGTGCTGATGCCGGGCCACACGTTCCTCTACAGCCCGCCCGTCGACGCCATCCGCAAGCTCATCACGAGCGGCGCGCTCGGAGAAATCTACTTCGTCTCGACGAGCCGAGTGAACCTTGGGCTGCACCAGGCCGACGTCAGCGTCGCATGGGATCTCGGCCCACACGACTTTTCGATTCTTCGCTACTGGCTCGGCGAGACGCCTTGCCACGTGACTGCTCTGAGCCGCGGATGCGTGATTCCGAACATCCCGGATGTCATGTTCATCAACCTCGAGTTTCCATCCCGGACGATCGCCCACGTCGAGCTCTCGTGGCTCGCGCCGAGCAAGCTCCGCAGGACCACGATCGTCGGCTCGGAGAAGATGGTGGTTTATGACGACACGAGCACGGAGCCGGTGCGGGTCTTCGACAGCGGAGTCGCGTTGCGGGACCCGGAGTCCTTCGGGGAGTACCGGCTGACGTACCGGACAGGGGACATCGTCTCGCCGCAGATCGGCGCGGCCGAGCCCCTGAGCGTCGAGATGGCTGACTTCTGCGCTGCGATTCGTACGGGCCGTCCGCCGCGATCGACGGCGGACATCGGTCTCGAGGTCGTTCGCATCATCGAGGCGGTGGACGCCTCGCTCGACGGCGACGGGAAGCGCGTCGAAGTCGGCGCCCTCCTCGTCGATACCGTCTAGCCAGGTAACCGGCTCTAAAACGCAGGGCGAGGTTGCATCGGCGCGCTGAGCATGCCCCCACATCCTTCGGGTTTCAGGGCGAGTCGCAGGCGCTGCCGATGTGAAGCTCCTTCCCACCGAGGATCCGGCGCGACGTGATCGCCGAGGCTGTCAGCTGAACCGTCCTTTCGTCTACTTGCCCGGCTCCGGCGACCGCGGCACGATCCGAGTGTCGACAATGGCGATCAGCGTCCGGATCAGCGACCCTTTCCTCCGCGACGAGCTTGCGGACTTTCTCCGCCGCGCGACCTGCCGGGTCACCCTCCAGAATCGGACGACGATCTGCGTCGAAGTGCACGGCACGGGAGCGAAGAAGGAGGGTTCGCAGATCGACCTCTTCCTCGCCGCTTGGCGCGGTCTCCATCCCAATGTGGCCGCCTGCCGCCTCGAGGACGGCGTCCGGGCGGCGGTTGAGACCGAACCGGCACGAGCGCTCGGGGGTCTCGGATGACACGGCCGGGTGCGCACTGGCGTGGCGCGTGGCTCGAGGACATCGATGCGGGTGGGGGTGACGGAAGCCTCGAGTGCCGGAGGTGTGGCACAAGCCTGCCCGACGACGCCAACTTTTGCGTCCGTTGCGGCGAGGGGATCCGGTCAGAGGCCGGTCCCGGCGCGCCCGCCGCGGCCGGCGAGGAGTGCACGATCGTCTGGTGGCGGGGCTATGTGCAGTCCGGTTTCTTCGCCGTCGCGACGGGCGGGCGCGCTCGGTCTGCGGAGCCGGAGCCGCTGGGATCGTCCTTGTTCCGGAGGCTGGGTGGGGGCGCCCCCGTGCCAGAGGGGCGCGCCCTCGAGGCGCACCGGGCGCTGGTCGAAAGGATGCAGAGCGAGGGGTGGGACCCGGTCGGTCGCGGTGCACACTGGTACGAGACACGGTTCCGCCGGACCCCAGGCTCCGGCGCCGCCAAGGACGCGGCCGGCGAGTCCTTGGCACCCATCACAGGCGACGACCGACGCCGACCGCGTTCGTCGTCAGACGTGCGGTCGGATCCAGTCCTTAGCTAGTGGCGCTCAGATCGTAGATCTCCTCGAGCGCACTCGACTCGAGAAGCCCGTTTTCGTGTGCCCAGCGGCTTGCCTGCGTCCTGTTTCTGACGTCAAGCTTGCGGAAGATGTTCGCGAGGTGGAATTTCACCGTCTGCTCGGTCACCCAGAGGTTCTTGGCAATCTCGCCGTTCGTCCCGCCTTCGGCGACGAGTCGGAGGATCTCCCGCTCGCGCGGGGTCAGCCCAGCCGTGTCCGCCTCCGCCGACGAAACGGCCCTGCTCCGGCGCGCGCCGGACAGGTAGAGGGAACGCGTGAACACCTGCCGGATTGCAGATGTGAGATCGCCAGGCTCGGCGCGCTTGAGGACGTAAGCCACGGCTCCGGCTTCGAGTAGCGCGTCGATCCGCACTGGCTCCTCGGAGGCTGAGATGACAATCGTCTTCAGTGACGGATGGGTGGAGCAAGCCTCCTTCATGCATGCGAGACCGTCTGGAATGGAGCCGTTCGTGTCGACGTCGAGAATGAACAGGTCGGGACGGTGTTCCTCGATCAACTCCAGCGCCTCAGCTGGATCCGTTGTCTTGCCAACGGGTGTGATGGTCATCTTCTCGAGCATCCGCTCGATCGCGTCGAGCCAGATCGGGTGTTGGTCGAGGAGGACCGCAGAGTGTCCTTCATTGCTGTGCACCGAGACTCCCCTTTCTCGTGCCCTGTAACAACATGTAACCAACAACATGTAACCGCAGGATCTTTGATGTATGCCCAGGTATCTAGATATCACTAATCCGTTCGTTAGTCCATAGTCCGATCGGCCCCCCCATGCCTAGACAAAGGTCGAGACGTGGCCGCCCGCAAGCTCAGCTACCTCTCGATCGTCAACTGTTGCCGCGCGCTGAGCAAGGCCGCTGTGCCGTCACCGACCCAGCCCGTGGATCGTCGGCGAAAAGAACCCGGAACATGCTTTCGGCCTGTCACGCGCGATAGCGCAAGCGGCGGTCGAGCATCTCCTGCCGCAGCCACGCCGCGCGATCGCCGACCCAGCCCCACCGCATCCGCGCGCGACGCGGTTCACAGCTGCTTCACGTGGTGGCAGTAGCGCTCGTCGGGTTGTGGGCGTCGACCCTGAGACTATTCTGGTTTGACCCGCCCCCATCGTCTAGTGGCCTAGGACGCCGGCCTTTCACGCCGGTAGCGCGGGTTCGAATCCCGCTGGGGGTATATCCAGGCTAGGCGCCAAGCGGAACCCGCACCGTTGAGCCATCCGGTTCGTGCGAAATGTGCGGCATTTGCGAAACGGTGCTGTCCCGGTGCTGTACCGGGATCGCCCCAAACGCGGCAACAACGTGCGTGTGGCCTAACGCTGAACCAACGACCCACCTACGGAGTCGGTGAACCGATCACCGGCGGCCCAGATTATTGCGATATCGATCTCACGCAGGAGAGCAGCGAGATCGGCGGTCGGCTCTTCGGGCACGAGCACCGCCAGGCGTGGACGCGGCGACAGGTACCGGCCATAGTCGATGAGTTGGCCAATCGCTTGCCGGAGGAAGTTTCGCGTCGCTGCTGCTTTAGCCTCGATGAGGAGATCTGTTTTCGTGTCATACAGGTCAACACGCAGAACCACGCCATCGACAGGGATTGACCAAGCACGAAGTCGAGACCCTTCAGGGTCTAGCCAAGACCGGACTCGCCTCACGAGCGCAGTCTCGGCACGAACCATCTGTCGGAGCTCGGCCCGCGTCGAGAACTCAACGGTGTCGATCGTTGGGTCTTCTGGCTGCACGAGCCGCGGCATCGGTTGTTCGGAGGAGTCCGCGACATGTTGGCGAGACGAACCCAACCCACGAAGTGCCTCTCGCACGCGCCGACGTCGGAACTCGTCGTCGGACTCCATCGCCCAGAACTGTTCGAGGGCCTTGCCCTCAACCGGCTTTAGACCCGTTCCGGGACGCTGAGTCCCGGCGTAGTTACCCACGCGAAAGCTGATAAATGGTCTGCGACGAGCGCATATTCGTCAAGCGACCAAAGACGACGCGCCATTAGGCTGGTACCGTCGCTCGTCGACGAGGCCGAACTCGACTACGCGGAGCTACTCGCTTCGACAGGAAGGAGATCGTGATGACGGAACCAGCCATCGGCAGCGTCGAGTGGTGGCTTCACCGGCAGATGTCTCCCGCCGAACTCGTCGAGGAGCTCCGTGACCTAACCTCGGGGAAGGACACGCACACGGCAATGTCGTCATCACCGCTTGAGCCAAGTAAAAAGACAGAAGCCGCCACGAGGGCGGCCTCCGTCGTACTCTTGCGTGAAGGTCGGCGCTAGACGAACGCCTTCCAGAACACCTTGACCTCTTCCGCAGGGAAGGTCTCGGTCTCGAACACCTCGAGCTTCGCGATCTTGCCGAGGACGCGGAACGCGGTCTCCAGATCGGGATACTCGAAGATGCCGAAGTACTCCCACGGGCCCATGACTGCGAGGAAGCGCTCGACAGTGCCGCCCTCGTGCTCGACGATCTTGTAGATCTCGTCGAAATACTCGGGGGTCTTCTCGAGATGCTCCCGCGCGCTCGGCGCGACCCTGAAGAGCCCGACATAGGTGAACATGTGGTACCTCACTCTGTAGAGGGGCATCGCTTAGAGCCCCAGCGGGAAGAGTCTCCTCCTGCACGGCCGCCAGATTCATCCGGGAGATCCCGCCCTCGGCTGCTCGAAACTACGTAGCACCGTTTTCGCGCGCGTGGGTCGCGTGCGGTCGGTAAGCCGACGGCCGACCGCGGCCTACCACACAACAAGCTGCACATTCGCCGTCATCCGGCAACTCGCGAAGGAAGTCAGGGGAATCCGCCGAACGGTCCGACGATGCTTGGCGTGTTCGCACAGATGAACGCCGTGAGGCGACGAGCGCAGTCGCTCGCAAAGCTGAATCTCGAGTTGGTAGAAGTCGAGATGAAGCAAAAGGCGTCGGCGCTTGGTGTCGCCGGCGGTCTAGCGGCTGGAGCGGCGGCCGTTGTCTTCTACGCGATCGGCTTCGGCTTTGCCGCGGCGGCTGCAGGGCTAGCCGAGACGCTTCCGCTCTGGTTGTCGCTGCTGATCGTCGCGGGCGCACTCGTTTTTGTGGCAGCGATTCTCGGCCTGCTGGCAGTCCGCTCCGCGCGTCGCGCCTCGCCGCCGCAACCGTCGCAGGCGATCGAGGAGATGCGACAGACGCTAAACGGGGTGCGGGGAAGTGGCTGAGCGCGGGCCCGAGGAGATCCGCCGAGAGATCGCTGTCGAGCGAGGGCGGCTGGAGGAGTCCCGCCACGCACTTCAGGCCGAGTTGCGCTCGTTTGTCCCCGTGATCGCCGTCGGCCTCGTCACGCTCGGACTGGTCACGGCGCGGAGAGGCTTCCGGGGCGGCGTACGGATGATCCGTAAGCTCAGCTAGGCGTCGCCAGTGCTGGTTTCGGCTCACGCCTGAGTCGCCGTGACGAGCCGCCGGTCCTCGCGCGAATCGCGCAAGACCGGCGGCTCACTGCCCGGCGAGCGGAGTACAGGAGAGGCGATCTGTCGTCGGATCGGGTCGCTGAACTCGAGTTCGCGATGCTTGACATGGCTGTCGCAGGGTGGGAGCCTGGTTCGAGGGTGGCTTACGCCTGGAACTTCACGGCGGAAGTCGTCTCGGCCACATGTGTCGGCCAAGACGTCGGTTTGGCAAGGGCGATGAGCTGTCAGGCTCGGATTGGATGGTGAGGTATGGGGACCGGAGGCAATTTCGACGATGAGCTCACGCTGCTCGACAGGGAAGGCGTTCGGTTCGTCGAAGCGCAGGGGCCGCTCGAGGCCGAGGCAGACCTCAAGGAGATCTGCGTCTGGGTGGTCCAGCAGCAGGAGAATGGCAGTGATGTTGCCTTCACCGAGATGACGACGACAATGAAGAACCGGAGCGACGACTTCCAGCAAGATCCCATCGGCGATCCCAACCGCAAGTGGAGGCTGACCGTCGGAAAGATTGAGACTCCCCAGCCCGGAGACCTCGTAGCGGGACGTCCGGCAATGGCGATGGCGATCGCGCTCATGGCGGACGGAGCCGCCGCCGACGCGCCGCTCAAGACGCTGCAGTGGGCGCAGTCGGTCCGGCTTGTCGACGGGTCGGCGTCGGTTTGACCATCGCGCGGCAGCGACGGCACTACTTGCTGCCGACGGGGCCGAGGTCGACTATGAAGCGCTCGTGCGATCAGCAGGAGGCGGCGGAGGTTCGTACCGGCGGCTAGGACGCCACCAACCCGCCATGCCCAACTCGGGCGACTGCTGCGCAACTTGATCCATTCGTCGCCGCAGATCGTCAAGATAATCCTGGGGGTCTCCGCGAGAAGCAAGGTACGTCGGATGCAGTGCGAGCTTCTCATCGATCTCGCGACGAATTGACGCCCAGTGCTCGGCGGCAGTGCGGTGCTTCTCCGCCCGCTCGCCGAAGCGGAGGAACGTCTGCAGACTTGCAAGAACGGCCGCAAGCACGCTGAGCATTCCGACTACTACCTGAAGTCCGGTGTTGACGTGGGTCCTGGAAAGCGTCGCGAAAACGCTCGTTCCAACGACCGTAGTTAGCGCAACCACCGGAACCCCAAAGCGAATGTTGGACTTCGAAAGACGGGTCGCCAGATCGTAATGTGCCTCCGAACTCGCAGTTGCCCTGCCCTGCCAGTCGCGCAACAGTTCGAGCACCGCGCCCGTCCAAGGACTTGGCGGCCTGCCACCTCGTTCCGCAGGTGCTAATTCTTTCGTCAGGAAGCCACTCCCTTAGTTCAGAGCAGCGTCGCCGGAATCGGCGGCCTTGTCAAGCGTGCGCCTCACTCTGACGCTGACGTACTCGTGCGGTGCCGCGAGTCAGGCTTGTCAGAAATACTGAGTTTGCGTCCTAGGAGCCGGGCTTGAGGAGCTCCCCTTGCTCCTCCGCGCTCGAGCCTGACGCTCCTAGCACGATCGCGGCTCCCGGCTCCGTCCCCATAACGAGACGCCGCCGAGGCGGGATACGTGCCTCACGCACCGATCGTCAGCTCAAGCGGTGATGACGACCTTGCCGTGTGCGTGTCCTTCCCCCAGATATGCGAGGGCTTTGGCGGCGTCGCTCAGCTCGTAACGTCGATCGATCACGGATTTCAACTTGCCGGTGTCGAGGAGCTCGCCGAGGAACGCGAGGTCTTCGCTCTTGATCTTCGCGACGAAGAACGTCACTTTCGGGCTCCGGCGTCGCGACGCCAAGATGGTGCCGCCGAGGTGAAGCAGAGGGCCGAGCCCGCGGTACGTCATCTTGCCGCCGATCAGCACAACGATCCCTTCCGGCGTCAACGCGCGTCTGAACTGTCGGAACGACCGGCTCCCCGCGATGTCGAGCATCAGGTCGTGGCGCTCGCCGCCCTTCGTGAAGTCCTCCTGCGTGTAGTCGATGACATGGTCGGCCCCGAGCGATCGAGCAGTGTCCACGTTCGCAGTGCTGCAGACACCAGTGACCTCTGCTCCGAATTCCTTCGCGAGCTGGATCGCGAACGTCCCGACGCCTCCGGACGCACCGTTGATGAGAACCTTCTGCCCCGGCTGGACCTTCCCGTGGTCGCGCAGAGCCTGCAGGGCGGTAAGAGCCGCTACGGGCACGGCTGCCGCTTCCTCGAACGACAGGCGCGCCGGCTTCGGCGCGAGGCGAGCCTCGCGGGCACACGCGTATTCGGCCCACGCGCCGCCGGCGACGCCGAACACGTCGTCGCCCGGCTGAAACGCGTGAACGTCGCTACCGACGGCCTCGACGCTCCCCGCCACGTCGCCACCGACCGTGCGTGATCTTGGGCTTGCGCAGCCCGTTCCCCTTGCGCGCGGGATAGAAGCCCGTCACCCCGTACCAGTCGGCTGGGTTGACGGAGGCCGCGTGGACGCGGAGCAATACCTGATCGTCCGCGACCACAGGCTTGTCGACGTCGCGGAGCATGAGCACGTCAGGACGCCCGTAACGTTCGTGGAGGATCGCTTTCATCGTGTACCTCTCTCCCTATTTACAGTGTAAGTGTACGGTGTAAGTCTCTCACGTACGCTGTAAGTTGTCAAGGTGAGAAGAGATGGCTAAGAGAACCGGCGCAAAGGCAGAGGCCCGCATCCCCCTGAGCAGGGAGCGCGTCTTGAGCGCTGCCATCGCTCTCGCAGACGAAAGCGGAATCGAGTCGCTGAGCATGCGCAAGCTCGCCGAAAGGCTCGGGGTGGAGGCGATGTCGCTCTACAACCACATAGCCAACAAGAACGACCTCCTCGAAGGCATCGTCGAAGCTGCGGCAGGCGAGATCGTCACGCCTGCCGACGACGTCGATTGGAAGAAGGCGATTCACGAGGTCGCGATCTCGGCCCATGACGCCCTCTTGCGCCACCCGTGGGCGAGCGGCCTCTGGATGGGCACGACCCCGGGGCCTGCACGGATGCGATACGGCGACTCACTTCTCGGCGCCTTCCGCGGCGCCGGCTTCTCGAAGGACCTGACGTATCACGCGTACCACATAGTCGAGAGCTACGTGCTGGGATTCACGACTCAGGTGCTGAACTTCCGCTCCGTGGACGAGAGTCAGTTCGAGGACGTCGTGGCGGCGTTCAGCCGGGGGGACTACGCCGAAGAGTTCCCACACTTCACCGAGCACGCGCTGCAGCACATGGAGCCGCACGACGACGGCGTCAACGCGGTCGAGCTCGGGCTCGATCTGATCCTCGACGGGCTCGAGCGGCTCCGCGACGCGGCCTGACGGCTACGCGGCCGGACCGCGCAGGACGATCTCGGTGTAGAGCGTCCGGTAGCCGAGCCGCTCGTTGAACGCGAGCATGCCTTCGAGCCGCGCCTCGTTCGCGGTGCGCAACGCGCGCACCCCGTGGTTCTTCGCCCACGCGATCTGTCCACGCTTGATCGCGCCGGCGACACCGCGGCCTCGCTCGGCGCGCGCGATCGCCGTGAAGCCGTTCCACCACACGTCGTCGTGGAACGAGAGGAAGCCGTAGCCGAGCACGCGTTCGTCCTGGAGTGCGACGAAGTAGGCATCCGGCGGATGCGGGTCGAGCCCCCAGGCGCGCCACTCGTCGAGGCTCTCGAGACGCTGCTCCGAGCGTCCCGGCTGGTCGGGGTACGACTCGCTTGCGATCTCGAACAACGCTCGGCGCGAGGTCTGGGCGGTCGGCAAACGTCACGAGCCTGAACGCGGGCGGCTCGGGATCCGGCGCCGCTGTCACGTCGAGCTCGGAGATGACGTAGTGACGCACCTGCTCGTACCCGCGTTCCTCGAAGAACGCCACGACCTGCGGTGTCCTGTCGGTCGTCCACACCTCGAGCCCGGTCTTGCCGATCGCGCGTGCCGCCGTCGACGCCTCGCGCCACAGCTCGTCGTCGACCTCGTGGAACCACACCTCCGCGAACGGCAGATGCTCCAGGCCGGGCATCGGCTTGACCTCAGGCAAGAAGCTCCTGCGCGGCGCGCGCGGCGACGAGCTCTTCCCGCGCGCGCACGACGTGCACCGTGACCGAGCCGCGCGAGATCATGCAGTCCGGCTCCGCGCCTTCGTTCGCCGCCGTGTCGAGCTCGACGCCGAGGAATCCGAGCCGTGCGCAGACGTGCGAGCGCACGACCGCCGAGTTCTCACCGATGCCGGCCGTGAACGCAAGCGCATCCAGCCCATCGAGCGCCGCCGCCATCGCAGCAACCGAAGCCGCGACGCGGTATGTGAAGACGTCGAGCCCTAGGCCGTCGACCTCGCGCATGTCGCCTGAACCTCCGCGCGAGAGCCTTCATGCCGGATTCGAAGTTCAGCTCGTGGTCGAGCGCGTCCGCGTCGAGTCCCTGCTCACGCAGGAGGTAGAGGAGCGCTCCCGGATCGATTGAGCCGGAGCGCGTCGTCATCGGTACGCCCTCGATCGGGCTGAAGCCCATCGTCGTGTCGACGGAGCGTCCGTCACGCACCGCCGTCACCGAGCTCCCGCCGCCAAGGTGGCAGACGACAAGCTTCGGCACACGAACATGCTCGCTGCACCACTGCACGGACAGCCCGTGGAATCCGTAGCGGCGCACGCCCCAGTCGCGCCACAGTTGCGGCACGGCGTAGGTCGCAGCCTCGTCGGGAATCGTCGCGTGGAAGGCCGTGTCGAACACCGCGACGTGCGGGACGTCGGGCAAGGCGCGCTGTGCCTCCCCGATCGCGCGCAGTGCCGGTGCGTTGTGCAGCGGCGCCAGCACCTCCAGCTTCTCAATCTCGGCCCGAACATCGTCGTCGATCACGACCGGCTCGCGGAACCGCGCGCCGCCGTGCACGACTCGGTGTGCGACCGCAGAGACGTGTCCCGAGTCCTGGACTAGGGACGTGACTCGCCGGGACTCGTCCCCGTCGACCAGGTAGAGCTTCAGGCTCGTCGAGCCGGCGTTGACGACTAGAAGGGCCAGACCCAGTCGCGGACGTCCGGGTGATCCTCGCCGTGCTCGCGCGTCCAGGCGCGGCAGCGCAGCCGGCTGTCGAGCATCTCCTGGCGCAGCCACGCCGCGCGCTCGCCCAGCCCGGGCACGCGGTCGATGACGTCGACGACGAGATGGAAGCGGTCGAGATCGTTCAGCATCACCATGTCGAACGGCGTCGTGGTCGTTCCCTCTTCCTTGTAGCCGCGGACGTGCAGGTTGTCGTGATTCGTGCGGCGGTAGGTCAGGCGGTGGATCAGCCACGGGTAGCCGTGATACGCGAACACGATCGGCACGCTCGTGGTGAAGAGCGCGTCGAACTCTCGCTCCGACAGACCGTGTGGGTGCTCCGACTCCGGCTGCAGCCGCATCAGGTCGACAACGTTGACGACGCGCACCTTCAAGTCGGGCGTGTGTTCGCGCAGAATCGCGGCCGCGGCGAGCGTCTCGAGGGTCGGAATGTCCCCGCAGCACGCGAGCACGACGTCCGGCTCCTGGCCTTGGTCGTTCGACGCCCACTCCCAGATGCCGACACCGCGCGTGCAGTGGACGATCGCGTCGTCCATAGACAGGTACTGGAGCGCGGGCTGCTTCCCGGCAACGATGACGTTGACGTAGTTCTTGCTGCGCAGGCAGTGGTCGGCGACGGAAAGCAAGGTGTTCGCGTCGGGTGGCAGGTAGACACGGATGATCTCCGCCTTCTTGTTCACGACGACGTCGATGAAGCCTGGATCCTGATGCGTGAAGCCGTTGTGATCCTGGCGCCAGACGTGCGAGCTGAGCAGGTAGTTGAGCGACGCGATCGGCCGCCGCCAGGGGATGTTGCGCGTGACCTTCAACCACTTCGCGTGTTGGTTGAACATCGAGTCGACGATGTGGATGAACGCCTCGTAGCAGTTGAAGAGACCGTGCCTTCCGGTGAGGAGGTAGCCCTCGAGCCAGCCCTGGCACTGGTGCTCGGAGAGCACTTCGAGCACGCGGCCCTCGGGCGCGAGCTCCTCGTCCGTCGGCAGGATCTCGGCTTCCCACACCTTCGGCGTCACTTCGAAGACGGCGCCGAGGCGGTTCGACGCGGTCTCGTCCGGGCCGAAGAGGCGGAAGTTCTCGCGATTGTGTGCGATGACGTCCCGGAGGAACGCGCCGAGCACGCGCGTTGCTTCGCCGGTCGTCGTGCCCGGCTTCGGCACGTCCACGGCGTAGTCGCGGAAATCGGGCAGCGCGAGCTCGCGAAGCAGTAGCCCGCCGTTCGCGTGCGGGTTGGCGCTCATGCGGCGGTCGCCGCGCGGCGGGAGGTCGGCGAGCTCGGGGACGAGGACGCCGTGCTCGTCGAAGAGCTCCTCGGGTCGGTAGCTCCGCAGCCACTCCTCGAGCTGGCCGATCCGCTCCGGGTGCTCCCGCACGTCCGCGAGCGGAACCTGGTGCGAGCGCCACGTGTTTTCCACCGGCAGGCCGTCGACCTCCTTGGGTCCGGTCCAGCCCTTCGGCGTGCGCAGGATCAGCATCGGCCACCGCGGGCGGCTCGTCTCTCCGTCGTCGCGTGCGGCGTGCTGGATGCGTGCGATGTCTTCGAGCGCGTCGTCGAGCGTCGCCGCGAGCTGCTGGTGCACAGCCTCCGGGTCGTCGCCGGAGACGAGCAGCGGTCGGTAGCCGTACCCCTCGAAGAGCGCGACGAGCTCCGCTTCGGGGATGCGCGCGAGGATCGTCGGGTTCGCGATCTTGTAGCCGTTCAGGTGGAGGATCGGCAGGACGGCGCCGTCGGTCTTCGCGTTGAGGAACTTGTTCGAGTGCCAGCTGGTCGCGAGCGGTCCCGTTTCGGCTTCGCCGTCGCCGACGACGCAGGCGACGAGCAGGTCGGGATTGTCGAACGCGGCGCCGAATGCGTGCGAGAGTGCGTAGCCGAGCTCGCCGCCTTCGTGGATCGACCCGGGCGTCTCGGGTGCGGCGTGGCTCGGGATCCCGCCGGGGAACGAGAACTGACGGAAGAGCTTGCGGAGTCCCTCCTCGTCGCGCCCGATGTGCGAGTAGATCTCGCTGTAGGTTCCTTCGAGGTACGCGCATGCGACGACCCCGGGGCCGCCGTGTCCAGGCCCGGTGATGAAGATCGAGCTGATATCGCGCGCGCGGATCGCGCGGTTGAGGTGCGCGTAGAGCAAGTTGAGACCGGGCGTCGTGCCGAAGTGGCCGAGCAGGCGTGGCTTGATGTGTTCGGCGCTCAGCGGCTCGCGGAGCAGCGGGTTGTCGAGCAGATAGATCTGCCCGACGGAGAGATAGTTGGCAGCGCGCCACCAGGCGTCGAGCAGGCGCAGCTCTTCGGCCGCGAGCGGTTCGGCGGTCGGCCTAGAGGCGACCTGAGCCATGCCGGAGTTGTGCCACAGATCGGCTCCGCCGCGCGTCGGTGCAGTCCGTGTTTCGCGTGCGGGTTAGCCGGGGGCCAGCTTAGACGACCGGCTCTGCGTGCACCTCCGGTGTCGCCAGAGGCAGGACGACGAAGAAGGTCGACCCGCTCCCGACCTTCGACTCCACCCAGATACTCCCGCCCATCCGCCGGACGAGTTCGCGGCAGATGTACAGGCCGAGGCCGCTGCCGCTGACGCCGCGAGTCATGTTTGGGTCGACGCGATAGAACTTCTCGAAGATCCGGTCGAGCTCCGGCTCGGCGATCCCGAGTCCCTCGTCGCGAACGGTGATGCAGAGATTACGTTCTCGCGGCCCGAGCCTGACCTCAATCCGGCCGCCGTCGGGCGAGTACTTGACGGCATTGCCCACGAGGTTCGCGAGCACCTGCCGCAGCTTGTCGGCGTCGGCTGCGACTGCCGGTAGCGCCGGCGGCGCGACCAGCTCGAGCGTGAGCCCCTTCGCTGTGTGAGTCCGAGCAGCCTCGACCACGCGCCGCGCGAGTTCGGCGGCGTCAACGCGGTCCGTCGTGAGCGCGAGGTTTTGGTCGTCGACCTGGCTCGCGAGGAGGATGTCGTTCACGATGGCGACAAGGCGCTCGGATTGCTCGGAGATGATCTCGAGCAGATGCCGGCGCGACTCTTCGGGGAGGATGATGTCTTGCCGCTCGAGCGTTTTCGCAGCGCCGTGAACGGCTGCGATCGGGGTGCGCAGCTCGTGCGAGACGGTGGCGATGAAATCCGCCTTGAGCTTCTCCAGATGACGCTCCTCGGTGAGGTCGCGGAAGGCGTACACGGTTCCCTCTGCGACACCGACGCCGGCGATCGAGAGCCAGAGCTCGCGCCCGTCGATCTCGATCGGGACCGTTGTCGCGCGACCGCCCGAGCCTGCTGGAGCGCTCGAGACGGCAACCGATCTCGCCACGGCCGACCAACCCGGAATCGATTCGTCGGCCGAGCGGCCCAGCACTGCCTCCATAGGGAGCCGCGTGATGGCCTCGGCGGCCGGATTCCACAGACGAACGATGCCTCTCGAGTCGACTAGAAAGACACCGTCCGCGACGGAGCCGAGCACGCGCGCGGCTTGCCCGCGCTCGTCGGCCTCCCGATACAGGCGATCGCGCTCCTCGGCGAGCTGAACTCGCTCGAGCGCGTGCCGGGTACTCTGCGAAATCGCCTCGAGAAGAGCGACTTCCGCCTCGTCGAATGGCGAATCGTAGAGTCGTCCCACGCCTACGGCACCTGCTCCGGAGCCGAACGGCACTAGTACGAGACGGCGGATGCCGACGCCCAGCAGATCGTTGCCCTCGTACATCTCCGGCTCCGCACCGGCCGGCAATTCGCCGACAGAGCTCGTGGTCGAGCAAACGGAACGCCTGCCCGGGTTGCAGACCGTAGGCGCCGACAAGGTGGCGACGGCCGTCTTCCCGCCCCGCGAGCACGAACGCGATCTCGGCTTCGAATGCCTCGCACAGCTCCGCCGTGACAAGCTCGCCGAGCTCGGTCTCGGATCCGGCGCGGTTGACGATGGTCACGATCTGGGCTCGCCGCGACGCCTCGACGAAGCGCCGAAGCAGCTCGTCGCGGCCGTTAATCCGCGGAGCCGAACGCAACGACGACGAGGCTATAGTTGCGATCCCCTTTTGCGCCCCGGGCTCGCCCGATCTCACCGCGGGTGTAGACGCCGGCCAGGCACGGCGGAGGCATACGGAACGCCGAGACGATGGATTCGATCTCGCGCCCGGCGAGCCGGTTACCGAACTGTGGACTCCGTGCGGCACACTCGAATATCAGCGCGACCTCTGCAGGGCCAGGGAGCTGCCGGACGGCGTCGGCGACCGAAGCCTGCGCGCTCGTCACGATTGCTTCCGGGGTTTGATCGCAGATGTCCACCGCCGCATTCGGCTCGATGGCGGTCGCGCAGACGAGCCCGCCGCCTGGAGCGCGTCCCCGCACGTAACGTGGATGGACGTCGCCGCTGAGCTCCGGCTCGGCGAGTGGATGAATCATCGCCACCGCGTCGAAGTCGGCGTCGCTCAACTCGACGCCCTCGAGCCCGAGCTTTTCGAGGTAGACCTTCTCGGCCGGGCGGCCGTCAAGCTGAAGCACCGTCGTGCCGCTCGATCGCGTCACGATGGACGGCGTGCCGCGCGCTAAGCAGCCGTGCGCGATCCCGATGCCGAGCGGAGCGGGCGCGACGATCGCGACGGCGACGACTCTTCCCGACATCGCTCTGCCGGCCGCGAACTGGGCTCTGACCACTCCACCGGCGGCACCCCCGGCAAGTGGGATGCGCCCACCTGCGACCTCGTAGGCTCCGGCCACGATCTCCGCCTGATCGCCCGACTCGGAATCCACGAAGAGCAGCAGCACCGGGTAGCCGCCCTCGGCGTCGACGACCGCAAGCGCTTCCTCGGCGGCGATGCGTCCCGCGACGCGCGGGTCAGCTGATGCGCCGATGCCGACCCCGACCGGGACCGACGCGCTGAATGCGACCGCGGAGCAGCCGGTCGCGATCGCCCCGTCAGCGGTGATCGCACCGGTTCCAGTCATCCCGACGACGTGCGCGTCGCCCGCGGCAGCCTGCGCCTGCGCCGCGGCGTCCGCGGGATCGAACGCGCCGGTCGGGAAGATCAGGACGAGCCCGGGATCGCCCCCGAGCGCGTCCACGGCTTGCGCAACGGCTTCGAAGCATTCGCGAACGTCGTCGACATACCCGGCACCCGCGAGTGGGGCACGAGTGCCGACGACGTGGTGTGTCGCTGCCGAAGACATGCCGCGGATCGCCTCCTCACCGTGCTATCGCCGATCGTAGGGAAGGCGAAACCCGAAACGGCCGCCAACCGTTATGGATGCAGTGAATGCGAAGGCCCGGGTCTCGCTGATCGTCGCGCTCGTTTTCGCATTCGCGTGGCCGGCGGCCGGAGCTGCGGAGGATCCGCCGTTCGTCGGCTGGACGGCGCTTCTGCCTGCACTCTCGATGCCCTACGACGCGGCGAGCCCGGACGACTGCGTCGCGGGACGGGCCGGATGCGTGGACAAGACGATTCGCGAGATGACGAAGCGGTTCGATCCACTCGCCTCCTCGTGCGACCACAGTGCGATCTTCTCGCTCGTCTACCTCCGCGTGACCGAGGAATACCGTCGGACGATCGAGACGCCGTTCTTCGACGACACGCCCTTCGTCAACTATGAAGACGGCATCTTCGCCCACTACTACTTCGCCGCATACGACGCGTGGACGGCCGGGCGGACCGCCGACGTGCCGCCGGCGTGGCGGGCCGCATTCGACGCAGCGCGTGACCGCCGCGTATCGGCCCTCGGTGACCTCCTGCTGGGCATCAACGCACACGTCCAGCGGGATCTCCCGTTCGTGCTCTACAGCATTGGCCTCGTCGCCCCCGACGGATCGAGCCGCAAACCCGATCACGACCGCGTGGACGAGATCCTCAACCGTGTCATCGACGACGTCATCGCCGAGATCGCCCGCCGCTTCGACCCGACGATCGAGGACGCGAACCTGCCGACGACGCTCGATGAGTTCACGCTCTTCCAGACCCTGGTCGCCTGGCGTGAGGCGGCGTGGCGGAATGCGGAGCTGCTCGCAGCGGCGCCGAGCGCTGCCGCACGCGACCTAGTCGCTTCCGAGATCGAGAGCAATGCAGCGTCAGAGGCGGCGGCGATCAGACTATCGACGCAGTATCTGCCGCTCTCGCGCGCCGGAGCGGCCCGTGACGCGTACTGCGCGGCGCATCACGACGACCCCTAGGCCGAGTCGGTCAAGAGCGGTTACTTTCGAAGCGATGCACGTCCGGCTCGGGGTCATCGCGGTGCTGGTCTCTGCGGCCGCCTGCTCCGGAAGCGCAGCCGGCGGTCTTCCTGACGTCCTTCTGCCCGACCTAGACCAGCGACCGCCGCTGGCGGTCTCGGTTCACTGGGGCGGGCCGGCGCGCGACCGGCACCCGCGGCTTGTCTTCACGTCGAGCGTCGAGAACATCGGCTTCGGTCCGCTCCTCGTCGAAGGCCGTCGCGCGAGCACGCCAACGGCGACGATGCGCGCGGCGCAACTCATCGAACGGCGCAAGGGTGGTTTCCAGCGCGTCGACGGGGTGGGACGGATGCGCTACAACATCAACCCTTCGCATAGCCACTGGCACCTACAGCCGTTCGAGCGCTACGAGCTCCGGACGTTGGTAGGCAAGCGAATCCTCCGCGATCACAAGAGCGGCTTCTGCCTGACGAGCGACCACCGTTCGCCGCTCCGGACACGCGGCCCGCGCGGCGCGCACCCGGTCGACAGGAGCGGCTGTGCCAGAGACAAGCCGCGCGCTCGGCGCGTGTTCGAGGGCACCGCCGTGGGCTGGGGCGACATCTACTTACCCGCCAAGGAGGGCCAGTACATCGACATCAACGGCGTCGTTCCGGGCGACTACGTGCTCGTCCACCGTGTCAATGTCGATCGGCTCCTGCGCGAGACGAGCTACGCGAACGACGACTCCTCCGTGCGGATCAGGTTGCTGCCGCCGCCGACGCCGAACGATCTACCCGGCGTTGTGGTGCTGAGAACGTGTGAGACCGGCACGCACTGCTAGAGCTCGCTCACGGTTGCGTGGGACATCGGCGGAGGCACGTAAGCGCGCTTCTGAGCGGTCCGCGAGTTGCGCGCGACGGTCCGCCCGTAAACCGATTCCGGCGGGTTTCGTTACCGTAGATCGCGCGCGGGCGGTTAGCTCAGCTGGGAGAGCGCCTGCCTTACAAGCAGGAGGTCGGCGGTTCGATCCCGTCACCGCCCACTAGGAAAAGCCCCGCTCAGGCGGGGCTTTTCTGTATCTCTCGGTGTTGCGGGTGGTGCAGGGCGCTCAGATTGCAGGCGTCTGTGCAGGCGTCTGCGCCGAAACGAGGGCGCCGAGTGGGCCGTGGCCTAAGACGTGAACCAGCTCCAATCGAACGAGTAGTCGCGGTCGTGATAGCTGCTCCCATCGAATGAGGAGAACGTCGTGGTCAGGTCCGTTCCCTTCCCGCCGTTCTTGATCAGGGTGTAGAGCGCAGGGAAGAACTCGTTAATAGGCCACGCGGCGTGAACCACTCAACCATGTGCGTTCACGACACGAGCGGCGCGACCGTCGCGCGTTCCGTCACTTCCGAGGTCGACCTGACCCGATATGTAGTTCCCGCGGTTACTTCCCGCCCGCGGCGGGCGAACCTCGATGTTCGGGGGCAGCGGTTGAGGCCGCGCCGCAACGGCCTCACCTGATCAGCGCTTCTACCTCGCTCACCATCGGCGGTGCGTCGTCTCCCGACACCCACTTGACGAAGTTGTTCTTGTCGAGCACGTCCGTCCGTCCGTAGGTGTCGTAGACCGCACCTACGATGGCGCTCGCCAGTTCCCGGTCGCACTCCATGGCCCGCAGAGCGCCCGCGAGCACTTGCTGCCAGTGATAGACCTTGAAGTCGTCGTGTTCGAGCCCCTCACGTCCGGTGACGAGAGTTTCTAGGCTGTCGCCATGGCGGACGACTTCACGGTCAGGGCGCTCACGCCGGAGACGTGGGACGCGTTCGCGGCGCTGGTGGAGAAGCACAACGGCATCTTCGGGGGCTGCTGGTGCATCTGGTTCCATCCGGACGGACCCGAGCGCGGGCAGGGATACGAGGGCAACCGAAGTCTCAAGCGCACGTACGTCGAGCAGGGCCGTGCCCATGCAGCGCTGGTCTTCGACGGCGACCAGGCGGTGGCGTGGTGCGAGTACGGCACGCCGGAGGAGCTGCCGAACATCCATCACCGCAAGGACTACGAGTCCGCCGGCGACCCGCCACCCGACTACCGGCTGACGTGCATCTTCATCGACCGCGACTACCGCAGGAAGGGTTTGACCTCGATCGCCCTACACGGCGCCCTCGACCTCATCGCGCAGGCCGGCGGCGGGGTGGTCGAGGGCTACCCCCAGGACCTCTCCGACGGCCGCCGGGTCGGCAACTCGTTCCTCTACAACAGCACCCGCGCCCTCTACGAACGTGCCGGCTTCAGCTACGTCCGACCGAAGGGCAAGAACCACACCGTGATGCGTCGGATAGTCGACGCGGGTTGAGGTGGACCTGGCGTCACGGCTCCCAGCTTCCCGCCCTTCTCCCCGAAGGTAGGGCAGTCGCCGCCCGAATGCCTTTCGCATCCTTCGCGCGTTTGCGGCACGAGCGGCGCGGGCCGCGCTTCATGGAATCTGACGCTCTTGCTAGGCGGCCTTGCTAAGTTCAGCCGCCGCGCAACGGGCAAGCTTCGCGTGCCGTTGGTCGGTGCCCTTGCGGTATCTCGAACAGCTGCGTCGCGGGGGAGCCTGACCGGGAGAGATGCCTCGACGCGCTCGAGAGCTACGCTTCACAGCTCGCGTAGGGCCGCGAGCACCCCGTCGACCGTGTGGCAGATGCGCCCGCACGACTCGATCGCGCCTGCGACGAACAGGTTCATGCCGCCGCCGACGACGTTCACCTGGCGGCGACGCTCGAGGCGGATGTCGGTCGAGATCGTGACGATGCCCCGGTACTGGTCGCCGCCGCTCCGCACGAGCTCGGCGAACATGCCGATCTCGCACGCCGTCCCGTTGTCGACGATCGGGCCGTCGAGCCACGCGACGAGAGCGTTCGACGACCGGAGTCCCTCGGCGTCGATGCGGTAGACGGCGTCGACGCTGACGTCCGTCAGCTCGGGGAAGTTCTCGTGCGGGACGAAGCAGTCGAAGCCCTCCGCCCGCAGGCGCGCGGCAAGGGCGTCGAGCCACGAGCGTTCGGCCTCGGAGAACAGCGGTCCGGCGACGTAGAGGCGCATGAGCGCCGCACGCTACACCGCCGGGAGCTCGAACCAGAAGAGGGAGCCCGACGCCCGACTGGCTGCTGAAGCCGATGCGCCCGTCGTGGGCCTCGACGATCTCGCGGGAGACGGCGTGCGAGATCCCCGGTTCCCTCCAACTGAGCCTGCGGACCAACGAGCGCGGATCCTCGCGAAACCGTTGGCGCTAAAGACCACCCAACTGGGTCAGGCGAGCTCGCGCCGGCGGCAGCACGATGTGCGGACGACGTGTGTTCTAACCGAAGAAGGGTGAAAGGGTGATTGGTCTCTCCTTCGCGAGTGTCCGACGTCACGGAATCGTGCGTCGGAAGGGACCGCGACAAGGACGGGATCGCATGCGAGAAGAAGTAACCGAGAGAAGCGGTACCGCTTGACCCGCTGGCTCGTAGCCGCCGGTGTGCTGCTCGCGCTGCTTGCCGCGCCTGTCGCGACGACCGCTCCCAATCCCGTCTATCGCATTGACCACGTCGTCGACGGCGACACCGTCGACCTCGCGAACGGCGCGAAAGTCCGACTCGTGCAAATCGACACACCCGAGGTCTACTTCGGCGTGGAGTGTTACGGGCGACAGGCGTCCGCGATCGTCAAGCGGCTTCTGCCGGATGGGACGAGCGTGCGACTAGCGGCCGAGCCCTCGAGCGACCGCGTGGACCGTTACGGCCGACTGTTGCGCTACGTGGTCCGGGCGCGAGACGGACTGAACGTCAACGTGTACATGGTGCGGATCGGCGCCGCGGCCCCTTACTTCTATGACGGCCAACGAGGCAAGTACGCCGCGCTGCTCGACCGACTCGCCAGAAGCGCACGTGCCCGACATCTTGGGCTGTGGGGAGCGTGTCCGCGCACGCCTTACGATCCGTACCGTGGCGTAGACACGCGCTGATCGCACGGGGAACGCGACGAGACCCGTCGCCTAGCCGGCCTTCCACCTCGCAATCGCGACCGCGTTCGCCCCGGGCCAAGGCCACCCGTACATCACTTTCGCTCGCTCCGGTTCCACCTGCTCCCACTTCAGCCATTTGAGACGCATGAGGTAGCTGACGTTGCCGCCGAGCGCCCCACCCGTAAGAGCGTCGTCGAGGTCGCGGTTGTAGCCAACCGGAATTGTCGCGAGCATCGTTCCCCCGGGTGCGAGTAGACCGAGCAGGTTGCGGACGGTCTGCGCGGCCTTGTCCTGCTCACGCGGCTCCTCGTCGTACCCGACGTGCTCGAGCGTCGACACGCTGACGATCAGGTCGTACGGACCGCCGTTGAACGTCGCCGCGTCCTCGTTCTCCACGCCAGGCGCGCGCTCGTACTTGTCGAGGACGTGATGATTTGTGCGGACGAAGTTCGGGAGAACGTTGCCGACCTCGAGTGTGCGGGTCGGATCGGCTGTAGCGAGCTCGGCCAGCGCGATAGGGATCTCGACGGCACGCTCGCTCCTCCACGTGCGGCCGTGCTCGTGCCAGATGTAGTGGTAGTCCCGACCGTCGAGCGCGAAGCGCGTGTCAGCGACATGCGGGAGGACCTTTGTGTAAGTGAACACGCGCCCTGCGTGATACGCGCGGCCGGCCATGCTTCTCAGTCGCGGCATCGTCGAGACCGTACCGAAGCTGTGGATCGACTTCGAGCGCGTGAGCGCAGGTATCGTCGCCTGGATGGCACGCGCTCGGCTTGCGCTGTCGCTGGGTTTCGGCCTTGCCATTGCGCTCGCCCTCGCGCTGCCCGGTGACGCTCGGCCTCGCGCGCCGCGACCGACGCTCAAACCCTGCGCATCGACGGAAGGGCTGCTCTGCGGCTTCGTCTCCGTTCCGCTCGACTACTCGCACCCGAAGGGACGGAGGCTGCGGCTCTTCGTCACGGCGCAACCGAAGAAAGACAACGCGCGCGGCACGATTCTGCTGCTCGCCGGCGGGCCGGGTGAGGCTTCGACCACGGTGTTCGACCTCACCTCCCACCTCTGGTCATCACTATTTCCGGGCTACAACGTCGCCGCTTACGACGATCGCGGCACGGGCGATTCCGCGGCGCTTTCGTGTCGCGGCGCAAAGACTGCCGCGCGGTGCGCCGCCGCGATCGGGCCGAGGCGCGCCTTCTACGGGACACGCGAGAACGTCGCCGACATGGAGGCAGTACGGCACGCGCTCGGCGTCGACCGCATCGCACTCTTCGGGCTCTCCTACGGGACGAAGCAAGCTCTCGCGTACGCACGCGCGCACCCGAAGAACGTCGACCGGTTGCTTCTCGACTCGGTTGTGCCCGTCGATGGACCTGAGCCGCTCGGGCTGGACACGTTGCGCGGGATCTCAGACGCGCTTCGGTCGATCTGCCACGACGAGCCATGCGCCGGCCGCGATCCCGCGGCGGACTTCGCTCGGCTGGCGAACAGGCTCGCGGCCCATCCCCTCGAGGCGCGGGTTCCCGTCTACCGGACCGGCTGGGCGCCCACGCTGCGGCGAGTTCACATCGACGGGCGCGCGCTGCTCGGCCTCGCCGTCACGAGCGACCTGAACACCGGAATCGCCGTGGCGTTGCCGGCCGCGGTGAGAGCCGCGCTCGAAGGACGGCCGAAGCACCTCGAGCATCTCGCCGCGCTCATCGGAGAGCAGTCCACCGGGCAAGTGAACAACGCGGTGCTGTTCGCGACGATGTGCAACGACGGGCCGTTCCCGTGGCGTTACGAGACGCCGCCCGGGGCACGTCCCGGGCTCCTCGCGAGCGCCGTCGCGGCCGTGCCGTCGGCGTCGTTCCGCGGCTTCGGCACGTGGGCAGCGCAGGGGCAGGCAGCGGAATGCCTCGGCTGGCCGACGGGACCGGCGCGTGCAACGACCGGAACGATGCCGGATGTGCCGGTGCTGGTGCTCGCCGGCGATCGCGACGTGCGGACGCCGCCGCGCGACGGCATCGCGGTTGCCGCGCGCTTCCGTCAGGGCCGCGTCGTCGTCGCACCCGGTGTCGGGCACATGGTCGTGAGCTCCTCGACCTGCGTGAACAAGGCGGTGCGTTCGTGGATCGTCGGCCGCGTTCCAACGGCGCGTTGCGACCGCGTGCCTCTGACGATCAGGCCGCTCGACCCAATCCCTGCATCGGTGGCGGCGGCGAAGCCGATCGCGGTCGGCGGTCTAGTCGGGCGGACACTCGCAGCGACGATTGCCACGCTGCGCGAGGCCGAAGCATCATGGTTGACCGTGTACCCGGCCGGATGGTCTGCCGGCCTCGAGCACGGGCAGCTGAGCGGCGACGACTTCGACGTGTTCCACTACTCCGCCTACAGCGACGTACCGGGGCTCGCGCTCAGCGGGCGCTTGACGTTCTCCACGTCCAAGCTCGGGACGCTCGTTTCAGGCAGCGAACGCGGCATCGTCTCCGTCGGTGGCACCCGGGCAGCGAGCGGCTTCCTCCAGGTGCGGAACCACCGCATCTTCGGGACGCTCGGCGGCCGGAACGTCTCGGTTCGTTTCTGAGCCTTCCCCGTCGGTCCTACTTCGGCCGCCACACGGGCGGCGTGGTCGACCGTTCACCAGTAAGCCGAGCCGATGGTGCATGCGAGGAGCGGGTCGCGCTGCATCCCTAGCTCCCGGGCGCGAGCAGAAGTGCGTTCGCGCCGTTCGATTCCTGACGCAACGATGCGCGGAACTGCCGCGGCGAGGTGAGCTCGTCGATCCGCTGGCGCTCTGTCGCCGAGAGGCTCGCGGGAATCGGTCCCTTCGGCCTCGCAAGCGTGTGTCGCAGAGGAATCTTCAGCTGCTTCTCGAGATCCACTTTCGTGAAATACATGACGTCCGAGAGGTCCTTCGGCGGGAAGAACGCGACGACCGAGTCGGTCTGGTCGAGATACCGGAACGTGTAAAGCGCAAGCTCGAGCGCTTCGCGGCGAAGCACGTCCGTACGCGCCTTGGACGGCTTCCCGGCTTTGATCGCGCACCCAGGAGGACCGCCCGATCCGCAAAGGACATACATCGCGGTTCGGTCTGTGGAATCGGCGTTGATGATGTCGCTGCGCTGCGTCGGTTGGAGTGTTCGCGTGAGCGCTATGTCCTGAATCGGGTTCGGCGCCTTGGACGGATCGCGCACGACGACGTTCACCAGCTTCTTGCCGTCGCCCTGGCGATACTCGGCCGCGACGTGGTTCGCAATCTGCTCTTGCCGGTCGCTGCGATCGGTCGCGGTCGGCGTCCATGCGGACCATGCCGGCGGCGGCTCGGGAGCGGGGCGCTCGATCAGCAGGACGAACACGCCCACGGCGACGCCGAGCAGTGCAGCCAGCGCGAGGTACGCGAGCGAGAAGCGCTTCGGGACGCTTACAGAACGGGCCATACGCGTTCGTCCGTGAGATCGACTTCGGGAATCTGCAGGTTGGCTCCGTTCAAGAGGGCGATCAGCTCGTCGCCGTAGATCTCCTTCTTCTGGATCACGACCTCGGCGATCTGCTCGACCGAATCCTTGTTGTGGAGCATCAGGTGATGCGCCTTCATGTACGCCTGGCCGATGATCTGGGCGACCATGCGACGCTTGTCGCGGTCGCCGACGACCGGACCGATCGGGCTGTGCTCCATACCGCCGGCCGACCGATTCATGATGTGGATGCCGATTTCCTCGAAGCGGCGCATGACCTCGTTGCGCTGCTCGTCGGAGGTCATGCGCCTCCGCGGATGGCCGTTCTGCCGCGCGAGGCCGTTGAGCTCGACGCGCTCCGGCCCCATACCCGACGAGCCGACCATGTTCGCCGCGGCGGCCGTCACCGTGAAGAGATCGCCGCCGACGCCGTTCGACGTCTCGCCGTAGAACACGCGCTCGGCGGCCATCGCGCCGAGACCCCAGATGATCAGGCCGATCTCCTCGCTGCGGAAGCGGCTGAAGCGCTCCTCTTTGTCCAACGCCTGGTGGTGCCCGAGCGAGCCGCCGCGCATGCGGATCGACAGGCGCGTCGACTCGCGGCCCTTCATGTAGACGTGGCCGGCGACCGCGTGCCCAGCCTCGTGGATCGCGGTCGCTCGCGTCTCGACCGGCACGTAGTCGATGCCGACCGCTGTGCCCGATTCGAGAGTGACCATCGCCTCGACGAGGTGATGCCACTCGAACGCCGGTATGCCCTCGTGATGCGCGTACGTCAGCGCGAGCGAGCAGACCTGCTCGATCATCGCCGGTGAGTAGCCGGACGTGATGCGCGCGATCTCGTCGCGCCGCTCCGGCCGGTCGAGCTCCTCGGCGTGCGCGACCTTCTGGATGTAGAGCTCGAAGATGTCGAGCCGGTCCTGCTTGGTCGGCGTGCGGAACCACACGTGCCGGCCCATCCGTCCGGGGCGCGTCAGCGCCGGGTCGAGCGCGTCGATCGGGACGTTCGTCGCGCCGATGAAATAGATCTGGTCCTTGCGAGGCTTCGGTTTCGGCAGCCGAAGCTCGTGCCCGCGGACGTTGAGCGGAACGATGTACAGGGCGTCGAGCAGCTGGTTGATCCGGTTCGTGAACACGCGGCGGAAGAACGGCGGGTTGTCGACGCCGTCCATGACGATCAGCAGCTGGTTGAGCGCGAGCTGTCCACCGCCGCCGCCCATCATTCCGCCGGCGATGCCCTGGGGGAAGATCCGGTGCAGGAACGAAACGGGAGGCCTCGGCTCCGGGGCGCGCGACGCGAAGAGCTTGTCGCGCCAGACGCGCGTCTCGAGGATCATGTCGCCGCTGGGATTGAGCGCGCCGTGCTCGCCGAAGAACAGGAAGTCCTCGAGTGACGGCGGCGCCATCGATGCGGCGACACCCGCACGGCGACGACCGACGGCGTCGATCTCGTCGATGAAGACGATGCACTGGCCGCCCCATTTCGCCGCGAGCTTCTTCGCCTTGCGGGCGAGGTAGCGGACGATGATCACGTCCATCCCGATGAACGTCTGCGCGAATCCCGAGCCGGGGATCGAAATGAAGGGACAGTTGAAGCCTGTGGCGATCGCCTTGGCGAGCATCGTCTTGCCCGTTCCCGGCGCGCCGAGGAACAGCAGGCCGCGCTCTCGCTTGCCGCCGGCGGCCTCGAACATCTGGCCCGACTGCCACAGCGACACGATCCGGCGAACTTCTTCCTTTGCTTCCTTCTGGCCGCGGACGTCGTCGAGCTTCACGCCCCAGTCGGCGTCGCCGGGCTCGAAGCCGCGGATCTGCGTGATGCCCATCATCAGCATCGGGCCCATGAGGATCAGGAAGTTGAAGATGAAGAAGAACGGCAGGATCAGGCCGTAGCTCGCGAAGCTTCGGAACGACTGCCTGAGGTGCCACATCCAACTGCCGACGTCTTGCGTCGTCGCCCAGGGGTTCGCCGCTTCCCAGCCGCGCAGGAACGAGCGCATGATCACGACGATCAGGACGATGATCAGGAACAGACGGACGAGCTTCCAGATGAAGCCCCAGAACGCCGCGCGTCGCCGGTTGACGACGTCCTCTGCGCGCAGCTGCGGGTCGTCGGTGCCGAAGAGGCTGGGCCACGGGATGGCTCGTCGCAGGACGAGATCGACGAAGCCGCGGAACGTTGCGATGGCGATGATCGAGAGAACGATCGACCAGCCGATCGGCCAGCCCTTCTCCTTGTGCAGATAGAGGAAGACCGCGGGGCTGGTCAGGATCGCGACGAGCGTGGCTGCGCGCGAGAGCAGGCGCCACTGCTGTGCGAGCAGCGTCGACTCCTCGCTCGCCGGTAGCGCCAGCGACCGCGGCTCTGTCATAGATGAATGGTAGAGACCGTCAATTAACCTCACTTACGAAAAAGATGGTTCCCACGGTTCTCTTCTCTCCCGACGAGGTAGCCCGTGCCCGCGCCTACCACCGTCCGCTCTATTACGCCCTTGCCGCAGACATCGCGGTTTCAACAGGTGTGACGGCATTACTCGCATTCAGTTGGCTGGGAGACAAGCTCTTTGCCGCGACCGGCGGCCCCTGGTGGGTGCAGACCCTCCTCTTTACGGCGCTCGTCCTCGCGGTCGTGGAGCTGGCACGGCTGCCGATCGCCTTCTGGCGCGGCTTTGCGCGTGAACGCCGCTGGGGCTTTTCTACGCAGCGGATGCGCGACTGGTTCCTCGACCAGGTGAAGGGCCTGGCCGTGGGTTGCGTGCTCACCGGGGCGGCGATGGTCGCTCTCCTGGGTTCGATCCGCCTCTTTCCCGTCGTGGTGGCCGCTCGTCGCAGTGATCGGCGCGAGCCTCCTCGTGCTGCTGCTCGTTTTTGCGGCGCCGCTTCTGCTCGAGCCGATCTTCAACCGTTTTCAGCCGCTCGAGGACGTCGAGCTCGCTGACGGCCTGCGTGCGCTCGCGCGTCGTGCCGGCGTTCCGATTCGCGACGTGCTCGTTTCCGACGCGAGCCGTCGCACGCGCAAGCACAACGCCTACGTGTCGGGGATCGGGAGCACGCGCCGTGTCGTCCTGTTCGACACGTTGCTCACGGAAGCGGCGCGGCCGGAGCTCGAGGTCGTCGTCGCGCACGAGCTCGGACATCGGCGACACCGTGACATTGCCAAGGGGACTTTGCTCGCCGCGCTGAGCGCGGCCGTTGCGGTGCTCGTGGCGTGGCCGCTCGATCCGACGCCGCGTCGGATTCCGGTTCTGATGTTCGCGTGGGGACTGCTCGAGCTCGTCAGCCTGCCGCTCACCGCCGCCTTCTCTCGCCGGCTCGAGCGGCGCGCGGACCGGTTCGCGCTCGACCTGACGCACGATCCCGCCGCGTTCGAGGCTGCATTCCGGCGGATCGCGAAGGCGAATCTCGCAGACCTCGATCCGCCGCGGCTCGTCTACGCGTTCATCTTCACGCACCCGACTCCGGTGGAACGCATCGCCGCCGTGACAGCATGACCCACGATCATGGACAACGCGTAGCGACGGATCGTCGTGCGCTCGCGATCGCGCTCGCACTGATCGTCGTGTTCCTTGTCGCCGAGGTCGTCGCAGCGCTGATCGCCGGATCGTTGGCGCTGCTCGCGGACGCCGGGCACATGCTGACCGACGCAGGCGCGCTCGCGTTCGCGCTCTTCGCCGCGACGCTCGCTTCGAGGCCTGCGCAAGGACGCTGGACGTTCGGCTACAGGCGCCTGGAGATCCTCGCCGCGCAGGTGAACGGCATCACGCTGCTCGTCGTCGCGCTGCTGATCGTCTACGGGGCGGTGCGCCGGCTGATCTCGCCCGACGAGGTGCGCGGGGGGATCGTCGTCGCCGTTGCGCTCGCCGGCATCGTCGTGAACCTGGCGGCGACCGGCGTGCTCGCACGAGCGTCACGCGAGAGTCTGAACGTCCGCGGCGCGTTTCTGCACGTCGCCACGGACAGCGTCGCCTTCGCGGCGACGGCGATCGCCGGCGCGTTGATCCTCGTGACCGGCTGGAACCGGTTCGATCCGATCGCGAGCCTGTGCGTCGCCGCGCTGATGCTGTGGGCAAGCTGGGGCCTGCTGCGCGAGTCGTCGTCGATCTTCCTCGAGCGCTCGCCTTCGGGGATCGACCCCGAAGCCGTGGGGCGGGCGCTGGTGGCCGAGCCGGACGTCGTCGAGGTGCACGACCTGCACGTCTGGACTGTGACCAGCGGCTTCCCTGCGCTGGCAGCGCACATCCTCGTTGCGCCCGACTCCGACTGCCACGCGACGCGCCGCCACCTCGAGCAGATGCTCCACGACCGGTTCGAGCTCGAGCATACGACGCTCCAGGTCGAGCATGCCGAACCGCGCCTGCTGACGATCCAGCGATAGGCTCACGCGCCATGCCTCCTTTGAGCGGCAAGACCGCGATCGTCACCGGCGCGTCGAGCGGGATCGGGGCAGCGACGGCGCGCGCGCTGCGCGAGGCAGGGGCACGCGTGGCCGGGGGTGCCCGCCGTGTCGATGCCATCGAGGCCGACCTCGCGCTCGAGCTGGACGTCACCGATCCCGAGAGCTGCGCCGCATTCGTCGCGCGCGCCGTGGACGAGTTCGGCGGGCTCGACATCCTCGTCAACAACGCCGGCCTCGCGCTCGGCCGCAACCCGTTCGCGGACTCGACCGAGGAGGACGAGAGCACCGTGCTCGAAACGAACGTCAACGGTGTGATCCGGATGACGCGCCTCTCCCTGCCGCATCTCGAGCAGGGCAGCGGGCACATCGTCAACCTCGGCAGCGTCGCGGCGATCTGGCCGTACGAGAAGGGCACGCTCTACTGCCTCTCGAAGGCGGCCGTGCACGCGTTCTCCCGCGCGTTGCGCGAAGACCTCCTCGGCCGGCCGATTCGGATCACGACGATCGCGCCGGGCCTCGTCGAGACCGACTTCGCCCGCGTGCGCTTCGGGGGAGACGAGGAGAAGGCCCGCGCCGTCTACACGAATGTCGCACTGGGTGGGCCGATGCGTGCGGAGGACGTCGCGGACTGCATCCTGTTCGCGGTCACGCGACCACCGAACGTCAACGTCGACGAGATCGTCGTGATGGCGCTCGCGCAGGCCTCGGGCGCGCGAATCGTGCGGGACTAAGTGCCTCTCCTCGCAATGTCATCCGCACTTCTGGCGGCTGCAAAGCTGCGCACTGGAGCGTCCTCAGTCGCCCCGATAGCTCTTGCTATCGGGGCTCCCTGCGTCCTTCCATTGCTTGCTTTTCGCGCGCCAGAAGCGCGGCGACATTACGAGAAGAGGCACTGATGTTCACGATCCTCGAGGGATCGACGTTCTGCATTTGCGACGACATCGGTGACGTGGGCGGCGGGGCGAGCGGCCTCTTCGCCGAGGACACGCGGTTCCTCTCGCGGCTCAAGCTCACCGTCAACGGCGTGACGCCGCTGCTGCTCTCGGCCGGCAAGGTCGAGTACTTCTCCGCCGCGTTCTTTCTCCGCAATCCGCCCGCAGGAGGGCTGCTTCACGACCAGATCGCTATCACGCGCGAGAGATTCGTCGGAGAAGGCATGCAGGACGTCGTCGTGCTCGAGAACGAATCGATGGACCCCGTGTCGCTCGAGCTCGGGTTCGATCTCGCCTCCGATTTCGCAGACATCCTCTCCGTCAAGCAGCACGACTTCGCGCTCGGTGACCCCGAGCATGCGACGCCGCTCCCCGATCCGGCGCCTTCTCGCTTCGAGCCCGAGCACAACCAGTTCGTGCTCGAGGACCCCGAAGACTCGCTGCGAACGCAGATCATCTTCTCGCGTGAAGGTCGGGTGGACGGCTCCAGCATCACCTTCCACGTCGACCTCCAGCCGCGGGAGCGCTGGGAGGTGCGGATCGACGTCGTCCCCGTGTCGGACGGTGACGTGCTCGTGCCGACGATGATCGAGCGCCGCTTCGGGGAGGAACGCGGACGCGTTCGCGACTCGCTTGCTGCGTGGCAGCTGCGCGTCCCGCAACTGCGCGCCGAATGGGTGGAGCTCGAGCGCTCATTCGGCCAGTCGGTTGCCGATCTAGCGGCCCTGCGCATGCGCAGCTCGAAGGAATCCAGCGTTATGACGCTCCCCGCGGCCGGCATGCCGTGGTTCATGACTGTTTTCGGGCGAGACACACTGATCACTTGCCTGCAGACGCTGCTGTTCGGCCCCGAGCTCGCGCATAACGCGCTCGCAGCGCTCGCGATGTTGCAGGCCGACGAGGACGATCCGTCGATCGACGCGGAGCCGGGCAAGATCGTGCACGAGGTTCGAAACGGCAAGGCGGCCCAGAACTGGTTCAGCCGTTACTACGGAACGCTCGACGCGACGCCGCTGTACCTGATCCTGTTCTCGGAGGTCTGGCGGTGGACGGGCGACATCTCGATCGCGGACGAGCTCAAACAGCCGGCGCTGAAGGCGCTGGAGTGGATCGACCGGTACGGCGATCGCGACGGGGACGGATTCGTCGAGTTCCAGAAGCGCGCGGCGCACGGGCTGGACGTCCAGTCGTGGAAGGATTCGTTCGACTCCCAGCGCTTCCACGACGGGCGCATCGCGCGCGCTCCGATCGCGCCCTGCGAAGTGCAGGGCTACGTCTACGACGCGAAGCGGCGGATGGCAGAGGTCGCGCGCGAGGCGTGGCGCGACCGTTCGCTCGCTGACCGGCTGGATCGCGAAGCCGACGAGCTCATGCAACGCTTCGACGAGGCGTTCTGGTGCGAGGACCGCGGCGGCTTCTACGCGCTCGCGCTCGACGCCGAGAAGAACCGCGTCGACTCGATCTGCTCGAACATGGGCCACCTGCTCTGGTCGCGCATCGTCCCGCCGGAGCGCGTCGACGCCGTCGTCGACCAGCTCATGGGCGGCGGCTTGTGGTCGGGCTGGGGCGTGCGCACGATGTCGAACGCCGATGCCGCGTACAGCCCGCTCTCGTACCACAACGGAACGGTGTGGCCGCACGACAATTCGCTCATCGCGTGGGGGCTCGCGCAGTACGAACGCTGGCCCGAGGCGCATCGGATCGTGCAGCGGATGCTCGCCGCGTCGCGCCACTTCGACCACCAGTTGCCCGAGGTCTTTGCAGGCCTGCCGCGCTCGGAGACACCTTTTCCGATCGCCTATCCGACCGCCGCGCGCCCGCAGGCGTGGGCTGCGGGCACGCCGGTGCTGCTGCTTCAGGTGCTGCTCGGCCTGCGGCCGGACAGCCGCCGAAATCGCCTAGAGTCGGTCGCTCCGAACGAGTTGCCGCACTGGGCGGGCACAATCCGTCTCACCGGCGTTCGCGCGTTCGAGTCCACCTGGGATGTGAGACTCGAGGACGGAAGGGTAAGAGTGGAGCCGTTATGAAGATCGCAGTTATCGCGCCATGTTGGTTTCCGGTGCCGCCGACCGGCTACGGCGGTGTCGAGTGGATCGTCTCGCTGCTCGCGGACGGGCTCGTGGACGGCGGGCATGACGTCACGCTTTTCGCGTCGGGCGATTCGCATACGAAGGCGAAGCTCGCGGCGGTTCATCCCGTCGCGCCGAGCGAATGGATCGGCCGCTCGTTCTGGGAGCTCCGTCACATCCTCCACTGCTACGAGCGCGCCGGTGACTTCGACGTGATCAACGACCATTCAGGCCCGGTCGCGGCGACGCTTGGCGCGGCGATTGACACGCCCGTCGTGCACACCGTCCATGGGCCGCTCGACGGCGAGCCGGGTGATCTGTACGACCAGGTGTCGCGTGTCGCGCCGCGCACCTCGTTCATCTCACTCTCAATGAACCAACGGAAGCCGCGCCCGGACTACAACTGGCTCGCGAACTGTCCGAACGCGCTCGATCTCTCCGTCTATCCGTTCCGGCCGCAACGAGGCGACTACCTGCTGTTCCTCGGGCGCATGAGCCCCGACAAGGGTGCCCACCGTGCCGTCGCCGTCGCGATGGAGGCCGGGCTGCCGCTGAAGCTCGCGGGCAAGATGCGCGAGCCGAAGGAGCGTCAGTACTTCGCGGAGTTCGTCGAGCCGCATCTCGGCAACGGCATCGAGTGGCTCGGCGAGGTCTCGCACGGCGAGAAAGTCGAACTGTTGCAGCACGCGCGCGCGACGTTGTTCCCGATCGAATGGGAGGAACCGTTCGGCCTCGTGATGATCGAGTCGATGGCGTGCGGCACGCCGGTGATCGCGACGGCGCGTGGGGCAGTCCCCGAGGTGATCGAGCACGGCCGCTCCGGCATCATCGTCGAGGACTACCGCATCATCCCCGAGGCGCTCGAGGCCGCCGACCGCCTCGACTCGCGCGAGCTACGGCGCTATGTCGAGGAGCGTTTCTCGCCGATGCGCATGGTCAGCGACTACGGCAAGGCGTACGAACTTGCCGTGGCGCGCGCTCGCGAAGCGCCTACGGCCAGTACGTAGAGCCTTCCCAGCCGTACCAGGAGTCGGGCTCGATGACGGCGCTGATCCTGGCGCGCAACCTGTTCTGGAACTGGCGCCGCGTGTAGCGCAGGCAGAGCCGGTCGATGTCCTTGAACTCGGGGTCGTCGCGGATCTCGATCGCGTGGCCGAACACCGTCACCTGCCTGTACCAGTCCGAGCCGAGCATCACCGTGAGGGAGACCCGTGGATCGCGTCGCATGTTCTTCAGTCGCAGGCGCGCCGCGTCCATGTTCACGAGCAGCCGCTCGCCGTCCCAGTCGTACCAGGTCGCCGCCGTGTGCGGCGAGCCGTCGGCGCGGATCGTCGCGATCACCGCGGGGTTGGCCTTGCGAAGCAGTGCGTCGACCTCAGGCGGAAGTGGCGGCTTCGGCATCCTGCTCTCCTTTCTTGCGCCAGTAGCGCTCCAGCCCAAGATACGACTGGTCCAAGGGAGCCGCCCGGAAGTACGCGCCCGCGCCCTCACCCACGCCCTCGCTAGCCTCGATATCTGCGCGTGCGGCCGCGACGAACTCGTCCTCGGTCATGCCGTCGTGCACCCTCTTGGCCCAAACTCCCAGGTAGAGGCGCGTGCGTTCGATGTGCTCCGCAACGTCCTCGATGCCGGACACGACTCCGAAGTGGATCAACGCCAGACGCTCGGGTTGGTGGCGCAGCACCTCGTCGAACGTTCGCTCCCACGCCTCGAGATCGATGTCGGGAGGCGGCGCGTGCGGAAGCACGTGCCTGCCGGGGAGGATGCGGACGCCTGTCGCGTCGCCCGCGAGCAGCGTCCCGTCGTCGAGCAGGTAACAGACGTGGTGAGACGCGTGGCCCGGCGCCGGGAACGACTTCACGCCGGCGGCGGTGTCCCAGATCACCTCGACGTTCTCCTGGGGTACCGGAAGCGGCTCGCCGTAGAGCCTGTCGAGCTCGTCGCCGTAGAGACGGCGCGCCGAGCCGATCAGCCGCGCGGGGTCGATCACGTGAGGCGCGCCGATCTCGGCCACGTGGACTCGGACCTGTGGGTGCGCGCGCACGACGTGCCCGGCGGCGCCGGCGTGGTCGAGATGGATGTGCGACAGCAGCAGGTGCCTGATCTCGGCCAGGTCGACGGCCGCCTCGAGCCGCTCGAAGCAGGTCGCCGGCCCGCAGTCGAAAAGCGCCGGTCCCTCCGGCGTGTCGACGACGTACACGCCGATCACGCGCTCGTTCCCCAGGTGCAGCAGGTCGACGGGCTCGAGCGGCATCGCGGTTTTCTACCAGCTACTTAGGGCTGGGTCGGCAGGTGGTCCTCCTGAACCCGCCCGCCGCCCGCGATGTACGAGACGATCGCGCGGTCGGCGAGCCACTCCACGGGAGCGCGGTCGTCCGTGAGGATCGTGCCGCGGAATCCCGCGGGGGCGACCTGTCTGCGAAACAGCGGCACGAGCGACTGTACGGGAGCGGGCGCGGCGCCGACTCGTCGCACGAGCTCCTTACGCGTCACAGGCGATTCGAACGCGAAGAGCAGCGTGTTGAACCGAAGCGCGTCCCACGTCCACGCCTGCCCGAGCTCGGTACGCACGGTGGCGGCGATCGCGCTCAGGAGGCCGCGGTCGCCGGGGAAGCGCGCGACGTTGAGCGCGACGGCTCCGCCGGGCGTCAGATGCGAGCGGACGAGCCGGAAGAACTCGCGCGTCGTCACCTGGAACGGAATGTACGGCTGCCTGTATGTGTCGATCGCGATCACGTCGTAGCGTTTGCTCGTGCTCCTCAGGTACGCGCGCGCGTCGGCCGTGATCACGTGCAGGCGCGGGATCGCGTCGAGCCCGAGGAAACGCCGTGCGGCATCGGTCACCTTTGGGTCGAGCTCGACGCCGTCGATCTCGACGCCCGGGTACAGAGCGGCGAGCCCGCGCGCGGTCGAGCCGCCGGCGTTGCCCAGCACGAGCGCGTGTCGCACGGGGTGGGGGACGAGCGGCGGCACGACGAGGAACATGTCCCACTCACCGCCGGTGAGGACGCTGTTCGGGTACCAGACCGAGTTGACGACAACGCCTTCGTTCAGCTCGAGCACGCGCGATCCGTCGTCGCGCTCGCGCACGTCGATGTACTGGTACTGCGACTCGCCCTCGTAGAGGACGCCGTGCGCCGCCTTGATCGCACCGGGCGGAACGGCCAGCAGCGTGGCCAGCGCGATCGTCAGCAGCTGCCAGCGCGGCCCGAGCAGCAGCCCGGCGGCGAGCGCGAGCAGTACCGCGGTTCCGATCAGCGTTCGCTGCGTCCCGATGAACGGAATGGCGACGAGCGCCGTGGCGAACGTGCCGAAGATGCTGCCGATCGTCGAGAGGCCGTAGAGACGGCCGGACACTGTGCCTGCCTGTTCCACCGACGGGACGGCGAGCCGGATCGCGAACGGGCTCACGGTTCCGAGCAGCGTCACCGGTACGGCGAACAATGCGAGCGCCGCGATGAACGAGCCGATCACAGCGCCGACCGACGCGGCGTCGAGCTGGCTGACCGTGGCGTCGAGGAACGGGCGGGCGATGAACGGGATGACCGCGACCCCTGCGGCGGCGACGAGGACGATTCGGCCGAGCACGACCCTGTGCGGCAGGCGGTCGGCGATCCGTCCGCCGAACCAGTAGCCGATCGACAGGTAGACGAGGATGAGGCCGATCACGTTCGCCCAGACGACGGTCGAGTTGCCGAAGAACGGTGCGAGCAGCCGCGATGCGCAGATCTCCACCGCGAGCGTCGCGCCGCCGGCGATGAAGACGATCGCGCCGAGGCGCACTTGCGCGCTACGCGTGCGCTGCTGCGGGAACGAGCGCCTGCGCGAGGTCGGCGACGAGGTCGTCGGCCGACTCGATCCCGACCGAGAGGCGGACGAGGTTCTTCGGCGGTGCGAACGGCGCGTCGGCCGTCGACGCGTGCGTCATCCGCGCGGGCACCTCGATCATCGACTCGACGCCGCCAAGGGACTCCGCGAGCTTCCAGATCTTCGTGCGCGCGACGATTGCGAGCGCTTCCTCCTCCGACGGGGCGAGGAAGGAGACCATGCCGCCGAAGTCGCGCATCTGTCGCGCCGCGATCTCGTGCCCTGGGTGCGACGGCAGCCCGGGGTAGTACACATGCTCGACCGAGTCGTGCTGCTCGAGATAGGCGACGACGGCGCGGGCGTTCTCACAGTGCTGGCGCATGCGAAGAGCGAGCGTCTTGATGCCGCGCAGGACGAGCCACGCGTCGAACGGCCCCGGGACCGCGCCGAGGGACTTCTGCAGGAAGAAGAGACGCTCCGCGATCGTCGGGTCGTTCGTCGCGACGAAGCCGCCGATGACGTCGGAGTGGCCGCCGAGGTACTTCGTCGTGGAGTGCACGACAACGTCCGCGCCGAGTGCGAGCGGTGTCTGGAGGTACGGAGACGCGAACGTGTTATCGACGGCGAGGATCGCGCCGACGGCGTGCGCCGCGTCGGCCGCTGCACGAATGTCGACGACGTTCAGCAGCGGGTTCGACGGCGTCTCGACCCACACCATGCGCGTCTTGTTGTCGAGATGGTCGGCGAGGTTCGCGAACTCCTGCGCTGGGATGTACTCGAAGACGTAGCCCTTCGGCTCGTACACCTGCGAGGTCATGCGGTACACCCCGCCGTAGACGTCCGCGATCAGCACGACGCGATCGCCGGGATTGAGCAGGTGCATGAGCGTCGTCGTTGCGCCCAGTCCAGACGCGAACGCAACGCCGTGCTCGGCTTCCTCGAGGGACGCGAGGCACGCCTGCAGCGCGGTCCGCGTCGGATTCGAGACGCGCGAGTAGTCGTAGCCCTTGTTCTTGCCGACCTCTTCCTGGACATACGTCGACGTTGCGTAGATCGGCGTCGTGAGCGAACCGGTCGTCGGATCCGGCTCCTGCCCCTCGTGAATCGCGCGCGTCTCGAAGTCCATCTGGCGACCCATCGTATCGGCGTCAGGTTCCGATGACGCGGTGGCGACTGCCGGGCAACTCGACGCTTCCGGTCCGTGCGCCTGCGATCGTCACTTCGACCGGCGCGGTGCCGGACGGCACGCCGACGGGGAACCAGCCGCGTCCGATGCGAACGACGATCAGCAGGCCGTCGTCGTCGCCGAGCGGCGCAAAGCTGTCGGCCCACTCGTCGTAGGGATTCAATCCGAGCTCGCGCTCGAGGACGTCGACGGCTGCGGCCACGTCCTCAACCGGCAGACCGACCTCGGCGAAGGCGAGTTCGGGCCGTGCTTGGGGCCGTGCGATCAGCTCGACGACGTTCTCCTCGGGATCGCGGAAGTACACGGCCCGAGCGCCGCCCCAGCTAGAGAAGTCGTGCTCCTCGCTGACGTCGAGGCGTTGCTTCCACGGCTCGAGGTCAGCTACGTGGAACGCGAAGTGCTGGGGGCTCGTCTCGCCGGGTACGAATGAGGGCGCGGTTTCGAGCGTGTCCGCATACCACTGCGCGAGCGCATCGGGATCGGACGCGGGAAACCGCGCAGCGACGATTCGCACCGGTCGATGCTAACGGCCCTATCGCCCAGGTCCGAGGGACTGTCCCCGGGCATGGCTGTTTGCGCCGTGTCCCGGACGCGGCGTTGAGCGACCCGCCGGCCTAAACCGGCACGAGCACCGAAACGACGCGCTCCGTGGCCTCGTCCCGGTAGCCGTCGCCCAGCGACTCACTGAGCTTCTGCTCGAGTTCCCCGCTCGCGGCCAGTTCTTCCACGATGTCCGCGCCGCCGACGAGTTCGCCGCCGATGAAGATCTGCGGGATCGTCGGCCAGCCGGAAAGCGCCGACAGCTCCTGCCGGATCTCCGGGTCGGGCAGTACGTCCACCGCGGTGACCGGCGCTCCGGAACCGCGCAGCGCCTGCAGCGCCCGCTCCGAATTGCCGCACATGACGAACTGTGGAGAGCCTTTCATGAAGACCGCGACAGGCTCGGTCTCGATCACGTTCTTGATGCGTTCGCGCAGCTCGGTATTCATGCGGTCCCTTTCGTCTTGATCCTCATCTCGTGAATCCTGCCTGACGCGAATGGGGCTGCGAGCGCTTCGTTGACGAGGCGGTGCTGCTCGAGCAGGGGCAGCCCGTCGAAGCGTGGGCTCGTCACCTCGACCAGGAAGTGGTCGCCGCCGCCGGTTCGGTCGGTGACGCGCACCTCCGTCGCCTCGGGGAATGCCGCCCGGAGGACGGTCTCGAGGTCGGCCGTCACCGGCTGTGAGCCAGATACTCGAGGAGGTCGGAGCGGGTGAGGACACCCACGGGCTTGCCGTCACGGGCGACGACGACGGCGTTCGTCCGCCCCGTCAACGTCGAGAAGACCTCGTCGAGCGTCTGCGTTATCTCGACTGCTGCCAGCGGCGGCTGCATTGCCGAGGCAACGTCCTCGTGCAGCGCGTCCGGGTTCTTGAACACGCGGTCGAGCAGATCGCGGTCCTGCAGCGACCCGATGAAGTCCGCGAGCGACTCGTTGTGACCGTCGCGCACGACCGGCAGCTGCGAGATCGAGTAACGCTGCATGACGTCGATCGCCTCGCCCACCTTCTGGTGCGACGAGATCGTGATGAGATCGGGAACCTCGTACTCCTCGGCGTGCTTCGCCGCCAGGAGCTGCTCC
This sequence comes from uncultured Actinomycetes bacterium, assembly GCA_963815965.1. Lineage (GTDB taxonomy): Bacteria > Actinomycetota > Thermoleophilia > Gaiellales > Gaiellaceae > DASVFB01. The sequence continues at coordinate 110,020 of CAWFIT010000001.1, read as the reverse complement.
ACCGTGGGCGGGGCCGTGCGCCGCTCGACGAAGCCGTGCTCGAGCATCCAGTTGTCGTCGTAGAACTTCGAGAGGTAGGAGCGCCCGCTGTCGGGAAGCATCGAGAGGATCGTCTTGCCGGGGCTGAGCTTCCTTGCCAGCTCGAGCGCCGCCCAGACCGTCGTGCCGCCGGAGCCGCCGACGAGCAGACCCTCCTCGCGCGCAAGCCGGCGCGCGACCTGGAACGAGTCGCGGTCGGAGACGCGGATCCACTCGTCGACGATCTCGGGATCCATCGTCTCGGGCCAGGTGTCCTTGCCGATCCCCTCGACGAAGTACGGATGGACATCGCCGTCACGTTGCGCGGTGTAGACGGAGCCTTCGGGATCCGCGCCGACGATCAAGACGTTCGGCGCGTGCTCTTTGAAGTAGCGGCCGACGCCGGAGATCGTGCCGCCTGTGCCGACCGAGATGACGATCGCGTCGAGCTCGCCGCCGGTCTGCTCGAAGATCTCGGGCCCCGTGACCTCGTAATGCGCTTGCGGGTTGGCCATGTTCGAGTACTGGTCGGGCTTGAATCCGCCGGGGATCTCCTCGGCCAGCCGCGACGACACCGAGTAGTACGACTCGGGCGAGTCGGGCTCGACGGCTGTCGGCGTGATCACGACCTCCGCTCCGTACGCGCGCAGCATCGAGATCTTCTCCTGGCTCATCTTGTCCGGCATCACGAAGATGCAGCGGTAGCCCTTCGCGGCCGCCGCGATAGCGAGCCCGACGCCCGTGTTTCCGGACGTCGGCTCCACGATCGTCCCGCCGGGCTTGAGCTTGCCGTCCCGCTCTGCCGCCTCGAGCATCGCGAGGCCGATGCGGTCCTTCACCGACCCGCCGGGGTTGAGGTACTCGAGCTTGGCGAGGTGGGTGCTCCCGGTCTCGCTCCCCAGCTTCTGGAAGCGGACGATCGGAGTGTGGCCGACGAGCTCGAGTGCGGTCGGGTAGTCGCGGGGCATGTGGGAATCGTACGGGGCTACCGCGCGTTCCGGAATCCATGAAGATCGCAACGATCGGCAAAGGCAATATCGGCGGCGGGCTCGGCAGGCTCTGGGAGAAGGCGGGCCACAACGTCACGATGCTCGGCCGCGAGGGCGGTGACGCATCGGATGCCGACGTCATTCTCGTCGCTGTTCCGGGCGGCGCGGCGTCGGAGGCGCTGAGCAAGGTCAGCGGCCTCGAGGGGAAGATCGCGATCGACGCGGAGAATACGTTCGGCGGTCGCGATGAGCAGTACGAATCGTTCGCGCACGAGGTCAAGGCACACACGAACGGCCCGGTCGCAAAGGCGTTCAACGCGAACTTCGCCAGGCTGTACGACGAGGTCCCGAACCAGTCGAGGCCCCCGAGCTGTCTTTACGCAGCAGAAGACGACGCACGCGAGGTGACCGAGCAGTTGATCCGCGACGCGGGGTACGAGCCCGTATCGCTAGGCGGCATCGAGAACGCCCGCGCGCTCGAGGACTTCGTCCCCGGCGTGCTCGGGAAGATCGAGCTCGGCCGGACCTTCTACCGCTTCGGACTTCCCGGACAGCTCTAACCTCCCCGGGCATGGATGCCTGGCGCCAGCTCGAGCCCGCGTGGCACGCGGCGTTCGAGCTCGCGTGGGAGGCCTTCGCGGTCCCGACGGTTCCCGTCGGGGCGGTCGTCACCGACGCGGACGGAAGCCTCATCGCTCGCGGACGGAACCGCATGTTCGACTCGTCGCCCGCGGATGGACAGATCGTCGGCACGCGGGTCGCGCACGCCGAGATCAACGCCCTCGTCGGCCTCGGCACTGACCGGCGCTACTTCGACTGCACGCTCTGGACGACGCTCGAGCCGTGCGCACAGTGCATCGGCGCAGCGTGGCTGTCGACCATCGGCCGGGTCACGTACGCGGCGACCGACGTGTACGGCGGCGCCTCGAAGCTGATCGAGCGCCAGATCGAGGCGGCCGACAGTGCGCGGGCCTTTCCCATGGCCGTGGAGGGGCCGCTCGAGGGGCCGCTCGCGGTGTTTTCCGAGCTCCTGCACATTGCGTTCTTCGTCACGCGGGACCCGAACCACCACGTTCTCGACACCTTTCGCGAGCGGCGGCCGGAGCTCACCGCACTCGCCGAGCGGTTGCAATTGCAGGATCACGCGGGCGAGCCTCTCGACGACGTGCTGCCGCGGATCTGGGACGACCTCTTGTAACGACCGCGACAACGCGGTTGAATCTGGCGATGATCAGCCCGAGGCAGGTCGTCTCGGCGCTCGGCACTGCGGCGCGTAACCGAGACGTTCGGCGGGTCGAGCTCGCCTGGGGCGCGGCGATCGCGTCCGAGTGGATGCACTTCGTCGCGCTCGGCGTGTTCGCGTACGAGAAAGGCGGCACGTCGGCCGTCGGCATTGCCGGGCTCGTGCGGCTGCTGCCCGCCGCGATCATCGCGCCCTTCGCCGCGTCGCTCGGCGATCGTTTCCGACGGGAGCGGTTCCTGCTCGCGCTGACGCTCCTCGGCGCAGCGGCGCTGGCCGGTTCCGCTGTAGCCGCGTTCGCGGGGCAGTGGGTCGTGGTCCTTGCCCTCAGCGCCGTGGTCGGGCTCGTCGCCACGCTCTTCAGGCCCGCGCTGCAGGCGCTGCTGCCGTCGCTTGCGCACACGCCGGAGGAACTGATCGCCTCGAACGGCGCGACGTCCACGATCGAGGGGCTCGGGACACTGGTCGGGCCGATCCTCGCAGGCGTCCTCGTCGCGGCCGCCAATGCGGGCGTCGTGTTCACTGTCGCCGCCGGTGTTCTGTTCGCGGGCTCCGCGATGCTGGCACTCGTCAGGGTCGAAGGACGCATCGATCTCACGGCCGAGAGCGAGGACGCGAGCGTCGGCCGACTGCTCAGCGGCGGCTTCCGAGCCGTGCTCAAGACGAAGGGAGCGCCGATGGTGGTCGGACTCATCGTCGCGCAGACCTTCGTTCGCGGATGCGTGAACGTGTTGATTGTCGTGGCCGTGTTCCAGGTGTTCCACGGCAGCGCAGGGCAGGTCGGCTACCTGACGGCGGCGATCGGAGTGGGCGGGCTGATCGGAGCGCTCGGCGCGATGACGCTGAAAGGGCGCCACCTCGCAACCGTGTTCGGGATCGCGCTCGTCGCATGGGGCATTCCGCTCATCCTGATCGCACCGAGGCCGTACCTGGTCGCGACGATTGTCCTACTTGCGGTCGTCGGGGCTGCGAACAGCCTCGAGGACGTCGCCGTGTTCACGCTGCTGCAGCGGATCGTCCCGGACGAGACGTTGACGCGTGTGCTCGGCCTCGTGTGGGGCCTCGCGATGGGCGGTGTCGCGCTCGGCTCGATCGCGGCGCCTGTCGTCGTGAATCTCGTCGGGCCGCGACTCGCTTTCGCCGTCGTCGGCTCGATCCTGCCGCTGCTCACGCTGATCACGTACCGCCGGCTCGTCGAGCTCGACAGCTCCGTCGCCCCGGCGGCCGAGCTCGAGCTGATCGAGAGCGTTCCGATGTTCGCGCCGATGTCGCTGGCCGCCAAGGAACACGTGTCGTCGCATCTCGTCCCTGTGTCGGTCGCGGCGGGAGAGCTCAGTCATCCGCGCGGGCGACGTCGGAGACCGCTTCTACATCGTCGCGAAGGGCGAGCTCGACGTCGATGCGGACGGCCGGCATGTCGACCGTCGGCCGCTCGGACTACTTCGGCGAGATCGCGCTGCTCCGCGACGTGCCTCGGACGGCGACGGTCACGGCGAATCGTCGACTCACAGCTGTACGCGCTCGAACGGGACGATTTCCTGGCGGCCGTCACCGGACACACGGCCGCGCACGAGGCCGGCGAGGCCGTTGTGGACGAACGGCTGGCGGAGGGAGTCGGCTACCAGTCCGGCTGATAGTCGGCGGCCGCGTTGTTCGTCAGACGCGTTGCCGAAGAAGCAAGCCCGCTCGCATTCATCGTGTAGATCTCCTGGTTCCCGTCGCGCATGCTCGTGAACGCGATCTTCAGTCCGTCGCGCGACCACACGCCCTCGAAGTCGCCGGACTTGCTGTTTGTCAGGCGAGTGACGTTCGTGCCGGTCGGGCTCATCGTGTAGAGGTCCCAGACCGTACCCTTGTTGTCGCCGCGCTTGCTGGCGAACAGGATCGTCGCGCCGTTCGGGGACCACGAGGGACCGCCGTCCGGCTTGGTTGATGACGACAGCGCCGCCTGGCCCGTCCCGTTCGCGTTCATGACCCAGATATTGAGCGTGCCGTTGCGGTTGCTCACGAACGCGATCTTCTGCCCGTTCGGGGACCACGCGGGCTCGGCGTCCTGCGTCGTGTTGTTCGTGAGACGCGTCTGGCCGGTGCCGTCGGCCTTCATGACGTAGATCTCCGGGTTGCCGTCGCGCTTCGACTGGAAGGCGATCTTCGTGCCGTCCTGCGACCACGCGGGAGCGGTGTCGTCGCTCGTAGCGTTTGTGAGCCGCTTGACGTTCTGCCCGTTCGCGTCCATGACATAGATGTCGAGGCCGCTGCCCATTGCGTTGTTGCGCGCGCTCGCAAAGACGATCTGCGAGCCGTCAGGTGACCATGAGGCCTGCTCGTCGAGCCCGGCCGTCGACGTCAGTCGCGTGAGGCTTGTGCCGTTGGAATTCACCGAGTAGATGTCGCCGTCGCCCGTGCGCGTGCTCGAGAAGAGAATCGGGCGGTAGACGACCGTGTAGCTGACGATCCTCGGTCCGATGCTGTGGCCGGCCGCGTCGGTGATCCCGTTGACGGTGAACGACTTGGTGCCGATAGTGCTCGTGTCGATGCTCGTGCCGTCCGGGACCGTGCCCGTGCACGGCGTGACGACGCCGGAGCCGGAGTCGCGGCAGAAGTAGTCGGCCTTCACGTCGGAGTTGAGGGTGTACACACCGCCGTTTGCGGGCGTGCTGAGGACGATCTCGGGCGGGGTCGTGTCGATGGGGGCGAAGAGCGTCGCCGTACCGCCGTTCGACGCGCGCAGCTCGATGATGTGCAGTCCGTCGCCTGTGATCGTTGCCGGCGGCGGCCCGAACAGCCCGCCGTCGACGCTCGCCTCAACGGTCACGCCTGGGGGCGCGTCGATGACGAGACCGGCTCCGCTTGTGAACCAGCCCGTCGGGTGTGGGCCGATAAGCGTCGCCTCGATGCCGCCGGTCGGCGGCGGCGGCGCCGGGGCGCCGACGAAGTAGAAGCCCTTGTTCGTGCTGACGGCGACGTTCCCGGCTGCGTCGACGGCCTGTACGAAGTACTCGAATGATGACCCGACGATGGGCACGCCGCCCGTCCAACGCAGCGGGTTCCCGGCTGACTGCGCGAGGTTTGCGAACGTCCACGTCGACGAGCCACCGCTGCGCACGCCCACGAGCACCTGCTTGACAACGCCCGGTCCCGTCGGGGTCAGGTCGTCGACGTCGATCGAGAACGCCGCGTTGCTCCCGACGGCCGTCGCGCCGATGAAGTGGAACGCCGGCGCGATGTAGTCCGCGCTCGTGGAGCGGAAGACGTGACCGCCGACGTGATTGAACAGCCGCTGCACGCCGACCTGCGGGTCGGAGTTCGTGGCGCACGGCTGGGTGAAGAACTGGCCCGTCACGAGCACGAGCTGCTGGACCCGTCCCGTCGGCGTCTCGAACGTGCGCACCGTCTGCAGCTTCGACGGAAACGCAACATCGGCGAACGCCAGCTCGGGCTCAATCGCGGTCAGGTCGACGACCGGTCTCGCGTAGACCGGGTCGATGCAGTTCGTGTCGTTGGACGTCAGCTCGGTGATGAGCGCGCCGTGCGCCGCTCGTGCCCGTCAGCGGGACGATCTGCTTGGGCTGGATCGGACGCAGCTGCGTGACCTGCACGCCGTCCGGGCCCGACCAGTACTTCTGGGTCGCCAATCGTGTGCGGTGTGTTCGTCGGGTTGGCGTTGAAAGTCTCGACGTCGAGCCCGGTCGTCGGATCGGGGATCACCGCGAGCGGCTCCGGTGCGACCGCAGTGTTCTTCGCGACCGGCGGCTCGGGCGCGGCGGGTGCCAGCTGTGGCTGCGCGGGGCGAAGGACATTTCCCGGTCCCGAGACTCTCCACATCGGCAGGCCGTAGAGGGTGAACTCCGCCATCGCCTTCTCGTCGTAGACGCCGAAGACGCCGAGCTGCCCGTAGTACGCCTGCTTCGCCGCCGCCGAGCGCGTCGCCGACCGAGGAGCCCGCGGCGATGCGCTGCGCGAAGAGCCGGTTCAGCTCTTCGGAGTACGCGACGACGAGGCTGTCGCCGTAGCCGAAGCCCGTGTTGCCGAGGAAGGCGCCGACGCCCTTTCTGCGTGAACGCCTGCGGCCAGTCGAGCGTGCTCGCTCCGGAGGTCACGATCGAGTCCGCGACCGAGAGGCCCGCGTGGCAGCCCATGCTGAAGACGAGGCGATTCGTCTGCGACGCGGTCGACCCCGTGAAGTTCGTGGTCGTGTACAGCGGGGCTCTGGCGCCGTTGTCGGCGTTGGGCGGCTGGAACTGGTAGTGCGACGCGTGGCCGTTGAGCGACGTGATCGACGGCGCTGAGCCGGTCGACGGTGTGAACGCGCCGATCAACTGCGCCAGCGTCCACGTGTCGCCGGTGACTGCAGGGTTATCGAGCAAGGCTTGCGCGTTCGCAGCTCCGACACGCGCCTTCAGCGGCGTCATTGACGCCTTGCGCACCGTCGAAGAGGAAGTCGTAGCCGGTCGTCAGCGAGGTCGTCGGGTCGAGGTGGCCGCTGACGGCGGGGCTCACGAACCGGTTGAGCGTGTCGACGATCTCTGCAGGCGTCTCGACGAGGCGGCCGACCGAGAGCTCCGGGATGTAGAGCTGACGGTTCAGGTACGGGACGGGATTCACGTCGCCGTACGGATCGTCGGAGAGCATCTGACCGGCGTTGAGGGTCGAGAAGAGGTCGGTGTTGATCGCGAACGTGCTCGCGTAGCCCGATCTCGTTGCCGGCCGTGACCGTGAAGTCGTCGAGCCGCGCGAACGGGATCACCTGGTCGCCGCCGACGATCACGAGGTACTTCAGTCCCGCCCCGTTCGGCTGAGCCCGGATCTGGGAATCGATGACAGCGTTGATCGCTGCGACGACGCGCGTTCGCGGCCGCGGGACTGCCCGGGATTGAGCGTTCCAAGCGGCGTAAGCCGCTCTGCACGGCGGCGAAGCGCTCGACGGAGAGGACGACGTTGGGGAAGCCGAGGTTTCTGAACGCGATGCTGTTGTTCGAGAGCGCGGTCATGACACTCGACGCGGCTGTCGAGCCGTAGAGGCCCTCGAGCTGCCGCCGATTGACGAGGAAGACGGTGTTGAGGCCGTTCGGCAGCGCCGGCAGCGCGGGCCCGGCCGTGCCGGTGACCGTCCGCGCGGGCACGTTCGACGTCTGGCGCGGCGGCGAGGTCGCGGCGCGGAGCATGTACGGGCTCGAGCTCGTCGCGCCGTTGTAGCCCGTGACCTGGATTGTGTAGAAGCCGCTGCCGCCCGGCGAAATGACGACGACGTCCTCGGGATCGGTGCCGCGGCTCGCCGAGACGCCGACCATCGGCAGGTCGGGCTGCAGCCTCAGGTCGTCGAGCGTCTGTGACGGCAGCGGGTCGGTGGTGTGCGTCAGGTCGGCGCCCGTGTCGGTGACGGGCGGCTCGTCAAGCGGCACGGCGCCCGCGACGGCCGGCCGAAGCGGCGTCTCGGGCGGGCCGTAGACGACGAGGTCGTAGTCGGCAGGCAGGTGGCTCAGGTGGAACGTGACCACTGTGCCCGCGGGCGGCGCCGCGAAGCGGTAGAAGTCGACGTCCGTCGAGCTCGTCAGGTACGAGAGGTAGAAGGAGTCGTTCGACAGCTGCGGAGCCGATGCCGCCGCGTCGTTCGGCTCGAGCGTGTCGCCGACGGTGAGCGTGCCACCGGTTGCACTCTCATTGACGCTGCCTCTCGGCTTCGCGTCGATCGAAGCGGCCTGTGGGCCCAGCTCGATCCCCGGCCGTGTCTTGAAGCAAACCGAGTAAGAGTTCCCGACGATCGTGTCGATGCTCCAGGTGAGCTTGAGCCGCCCGTCGTTCAGGGTTGTCGATGTCGGATCGACGATCGGCGTTGCCGTCGAGCAGTCGGCCGGGCTCTGCGCGAGCTTCGATGTCCCGGGCACGTACAGGAAGCCGCTTGCGAGCGTCGAGCTGACCGTGACCTTGCTCGGCACGCCGGAGGGACCGCCGTTCGGCTGAACGTCGAAGCGGCCCCGGTAGTCAACCGTGCTCCCGCCCGTCGAGAACTGCGCGAGTCCGCTGCCGGAGAGGTTCAGCCGCTCCCATGCGAGCCCCTGCGACGCGGTCGGTGACCGGAGCACCAGCAGGAAGTAGTCACCGAGCGTGATCGTTCCGTCCGGGAAGCTGTCGACCAGTCCGCGGAGCGTCACGTCGCCGTAGAAGTTGAGGTCGCCGAGCGTGATCCCGTCGAAGGCGTTCGGCGGTCCGTCGTCCGCGCGCCGCAGGTCGCCGAGCGTCACGCCGGGCTTGATCGCGCCGGCGTCGTAGGCCTGCTTCAGTGTTGCGGTCGCGCAGTCGACGGTGCCCGGCCCGGACGGAAGCGGCGGCGCGCAGAAGATGACGTCGTTCGGCGTCGCGAGCTCGTTGACGGGGAGCTCGTTCACCGGCGAGTCCACAACGTTCGTGTTGTGCGACATGATCTCGTTGACGGGCAGCTCGTTGACGGGCGTCTCGTTGACCGGGTTCGCCTCGAGCGTCAGCTCGTTCACGGGCAGCTCGTTCACAGGCGTCTCGTTGACAGGAAGCTCGTTGACGGGCGTCTCGTTGACCGGGAGCTCGTTCACCGGCACTTCGTTGACCGGGGTCTCGTTCACGGGCACCTCATTCACCGGAATCTCGTTCACCGGCGTCTCGTTCACAGGCGTCTCGTTCACGGGCGCTCCCTGCAGGGCGGCGGACATGACGGTTTGGCCCGTGAGCGAGGTCGGATTCGTGCAATAGGCGGTGCCGAAGACCTCGCACCAGACCGTCAGCGAGCGCATGTCCGAGAGCTTCACGTTCGCGAGCACGAGCGCGCTCGAGGGCAAGCTCCCGAGCGGGCTGTGCGAGAGGTCGAGATCGGCGAGCGTAATCGGCGGGATCTGATTGGTCGGGCGCGTTTCGGGATTCACGTTCGCCGGCAGTGCGTAGTAGTCGCGCAGAGTGACGTTCTGCAGCGGCAGACCGGCGAGCGGCGTGCCCGGCGGGTCGGAAAGCACCTTCTGCCAGCCGCCGGTGCGGAGGAGTGGGATCGACGCGAGCGTGACGTTTCCGAGCGCCGGGACCGTCGAGGAGAGATCGTCGAAGCCGAGCTCGTTGACGGGCACCTCGTTGACCGGCAGCTCGTTCACCGGAAGCTCGTTGACGGGCGTCTCGTTGACAGGAGTCTCGTTCACGGGTGCCGTCTGCGACGTGGACTGCGGCCGCAGCAGAACGCTCGGCGGCACGTCCGCGAGCTTCACGCGAGGCGCGCCGGCGGGCGAGCTTTCGGGAGTGGGGGTCAGACTGAGGTTCGCGACCACCGGCGGCAACACGGTCGCGACGCACGGCGAGAACTCGGACGTGTTGCCGTCCGGATCGATCGCCGTGGCCGTGACGAAGTGGCCGGACGAGAGGGGCGGGACGCTTGCCGTGAACGTTCCGTTGCCACTGTCGTCGGTCGAAGCCGTCGTGGTACCGAGGTACGTGGCTCCCTCGCCGTTGCCCGACGCGTCGCAGGCCGGGCTGTCGAAGAGATCGACGTTGAACGTTGTGTTCCCGAAGCTGGAGAGCGTGCCGTTGATCGTCGTCGTCGAAACGGTCGTGACCGTCGGGAAGTTCTGGAACCCGTCGACCTCGTTGTCGTTCGCCGTGATCCCCGTGACGCCGTTGTCGATTCCGAGGCCGGCGTTCAGGTCGATCGAATTCGCAGTGATGTTGTTCGCGCGGCCGGAGTCGGGGACTGCGACACCTGCGCCGCCGTTGTGGATGATCGTGTTGCGGCGAACGATGTTGTGATTCGCCGGGTCGATCAGGATGGCACCGTCACCAGAGTTTCCGAGGTCGAGGGTGGCGCCGTCGTCGGTGCCGATGAAGTTGCCCTCGACGAGGTTCGTCGTCGACACGTTGCCCTCGATCCGCACGCCGGCACCGGCGTTCCCGGAGATGACGTTCGGCTGGTTCGCTGCGTTCTGGCCGATCGTGTTGTTGTTCGACCCGTTGATGCGGACGCCGACGCCGTTGCCGAAGCTCGACGTCTGTGCCGCGTTCGTGCCGATCAGGTTGCCGATGACAGTGTTGCCGCCGTCTCCGGCGCCGTCGATCAGGACGCCTGCGCCGCTGTTCCCGGAGATGAGGTTGGGCTCGAGGGGAAGGGTGCCGCCGACGGTGTTTGTGTCGGCGCCGGCCTCGATCATGACGCCGGTCGCATTCGGGAGCTCCGCGTTCTTTGTCAGGTTCAGCCCGATCGTGTTGCTGCTGACGGTGTTCCCGGTTGAGCCGGCGCCGGTGATTTCGACGCCGACGCCGATGTTGCCGGAGATCGTGTTGGCGTCACCGATGGCGGAGCCACCGATGACGTTGTTGATCGCGCCGAACACCTGGACGCCCGTCCCGTTGCCGATTGACGCCGTTCCGGCCGCGTTGGTTCCGATCAGGTTCCCGGTCACGAAGTCACCGACGCTCGTTTCGTACGAGCCCTCAAGCACAACACCCGACCCGAGGTTGCCCGAGATCGTGTTCGCGTTGACCCTGTTCACGTTCGATTGGTCGAGGTAGATGCCGTTGGCGGTGTTTCCGATCGGCGCTGTGCCCGCCGCGTTCGTGCCGATCTTGTTGGCCTCGATCAGGTTGCTGTGCGAGCCGAAGCCGAAGAGGTGGATCCCGTCGTCGAGGTTTCCCGAGATCGTGTTCCCGTTGATCGTCAGCAACGCGGCGTCGTTCGTGTGGATGCCGTCCTCTCCGTTGCCGATCGGAAGCGTCCCCGTCGGGTCGGTGCCGATGAGGTTGCCCGCGATCGTCATCGTGGACTCGACGCCCGCGACGCGGATGCCGTTGCCGAAGTTGCCGGAGATGACGTTGTCCTCGATCGTGCTCGCGGGCGCGAGGGAGTTGAACGGAGCGATGTCGATGCCCTCGCCCGAGTTGGCGGCCGGGAGGTCCGTTGCGGCGTCGAGGCCGATCGTGTTGCCCTGGACGATGTTCCCCGCCCCGCCGATGGCGATGCCCGTGTCGTCGTTGGCGGAGACGTAGTTGCGGGCAGCCGCGGTGGTGCCGCCGATCGTGTTGTCGTCGCCGTCGATGCGCATCCCGCCGGCGAGGTTTCCGGTAACGCCGGCGGTTCCCGTGCCGTCCGGCTTGAGGCCGATGTAGTTGCCCGCGATCGTGTTGTTGTCCGGCGCGCCTCCCTCGCCGGACTGCAGGTCGATGCCGAACCCGGCGTTGGCGGAGATCACGTTGCGATCACCGGAGCCCGTGCCGCCGATGGTGTTCCCGTCGCTGCTTTCGACAAGCGTGATCCCGTTGCCGTTCGGCGAGTTGATTCCGCCGACGACCATGCCGATGTAGTTGCCGGCGATCGTGTCGCCGTTCGAGTTGTCGGCGTAGATGCCGGTGTCGGCGAAGTCGATGATCACGAAGCCGCGGATCGTGATGTTGTTGCCCAGAAGGAAGAAACCGGGCGTAAAGCCGCCGCCCACGTTGTTGCTCCCGTCGATGGTCACGACCGGGGTCCCGGCATACCCCGGCTGCGTCGTTGCGTCGATCGTGGTCGGAGCGGTGATCGTCGGCAGGTTGCTCGTCGGCGAGATCGTCGTCTGGTCTGCGGGAAGGTCGAAGACGATCGTGCTGCCGGGTGCCGCGTTCGCAGCGTTGATCGCCTGACGCAACGTACAGCTTGGGCCGCAGATCGAGCCGTCCGCATCGCCGGGGTCGTTGACGACGAGCGTGTTCGAATCCGTGAGCGCCACGGCAAAGATCGCGGCGTTGTCGCAATGGAAGGACGGGCAGTTATCCTGCGTCTCCACCCATTGGACGTGCAGCTTCTGACCCGCCGACTGCGCTGCGTATGTGATCGTGTAAACGGCCGACCTCGTGTTCGTCGCGCTCGGGAGCGTGTTGAAGAATGCGGGCGCGGAGGTGTCTGAAAGCGTCGCCGTCAGCCGTCCGTCCGCTCGGTTGGTCAGCACGTAGACCCTCAGCGTGCGTGCGCTCGTGTCGGCCGGCACGTCGAATGCGAAGCCGTGACCGAGCGTGCTGAGGGCCTGCGTCTGGCCGTCGTGTTGCAGACCCGCCGAGGCATTCGTCGCGCTTGCAGGCGGGCTCCCGTTCGTCCACGAGAAGGCGAACGGCTCGGCGAACTGCCCGATGCCGCGTAGGTTGACCGATGGAGCGGGATCGATGTTGGTCAGGTCGCTGATCGCCGATCCGCCCGCCTTGCGAACGTCTGGGGCGAGCGACGTGCTGGTGCCGCTGTTGGCGTAGCCCCACACCGCCCAGTCGGTCGTGCCGAGGGCGCTCAGGTTCGCCGACCGCGTGTCCGGCGGGTCGGGAAGGTCCGGCGAGGCGGCGACGCTCCCCTGCAGCACCGCCGGAGACGCGAGGCAGAGGGCCGCGAGATCCATTCCGGACCACGGATTGAAGGTCTGACAGCCGACCCGGGCGCTGAAGAAGTCGTGTGCATTTCCCGTCGCGTAGCCGGTCATCGGCGCGTAGGTCTGAGAGAGATCCCGGTCGACCTGCGCGTACTGCGTGTAACGCGCGGACGGCGAGAGTGCGGCTGCTGCCTCCATCTCGCTGCTGGCCGCCGGGTCGTTGAAATGCGAGGGGTTGAACGACGCGACGGCTGGATCGAGCAGGTTGTTCAGGAAGTCGAACGGGTCGGCGTAGTCGGCGCTCCAACCGAATGTCGCCATGTCGAACGGCTCGCTCGGATTGTTCAGGGCCGCATTCAGGGCGGCGCTCGAGAGATAATGGATGTCCGCGACGAGCCCGACTCGCGAAAGGGTGAGTTGGAGCGCATTCGTCTGGTTCTGGCAGATCTGCGAGTTGCACGTGTAGACGACAACCGTCGCTCCGCCGAAGCCCGCGTTCTGAACGACCGCCGCGGCCGCCGTGAAGTCGGTCACGTTGTACGGGTAAATCGTCACATCCTGGAACCCCGGCATGCCCGGTGGCAGCAGCTGGTCGGTGAGGCTGAGGCTCGAGCCCGGGAACGCCGCGGCGAGGCCCTGGCGATCCACCGCGCTCGCGACCGCGCGGCGCACGCTGGCCCCTGCGAAGATCGGCCGCGAGGTATTGAAGACGAGCGAGCGGACCAGGAGTGACGGATTCGTGAAGAATCGCTGCGGGGTTGCGCCGGCTCCGTATGTCGCCTCGAGGCTGGCGAAGTCCGAGCTGGGCACGCCGACCGCGGCATAGTCGGCCTGGCCGCCGAGGACGTCGGCTTCGGCGTCGGCCGGCGACTGGCCGAGCTTGTAGACGATCTGTGCGAACGCGTGGGCGCGGGAGCCCGCGTAGTTCGGATTGCCGTCGAGGACCAGTTGGACGTTCGGAACATACGACGCGACGTAATACGGCCCCGCGGACGGCAAGGTATCGATCTGGAACGCAGGAGCCGAGCTCGGCACCGCACAGCCGAGCGAAAGCGCAAGTTTCGGCAGCAGCGTGTTATCTGGGTTGTTGAGCTGGATCGTCAGCTGATTCCCGGCCGCGCTCAGCCCGGAGACCACCGGTGACGTGCCGTTGATGAACTCCTGCGCACCGACGATGTCACCGAAAAACGGCCGTCCTGCGCCGAAGGGAGAGAGATCGCGCTGGATCGCATTGATGAACGACTGTGGCGTCAGGTCAGAGCCGTCGGAGAACCTCCAGTTCGGGTCGAGTGTGAAGGTGTACGTCTTGCCGTCGTCGGAAACGATGGGCATCGTGGTCGCGACTTCAGGCTGCAGGTCGGCGAGGCCCTGCTGTCCGGCCTCGTCCGGATAGTTGACGAGCTTCGCACACGTCGCGTACATGATTTGCTCAGTCGCGAAGGAGTACGCGTTCGCGGGATCGAGCGACGACACGGAGAGGCCGTCTACTTTCAGCACGCCCTGCGGGTTCGAGTTGTCGACCTGGACGCCGGTGACAATGTTCGAGATCGCGGTATTCCCGGCCGTGTCGACGACCTCGAGCCGTAGGTCGTAGGACCCGTTCGCGACTTGCGTCGTGTCCCAGCCGGTCGTCTCGCTCGTCCCGCCGATGCCGGACTTGATGATCGACCACGTGCCTGCATTGTGTGGCGACAGCTCGAACGACCACGTGGCGACGCCCGCGTACGTACCGGCGGGCGGATCCGACTGCGAACCATCGAGCACGACGCTTCCCGAGAGCACGGCGCCGTTCAGGGGCCCGCTCAAGGAAGCCGTCGGCGACGTGTTGTCGAACGACACGACCGTGCCGCTTGCGAAATTCGTCGAGTCGTTCGCGTAAGCAGTGGCGAAGATGTTGTAGTCGCCGTCCGGAAGCCCGACCGTGTTCAGGAGCGTCTGGTAGGGCGACGACGTGGCCGTACCGACCGGAACGAAATTGAAGTTCCCAGGTGCAGTCTGGCGCGAGAAGTCGACATGCGAGATTCCGGACGCATCGCTCGCGTCGGCCGACATCGTCACGACGCCGCGGATCGCGGTGCCGCCGGCAGGCGAGGTCAGGTTGACCGTCGGAGTTGCGAGCGCCGGTCCAGCGCCTAGCAGCGCGATCCCGATCGCCAAAGCAGTGAGCCACGAACACCGCAGCGCCTTCCTCAAGCCACCCCCTTCCGTTTACCCGGCCCCTCGTTTGAGCCTATGAGGGTCTGGCCTCGTTTTCAAGGTCTTGAAGTTGATGTCCGATCGCCTGCGCGGGAGACGCCGAGCCCCATTTTCAGAGCGAAATCTTGTTTTCCGTCCATACTGTTGTGGTGGAAGTGACCGAGGTCACGGACCGGGCCACGTCGCTCATGGCCCCCTACGTGCCGCGGCTGGTCCGAGCCTGGAGCGCCGAGCTCGACGCGCCTCGGGCGCGCACGCTCGACGGCTCCCTCGTATCCGTCGACATCTCCGGCTTCACGGCGCTCGCCGAGGGCCTGTCCGCCAAGGGCAAGGCCGGCGCCGAGGAGCTCGTCCAGCGGATCTCCGCCTGCTTCGACGGGCTGATCGACGTGGCCGAGCGGCACGGCGGCGACGTCCTCAAGTTTCGAGGGGACGCGCTGCTCCTCTTCTTCCACGACGAGCGCCATGCCCAGCGCGCCGCCGGGGCGGCGTCGGATATGCAGTGGGCGATCGAGTCGATTCCCGGCGACGACGTCGAGCTGCGCATGTCCGCCGGCGTCCACTCGGGCGAGTGCCATTTCTTCCTCTCGCAGGCGCCGCACCGCGAGCTGCTCGTCGCCGGTCCGGGTGCGACGCGCGTCTTCGAGCTCGAAGATCTCGCCGCCGCGGGCGAGATCGTGCTCAGCGCCGAGACCGCTGCCGAAGTAGATCCTGCGTGGCTCGAGGAAGAGCGCGTGGGCGCCCGCGTTATGAAGCGCCTCGAGCCGGGTGCCAGCACGACCCTTCCGCCACCGGACCTGGCCGGAACGCGCCTCGAGGAGTTCGTCCCGGCTCCCCTGCGCGCCCACCTCGCCGTCTCGAGCGGCGACGCCGAGCACCGCCAGGTAACGGTCGCGTTCGTGAAGCTCTCGCAGACGGACGACGTGATTGCGACGGACGGCCCGGACGCCATGCTCGAGCGAATCGACACGCTCGCCGCGGCGGTCGCCACCGCGTGCGAGACGTACGGGCTGACCTGGCTCGAGTCCGATATCGACATCAACGCGCTGAAGCTCTACCTCACCGGCGGAGCGCCGTCGAGCTCGGGGCAGGACGAAGAGGGAATGGTGCGCGCGCTGAAGGACATCGTCGGGACCGACGTCGGCCTGCCGCTCCGCGCCGGCGTGAATCGCGGTCACGTCTTCACCGGCGACATCGGCAACGCAAGCAGGCGCACGTACGCCGTGATGGGCGACGCGGTCAACCTCGCGGCACGCCTGACGGCTCGCGCCCAACCCGGCGAGATCCTGGCGACGACGGACGTCCTCGACCGCGCGCGGACGATCTACGCGACCGAGAAGGAGCCGCTGCTCGTCAAGGGCAAGGAGCGCGCCGTCACGGCTCATCATGTGGGCGAACCCGTCGGCACGCGAGAGGCGGAGGTCGACGCAGCAACTCCGATCGTCGGCCGCGCGCAGGAGCTCGAGCTTCTGCAGGCCGCGATCAACGCGGCGCGCATGCGCCAGCTTCAGGTCGTCGAGCTGATCGGCGAGCCCGGCATCGGCAAGTCGAGGCTCGTGCACGAGCTCCGCACGCTCGCGCTCGGCTTCACGCAGCTGAACGCGGCCGCGGAGCAGTACGCGTCGTCGACGCCGTTCTACGCGTGGCGCAATCTTCTGCGACAGCTTGCAGGCATCACGCCGGACGGCACGCGTGATCAGGCCGGCGCGCTGCTGAGCCCCTTCGTCGCGGGCGTCATGCCCGACCTCGCGCCGTGGCTCCCGCTGCTCGCGATCCCCTTCGACGCCGAGGTGATGCCGACGCCCGAGGCGGACGCGCTTGATGCGGCCGCAAGTCGCGAGAAGCTCGTCGAGACGGTCGAGACCTTCCTCGAGCGCATCCTGATGATGCCGACGCTGATCGTCTTCGAGGACGCCCACTGGCTCGACGACTCGTCGCGCTCGCTGCTGCTCCGGCTCACGCAGAAGCAGGCGCCGCGTCCATGGCTCGTCTGTGTCACGACGCGGCCCGGAGTCGAGACGAGCGTGCATCTCGACGGGCCGGCGCAGCGAATCGTCCTCGAGCCGCTGGCCGCCGACCGCGCCGCCGAGCTTGCTCTGAGCATGGCCGACGAGGTCGCCCTGTCGAGCGAGACGCTGGCGGCGCTCACGGAGCGCTCGGGCGGCAACCCACTCTTCGTGCGCGAGCTCGTCAACGCAGCACGAGCCGGCGACCGGCTCGAGACGCTCCCCGAGTCGGTCGAAAGCCTGCTCACGACGCGCATCGACACGCTCGACCCCGAGAACCGGATGCTCCTACGCTACGCGGCGGTCGTCGGTCGGACGTTCGAGCTCGACTTCATCGCCGAGATCCTGGAGGACGAGATTCCCGACGCGGCGGATCCCGCCCCGCTGGGAGTGGCTGCGCGAGTTCGTCGGGTACGCAGGCGACATGACGTACGCGTTCCGGCACGACCTCGTCCGCGCCACCGCGTACGAAGGTCTGTCCTTCGAGCGCCGTCGCGACATCCACTGCCGGGTCGCGGGAGCGCTCGAGCGTGCGCGGACGGCGAGAACGACGCACTGCTCTCGCTCCACTACTTCGAGGCGTCTGTCTACGACAAGGCGTGGACGTACGCGGTCGCCGCGGGCGAGCGCGCGCAGGCGAGCTTTGCCAACGTCGTCGCCGCCGAGCTGTACGAGCGCGCGATTGCCTCCGGCGCGAACCTTCCCGAGCTCGACGTTCGCGACATCGCGCACGTTCACGAGGAGCTCGGCAACGTGTGCGAGCTCTTCGGTGCGTACGACCGCGCCTTCGACGCGATCGAGGCGGCGCGCGCGCTCGTCGGGGCGCGAGTCGGCGCTGGCCGACGCGCGGCTCCTCGGCAAGGAGATCCTGCTGCACGAGCACAAGGGCCGGTATGCGGACGCGTTCGAGACGTCCGCGCTTGGACTGGCTCGGCTCGAGCACGCGGAGGAGGGCGCCGAGCGGGACGCGTCTCGGGCGACGATCGAGCTGAACACGGGCGCGATCCACTACCGGCAGACCAACAACGAAGAGGCGATTCGCTGGCTCGAGGCTGCCGCCGAGCACGCAGAGCGGGCGGGCGATCGCAGGACGCTCGCGCACGCGTACTACGTGCTCGACGCGGCGCTCAGCGATTTCGGCTCTTCAGACGGCCTTCGGTATCTGGAGCTCGCGCGGCCGATCTACGAAGAGCTCGGCGACCTGCGCGGGCTCGGCGTCGTCCTCTCGAACCTCGGCATTCACGCCTACTACGAAGGGCGCTGGGCCGAATCGCTCGCGTACTACCGGGAGAGCGGCGTCGTGAAGGAGCGTGCGGGCGACGTGGTCGGCGCGGTCATCCAGGTGAACAACGAAGCGGAGATCCTCTCCGACCAGGGACTTATCTACGAGGCGATTCCGCTCTTCGAGGAGATGCTCCGCGTCTCACGCGCTTCCGGCTGGGCGTTCGGGGCGGGTGCGGCGATGTCCAATCTTGGACGCGCCAACGCACGTGCGGGCCGCTTCGAGGAGGCGCACGCGTTCTTCGACGAAGCGCTCGCCGTGTTCGAGGAGTTGTCGGCCGAGCGGTTCAAGGTCGAGGCGAAGGCGCGCCGGGCCGAGTGTCTCGTCTACGAAGGTCGTCATCAGGAGGCACTCGCGGCGGCCACCGAGTGCAGGGAGGCGGCGACGAAATCGCCCGTAGGCGGTGTCGAGGCGCTGATCGAGCGATCGATCGGCTTCGCACTCCACCAGGCGCGCCGGCCGGACGACGCGCGGCCGCATTTCGAAGAGAGCCTTGCGATCGCGCGGAAGCTCAAGGTCGAGTACGAGGTGGCCCTGACGCTCCGCGCCATGGCGGCGACGAAGCATCCGTCTGACGACGACCTCGCCGCCCAAAGCGCCGAGATCCTCGAGCGGCTCGGCGTCCGCCAGCTGACGGGTACCGCTGCGACGAAGCGCGCCTGCTAGCCCGCCGCGACCGGTACTTCTTTGAGGCCTTGCTCGGGCACGTGGGCACCGCGGAAGAAGATGAACGCCAGGACTGCGCCTGCTGCTGCGAACGCGGCGAGTGCCGCGAACGCCCAGTGGTAGCCCGTCGTGAACGCCTGCGGCGTGAAGTGACCGGACTTCGCCTTCGAGATGAAGATCGTCGACGAGACCGCAACGCCGAACGCGCCGCCGATCTGCTGGCTTGTGTTCAGCAATCCCGACGCGAGTCCCGCCTGTTGGGGCGGGACGCCGATGAACCCGGCAATCGTGACCGGAATGAACCCGAACGCGAGCCCGAGCGCGAAGATGAGATACAGAGGGAGGAGATCGGGCCAGTAGCTTCCGTCCACCGGCAGTCGCGTGTAGCCGACCAGCGTCAGCGCGAGAACCGTCATCCCGACCGTCGTGACCCACCGGGGGCCTACCCTGGTCACGAGCGCCTGTGCGACGCCGGCCCAGATCACGGTGGTGCCCGCCGTTGCCAGGAAGGTGACTCCCGTCTTCAGCGCCGACCAGCCGAGGACTTGCTGAACGTAGAGCGTGAGAACGAAGAAGTTGGCGTAGATCGAGGCGCCGAGGAGGAACCCGACGACGTTCGCGCCGGTCAGAGTGCGGATACGAAAGATGCCGAATGGGACGAGCGGAGCTTCAGCGCGCAGCTCCCAGACGACGAAGAAGGCGAGAATGGCAAGGGACGCAATCAGCAGTCCGATCGTGCGAGCCGTTCCCCAGCCGACGTCGGGCGCCTTTGAGATCGCGTAGATGAACAGCGCGTTCCCGCCGGTGACGCTCATGGCGCCCACCGCGTCGAAGCGCCGGTGACCAAGGTCCGCGCGGCTCTCCGGGACGATCGGCCGCGTGAGGACGAGGACGAGCGCTCCCACCGGGACGTTGACGAAGAAGATCCACTCCCAGCCGAGGTACTTCGTGAGGATGCCGCCCAGGAGCACGCCCACAGCCGCCCCCGATCCGCCGAGCGCGCCCCAGATCCCGAGCGCCTTGTTGCGGTCTGCGCCCTCCTCGAAGGTCGTCGTCACGATGGACAGAGCCGCCGGGGAGATGATCGCCGCGCCGAGCCCCTGCACCGCGCGCGACAGAATCAGCACGCCCGCGCTATTGGCGAGACCGCAGGTCAGCGACGCCAGAGTGAAGAGGATGAGGCCGGCGATGAAGATGCGTCGGCGTCCGAGCAGGTCGGACATGCGACCGCCGAGCAGTAGGAAGCCGCCGAAGGTGATCGCGTACGCGGTGATCACCCACTGCACGGTCGACTCCGCGATGTTCAGGTCCTTCTGGATCGAGGGGATCGCGACGTTGACGATCGCGACGTCGAGGATCGTCATGAAGAACGCCGCACCGACGACGGCGAGGACCAGCCACTTGCTCCTGCGGTGTTCGGTCATTTCCCCCTCTTTGCGGTCAATGCCGGAAGTGTCGGCGGCCGGTGAAGACCATAACCGCTCCTGCACGCTCTACGGCAGCGATGACCTCGTCGTCCCGCTTGGAGCCGCCCGGCTGGATGATCGCCGTCACGCCGCGCGCGAGCGCCTGCTCAGGCCCGTCGGCGAAGGGGAAGAAGGCATCCGAGGCGAGCACCGACTCAGCGAGGTCGTGGTCGAACTTCTGTGCCTTCTCGAGCGCGAGCCGCACCGCATCGACACGACTCTGCTGCCCCGCGCCAATACCGATCGTCTGCAGGTCCTTGGCGATCACGATCGCGTTCGACCAGATGTGCTTGGCCACGCGCCACGCGAACAGCAGATCGCCCCACTGCTGCTCGGTCAGCGAGCCGGCGACGACGGTCATCGTGTCGCGCTCGTCGACATCCCAGTCGCGGTGCTGCACGAGCAGTCCGCCGGGCACACGCTTGAAGTCGAGCTCCTCGACGGGGAACGAGCGTCGTTCGCGGTCGGCGAGAATCCGTACCGCCGGCTTCGACTTCCAGGCGTCGAGCGCTCCGTCCTCGTAGTCGGGGGCGATGAGGACGTCGACGAACTGCTCGGAGATGCGTGTTGAGAGCTCGGTGCTGACCGGCCGGTTCAACGCGCTGACCATGCCGAATGCAGAGAGCGGGTCGGCGGCGAGCGCGCGCTCGTACGCCTCCTCGATGGTCGCTGCGACGGCGACGCCGCACGCGTTCGCGTGCTTGACGATTACGCACGTAGGCAGCGTGAACTCGCGCAGCAGCAGCAGCGCGCCGGACAGGTCGTGCAGGTTGTTGAAGGACAGCGACCGGCCTTGCAGCTGCTCTACATGCGAGAGCAGCGGGCGGCGGGCGCCTAGCTCGCGATAGTAGGCCGCCTGCTGGTGCGGGTTCTCGCCGTACGCGAGGTCCTGTGCCTTCTCGAACGACAGCGACAGTGTCTTGGGCAGGCCTTCTCCCTCGGCGAACCAGCGTGCGATCGCCGCCTCGTACACCGCGCTGTAGGCGAAGGCGTCGGCGGCGAGGGCATGGCGGGTTTCCTGCGAGAGCATTCCGTGCTCGGTGAGCTCCGCGAGGACGCGCCCGTACTGCCCCGGGTCGCACACGGGCGCCACGTGTGCGAAGTTCTTCGCCGCGGCGCGCAGCATCGACGGCCCGCCGATGTCGATCACCTCGACGGCGTCCTCCATGCGCGCTCCGTGTCTCGCGACGATCGAGCTGAACGGATAGAAGTTCACGCAGACGAGGTCGAACGGCTCGATCTCCTGCTCGTCGAGCGCCTCGAGGTCGTCGGCGCGGTCGCGTCTCGCGAGGATGCCGCCGTGGATCCGCGGGTGCAGCGTCTTCACGCGGCCGCCGAGCAGCTCGGGCGCGTTCGTCACGTCCTCGACGCGCGTCACGGGCACGCCGTGTTCGTCGAGGAACGCGGACGTCCCGCCGCTGGCGACGATCTCGAAGCCGAGCTCCTCGAGCCCGCGCGCGAACTCGGCCAGGCCGGTCTTGTCATGAACCGAGATCAGCGCGCGCATCGCGACTCCCGGTCGGCGTCGGCTCCCGCCGGGCGGAGCCCGGCTCCGCCGCCGCCTGCCGCCGCTGACGGCGCGATGCTCTCCGGGCCCGTGTTTCTCACACTGTGCCCTCCGGCCTCGCACCGTCAGCGACGACCCGGAAGCCGCGAAGCAGTTCCCTCACGACGCCGGGCAGCAGACGGTGTTCGACCGCATGGATCCGCTCGAGGAGCGTCGCCCGCGGCTCCACCGGGACGGGCTCCTGGCGGATGACAGCGCCGCTGTCGACGCCTTCGTCGACGAAGTGCACCGTCACGCCGGTCGTGTCGACGCCTGCGGCCAGGGCGTCGTCGATCGGGTGTGCCCCCGGGAATTGCGGCAGCAGCGACGGATGCACGTTGACGATTCGGTCCGGGAAGCGCGCGAGGAAGGGCGGCGTCAGCAGGTGCATGTACCCGGCGAGGACCACGAACTCGACCCCGTGCTCTTCGAGCCACGTGGCCATGACGAGGTCGCGCTCCTCCCGCTCGGGATAACAGTCGAGCGCAAAGGTCGCGGTCGCGATGTTCGCTGCGCGCGCGCGCTCGAGCGCCGCGGCGTCCTTCCGGTTGGACGCGACCGCGACGACCGGCAGACCCGCGTCGATCAGAGCCTGCAGGTTCGTCCCTGCGCCCGAGACGAGGACTCCGATCATTCCGGCTCGATCCTTCCGATCACCAGATCCTCACCTGGGTCGCGGACGACAGCGCAGAATCCGATCCCGAGGTTGAAGACGCGCCGCATCTCCTCTTCGTCGACGTGCCTGGCGAGCCAGTCGAAGACGGGCGGGCGCGGCCAGGCGTCCCAGTCGATCGTCGCGCGCAGGCCGTCGGGCACGACACGCTCGACGTTTCCTGCGATGCCGCCTCCCGTGACGTGCGCAAAGCCGAGCGCGTGCTCGCGCAGCCGCCGCACGTCGTCGAGATACAAGCGCGTGGGGGCGAGTAGGTCGGCGCCCTCGTAGTTGTCCTCCTCGAGGATGCGCCGAACGAGCGTGAAGCCGTTTGCGTGGACGCCGGCCGACGCGAAGCCGACGATCGCGTCGCCGGCCTGGACCCGCGAGCCGTCGACGAGCCGCTCGCGCTCCACGACGCCGACGCACGTGCCTGCGAAGTCGAGCTCTCCTTCGCGGTAAACGCCAGGCAGCTCGGCGGTCTCGCCGCCGATCAGCGCGCATCCGGCCATCCGGCACACCTCCGCGGCGCCGTCGACGAGCTCGGCGACCTGCTCGAGGTCGATGCGGTTCGCCGCGACGTAGTCGAGCAGCATTAGAGGATCGGCGGCGCTCGTGATCACGTCGTTAATGCAGTGCGCCGCCAGATCGGCGCCGCAGTTGCGCAGCACCCCGCGTTCGCGAGCGACGATCAGCTTCGTGCCGACCGAGTCGGTGGACGCAGCGAGCACGCGAGAGTCGTCGAGCGGGTAGAGCCCGGCGAACGCTCCGAAGCCGATCGCGCCGGTCGACTCGACGGCCGCGCGGAGACGCTCGACGAGCGCGTTCGCGGTCCCGAGCGATACGCCGGCCTGCTCGTAGGTCTGCTTCTCCGTCATCTGTCGTCCCTAGACAAACAGCTCTGCGTGCAGCTCGGGGCGTCCGGCGGGCCCGCCGTCCACGAAACGGAGGACGGTGTCGCCGATCTCGAGCGCCGACTCCTGATGCGGGATCTCGAGCAGCTCGGCGAGCGCCTCCGCCTTTTGGTGCGGATCGTCCGCCTTCAGTTGCAGCTCGGCGATTGCGAGCACGTCGGTGTTCTGGAGCAGCTCGTCGAGCCACTCGCGCGGGGGATGCAGCTCGACGCGGTAGCCGGCGCCCGTCGCCACGAACGTGCGGCGGCCGCCATGCTCCTGGACGCGCAGCTTGAGCTGGTCAGCGCGGGCCAGCGCCGCTGTGAAGTCGTCCTCGTTCATCGCGATCCCGACGTGGTCGACACGCGGCAGGTTCCATTGCCCGGGCTGGACGACCACGTTGACCGCGCCGCGCTCGAGCTCCGCGAGCCGGAGTTTGAAGCCGAGGCGGTCGAGCTCCTCCCAGGAGACTCCCGGCTCGAAGCTCGTATGCTCGTCTCCGACGCGTCCGTAGCGTGCGACGAGCTCGAAACCGAGCTTTGCGAGGTACCGGGCTTCGACCTCGCGGACGCGGCTCGTCACCAGGTGATAGTGGAACAAACGCACTTCGAGGCCGCGATTCTAGACTCGGCGTTGTCGTGACTCACTGGACGCTGGAGCCGCTGCAGCTCGTGCCCTCGCTGCTGCTCGCCGCGGTCTATGCCAAGCGCGTCCACACGCTGCGGGAACGCGGAACCGCGCCGCCCGCGTGGCGTATCGGGCTGTTCGCGCTGGGCGTGCTCCTCCTGCTCATCGCGCTCGTCTCGCCCCTCGACTACTACGCCGAGCGTTCGTTCGGCATGCACATGGCGCAACACATCCTGCTCGGCGACCTGGCGCCGCTCGCGTTGCTCGGTGGACTCACCCGACCGGTGCTGCGCCCCCTGCTTCGCTTCGTGCACCCGCTGCGCCGGATTTTCCACCCGGGAGCGGCGCTCGGGCTGTGGGCGCTCAACCTCTACGTGTGGCACCTTCCTTTTCTCTACGAAGCGGCGCTGCGGCACGACGCGGTGCATGCGCTCGAGCACGCGTGCTTCTTCACCGGTGGGATCTTGCTGTGGATGCCCGTGCTCGAGCCGATCCCGATGCCCGAGTGGTTCGGCACGGGGGCGAAGCTCGGGTACGTCGCTGTCGCGCGCGTCGTGTCCACCGTGCTCGGCAATGTCTTCGTCTGGCCGAACACGGTCTTCTATTCGTTCTACGAGGGAGTCGCGCGGCCGTTCGGGCTGTCGACGATCGACGACCAGCGCCTCGCCGGCAGCGTGATGATGATCGAGGGCTCGCTCGTGACGATCATCGCACTGGCGTGGCTATTCCTGCGTCTCGCCGCTGAGGGTGAGACGCGGCAGCGTCTGCTCGAGAGCGGGCTCGATCCACGCGCGGTGCGCAGGGCGGTGCGCTACGGCCGAGCGCAGGAGTTGGAACAGGCGCGTTGAAGGAGTCCCGCCGGTGCGCTCGACCGGCGTCCACCATGTCGACCTCGTCGTCTCTTCGATCGAGCGCAGCTTGCCGTTCTACCGCGATCTCCTGGCGCCGCTCGGCTATCACGGCATCAGCGAGGTCGAGGGTGAGCGCGGCGAAACGATCTACTACCTCTGGGGTCCGGGGACCACGATCGGCCTGCGCGAGACGCAGACGAACGCGGGCGGGCCGTACGACCGCTACGCGATCGGTCTGCATCACCTGGCGCTCGAAGCGACGTCACGCGCGGCCGTCGACGAGAGAGCGCGGTGGCTACAGGAGGCCGGCGCCGAGATCGAGAGCGGGCCGAGCGAATACGCGTACCAGCTGGGGTACTACGCGGTGTTCTTCTACGACCCGGACGGGATCAAGCTGGAGATCGTCCACATCCCACGACACGCAGCCTGAAAGGAGCGTCAATGGAAAGACCGACCAGACCGAACCTGCCGACGGACGTTGCGCGCCTGCCGATTCCCGGCAACGCCGAGATCGCCGTCCTGATCATCGTCGTCATCATCGTCTGGCTCGTCTGCTGGATCGCCGACGATCTCGGAGCCCCGAACTGGGTCGACTTCGTCAAGTGGACGACGAGCGCGTACCTGATCTCGCGCGGCATCGCGAAGGCGTCACGCGTTCTCGAGCAATAGCTAGGCCACGGGTTCGAACTTCAGTTTCTTGGCGTCGGCCGGCACGCTCGTCGGGTAGTCGCGCGTGAGGCATGCGCGACAGAGCCGAGATGCCGGCCGGCGCGTCGCGTCCTGCAGCCCCTCGAGCGAGATGTACGCGAGCGAGGTTGCGCCGATGTGCTCGCGGATCTCCTCGACCGTACGGTTCGAGGCGATCATCTCCTCCGGGTCGGCGAGGTCGATGCCGTAGAAGCACTGTCCGATCACCGGCGGTGACGAGACGCGCAGGTGAACCTCACTCGCGCCGACGTCGAAGAGCAGCTGCACGATCTGCCGCGTCGTGTTGCCGCGGACGATCGAGTCGTCAACGACGACGACACGCTTTCCGGCGACCTCCGCCAGCGGGTTGTACTTCAGTTTCGCGCCCTGCTCGCGCAGCCCCTGCTCGGGCTGGATGAATGTCCGGCCGACGTAGCGATTCTTGATCAGGCCTTCGCTGAACGGAATCCCGCTCGCGCGCGCGAAGCCGATTGCGGCGGGCGTGCCGGATTCGGGGATCGGGAGCACGAGATCCGCGTCGACCGGCGCTTCTGCTGCGAGCCGTTCGCCCATCCTGACGCGCGCGGCGTGCACCTCGACGCCTTCGAGCCGCGTGTCCGGCCGCGCGAGGTAGAAGAACTCGAAAATGCAGAGCGCGCCCGGCTCGGCCGGCTCGACCGCCTGCACCGAGCGAAGACCTTCGCCGTCGATCAGGACGACCTCGCCCGGCGCAATCTCGCGCTCGAGGTCGGCGCCGACGAGATCGAGCGCGCAGGACTCCGACGCGACAACCCATTCGTCGTCGAGTCGACCGATCGCCAGCGGCCTGAAACCGAACGGATCGCGGAACGCGAGCAGCGTTCCTTCCGAAAGCGCGACGACGGAGTACGCGCCCTCGAGCCTTCGCATCGCGGCTGCGACGGCGTCCTCGAGCGCACCGTCCTCGTTAGCGATCAGCGCCGCAATCAGCTCGCTGTCGGACGTGGAGGACAGCTTGACGCCCTCCTCTGCGAGTTGCTCGCGGAGCGCCGACGCGTTCGTGAGGTTGCCGTTGTGACCGAGCGCGACGGTGCGCGCTCGTCCATGGTGCAGCAGCGGTTGCGCGTTCGCCCAGTGCGTCGAGCCGGTCGTTGAGTAGCGCGTGTGCCCGATCGCCACCTCGCCGCGCAGGCCGCTCAGCTTTTGCTCGTCGAAGACCTGCGAGACGAGACCCATGTCTCGCAGGACGGTCAGGCGTCCGTCGTCGGAGACTGCGATGCCGGCCGACTCCTGGCCGCGGTGTTGCAGCGCGAAAAGTCCGAAGTACGCGATGCGGGCGACGTCACGCTCGGGAGAGCGGATGCCGAAGACGCCGCACATCTCTAGAGAACCTCCCCGATTCGCGTAATGCCGCGCGAGCCGAGCTGCTCGACCTGCTCCGGCGCGCAGGCGAGGATCGCCGACGTGCCGAGGTTCTCGCCGGGGAGATCGACGGTCGCGGCGCGTCCGCACCATTCGGCGGCTTCGTCGAGCGCAGCCTGGAGGCCGGTGGACCCGACGTCGTGCGCGAGGCTCAGCAGCGGGGCCAGCTTCCAGAGCAGGCGGATCAATTCCGCTTCCGCGCGCGGTTCGAGCGGGCCCGGCGGCAGGCTCGCGACCAGAACCACGTCGCCGCTCTGCCAGCGGTCGGGAATCTGCCGCACGTCGGGCACTAGCCCGACGCAGCCGACAACGGGCGTCGGCGGGATCGAACGGCCATCTGTCTCGTTGTAGAGCGAGACGTTGCCCGACACGACCGGTGTGCCGAGCGCCGTTGCGGCGGCCGTGATTCCGTCGATCGCCTGCGCGAGCTCCCACGCGATCTCCGGTTTTTCCGGGTTGCCGAAGTTGAGGCAGTCGGTGAGTCCGATCGGCTCGCCGCCCGCACATGCGACGTTGCGCGCGGCACCGAACACGGCGCTCGCCCCAGCGTGGAACGGACCCACGTCGGTCGAGCCGCCCTGAAGCGAGACAGCGAGTCCGCGCAGCGAAGGCCGCAGCCGGAGCACGGCTGCGTCGAGGCCCGGCCGGCGCACCGTTCTCGAGCCGACGAGCTGGTCGTACTGCTCGTAGACGCGGCGCTGCGAGACGAATCTCTGCTCGGGAGGCGTACGCGCAGCCACGGGTCGCGGCCGCTGCTCGACCTCGTAGCGCGGACACTCGTCGGTGAGCAGCCGTGCGGGGATCTCGCCGACCGTCTCGCCTTCGTACAGCGCGTGCAGCACGCCGCCCTCGGCGACCTCGCCGATCACGGTGCATGGGAGCTCCCAGCGCACGCACACCTCGCGCACCGCGTCGAGCAGCTGCGGCCGCACGGCCGCGACCATCCGCTCCTGCGACTCGGAGATCATGATCTCCCAGGGCTCCATGCCGTCCTCGCGCTGCGGCACGCGATCGAGTTGGACGTCGATGCCCGCTCCGTCGGACGCCATCTCGGCGAGCGCGGAGGCGAGGCCCGCGGCGCCGCAGTCCTGCAGCGACTCGACGAGCCCGCGCTCGACGAGCTCGACGCTTGCCTCGATCAGTTTCTTGCCCGTGAACGGGTCGCCGACCTGCACAGAAGGACGCTTGTCGGCATCCTCCTCGCCGAGCTCCTGGCTGGCGAGGACGGATGCGCCGCCGATGCCGTCGCGGCCGGTCGTAGCGCCGTACAGGACGACCAGATGTCCGGGGACGCGCGCCTTCGCACGCGTCACGCGCGCGCTGGGAAGAATCCCGACGCACATCGCGTTGACGAGGCAATTGTCCGCGTACGCCTCGTCGAAGACGGCCTCGCCGCCGACGGTCGGAACGCCCACGGAGTTCCCGTACGCGCCGATGCCGGCGACCGCGCGGTCGAAATGATGGTCTGGCGCGCCGAAGCGCAGCCCGTCGAGCAGCGCGATCGGCCTCGCGCCCATGGCGACGATGTCGCGCAGGATTCCGCCGACGCCGGTCGCCGCGCCCTGGAACGGTTCGACAGCCGAAGGGTGGTTGTGCGACTCGACCTTGAACGCGACGGCCTCGCCCTCACCGAGGTCGAGCACTCCGGCGTTCTCGCCGGGCCCTTGCAGAACGCGTGCGCCGGCGGAGGGCAGCCGCTTCAGGAGCGGCGCGGAGTGCTTGTAGCCGCAATGCTCGGACCAGAGCAGCGAGAACACCGCGAGCTCGAAGTGGTTCGGCTCCCGACCGAGAAGACCCCCGATCCGCTTGAACTCGCCGTCCGTGAGCCCGAGCGCGCGGTGCAGAGGTTGTTCCGCAACCTGCGTCAGGGGGTCAGTGTATCCCCGCCTCCTGACGGTACGTTGACCTCGTGAGCCGCTCGTACGTCCTCCTGATCGGTTCGCTCGCGGCGGTCTGGGGAGCGTCGTATCTCTTCATCAAGGTCGCCGTTCGCGACTTCCCGCCGGCGGCGATGATCGAGATCCGCCTCGGCGTCGCCGGCATCCTGCTCGCGCTCTTCCTCGTCGCGCGAATCGGCTGGCGCGGGGCGCTGCGCGAGCTTCGCGCAGCGGGTCTGGCGGGCTTCGCGATCGGGATCGTCAACGGCGCGATTCCGTTCACGCTCATCGCCTGGGGAGAGAAGCACATCGACTCGGGCATCGCCGCGGTCGCGAACTCGACCGTGCCGATCTTCAACGCCTTGCTCGTGGTTTGGCTGCTGCCGCGCGAGGCCCTGTCGCGCCGACGGTTCGTCGGCGTGCTCATCGGGCTCGTGGGTGTCGGCGTCCTGACGATCGGACAGCCGAGCGTCAGCTGGTGGTTCGTAGCGGGGACGGCGGCCGTCGTCGTGGCGTCGATCTCGTATGCACTGGGAGGGATCCTCGCCCAGAAGAGCCTCTCGAGTGCGCGCGGGCCAACGCTCGCCGCTGCATCGATGCTCGGCGGCGCGGTCGCGTTGCTGCCGCTCGCGCTGCTCAATCTGCCCGACCAGGCGCCCGGATGGAAGTCCGTCGCGTCGCTCGCCGGGCTAACGCTCGCAGGAACTGTTCTCGCACAGCTGATCCTCTTCCGCGCGATCCGCCTGTTCGGTTCGGCGCGTACTACCCTCGTTACCTATCTCATGCCGCCGATAGCGCTCGTTTACGGCGCGGTATTGCTGGACGAACCGGTCACCGCCGCGAGCCTCGGCGGCCTCGCGCTGATCCTGGTCGGCGTGGCGCTCGGCTCGGGAGCCGTCCTCTTCGCGCGCCGCGCGGCGGCGATTCAGGAACCGTGATCGAAGGCGACAGCATCCGCGTGCGACGCGCGACGCGCGGCGACCTCGACTTCATGCTCGACGTGTTCACGCACGACGACGTGCGACCGTTTCTCGCCGCCGGCGCCAAGCTCGACCGCGAGGCGCTGGCCGGCGAGCTCGAGCGGCAGGATCGTGAGCCATCGGCGTTCGGTCGCTTCCTGATCGAAGTGCGTGAAGGAGACGAGTGGCGCCCGGCAGGGACGATGGGCTTCGAGCGCGCGAACGTGAGGAGCCGCATCGCGCAGCTCGGCCGGCTCGCAGTCCATCCGGACTTCCGCGGCCGCCATCTCGGCGACGATGCTGCGCGGCTCTTCCAGCGGCACCTCATCTTCGACCTCGGCTTCCACCGCCTGCAGATGGAGATCTACGGCTACAACGAGCGCGCGCAGCGGCATGCGGAGCGCGCGGGATGGATCAGGGAAGGCGTCAAGCGGAAGGCGTACCGGCAGCACGACGCGTGGGTCGACGGCGTCATGTACGGGCTGGTCCGCGAGGATCTGGAGCCATGACGCTGCTCGACGAGCACGTGAAGCGGTTCAACGCGGCCGTCCGCTCCGGCGACTTCGGGCCGACGCTCGAGAACTTCGCCGACGACGCGACGATGGCGTTCGAGGGCGTTCCAGTCGGGCCGTTCGTAGGGAAAGACGCGATTGCCGAGGCGTATCGGGAGCGGCCACCCGACGACGAGCTCGACGTGCTCGACGTCCGCGAGGACGGCGACACGACTGTCGCGGGCTACGCGTGGCGCCGGGAGCCCGACGTGCGTGCGGGCGAGTTAAGGCTGACTGTCGGCAGTGGGCGGATCGTGCGACTCGTCGTCACGTTCGAGCCGTCAGCGCCTCTGCACGAGTGACGCTTTAGGATGCGACGTCCATGGAGTTGATCCACACCTGCTACCGCATCGGCGACATCGATCGCTCCGTCGCGTTCTACGTGGCGCTCGGCTTCGAAGAGCGGCGGCGTATGCAAATCCGCGACGAGGCGATCAACGTCTTCATGGGCCTCCCGGGCGACGGCGACAGGCTCGAGCTGACACACAACTTCGGCGTCGATTCGTATGAGATCGGCACCGGCTACGGCCACATCGCCGTATCGGTGGACGACATCGCGGCGACGCTCGAGCGGCTTCAGGAACAAGGAATCGAGCCGGAGCGCGAGCCGTATCGCGTGCGCGAAGGCGGCTCGCTGATCTGCTTCGTGCGCGACCCTGACGGTTACAGGATCGAGCTGATCGACCGCAGCGGAAAGTAGCCGCGTCCGAGCGCGTCCTCACCCAGCGCGAGCTGAACCGCGCCGTGCTCGCGCGGCAACTCCTAATCGAGCGGGCGGGCCTGCCGGTGGCGCGGGCGTTGGAGCGTGTCGGGGGTCTGCAGATGCAGTACGCGCCGTCCGGCTATGTCGGTCTCTGGGCGCGGCTCGCGGGCTTCGAACGCGACGATCTGACGAAGGCTCTCGCGCGCCGCAGCGCCGCGCAGGGGACGCTTATGCGCACGACCATCCACCTCGTCTCTGCGCGCGACTTCCCGCTGTTCAGCGTCGCCGTGCGCGACGCCCGGCGTGAGCAGTGGCTGAGGGCGCGCAGGGGCAAGGTCGACGCCCGGAGGCTCCGAGCGAGCGCGCGCCGGATCGAGGCGCTGCTGGCCGATGGGCCTCGCTCTCGCGACGAGCTGTTCAATCATGTCGGCTCCGACAGCGTCGCCTGGAACGGCGTCGGCGTCTTCGTCGATCTCGTTCGTGCGCCGCCCTCCGGTACGTGGGAGCACCGGCGCGCCGACATCTTCGCGCTTGCGGACGAGTGGCTTGGTGCGTCATCGGTGACACACGAAGAGGGCGTCGACCATCTCGTGCGCCGCTACCTCAGCGCGTTCGGGCCGGCGCGCCCGCACGACGTCGCCGACTGGGCTGGCCTCCCGCTGCCGACGGTGACGGAGGCACTCGCGCGCTTGAAGCTGCGGCGGTTTCGCGACGAGTCCGGACGCGAGCTGGTCGACGTGCCACGCGCGCCGCTTCCGCATCCCGACACTCCGGCGCCCGTGCGGTTCCTGCCGACGTGGGACGCGACGCTGCTCGTCCACGCGCGCCGGACGGGCATCCTGCCCGAAGCCTTGCGTCCGCGCATCTTCACGTCGAAGACGCCGCACTCGCTCGGGACCTTCCTCGTCGACGGCGCCGTCGCGGGCACGTGGCGTCCGGAGCGGGGAGGGATCGTCACGAAGGCGTTCGGACGACTCTCGCGCGACGTGAAGCGGGAGCTCGACGACGAGGCCGAGCGTCTCGCCGAATTCCATGCCTAGGCTCTGACGACGCCCATCGTGATCGACGCGACGTAGCCGCCGGCGCCGTCGGCGCGGACGTTGAGCATCGAGTTCTTGCCGCCGTTCGCAAAGACGAAGTCGTTCGAGTTGCGTGTTGTGCGTCCCGGCCGCGACTTGTACGGCGCCTTCCGGAAGACCTTGTCCGTCCGCGAGTCCGGGAAGTAGAGCTGGCCGGTGTGTACGACATTCCCGCCGACGTGGACCTTCACGTGGATGTGCACGGTGCGCCCCTGGTACCAGCCCGGATAGATCGTCTTCAGCAAGGCGAGCCCGCTTGCGTTCGTCCTCTGCATTCCACGCAGGAACGTCCGGCTCGACGCGCCCTGTCCGAACCCGGAATAGACGCCACCGGCGTCGCAGTGCCAGATGTCGACGGCAGCGCCCTTGATCGGCCTGCACGTCGAGGCGTCGACGACGGTTGCGCGCAGTGACAACGGCGTGCCGCGCCGCCCGTCCGTGATGTTTCTCCGCATCTTCTCGTTCTCGATGTAGAACGGTCCCTCGGTCTGCTCGGGCGTGAGCACGCACTTCACGACGCCCGAGGCGACCCCCGCCGGGCCGTCGCCGGCCTTCAACGCTTCGATCCCCAGGCCGGCGCCGACGAGGCCGGCCAGTCGGAGCAATGTGTTGCGGCGTGTCAGCAGCTCGTCCATGCGCCTGAATCTACCGCGCGTCCCTGGGGAACATCTGTGAAGTTACGCGGCACATGCGTCGAGCATGGCAAGCTCGGTGCGTGCACTCGACCAAACCGCTCGTTGTCGTCGATGCCGAAAACGTCAGGCGCTCCGACTTGGCCGAATCTCTCGAAAGAGGAGCTCGTCGCGCGCGCTCGTGCCTGGGCGACGCGTGAGGACGCGGACCTGCTCGTCGTCTTCGACGGCGATCCACCCGAGGTTGCGCCGGACCTCCTCGGCTCCGGACGGCGCTCCGCCGACGACGTCATCGCGTCGCTCGACGGGCCGTTCACCTTGGTGACGTCCGACCGCGGTCTGCGCGATCGCGCCGCAGACAAGGCCGAACGAGTCATAGGCGGAGGCTCCTTTCTCCGCGAGCTCGAGGCGGTGCGACAGTGACTCAGCTGACCGATCTGGCGCTCGAGATCGAGAGCGTCGAGCTCGGGCGGAACGAGATCATGGTCTCGCCGGAGTTCCGTCGCGTGACGACGATCGTGCAGCTGCGAGGCGCCGGCGAGGAAGGGCTGGGCGAGGACGTGACGTACCTGGCGGACCTGCACGACGACGTGCCGGTGCCGCCTGTCGCCGGCAGCTGGACGCTCGGCGCTTTCTCAGAGTCGCTCGACGGCTTCCGCTGGTTCGCCGACCTGCCGGAGGACAACGCGGCGTTCGACTACCGGCGGTGGGCGTGGGAGAGTGCCGCGCTCGACCTTGCGCTCTCGCAGGCAGGGCTGACGCTTGCCGACGCGGTCGGCAAGGTCGCGCGGCCCGTGACCTACGTCATCTCGACACGGGTGACGAACGTGGAACCGCTGCTCGAGGTCTATCCCGACGCGCGCTTCAAGCTCGACCCCGATCCCGACTGGGGCGACGAGACGATCGACCGCCTCGGCGAGCTCGATCGCGTCGACACCGCGGATTTCAAGGGCGTTTACCGCGGCTCGTTCGGCCAGCCGCCGAACCCGGAGCTGTACCGGCGGATTGCGGAAGCGTTCCCGAAGGCCTGGCTCGAGGATCCCGGCCTCGACGACGCGACCGACGAGGTGCTGCGACCACACCGGGACCGGGTCACGTGGGACGCGCCGATCCACTCGGTTGCCGACGCGGAGTCGCTGCCGTTTCCGCCCCGCTGCCTGAACGTGAAGCCGTCGCGCTTCGGCACGGTCGATCGCCTGTTCTCCTTCTACGAGTGGTGCGAGACGCGGGGCATCGCGCTCTACGGCGGTGGTCAGTTCGAGCTCGGCGTCGGGCGCGCTCAGATTCAGGAGCTCGCGTCGCTGTTCCATCCGAACATGCCGAACGACGTCGCGCCGTCGGAGTTCAACCAGACCGCGGTCCCTCACGGCGTGACGCCCTCGCCGCTCCCGCCGCCCCGCGCTTTCGGCACGAAGTCCTGACAAACGGGTGCGCCGAGGCGCGGTAGCGTCGCGGCCGTGGTCACGACGGCATTCGGGCGAGCGGAGGTGGCAGAACAGGTCACGCTGAAGCAACGCGTGGGCGGCAAGCAGTTCACGACGCTGGTGCAGCTGCTCGAGGACGAGAAAGGGGACTGGCTCGTCCGCTTCGCTTACGCGACCGAGGGAACGGCGCGGCGCGGCCCGGTGACGTTCCGCGGCGCCGACCTCGAACGGCTCAGGGTCGCGCTGCGCAAGACCCCGCGCCTGCGAGCGTTGCTCGGCATCGCCGAGTGAGGCTATGCGAGCGCCACGGACGCTGACCGCTCGCGAACCGCGTCGAGCAGGCCCGCGAGGATTAGTGCGCCGTCACCTGAGCCAAGCAACGGATCGACCGCGTGCTCCGGGTGCGGCATGAGCCCCATCACGTTGCCGGCCTCGTTCGTGACCGCCGCGACGTCGCCGACGGCGCCATTCGGGTTTTCCTCGTAGCGAAGCAGGATCTGCCCGCGCGACTCGAGCTCCTCGAGCAGGTCGGCCGGCGCGAACCAGGC
The DNA here is from genome assembly GCA_963815965.1 of uncultured Actinomycetes bacterium. Classification (GTDB taxonomy): domain Bacteria; phylum Actinomycetota; class Thermoleophilia; order Gaiellales; family Gaiellaceae; genus DASVFB01. Next base: position 75,396 of record CAWFIT010000001.1, on the reverse strand, counting down.
CCCGTCGTGGTGCTTGATGGGGATCACGAGCCGTTGTCCGGGTTCGCAGCGCGACGTGAACGGCGTGTCGCTGCGTTCGACGCGAAGCGCGACGTCGCGGCAGATGAACGACAACGACACGTTCGGCCGTAGCACGCCCGGCAGCAGCCCTGCCTCGCAGAGGATCTGGAACCCGTTGCAGATGCCGAGCACGAGGCCGCCGTCGGCTGCGAAGCGCGTGACTGCGTCCATCACAGGCGCGAAGCGCGCGATCGCGCCGCAGCGCAGATAGTCGCCGTACGAGAAACCGCCTGGGAGCACGACGGCGCCGGTCTTCGCCGGCAGCTCGGACTCGGCATGCCAGACGAGCCTTGCGTCCGCGCCCAGCGCTTTCAGTGCCCAGAGCGCATCGCGGTCATCGTTCGAGCCTGGAAACTGAATCACCGCGACGCGAGGGCTCATTCGTGCACCTCCACCTCGTACGACTCGATCAGCGGATTCGCGAGCAGTTGCCTGCACATCTCGTCGACGCGTTGACGCGCTTCGTCGGTCGAGGACGCGTCGACCTCGACGTCGACGACACGGCCGACGCGCGCCTGCGCGACGTCGAAGCCGAGCTTGCGCAGCGACTGCTCGACGGCCTGTCCCTGCGGATCCAGGATTCCTTCCTTGGGTCGCACGAGAACGGTTGCCCTCATCGCAGCACCACCTCCGGATCGGCGACGTACTCCTCGAATGAGATGCCGGTCAAGCGTTCGAACGCCTCGATGTACTTCGCGCGCGTCTCGACGACGACGTGTTCCGGCAGCTCCGGCCCCGGATACGTCTTCTCCCAGCCCACCGACTCGCAGTAGTCGCGCACGTACTGCTTGTCGAAAGATGGTTGCGGCCCGCCGGGCGCGTAGCGATCCGCCGGCCAGAAGCGGGACGAATCCGGAGTGAACGCCTCGTCGGCGAGCACGATCGCTCCATCGGCGTCGAGGCCGAGCTCGAATTTCGTGTCGGCAAGGATGATCCCGCGCGACTCGGCATGCGCTGCGGCGAACCGGTACAGGTCGAGCGCGGTGCGCTCCACCTCCTCGAAGCGGTCGCCGATGAGCTCGGCGGCCTGGTCGCGGCTGATGTTCTCGTCGTGGCCAGTCCGCGCCTTCGTCGACGGCGTGAAGAGCGGCTGCGGGAGCCGCTCCGACTCCGTCAAGCCTTCCGGCAGGACGTGGCCGCAGACCTCGCCGGTGGCGAGATAGTCCTTCCACCCGGAGCCGGTGATGTAGCCGCGCACCACGCACTCGAGCGGCAGCATCTCGAGTCGACTGCACTCGCTTGACCGGCCGTCGTCGCGCAGCGCGAGCAAATGGTTCGGGACGATGTGCTTCGTCCGCGCGAACCAGAAGCCGGAGAGGCCCGTGAGCACGCGGCCCTTGTCGGGGATGTCGGTCGGGAGGACGACGTCGAACGTGGAGATCCGATCGCTTGCGACGAGCAGCAGGCGCTCGTCGTCGAGTGCGTAGAGCTCGCGGACTTTGCCGCTTGCTACGTGCGTGGCTTGGGCTTCAGGCATGTACGGGCTCCTTCACGAGGTTGTGGAGACGGTCGAAGACGACGTCGACGTGCTTCGTGTAAGCGCTCTCGTCGAAGACGGCGTCGAGGTCGACGCGAATCTCGGGATCGGCGCGAACGAGTGTCGGAAAGTCCTTGTCTTCCTCCCACGCGCGCATCGCGTGGCGCTGCACGAGCCGGTACGCCTCGTCGCGCTCGAGCCCCGACTCGATGAGCGCAAGCAGAAGCCGCTGCGAGAAATAGAGGCCGTGGCTCGAGTCGAGATTCCGCCGCATGCGCTCGGGGTGAACGACGAGTCCGTCGACCAGCCAGGCGAACCGGGCGAGCATGTAATCGAGTGCAAGGAAGGCGTCCGGAATCACGACCCGCTCCGCCGACGAGTGGGAGATGTCGCGCTCGTGCCAGAGCGCCACGTTCTCGAAGCCGACGACGGCGGCCCCACGCACGACGCGGGCAAGCCCGCTGATCCGCTCGGAGACGACCGGGTTGCGCTTGTGCGGCATCGCCGAGGAGCCCTTCTGACCCTTGCCGAACGGCTCTTCGACCTCACGCACCTCCGTCCGCGCGAGGTGGCGGATCTCGACCGCGAACTTGTCGAGCGACGACGCACACACGGCCAGCGCCGCGAGCAGCTCCGCGTGCCTGTCGCGCTGGATGACCTGCGTCGACGCCGGCGCCGGCTCCAGTCCCAGGCGCTCGCAGGCGACGCGCTCGACCTCGGGGTCGATTGCGGCGTATTGGCCGACCGCTCCCGAAAGCTTGCCGACGCGCATGCCCTCGAGCGCGCGCGCGAGCCGAGTGCGGGCTCGGTCGAGCTCGAACGCCCACACCGCGAGCTTTAGTCCGAATGTCGTCGGCTCGGCGTGGACTCCGTGCGTGCGGCCGATGCACAGCGTGAGCTTGTGCTCCTCCGCCCGCGCGACGACCGCCGCGAGCGCCCTGTCGAGCCCGTCGCGCAGGAGCGCACCCGCTTCCTGAACCTGCAAGGCGAGCGCGGTGTCGACGACATCCGACGACGTGAGGCCGTAGTGGAACCACCGACCGACAGGCCCGAGCTGCTCGCCGACGGCGTCGACGAACGCGGCGGTGTCGTGGTGCAGCCGCGCTTCGAGCTCGGCGACGCGCTGTGGCGAGGGAGGGGCTGCACGCTCGCGAATCTCCGCGACGACGTCGGCGGGAATGGCGCCGACCTCGACCCACCCTTCGAGCGCCGCGAGCTCGACCTCGAGCCAGCGCGCCAGCTTTCCCTCGTCCGACCAGATACGTGCCATGGCCGGTCGCGAGTAGCGGGCGATCACTGAAACGAGTCTAGCCGCACCACTCGACGGCAGTCCCGAGCACGACGTCGCGCACGCGTTCGAGCGAGTCGACGTCGACCCACTCCACCTCGGCGTGTGCGCCCTCACCGATCGGCCCGTACAGGACTGCCGGGATTCCGGCCGCCGCGATCAGGCCCGAGTCCGCCCAGAAGGAGACTCCGACGGGATCGGTCTCGTCGGCGATCCGGCCCACGAGCCGTACGAACGCGTCGTCGGCCGCGACCTCGAACGGCTCGCGGCTGACCGTCAGCCGCAGGTCGGCTTCCCCCGCGAGCTCGCGGAGCTCTCCCTCGACCTGCTCGGTCGTCTCGCCCGGGATCGTCCGCCTCTCGCCGCTGAGCAGGCAGCGTGCCGGGTAGCTCGAGAACTCCTGGCCGCCCTCGATCAGCGATGCGTGGATCGAGCCGGGCCCGACGAGAGGATGCTGCACGCCGGCCTGTAGCCGCTCGTCGAGCTGCTTCAGCGCGACCAGAACCGGACCCATCTTCGCAATCGCGTCGACGCCGAGGTGTGGGCGCGAACCGTGCGCGGCCACGCCGTGCGTCTCCAGCTCGAAGCCGACGAACCCCTTGTGCGCGATCGCGACCTTCAGCTCCGTCGGCTCGACGACGATCGCCGCATCGGTACGGACGCGTTCGAGCACCGCTGCGGTTCCGATCGACGCGAACTCTTCGTCGGCGACAGCCGTGAGGAAAACGTCGCCGCGCAGGTTCTCAACTTTCGCGGCCGCATCGAGAATTGCTGCGAGTGCCCCCTTCATGTCGTACGCGCCGCGGCCGTAAAGGCGGCCGTCCTCGATGCGGGGCTCGAACGGCGCGTCCATCCCAGCCACGCCGACGGTGTCGAGATGAGCATTGAGCATGAGCGACCGCCCGCCGCCGCTCCCGCGTGCGACGGCGACCACGCTCGGGCGTTCCGGCGGCCCGACGAGCTCGACGTCGAGACCCGCGCGTGCGCACCAGTCGGCGACGAACTTCGCGAGGTCACGCTCACCGGCCGCCCCGGAGATAAGCGCCGGGTTGACGGAGTCGATCGCCACCAACCGTGCGGCGAGGTCGACGAGAGTCGAGTCAGCCAATGCCGAGGATTCGGGCGGCGAGTACCGCCGCATTCTGCGCGTTGTCGACGCCGACGGCCGCGACGGGAACGCCCGGAGGCATCTGCGCGATCGCAAGGAGTGCGTCGACGCCGTCGAGCACGGAGAGCGACGAGCGGAGCGGCACGCCGATAACCGGCAAATCGGTGTGCGCCGCGGCGACTCCCGGCAGCGCGGCCGAGAGGCCGGCGCCGCAGATCAGCACCTTGAGCCCGCGTTCGCGCGCCGTGCGGCAGTACTCCGCGACTGCGTCCGGCTGCCGGTGCGCGGAGCGGACGTCGAACTCGTAAGCGATCCCGCGCTTGTCGAGCTCCTCGCACGCGCCCTGCATGCGCTCGCGGTCGGACTCCGAACCGACGAGCACGCCGACAACCGGCGGGTCAGGAGACAACTGCAGCCTCCTTTGCGATGTCGCTACGGTAGCGCGCGCCGCGGAACGAGATCCGCGCCGCTGCGTCGTACGCGCGCTCGCGCGCGGCGGCGATCGTCGGTCCGAGCGCCGTCACGTCGAGGATTCGGCCGCCGTTCGTGACGAGCCGGTCGCCGTGTTGCGCGGTGCCTGCATGGAACACGAGTCCGCCTGTCGACTCCGCTTCGTCGATGCCGGTGATCTCCGAGCCGGTGTCGCCCGACGCCGGATATCCGCCTGCGGCCATCACCAGCGTCACCGCGGCTTCGTCGACGACGCGCAGTTCGACGCGTCTCGCGTTACCCGCGGCCGCCGCGGCCAGAGCTTCGAGGAAGTTGCCCTCGAGGCGAGGGAGCAGCGACTGCGTCTCTGGGTCGCCGAAGCGGCAGTTGAACTCGAGCACGCGAGGGCCGTTCTCCGTCAGCATCACGCCGGCGAACAGCGCGCCGAGGAACGGCGAGTCCCGACGCGCGAGCTCGGCGAGGACCGGCCGGTGGATCCTGTCGACGAGCTCGTCGACGTCGACGTCCGGCGCAGGGGAATACGAGCCCATGCCACCGGTGTTCGGCCCCTCGTCGCCGTCGAAGGCGCGCTTGAAGTCCTGCACGGCCGGCAGCGGAACGGCGTTCACTCCATCGCAAAGCGCGAACACCGACACTTCCGGCCCTTCGAGCAGCTCTTCGATCACGAGCGGATGGCCGAGTGCGGCGGCGGTCGGCAGCGCGGCGTCGAGCTCGTCCTGCGTGCGGCACATGAAGACGCCCTTCCCCGCCGCCAGCCCGTCCGCCTTGATCACGCACGGCGGTCGTGCCACAGGCAGGAGCGCGGCGGTCGGAACGCCTGCCGCCCTCATGACCTCCTTGGCGAAGCTCTTCGAGCCCTCGATCGCGGCCGCCGAGCGGCTCGGGCCAAAGATCGCGACGCCGTTCTTGCGCAGAGCGTCCGCGACGCCCTCGACGAGCGGAACTTCCGGGCCGACGACGACGAGGTCGGCGGCGAGCTCGCGTGCGAGCCCGAGTAGGCCTTCGGCGTCCTCGGCGCGCACGGGATGACAGTTCCCGTGGCGCGCGATCCCCGGGTTGCCAGGCGCGCAGTGGAGCTCCGTCAGCGCGGGGCTTTGCGCGATCTTCCACGCCAGCGCATCCTCGCGCCCGCCCGACCCCACGAGGAGCACCTTCACGCGCCGAGTCTAAGCCCTACGATCGCGCGAGCACGCGCTCGCGCTCTGCTCCTGTGCCGACGAGGCGCACCGGCACCTCGAGCTCGCGCTCGACGAACTCGACGTACGCCTGCGCTGCGGCCGGCAGGCCGTTGTCGAGCGGCTGCTCCCAACCCTCGAGCGTCTCGTAGACCGGGCGGCAGTGATGGAAGTCGGATTGATGCGCGGGAAAATGCGGCGTCTCCGTCCCGTCCGGCAGCAGATAGCGCACGCAGACGGGAACCTGTGCGAACGCGGAGAGCACGTCGAGCTTCGTCAGCGCGAGCGACGTGAAGCCGTTCAGCCGCACGGCGTAGCGAAGCGCGACGAGGTCGAGCCAGCCGCAGCGGCGCTCCCGACCGGTGACTGTTCCGAACTCGCCGCCGAGCTCGCGGAGCTTCTCCTGCTGCGGGGACGCGATCTCGCTCGGGAACGGCCCCTCGCCGACGCGCGTGACGTACGCCTTTGCGACGCCGATGATCTCGTCGAGACGGTTCGGGCCAATGCCAATGCCCGTCGCCGCGCCCGATGCGACCGGGTTCGATGACGTGACGAACGGATACGTCCCGTGGTCGAGGTCGAGCAGCGTTGCCTGTGCGCCCTCGAACAGAACGGACTTGCCGGCGCGCAGCGCCTCGTCCACGAGCAAAGACGTGTCGGCTGACGTACGGACGCAGCCGTTGCGCATACGACTCGTAGCGCGCCGCGACGTCGTCGAGGTCGAACGTCTCGGACTCGTAGACGCGCTCGAGCCACAGGTTCTTCTCCGCGAGCGCGACCTCGATCTTCTGGCGCAGAATCTTCGGGTCGAGCAGGTCCTGCACGCGGATGCCGATGCGCGAGGCCTTATCCGCGTACGCCGGGCCGATGCCGCGTCGCGTCGTGCCGATCTGCAGCTTGCCGAGCCTCCGCTCGGACGCCTGGTCGATCGCGACGTGCCACGGCATGATCAGGTGCGCGTTCCCGGAGAGGCAGAACCTGCCGCGGTCGCCGTAGAGGTCGAGCTCCGCGACGAGGACCTCCGGGTCGACGACGCAGCCGGCTCCGAGAACGGCCGTTTTGCCGGAGAGGATTCCCGTCGGAAGCTGTCGGATCTTGTACGTGTCGCCGCCGAAGATGATCGTGTGCCCGGCGTTCGGGCCGCCCTGGTAACGGCAGACGACGTCCGCCTCTTGGGCGAGCAGGTCGACGATCTTGCCCTTGCCCTCGTCGCCCCACTGCGCCCCGACGATCACGGTCGAAGGCACGGCGACGAAGTGTAGAGCTATGTGCGGCGGAGCACGGCCACGACTTCGACCTCGTCGACCTCGAAGTGGTCGAGCAGGTAGCCGTTGACGAGATCGCCCGGCCGGAGAAACCGTCCGCGCGGATCGAAACGCGCGGTCATCCCGTGCGGGTACTGCAGGATCAGCGGCTCGCGCCACACGGGCGGAGGCTCGGGCGGCGCCACCCAACGAATGGTCACGCGGCCTCCATCACGCGCACGCGTTTGACGAGGATCCGGTGCCCGCGAGGACATGTGCGGAAGCCGACGTCTACGGAGCGGCGCAGCTCGCCGGCAACATGCGGGTCGAGCTTCGGCGCATAGAGCGTCTCCTCGCAGGTGACGCACTCGTCGCAGAGTCCCGCGAACCTGGTCTCGTCGTCTCGTACGTAGATGGTCTGCATCAGTGCGCCTTCCAGTGATGTAGCCGCGTTTCTGGCGCGCGAAAAGCAAGCAATGAAAGGACGCAGAGAGCCCCGATAGCGGTGGCTATCGGGTCGACTGAGGACACATCAGTGCGCCGCTTTGCAGCCGCCAGAAACTCGGATTGCATCGCTGGGAGGCGCACCACCTAGACGTTCGCCAGGTCCGCGAACTTCGCGTACCGTTTGAGGAAGGAGAGCTTGACCGTGTCGGTCGGGCCGTTGCGGTGCTTCGCGATGTGCACCTCCGCCAGCCCTTGTTGGTCGGTCTCCTCGGGGTTGTAGTACTCGTCGCGGTAGACGAACATCACGACGTCCGAGTCCTGCTCGATCGAACCCGACTCACGCAGGTCGGAGAGGATCGGCCGCTTGTCGTGCCGCTGCTCGACCGCACGCGACAGCTGCGACAGCGCGAGGATCGGGACGTCGAGGTCGCGCGCGAGCACCTTGAGCTGCCGCGAGATCTGTGAGACCTCCTGCACGCGGTTCTCGACCGTTTGCCCTGAGGTCATCAGCTGGAGGTAGTCGACGATGATCAGCCCGAGGTTCGGGTGCTGCGACTTCAGGCGCCGCGACTTCGAGCGGATGTCCATCATCGTCACCGAGCCGGTGTCGTCGACGTAGATCGGCGCCTTCATCAGCTTGTCGCACGCTGCGGTCAGGCGCGACCAGTCGTCCTGTGCGAGCTTGCCTGTCCGGAGGCGCTGCGACTCGACCTTGCCTTCGCTGCACATCAAGCGCTGAGTCACCTCGGACTTCGACATCTCGAGCGTGAACAGCGCGACCGGAATGCCGTGGCGCACCGCGATGTTCACCGCTGAGCAGAGCGCGAGCGCGGACTTTCCCATCGAGGGACGCGCGGCGATGATCACGAGGTTGCCCGGCTGGAACCCGGACGTCAGCTTGTCGAGTTCGCGGAAGCCCGTCGGCACGCCCGTCACCTCGACGCCCGCCTCGTAGAGCGCGGTGATCCGCTCGAAGCTCTCCTTCAGCAGCTCCTCGATGTGGCTGAACTCGCTCTGCACCCGTCCCTGTGACAGGTCGAACAGAACCTGCTCGGCCTGGTCGAGCAAGTCCGTCGTCTCGCCCGGCCGTTCCCAGCCGAGCCGCGCGATCTCCTGACCGACGCGGATGAGACCGCGCAGCGTTCCCATCTCGTGGACGATGCGCGCGTAGTGCCCGGCGTTCGCCGTCGCAGGAACGAGCGCGGCGAGCTCGTGGATGCGCGGCCTGCCGCCGACGTCCTCCAACTCGCTTCGCTCCTCGAGCTGGTCGACGAGCGTGATCGCGTCAACGGGCTCACCCTTTGCATAGAGCGCGAGCGCTGCTCGGTAGATCTTCGAGTGGCTCTCGCGGTAGAAATCGCCCGCGTCCAGGGTTTCGCTGACCGCCCCGATTGCACCAGGGGAGAGCATCATCGCCCCGAGAACTGACTCTTCGGCCTCGAGGTTTTGGGGCGGAACCGGGGCGGCCGGCGAACTTGCCTGGGCGACCTGGACGACCACTACGCCGGAGTAGAACCCTCTCGCGGCGGGACCGCAACGGCTGTGCACAACTGGACAGGTCCTACTAGGACGATTGCTCCCTGAGCGGCCATAAGAGAACGTATGTTCGCAGATAAAGCGGACGACGCTGTGGATGCGAAGGCCGCTACGAGCGCGAAATTTCGAACGATTTCCCCACCGTGTGGATTTGCGGTGGAAAGACCGACATGTGCGTGCTGCCGCCCTAGCCGTGGCGGCGACGCGTTACGCGGTTTCTTCGGTCTCCTGCTCCTCGGGCCGGCTCTCGCCCTCGACCTCAGGCGCCGCCTCGGCCGCCGGCGGGAGCTCGTCTGCGGGCTCCGGCTCGTCCGTGGGCTCGGGCTCCTCGGCGGCCTCCTCGGCCGAGAGCACGGCCTCGAGCTCGCTCGAGCCTTCGCTCGGAGCCTCGGCCTGCTGCTGCTCGGCCCGCTCCTCCGCCTCCATCGCCGCGAGCTCCTCGTCGCTCGGCAACTCGCCGCCCTCGGGCACGACCTGCGTGTTCACGTCGACGCGCACGTCCTGGAAGAGCTCAATCGGGACGTCGTAGCGGCCGATCCGCTTGATCGTGTCGATCTCGATCTTCCGCCGGTCGACGCGGATCTTGCTCGTCCGCCACAACTCGTCCGCGATCTGCGTCGGCGTCACCGACCCGAACAGCGATCCCGTCGGCCCGGCCTTGACCTCGAAGCGGAGCATCGTCTTCTCGAGGATCGCCGCCATCTCCTGCGCCTGCTCGACCGAGCGCGCCTCGTGACGGGCGCGCTGCTGGTCGCGCTTGCGCAGCTCCGCGACCTTCGCAGGCGTCGCGGGCTCGGCGAGGCGCCGCGGCAGCAGGAAGTTGCGCGCATAGCCGCGCGCAACGTTCACGACCTCGCCGCGCAGGCCAAGGCTGTCGACGTCGTTGAGGAGGATGACTTCCATCAGCCGGTGACGTACGGCAAGAGCGCCATCTCGCGTGCGCGCTTCACCGCGACCGCGACCTGGCGCTGGTGGCGCCGGCACGCGCCGGTGATGCGGCGGTTGCGGATCTTGCCCTTCTCGGAGATGTAGCGGCGGAGCTGGTTGACGTTCTTGTAGTCGATCTCCTCGACCTTGTCCTTGCAGAAGAAGCAGGACTTGCGCTTGATGGGACCCATCTGCGCGCGTTTGCGGCCACCCTGCCTGTCCCTGTCGGTCTTCCTGTCCGTCTTCTGAGCCATTCGTTCCTTCCTAGAACGGGATGTCGTCGTCGGCCGCCGCGCCGAAGTCAGCGCCGGCCTGCGCTGTCGCGGACGCGGGGACGTACTGCGGCTCGCCGCCGGAGTCGCCGCGGCTGCCTAGGAACTGCACGGTGTCGGCGATCACCTCGACGGCCTGGCGCTTCGATCCGTCCTGCGCCTCCCACTCGCGCCACTCGAGCCGTCCGTCGACGCCGACGGGTCGCCCCTTGGAGAGGTACTGCGCGCAGTTCTCGCCCTGGGCGCCCCAGACGGTGATGTCGAAGTAGTTCGGCTTCTCGGTCCACTCGCCGGTTGCGGCGTCCTTGCGGCGCGTGTTCACCGCGAGCCTCAGGCTGCAGACGGCCATACCGCTCGGCGTGTGCCGGAGCTCGGGATCGCGCGTGAGGTTGCCGACGAGGACGACGCGGTTGATGTTGGCCATGTCTTACTCCTCCTCTTCTTCTTGCGAACGAATGTTCGCGCCAGCGTACTCGGGCTCCCGGCTGACCGTCTCGACCGGCTCGGGGCCTGGACGGCCGGGGCCGTGTCCTCCCTTGATGCGACGCGTGGGGAGATGGCGCATGACGCCGTCGGTGATCTTCAGGATCCGCGACAGCTCGTCGAGCGTCTCCGGCTCCGCGTCGAACTGGAGCAGGTGGTAGATCCCGTCCGTCTTCTTGTCGATCTCGTACGCGAGCTTGCGCCGCCCCCAGGGATCGTGTCCGACCCAGGTACCGCCGGCGTTCTCGATCAACTCGCGAACGCGCGCGATGATCTCGTCCTGGCGCTCCTCGGGCAACTCGGGATCGAGCATGAGCAGGATCTCGTAATCGTGATGCAACCGCTTCCTCCTTCGGTCTGGACGGCCCCGCCTTGGTTGCAGTGCGGAGCAGGAGTCCGCGGCAGAGTAGCATCCCGCCGTGGATCGACGGTTTGCCTGGCTGGGAGGCGCGGTGGGTGCGTTCGGCATGTGGCGTTGGCTCCGACGTAGACGGGCGCCCGCGCCGTCGACTGCGGAGGATCCCGCGGACGCACTGCGGGCAAAGCTGGACGAATCGCGGGCGCTCGTCGACGAGCGCGAAGCGTTCGAGGAGGGCGAGACGCCCGTCGACGAGGCGGACCTCGACGCGCGCCGGCGTTCGGTTCACGATCAGGCCCGCGCGCGGATGGACGAGCTGCGCGGCGAGTAGCACGAGAGGAGCTGCGATGGGATTTCTGGACAGCGCAAAGGCTGCGGCGGAGCAGGCGGTAACGAAGGCGAAGGAGACTGCGGGCGAGCTGCAGACGAAGCGCGAGCTCGGCCAGGCCTACGACGAGCTCGGCCGCACGACGTTCGACCTGGTCGAGAGCGGTCAGGTGTCGGCGACACCGCTCGAGCCGCTTGTCGAGCGGATTCGCACGCTCAAAGCTCACCTCGAGGAGGGCGGAGCGGACGGCGCGGGCGCCTCCGAAGAGCCGGCGGAATCGGAGAACGCACCGGTTTCGCAGCCGTAGTTTCGCCGCTTTGTCTGGATTCCCCGATCGAGTGATTCTGCGGTTCCTCCCCCAACGGGGGGAGGCTCGGCGGGCCTAGGTCGCCTAGTTTCCGCTCAGTTTGCGGAGCGCGTGCTCGCGTTCGACAATGCGGCGAAGGAAACGGGAGGTGAAGGCTGATGCTCTGGCCACTGACCTGGAACTGCACTTGGGCGGTGCGCAAGCCCCGCGCGTAGCCTTCGTTGCCACGCCTCGTAAGCTGCGCAGATGAACGTCGTCGCGTACCAGGGCGAGGTAGGGGCTTATTCGGAGGAGGGCGCCCTCGCGCTCTTCCCCGAGGCGGAGCGGCAGGCGTTTCCGTCGATCCGCAAGGTTTTCGAAGCAGTCGAGGTCGGTCGCGTCGCGGCCGGCCTCGTTCCGCTCGACAACTCGCAGGCGGGGAGCATCAACGAGACGTACGACCTGTTCCTGAGGCACGGCCTGCACCTGGTCGGCGAGACGGTCGTTCGCGTCGACCACTGTCTGCTCGCGCTACCCGGGTCTACGCTGGACGAGCTCGACGAGGTGATGTCGCATCCGCAGGCGATCGCGCAATCCGAAGAGTTCCTGAGCGCGCTCGACGTGACGGTGCGCGCCGAGTACAACACTGCGGGCGCCGCGAAACGGATCGCGGAGCAAAAGCTCGAGCGCACGGCCGCGATCGCTTCCAAGCGCGCGGCCAAGCTCTACGGGCTTGAGGTGCTCGCCGAGCGGATCCAGACATACCCGGACAACTACACGCGCTTCGGCGTGCTCGCGCGCGACCCGAAGCCGCTGGGCGAGCCGGACAGGACGTCGCTCGTCTTCGGCGTCGGACACGTCGCCGGCTCGCTGTTCCGCTGCCTCGGCGCATTCGCCGAACGGCACTTGAGCTTGACGAAGCTCGAGTCCCGGCCGCGGCCGGGGCGTCCGTGGGAGTACGTCTTCTATGCGGACGTCGACGCGTCCGCGCAGCGGCCCGAGATGGTCGAGGCGCTCGCGGAGCTCAGCGAGCACGCGACCTTCACGCGCGTGCTCGGCTCGTATGCCGCGGCCGTGCAGCCACATAGGCCGGGCGGCTAAGAGCGCCGAACAGATTGACTCCTCGGCTGGAGGAGCTTGAAGTAGATCAGCCAGTCGGCGATTCGCAGGAACGATTTCGTACGTCGGTACGATCGCCCACATGTTGGACATCACGGTTTCCGAGAGCACGTCGGCGTCCCCCGAGCAGGTACTCGCTGCGGCCACCGACCTCTCCGAGGATCGCGTCAAGGTGTGGTCGAATTCAAAGCGCCAGTACTTCGAAGTGCACGCTCAGGGAGCAGACTTCGCCGAGGTGACCGAGGGCTTCCGGCCGCCCTTTGGCCGCGTCTGGGAGCGAAGCCGCTACGAGTGGGAGCCTGGAGCGATCCGTCAGAGCGTGATCGACTCCAATGTGCTCGCGCCCGGCAGTACCTGGGAGCTGAAGGTTTCGCCGAGCGCTGGGGGAAGCACCGTCGAGATGCGACTGAGACGGGAGTTCCGACGCAGCGCCAAGGGCCGGACCGCCTCCGCGATCAACCAACTCGGGGGCAGACGCATGTGGGGCTGGTACCTGCGCAAAGCCCTCGCCGAGGTGGAGAGGCGCTCGTCTTAGAACGCCTAGCGGAATGACTCCTCGGCCTGCAGGAGCTTGAGGCAGGGCGCTGGGCGGCGCGATGCCGCGTCCTCAGTCGCCCCGATAGCGCTGCTATCGGGGCTCCCGGCGTCCCTTGCATCGCACCGCCCGTCGCACCCTGTCGACGAGCCGTCGTTTTGTTGAACCTCTAGGCTCGCGAGAAGTCGACCATGACCGGTTCGTGGTCGCTGGCGTCGGTGATTTCGAAGAACCCGCGCGGCGTGAAGTGCGCGACGGCCGGGATGATCCAAAAGGGGCGACGGCCGGCTTTCGCCGGCCGTCTGCGGGGGAGGGGATGGGCGGGGGAGCTAGATGGCGGCGCGAGCCGTGCAGCGCTCGCCGGACGCGCGCGTTGCCACCGCAACGACGGTTCCGTGCGTGCCGCCGATCATCCGACGGACCTCGAACGAGCCGCTGGGAGCGCGAGTGATCGCGCGCGTCGAGGCGACGAGCGATCCGTTCCGACGAAGCGTGACCTTCCACCGGACGCCGCTGCGATTCTGGTCGACTTCGAACTCGACTTGGGTGCCGTTGTCCTCGCGGCTCAGCTTGAGCTTCGCCGTCGAGCCGTTCGTGCACACGCCGCGAACCCGCACGCCGTCTCCGCCCTTTGCGGACGCAATGGGAGCGAGGGCGAGGGCCGCGACGCAGGCCGACAGAGCGAGAACGAGCGTGGTGCTGCGGAAGTTGAACATTGTGGCTCCTCTCATCGGGGTCGGAGCCAGGCTCGCAATCAACTGGTCGGGACGGCAATGCGACATTGGTCCCGGTCGGCGTTGGAAGCCTTCGGTAGAGGCGATGATGGAGCGAGATGAAGTTGCCTACCGTGAAAGGAGGCCGTGTCCGTACGCGACCGCCGACCACCCGCTCGGTGCTGCTGCGTTTTGCTCTCGGCAGCGCGGCGGCGATCGCGATCGCCTTCGTCGGCGGCTTCTTCGCGCTTCGCTCCGTCGCGATCGACCAGGCAAAGCGCGAGACGCGCACCAGGGTCCAGGAAGCGGGTCAGCTCGTCGAGTCGACGGTCGGCGACGGTCTCGTCGCGGGCAAGCCGGCGGCGTTGCAGTCGGTCGACGACGTCGTCGTGTCGCGTGTCCTGAGCAACTCGATCGTGCGGGTCAAGATCTGGTCGGCCGACGGTCGCGTCCTCTACTCCGACAATCCGGCTCAGATCGGCGGCCGTTACGAGCTCGACCCGGAACAGCTCCGCCTCCTGCGTGACGGCGGCGCCAAAGTGGACGTGAGCGACCTCAGCCGACCGGAAAACGCACTCGACAGAAGCCAGGGCGACCTGATCGAGGCGTACACGCGGATCCGGGATCCGTCGGGAACGCCGCTGCTGTTCGAGATCTATCAGCGCGTCGGTTCGGTCACCGCGAGCGCCCGGCAGCTGCTGTCGGCGCTCGCTCCTCCGATTCTCGGTGCGGTCGCCTTGATCGTGCTCATCCAGGCGCCTCTTCTCGCATCGCTCATTCGCCGCCTTCAGCGCGCTCACGAGGAGCGCGAAGCGTTGCTCGCGAACGCGATCGCGGCTTCGGCGCGAGAGCGCAGTCGGGTTGCGTCGTATCTTCACGACGGACCTGTGCAGGACATCGCCGGCCTCGCCTTCTCGCTCGCACCACTGGCCGATGCTGCGGACGCGCGAGGCGCAAAGGGGGAGGCGGGCGCGCTGCGCGCGACGATCGAGCGCCTTCGCCGTACCGTGCGCAACCTGCGCGCACTTCTGGTCGAGCTTCATCCCCCGCATCTCGCAGCTGCGGGCCTCGAGGCGGCGATTGCGGACCTCGTGAGTCCACTCCAGGCCGGCGGCGCAACGGTGTCGGTCGCGATCGAGGGCGTCGAGCGCCTGGACGGGGAGCGTGAGGCACTCGTCTACCGCGTCGCACAGGAAGCCGTGCGAAACGTCATCGCGTATGCGGACGCGGACTCGGTGCAGGTCGAGTTGACGGTCGACGACTCTGTTGCGCGGCTGATCGTCGCGGATGACGGGCGCGGCTTCGACCCCGCGATTCGGGAGCAGCGCCTCGCTGAGGGGCACCTCGGTCTGTCCCTCGTCGAGGAGCTCGTGCGCGAATCGGGCGGGAGCCTCGACGTCCGCTCGAGCGAAGGCTCGGGCACGCGAGTCGAGCTCGAGGTGCCCACCGCGTGATCACCGTCGCGGTGGTCGACGATCACGGCGTCGTCCGCGACGGGCTCGCCGGCGTGATCGCAGCGCAGCCGGACATGGAGGTAGTCGCGACGGCCGCCGACGGTGGAGAGGCGGTCGAGGTTTGCCGATCGACCTCGCCCGACGTCGTGCTCATGGACCTCGAAATGCCGGTCAAGGACGGGATCGAGGCGACGCGCGAGATTCTCGCGCACGCGCCGACGACGGCCGTGCTCGTCCTCACGTCGTTCTCGGACCGCCGCCGCATCATGGGAGCACTCGACGCGGGCGCCGTCGGCTACCTGCTGAAGGACGCGTCCGCCGACGACGTCGTACGCGGCATCCGCAGCGCGGCCGAGGGCGGCTCGCCGCTCGATCCGCGTGCGGCGCGCTCACTGCTCGAGGCGAAGTCCGCGCCCGATCCGCTCGCGGGAGTCTCGCCGCGCGAGCGCGAGGTGTTCGGCCTGCTGCTCGACGGGATGCCGAACAAGTTGATCGCACGGAGGCTCGGGATCAGCGAGAAGACGGTGAAGTCGCACCTGACAAGCATCTTCCGCGAGATCGGCGTCACCGACCGTGTCCAGGCGATCCTCTGGGCAGAGCGGCAAGGCCTGCGGGGCCGGCTCGCGGAATGACCGCTGCGACCAAAGTCCCGTTGCGGCGCGCATTGTCGGCCGCGCACACTTCCGAGCGGATGATCCGCTTGGCCCGTTTCCTCGTCGTCGGCGTGGTGCTCGTCGCCGTGAGTCCGGCTGCGGCCGTCGCGAAGGACGGCGGCGACGAGGTGCGCGTCGTTCGTGCGTGCGGGAACGGTGTAACCGCCAAGCTGAGGGCAAAGGCGGGCGACGACGGCATCGAGGTCCGCTTCGAGGTCGACTACGGCCGACGCGGTGTCGCGTGGCGCGTCGCGCTGGTGCACGAGCGCCGGGTCGCCTGGAAGGGCACGGTGAGGACGACGCGTAGCGGTGGATCGTTCGAGGTGAGGCGGACGGTGCCCGACTTTCGCGGCGCCGACACGGTTAGCGCGCAGGCGTGGGGCCCGCGTGGCGCGGTGTGCAGAGCCGCTGTCACATTGCCCGGCGAGTAACGCCGGAAAGCAGTCGCAACTAACTAGAGCTTCTTCCTCCTCTTCCATTTGCGGTAGATGCCGGTCATCTGCTTGTTCGCGGCGTTGACAGCGTCCTGCGCGCTCATCTTTCCCTGCGCCACCTGGGCGAACATCTGCGGGATCAGATAAGTCGTGAAGATCTCGTTGATCGCCGCGTTCGACGTGCCTGGGTAGCCGACGTTGTGCGTGTACTTCTTCGCGATCGTCGTGAGGACCGTGTACTTGCCGCGCGGCTTGTGCGAGTCGGCTTTTGCGGCCGCATAGATCTTGTCGAACGACATCGCACCGGGGAAGCTGGGGAAGTTGTAGAGCTTGCTGGCCGTCGTCGCCTCTTTGTAGTTCGTGCACAGGTCGACGAGGAACTTCGAGGCGGCGGCCTTGTTCTTCGCGAACTTCCAGATGACGTAGACACCCATGACGTGCTCGAGACCGAGTCGGCCGTGCGGTCCCGACGGGATTGGCCAGATCCAGAGGTTGTCGGAGAACGACATGCCCATGTCCTCGGGCGTGCGCGTCGCCGAGATCGCATTGAGGATCATCGAGCCCTTCCCCGAGTACAGGAAGTTGTTGTTCGACGACGGGTTCCAGCCGAAGATCTCGTCGGTCTCGCCGGACTTGTAGATCGAAGCCATGAACTTCAGCGCCTCGACCGTTTGCTTCGACTTGATCGTGAGACGGTTCTCCTCGTTCTGGATGAACGAGCCGAAGCACATCAGAAATGCGATGTTCGCCATGTTCGAGTCGAGCTCGTTCGACATCCCGATGCCGATCGGATGGCCCGCCGCCTTCAGCTTCGGAGCAGCTTTGCGCACGTGCTCCCACGTCGTCGGCGCCTCGCCGACGCCGTTCCACAGGTCGTGCCGCCAAACGACGGGGTCGGGGACGTAGCAGTCCGAGACGCCGAAGTACTTCTTCGTCGTCGGGTTGTAGGTGGACCGCTTGCCGAGCTCGCCGTACTTCCCGACCTTCTTCTCGATCTCGGCGACGATTTCCTTGTGGTTGATGACTTGGTCCTCATAGATCGCCGGCGGCGCGAGGAACTGGAAGAGGTCGTGACCGCTTTGCGCGGCGACCTCGGAGGCCGCGCGCGCGTCCAGCTGCGTATTGACGATGTGGTCGACGGTGACGTTGACGTCGTTCTTCTGCCCCCACTGCTTGATCCACGTGTTGTCGAACCATTGGTCGTAGGCGGGGACGAAGTGGACCCACTGCAGGATCTTGAGATCCCCGCTCAACAAGCGGCCTGTGTGCTTGTGCGGCCCCGCGAACGCGAAGGCCTTCGACGCTCCTGATCCGGCTACGCCGATTGCCGCGGCGCCGACTCCGGCGCGCCTGAGAAGCTCCCGCCGAGAGACCGGAGTCTCGCTCCGCTCGCTCGGCTCGTGGTCGTCAGACACGTACGCCTCCTTTCATCGAAATGCTCCGCCGGTGAAGCCGGCGATGAACCGGTCGAGAAACAGGTTGTAGAGCAGCGCCAGCGGGACGCTCGCGATGAGCACGGCGCCGGCGATCGCTCCCCACTGGACGAGATCGCCGCGGATCAGGTCGCTCGGCACCCCGGCCGAGATCGTCCGCTGGTCGGAGCTCGTGATGAACGTGACCGCGTAGATGAACTCGTTCACGCAGAGCGAGAACGTGAAGATGACAACGGTTAGGATCCCGGGGACAGAGATCGGCAGCACGACGTGGCGCAAGGCGCCGAAGCGCGAGCAGCCGTCGATCATCGCGGCGTCCTCGAGCTCTCTTGGAATCGTCTTGAAGAAGCCCATCATCAGCCACGTCGCGAAGGGGATCGTGAACGACGGGTAGACGACGATCAACGACCAGAGAGAGTCCTGCAGCCCGAGCTCGGAGATCACGCGCGAGAGCGGCAGGAAGAGCAGCGTCGGCGGCACGAGGTAGGTCAGGAAGATCGCGATGCCGAGCGTGCCGCCCACCTTCCCCGTTAGCCGCGCGAGTGCATAACCGGCCGGCAGCGCGAGCACGAGCGTGATCGCGACCACGGCCGTGCCGACGACAGCGGTGTTCACGAGCCAGCGGGGATAGTTCGTGTCGAAGAGGTTCTGGAAGTTGGCCCAGGTCGGACCAGGGTGGAACCAGAACGGCAGGTTCTGCACGTTGAGGAGGTCGCTCAGTGGCTTCAGCGCCGTCATCAGCATCCAGTAGAACGGGAACGCGAGCGCGATCGCGAACGCCCCCACGACGACGTAGGTCGTGACCTTCTCGCGGAGGCGGAGTGTCATCACGCGACCTCGGCTCGTCTGGCGAAGATGAGCATCGCAATCGCCACAACCGCGAGCACCGGCAGGAGGAAGAGCGAAATCGCGGCACCTTCGCCGAGCGAGCCGCCCTGGATGCCGGTCTGGAACGCCCACGTCGTGATCACCTGCGTCGAGTTGAACGGCCCGCCGTTCGTGAGGATGTAGACGACCGCCATGTCGGTCGCGGTGAAGATCAGTCCGAAGAGCACGGCGACGAGCGCGATCGGCAACTGCAGCGGCAGCGTCACGTAGACGAGCTTCTTGATCCCTGTCGCGCCGTCCACTTTCGCGGCGTCGTCGACCTCTTTCGGGATCGACGCATGCCCCGCGAGGAAGATGACGACGGCAAACGGCAGCACGCGCCAGGCCTGCACCGTGATGATCGACGCCATGCCGAGGTTCTCCTGGCCCAGCCACTGCGGTGTGTTGAGCGAGGTGCACTCGCCGACACGGAACGGCCACTGGTGCAACAGCCCGCAGGCCGGACCGATCAGTCCGGCGTGTACGAGCACCCAGTTGATCACGCTGTAGAGACCGTCGAAGATCCAGAGCCACGTGATCGCCCCGAGCGCGACCGGCGCGGCCCACGGCAGCAGGATCAGGAAGCGGAGAAACCAACGGCCCTTGAACGGCTTCGCGAGGTAGTTCGCGAGAATCGCCGCGCAGACCACGACGATCGCCTGGGAGAGCAGCGTCATGATCGCCGTGTTGCGAAGCGCGTGGCGGAAGATCGGGTCGTGCCACTGCGCGCTGAAGTTGGCGAGGCCGACCCAGCTTCCGCTGAGCGAGCCGGCGGTTGCGTCCGTGAAGCTGAGATAGATCGCGAGCACGAACGGCGTGCCGACGAGCAGGAGGATGAAGATCACCGCGGGCGCGATCAGCGAGGCGGCAAGGACGCGCCGACTCTCGAAGACGTCGGCTCCGCGCTTCATCAAGCGTCGCTCCGCTGCAGCTACCACGAGCTCCCCCTGGACTGGGTTGGCGGCGGGATGTTAGTAATCTCCAGCCCGCTCCGATGGCCGAAATCGCACTGGAGAACTTGGCCAAGGTGTACCCGGACGGGACACCCGCCTTGTCCGACCTGACGCTGGACGTGCAGGACGGAGAGCTGGTGGTGTTCGTCGGCCCGTCCGGCTGCGGCAAGACGACGGCGCTGCGGATGGTCGCCGGGCTCGAGGACATTACGTCCGGCGTCGTGCGAATCGGCCGGCGCGTCGTGAACAGGCTGCCGCCGAAGGATCGAGACGTGGCGATGGTCTTCCAGAACTACGCCCTCTATCCCCATATGAGCGCCTACGACAACATGGCCTTCGGGCTGAAGATGCGGTCCTTGCCGAAGGCTGAAATTCGCCGGCGCGTCGCGGACGCAGCGCGTGTACTCGGGCTCGAGCAGGTCCTGAAGAAGAAGCCGCGGACGCTCTCGGGAGGGCAACGGCAGCGCGTGGCGATGGGACGCGCGATCGTCCGCGAGCCCCAGGCGTTCCTGATGGACGAGCCGCTCTCGAATCTCGACGCCAAGCTCCGGGTCGAGATGCGGGCCGAGATTGCGCGAATCCAGCGTGATCTGCAGGCGACGACTATCTACGTCACGCACGACCAGGTCGAGGCGATGACGCTCGGCGACCGCGTCGTGGTGTTGCGAGACGGGTACCTGCAACAGGTCGGAGCGCCCAAGGAGCTCTACGAGCGGCCGGTCAACCTGTTCGTCGCCGAGTTCATCGGATCTCCGGCGATGAACCTCGTCGGCGCCGACATCGTCAGGGACAACGGCACCCTGCGGGCAGTCTTCGGCGCGAACAGCCTGAGCCTCGAGGCACGCCCCGAGCTCGGGCCGTACGCGGGTCGCCGCGTCATCCTCGGCATCCGTCCCGAAGATCTCGACGATGCGTCTGTCACGGGGCGCGGAGAGTCCGGAACGATTGCTGCCGTGCTAGACATCCGCGAGGACCTCGGGTCGGAGATCTTTGTCCACTTCGGCGTCGAGGCGCCGCCCGTCCGCGGCGAGGACGTCGAGGCAGCGCTGGGCGAAGAGGCGCTCGAGGCGACGAGTGATCAGGTCCGCAGGAAGGGCAGCCTCTTCACGGCCCGCGTGACGCGCGAGTCGCACGCGCGTGAGGGCGACGTGCTCGAGCTCGCCGTGGACGCTACGCGGCTGCACTTCTTCGACACCGAGTCCGGCACCGCCATTGGGTGACGTGCCCGTCCCCGTCCAGCCCGAGACAGCGGCAGCGTCGCGAGGCGGTTTAGGTCTACCATCTGTGTGACAATGCTTGTCGGCGATCGCACGCGAGAACTCGGTGTTCGGGCGCTTCGGCGTCACTTCGTCAGCGGCCGACTCTCCGAGGCCGAGTTGGCGGACAGGGTCGGTTTGGCGCTGCGGGCGCGCACGCGTGAGGATCTCGCCGACGCGACGGACGGTTTGCCGCCCGTGTGGGAGGACTTACCGGTCGGCGTTCATACGGCTGCGCATCACGTGCGTCGCGGCGTTCGTCGGGTGGGCTTGTTCTTGCGCTTCGTTCGCGTTTGGTTCAAGGTGAATCTCGCCCTCGTTCTCGCTTTCGGTATCGCATTGGCGGTTGGTGCTCCCGTCGGCAGGACGCTCGGGGCGGCTGCGGCTGCCTGGGTACTGGCGAGCTTCGGCGTCTGGCTTGTCTGGCGTCGCGCAACAGCTCCGCCGGCCGCTCGCGTCGTTGCGCGACGGAAATAACAGACCCAGCAACTCGTCGAGGGCCTGACTCGGTTGACGCCTATTCGACGACGTTGAAGCTGAACATCATCCCGCTTTCGTGATGTTCGGCAATGTGGCAGTGCGCCATCCAGACACCGGGGTTGGTGACGTCGAGCAGGATGTCGACTGTCTCGCCGGTGCGGACGAGGACGGTGTCCTTCCACACGAGGTTCGGTTCGGCGACATCGTCGCGCGCGAGGATCACGAACCGACCCGCGCCGTGCACATGGAACGGATGCGGCATCGGGTGGTCTGAGTCCATTTCGTTCAAGAGCCGCAGCTTCACCTGGTCGCCGACGTGGAACGTCCAGTCGATCTGCGCGTTCTCGGCGCCGGTGTCTCGGTCGACGAGCTTCCACCTCATGTTCGCCGGAGTCGTCATCCGGTTGACCTCGACCATGTCGTCTTCCCACTCGATTCCCTGCGCTCCACTGGGGGCGTTCTTCGGTTCGTCGTGGCGATGATGGTGACCGGCGTGTTGATGGCCGTGCTCTTCGTGATGCCCGTGGGCATGCTCGTGTCCGTGCCCGTGATGGCCTTCGTGCTCGCGGCCGCTGTCAGCCGCGACTAGGTTCGCCGGCACAAGCTTCATCCCGCACTTCGGGCAGCGGTCAGCCTTGTCGCTCGTGACCTCCGGATGCATCGGGCAGACATACGTCGTCTCCTCTGCTGCTTGCGCGAGAAGCTTCATCCCGCACTTCGGGCAGCTTCCGGGCTCATCGCTCACCACCTCGGGGTGCATCGGGCAGGCGTAGACGACCGGAACGCCCTCAGGCACAGCCATGTCCATCTCGGCGACGAACGAGAGCGTCTTGTCGGGCGGCGACCCGAGGAACGGCTCGATGCGCTCGCGTAGCTCGGTCATGTCGCGATTGATGCGCAGACGCGCGAAATCGTCGGCGTGGGAGCGCTCGGGTGGCTCGTCGGCGACTGTGATCGCCGCGAGCCGGTAGGTCCGCTCGGGAGTTCGGTGCTCGAGCTCGAGCTCGCCGGCATCTGGAAAGAGCACGTCGACGACAACACGCTCCGAGGGTGCGAGCAGCACCTCTTCGACAAGTTCCTCATGCCCGTAGTGCCCGCTGTCCGCGCCGACCAGCTTCATCTGGGAGCCTGGCAGCGCCACGTTGAAGACGCGCGTATTGGCTGTGTTGGTGAAGTAGAAGCGGACGACCTCACCGCGCCTGGCCGCCAGCGAGAGGTCGGGCTCGCCCGCGACGAGCATGACGTTGCCGAAGCGGCCCATCGCGACGTGAGTTGTCTCAGTCTCGCTGAAGGCGGCGATCTGCCCGTCCTCGATCAGGATGTCGTCGAGCGTGAGCAGCAACTCGCGGTTGGCAGGCGACCAGTATTCGGACTCGGCCGGGGTGACGAGGATGTTCCCGTACAGGCCCATCTCCTGGCCGTAGTCCTCGCGGATGTGCGGGTGGTACCAGTAGGCGCCGGGATCGGGCACCTGCACCTGGTAGGCGAACGTCTCGCCGACCGGGATTGGGGCCTGCGTGTCGTGCGTGCCGTCGTAGCGGTTCTCGAGGCGCAGCCCGTGCCAGTGCACCGTCGCGTCGAGGTCGCCGCGGTTGGTCACTTTCACCGTGATCGTCGAGTCCTGTGCGACCTTCAGCGTCGGCCCCGGCACGGAGCCGTTGTACGCCAGCATCCGTACAGTCGCGTCGCCGATTCGCTTCTTGACGGGGATGATCTCGAGCGCGAACTCGTCGCCGTCCGCGAGCTCGACAAGCTCCGTTTTGTGCGCGTCGGGCAACCCCTCCGTCTCGCGCGGCAGTTCGGCAACGTGTCCATGGCGATGCGTGCTCGGGTCGTGCATGGCGTGCTCGCATCATCTCGCACCCAGCCGGTCAGCGCGCCGGAACGCAGAGGTAATTTCGCTGGTCCGCGCAACCGGAGCCGCGCGCCGGCCGGGCGGCAGTCGCTCCAGAAGAGGACTGCCGCCGACGACCTAGTGCCACCAGGGTTACGTCACGAGGATCGTGCTGTAGCCGCTCCGGCTGGGGCTGTAACTGATTGTCCCGAGGTACGAAGCCCTCACGCGCCAGCGTCCGGCCGCCGGCGGCGTCCACGAAAACCGTGCACCGGCGTGGAGGCGAATGCTGTGTTGGAAGTGCCAGCCGGCGAGCGTGTCGTATCGGTCGATCTCTACGTCGACGACTCCTCCGTCGGGCGTCGGCGCGATGCCGATCGAAAAGCTAACCGAGGAACCGAGAGAGACCTCCGCCGAGGATGCAGACATGGCCGTTCTCGTGACCTGACGAATGACGAGAGACAGCCGGTACGAGCCGCCCGCCTGACCAGACGACGCGCGCACGGCAGCGACGTAGTGGCCCGGTCCGAGCGTGCGCTCGGTCTGACCCTCACCCGAAGCGAGTTGGGCTCCTCCGAAGGTGAGCAGTGAGATCGAGAAGGCACGTCCCTCGAGGCGGAGACGCACGTCGCTCAGAGTCGCAACGTCGAAGTGATACAGATCGACAACGTCGCCGATTCCTGGCGAGAGCGCCCCACGCGCTGTTGTCAGATTCGCGAGCGGTAGGCCGACACCGACGTCGTCCGGCCCCGCAGGCTGAATGACCAGCCTGTACGGCGTCGTTCCCGGCCGTCCCGGTGCCGTCACCTCGAACACGTACCTGCCGCGCGCGTCCGGCCCCGGCGTGAAGGTCGTGTATCCGTTGCAACGGAACGAGCGGAGGACTTCGCCTTTGTTGCGGATCGTCAATGCCGCGCACGCATTGGAGCTGAAGGCGATCCGATACGTGGTGCCGGGGGTAAACGTCTCCCACCAGATGTCGTTCACATCCGTCAACCAGTCCACGCGCGAGCGCACACTGCCATGCGCGAGGTGGTGCCCCGGCGCGACCTCGCGCGGCTGCGCTGCCAACACCTGGAGCGAGAGATCGCCCGGCGCCGAACCTTTGCGCTGGCCGACGGCGACGAGATAGACGGCGCCTTTTTCGACGTCCCAGGCGGCGACGGCGTCGCCCCTGCGATCCGTCTGCGCACATCCGACCTCTTCCGTCTGCGAGCGGATCTTCCGCACGACGACGAGTGCGGCGTCGAAATCGGCCGCGGCATGAAACCGCACGACCACCCGGGAAACACGCGCGCCGGGTCTGACCATGTACCAGATCGTCCCGCCGGCCAGGTTGCACGAGTCCGGATCGTTTTCATCACTGGTTGCACCGACCGTCGTCGCCTTGATCTGAGCGCCGACAGCAAGCTCTTTCGCCTGGCGCGCCGAGTCGTTGGCAGGCGGGAGGAAGAGCTGCGCGTTCAGCTTGAAGGCGGCATCGACGGTGCCCGTCTTCTTGCCGACAAGAACCAGGTACGAATTGCCGCGCGTCGTCTCCCAAGTGACCTTGGCTGGACCCGACGCCTTCGCAGCGGCGCAGTCCAGTTCGTTGATACCGCTCTTCGTGATCGCGTAGACGCGGACGACTGGCGCAAGCCCAGTCCCCCTCACTGCAACGGCGATCGTCCCGTCCGGCGCTTGGTTGATCCGATACCAAACCGTCGACTCGACCGTGCCGCACTGGGAGCGCTGAGGGTCGAGTCGCTCCACCGTGGCGCCGACCGTCGTCCCGTCGATCGCGGCGGGAAACGCATCGACGACCTGGGCGTTCGCGCGATCGTCATTCGACGGCACCTCCGCCGTACGCGCCGCCGCGCCTGTCACAAACACGGCACCAATGACGACCGCGACGAGAATCGTCGTTGGAGCGATCACACGGCGTTTCGCGAACCCAACTGGAGCGAACACTCGATTGCGCGTCGCTCCGCTCGCCGCGACGACCATCGACACGAACGTTGCCACTGCGGCCGCGATCACCAGCGACCATCCACCGATCGCGAGAAGTCCGAACATCTTCGCCCACCTCCTTAATCACTTCAGATCCTGTCTGCCTTCGAGTGTCGGCCCGAAGGCGCCGGCCTTCAATGGGCGCGCGATGGACAGAACATGGGAATCCGACGAGACCGCTCGCGAACGACCTCGCTCAGCTGCCGCGCGGCAGATCGAGGAAGGGCCTGACCCGTTGCGGGTCAGGCCCGATGAAGCTCAGCCTCGCGCGCCCTCCACCGTCTGCGCAATCGCGACGTCGTACAGCGCGACGTTCGCGATCTTCTGGTCGCTGATTTCGGCTGACCGCTGACGCAGCTGATCGGCCTCTTGCGCGCTCGCGCGCATGGACTCCCCGCTGTCCCAGAGCGTGATCATCGACGCGCGGCCGTTATCCCGGTCGGCGAGGCCGATCGCGCCGACGTTCCCGTCGATTGCACGAACCTTCGGCAGTGTGTCGCCGCGCGTCCTGTCGAGGCCAGTGTCAATCGATTCAGGCGATCCTTCGAGCAGGCTGACGCGCGCGGCCTTGGCAGCCTCGACGTCACCCTCGAAGATCACGACGTCGTAGTAGTGGACGCTCGTGCGCTTGCCGCGGATCTCCTCCGGGACTGTGTCACCCTGCTGGTCGAATCCGGCCTCGGCGCCCTCGAGTGCATCGCGGCTGTCGAAAAACGCGAGGAACTTGCGCTTCTTCGCGTCCTTGTCGTCGAGGATGAGAACGCTGCTCATGCCTTGAGCCGGTGTCATTTCGCCCGACGACATGCGCTCGTTCATGAGCTTGTCGAGCTTCTCCGTGTCCCCGCCCTCGAACGTGGCGACCCGTACCCACATGTGCGACCTCCTTAGTCGATGCCTCCCAGAGCGAACCTAATGCACCGAGCCTCTCGGCGCACGGTGAGCGCGTGAGAAGCCGCATAGCTCAAGGCCCCGCTTTACGCGGACTTTACGAGCCGCTCCACAAAGTTTCACGTCTGGTCGCGATCGTCCGGAGGTACAGCTGAGCCGAAGAAAGGAGCTCCAATGCGCAAACTCTCGGTGCTGGCGGTAGGCGTTCTCGCGCTCTCCGTGTCCGGTCTTGCGGTCGGCATGGGACTCCACGGGTCGAAGACCGCGAAGCTCGTTGCGGGAACGTTCACTGCGACGACCGCCTCTCAGACCGTTACGAGGACATGCACGACGCGGGACGGAAAGACGATCGTCGTCTCCCACGGCAAGTACGCGGGCACGGCGACCGGTGATCCGGATCTGACGGGACCGATCACGGTCTTCGCGAACAGCACGATCAACACGACGGACGGCGTCGGCGTTGTCAGCGGAAGGCTGAAAATCGACGTCGCGTCCACCAGGGACACGTTCGCGCACTACGACGCTGTCTACGATCACGGCAACATCGCCGGCCTCGCTCGCGGGCATGCACACGACCCTTACGTCGACCTGCTGGCGAATCTGTCGGCCGGCTTCTCGGCTGCGGGCGGCCTGACGACCGGCAAGCTCGGCGGGGCCACGGCGGGCGGCTCCGCGGTCGAGCTCGGGCCGACCAGGTGCGTTCCGAATCGTCCGCCCACGGAGAAGAGCGCGGCGCGTGGCACGGTCTCGGACGTCTCGTCGATGACGATCACGGTTGCGGGACTGACCTGCTCGGTGCCCACCTCTCTGGCCGCGAAGGTGGCCACGTTCAAGGTCGGTGACCGCGCTGAGATCCACTGCGCGCTCACGAACGGGACGAACACGCTCGTCAGCGTGGCCAGGCTGAATCACCGGTAGCCAGACCGTAACTTGGTGACCAAATGTGAGGGGCGTCTCGGGGGGCGCCCTTCGCACATCCGGCGTCATGACGCGCACCTCGCCCTTGCGCTAATTCCAGGTAAGCCCGGCGATCTGAGCGAGGTTCACGTTGCCGCCGCTGAGGACGCAGACGACGTTCGCGCCCTCCGGTGCCGGTACGAGATCGTGAAGAAGTGCTGCGACAGGTGCAGCCGCTGCACCCTCGACGACGACCTTGCAGTAATGCATCGTCCACAACATCGCATCGAAGATCTCTTCATCCGGAAGCGTCACGATGTCGTCGACGTAGCGCCGCACGATCTCGAACGTGTGCTCGCCGACGCGCTTGACCTTCAAGCCATCGATCGAGCAGTCGATGCGGTCGAGAGTCACGAGCTCGCCGGCCATCACAGACCGTTTCATCGCCGGCGCTCCGGACGATTCGACACCCACAATTCGAATGTCTGCATTCCGTGACTTCAGAGCGAGAGTGACACCTGAGATCAGACCACCGCCTCCAATGGGCACGATGACGACGTCCACGTCGGGCATGTCATCGTGTATCTCGAGGCCCAGGGTGCCTTGGCCGACAATCAACTGCGGATCGTCGAACGGATGGACGTACGTCAAGCCCTCCTCGTCGACCAGCTGTTGTGCTTTCTCGTTCGCTTCGTCCCAGATCGTTCCGTACAGAACGACCTCGGCACCATATGCGCGTGTCGCTTCGACCTTGGACGGCGTCGCGTTCTCCGCCATCACGACGACCGCACGGATCCCGTAAAGAGCGGCGGCGAGCGCGACTCCCTGCGCGTGATTGCCGGCCGAAGAGCAAACCACGCCGCGGGCGCGTTCATCCTCGCGAAGCAGCGCCAGCTTGTTCAATGGCCCCCGGATCTTGTACGACCCCGTGCGTTGGAACATCTCCGCCTTGAGGCCGACGTTGAACCCTGTCCGCTCGCTAAGAGCGCGAGACGTCAAAAGGGGCGTGCGATGCGCGTGCGCCGCGACTCGCGCCTGAGCCTCGGCGAAACGTTCGGCAGTTATGCCGGCGTACGGAACGCTTGCTACGTCCATGTAATCCGAAGGCCCTGATGTACGCCGCAACCGAATCTCGTCACGCGTGCGGACAATACCCCAGTGCGAGCATCCGCAAGTAACGAGAGCGCCGTTGACATCAGTCCGGGCCTTGCTCCAGGTACTGCGGCCCGGCGCCGAGAGCCGCGGCCTCGTCCTCGGGATTCAAGAGGCTGCAGGTCTTGAGCGAGAGACAGCCGCACCCGATGCAGCCGGTGAGCCGGTCGCGCAGTGCGTTGAGCGTCGCGATGCGCCGGTCGAGATCGTCGCGCCAGCGCCGCGAGAGCCGTTCCCAGTCACGCTTGGTCGGCGTGCGCTCGCCCTGAAGCGCGGTGAGGGCGTCGCGGATCTCGTCGAGCGAGATACCGGCCGCTTTGCCCGCCTGGATCAGCGCGATCCGACGCAGCGTCGAGCGCTCGTAGCGACGCTGGTTGCCCGTCGTGCGTGTCGACGAGATCAGACCTTCGGCTTCGTAGAAGCGCAGCGCTGAGGTTGCGACGCCGCTGCGCGCCGCGACCTCTCCGATCGTCAACCCCTCCGATCGCACTTGACTTAAACCATACTTGAAGTTCTAGACTCCTCGCCTATGTCGCAGCTCGCGTCACCGCGTCTCCTGCGCGCCGCCTCGCTGACCGAGCTCCGCGCCGCCGGGCGGCTCGTCGTCAGCGTGGGCGGACACGTGATCTGCCTCTTCGCCGAAGGCGACGAAGTCTTCGCCGTCGACAACCGGTGTCCGCACATGGGTTTCCCCTTGCATCGCGGCTCGGTGGCCGACGGGATCCTCACGTGCCACTGGCATCACGCTCGCTTCGACCTCTGTACGGGCGGCACCCTCGACCAGTGGGCCGACGACCTGCGCCGCTTTCCGGTCGAAGTCGAGGGTGACGACGTGTACGTCGATCCCGCACCCGCCGATGATCCGATCGCGCATCAGCGCCGCCGTCTCCGCGACGGGCTCGAGCGGAACATCGCGCTCGTGCTCGCAAAGGCGACGATCGCGCTGATCGAGGCCGAGCCGGCCGGGGTGGACGTTTTTCGCGAGGGGATCGACTTCGGCGTCAGGCGACGAGGCGGGGGCTGGTTCCGCGGCCTGACGACGTTGACGTGCCTCATGAACCTTCTGCCCCGGCTCGATCCCAACGACCGCGCAGTCGCTCTCTACCACGGCCTGGCGGACGTCGCCGATGACTCGGCGATGGAGCCTCCGCATTTCGCGCTCGCGCCGCTGCCTTCCTCCGAGCTCGAGCCGGCACGTCTCGGGCGCATGTTGCGTCGCTGTATCGAAGTGCGGGACGAGGAGGGCGCCGAGCGCGCGCTCGTGTCCGCGGTTCGATCGGGCGCGACTCAGGCAGAGCTCGCCGACATGCTCTTCGCAGCTGCGACCGATCACCGCTATCTCGACGGCGGGCACACCCTCGACTTCGTGAACAAGGCGCTCGAAGCGCTGGACGTGGCCGGCTGGCAGCACGCGGAAGCAGTGCTCGGCTCGCTGCCGGCGCAGCTCGCGGGCGCGGAGCGGATGGAGGAGACGAACGCCTGGCGCCATCCGATCGATGTGGTCGCACTTCTCGAGCGTGCCTTCGAGCGGCTCCCCGAGGTCGGAACCACGCCGCGCGGGGGCTTGAGCGATCGCGCAGGCCTCGTCGAGATCGTTCTCGGCGACGACCCCGCGGCGACCCTCGACGCGCTTGTGGACGCCGTGGCCGCGGGTGCCTCGGCGGTCGACGTCGCCTCGGCTGTGTCGTTCGCCGCGGTGACGCGCATCGCGCGCTTTCCGATCAGCAACGAGTTCGGCGACTGGGACACCGCGCTGCACACGTTCACCTTTGCGAACGCTGTCGAGCAGGGACTGCGCCGGTCGCAGTCACGCGAGCTGCTGCGTGGCGTTCTGGATGCCGCGACCAGCGTCTACCTCGACCGCTTCCTGAACGTGCCGGCCGCACGGCTGCCGCGCGGGGACACCGACGAAGACCAAGTGACCTTGCTCGAGCGCTTCCCGAAGCTCCTCGACCTTCAACAGCAAGTCGACGAGGCGGGCCGGCTCGTCGCTTCCTATCTCGACGCCGGCGGCGATGCCGACCGCATCGTCGCGGCGCTCGGTGCCTCCCTCGTCCGCGAGAACCGGAACTTCCACACGATTCAGTGCGTCGAGGCGGCGACGCGCCAGCATGAGTTGCTCGGTGACACGGACGACGCCCGACTGCCGCTGATCGCCGCCGCACGCTACCTCGCAGCGCATTCGCCGACGACACGGTCGCAACGGCAGACGTTCGAGCTCGCCCGCCGCCTCCATCGCGGCGATCGCCTCTATGAGGACGCCGAGCTGGCTGAAAGTTCCGCCGCGAACTGATTGCGCGGCGGGTTGACCGTGCTAACCCGGTAAGGATCGGCGGCTCCCGCAGCGTCCATCGGACGAACTTGTGTTAGATCCCCGCCATGGCGCAGCCGCCGCCGGTTTCAGAGCACGCCGACGCCGCAGGCGAAGCGCCTCCAGTTCCGACGTCGCCGTCCGATCTCGATCAGGCGCGGCGCACGTCGATGGCTGCAGAGCGCACGTGGCTGGCATGGTGGCGCACCGCGCTGGGCGCGACCGCCGGGGCGCTCGCTGTGGGCCGGTTCGCCCCGCAACTGCTCAAGGTCGCCGCGTGGCCGTACATTCTGCTCGGCTGCGGCTACGCGTCTCTCGCGGTCGGGCTGTCGATCGTCGGCGCACAACGGCAGCGCGAGTTGGAGCGAGCGCTGCGAACCGGCGGCCACGCACCGCTGCGGTTCCGCACCGTCGGGCTGTTCACGGTCGGCGGCGTCGCGCTCGCCGTCATGACTGTCGTGCTCGTGATCGCGCAGATCTGACGGCTCGGGTCTAGCGCACGCGCGAGCCCGGCCTCCCACCTCCTCGTCGAGGTGGTCGGTGGCCTCGGAAGCGTCGGTTAGAGCGTCCGCTACGCGCGGACGAGCGGCCGGTACTTGATCCGGTGCGGCTCGAGCGCCTCGGGGCCGCGCGTTTCCGTGACCCAGTCGGCGTATTCGCCCCACGTGCCCTCGAACCACGTCACCTGCGAGTCGCCTTCGAACGCGAGGATGTGCGTCGCGACGCGGTCGAGGAACCAGCGGTCGTGCGTGATCACGACTGCGCAGCCGGCGAAGTCCAGCAACGCCTCCTCGAGCGCGCGGAGCGTGTCGACGTCGAGGTCGTTCGTCGGTTCGTCGAGCAGGAGGACGTTGCCGCCGGTGCGCAGCAGCTTCGCGAGGTGGACGCGGTTGCGCTCGCCGCCGGAGAGCTGCCCGACCGGCTTCTGCTGATCGGCGCCGCGGAAGTTGAACCAGCTCGTGTACTGGCGTGAGTTGATCTCGCGCCTGCCGAGCTCGATCGTGTCGAGGCCGCCGCTGATCTCCTTCCAGACCGTGCTCTTCGGGTCGAGTCCGGCGCGCGACTGGTCGACGTAGGCGAGCTGCACGGTGTCGCCGAGCCGCAACGTCCCGGTGTCCGGCTGCTCCTCTCCCGCGATGAGTCGAAAGAGTGTCGTCTTGCCGGCACCGTTCGGGCCGATCACGCCCACGATGCCCGCCGGCGGGAGCGAGAAGCTGAGGCCCTCGAAGAGCAGCCGGTCGCCGTAGCCCTTGCCGAGCGCCTCCGCCTCGATGACGACGTCGCCGAGCCGAGGGCCGGGCGGGATGTGGATCTCGACGCGATCGAGTTTGACCCGCTCCTCATCCGCGAGCAGGCGTTCGTACGACGCGAGGCGCGCCTTCGACTTCGCGTGCCGCGCTCGCGGGCTCATGCGCACCCACTCGAGCTCGCGTGCAAGCGTCCGCCGGCGGGCCGATTCCTGCTTCTCTTCCGCGGCGAGGCGCGCCTGTTTCTGCTCGAGCCAGGAGGAGTAATTGCCCTGGAACGGGATGCCGCGGCCGCGGTCGAGCTCGAGGATCCAGCCGGCGACGTTGTCGAGGAAGTACCGGTCGTGCGTCACGGCGACGACGGTTCCCTTGTACTCGGCGAGGAAGCGCTCGAGCCAACGCACCGACTCGGCGTCGAGGTGGTTCGTCGGCTCGTCGAGCAGCAGCAGGTCGGGCGAGGAGAGGAGCAGCCGGCAGAGCGCGACCCGCCGGCGCTCGCCCCCCGAAAGCGTCGTGACGTCGCGTTCGCCTTCGGGCAGCCGCAGCGCGTCCATCGCGTGGTCGAGCGTTGCGTCGAGCGACCAGCCGTCGCGCTTGTCGATCTCCTCTTGCACGTTCGCCTGCTCGGCGAGCAGGGCATCGAAGTCCGCGTCGTGCTCGCCGAAACGCGCGGAAACGGCTTCGAAGCGATCGAGCAGGTCGCGCAGATCGCGAACGCCGTCCTCGACGTTGCCCCTCACATCTTTCGCAGCGTCGAGCTCCGGCTCCTGCTCGAGCAATCCAACAGTCGCGCCCGGCGCGAGTTGCGCGGCGCCGCTCGAGGTCTCCTCGCGACCGGCCATGATCCGCAGCAGCGTCGACTTGCCCGCACCGTTCGGCCCCAGCACGCCGATCTTCGCGCCGTAGATGAACGACAGCGAGATGTTCGCCAGCACCTGGCGGTCACGCCCGTAGAACTTGTCGGCCCGGTGCATCGAGAAGACGTACTCGTCCACGCGGGCACCTTAGTCACCGAGCCTTCGGATCAGAGACGTCGACCGGCGCTAGCGGTTGACCATGATCGCGATCACCGCCCGAGTCTGAAATTACGCCGCTACCATCGAGAAGCAATGCTTGAGATCGTCTTCGGCACAATCGGCTTGATAGGACTGGCGGTCGCGCTGCTTTGGCTGATTGGACTTCCCGCGGATGAAGAGGTCGAAGAACTCGCTGGTCTCGTGACGGCGAACTGGAACGAAGTCAAGAACCGAATCGACGGTCGCTGACCGTCGCGCTCGCGTAGCGGTTCAGCGAAGCCCTGGCGGCGTGCGCCGCACTCTGAAAAGGTCAGTCTGCTGCGGCGGGTGACGATGGCACGCGACGGCGACAAGGAGCAGGGAGCGAACGCCGCTTCCGAGCGCGGAGGCGCGACCGCGTACGGCGACCGGGCGCCGTTCCGGCCGGCGCGGGCCGAGCCTCTGCTTACGCGCGCGCTGCCGCTCTCCGCCGACCTGCCGCGCTACCGCGCGCCGAGCGCTCGCCGCGACCTCGTCGCCGGGGTGACGGTGGCGACGGTCGGCATCCCGTCGGCAATGGCCTACGGCGAGCTCGCCGGCCTCTCGCCGGTAAACGGCTTCTACGCGCTACTTGTGCCCTCGCTTGCCTACGTGCTGCTCGGCTCGTCGCGTGTGCTCGTCGTCGGCCCGGAAGGATCGGTCTCGACCGTCGTCGCGGCCGCGGTGCTGCCGCTCGCGGTCGCGGGCAGCGCGAACGCGGTCGCGCTCGCGTCGATGCTCGCACTGCTCGTCGGCGCCTGCTTTCTGCTCGCGCGCCTGCTGCGGCTCGGCTGGCTCGCCGACTACTTCTCGCGGCCGGTGCTCATCGGCTACATCCACGGAGTTGCGATCGTGCTCGTGATCGGCCAGATCGGAAAGCTGCTCGGCCTCTCGATCAACGCCCGCGACCCGCTCGATCGGCTGGCCGAGAACGCCCGTGAGCTCGGTGCGGTAAACGGCGCGACGGTGGTGGTCGGCGCCGTGGCGCTGGCGGTTCTGTTCACGTTCCGCTTCTTCGTCCCGCGTGTCCCCGGTGCGCTGGTCGTCGTCGTCGGCGCGATCGGTGTCTCTTGGGCACTCGACCTAGCAGGCCACGGCGTCGCGGTCGTCGGCTTGATCCCGAGCGGCCTGCCGCGGCCGACGCTGCCGCGGCCGGGATTCGACGACGTCGTACATCTCGCGCCGGCGGCGCTCGGCGTGTTCCTCGTCTCGTTCGCTGACGAGATCCTGACCGCGCGCTCGTTCGCCGGCCGCCGCCACGAGCCCGTACGCGCGTCACAGGAGCTGCTGGCGATGGGCGCCGCGAACGCGGCCGCCGGGTTCACGCAGGGTTTCTCGATCGGCGCCGCCGGCTCACGCACCGCCGTCAACGATTCGCTCGGGGTGCGGACACAGATCTCTGGTCTGTTCGCGGCCGGGACGATCGTCTGCATCCTGCTTTTCCTGACCGGGCCGGTGCAGTACCTGCCGACCGCGGTGCTGGGCGCGATCATCGTCTCCGCGGGCGTCGGACTCGTCGACCTCGCCGCCTGGCGCACACTCGCCCAGATCGACCGAGTCGAGGTCGCGATCGCCGGAGTGACCGCCTCTTGCGTCGTCATCTTCGGTGTCCTGCAGGCGATCGTCGTCGCCGTCGGACTGTCGGTGATCGACACCGTGCGCCGCAGCGCCAGGCCCTACGACGCCGTGCTCGGCTTCGTCGACAAGCTCGGGCGCTACGCCGACGTGTCGATGCATCCGTCGGCGCGGATCACGCCCGGCGTCGTCGTCTACCGGCTCGACGACCGGCTCTTCTTCGCCAACGCGAACTACGTGAGCGGACGGATCCAGGAAGCGATCGTGGCCGCTCCGACCGAGACCCGCTGGCTTGTGTTCGATGCGGAGTCGGTCACGCACGTCGACTCGACCGCGATGGAGGCGCTCGCCGACCTGGCCGAAGAGCTGAGGCGTGCCGGGATCACGCTCGTCGTCGCGCGGCTGCGGCACCGGATGCTGGACGAGTTCGAGCTCGCAGGCGTTACGGCGGCGATCGGCGCCGACCGCTTCTACCCGTCGGTCGAGCGCGCGGTCGAGGCCTACGATCCCGCGGCCGTCGACGAAGTGGCCGGATGAGCCCGTCTTTCAGGCGCCCGCTGTGCGCTTCGCGCTGGCGGCATGGGCGCACGGGGGCTAACGGTCGGAGCCTCATCGTTCAGCGTCTCGGTTCCTCTCTCGGTCCACGCCGGCGACCCCGTCGAGGGTCAGCACGACGTTTCCAGTCTTCTGTCCGCTCTCGACGTACGTGGTGGCGGCAACGACTTCCTCCAGGGGGTAGGTCCGGTCGATGACGGGCCGGTACTTCCCCGCCTCGATGAGCTGCTTCGCGAGAACCACTTCCTCCTTCGTGTACTTCGGGATCGGAAGCGTCACGCGCTTATCGCCGATCCACCGAGTCGCGAGCACGAGGGGCGGGACGTGCCACATGAACCCGAGGTCGGTCTCGATGAGCGTCCCGCCGGGCTTCAGCGAGCGTCGGCATCGCCTGAACGAGTGCTTGCCGACCGCGTCGAAGACGACGGCGTACGTCTCGCCGTTCCTCGTGAAGTCCTCCTGCGTGTAGTCGATCACGTGGTCGGCTCCGAGCGAGCTCACGAGCTGCAGGTTCTTCGTGTTGCATACGGCAGTGACGTCGGCACCGAAGTACTTGGCCAGCTGCACCGCGGCGGTTCCGATTGATCCGGAGGCGCCGTAGATGAGGATGCTCCGCCCCTCTAGCGAGCCTGCCTTTCTCAGGCATGCGAGCGCGATGCATGCTCCGTCGCAGATCGCCGCCGCCTCCCGGTAGGTCATGCCGGCCGGCTTGTGCGCCAGCGTGCCGCTCTCGCGGACGCAGACGTACTCCGCCTGCGCGCCCGTATTGAGGCCGAAGACCTCGTCGCCGACCGCGAACTCGGTGACCGCGGAGCCGACGGCCTCGACCTCACCGGCCAGTTCCGTACCAACGACCCTTCGCTTCGGTCGTCGGAGTCCGGTTAAGAAACGCGAGAAGAACGGGTGCGCACCCCGGACGCCGCAGTCACTCCGGGTAACCGTCGTGGCATGGATCTTGACGAGGACCTCGTCGTCCTCAGGCACCGGCCGCTCGACCTCGTCAAGCCGAAGAACCTCCGGTGGCCCGTACCTGTCGTGGACAACCGCTTTCATGCTTCCCTCCCGTCGACCGTGGTTACGTTATGGCGTTGCATCGCGCCGTGCAGCGGGCAGGTGCGTCGGCGTCTGACGCGTCGCGGAAGGCGACTCAGAGCATGGACACAGCGGTGCGAAGGGCGCATAGTGAGATGCACGTGCGCAGGCTCCCCGCCATCCTGGTCTTCGCCGCAATCGCCGCGCTGATCGTGGTTCTGGCGGTGACGCACAACTTCTACGCCTGGGGCATTCTCGGTGCTTCGCTGATTCTTTTGGTGGTCGTGCTCGCGATCCTCTGGTACCGCGACAGCGAGCAGATTGCGCGTTTCAAAGATACGGAGAAGCGCACGTAACCACGGTGCCTCTCGCCGCGTGGGATCCGGCTCAGCGGAGCGGCGCGGGAGTCGAACCGACTAGCCGTGGCTCACATTTGAAGTACCAGACGTACTGGTCAAGCATCTACATGCTCCCGGCCGCGACTACGCGCAAGAGGTGGGGCAAGGCGTAGCGCGGCCGGGCTTGTGCGTTTTCGTTGCGTGACCGTCGCGGCTATCGGCCGGGAGGCGGGCCTGGCGGACCGAGGACGTCGAACCCGTGTCGTTGCGCCATGGGCCCGAGCACCGCCATGTCCGGCGGAGCGTCGAGCGGCGGCGGCAGAACGCGCTCCGTGGCGGGCGTGCCGGCCTCTCTTAGGAACTCGCCGCAACGTTCAGCGCGTCGCCGGTCCCGGAGGCGTCAGGACCCCTCCAGAGGTGTCGGTCCCCGAGCGCCGCCGGCGACCCGCCCGCACGCGGACAGAATTCATGTCGCCGCATCGGGTTCGGCTCGACAGAGCGGCAGCGGAGTCGAAGCGACCGAGCCGTGGGCTGCACGACCGCACGGTCTCAGCTCTGGCGAACTCTCGAGACAGTTCGCCCCGGGAAGCCGCAGAGGCACACGGCCCCGGCCGTCTGCGTGGCCGGGGCCGTGATGCACCGTCAAGGAGAGGGAGTGAGCGTTGCCAGGTAGGTGTTGTCCGGATCCGTCGGCGTCGGAGCCGAGAAGAAGGGCGCGAAGTGCGTGCCGATCGTGGTCATGCCTTCATAGTCGCCGAGGAAGAAGCCGCCGGCGGTCGCCGCGTTCTCGAGGTTGAACGGGCCGTACACGTGGCTCTCGGCCCAGTTCGCCGGGTTGGTGCAGTCGGCGGTCGGGTGGCAGTGGACGAACCACTGGTCGGTCGGCAGGCCGGGCGCCGGCGTGTTGTTGCGGAAGTCGTAGTACGTCGCGCCGACTGTGCCGTCGCTCGCTACCGCAAGGGACGGCACGAACGCTGGCGCATCGCCCGACTTGTCGATCCGCGCGAGTGGCGACCAGGTCAGACCGCCGTCCGTCGACCGCGTGAAGACCATCGTGCTGTGGACCTTCCCGTTCGTCTTCTCGCTGCCGAAACTGTCGCACCAGACGACGTAGAGGTTGCCGTAGCCCGGGCTGCTCGGGTTGAGGTCGGCCGCGATCAGCGGCAGGAAGCAGCCGGTGCGAATGCGCTGACCCGTGTCCGGGTCGGACGTGCCGACGGACCGGTCCGGCGCAACCTCGATCGGGTCCGACCACGTGGCACCGTGGTCGGTCGAGCGCATGACCTGAGTGTCATACCCAGGCTCATTGTGCCCCGATCCCTGCAGGATGTCGAAGACGTCGACGAGCGTTCCGTCCGGCAGCACGGCGATCTCGTTGCCGATCGTGCCCGTGAGTTTCGTCTGTGCGTAGATCGTCCGCGCCGGCTCCCACGTCTTCCCGCCGTCGGTCGTGCGAGCGAACAGCGTGTCTCCTCGGAACGCAAACGAGTTTTCTGCGCTCGGGGTCTCGGACCCGCCGGGCTTGCGCGCCCGGTCCCAGATCGCGTAGACGTAATTCGAGTCGAGGGGATCGGCGGTGATCGACTCCTTGTCGTTGAAGAAGTACGGCGCCACGTCGGCGTCGCCGATGTTGCGCACGAGCGTCACGGGGTCGCTCCACGTGTCGCCGCCGTTGGTCGATTTGCTGACGAGTATCGCGCTACCGGTCTGCGAGGCGTCGCCGGCGAAACTGAGCGAGAGGCTGATGAAGTACGCGGTGCCGTCCGGGGAGAACGTGACCCACGGGTCGGACGCGCGCTGGTAGTCGCCGTGGCTCGCAGCGGTTCCGCCGGCGCAGGTCGTGAAGTGCGGAAACGTCGTACTCCACGTGAGTCCGCCGTCGTGGCTCACGGACGCAGCCAGACCGGTGGCGCCGCCGAAGCTGAACCGATCCTGCTGGTAGACGCCGATGATGTTCGACGGGTTTTGCGGATTGACCGCGACAAACGGCTCGAGTTCGCTGTTCACCCAGTTGACCTCGCCCGGGAACATGAACGCAGAGACGTCGCACGACGCGAACGGACTCGTGCTCGACGCCTGGCTCACTGACGTCGTCGTGTACGGCCCCGCCGAGGCGACAGCTACCGGAAGGACAATCAACAGCACCCAAATCGCCGCGGCTGCCCGCGGAAAGCCTTTCCTCATGCCGCACCTCCTTAGCATTTGCACCGAAGACTCGGGCGCAAATCCTCCCGCGGCGGGCGACGCGTTGTCAAGCAAGGACGTCGGATGAGTCCCCATCCCCGCGAGGGCCACTTCGCCGTCGCCAGCTCGTTTTGCCGCTCGAGCTCGTCCTGCTGGAACGACATCTCCGCCCGCGTCGGCCCTCACCGTCGCTCCTTTGTCGTCCGTTGTCACCTATGGCGGCGAAACGGGAGGCCACGATATTCCTGCGCCGCCGTCTACTGTCGTGCTGTCCGGTCCGCGGCGTCCTCTCGGGCGATACCTTTGGCTCCATGACGGAACGTGGGACGTCCGCCGGCGACCACACGCTCACTCCTGTGCGGTGTTGCGGGCCGCATTGGTCGCGGTTGAATCTGCCGTGACGCGCCTCGTGCAGAGATAAGCCTGTACGCACACTGTACGCGCAGTTTGTTGACATATCGACAACGAACCTGCGGAGAACAAGCCTGTTCGCCCGCTATAAACCCGGCCCGTGTAGAACTCCGGGCATGGCCGCATCGGAGGCCATGATCGTCGACGCCGGTGGGCGCGATTTGCGCGTGTCTAGCCCCGGTCGCGTGATCTTCCCGATGACCGAGCGCTCGAGCGCGGTCACCAAGCTCGACATCGTCAAGTACTACCTCGCGGTTGGCGATGGCATCATGCGCGCGCTCAAGCGACGGCCGACGACGCTCGAGCGCTGGCCCAAGGGCGTGCATCCGGGCATCGTCGTCTCGACGCGCGAGAAGGGTGGCGGCGACGCCTTCTTTCAAAAACGCGTTCCAAGAGGAGCTCCGGACTACGTGCAGACCGCGCGGATCCAGTTCCCGTCGGGGCGACACGCGGATGAGATCTGCCCTACGGAGGTGGCCGTCGTCGCTTGGGCGGCCCAGATGGGCACGATCACGTTTCATCCGTGGCCGGTTCGCAGCGACGATGTCGACCATCCAGACGAGCTGCGCATCGACCTGGATCCGCAGCCAGGCAGGGACTTCGCCGACGCCGTTCGGGTCGCCGCTGAGGCACGCGTGCTCTTGGACGAGCTGGGCTATGTCGGTTTCCCCAAGACCTCGGGAGGCCGAGGTGTCCACATCTATGTCCGGATCGCGCGCCGCTGGACGTTCACGGACGTTCGCCACGCCGCGATCGCCTTCGGGCGTGAGCTCGAGCGGCGTCTACCGAGTCAGGTCACGACCAACTGGTGGAAGGAGGAGCGAGGCGAGCGCATCTTCATCGACTACAACCAGAACGCCCGCGATCGCACGATCGCCTCGGCCTACAGCGTCCGGCCGAAGGCGGGCGCG
The DNA here is from genome assembly GCA_963815965.1 of uncultured Actinomycetes bacterium. Taxonomy (GTDB): domain Bacteria; phylum Actinomycetota; class Thermoleophilia; order Gaiellales; family Gaiellaceae; genus DASVFB01. The sequence goes on along the minus strand of CAWFIT010000001.1, from coordinate 35,702 downwards.
CCGGTCTCCGCACCGGTCACCTGGGACGAGCTCGCCGAAGTCCGGCCTGAGGACTTCACGGTCGCGACCATGCCCGCGCGCTTTGCCGAGGTCGGCGATCGCCACGCGACGATCGACGAAGCCGTCCACTCGCTGCAGCCGCTGCTGGACATGTACGAGAACGACGCCTCCGAGGGACGGGGGGACATGCCTTACCCACCCGATTATCCGAAGATGCCGGGAGAGCCAAAGCGCGTTCAGCCCTCGCGCGATCGTGACCGCGCGCGGTAAGGCTCGCGTGGCCTTACCGCGACTGCGGCAGCTTGGGCGAGCCGAGCGTCGTCACCGGGGCGGAGGGCGGCGGCACGACTGGCCCGATGTCCCCATCCGGCGCCTCGTCGATGTCGACGATCACCGGCGCGTGGTCGCTGGGCCCGCGTCCCTTGCGGGCCTGCCGGTCCACCCACGCCGCGCGTACACGGCCGGCGACCGTCTCGCTGGCCAAGACCAGATCGATCCGCATCCCGAGGTCCTGATGGAACATGCCCGCCCGGTAGTCCCAGTACGTGAACACCCGCTCGTTCGGCCAGCGGTCGCGCACGACGTCACGCAAGCCGAGCGCCTGGAGCTCGGCAAGGGCCGCCCGCTCGAGGGGAGTGACGTGGGTCTGCCCGACGTAGGCCCCGGGATCGAAGACATCGTCGTCGGTCGGTGCGATGTTCATGTCGCCACATACGACGGTCGCCTCCGGGCCGGCGGCAACCATCTCCCGCAGTGAAGCCAGCCAGGCGAGCTTGTACTGGTAGTGCTCCGAGTCCGGCACGCGCCCGTTCGGTACGTACACCGAGACCACCCGGATCCCGCGACAGGTAGCAGACACTGCGCGCGACTCTGGACGCGGGAAGCCCGGCGCACCGGCGAGTCCCACCACCACGTCATCCAGACCCACACGCGAGAGGATCGCGACTCCATTCCACGTCGCCTCGCCGTGAACTGCGACTGCGTACCCCCGACCTCGGAGCTCGTCGCCGAGCAGGTCGAGGAACGCATCGTCTGCGAGCTTGGTCTCCTGCAAGCAGACCACGTCCGGCCGCCGCTCATCCAGCCAAGGCAGCAGCCGCGGTACGCGCTGCTTGACCGAGTTGACATTCCAGGTCGCGATTCGCACCGGCGCCACGCTACCCGCGCCGCCGACGGGCGGCCGCTCACCCAACCCGGTGGCCGCTTGACCGATCGCCCTGGTGTCCGGCGTAACAGACCGGCGCTCCAGGAATCGGCCAACGAAATGATCCCGACCCCTCCACGACTTCAAGATCAACGGCAGGAAGACCTCGTTGATCGTTCCGGGAAAGGCGGCGACGCTCCTCGTCACCTTTAAGAGCAAATCCAAGTACCGCTACCTCTGCACCGTGCCAGGTCATGCCGCGGCCCGGCATGAACGGCGTCTTCACCGTTCGCTGAGCTCGGTGGCACGCCTGAAAGGCGGAGTGATCTCGTCCGCGACGAGCTGGAGTTGGTCGTCTGGGTCGGGGCCGATCGGGGCGAAGGCGATCGAATCGACGCCCGCGTCGGCGATTGCCATCAGTGAAGCGAGGACTTGATCCGGAGTGCCGGTGGCGGTCAGCTGGTCGAGAAGATCGTCCGGTATCTGAGCAGCGATCACCGCGGGATCGCCGAGCTGTCGCAGGCGGGCGATCTCGCCGTCCCGCTCGAGCGGGCTGAGCTGGGCTCCGACGCTCTCAGCCAGCAACATGTGCGCGACCTCGCGTCGGGCGCAGTTGCGGTCGGGATCGATGCGGCCCTTGACGAAGACGATCAGGCGGTGCTGGTTCGCGCGCCCTGCCGAGGCGCGGCCCTCGTCGATCCGCTCGCGCGCCCAGCGGATGTAGGCAGGCGCGGAGGGCTCGGCGAGGATGGTGCCCTCCGCGCTGCGCCCGGCAGCACGCAGTCCGAACGGGCGGCGGACGCCGAGAACGACCGGTGGGATGACCTCGGGCGCCTGCTCCAGCCGGACGTCTCTAAGGTGAACATGGTCGCCGTCCGTACTGAAGCGCTCCCCCGCGAGCAAGCGGCGGACGGCGATCGTCGTCTCCTCGAGCGCGCGCACCGGCTTGCCGGGTAGAGCGCCGATTTGCTCCATCCAGGCCGGCCCGCCGTGCCCAAGCCCAGCGATGAATCGACCTGGATAGAGCCGTGCGAGGGTCGCGATCTCCATCGCGGTCGCGACGGGGTTCCGAAAGACGACGGGCATGATCCCGAGGCCGACGGTGATCCGAGTTGTCGCGGCGAGCGCCGTCGCGCTGGCCGCAACCCCGCCGGCGAGGAAGCAGTCTTCCCAGAGCCACAACTCGTCCATGCCGGAAGACTCGGCCGCGACCGCGAATGCCGCCAGCGCTTCCGGCGGCCGGTCGGCAGTGAAGATGACGCCGAGCTTCGTCACGGGCTAGGCGAGTACCGTAGCGTGAGGTCGGAGCGCGTTTTCTTCGCCGGAGCAACCGGGGTGATAGGTATCCGGCTCGTTCCGCTGCTCGTCGCCGCAGGCCATGCCGTTGCAGGGATGACACGCTCGAATCACAGGGCCGCCGAGCTCGAAGCACTCGGCGCGCAGCCGGTGATCCGCAACGTGTACGACGCCGACGCCCAGCTTCGTTGAGGCCCACGGTGAAGAGCGTCGCGTGGGAGACGCTTGTAGCGTCGCGTGCGCCGAGCGTGCGGACAAGGACGCTGGCCCGACCCACGCCTCTGTCGCCTGATTGGCAGCGCCTGAGTACGTTTGGGCGATTCGCGCGAGCCTCGCGGACTTGACATCGGCTTCGCCGCGCTGTGTCACTGCGATGGGCGCCCGTCGGAGGATCCCCGCCCCCGCCATCCCTCGGCGCATCAGGTCGCCTCTGACGCGGCCTGCAGCGGCGGGGATTTCGTCGGCAAGAGGGGGTCGGGTATCCGGTTTCCGAGTCGAAGGAAGCCGGCTCCCGTCAGTGCCAGCGCCAGGGCGCCGCCCCACCAGATGGTGTCGGGTGACGTTCCGAGCAGCACGCCGCCGACCGCGGAGCCGAGAGCCACGCCGACCATGAAGCTGAGCTGGTAGAGCGACATGTAGCGGCCGAGCAGATGCGGCGGCGCGATTTCCGCGACTAGCGGGCCGAGCACGATGAACTGGCCACACTCAGCGATCGCGATCAGGATCGCGACGCCGGCCAAGACGGTGGTAGCGGCGAGCGTCGAGTGCGTGAGCGTTGCGAGCAGGACCGCGAGCAGGCCGACTGCGAATGTGGCGCTGGTGGCGAACAAAGCGTGAGTGCGTCGCATCCGCGCCACCACCCGTGTCGCCGGTATCTGCGCTACGACGATGAAGAAAGTGTTGATGAAGAGGACGACACCGATCCCCACGGGCCCGACAGGTGTATGCGCCGCCGCAAACGGCGAGAGGATGAAGGAGAAGAACGCGCCGCCGATCATCACAAGCGCGAGGTTGCCCGCGATCAAGGCGAGCAAGAGCCGATCCCGAGCAGCAGCTCGGAAACCCCGTGCGCCCTCGCTCGCCGACGGAGCATCCGCGAGGCCAGGATCCGGGATCCAGACGAGCACAACCAGCGCGAAGACGGCGAACGTGACTGCGTCGAAGAGGTAGAGGCCCTGGAACGCCTGGAGGTGATGATGGGTGGCCGCGACGATGAAGCCCGCAACCGTCGCGCCGAGGCCGAGACCGAAGTTGCCTGCGACTCGTCGGAGCGCTGTCGATGCGGCGCGCTGCTCCGCCGGGACCAGGGTCAAGGTCAGGACTTGGCCGGCGGTTCCTACGAGTCCAAAGCCGGCACCGCCGACGGCCGAGCAGACAAAGCCTTGCCAAGGACGGTCGACAAACGCCAAGCCCCCGTAGCCGAGTCCGTTCAAGACATTGCCCGCGATCAGGATCCGTTTCGCACTGAAACGATCGAGGAGCGCACCCGAAGGGAGCGTTACCACTGCGGCCGTGCCCATGACCGTCGCCAGTACCAGCCCCGCGGTCGCCGTCGAGAAGCCGCGGACCGCGTGGAGGTAGATGATCTCGAAGGGAAGGAGCAGTCCGGTGCCGAAGTAGTTGAGCGCGTCTCCGCCCTGCAGGACGAGGACAGGCCTCGGTAGGCCCGTACGCCAAACGGCGAACACACGTGCGAGCGCGCTGCTCACTTTGCGGGCACCCAACGTTGCTTCTGCATCAGCTCATCTCCGATTCGCGGTTGTGCGGACGTCAAAGACACCGCGATGCCGCGAAACGGACCGCCGGTCCGTTTCCGACGGACCTGGTGTCATTGATGCGATGACCGTCGATCTCGAGCGGGCCAAGGGAGGCGACGAGCGCGCGTTCGCGTCGCTGGTCGAGCCGTTCCGGCGCGAGCTTCAGCTGCATTGCTACCGGCTACTCGGCTCCGTGCAGGACGCCGAGGATCTCGTCCAGGAAACACTGCTCGCCGCCTGGCGCGGGCTCAACGGCTTCGAGGAGCGGGCGTCGCTGCGCTCCTGGCTCTACCGGATCGCAACCAACCGGAGTCTCAACGCAATTCGCGAACGCGGGCGCCGCCCCGCCACGGAGAACACCATGAGACCGTCAAGAACCCGCCGCGCCGTCGAGCCCAGCTGGCTCGAGCCTTACGCGGACAGCGCGCTTCCGGATCCCGCTCCCGGACCTGAAGCACGCTACGAGCAGCGCGAAGCGATCCAGCTCTCGTTCATCGTCGCGCTGCAGCAGCTGCCTGCGAAGCAGCGCGCAGCGCTCGTGCTGCGCGACGTGCTCGGCTTCCACACCGACGAAGCCGCCTCGATCCTCGAGACGACGCCGCAGTCGGTCAAAGCCGCGCTCCAACGCGCACGCGCAACGCTCGACTCGTACACCGTCGAACGCCAGCAGGCGCCGCTTCCCGACTCGCCGACCGAACGGAACCTTCTCGCCACCTTCAGCGACGCCGTCGAAGCCGGCGACACGCCGCGCCTCCTAACTCTGCTGAGCTCCGACGCTCGTGTGACCATGCCGCCGCAGCCGCTCGAGCTCATCGGACACGAAGCGATCGGCGTGTTCCTCGACGACCGCGCCGAGGTTCGCGGGGCCCCGCTACAGCTACGCCCGACCCGCGCCAACGGCCAGCCGGCCTTCGGCTACTACCTGCGCTCGCAGCCTCGGGGCATGATGGTGCTCACCTTGAGCGGCAGCAAGGTCGACGAGATCACCTTCTTCGCCGACCCCGCGCTGCCCGGCCGCTTCGGTCTTCCCGAACACATCTAGCCGACAAGGATGGGTTCGACGTGAAATGGAAGCCGCCGTTCAGGGGTCATTCCCGAACTGTGAGTGTGTGAGCAGTCCCGTCTGGGGCGCTTGTCAGGTTGGTGTCGGTGCTCTTTGTTCGTGACTCGATTCTCGAATGACCCGCTGCTGCGGTGTCTTTCCAGTGATGTGTCCGAGTGGAGAGTCCGGTACCGGCCTGGCGGCCGCTTGCTGGCCTGATCAGAAGCCTGTCCGCGTCTTGAGCGCGTGACCCGTCACAGTTCTGCCGCCCGCGGTTCCATCCCCAGACCGGCACCGGTTGGTGTCCCCCAACGCTCGGCTGGAGGTCGGTTCTCGGATGCTCGCAGATCAGCTGGACTACATCGTCGGTGTCGACCCGCACCGCGACTCGCACGCGCTCGCGGTCGTGCAGATCGTCAGCGGCGCCGTCGTCTTCGAAGCGACGATCGACGCGAACAGCGACGGCTACGCGCAGGCACGAGAGCTCGTCGACGAGCACGCGCCAGGCCGTCGCGCGTTCGCGATCGAAGGCACCGGCTCCTTCGGCGCCGGTTTGACACGCTTTCTGACCGGTCGCGGTGAGCGGGTGCTCGAGGTGAGCCGGCTGCGGCGGGAGCGCCGCTCGGGCGGCAAGAGCGACGCGCTCGACGCAGTCCGGGCGGCCCGCAGCGTCCTCACCGGGCAGCGACCGTCAACGCCACGGGCAGGCGGCGAACGCCAAGCATTGCAAGCGTTGGTCGCCGCACGCGAGGGCGCGGTCAACGCCAGACGCGCCGGTCTCTGCCAACTGCGCGACTTGCTGATCACCACGCCGGAGCCGCTGCGCAGCGAGCTGCGACCGCTGACCCGCGCGCGGCTCCTGCAGCGCCTCGCAACGATACGACCCGGCGGCCGGCGCGACCCCGAGCTCCGCGGCAGCACACTCGCGCTGCGTTCAATCGCTCGCCGGGTGCTGCAGCTGACCGCCGAGGAGCGCGAGCTCGCACGCGAGATCGAGACGCTCACCCGCAGACTCGCACCGCAGCTGCTCGACCAGCCCGGTGTCGGTCCACACGCCGCCGCACAGCTCGTGCTCTCCTGGTCACACCGAGGGCGGATCAGCTCCGAAGCCGCCTTCGCCCGGCTCGCCGGCGCCGCACCGATCCCGGCCTCGTCCGGCCAAACGATCCGCTACCGGCTCGACCGAAGCGGCGACCGCAAGCTCAACCGCGCACTGCACATGATCCTCGTCACACGCAAACGCACACACCCCGCCACGATCGCCTACATCGAACGTCGAATCCAAGAGGGCAAGACACGCCGCGAAGCGAACCGCTGCCTCAAGCGCTACCTCGCCCGCAGCCTCTACCGGCTACTCGAACACGGACCACCGATGCAGGCTTGACTTTTATAGAAGCATCACTGGCCCAGGCGTCCGGCGCGTCCCTTCGGCGAACGCGATCCAGCGTGCCGCGAGATCACTGCCATCGAGCGCGTCTGCCGCCTCGAGTGCTTTGCCAGCCCGCTTCGAGGTTGTCCGCCCGAACGCTCCCAGCAGCACCCATTTGCGGGTGAGCCGCACCAGCCGAAGCCGGTCGTCGGTCGGTTCGGGCTTCCGTTTCGGGTTGAGGTAGAGATCGACGGCGACTTTCTCCACGAGCTTTGGGTCGGCAGGTGCTCCGGTCGCCCGCTCGATCCGGTAAGCGACGAGCGACGAGAGCACCTGAATCTCACGGACGCCCGTACGAACGGCGATCCCGACCGAGACCGAGCTCGACGCGATCATCACCCACGGGAGCCTCGTGAATTTCGCGCTGCGGGCGACCGCGCGGACGACCGGGGTAGCCAGCACGACGACCCGTTGCACCTTGTCGGCGAGCTCTTCGGTTTGTGTCTGTCCGGACAGCCGACGCTTCCCATCGGCGGCTGAGGTCACGCGGTCATCACTGAGCAGCACACGGGCGATCGCCGCGTCCACAAGCCGCCCGACCGCGTCCACAAGCGCGGTCCCCGACTTCAGCGTCGCAACACCGGCGCTCCGCCCCACCGTTGTTGCAGCGATCGCGTAGCCGTTCAGCTTCTCCGTGACCGTCACCGGCCAGAAGCCTAGGCACGGCGAGTGCGACGCGGCGCGTCCGAGTCAGCAAGGCGCGTCGGGGCTGTAGTTACGCCCGCCGTCGTCATCGCGTTAGGGAACGGGTTCGTGCTCTGTGCATCGCATCTCGCAGCGCGTGATGGTCGCTCGAGCAAGCTACGGACTCGGCGGCCTGGATCGCAACTGGCCGCCGGCGGAGCTTCCACGCGTCGGCACACGATCTCGGCCGCGGCTCCTACAACTAGATGTCGAGTCCGTGTCCGAAGCGGAATAGCGGGTCGGGCGAGTCGCCGGGCACGTCCGGGAGCTGCGCCCGCACGGCCTCCATCGACGACGGCAACTCGAAGGGCAGCCTGCCCTCCGGTTTCGTCCGGCGGAAGAGAACGTCGAGCACCGCGTCGTCGGACGCGCCGAAGACCGCGACGACCGCTGCGCACGCCTCGACGAGCTCCGGGATCACAGCCGGCCGTTCGAGGTGGAGGACGAGGACAGTCGGGAGGGTACGTGCGAGCTCGAGCAGCGCGGACAGCTCGGGCTCCTTGAAGTCGAGGTCACCCGCGTGGAAGAGCGACTCGATCATCCCGTTCGTGCGGGGCTCGAACGGCGCGTTCCGGCGCACGATCGCGACGTCCGCCTTGTCGGGGCTCTCCGCGGCGCCCTCAAAGGCAAGGCCGTCGGCGTACACGCGCGCGCCCTCCCCAAGCGGCAGCACGCCGTCGTTCGAGATCACCACCGCCGAGCGCCGCTGCGCGCGATCGCCAGCTGCCCGGAACGGGGGCGAGCCGCACGTGCGCTCGGCTTCGTCGGGATCAACATAGGGATCGTCGAAGAGCCCGAGGCGGAACTTGTCCCGCAGGAGGCGGCGCGCGGACGCGTCGATTCGCTCCTCGGCGATACGCCCCGCGCGCACGAGCTCCGCGAGGACCTCCGGTAGCTCTTCGCCGCCCAGCTGGTCGCAGCCCGCCTCGACGATCTTGACGAGCCGCTCCTCGACGCCGAGCTCCTCGACGCCCCAGCACTTCGCCGCGAACACCGACCCGTCTGGGAGCGGTGCGTCGGTGACGAGCCCCCAGTCCGTGCAGACGACGCCGTCGAAGTTGTAGCGCTCGCGCAGGAGGCCGGTCACGACATCGCGGTTGAAGCCGAAGCCGACCTCCTCGAGCGGCATACCGACGGGCCGTCCGTAGTAGGGCATGATCTGCGCCGTTCCGGCCTCGAAGGCGGCTTCGAAGACGCGCATGTGGTAGTCGAACATGCCGCCCGGGTAGACCTGATCCTTGCCGTACGCGAAGTGCGGATCCTCGCCGTCGAGCTGCGGGCCGCCGCCCGGGAAGTGCTTCGTCATGCAAGCGACCGACTGCGGCCCGAGCTCCTCGCCCTGGAAACCACGGACGTACGCCGCGACCAGGCGCGCGGCGAGCTCGCCGTCCTCGCCGAAGGTGTGCATGCTCCGCGCCCACCGTGGCTCGGTCGCGAGGTCCGCCATCGGGTGGAGCGCGACGTGGATGCCGACCGCGCGGTACTCGCGTCGCGCGATGTCGCCGAACTCACGGACGGCATCCACGTCGCCGAGCGCACCGAAGCCGATCGGCTCGGGCCATTGCGAGAAACCCGCGGACGACCACGCGGCCGCGACATTCTCGGCAAAGCCGTGCCGCGGGTCGGAAGAGATCGTCACGGGGATCCCGAGACGCGTCCCCTTCGCGAGATCCTGCAGCCGGTTGTGCCATTCCGCGTGCTGCCGCGGCCCGGGCGCAAAGTAGATATTGAAGTGATTTAGGTGCCGGCGGGCGACGCGCTCCTCGGCGTCGTCGAGAAGCGTCCCGTCCGCGTTCATGAAGATCGGCGCGTGAAACATCAGCCCGACCTTCTCCTCGAGCGTCATGCGCGCGAGCAGCTCGTCGACGCCCTCCTCGATCGAAGCAGTGCTCATCGGCACCGATCCTCTCACGCAGGCTGCCTCGAGCAGCAGGGGCGCGTGGCCCACCGTCTTGCGAACTCGCATTCTGCAGGGACGTTCGGCGAACCCCTCTAACGGACTCGAACCGTAGGTCACCACGAAGCAGCCGGTCCCGGTACGGCTTCAGCCGAGCCTGATCGTTGGCATCTCATAGTTGCATCGCCTGGTCGGAAACGACGAGCGTGTGTTTGCTCCGGCCGGGGCGGTAGCTCTGGAGATGGCGCTTTTCAACGGCGATCAGCTGTGCGACGATTGTGCTCGTGGCGAGGAACCGTTGCCTCTGGATCTCTGCGTTCGCCCTCGGGGTGGTCCTCGGCACAGTGGCGCCGGCCTCGTCCGCTCACCGCGTTACCGGCGTGAACGCGTTCGTCGTTCGCGGTCTGGTCTCGGACGGCTCTCTCTCCGGCACCACGTTAGACTCGAACCTCGTCAACGCTTGGGGCCTTGCCGCGAGCGAGACGGGTCCCTGGTGGGTGGCCAACGAGGCCACCGAGACGAGCACGCTCTACGACGGGACGGGGCGGAAGCTGGCGCGTGTGGTGACGGTGGCCGGAGGTCCGACCGGAGTCGTCTTCAACAGCACTTCCGGGTTCGTCGTGACGGCCGGCGCGGCCTCGGCGCCCGCGCGCTTCATCTACGCTTGCGAGGACGGGAAGATCCGTGGCTGGGCTGGAAGCGTTCCGGCGGAGGGCTCCAACGCGACGGAGGTCGCGGTCGACAACTCTCACCGGGGGGCCGTCTATCGCGGGCTCGCCCAGGCGACGGCGCCAGACGGCTCGAGGTACCTCTACGCGGCCGACTTCCACCACGGGCGCGTTGACGTCTTCGATGCCAACTGGCGCCCGATCAGGTGGAAGGGCGCCTTCGTCGATAAAAAGATCCCTGCCTGGTACAACGAGTTCGGGATCCAGGCCATCGGCGCGCGGATCTTCGTCACCTACGCTTCGCCGGCCCCGCCCAACGGCAACGACTCACCGAGCGGCGGGTACGTGGACGTCTTCAGCCTGAAAGGGAAGTTGCTCGCGCGGGTTGGACGGATGGGCCCGCTGAACGAACCGGTCGACGTCGCGCTCGCGCCGCCCACTTTCGGGAAGTTCGGAGGCGATCTACTTGTCGGCAACTTCGGGGACGGCCGTATCGGTGTCTACCAGGAGCGCACCCGGAAGCGGTGGGTCTATCGGGGCGCACTGCGGACGCCCGATCAAAAGAACATCGAGGTCAACGGCCTCTGGGGGCTCGAGTTCGGCAACGGGGGGTCGGCCGGGCCCAAGGAAGCGCTCTACTTCACCTCGGGTCCGCATACCTGGCACGACGAGTCCGAGGAAGACGTCCGCGGCCTGCTCGGCATGATCACGCCCGCGAACTAACTGGGCAGCGGCCATCGAGTCTGGAACGGGTAGCAACGTGACCGACTACGTCGCGCTTGACGCAAGCAAGAACATCGCCATCACCGCCGACGTTGGCAGGCGTGGGACGCGATGAAGTCACGAATTCATTGCACGTGATCTCGGCGGGATCACAGACGGAGCGTAGAGTCGTCGCGATGTTCGGGCGCACGATCTGTACAGCTGCGATCGTCGCAGCGGTTGCAGTCACAGGCGGCGCGGCCTCTTCAGGGACATCCAGCCGCGTGCCAGGGGCGCTCACCGGTGTTTGGCACCGCATGATCACCGGCAAGCACGTCATGCCTCGCCTTTGGTGCTTATTTGTCACGCCGGGAAATCACATCTTCGTCGCCTCCTTGGACAGCGATTGTGGTGGCGGTGCCCCGTTCCGAGCACACTTCGTCGTCGACGGTCACCACCTCACGATCCAAACCTATTGGGGCCTGTGCCCGACGAAAGGTGTGTACAGCTGGAGCACCATCGGATACGGACACCGCCCGCCGCGCACCCTGACGCTGCGACCCGTGCGGGCCGACAAGTGCAAGCTAAGAGCGGACCTGTTAACCGGCACCTGGTGGATTAGATAAGGCCCTCTCCACCCGGCCGGGCACGTTCGACTGTACGCAGCGGGCGAGCTCACCGGGTCGCCGCGGTACGACCTGCGCTGCCGTGCGACCCTGGTGCGACCTCGCCTCAGCGGTCGATCATTCGCTGGTTCGCCTCGGAGTAGCGCGCGCCCTGGGCCACGATCGGCGCCTCGTCGAGCGCGCGCACGTCGTCCTCGGTCAGCGCGAGCTCCGCGGCGGCGAGGTTCTCCTCGAGCCGGTGCTGCTTGGTCGTGCCCGGGATCGGGACGATCCACGGCTTCTGCGCGAGCACCCACGCAAGCGCGACTTGCGCGGGAGTCGCGCCCTTTCGCTCCGCCAGCGTGCGCACGAGCTCGACAAAGGCGAGATTCGCACGGCGGGCGTCCGGATCGGTGAAGCGGGGGATCGTGTTGCGGAAGTCGCCGCTCTCGAACTGGGTGTTCTCGGCGATCGCGCCTGTCAAGAAGCCTTTGCCGAGCGGGCTGAAGGGCACGAAGCCGATTCCGAGCTCCTCGAGGGTGGGGAGGATCTGCTCCTCCGGCTCGCGCCACCAGAGCGAGTATTCGCTCTGCAGCGCTGTGACGGGCTGAACTGCGTGCGCGCGGCGGATGTTTTGAACGCCTGCTTCGGAGAGGCCGAAGTGCTTGACCTTGCCTTGCTCGATCAGTTCCTTGACGGTGCCGGCGACGTCTTCGATCGGGACGTTCGGATCGACGCGGTGTTGGTAGAGCAGGTCGATTCGGTCGGTGCGGAGGCGTCGCAGCGAATCGTCGACACTCGAGCGGATCGTCTCCGGGCGGCTGTCGGTTCCGGTCGAGACGCCGGTGGAGAGCTCGAAGCCGAATTTGGTCGCGATCACGGCCTGGTCGCGGACCGGCTCGAGCGCTTCGCCGACGAGCTCCTCGTTGTCGAACGGGCCGTAGACCTGTGCGGTATCGAAGAAGGTCACGCCGCGATCGACGGCCACACGGATGAGCGCGATCGAGTCGTTCCGATCGGGGATCGGCGGGAAGCTCTGGCTCATGCCCATGCAGCCGAGCCCAAGCGCGGAGACTTCCAGGTTCTGGCCGAGTGTGCGCTTCTGCATTCCGGTCACTCCTAGCTCTCGAAGGCTTGCTTCGTGACCTTGACGGCTGACATCGCTCTGGGCCAGCCGGCGTAGAACGCGAGGTGGATGATCACTTCCTTCAGCTCGTCCTCGCTCAGTCCGTTCTGTCGCGCTCTTTCGAGGTGGCCGGGGAGCTGTTCGGTGTTGCCGGCGGTGATCAGCGCGGCGACGGTGATCAGGCTGCGGTCTCGTGGTGAGAGCTCGGTGCGTTCCCAGATGTCGCCGAACAAGACGTCGTCTGTGAGGGAGACGAGCTTGGGCGCGAAGTCGCCGATCAGTTGTTGGGCGCGTGTCGGGGTGTCGTTCTCGGCCATCAGTCGATGCGCGCCGTTCCCAGTCGGCTGACCTGCGCGGGGTCGTGGTGGTCGAAGAACAGCGACGTGCCGGTGTCGAGGGCGGCGATGCGTGCCATTTCGTCGTCGGTGAGGTCGAAGTCGAAGATGTCGATGTTCTCGCGCATGCGCTCCGGCCGAACCGATTTCGGGATGACGACGACGTTGCGCTGGGTGAGCCAGCGCAGGACGACCTGCGCGACGGACTTGCTGTACGCGGCGGCGATCTCGGAGAGGGTGGAGTCGGTGAACAGGTTGTTGCGGCCTTCTGCGAACGGCCCCCATGACTCGATCTGCACGCCTCGCTCGCGCATCAGCTGTTGGTCGGCGGTGCGCTGGAAGAAGGGGTGGCACTCGATCTGGTTGACGGCCGGCTTGATCTCGTTGTGGTCGATCAGGTCGACGAGCCGGTCGAGGTAGAAGTTCGCGACGCCGATGGCGCGGATCAGACCGTCGTGTTGCAGCCGCTGCATGGCGCGCCAGGCGCCGTAGTAGTCGCCGAAGGGCTGGTGGATCAGGTACAGGTCGAGGTAGTCGAGCCCGAGCCGCTCGAGGGAGAGGTTGAAGGCGTGATTGGCGGGTTCTTCGCCGGCGTCCTGGATCCACAGCTTGGTTGTGACGAACAGCTCGTCGCGGGGGATGCCGCTCGTTGCGATTGCTCGGCCGACTGCTTTCTCGTTTCGGTAGGCGGCGGCGGTGTCGAGCGAGCGGTAGCCGGCGGCGAATGCGTCGACGACGACCCGCTCGGTGTCCTCGGGTGGAACCTGGAAGACGCCGAAGCCAAGGACGGGCATCTCGACGTCAGTACTCAAGGTCACCGTTGGAATGCTGATAGTGCTCATTCGCCTCCTTCTAGGGCTTGATCTGGAACTTGAGGACCTCGCGGTCGTTCATCGCGCGGTAGCCGTCCGGTACGTCCTCGATCGAGCCGGTGCGGTCGAAGACGCGTCCCGGTTCGATGCGGCCCTCGAGCACGTCCGGCAGTAGCTCCTCGATGTAGGCGCGTACAGGAGCCGGTCCGCCCGCCATCGACGCGTTCTTCCAGAATGCGACGCCGGTGGGCGTCGTGTCGTGCTCGGGCACCCCGACGCGACCGATCGCACCGCCGGGACGCGCGATCGCAAGCGCCGTCTCGACCGCCTGCTCGAGGCCGACGCACTCGAGCACCGAGTGCGCGCCGTGCTGCGTCAGTTCGCGGACGCGCTCGACTGCTTCGTCGCCTCGTTCGCGCACGACGTCGGTCGCGCCGAACTCCTGCCCGAGCGCGATCCGGTCGGGATTGTTGCCGAGCAGGATGATCCGCTCCGCGCCGAGACGCTTGGCGGCGATCACACCGCACAGGCCGACGGCGCCGTCGCCGACGACGGCGACGGTCTTGCCCGGTCCGGCCTTCGCCGCGAGCGCCGCGTGATAGCCGGTCCCCATCACGTCCGCGAGCGTCAGCAGCGACGGCATCAGCTCCTCGTCTTCGCCGACCGGGAGCACGACCAGCGTGCCGTCCGCCTGCGGGACGCGCACCGCCTCGCCCTGGCCGCCGTCGACGTCGCCGAAGCCGTACCTGCCACCGTGCAGACACTCGCTCTGCAGCCCTTCCCGACAGAAGACGCAGCTGCCGTCCGACCAGAGGAACGGCGAGACGACCAGATCGCCGGCCTTGATCGTTGCGACGTCGGAGCCGACGGCGTCGACGACGCCGATGAACTCGTGCCCGATCCGGCGGCCGGCGTCGTCGTGCGGCATCGACTTGTACGGCCACAGGTCGCTGCCGCAGATCGCGGCGCGTGTCACGCGCACCAGCGCGTCCGTCGGCTCGATCAGCCGTGCGTCGGGAACGTCTTCGACCCGGACATCACCGGCTCCGTACATCAGTGTTGCGCGCATAGGCGGATCCCTCCGATCGGAAGACGAAGCGGAATCGGGCTATGGCGCTGGATCGTTCGGTGCGGCAGCAGCCACATTCCGTGTGTCCCACAATCGCACGGGCACAACCGATCTGACGGACCCCGTGATGGGGCTACCCGCGGTACCCCTCACCATCGCCCGACCGGAGCTACCTTCACCTCGTGGACACCAAGCGGGAAATCCAGGAATTCCTCACCTCACGGCGAGCCCGGATCACGCCGGCACAGGCAGGCGTTCGTACATTCGGTAGCGGCCTACGTCGCGTTCCCGGCTTGCGGCGCGAGGAGGTCGCGTCGCTCGCCGGCGTCAGCATCGCCTACTACACCAAGCTCGAACGCGGCGACGCCTCCGGCGTCTCCGACACCGTCCTCGAGGCGCTCTCACGAGCGCTGCAACTCGACGACGCCGAACGCGTCCACCTGTTCGACCTCGCGCGGGCACAGCAACCCGCTCCGCGAACGCGCCGCCGCCGCACCACGCCGCAGACAATCCGGCCCGGCGTGCAGCGGCTGCTCGACCGCATCGACGCGCCCGCGTACATCCGCAACGGCCGCATGGACATCCTCGCCACGAACAAGCTCGGCGAGGCGCTCTACTCCGAAATCCTCGCCAACCCGCGCCGCCCCGCGAACACCGCCCGGTTCTGCTTCCTCGACCCACGCGCGACCACCTTCTTCGTCGACTGGGAGCAAACCGCCGACAACTCCGTCGCCGTCCTGCGGGCAGAGGCGGGCCGCAACCCGCACGACCCGGACCTGACGAACCTGATCGGGGAGCTCTCGACGCAAAGCGAGGACTTCCGCGTCCGCTGGGCACGGCACGACGTCGGCACCCACGACACCGGCATCAAGCGACTCCACCATCCGCTGGTCGGGCAGCTCGAGCTCACCTACGAGGGAATGACGTTCGCCGCCGACCCAGACCTCGTGATGTTCGCGTTCACCGCAGAGATCGGATCGAAGAGCGACGAGGGCCTGAACCTACTCGCCAGCTGGGCCGCCACCGAGAACCAGCCGATCGCTGCGGACACGAGCGACCGCTACTGAAGAAGAGACCGCGCGTGTTTTGCGCCCGGTTCGGCGGCCGCCGCGACCGCCTCTCGTTGTAGGGAGGGGGCAGTCGAAGGATTTGAACCTCCTCTCGGCTGCGCTAGTTGCCTCTGGTGACAACATTGAGAGCCCCTGCAATATTCCCGCGGTCCCGCTAGTGCTCTGACCCGAGTCGATTCGCCGCTCGGCTCGGATGCTTACGCGGACGCGGGCTCTTCCTGCAGCGCGGCCAGGCGCGCGCGCACCTGCGCGGCCATCGCGAGGTTCTTCTTGCGCCCGTAGCGCTCCAGCGCCTGCTCGAGCGCGGAGGTCGCCTCGTCGCTTCGGCCGGCGGCGTGCAGCACCTCGGCGAGGTCGCAGAGCGCGTCGCCCTGCATGTTCAGCGCGTCCGTCGGTTCCAAGACGGCGACCGCCTGGTGGGCGAGGGCCTCCGCTTTCGCGTGTTGGTAGCGGCTTGCGTGGACGAGCGCCTGGACCTGTCGCCAGAGTGCTTGCGTGTAGATGTCCTGCGCGGTCTTATCGAGAGTGCGCCCGAGCTCGGCGAGCGGCTCGGCCTCGTCGTGGCGGCCGAGCTTGCAGAGCGAGCGGCCGAGCAGCGGCGCGAAGGTCTGGAGGAAGCCGACCGCGCCGCCCGTCTCGGCGAAGTCGCAGAATCGGCGGAGGCACTCGGCTGCGCTTTCGTGGTCGCCGACGGTCTGCGCGATGAAGCCGAGCATGAAGTCGACGTTGTCGTCGCCGCTGAGCTCGCGCCATCGCCGACCGGCCTCGCTCACAAGCTGTGCCGCTTCGTCAGAGCTGTCGAGCATGGTCAGCAACCAGGCTCGGATCAGCATCACCGAGGGGTGCGGGTTCTCGGGCATTACCGCGTCGATCGTGCGGAGCGCCTCGTCCGCCGGCCGCGGGCCGTAGACGAGCGCGCGATCGAGGCGGAAGAGATCGGACCTGCGCTGGCCGGCTAACCGGGCGTGGTGGCGTGCCCGTTCCGCCGCTTGCGCGTACTCCTCGTAGTGGCAGCGCCAGTTGAGGACGCCCATGATGAGGGCACTCCAGGCGTGCACAAGCCCGGCATGGTCGTCGGTCTGCTCGAGCATCGGCACTGCCTCTCGCACGAGCGACTCCACCTCGTCGATGGCCGGATCGTCGGCAAAGAACACCCGGTAGTGGGCGGCGCCGACACGGGCGAGTGCCGCGGCAGTCTCGTCACCCGCCGATCCTGCCCGCTCGGCGGCGGCGGCGGCCTGTGTCGCTGCGACCTCCGGAGAGCGTCCCAGGATCGCCTCGCCGAGGTCGAGCTCGAGCACTACGTCTAGGCGCAGGGGCCGGGTCAGCTCCAGCGCCCGCTCGATCAGCCCGGCGGCGGCCCGGTCGTCGCCGCGCCAGAGCGCCCGTCGGCCGGCGGCCGCGAGCCGGACTCCCGCCCGCTCCGCGACGGTGCCGTCCGGCTGGCCGAGCTCGCGCCGGTAGCGGGCGGCCTGCTCGAGGTGGTAGCCGAGGATCTCGTCCAGCTCGACCAGGTCTTCTCCGCGCTCTTCGAGCCAGTCCGCAAACAGCTCGTGCATGTCCGCACGCGAGGACTTCGGGAGCGCCTCGTAGGCGGCGTCGCGGACCAGCAGATGGCGAAAGCGGAAGCCGTCCTCGCGCGCGAAATGCGGCTTGTCGGGTCGGATCAGCTCCCGGCGCACCAGCGCGGCCAGCCGCGGCGTGACCTGGGTCTCCTCCGGAGCGAGCGCCTGGACGGCGCCGCGGTGGAAGACCTCGCCCTCGACCGCACCGCGCTCGAGCACCCGCCGCTCGGCCGCGTCGAGCCGGTCGAGGCGGGCCGCCAGCAGCGCCCTCAATGTCGCCGGCACCTCGACCTCGTCCCCAGTCTCATCCGCCATCGCCAGCATCTCGCCGATGAAGAGCGGGTTGCCACCGGCCGCACGGGCGATCTTCCCGCGCACAGCTTCCGGCGCAGCCGATCCGATCAAGCGAGCCGTGTCGCCGTCGTTGAGCGGCTCGAGCCGCACGGCAACCGGCCACGAGGGCCGGCCGTCGAGCAGCTCGGGGCGGGCCAGGCAGAGCAGCAGGAGCGGGGCACCGCTGGAGAGCAGCGCGACATGCTCGACCAGGTCGAGGAACGTCTGCTCGCCCCACTGGATGTCGTCGAACACGACCACGAGCGGCGCCTGCTCCTCGAGCAGCTTCCGGAACGCCCAGGCGATCTCCTCCGCCGAGGTTCCGGCCTCCGACTCCCCCAGCAGCGAGCGGATCGCCGCCGCGGCGGCGGGATCGGACGGCAGCACCCCGAGTTGCTTCACCACTTCGACGACCGGCCAATAGGTGATCCCGACCCCGTACGGAAGACAACGGCCGCGGACAGTCTGTGTCTCGATCGAGCCGAGCGCCTCCGCGGTCAGCCGGGACTTGCCGAGACCGGCGTCGCCCACGATCGTGACCAGCTCGCAACGCTGGTCGGCCACTGCTCGCCCCCAGGCCTCGGCGATCAGCTCCAGCTCGTGTTCGCGGCCGACGAAGGTCGTGTCGTGCCGCCGCTCGACCGACGCCCGCGCGCCGAGCAGCCTGAACGCCGGCACCGGCCTCTTCTTCCCTTTCAAGACCAACGGCTCGACCGGCTCGACGTCGACAGCGTCGGCAGCCAGCGCGCGCGTCGTCGCCGCGATCAGCGCCTCCCCCGGCGCGGCCGCCTGCTGCAGCCGGGCCGCGACGTTCAGCGCGTCGCCGGTCGCCAGCCGCTCCTCGCTCCCGGTCACGACCTCACCCGTGCCCACCCCGATCCGTCCCTCGATCCCGAGGTCCGGGAACGCCTCCCGCATCTCGACCGCCGCCCGGCACGCGCGCAGCGCATCGTCCTCGTGCGCGACCGGGACGCCGAAGACCGCCATCACTGCGTCGCCGATGAACTTCTCCACCGTGCCGCCGTGCAGCTCGACGATCTCGCTCATGCACTCGAAGTAGCGCGCGAGCACGGCCTGCAGCGCCTCGGGATCGACCGACTCGCCGAGCGCCGTCGAGCCGATGACGTCGCAGAACAACGCCGTGACGACCTTCCGCTGCATGCGACGAGGCTACGCCGCATCGCGGCCGATGACAATCGACCGGAGTGCCGGTCATCGGCGATCGTTCAGCGCGTCCGCCGCGCCGGCGGCGTCCGGTCGATGCCCGCCGCCGTGGGGACCGCGCGCCGGTCGCGCGCCGGTCCCGCGGCGCGCCGGGACCCCTCGGGCACCGTCGGCGCGCCCCGAGCGCGGGCCGCCGCCCGGGCCGCGCGGCGGGCTCCCAAGTCCATTCACCCCATCGGATTCGGCTCAGCGGAGCGGCGCCGGAGTCGAACCGACCGAGCCGTGGGCCGCACGGCCGCACTGGTTTTGAAGAGGAGTCTCGTTTGCGCGAACCGCATGGCTGAGCGGATTCTGAGGCGCCTCCAAACCTGAGGGTCAGTCCATGGGACAGTCGATCGGTGGGCTTTACCAATCGAAACTGAACGAACCCCCCAGTCCGAGAACCGCGAAGGAACCGTCCGACTCTTTCTTGGAAGTTTCGCGTGCTCTCCGCGGGCAATCGCTCAGTCTTGTCCGGGCTTACGGATCGGCCGAAGCCGGCGCCGCGTTACGGCGCCCGTCAGCGCACCCAGAGCTGGTCGATCAGCATCCCCACCCCGGCGGGGCTAAACTGATAGTTGCCCACGCGCGTCGAGAGCACGTCGACGACTCTCGGGTTGACGAGCGCCAACCAGGGCGCCTGGTCGACGGTTTGCCGGTCGACGCGCTCCCATAGTCCGCGGGCGGCGTCGGGATTACCGGCCTGTTCGGTCAGTCCTTTGCGGATCTGCCGGTCGATGCGCGGGTCGCAGAACTCGGCGGCGTTCGTGTTGCTCGACGTGTTCGGGCGGAACGACCCGCAGGTGAGGACGGCGTTGAAGAAGCCGGAGGCGGCCGGGTAGTCGGAGATCCATTCGCCCGTGCCGACCTGCGCCTTGGTGCGCGAGTTACCGATGAGCCCGAAGTACGGCGGGTCAGGTCGGGACTTCACCGACACGCGGTAGCCCAGCGACCGGAGCAGCTTCGCGGCGTAAGTACCGAGGCGGCCCCCCAGATCGGACCACGACCACAAGGTGACCTTCATGCCACGCGTGCCCGAGCCGTGCCCGCGCGTGCTCGGTTTGGTGTACCCGTCTCGTACCGCGCGTTGTTGTCTGTTCTCAAAACGGATTACGTAATCTCAGACGGGCCGACCGAACTCTCGGTCGTTGCCGACTTGCCAGCGTTGTGTCGCCGCGGCGAGGTCGCGGTCGGCGACGTGCCCGCACGCCGAACCAAGCCCGAACCCGCGACCTCCGGCGTGACGGGCCACTTCGAGGATCGCGACGTGAACGACCATGGGCTACGGATCGCTGTATTCGTGCGGTTTCTCGGATGAGGGCCGCGTCGAGGCCGCATCGTTGAGCGGAGTGGGTCGGGACGTTTGCTGCCCGATTGCTGCCCGCCCGTCTGCTGCGTCGGTCTCCGGAACAGCGACCGGGTTCAGGAGGCGTCATGCGAGCTGCAGGATCGGCCTGTCGGTTCCGGGCGGAGCTTCTGCGTGCAGGACCGTGGTGATGGTGTCGGCGTTGGCGGAGAAGACAGAGATGTGGATGGTGTGCCTTCCGCTCGAGGGGAAGCTCCGTTGCGAATCCGGGATCGCCGCTGGGCGGCACGTTTGCCGGGCGTTGCGGACACGACGGAGCCGCCGCCATGAACGACCGTCCTCGGAATTTGCGCTGGTATGGAGCGGGAGAGAAGATTCGCTGGCAGGCGACCAGGAGTGCGCAGATGTCGACAGTGACTGTCAACGGGGCCGAGTTCTATTTCGAGGTCCGGGGCATGGGGCCACCGGTCCTGCTGATGATGGGAGCAACAGGCGACGGCGGCCACTTCGACGCATTCGCCGACCTACTCGCCGACGAGTTCACGGTGGTCAGCTATGACCGGCGCGGGAACGGTCGCAGTCCCGTTCCGGCGGGCTGGCAGACGACGTCGCCGGAGGAGCAGGCCGACGACGCGGCAGCGCTACTTGAGGCGCTCGAAACGGGTCCCGCAGCTGTGTTCGGGACGAGCAGCGGCGGGACCTTCGCGCTGTGTCTGCTGGTCCGTCACCCGGCATGGGTGCGCGGCGCGATCCTGCACGAGCCGGGGCTGTACGCGCTGGTCGATTTCGCTGCGGTGCGAGCCCCGCTGCGGGCGCTTGTCCAGGAGGCAATGGAGAGAGGCGGGCCGCCTGCCGCGGTTGAGCGCTTCTGGTGCTACGTGGCGGGAGACGACGGCTGGAACCGGCTGACGCCCGCGCTTCGCGAGCGGCTGCGCGCCACCGCCAGCACGTTGTTCGAGGTCGAGCTCGGGAGCTACGAGCTGTACCTGCCCGACGAGGAAACGTTGGCCGCGCTCTCAGCACCAGTGAGCCTGCTCGTGAGCGAGGACGGCCTCCCATTCTCCCCCGAGATCACGGGCCGGCTCGGCAAGCGCTTGGGCGTGGAGGTCGCCACCACGCCGGGCACGCACGCGGCGTATCACGACCACCCGTACGAGCTTGCGGAGGCTGTCCGCCCATTCTTGCGGGAGGTCACCGCATGAAAGGAGAAGGTGTGGCACGGTGACCGGCGCGTCGATGAGAGACGCCCGGGCGGTGCACGTCTTCGATCTCATTCCAGTCGAGTCGCTTGCGCGCATCCGCTTGCTCGTTGAGGTCGCGCCGGTGCTTGAAGCTCGCCATAGCCGCACGCCGCGCGCTCACCCGGACGTGACCTGCAGTCGATGGATTCGTCATGCTGACGGTCGGTTATTGCGGGATGCGTCCTATGAACGCGGCGGCTTCTGACTCGTGGACGCTCGGTGGACCTCGAAAGAGCCAGCCGCGGTCAGTTCTGAAAACGAAAGCGATGACTAAGCAGGGAGAAAGCTGAAGCCCTCTGACGGACTCGAACCGTCGACCCCCTCCTTACCATCGCGTGTCCGCGCGTGCTCGGTCTGGTGTACCCGTCTCGTACCCCGCGGTCTGTTGTCTGATCACACAACCGACAACGCACGCACGCGGTCGACCCTTCAGTTGCCGAACTCGCTGAACGCGGCAGAGTTGTAATGGGACATCTGATCGCCGAGCGGTCGTTGTTGTCGCCGTCGAGGTGGCGGAGGCTTCCGGCAAGCGTGATGATCGAGACGCAAACGGTCCTTCGAGCACGAG
Source organism: uncultured Actinomycetes bacterium (assembly GCA_963815965.1). Classification (GTDB taxonomy): domain Bacteria; phylum Actinomycetota; class Thermoleophilia; order Gaiellales; family Gaiellaceae; genus DASVFB01. The sequence goes on along the minus strand of CAWFIT010000001.1, from coordinate 13,850 downwards.
GTTGGCGCGGATGGGCACACGATGAAGGCGATCGTTCGGGACGCCTACGGCTCCGTCGAGGTTCTGCGACTCGCGGAGATCGACCCGCTGGTCGCGGGCGAGAGTGAGGTATTGGTGCGCGTGCATGCGGCGGGCGTCGACCAGGGCGTCTGGCACCTGATGACCGGGACGCCGTACGTGATGCGCCTGGCGGGTTTTGGACTCCGCGCCCCGAAGAACCCGCTCCTTGGATACGACGTGGCGGGACGCGTCGAGGCGGTCGGGGCGCAGATGAGCGTGTTTCGGCCGGGGGACGAGGTGTTCGGTACCTGCCGCGGGTCCTTCGCCGAGTACGCGGTCGCTCGCGCGGATCGCCTCGCGTCGAAGCCGGAAAACGTCAGCTTCGAGCAGGCCGCGGCAGTCCCGATCTCCGGGTACGCCGCACTGCAGGCGGTCCGCGAGCATGGAAGCGTCCGCGCTGGGCGGCGGGTGCTGATTATCGGTGCGGGCGGAGGCGTCGGCACGTTCGCCGTGCAGCTCGCGAAGGCGTACGGGGCAGAGGTCACCGGCGTCTGCAGTACTGCCAAGATCGAGCTGGTGCGCTCGATCGGTGCCGACCACGCGATCGACTACACCCAAGGGGATTTCGCCGACGGTCGTAACCGCTACGACGTCATCCTCGACATTGCCGGCAACCGCTCGCTCTCTCAGCTCCGGCGGGTGCTTACGCCGCGGGGGACGCTCGTGATCGTCGGCGGTGAGGATGCAGGCAACTGGCTCGGCGTCCGCCGTCAGCTCCGGGCTGCGGCGCTCTCGCCGTTCGTCCGTCAGAAGCTGGGTACCTGCATCTCGAAGGAGCGCGGGCAGGACCTAGAGGAGCTTCGGAAGCTGCTTGAGACCGGGACGATCAGGCCCGTCGTCGACAGGACGTTCCCGCTCGACGAGGTTCCCGAGGCGATCCGCTACCTCCGAGACGGCCGCGCACGCGGCAAGATCGTGATCACTGTCTGACGCACGACGCCCGGCGCGCCAAGGGCGCAGCGGCGACCGACTTTGCCGCGATCGCCCACGTGGCTCCAGACGGCAAGACCGGACTCTCGCCTTTCCTCGAGTTCGCTGCCACGAACGACGCATGCGTTGCGGCCCCGGCCAGGGGTGCGAGTTCGCCATTCGTTCCAGTGCCTCGACCAAGATCTCGCCGCGCAACAGAGTCCGGTTCGACGTGAGCCGGCTCGGAGGCGAGATCAGCGCGGATCGTCTGTCGGCTCCCACGCTTTCAGCCACCATTGCTCCTGCAGCGTGGCGCACTCGAACGGGTCGCCGGCGGCCATCTGCCCGGCTGCACCCTCGTCCGCAGCGTCGATGATGATCAGCCCGCCGGAGCGGTCGCTGAAAGGACCTCCGCGCTCGGCCGAACCGGTTCGCTCCAGTACCGGGCGTGGCGCGGCGTCACCTCGCGCACGCGCGCCGCGTCGTCCTTCATGAAATAGACGTACGCCCAGGTCATCGCCGGTGCGTCTCCGCTCGTCCGCGTCAGGAGGCGGGGACGGCAGTCGGGGCCGTCGCCCCGTAGTCGCTGCGCCGGTAGAGCATCAGGGCGACCATCGCCACGATCGTGGCAAGGCAGTAGAGGCCGCAGATCGGTCCGCTGATGACGTCGAGGAGGCGCAGGCAGATGAGCGGAACCGCGGGAGCGACCATCGCTGCTGCCATCTCCGAGGAGCTTCTCCAGGTGTGCCGTCGGTGGCGCATCCACGCGACCATCGCCACCGTCATCCCGAGCGCCTGCAGGATTACGAACAGCACCGCGTGCTCGCGCATCGTCTCAGCCGCCGTCATGCCGACCGCGCTGAGGAAGATCGCGGCGCTGACCATCATCCCGGCCATCATCGCGAGCCCCATCTCGAGGACGTGGCGGAGGAAACCGTGGCCATCGTGAGCCGGCGCTGTTTGCTGGGCGGCACTGGCTGCGTGCATTCCGCCCTCCTTCGGGGAACCCTCAACACTCCCAGCTGGCGCACGAGAATCAATCGGGGCTTCGCCGTACCGTGATCCGTAGAAAGCCGCCGTAGTCAAGACCACGATCGCCGGGCCGGCGACTGGCCCCCCGCGATCAGCCGCCGCTCATTTTCCGCTTCGCGTGAACTATGCCGGCGTGCCAGCCGGGCGCCCGCCCGCGCTGCGGGAGACGTGCGGCGTCGACGTCGAGGCCGCTGCGCGTGATCAGCCAGGAGATAAGCGAGTTCGAGTTCCACATCTCTCCGGTCTGCAGCTCGTCACGGCCCCACACAGGCGTTGGCACCTCGCGCACGAGTTCGAGCAGGCGTTGCGCTCGCTCGGCGTCGTCGCTGAGGCGCTGGGGACTCTCGACTGCCTCCGCGATGTCGGGGATGATCCCGTCGCGCCAGCTGCGGACCTCGTAACGGAACAGGCGGAACCGCCCGAGCAGCCGTATCCCGACGGCGCCTTCGGCGACTACGCCGCGGCGCGAGCCTTCGCCCCAGGCGGGCGCTTGCTCGATGACGAATCGCGCCTCGGGTACGTGTACCTGGAGCGCCGAGTGGTAGAGGTCGCGGCGATCCCGATGCTCGAGTCGCGCCGCGAACCACTCGAAGACACGCCCGTTGTAACGGACGGAGTGGCCGCCCGCGCCGAGAGGAAGCCAGTACAGATCGATTGCGGACATCTGCTCGAGTAGTGCCCGCGACCGGGTCCCGTGATCGCCGATGTGCATCGTCGAGCCGCGACAGACGCCTTGGCTCAGCGTGGCGTCAACTGGAAGACCGGATGCCGCGGGAGTTCGGCTGCGATGGCGGCATCGTCGGAGTCGGGAGAGGCATTGAAGTAGGGCCGCGTCACGCGAATCTGCTGCATGTACTTCCGAAGCACAGGCACCGCCGCCGCGGTGCTGGCCTCCACTGCGGTGTAGGCGGTCATGTGGCTTCCGCGACTCAGCGTCAGCTCGCCTACCGCACGAACGTTCGCAGCCCAACTCGGGCGCCCATCTGTCTCCGCGTCCTCGGCCCGGATTCGCGTGTGCGTGACGACGCAGGTGCGAAGTACCGCGGGTTGGTCTGGTCGATGATCCGGTGCGAGACGCAGCCGGGGTTGTTGACGCACCAGTACTTTCTCGCGGAAGCCGTGCTGTCCGAGAAGGGGTAGCACCGGCAGGAGCGAGAACCGGATGTTCTGGCGGACGCTCATGTGCGCGGGCGTGAAGCGGACGACGAACGCTGCCGCCGGCTCGCGGTCACCTTTGACGAGTGCGTGGCGGAAGACCGTGAACTCGGCGCCGTCCTCCATCGTTAGCTTGCGGCCAATCTCGTCGCGCGGAAACCGGACGCGACCGCGCAGGAGCAGGCCGAGTGACCGCACGACGGCGATGTCGATGCTCAGCGCGGTGTGACCCTGAACGCCGGGAGCGACTGCAGAAGGTGGTGTGGCGATCGTCTCGGCCTCCTTTCACAGAGAGCACGGGAGGGCTGCTCCAGGTGTCCCTTCGAGCCGCGCCGGGAAGGGCGCGACGGAATGCGGATAAGCCGCTTGCATGGGATTCACTCCTTTCCGAGGAGGGCGTGGTCGAAGAAGCCGACGACGCGTTGCTCGTACTCGCGTGGTCGTGCCTCGTAGCCGCCGGTGTGGTTCGCCTCCGGGATCTTCCAGATCGCTTTCGGCGCTGCGGCGGCCGCGTAGTAGTCGGAGTTGTATTCCTCGCCACCTGCGCCGTGGCCGGCGTAGATGAAGAAGACGTGCCGCGGCGCGATGCGCGGCACGAGGTGTTTGAGCGAAGGCGGCGGCGCAGTCCCGCTCATCACCGTGAGCGCCGCGCTCTGCACCGCCTGCTCGGGCAGTGACGTGAACCAGCCTCGCGGCCCGTACAGCAGCTCCTCGCGGACTGAGCGAAAGCCGGCGCCATCCGACACGACCGCGCGCAAGTCCGGTGTTCGCGGCGGCGGCTTGGAGCATCATCTCGCCGCCGACGGAGAAGCCGATCCCGCCGATCCGGCCGTCGTGGACGTCGGGCTGCCGCCGCAGCCAGGCGACGGCGGCGTCGATGTCTTTGGCGTCGTCCCAGCCGAACAGGTTCGGGTCGCCCTGGCTGCCGTCATAGCCGCGCGCGTCCAGCAGTAGCACGCCGTAGCCGTGGCGGGCGAGCATCCGCGCCTGCGGAACCTTCCCCTCACGCGTCGGGTACGAGATCACGGCCGCGCCGTTGCGCGAGCGGACATACCAGCCGGCGAGCTGGAGGCCGTCGCTCGTCCGCAGCGTCACCTGCTCGGAGGGTCGGCCCAGGCTGACCTGCTCGACAGCAGCGCGGGGGCGGTGCGTGGAGAGAATCGCCATCGCGACCGGAACGACGAACCAGTAAGCCAAGACAACCGTGACGAACCCAAGCGCGCCCCGGCGCAGCCAGCGGAGCCGCCCCGGCTTACGCGAGCGCCAGAGCCGGACGGCCGCGAGAACAATAAGGACAAGCCCGACCGGGAAGAGCAGGAAGCCGGTCCAGTCTTCGCCGCGGGCACCGACCGCGCGGGCATCGGAGACCGCGAGCACGGCGCCCTCGAGCGCGAGCGCCCCGAGCACCGCCGCGATCGCCGCCCGCCCCCCGGCGGGAAGACGTGGGTAGAGATAGGCGGACCCGCTGAGAATCGCGAGCGTCACCCCGCCTCGCAGAAGGTGGTCGCCCGGGCCGGTCCCGGGCTCGGGAGCGATGAAGGAGTCGACGGCGGCGTGCAGCGCAAGGACTGCTATCGCGCCCGAGAAGAGAAGCAGCTCAACGCGGGACCGCGTGAGGTGCAGGGCGGGCGGAAGCTGTCGCCTCCGCCCGCCTTGGAACTGCTGGATCGTGGACTCATGCATAGCGGATCGCCTCGCCCGGCTTGAAGCGGACGGCCCGCCGCAGCGGGATCCGCATGATCACGAGCGCGAGCAGGACGGTGCCGACGAGTGCGATCAGCAGGTTGAGCGGCGGGAAGGTGAAGCCGAAGTCGATTCCGATCACCTCCAGCATCAGCCAGCTGAACATGCGCGCCAGGCCGTAGCCGACCGGGATTCCGAGCAGCCAGCCGGCGAGCGAGACCGTGAGGCCCTCGGCGGCGAAGATGCGCCTGATCTCGCGGGCGCGGGCGCCGATGCAGCGGAGCACGCCGATCTCGCGCGTCCGCTCGAGCACGCTCATCGTGATCGCGTTGACGAGGCCGACCATGCTGATCGCGACGATCAGCAGGCCGAGCACGCCGATCGCGGTCGAGATCGCCTTGTTCTGGCTGACGTTGGCGCGCTGGCCGGAGTACTTGACCTGCGTGCCGATCCCGTAGCCGGCGGCTGCCAGCCGGTCCTCGAGCCGCGTCGTCGTCCGGTCGATCACGCCGTGGTTCGAGCTCGCGGTCTGGACGAGGTAGGCGTTGACCGTGTCGATGCCGAGCAGTGACTGCATCGTCTGCAGCGGCACGTAGAAGGCGGTGCCGTTGTTCCACTGCGTCGACGTCTCTCCGACGACGCGGAACGACTTCGGCCCGGCGCCGGTCTGCAGCGTCACTTGGTCGCCGACACGGGTGCCGGTCGTGCGTGCGAGGTTGGCGGCGATCACCGCGACCTGCGCATGCGTGGTCGCTTCCTTGCCGGTGAACCAGCGGCCGTGGCTGATCGGCGTCTCGAAGAGCGGCCGACCCGGGTAGCCGTTGAGGAAGGCGTCCTTGCCGTCGAACTTGATCAGGTTCGTCAATCCCGGCTGCGCTCGCGCGACGCCCGGTGTCGTCCGGATCAGCCGGTCTGCGCGCGTGTCGAGCTGCGTGCCGACGACGGTGTCGAGTTCGATGTCCCAGCGCGCCTGGTTCCAGACGGCGTTCGTGGTCGCGGTGACGCTGTTGATCAGCGCGAGCACCGCGAGCAGCGTCCCGACAGCGAGCGCGATCTGCGCCACCGTCGTCACGCTGCGCCGTCCGCGGCGGGTGACGCTGCGGACGCCGATCTGTGCCGTGCGCGGCAGGAACGAGAGCCGGCGCAGCGCGCGGTCGAGCACGGCCTGGCCGCCCTGCAGGGCGGGAACCTCCTCGAGCCCCTCGCGAACCGGGATCCGCGAGCCGCGCCGGATCGCCGGCAGGGCCGCGAGCGGCGGCGCGACGACGCCGACGACGATGCTCGCAGCGACGACCGGCAGAGACACCTCGAAGCCGGGCGAGATCGCGAAGAAGCTCGAGCCGAAGAAGCGGACGACCGCGTTCGCGACCAGGAGGCCGAGCCCGACGCCGATCACCGATCCTGCAGCTCCGAGCAGCAGCGCGGTACGCAGGTAGACACGGCGGATCTGGCGGCGGGTGCCGCCGATCGCCTTCATCATCCCGATCTCCCGCCGCTGCTCGCCGATCAGCGTCGTCATCGTGTTCGCGATGAGCACCAGCCCTGCCAGCAGCGCCAGCACGGTGAACACGTTCATGATCGAGGCGAGCTGGTCGAAGAGATCCTTGCCGGGGTACGACCCCTGCTTGCGCAGCTCCGGCAGGTTCGAGAAGCCGGTGAAGGACGTGTTCGCCTTCAGGTAGCCGCGCGCGGCGGCAACCGTCCGGTCGGCGGCCGCCTTGCTCGTGTCGGCGAGCCGGAACTCGAGGCTGCTGTAGCCCGTCTCGGCGCCGAGCCGTGCGAGCAACGCCGGCGTCGAGTAGAGCACCACGGCGTCGAGGCCGATCGCGGCCTGGTCGCCGATCATGTTGCGGGCGACGCCGCTCACGGGCACCGTCACGACCCGGCCGCCGACACCGACGATCCGGATCGTGCTCCCCTCGCCGCCGGAGAAGCGCCCCTGCTTGTCGTTCTGGACGTCGCTGAGGACGCTCAGGCCGGCAGGCGGCCGCCCCGAGACGACTGAGACGACGTCGACCGACTGGTTGCGATACGAGGGCGCGGCGACGATCGCCGCCTTCACGCGCCGTTCACCGATCCAGACCCGCGTCTGGAAGTAGCTGCGTCCGTCGGCGGCGGCGACGTTCGGCAAACGCCGCAGCGCCGCCAGCTGCGCCTGCGTCAGCGCGAGCGGCTTCAGGTTGAGGGTGAGGTCGGGCAGCCTGTTCGCCTGCACCTCCTTCTGCATCGCCGTGTTCATCAGGGACGGGATCGCGAAGATGCCGACACTCGCGACGGCGATCGCGAGCGTGAGCACCGTGAAGACCGTGCGCGCTTTCCGGCGCGTCAGGTCGGTGACGGATTTCTTGACGAGTGCGGATGCCATGACCGCCTCCTCACTCTCCGACGACGAGGCCGTCGCGGATCGTCACCATTCGCCCGGCACGCGCTGCGAGCCCGAGATCGTGGGTGACGTAGAGGACGGTCTTGCCCTCGTCGTTGAGCCGCCGTAGCAGCTCGAACATCTCCGCGGCGGTCTGGGTGTCGAGGTTGCCGGTCGGCTCGTCGCCGATGATCAGCTTCGGATCGGAGGCGAGCGCGCGTGCGATCGCCACTCGCTGCTGCTCCCCACCCGACAGCTCCGCGGGTAGGTGGTCGAGCTTGTCGCCCAGTCCGACCAGTTCCAGGTTGTGCTTCGCGGTCTCGAACCGCTCGTGCTTGGAGCCGCGGCGGGCGAAGTCGAGCGGCAGCATCGCGTTCTCGAGCGCGGTCAGCGTCGGCAGCAGCTGGAAGAACTGGAAGACGATGCCGACGTTGCCGCCGCGCCAGATCGCGAGCTGCTCCTCGCTCATCTCGTTCAGGAGTTGTCCGTCGACGGCGACGGTGCCGGCAGTCGCCCGGTCGATTCCGGTGATCATGTTCATGATCGTCGTCTTGCCGCTGCCTGACGGGCCGACGATCGCCACCATCTCGCCTTCCTCGATCGCCAGGTCGACGCCGCGGAGCGCCGGGTACTCGAGCTTTCCCGTTCGGTAGACCTTCTCGACGCGCTCGAGCGTGATCAAGGGCGCTGCGGTGCGAGGCTCGCTTGGCGCCTCGAGCGTGATCGTCGCTGACATCCTCCTCACCTCCGTCTCGGCTCTCGCAGCGCGAACGAGCGAGGGCGCTTGCAGTCGAATGCGTTCCAGTCCACGCTCGCGCGCGCGGGGCGCGAGCGCCATCGGTGGACACCCCCAAGTCCGCGCCCGGCTACGCACCAAGTGCAGGCACGAGAGTTGTTCGCTCTCGGGTCGAGTCGAATGGAGGCCCGCCCCGGCCGGAGTTGGCGGGGATCCCCGATGGCGCCAGGCGCCGCTTCAACCGACCATATGAGCGTCACCCCCGATTTTCGAGGAGAAACGATGGGTACGCTCGTCTGCGCTGTCGACGACTCGCCGGAGGCGGAAGAGGCGCTCCGCGTCGCGACTCGCCTGAGCCGTGAGGCGGATCTGCGGCTCGTTGTCGTGCACGTGGAGGACACCGTCGGCGCCGGCTCCGACGTCCGTGGGGCGGCGGGCGAGCGCGGCCGACAGCTCCTCGACCGGCTTCTCGCAACGCAAGGCCTCAACGGCGGCGCGGACAGACGGGTCGAGGTCGGTGCGCCGGCGCAGGAGCTCGCGCGGGTTGCTGCAGAGGAGGCTGCGAGCCTGATCCTCGTCGGCTCCCGTAGGCGCCGCTGCTGGCGGAGCAGACGGGACGAGCAGGCTGGCCGCTGACCTGTCCGGCGACTGCGGCCTGCCCGGTCGTGGTCGTGCCGCCGGCCGCACCGCATTAGGGCGATCTGTCGGGGGGTAAGCCTTAGGTTGGCATGTCCATGTTCTGGCGCGTCTTCGCCGCCAATGCCGCGATCCTGATCGCAGGGGCGCTCACGCTCGCCTTCGCCCCAGGCCCGTTGCACAAGCACGCGGCCGTGATCGACCTGACCGCCTTGCTGATCGGGCTCGCTCGTCATGCTCGTCGTCAACGGTCTGCTTCTGCGGCGTCTGTTTCTGCCGCTCGAGCGGCTCGCGGAGCAGATGGAGTCCGCGGACGTTCTTCGCGGCGGCCAACGGCTGCCGGTCGTCAGCCCGGGCGAGATCGGCAGGCTGGAACGGACCTTCAACCTGATGCTCGAGCGGCTCGCCACAGAGCGCCGCGATGCCGGCGCGTATGCGCTCCAGGCGCAGGAAGCGGAGCGCCAGCGCCTCGCGCGCGGCTTGCACGACGAGGTCGGCCAGTCGATGACCGCGGTGCTCCTCCAGCTCAAGCGACTCGGAGCAAGCGCGACCCCCGAGCAGCAGCGACAGCTCGACGAGGCGCAGGAGGTCGTGAAGGCGAGCCTTGATGACGTCCGCCGCCTGGCGCAGGAGCTCCGTCCGGAGGTTCTCGACCACCTCGGGCTCGCGAGCGCGCTCGAGAACCTGGCCGGCAGCTTCGCCCAGCGCAGCCGGCTGCGCGTCCAGCGACAACTCGAGCGCGACCTGCCGGCACTCGAGCCCGGGACCGAGCTCGTGATCTACCGGATCGCCCAGGAGAGCCTGACGAACGTCGCTCGCCACTCCGGGGCGAGCGAGGTGCTGCTCTCGCTCGAGCGCGGCAACGGTAGTGTCGTACTTCGCGTCCTCGACAATGGCCAGGGTTTCGCACCGGACCACGTCGAGGGCGGCGGCCTCCGCGGCATCCGGGAACGTGCGCTGATCGTCGGCGGCGCGGCCGCGATCAAGCCCGGATCCCACGGCGGCGTCGAGGTGCGGCTCGAGGTCCCAGTGGGGACAACCTGAGCGTGCCGATACCGCTCGTCACCCGGATCCTCGTCGCCGACGACCACGCGCTCGTGCGCGACGGGCTCAAGCACGTGATCGACGCCGAACCTGACCTCGAGGTCGTCGCCGAAGCCGCCGACGGCGCCGAAGCGCTCGAGCGTGCGCTCGTGGACGACATCGACCTGGCGATCCTCGACATCAGCATGCCCCGCATGACCGGCCTGCAGGCGGCGCGAGAACTCTCACACCGCCGACCCCAGCTCCGACTGCTGATCCTCTCGATGTACGAGAACGAACAGTTCCTGTTCGAAGCGCTGAAGGTCGGCGCCTCCGGCTACGTGTTGAAGTCCGGCGCCGACGACGACATCGTCGACGCCTGCCGTGCCGCGATGCGCGGCGAGTCCTTCCTCTACCCCTCGGCCGTCAACACGCTCGTCCGCGACTTCCTCGCGCGCAGCGACAAGGCCGACGACTACGACCCGCTGACGCCGCGCGAGCTCGAAGTCCTCAAGCTGATCGCCGAAGGCAAGACGACGAAAGAGATCGCCGGAACTGCTCGTGCTCAGTGTCAAGACGGTCGAGCGCCACCGCGCCGACATCCTCCACCGGCTCGGCATGCGCGACCGCGTCGACCTCACCCGCTACGCGATCCGCCGCGGCCTGATCGAGGCCTAAAGGAGCCCTGCGAATCGGTACCCCCACGTCCCCGATTTGGGGGCTTCCGCCGATAGCGCCTCCTGCCTCGCGCTGCGACGCTCCCCGTGAAGGAGGCGCTCATGTCCGCCTACACACATCCGGTACCGCGCGCGATCCCGGCGGCCGTCCGGCACCTCGTCTGGTTCGCCGCCGTTTGCGGCATCGCGTTCCTGGTCCCGTACCTCGGCGTCTCGGTGCTGGATCTCCAGCACGACGTCTTCTACCTCGTCTACTTCGCCGTCACGATCGCCCTCGTCGCCACATATGTTCGGGTCGAGCAGGTTGACGTGGCCGAGATCTTCCGGCAGCGCTGGCGCTGGAGCCTCGGCCTCGGAGTCGTCCTCGCGGCCTTCCTCGTCTTCAACGTCTTCAACACCTCCGACGCGACCGCGCGACCGCACGGCGCCTACTTCGTCTTCGAGCTGGCCTGGCGCGGTGTCGGCTACGGCGTCATCGACACGCTGTTGCTGACGATCTTCCCCTGCTTCGTCGCCTACAAGCTCCTGCACGGGCACGTCGCCGGGCTGAAGGGGAAGCTGCGGTTCACGGCGCTGATGCTGCCGCTGGTGCTCCTCATCACCGCGACCTACCACCTCGGCTACCCGCAGTACCGCCAGGACGGGGTCAGCCGGCCGGAGACCGGAAACGTGCTGATCTCTATTCCGACCTTCGCGACCGTGAACCCGGTCGGCTCGATCGTCGCGCACGTCTCGCAACACATCACCGCGGTCACGCACGCCTACGAGTCGCGGATCTTCAACCCGCCGGTGACCAAGTCATGACGACAACCGCACCAGAGCACGTGCGCAGCACGAGGCCGCTGTTCGGGCTGCGCCGCCAGCCGGGGCGCCTCGCTCTCGTCCTCATGCGGACGCCGCGTCCTCTCTACCGCCGTGGCTGGGGCTGGCTGCTCGGCCACACCTTCCTGCTGATCACCCACCAGGGCCGCAAGACCGGCAAGCGCCGCGAGACGGTGGCAATGGCGCTGACCTACGACCCGGACACCCGGGAGGCCGTCATCTTCTCGGCCTGGGGGCCGAACACTGAATGGATGCGAAACCTGCGCGCAAATCCTGCGCTGCAGATCCAGATCGGACGCGACACCTACGTGCCGGAGCAGCACTTCCTCTCCGAGGACGAGGCGGTCGCCGTGGCCCTCGAGTTCCGACGACGCCATCCTCACCGGTTGCGCCTCTTCGCCACGATCCTCGGCTGGGGCGACCTCAGCTCCGAGGCCGCGGTGCGTGAGTTCGTTCGCAGCCGCCCCTTCGTCTCCTTCCGGCTGATGCACGAGGGCGAAGCCGAAGCGTGATCGAGCGGTCGCGCGAGAAAGGACAACGATGCTGATCGCCGAGGATCTACTACTTCTCCTCACCGACGACCGCAGCGGCAAGCTGCTCGTGTCGCCGACGCAGGTCGACATCGCGCTCGGCGGTGCGCTCCTTGTCGAGCTCGTACTGGCGGGACGCGTCGAGCTCACAGGCCAAGACGGCCCGGTGCCGACGGGACGGCTGCTCGTTGTCGACGCCAGCCCGACCTCAGATCCGCTCCTCGACGAGGCGCTCAGCGAACTCGAAGATAAGCAGGGCAAGAGGCCGAACCAGGTCGTGTCCAGGCTCGCCAGGGGGCTCCGGGCGCGGCTGCACATGCGGCTCGCCGAGCAGGGGCTGCTGCACGAGGAAACGGCGAAGATCCTCGGCATCCTCCCGTCGCACCGCTGGCCCAGCGACGACAGCGGGCACGAGGACTCCCTGCGCCTGGCGATCGCCGACGTCCTCCGCGTCGGAGCGACGACCGATCCCCGCCTGGGAGCGCTCGTCTCGCTGCTCCACGCATTGAAGGCCGTCACGAAGAGCTTCGACTCGGCGGTCGTCGGCCTCCCGAAGCAGGAGCTAAAGGCGAACTCGAAGCAGATCTCCGACGGCGAATGGGCCTCGAAGGCTGTCCGCGACGCGATCAACGCGATGTTGGCGGCGGTCATCGCAGCCACCACCTCGGCGTCGGTCGCCGCCTCCGGGGGCGGTTGATCCAGAAGAAGGAGGTGCCTGATGGCGCCGGAAGCTGAAGGCGGAGCCAAGCGAAACCGTGTCGCGGCGCTCCTCTTGATTATCGGTCTGGCGGCCGGCCCGCTCAATACGCACGTCTACTGGCTGCTGGGCGGAACGTGGGGGCTCTACACCAATGGCGTCCGCGACGACGTTGCGTCGACGGGGACGCGCGTTGTCGCGGGGGTAGTAGTCGTGCTGCTCGTCGTCGCCGTGTCGGTCGTGCTGGCGCGGGCGGGGATGTGGCAACACCGGTTCCTGCCCGACCGGATGATCCGGCTTTTCACGTGGGCACTCGCGGCGATCTTTGTAATCGAGACGCTGGCGGCCTTCACCTGGAGCCGGCAACACGAGTGGTGGATGTACGGTCCCGCCTCACTCGTGATCGCAGTTCTGGCGCTCGCCGTAGCAGGCTCGGGCGGCGCGTGGCCGCGGTTCCACCGGTCGCGTCGGACGCTGGCATCGCACTGAGGCGGCATTGTGGCCACGGACAGACGCGCAGCTCGAACCGCTCGGATGAGGTCGGCGGGATCGAGGGGTGGGGTCACCACGCACGCGTCACGCGCGCCAAGGGAATCGCCCAAGAGCTGAAAGCAAGAACAAGCGAGCCGCCGCGCGTTCAGTAGTGGTCCACATCCAGGTCGATCGACGTCCTGATTCGCTGCGCGACGGAACCCAGCACGCGGCGTGAGGCTTCGCGAAGCTCCGATAGCGAAACCAACGAAGTAGGAGTAGCGAAGTAGGAGTGAGGAGGCTTCTCTAGTTGTGCCCGCACGGGGTGGGTCAATCGTCGGGCCGCGTTACTTTTCTCCTTGGTGCGCGAGAAACAGGGCGTGAACGACGTCGCGGAGCGGGCATTCCGTCGCCATTACGGCCACGTCTACCGCTACGTCCGCCGCCGCACCCGAGACGACGGTCGCGCCGAAGAGCTCACGCAACAGGTCTTCGCGGACGCCGCGGCCTCGCTCCGAGACACGGGTTCGCCGCCGCTCGCGTGGCTGTACACCGTGGCCAAGCGCCGCTTCGCGGACGAGGCTCGCCGAACCGCGCAGGCGAGCGCGGTCGCGATCACCGCGGTGCCGCCGGCGGATTCGCGCGAGTACGGCCCCGACCTCGCCGCCGCGCTGGGCCGAGCGCTCTCGCATCTGCCGGAGGCACAGCGTGAGGTCGCGGTGCTGAAGCTCGTACGCGGTGCGCGCTTCGCGGAGATCGGAATGACGCTCGGCGTGAGCGAGGCCGCGGCGAAGATGCGCTTCGTCCGCGCGCTGGAGGCGCTCCGCACGGAACTCGAGCAGGAGGGAGTCGCACCATGATCATGGGTGATCCCGAAGTCGTCGACCTGCTGCGCGACGAGCCCGAGTTGCTCGCGCTCGCCGACGCGGTTGCGGACACCCAGCGGCTCCGGTCAAGTCTGGTGCGTCACCTTGCGCCGAGATTCGCCGCGATCGCCGCGGTCGCGGCCGGAATCGCTGCGGCGCTGCTGCTGTGGCCCAGCGGAGGCGGCAACAAC